>NZ_SKFH01000012.1 GCF_004343705.1 Flaviaesturariibacter aridisoli
TTCTTTCCACCACCCATCTGACAGGAAGGGGGGAGAAGCGGTTGGAGTGTCTGCGCTGAATGAGCACCCACCGGATCCTGCCTCCTGCGGTAAAAGCCGGTGGTCCGTCGTAGCCGCCGTCGGCGACAATAGTGCGCACCGAAGGGCGGTCCTCCACATCATCGCGCAGCACGCGCGCCCCGGTCTTGTCATGAACAAAAGCGGAAGTAACGCCGGCGGCAATGACGGTGCCCTGGGTGTCCACAGCCAGGTGGCGCTTTCTTCCCTTTACCTTTTTGCCCGCATCATAACCCACCTCGTCGCCTGTGCCGGCCACGGTTTTTACCGACTGGGCATCAATGAGCAGCATCGAAGGCTCGCCGCTTCTGCCTTGCCGGCGCCGCAGCTGAATGCCCACCAGGTATAGCGCCCGGTCCAGCAGTCCGTAGCGGGCCCACTTGTTCAGGTAGTACCATACCAGGCGGTAATCGCCGTACTGCGGCGGAAGCGAGCGCCACTTGCAGCCGTTGCTCAAAAGATAAATGATGCCGCTGAAGATCAGTTGAAGGGAATGCTTGCGCCGCCGCACCTTCGGCTCAAATATTGTAGCTACTTTATTCCAAAGGGCGTCAGGCACCTGATACAGAGTTTGCATTGTAACCAATGTTTGTTCACCTCTCTATCAGCAAGCAAGACGCCCTTTTTCCTTTTGGCTCAGCTCAAACCAGACATACTGAAAACCAACTAACTAATTTTAGACAGCCTCTAAGAGACGCACCCTTTACGCCTGACTTACCATAAAAAAACGTCCCGCCTTGGCGGGACGTTTCCTATCATTTAGCGAATACCTTATTCGCTCCTTTTCTTCGCGGTTCAAAACGCTTCTTCAACTTCTCTCGCCTTATTAAACCCGCCCTGCGCAGGCGCCCCGACAAACCGGAAACAGGCAAACCGGAAACCGTAAACGCCCTCTTATCTTTGCCCCCTTAAAACGCTTGCATGAAGAATACGCCTTTTACCGCGAAGCACCAGGAACGCGGCGCCAAGATGGCCGAGTTTGCCGGGTACAATATGCCGATCTCCTACACGGGGATCAATGACGAGCACGCCACGGTGCGCCGCAACGCCGGTGTGTTCGACGTGAGCCACATGGGCGAGTTCATGCTCAAGGGCCCCGGCGCCCTCGACCTCATCCAGCGCGTGACCTCCAACGACGCATCCAAGCTCACCGCCGGCAAAGCGCAGTACAGCTGCCTGCCCAACGACCAGGGCGGCATCATAGACGACCTGCTGGTGTATTGCATCGAAGAGAACAACGTATATATGCTGGTGGTGAATGCCTCCAACATCGAGAAAGACTGGAACTGGATCTCGAAGCACAATGCTCCGGCAGGCGCGGAAGGACAAGCAGTAGAGATGCACAACATCTCGGAGCAGACCGGCCTGCTGGCCGTGCAGGGCCCCAACGCCACCAAGATCCTGCAGCCGCTGACCGACATGGACATCCTCAACCTCAAATACTACACCTTTGTGAAAGGCCGCTTTGCCGGCGTGGACAACGTGCTGGTGAGCGCTACGGGCTATACCGGCGCCGGCGGCGTGGAGATCTATTTCGAAGACAAGGACGGCGCCGGTGAAAAGATCTGGAACGCCATCTTCGAAGCCGGCGAGCCCCAGGGGCTGAAGCCCATCGGCCTCGGCGCCCGCGATACGCTCCGCCTCGAGATGGGCTTCGCCCTTTACGGCAACGACATCGACGACAGCACCTCACCGCTCGAAGCCGGCCTCGGCTGGATCACCAAATTCACGAAGGACTTCACCGCGAAAGAGATCCTCCAGAAACAAAAAGAAGCCGGCATCACCCGCAAGCTCGTGGGCTTCGAGATGGTCGACAAGGGCATCCCGCGCCACGGCTACACCATCGTAACCGAAGGCGGTGAAGCCATCGGCTACGTGACCTCCGGAACGCAAAGCCCTTCCCTCGGCAAGGCCATCGGCATGGGCTATGTGCGCAAGGAACTCGCCGACATCGACAGCAACATCTATATCAAAGTGCGGGATAAGCAACTCCAGGCCAAAGTGGTGAAGATCCCCTTCGAGTGAGAGAAAGAACGCCTGGTTCGACAAGCTCACCATGACAATTGTCAGCCTGAGCGCAGCCGAAGGCCTTCTCAACTACGCCAGACAATTTCAAAGAATGACTAATTCAAAACCGACGCTCTATACTTGTTTGTCCCCCGCACTCCTGCATTTATATGATGTACGGGATTGTGTTGTTGTAGTGATCGACGTGCTGCGCGCCACGAGCACGATGGCGACGGTGCTGTACAACGGCGCCAAGGAGATCATTCCCGTCGACAGCGTGGAGCGCTGCATCCAGCTGGGTCGTGAGCTTGCCTGCATCACCGCCGGTGAGCGCGACGGGCAGGTGGCGCCGGGCCTGCAATACGGCAACTCCTCTTTCGAGTACCCGCGCGAGTTCATCGCCGGCAAAACGCTCGTGCTCACCACCACCAACGGCACCAAGCTGCTCCACATGGCACTGGCCAAAGGCGCTACGGAGATCATCACCGGGGCGTTTCTCAACCTGAGCGCCGTATGCGATCACCTCGTGTCGCTGAAGAAGAACGTGATCCTCGGCTGCGCCGCCTGGAAAGACAAGCCCAACATCGAAGACACCCTCTTCGCCGGTGCCGTCGTGAGCCGCATCAAGGAGCACTTCAGCGTCAACTGCGATGCGTCGCACATGGCCGAGTGCCTCTACGGCCTCGCCAAGGACGACATGTACGAATTCATGAAGCGCAACGACGCCTCGCACTACCACCGCCTCACCAATTTCGGCCTGGAGAAAGACATCCGTCATTGCCTCACCGCCGACCAGGCCAATGTGCTGCCGGAATACGTGGATGGCAAGCTCGTCGCCGGCCCCCTGTCCCCCAAAGGGGGCACTTAGGTGGAAGTTCCAAACGACCATTGATCATTCCTCTGTTTGAAACGGTTTAATGGTTGATGATAAAAAGCCCCGGCGGTTCCGCCGGGGCTTTTGCTTTTTGTAATTTATCGATCTTAGGAGCGATTGAATCTTTAAATCTACTTCGTGCTAAGTGCCCCCCTTTAGGGGACAGGGCTAGGGCCCCGGCGGCGGCCCGTCTTCGGGTGGCCCGTCGTGGGGCGGCTCATCTTCTTTCCGGAAGGGGTCGGGGCTTGGGCGAGGGCCGGGGCGGCCCGCTGCATTCACGATGCGGCGCAGCAGCCGGTCGAATGCTTCCTGCTGCTGTGGGTTGCAAAGCGCACGTACCTGGGCAAAGTGCACGTAGGTCGCGCTGTCCATCTTCGTGTGCAGCGCTGCTATCGACCAGGCGATGCGGTTATCGGGTGCCGCGCCGGACTTTATTCCATCGAAATAGTGATCGCGGGCGTCGCGCATCTGTTTGCGGTAGCCTTGCATCCATTTGAAATGTTCGGCGCGCAACGTGTCGAAGGAGCGGCGCTGCGCGCTGTCGAAGCGGAGCTCGGTGGCCAGCGGGTTTTCGTCGCCGGGACGGGGGCCGGGCGCGGCTACGCGCCCTTCTTTTTTCTGCAGCCAGATGGTGGCCAGCAGCGCGATGTTAAGCAGCACCAGCAGGGTGATGCCGACAACGATCCAGTTGATGCGGCTTTTGTTCATGCTTCAATAGGTTTCCGAAAGGGTGAGTGAATATTCGGAGGCGATCGCCTGCGCGGTGCCTTCGTTGACGGGTGCTTCCTGCCGCCCGGCGCGGAGCGTAGCCACGTTGAGCAGCGCCACCAGCAGCAGCGCCAGGCCGAGGCGCCAGGCCAGCCGCCGCGGCAGCAGGCCATCCTGTAGCCGTGCCCGTACCTTGCTGTAGAAATACGGTCCTGCTTCCGCGCGTTGTGCATCGTCAAGGGAAGCCAGTATGTCGTCTATATCCTTCTCGTGTTTCATAAAAAAGCGTTTATCAATGGAGACGCACATGGTGCGTCTGTACAGGACTCCCTGTTTTTAACATCCCATCCTTCGGCTAGGCTCAGGATGACAAAGCTGCCTTGTCACGCTGAGCGCAGTCGAAGCGCCATCACCCCATCATTCCTGCCAGCTCTTTCCGCAGGTTTTGCTTAGCGCGGTGCAGCAGCGATTCCACCGACGACACCGTGGTGTCGAGCACGGCGGCGATCTCGTCCTGCCGCAGGCCTTCGAGCTTCTGGAGCACGAAGGCGGCGCCCTGCTTTTCGGGCAGCGCGCGGATGGCGCGGAACAGGAGGGCGCTCCGTTCTTTTTGCTCCGCAGCCACGCCGGGGTGGTGGAAGTCGGGCGCTTCGGGCTCCGTTTCGTGGCGGCTGAAGAGCGATACGAGGAAGCCGCCGCGCTTGTGCCGCTGCTGCTTGCGCCGGAAGTCGAGCGCCGCCGTTACGGCGATGCGGTAGATCCAGGTGCCGAGGCCCGCCTCCCGCTTGAACGAGCCGACGCTTTGCCACACCCGCACAAACACCTCCTGCGCCAGGTCCTCCGCATCTTCGGCACGCTGCACCAGGCCCAGCACCGTATTGTAGATGCGGTCCCCGTACTGGGCCACCAGCGCGCGGAAGGCAGGTTCCTCCAGGCGTTGCAGGCCCTCGATGAGGTCGGATTCGGTCAACAGGCAGCTCGTTTGGAGGTTAGACGATGAAAGAGGAAAAATCCTGCGGGCCCGACCCATCCCCTAACCCCTTCCCTAAGGGAAGGGGAATAAAGACACCTAATTTAAATCATTGGGATCTTTCTCCTCCTTCCCCTTGGGAAGGAGGCCGGGAGGATGGGTCTATTCCCCTTCCCTTTGGGAAGGGGCCGGGGGATGGGTCTGAAAGGCCCGCTCCAGCACCGAGATCCCCGCGTTCGTCAGCTGGTAGCGCTGCCAGCCGGCCCGGTGGACGAGACCGGCGCGGATGCCAGCCTGCAATACTTTGTACAGCCCGGTATAGGACAGCCGCGTCGTTTTTTGCAGTTCGGGGTACGCACGGCGTTCATTGCCCGGGCGGCAAAGTGCATTTAGCAGCAGGGGCAGGTTACGTTCCTGCGGCCAGCGCAGGTGGGGCACCGGGCCCGCCCGCAGATGTGCGGCGATGGCCCTCCAGGAAGGAAGGGCCACCGAAAGGCGCGTGAGGCGCTCATTGCGGACAGCTTCCGCCGTAGCTCTTTCGGCTTGTTGCCGGAAAGGTGCAGATAGGAACCCGGAGGCGGTAGTGTCTACGGGGAAGATTGACCCGGAAAGTCCGGGGAATCCATCCAAAATGCCCGGGTTTGTCCCGGTATGCTCCGCTTCCGGGTGAAACAACTGGTTTTTTGACCGGGCCGGCAGGCTGGCCGGGTTCAAAAACTGCTTTGTTGACCCGGCAGGTTCGATGGCCGTAGCAAAACACTCGTTCTTTGTCCCGGCATCGCCAACGGCTGGGTTAAACCCCGGGTTGTTTGTCCCGGCATCGCCGTTCGGGTGGTGCGTATTGCTGCTGCGCATCGCGCGCAGTTCTTCTTCCAGCCGCAGGTTTTTCTCCGCCAGGGCGGATACGACCGCCGTCAGGCGGCGGTTCTCGGCTTGCAGGTGCAGGAGCTCTTGATGCATGGGCGCCGGTTTTGGTTTCCTTAAAATACACAAACTACCGGAAAGTGACCGTACCTTCGCTTCCTCGCTCACCCCAAAAGCATCTATGTAATACCCGCTTTCTTTCCCGGAAACCCAATAGCAGCGCCGCAGGCGGCTGCATTTCTCTTTTCCCAAAGAAAGTACTGATGCTACAGCTCCAACAGCTTACCTACCGGCATGCCGACGGCACGCCGCTGTTCTCCGACCTTAATTTATCGCTCCAGGCCCCCGCGAAAGCCGCACTGGTGGGCCATAACGGCTGCGGCAAGTCGACCCTGCTCCGCCTCCTCGCCGGCGCCGAAGCACCCAGCGGCGGCAGCGCCCGCGTGGACGGATCGCACTGGTACGTGCCCCAGCACCTCGGCTCCTTCGATGGCCAGACCGTGGCGGAAGTGCTCGGCGCCGCCGAAAAGCTCGGGGCCCTGGCCGACGTGCTCGCCGGCCGCAACGTGGAAGAGGCCCTCGTTCGCCTCGACGACGACTGGACGGTAGCGGAGCGCTTCCGCGCCGCCCTCGACCATTGGGGGCTGCCCGGCCTCGCTCCCGGCACCCTCCTCGGCGCCCTCAGCGGCGGGCAAAAAACACGCGTTTTCCTCGCCGGGCTTGCGTTTGCCGACCCAAAAACAGTGTTGCTCGACGAACCAAGCAACCACCTCGACGCCGGTGGACGTGCCCTGCTGTACGATTGGGTGCGCTCCACCCGCTCGCTGCTGCTGGTCGTGAGCCACGACCGCGCCCTCCTCAACGAGTTGCCGCTCACCTACGAGCTCGGGCCGCAGGGCCTGACGGCCTACGGCGGCAACTACGACTTTTACGCGGCGCAAAAAGCCGGCGCCGACGCGGCGCTGGAAGAAGACCTGCTGCACGGCGAAAAGGAGCTGCGCAAGGCAAAAGCTGCGGCCCGCGCCATGGCCGAGCGGCAGGCAAAGCGCGATGCCCGCGCGGAAAAGAGCTCGGGCAAAGCGGGCCTGCCCAGCATCGTGATCAACAACCTCCGCAACGCCGCTCAGAACAGCACCGCCCGCGCACAGGGGGTGCACAGCGGCAAGGTGGATGCCATCCGCCGCGAGGTGGACGCCCTCCGCGCCGCCGTGCCCGACCGCGACCGGATGAAGCTGCGCTTTTCCGATTCGGCCCTGCACCGCGGCAAGACGCTCTTCGTGGCCGAAGACCTGCAATACCGTATCGACGGACGCCCGCTGTGGGCGCCCCTGACCTTCCGCATCGGCTCGGGCGAGCGCCTTGCGATCGAAGGACCCAACGGCTCGGGCAAGACCACGCTGCTGCGCCTGCTGTTGGGCGGACTGGAGCCTTCGGGCGGCCGCCTGCAGCGATCGGTGCAGCGGTCGGTGTACATCGACCAGCACTATTCGCTGCTGGATGAAACGTGTACGGTGCTGGAACAGGCGCAGCGGTTCAATCGCCACGCCCTGCCCGAGCACGAGCTGCGCACCCGGCTCGACTGGTTCCTGTTCGGTGCCGCCGACAGCGGCAAGCGCTGCGCAGCCCTCAGCGGCGGCGAGCGGATGCGGCTGGCCCTCTGCTGCCTCAACATCGCCGACGGCGCCCCCGACCTCATCGTGCTCGACGAGCCCACCAACAACCTCGACCTCCGCAACACCGAGATTCTCGCCGCCGCCGTGCGCGACTACGAAGGCACGCTGATCGTGGTGTCGCACGATGAGCGCTTCCGGGAAGAGGTAGGGGTAGCGGGGACGATCAACGTGAGGCGTGAGACGTGAGGCGTGAGGCGTGAGGTCCCGTTCGCCCGCGAACGAGGCCGCTCTCAAATAAAGGCCTCCGTCCGTCGTGCAAGCGGCGCTTTCGGTTCAACCTGCACCCGCTCACGGCTCACGCTTCACGCCTCACGATTTAACCCGAAAATATCCCTGAAGCTCAGGTAATCCCGTACTTTTTCCTTTACTTTTGCCAATTGCCCAATTTCGAATGCCGGACGTTTCGGCGATGCGAAAAGGGCCGTGCGAATGAACCCTAAATCAGAATTTTGGCATTACCGCATCTACTGAAATACATCTATACGCAGGGAAGTGAAGAGGTGATCCGTAGGGGGAAGAAAATCCATGCGATCGGCTATGTGGACCTGGCAGAACATGATGAACTCTTTGGCTCGGCCACGTTCCGGGTTAAAGACGACAGCTATTCCACCTACTACAAGGTCTTCGTGCAGCAGTACAAGGATCCGAAGGCACTTTCGGTGCGCTGCACCTGCCCCTACAACCTCGGCGATATCTGCCGCCACGAAGTGGCCGCCTTGCTGCGCCTGCAGGAACTGCTCGACAAGGGCCTCCTGCTCAACGGCGACCATGCCTACGACCAGGCGCATACCGTGGCCAAGATGAAGGCGATCGAGGTGAAAACCATCCGCCTGCTCTCTTCGCCCGAAGTGTTCCAGGAAGCCGAGGAATACCTCAAAACCCAAAAGCCCGTCATTGAAAGCGCCGTGGACGAAGTGGTGAAAGCCCAGGTGACCATCGGCGACGAGACCTTCCGCGTGGGCATCCGCCGCAACGAGGAGCGCACCTTCGACACGAGCTCCGATTACGTGGACACCGACCACCCGCTGTGCCTGCCTAAGGTCATCGTGTTTCTCCACCTCCACGCAAAGGGCGGCACCAACTATTTCGATTCCATCCGCAACTGGGATAAGGAAAAGAACAAGCTGCTGGAACTCTATGGCTATTCGCTCAAAGACGACCTTTCGGGCAAATTCGAATTTACCTACAAGGAAGGCAAGCCCTACCTCCGCGTGCTCGACCCGACCATCAAACGCGTGGCGCCACCCGAGCTGGGCGCACCGCGCCGACCCGAGCCGGTGGCTGTAGCGGAACCCGAGCCTGAACGCATTGCCCCCGAAAAGGCGGGCCCCGAAAAAGGCCTGGGCATCGTGTTCAACTCTAATAAAACGAGCTACCCCTGGTTCAGCATCGACCTCGTGGAGGGCGAGTTGGCCGACGGCGCCATCGGCGGCCGCGTGGAGAAGCTCGAGCTGGGCCGCTACATCGACCTCGAGCCCTACAACGAAGCCGACCGCACGCTCATCACCGTAGCCCGCAAGCTGCAGGAGGGCGAGCTCAATAAATACCTCAACCGCAACTCGCCGTTCTCCGGTTTTTGGGAGAACATCGTACACAGCGAGGGCGAGGAGCTGCCCGCGGAAACAAAGGCGCTCATCGATGAATACATGCTGCCGCGCCTCCGCAAGCTGGCGCAGGAGTTTGGCGGCGCCCCCGTATTTCTACTGCCCAAGGGCAAGACCTTCAAGACGGCCAACCTCGAAAAGGTGACCTTTCACGAAGTGCCGCTGGTGCCGCAGTTTGCCGTGGCGCCGCAGGGCAAAGGCTACGAGATCGACTGCTACGTAAAGCCCGAGTCGGTGGCCTTCGGCCTCGCCGACAACGAGGCGCCTACGCCGCTGTTCTTCAGCTACAACGGCGAGCTGTACTTCTGGCTCAACAACGAAGCCGCCGCCGTGGCCCAGCAATTCCTCCCCACCGGTGTCATGCAGGTGAAGAAGGACGCCTGGCCCGTAACGCTCGAAAAGATCGTGCTGCCGCTGGCGCGCGAATACAAGGTGGACTTCGACAACAGCCTCGTAGACCAAGTGAAGGACGGCGAGCCCGACGTGAAATTGTACCTGCAGGAAAAAGGCGACTACCTCGTGTTCAGCCCCGTATTCAACTACAAGGGTTTCGACACGCGCGGCAACGACCGCGACGAGCTCGTGGTGCCGTTTGGCGAGAAGGTAGTAGTGGTGCACCGCAACCGCCCCGCCGAAGGCCGCTTTATGGAAAAGGTGCGCGCGCTCCACTCCAACTTCATCGACTACGACGACGGCGCCGCCCTCGCCCTGCGCGGTACCGAAGTGCTCAAGAACAACTGGTTCTTCCTCTTCGTGGATGCGATGCAGGAAGCCAAGGTGCCCGTGTTCGGCTTCGAGCAGCTAAAGAACTTCCGCTTCAACACCGCCAAGCCGCAAACGCATATCTACATCTCCTCCAACACCGACTGGTTCGACGCCAAGGTGGACATTCTCTTCGGCGACCAGCGCGTGTCGGTAGCGGAAGTAAAGCGGGCGCTCGCCAACAAGCAGCAGTTTGTACAACTGAATGACGGCACGCTCGGCATCCTCCCGGAAGAATGGCTGAAGAAGTATTCGCTGCTGTTCCGCGTAGGCGAAGGCAAGACCAACAGCCTGAAGCTGTCGCGCTACCACCTGAGCGTGATCGACGAGCTCTATGAGAACCGCGATGAAGAAGAACTCGAGATCCAACTGGAAGAAAAGTACGAGCGCATCCGCGAGAACCACCACATCCGCGAGGTGGAGCCGCCGGCGCACCTGAAGCCGATCCTGCGTCCCTACCAGGCGGCGGGCTTCCAGTGGCTCAATTACCTCAACGAAGTGGGCTGGGGCGGCATCCTCGCCGACGACATGGGTCTGGGTAAGACCGTGCAGGCCCTTTCCTTCCTGCATCACTACCACGACCAGAACCCCGACATGCACGCGCTGGTGGTTTGTCCCACCACGCTCATTTATAACTGGGAGAACGAGATCAAGAAGTTCACCCCCGCGCTGACGTACCACATTCACCACGGCCCGCAGCGTCACCGCGACCCCGAGGTACTGAAGCAGTTCAACGTGATCATCACCACCTACGGCACGCTGCGCAGCGACATCAAGACCTTCACGTCCATCGGCTTCGACTACGCCGTGCTCGACGAATCGCAGGCCATCAAGAACCCGCAGAGCAAGGTGGCTAAAGCCGCGGCGCTGCTGCCGGCGAAGCACCGCATCTGCATGAGTGGTACGCCGCTGCAGAACAACACCTTTGATATCTATGCGCAGATGAACTTCCTCAACCCCGGCATGCTGGGCACGATGGAATTCTTCCGCCAGGAGTTTGCTATTCCCATCGACAAGTTCGGTGAGGCCGAGCAAAAGGAGCACCTCAAGAAGATCCTGTATCCCTTCATCCTGCGGCGCACGAAGGAGCAGGTGGCCAAGGACTTGCCGGAGAAGACCGAGCAGGTGCTGTTTTGCGAAATGGAGGACGAGCAGCGCAAGATCTACGATGCTTACCGCAACGACTTCCGTTCCCGCATCCTCGGCACCATCGAGGAGCAGGGCATTCAGAAGTCGCAGTTCACCATCCTGCAGGGCCTCATGAAGCTGCGGCAGATCTGCGATTCGCCGGCGATCCTCAACGAAGAGGAGAAGTTCGAGAACCATTCCATCAAGCTCGATGAGCTGGCCCGCGAGATCGATGAGAACATCGGCCACCACAAGGCACTCGTGTTCTCGCAGTTCCTGGGCATGCTGGCCCTCATCCGCGAAAAGCTCGACAAGCTGGGCATCCGCTACGAATACTTCGACGGCTCTACGTCGGCCACCGACCGCGAGAAGGCGATCCAAAGCTTCCAGAAAGACGACGAGGTGCGCGTGTTTCTCATCTCGCTGAAGGCGGGTGGCGTGGGCCTCAACCTCACCGCCGCCGACTACGTATACATCGTGGATCCGTGGTGGAACCCCGCCGTGGAGCAGCAGGCCATCGACCGGACGCACCGCATCGGGCAGACGAAGAACATTTTCGCCTACCGCATGATCTGTAAGGATACCATTGAAGACAAGATCATGGAGCTGCAGGAGCGCAAGCGCATTCTCGCAAAGGAACTCATTGCCGACGATGCGTCGTTTGTGAAGAGCCTGAGCCGGGAGGATGTGGAATACTTGTTCAGTTAAGGCTCCCGGAAAGCACGGAATACACGGAAAAAATACCAAAGGGCTCGCTATGCGAGCCCTTTGGTATTGGAGCTTAGTTCGAATGGATCACTCGTTGTGGAAAGTGCTTTTTGCACGGGCTCCTTTCCCCTGCCCGGGCGCGTAGCGCCCTTTCCTTTTATTGCCCGGGGCTTTAGCCCCGGGGCTCACAGGGGCTCGTGAAAGCCATATTGCGGATCGAAGTCGACGCCCTGTTCGCGCATCAGCCGCTGGTCCTCGTCGACGAATCGCTCCTGGCCATGATGCTCCGGCTGCCGGCGGATATAACGCGCCACCACCGGCACGCGGTCGGCGGAAATATGAAACCAGCGGTAGCCGCGCTGCCATTCGAAATGCGCGGGCAGCAACTTCTGCCCATTGATCCAATGCGCCGTTTCGCCCTTGATCACCTGCATGATCATGGCCGGCGCCATGTTCATCGATATGGCCATGAGGAGGTGCACGTGATCGGGCATGGCATAAATGGCCATCAGTTGATGGTCCATGCCATCGATCTTGCCGGCCATGTGGCTTTCCACATGCTCCCGGATGGAGGGGAGGAGTAAGGCCTGCCGGTATTTGGGGGCGAAGACGACGTGTACCGCCGATTGCTTCCAGGTGTTGGACATAGGTGTGTTTTGGATAAAGCTACCTGCGCCGGTGCCGGATTTCCATGGGGAAAGCAACAGGATTTACTGCTTTTTTCCCCAGCTGCAAGGCACATCGGGCTAAAGCCCGATGGATAAAGTGGCGGCGCTACGCGCCGCAACTTCCCCGCTTCATCAGTGCGCCTCGGGCTGAAGCCCGAGGCAATAAAAAGCCAGGGCGCTACGCGCCCGGGCTGGACAGCCAGCTTTCAAGTCGATAAAAATGCACTCATATCGGGGCCAGCTTTCAGCATCAATAAACGCCCCTCGCATTGGAGTCGCTTTACCGGGCTGTACGAAAAAGCCCCTCGCTTCGGAGGGGCTTCGCTAAAAGATTCAGGGTTCATTTGCGGAAGTATGCATACAGCGTCGTGCCGTTTTCACGGTAAATGCTGCCCAGGTAACCTTCCGTTCCCTGGCCGTAAAAATCGTAGGCTACCACGGCGGTCTGCTGCCCGTCCACGATGCCCAGCATGCCCAGCAGGGCCGGGTCGGGCGTGGTGTTGTTGAGCAGGAAGTTGGCGGTACGGGTGTAGGTGCGGCGGATCAGCACGGCATTGACAGCCGCAGCGGAGCCGGGGTATTGCAGGGAGCCGCTGCCCACCACCTTAACGCTGCCCGTGTAGGTATTCTTCATCGAAACCGGTGCGGGAAAAGGCAGGAAGGTGGGCGCCGTGACGGTGCCGCTTTCCTGGAGCGCCGAGGTAAAGGTGACCGAGTCGCCGTCGTAGGCCGGCAGCGGGGGCGTAAGCGGCAGCCGGTTGGGTGTATACACGTTGCTCTGCGCATTGAAGGCGATGGTGGCCGTAGCGGGGATGTTGAAGGTCACCGCGGGCAGGGAGCGGCCCAACTCCGTCCAACCGTTGGCCGATACTTCATAAAAAGTGCGGATGCTGATGGGCTGCGTATTGCCGCCCACGCCGAAGTCGACCACCTGCTCGCGCGCATAGGTAGCGCTGGGGAAGGTACTGTTGCCAGCGGCCACCAGGCGCATGGTGTCGTTGATGCCGCCGCTGAGACTGCTGAAGTTCCAGGTCTGCCCGGCGCCGGTTGCCGGTACGATAGCGGCTACATTGCTGGTATAGCGGGCATATACGAGCGAAGATCCGGTGGTGAACTGCTGCGACAGCGAAGCGGCAGTAACGTTGGGGCCGGTGCGGGCGGACGTTTCGTCGTTGTTGTTCTTGGAGCAGGAGGCCAGCAGCGCGAGCGCGGCGGCCAGGGTGAGGGTAATGCGCATCGTTTAAGGGTTTACGCTAGGAAGGTACGAAGGCCACCGCTGGCGGGCACAAAAAAGGTCCCGCCGGCGGCAGGACCCATTTGTATTTCTGGTCAAAGAAGGTCAGAGCAATCCTTTGCGACGGGCTTCTTCTTCGTCGCGGAGATTTTGCTCGTGGCGGCGGCGTATCGCCTCGGCATCATCGCTGCTGAGGTGACTCGCCGGGAGCTCTTCGGCCTCGCGGCGTGCCGGCTGCGGGGCAATGGGTTGTGCCGGCGCACGGTGCAGGCGGCGGTCGTCGAAGTGCTCGTGGTTGTAGAAGCTCTGATCGAGATCTTCGCCACCGACGTTGCTGCCCAGCGACGTGTGCTCGCGGCCGAACACCTGGCTGATGTCGATCTCCGACTTGGGGCCGAGGTGCGTGCGGTCATAGCGGGGCAGGGCCCGAAGCTGGTAAGGCGTTACACCGGTAAGAATTACGCTGTCGTCGGCGGGGTGCAGCTGGGCAAAGCCGATGGGCACCAAAACGGTACGCTTTTCGAGCTGCAGCACCTTGTTGTCGGTGAGGGCCACCACGGCGTAACGCACGCGCTGCGCTACGGTATCGATGATCAGCTCGGTGATTTTACCCAGGCGCTGTCCATCGCTGCTGATGACCTGCCAGCCGTGGATGTCGGGCTGGCCTTTTACCATTTCAAAACCGGAGCCCCGGAATTCCTGGAGGCGCTTTTTATCTGTAGCCATGATGCTGTGATTTGAAGTTTATTGTTTGTGGTCGGCGTGCGACGCTGCTCACGGCTCACGCGTCACGTTTCTCACGGGTTGCGGTTCGCGCCGTTGTCGGGCGCTTGCTGCGTCGTGGTTGTGTTGTTGGGCGCCGGCGTCGTGTCCGACGATACGTGCTGATTGCGCCATACGAGCCAACCGATGAGGGCGGCGACCAGCAGGAGCAGGATCACCCAGGGTAATACCGAGCGCTTCTTCCGTTGTACCAATAGTTCTGCCATAACAATGCGTTTATTCCCGGTATCCGTTATAAAATCTGTGCCAGAGAAAAGTGCTCAACGCGCACTGCGGGTCAGGAAACGAACCGCGGCGCTGAGGCCGCCGTCGAAGCCGGGGCGGCTGTCGGGCACGGGACGTATGTCGTGGAATAGCTCCCGTCGTGTGCCGTTGATGTGGTACAACCGCTCGGCGGAAACGCTGTAACCGATGCCGCTGTTGGGCAACCGGAAAGAATAGATGGCGCCGTTGAGTCCTGCCATCGCGTGGCCGAAAAGCACCGCCCGGTGCAGGCCGTGCAGCCCGATGGCGATGCCTTCGCCCATGCTGCCTGTCCACGCGCCTACCAGCAGCACCACGGGTTGGGTGTATGCTTTTCCGCGCGGCACCACAATTTCCACCCAGCTCCGCTTCACACCCCAGCGGCCGCTGTCGGCGGGGAGCTCGTGGCGCTGGTAGTAACCTTCGCGCTGCAGCAGGCGCCCCATGATGGCGCGGGCCACGGTGCTGGTGCTGCCGCTTGGCGTTTCGCGCAGGTCGATGATGAGGGCACGGGTGTTCATCAGCCCGTTCAGCACAGAGTCGAAGGCGGGGATGAGGGCTTCGTCGCCGAGGCTGTTGTGCAGCCCGATGTAACCTACATTTCCTTCCAGGATGCGGTGCTCCAAAAGTCCGTCATAGCCGAGCGTATCGATGTTGACGAGGCTGTCGGGCCGCAGGCCCCGGTGCAGCGCGTGTCCATCGCTCAGTGTCAGTGAGCGTGGGTCGCGGTGGATGCCTGCGGCCAGCAGCTGCAGCGCATAGAGCCGGGCGGCGCTGTCGGGGGCGCTGAGGCATTGGGGAAGCAACGGGCTTATTGCATCTCCCGGCGACCGGCCGTTCACGCCCATGAGTTCCATGCCCGCCCGGACGCCGGCCTTTTCGGCGCCGCTGCGCGGGCGCACTTCCGACACAAAGGCGCGGTCGCCGCTCAGGCGGAGGGCGATGTCGGCGCCAGTGGGCACGAGGCGGTACGAGGCAGCCGTGTTGGTGTTGAGACTCATGTGCTGGTCGGTAAGCTCGCGCAGCACGCTTTCCAGGAAGAGCGTGAAGGCATACCTGCTGCGTATTGTATCGAGCTGCGGGCGGTAGCGTTCGCGTACACAATTCCAGTCGGTCTTTTTTTCGGGCCAGTAGGCGTATTGTTCCTGCACGGTCGTCCACAACGCATCGAAGTCTTCGCGATACTGTGCCGGCGTGAGCGTTTGCTGGGCAACGGCGGCTGCGGCGAGCTGAAGGAAAGCGAGCAGGAGGACAAAGCGCTGTTTCATGATCTTTAAAGGTAGGAAGCAAAAAGCCCCCGCAAAAGCAGGGGCCGTCCTTCTGTCCTATGAGAAAAAAATGTCGTGCTTATTGGTATTCAAACGTAGTGGTTACCGAGCCCCTTGTAGCCGTTGTGGGATAGCCGGCGGCATTGAAGGTGTAGGTGGTCGTTTCGGTGCGGTCGAGCGCCGTGCCGGGGAAGTCGTAGGCGGTGCTGAGCAGCTCATGGCGGGTATAAAAGAGAAGCGAGAAGCCGGCCTGGTCGAGTATCCAGGGGGAGATGGAGGGGAACGCCGATTTGTGCGTGCCGTAAGTAAAGTTGGCCTTGTAGAAGCCCTGTCCGTCGCGCGCTTCAGCCAGCTCGCCGTCGGCATTGTAGGTGAGGTTGAAGTCGGCTTCATCGCCATCCTGGAGCATTTCGAGGTGGATGGCCGACACGCGGTTGTTCGTCACCGTGTAGGTCAGCACATCGTCTTCGAACAGCTGGTCGGGCTGACCGGCCGCACGCTGCCAGCTCTTGAAGGTGGCGGTGGCGGGCTTGCCGTTGGCATAGGTGTAAGTATACACGTTGAAGAAGTTCGGTTCGGTCTCCTCCACTTTAACGAGGTTGCCGGCCGCATCGTAAGTGAACGCGGTGGTCTCGCTGTTGTCGGCGTTCTTGAAATTCAGCAGGCGGTGCTGGTTGTCGTAGGTCAGGGTGAAGACTGTGGCCACGCCGTTCTGGGTTTCGGTAAACTTCTTGAGGTACTGCTGCGCCGGCGTACCACCACCGGTTGTTTCGTTGTCCTTGTCTTTCTTGCAAGCTGTGAGGCTGAGGGCTGCCAGCGCGGTGGCGGCAAAGAGGGTGCGTTTCATGGTTATTCCTGGTTTTGTTGCACAATATTCGACCGACCGGTGCGAGCGGTAACGACCATCTCTCACGAGTTGCGATAAGTGCCGGGTGAATTGCGCCGATCGATGGGCAAAAAGAAAGGGCCGCCCGAAAGGGCGGCCCTGGTATATGGTTGCTTTGAAAAAATCAGAGGCGAACGAACTTCAGCGTCGTGGTCTTGCCCTTGTTGGTGTCGCCCACCAGCTGGTAGGAACCTGTGGCTAGGCCGTTGCCGTCGAAGTTGATGGTGCTTTCGCCGGCAGGAGCCTGCTGGGTAAAGCGCTTCACGATGCGGCCGGCGGCGTCGATCACTTTCCACTCGATTTTGGTGGCTCGGGCAACGGTAACGCGGAGCTTGGCGGTGTTGCGGACGGCGTTCGGCATCAGCACGATGTTCTGAACGTCGGCGTTGACGCTGCTCACGGCCGTTCCGCCGCAGGCGCCGCCCGTGTTTACGATCAGCAGGGCGTCGTTGGAGCGCACCGTTTCGTCACAGGCGTTGCGCACCACCACGTAGTACGAGCCCGCGTCGGCGGCCGTTGCTGCGTTGATTGTGTAGGTGGCGCTCGTGGCGTTGGCGATGGCATTCGCGCCTTTGAACCACTGGTAAGTGAGGCTGGCGTTGCCGGCAGCGGTTACCGAGAAGGTCACCGGTGCGTTGGCGCAAACGGCCTGCGAGCTGGCGGGCTGTGCCGTGAAGGTGGTTACGCGGCAGGCGCTGCGGATGTTGATGTTGTCGAGGTACAGGTTGTTGGCGTAGTCGGTCTTATTCTGCAGCGCTACTTCCACGGTTCCGGTAGCAAAGGTGCCGGCTACCGCGAGGCGGGTGCGGCGCCACTGCGCCGCGGTGGGGATGAAGTACGTATCGTCGCCGGGAGCAGTGATCAGGGAAGCGCCGGCATACTGGGCGACGCGGGTGAAGCTCGTGCCGCAATTGTTGCTCACCAGCACGTTCAGGGTGTCGGAAAACTCATCACCGGAGGTGGCGTCCACATAGGTCTTGTACGCGGCGTCGTAAGAGATCACCAGCGAGTCGGCGCCGGGCACCAGCGTTGTGGGTACGAAGCGCAGTTCGTCGGTAGTGCCGCTGTTGGAGTTCTCGAAGTTGTTGATCATCACCGAAGCGTTGCTGCCGCCGGCACCAACGTTGGCCTTGCGCCAGGTGGTGTCGCCGTGCAGGTTCACGATGTTGAACTTGTCGGAGGGGAACGAAGCGCCCTGGAAGTCTTCCACGAGCGGTGCCGCTACCGTGCCGAGGTTCAGCGTGGTGCTCATGGCATCGTTGGCGGTGGCGCCGTCGGTGCTGCCGTTGGGGCTGGAGGTCGTCACCTTGATCACGTTGGTGCCATTAACGAGGGTAACGGTGGGGAGCGTGACCACGGTGCTGTTGCCGTAGGTCAGGTTGAGGCCGTTGACCGTCATCGACTGGGGCGTGCCGCTGTTCACCTGCACACTGACCGTAAGCGAGGTGATGGTGCTGTTGCCGCGGTTGCTGATTTCCACGCGGGGAGTCAGCGGGCCGGCGCAAACCGGAACGGAGAAGCCCGAAGCGCTGCAGGCGGTGTTGTCGAACAGGATGCCGTTGGGGTTGATGAAGCGGGCGGGGGCAATGTCGAGGGCAGGCGTACCAGCCGGGGCGAGGGCACCGTCGGAGGTGAGGTAGCCGGCACGGCGGTTTTCGAGCACCCACTCCATGCGGGCCACCTGGTTGGTGGTGAACATCGAGTAGCAGGCGTCGTTGGTGTAGTCCATGTAGTTCTGGTACATACGGCCAGGCGGGTTGGGCGCCTGGGCCAGCGTGCAGCCTTGCGACGACTGGTTGCCGGTGGGGCAGCCCGAGGTCTCATTCACCTGGCCGGGGGTGTCGTCGGCGGAAGCGCCGAAAAGGTTCGCCGGCAGCGTGCCGTTGCTGATCTGCCCGAAGTCGGCGCCGGCGGCGCAACCCGAGAAGATGTGGAACAGGCCGAAGTTGTGACCGATCTCGTGGGTGGCCGTACGGCCCTTGTTGAAGCTGCTGTTGGAGAAGCAGCCGTTCGAGAATACGGTGTAGTCGATGCACACGCCGTCGATGCCGACGGAGCTGAACTGCGTCTCGGTCTGGTTGCCGGGTCCGATCGTGGGGGCGATGCCCAGCAGGTCGGGGGAGGAGCCTACCCAGATGTTGTAGTACTTGGTCACATCCCAGGGGTCGAGGCCGCCGTAGCTGGCGTGCTTGATGGGCTGGAACGTCTGGGTGAGGATCTCGATGTTGCCGGCCTTGCGCTCAAGGCCGGTGGTGAAGCCGCCCGTGGGTGTGCGGCGGGCACGGGCAAAGCGGATCTGCGAGTGGCCACGCCTGGAATAGAAGTTCGAACCGTTCGCGCTATCGGGGTTCAGGCCCGAGAAGTCGAGGTTCAGCTGCGCCAGGAGGGCATCCACCTGCGCTTCGGTGATGATGTAGGGGTTGGACAGCACCACGTGCACCACTACAGGGATGGTTACCGGGCCGCTGAGGGTGGACGTGCGGGCTGTGCCGGCAGGGGCGGCCTCGAGCTGGTGGGCCTCATAGGCGGCGCGGAAGGCAGGGTCCTGAAGTTGCTTCTGCAACACAACCTCGGTACCGCAACGTATTACACTGGGGTTCTTGGTTTCTGTTGCACGCGTACGCTGTGCCTGCGCGCCGAGCGATCCCAGCAGAAGCAGGCCCAGAAAGAAGTGAGTAAACTTTTTCAAAGCAGAGAGTGTTTGGAACGTTAAAAAATATAGGCTTTAAAATTAATGAATACCGGGTAATCGGGTGGCAAAAGGGTGGTAAACGGCCCCCTTCTGCCGTTAAATAAGGTTAATGACGCCGATAAATAAGGTTAATGACCCCGACGAAGGGGCGCGTCCATTCAGAATTTTACCTGCAGGCCGATCCCCAGCAGCGACTTCAATTGCAGCGCCGGGCGGTTCTTTTCAGCACCGAACACGCGGGCGTCGTCGTCGTAAATAAGATCCAGGTTCCAGGTGGCCGCCAGCACCTTCCAGAGCTTTACCGAAAACTGGTTGGTGAAATACACATCCACGTTCTCCGGGTTGTGGCGGTAGTTGCTGTACAGGTCAAGGCGGCCCTTGTAATTGAGGTGCGTCGTCAGGTCTTTCCAGTAGTTGACGGTGGCGAAGGCGCCCACTTCCACGCTTCCATGCCGCCCCGGCGCCACGCCGTACAGGCCTTTGGCCGACAGCGTATCGTCTTTCACGATCACCCAGCGCACCGTGCTCGGCGACACGAAGATCGACAGGTGCTTTGTGGGTTTGTAGTCGAGGCCCACCGAGCTGAGCACGTAGGCCGGCGACAGGAACGTGGACGACAAGCTCCGCTCGTCGCCGCTGTAGCTGTAGCCCCGCAGTAATTGGGAACGGAAGTTGAACAGCATGGCCAGGTTGAGGTGCGGGTTCATTACGAAGCCGTATTTCGACAGGAAGTCGAGGCGGTCGTCGTTCTTGCGGCTGCCCAGCGAGGAGCTGCGTACGAAGCCGAAACTGAAGTCGAGGGTATTGTCCCAGGCGTGGCGCGGGCTCTTGTAAAAGGAAAACAGGTTGAGCGACGTGGTGATCGCGAGCGAAAAGTCGTCGCCGCCGGCCGCCCAGTTGTTGAGGGTGCCCTGGGTGAAATTGAGGTGGTAGAGGCCGCCGCGCTTCCAGGTACGCGTGCTGTCGGTGGTAAAGGGTGCTGATTTCTGAACTTCGTTCTGTAACTGCAGCACGATCTTGTCCTGCGCCCCGGCGGCGGTGGCGGCCAGCAGGGCTCCCAGGACCGGGAGGCGGTGTTTCATGGCTGCAAAAGTAAGCGCGGCGGTTTCCTTATTGTGCCCAAAGTGCCCTGGTTTTTCGGCCGGCATCTACTCTGGTCAGGGAGCCGGCTCTTCCTCTTTGGGCAGGTAGCGCACCAGCAGCTCCACCATCGGTTCGTTTTCCTGGATGATCGCGTGGTCGATGGGGTTCTTACCACGGGCGTCGGGCACCAGCACGGAGGCGCCGCGTTGCAGCAGGGCCTCGGCGAAGCCGATGTGGCCGAAGGTGGCGGCGAAGGTGAGGGCGGTGGCGCCGTTGCTGTTGCGCAGGTGTACGTTGGCGCCGGCACCGAGCAGGTCGTGAAAGAGGGCGGGGTAACCTTTAAAGCAAACGCCCATGAGGGCCGTGTTGCCCGCGGCATCGGTGGCGTCCACGTCGGCGCCGCGCTCCAGCAGGAGGGCCGTCACGTCGGGGGCATCGTTGTACACGGCGAGGATCAGCGGGGTAAAGCCGCGCCCGTCGGGGGCGTTGAGCAGCCCGGCGTCTTCGGCAAGCAGGAGCTCGGCGGCCCCGCGGTCGTTGCGGCGGCAGGCATCGAAAAAGGCGGCCTGGAGCGGTGGATTCATGGCGAAGGGTTTAGAGGTAAGGTACGGCAAATCCTGAGCCGCGGGGCGAGAAGTGACCGGTAGCCGGTTTCCGGTTTCCCGTTGCGGGCGCCAGCGACGGCCAGCGGCCGTCATCGCGGGTGAAACGAAGCAAACTCCTCCGTTACGCAGGACCATACGCACAGCAGCGCCCACCCCTGCAGGAGGCCTCCCGGCACCGCTTTCGTCGCTCCAATCCCGGCGTTCCTACCATTCATCCGCGCCTTAACCTTATTTAACACGTACCGATCAAACGTGCGAATAACTTCGTAGAACCAAAAACCGGACTGACGCATGAAGAAGTTCTTATCCATTCTGATGCTCCTCGTTTCTGTGGCCGCCTACGCCCAGAAGAACGGAACCGTAAAAGGTTTCCTGCTCGATGGCACCGCCGCCACCCGCACCGCACTTGATGAAGCCACCGTATCGGTGATGCAAGCCTCCGATTCCACGCTGGTGTCGTTCAACCTCACCTCCAACACGGGCTTTTTCGAGATCAAGAACCTGTCGTTCGGCAGCTACTACCTCCTCGTTTCGTACCAGGGTTTCTCCACCCTGAAGCAGTCTTTCACCCTTTCCGCCGCGCAGCCCCTGGCCGACCTCGGCGACGTAAAGATGACCACGCAGTACAAGACCCTCGACGAGGTGGTGGTAAAAGACGTAGCCCCGATCCGCATCAAGGGCGACACGGTGGAATACAACGCCGGCGCCTTCAAAACGAAGCCCAACGCCAACGTGGAAGACCTGCTCAAAAAGCTCCCCGGCGTGCAGGTGGAAAAAGACGGCACCGTGAAAGCGCAGGGCGAGAACGTGCAGAAAGTATACGTGGACGGCAAGGAGTTCTTCGGCACCGATCCGAAGCTGGCCACCAAGAACCTCGCTGCCGACATGGTAGAGAGCGTGCAGGTATACGACGACATGAGCGACCAGGCGAAGTTCAACAAGATCGACGACGGTAGCCGCGCCAAGGCCATCAACATCAAGCTGAAAAAAGACAAGAAACACGGCTTCTTTGGCAAGGCCACGGCCGGCTACGGCAGCAACGACCGCTACGACGCTTCGTTAAGCTTCAACCGCTTCAACGGGAACCGCCAGATCTCGGTGATCGGCGCCGCCAACAATGTCAACAAGCAGGGCTTTGCCTTCAATGATATCGTGAGCGCCATGGGCGGTTTCGGCGGCATGATGCGCGGCGGCGGCGACGGCGGTCTCCTGGGTAGTGGCGGCATGACCGTCAGCGGACGCGGCCTTCCCGGCATGGGCGGCGGCACGGCGGCCACAGGCATCGCCCGCTCGCTTTCGGGCGGCCTCAACTACCGCGACTCCTGGAGCCCCCGTATCGAAGCCAACGGCTCGCTGTTCTGGAGCAATACCCGCAACAACGGCTATACCCTCACGCACCGCGAAGACAAGCCCTTCCCCGGCATCGACTCCACCAACTTCACCGACACGCGCTCGCAGTCGCTGCGCCAGAACAGCAACCTGCGCTTCAACTTCCGCGTCGAGTGGCGCATCGATTCAATGAACAGCCTGCTTTACACACCGGGCTTTACGCTGCAGCATTCCACCACCGATGCCTCCGATACGTCGGTGCAAAACGCCATCGTGAACGGCGGCCCGCTGAAGCCGACACTGTCCGCGCAAAACGTCAACAGCAGCGAACGCGACGGGCAGAACATCAACCAGAACCTGTTGTGGCGCCACAAAACGCGCCGCGCCGGACGCACCCTCACCGTGGGCCTCAACAGCAGCATCAACAAAAGCGACGGCAACGGCTCCATCTACGCACCCACCACGTATTACCGCGACGGCCTCGCGCCCTTCGCCATCGTGCAGGACCAGCAATCGTCGCAGAAGACGCGCTCCTTCAACAACACGGCGAGCGCTTCGTACACCGAGCCCCTCAGCCGCAACAAGATCCTCGAGCTGAACTACGCCTATACGCGCAATTACTCCGAGTCGGACCGCCAGACCTGGCTGTTCAACCCCGGCACCGGCAAGCACGACATCGTGAGCGCGCCGCAAACGAATGCTTTCTCCAACACCTTCGTGGCTAACCGCGCCGGCGCCAACTTCCGCGTGCAGCAGCGCAAATACAACTTCCAGGTAGGTGTGGGCGTGCAGCTCAGCGAGCTGAGTACGCACAGCTACAAAGCGCAGGGAAATAAAGACACGACCTATCGCCAGTCGTACACCAACCTGTTTCCGACGGCCAACTTCCAGTACAATTTTTCGCGCAACAAAAACCTGCGCTTCAACTACCGCGGCCGCACCAACCAGCCGGGCATCTCGCAGCTGCAGGACGCGCCCGATTACAGCAACCCACTGCAGGTGACCACGGGCAACCCGTCGCTGGGCCAGGAGTTTGTGAATACGTTCAACTTGAACTACAACATGTTCCAGTTCACGTCCTTCAAATACTACTCGGTGAACCTGAGCGTCACGCAGACGAGCAACAAGATCGTGAACAGCATCGACAGCCTGAAGATCAACCCCGCCGACCTCGTGCCCCGTCAGCTGATCCGCCCGGTGAACATCAGCGGCGCCTACAACGCCATGCTGTTCTTCGTATACGGCGCGCCGCTGAAGAAGATCAAAGGCCTCAACCTGAACTTCAACACGATGGGAATGTACAACCGCGACGTAAGCCTGCTGTACAAGGTGCGCAACTTCAACCATACGCTGATGGCCAACCAGAGCCTGGGCTTCAACTACAACTACAAAGACAAGCTCGACTTCGGTCTCACCGGCGCGCTGGCCTACAACAAGGTGTCTTATGAAAGCAATCCCGCGCTGAACAACGACTACTTCACGCAAACATATTCCTTCGATTTCAGCTACACGTTCAAGAAGAACTTCATCGTGGCCACGGACTTTGATTACTATGTAAACAGCGGCCGTGCCGCAGGCTACAACCAGAGCATCCCGATGTGGAATGCATCGGTGGCCAAGCAGTTCCTCAAGAGCAAGCAGGCCGAGATCCGCTTCTCGGTCAACGACATCCTGAATCAGAACCAGAGCATCACGCGCAACACCGGCGCCAACTACGTGGAAGACGTGCAGACCAACGTGCTGCGCCGCTTCTTCATGCTGTCGCTCACCTACAACCTCAATAAGATGGCGGGCAAGAACATGTTCAGCATGCCCCGACCGATGCAGCGCAGCATGAACAACATGCGGATCGGGATGTAAAGTCGGAAGTCGGAAGTGGGAAGTCGGAAGTAACGCCGCCGAAGAACCGGCGTTACCGCTAAACCAATAGACCAATAAACAAAAGGGCCGCTCGGAAGAGCGGCCCTTAATTCTTTGGCAATCGTTATACGCTGGCTTACTTGCGGCGGCGGAGCGAGGGCGCTACCGTCGTTTGTCCGAAAAGCAACACGCCCATAATAGAGCGCAGCGTAAGAAATACGTTGAGGGAAGGTTTATAATGCGCTTCGTAAACCCTGATCTCCGTACGCACGTCGGCAATCTGCTTGTTTTTCATGTAGGACGATTTAAGGTGAAAACTGTAAGATTCGGAAGATACGGAAGTTTTGTGGATAAAAACGGAAAAAATGTGAATTTCGGCTGTACTTTGGTGGAAATATCCCTGCTTATGAAGTACCGTTCCCTGCGCACCCTGTTGGGTGCCAGCCTGTTCGCCCTGACCACCCATGCCCAGCCCAACATCCCCGGCAATTCTGTGTTCCGCGCCGATATCCAGAAGGTGGTAGCCGATTTCCCCCACGATTTTTCGGCCCTGCGCGGCCGCACCATCGACCGCAGCCCCCAGTCGGTTGAATATGCGTCGAGCGTGAAGCCCGAAGGCGCCACGGAGAGCAGCATCACCGAATACAGCAGCGGCGGAAAGGCCATCTTCAGCTGGCAGACCGTGCTGCTGCGCACCGAGGATTTCGACGCCGCGGCTAAAAAATACAAGTGGGCCTTCGGCCAGCTCAAAGGCATGAACGTTCGCTACGTGGTAGACCAATATACCCTCGAAGGCCGCTACGACGCCCCCGACGAGGGCCGCTCCTTCGCCACCAGCGACCTGTCGGTAGCCCGCCCGCCCGAAAAGCTCCAGAAGCTCCGCGTGCGCGTGCAGCTGCAGCTCGAAGACAATGAATGGAAGGTGAGCCTCTCGGTGTTCGAAAAAGAACGCGAGGACGACGAGATGGCCAGCTCCGATTGATCTCAGATTTCGGATTTCAAATTTTTGATTCGATGGCGTCATGAAAAAGCCGCTCCCACGGGAGCGGCTTTTTCATAAATCTGAAATCCGAGATCTGAAATCCTTACTGTTGGATGCGTATGTTGGCGCCCGGGGGCAAATTGGCGCGCATTTCTTCCATCAGCCGATCGGATTCCTTCCGGAACTCGGCGGGCGTCACGCGCTTGCCGCCCTTGGGCTCCTTGATCGTGCCGGCCACTTTCGGACTGATCTCCACGGCGCGGTATACCCGGCGGCCACTGTTTACGTCCACTTCGAGTACGAGGCCCGGGAGCTGTCCCTGGAAGTCTTCCGGACCGACACTTACAGGGATGTCGGTCGTGTACCAGGCCACGATCGACGAGGTGTCGGTAACGGGCGTGCGCTTCATCTGGCCGTTCTCCATGGAGATTGACATGCGCTGGCCGATACGCTGTGCGGTGGCCTTGCGCACCGTGTGCCCAAGCAGCACCTTCGTTTCGTCGCCGAGCTTCCAGGCCAGGCGGGCGATGGTATCCATGACGATGAATTCGTTGTCGAACAGCTCGCGCCGGTCGATGCGCTGGCCTTTGCTGAAATTGAAATAAGCTTCTTCGTTATTCGGGCCCTGGCGCACGAAGAAGTTGCCGTTGCCGGTGCTGACCGACTGGTCGCCGCCGTCGGCGGTTGGAGCGGAGCGCCACAGCGACTGGTCGCCGTTGAACAGCAGCTCGAACACGTCGGTGCGCTCTTTCGGGAAGCGGGCCGCTACCTCGTCGGGGAGATTGGCGGGGCGGCGCATCTGCGACACGCGCTCATACGTTACCGTGCCTTCGCGCCGGGCGGGCACTTCCGACTTTGCGCCCTGCTGCTGGGCCTGCGCCCAGCCGGCAAGAAGCAGGCACCAGGGTAAAAACAGTTTTTTCATACGTCCGGTTTTTGGTTTTTTTCAGAGGCGGCGCCTCGTTAGTAATACGAAAACTTTCGTCAAATATAAAACGACCCGTCTTCGCAATGCTGTTAACGAGCATTGGAACTACGTTAAATAAGGTTAAGTAAACAAAGCGCGGCACCACTCTGGAAGCTACATTTGTTACCATGCAGCGTCTTTTTCAAAATACGCGTTGGATGCCCCTGCTGATGCTCCTGGCGATCGCGGGAATCGCCGCCTTCCAGTATTACTGGCTGAGCGAGGCTTTTCAGCGCGAGAGCCGCTCGCTCACCCGCGGCAGCAACTTCATCTTCCGCGAAAGCGTGCGCCAGCTGCAGGCTTCCAAGATCCGCCTCGACCGCGTGGACCGCTCGGGGCCGGACAGTGCCGCAGGTCATGGCAACAAGGTGGTCGTACGCTCCTATGCCGGCCCCCACGGGTTAGCCCTCAGCACCGACTCCAATTTCGTGGGGATGGTGCAGATGCTCAACGAGCGCCTCGTGCACGAGCGCTTCGCCGACTCCTCGCGCATCGGCCGCGCCCTGGTGCTCCCCGACGAACGGCCCCGCTCCGACAGCCTCGATCAGGAGCGCCGCCGCCGCTTTCGTGAGCGCGACCGCCTGTTCCAGGTGATGTTCGATACCGAGGCGCCCGGCGACTCGATCCGCCTGCGCGAGGTGGACAGCCTCTTTGGCCGCCGCATGCGCCAGCAGAACCTATCGGTGCCCTTCACCGTTACCCGCATTCCGCCCAGCGCCCGCGACACGCTGCCCAACCGCGTTACGGTGGGCCTGCGCAACCCCGTGACCTACCAGCTCGAGCTCGGCCACACGCTGCCCTACCTGCTGCAAAAGATCTCCGGCGCCATCATCCTGTCGGTATTCCTCGTACTGTTCTGCGCCCTTTCCTTCTGGGTGCTGTACCGCAACCTGGCCCGCCAGCGCCGCCTCGCCGACATCAAGAATGAATTCATTTCCAACATTACCCACGAGCTTAAAACGCCCATCGCCACCGTCAGCGTGGCCATCGAGGCGCTGCGCAGCTTCAATGCCTCCATGGACCCGTCGAAGTCAAAAGAGTACCTCGATATTTCCGCCAACGAGCTGCAGCGCCTGTCGCTGCTGGTAGACAAAGTACTGAAGCTGTCGATGTTCGAGAAGCGCTCCATAGAGCTCAAGTATGAAGACCTCGACCTGCAGGCCCTCGTGCAGGAAGTGACCGACTCGATGCGGCTCCAGTTCGAGCGCCGTCATGCTACGGTGAACGTGGAAGCGGTGGGCGACACGCGTCTGCAGGGCGACCGCCTCAACCTCGTGAGCGTGCTGTTCAACCTGGTAGACAATGCCCTCAAATACAGCGATGGCACGCCCAATATCCTCATTGCACTACGCGAGGCCGGCAACAAGGTGCAGCTCAGCGTCACCGACAACGGCATCGGCGTGCCGGAGGAATACCGGGGACGCATTTTCGAAAAATTCTTCCGCGTGCCCACCGGCAACATTCACAATGCCAAAGGCTACGGCCTCGGCCTCAGCTACGTGTCGCACGTGGTAGACCGACACAAGGGTACGATTCGCGTGGAGCCCAACGGCCCCAGCGGCAGCCGCTTTATCATTACCCTCCCTAAAAACCCAGCATGAAGACACCGAAGATCCTCTACGTGGAAGACGAGATTTTCCTGGCCAAGATCGTAAGCGAAACCCTCCAGGGGCGCGGCTTTGAAGTAGTGCTGGAAAGCGATGGCGGGCAGGCGCTGCAGCGCTTCGACGAAACGCAGCCCGACGTGTGCCTGCTCGACGTGATGCTGCCCAACAAAGACGGCTTCGACATCGCCGATGGCATCCGCGACCGCAACACCGAAGTGCCCATCATCTTTCTCAGTGCCAAGAGCGAAGCCACCGACGTGGTCAATGGATTTAAGATCGGGGGCAACGACTACATCCGTAAGCCCTTTTCGATGGAAGAGCTCATCGTACGCATCGAAAACGTGCTGCGGCACCCGCTGGCCGCCGTTGAGCAGGACGACGTGAAGCTCGCTGCCTACGTGTTTAACGCCAAGCGACAAACGCTCGTCCATCCGCAGGAAACGCGCAAGCTGTCGTACCGCGAGAGTGAGCTGCTGCGCCTGCTGTACCAGAACCGCAACGACGTGGTGGAGCGCCGCGATATCCTCAACCTGCTCTGGGGCTCCGATTCCTTCTTCAACAGCCGCAACCTCGACGTGTACATCACCAAGCTGCGCAATTACCTCAAACTCGACCCGGGCATCGAGATCATCACGATCAAGGGAATCGGCTACCGGTTTGTGCTGGGATGACCTCACCCGACCTTTACCCCGGCCCCTCTCCGGGTGGAGCGGGGTGCCTCTGTGGAGGAGTTCCTATTGTTGGTCGATGTACGATAGGCGTACATCGTAATTACAAATCCCCGCTCTGCACCGGAGCGGGGTTACGGGTAAGGTACGGCACCGAAACAGCCTCTTACCCGGCGCTTCTGTCACCTTACCGACTGCTTTTGTTAGTTGACAGGTCGGAAAAATACTGTTACGGGCTGATTGGGACAATTGACATAGTGCAACAATGCTGTTACCGACTGATTCAGTCCCTTTACATGTCGGAAAAATCCCTTTACGGGCTGATTACGACATCTTACCTGCTGCTATGGCAGATTTACACGGCGCTTTTGTCAGTTTACAGCGTGTTTCTGCTTGTTACGCGTTTGTTTTCATCACGCCTCTTCCATTCGAAAACAGCCACGAAAAAAAGAACTATCCCGCGGGGCACCCCTCTCCACCCGGAGAGGGCCCGGGGGGAGGTCGGGATGGACCTGGGAACGATCTTTTTAGCGGTTGCCCTTATGCGCCTTTCCAAACGTAAACGCTGGCTCCTCGGCGGCCTCTCCGCATTTGCGCTCCTGCTACTGGCCTTTGCGGTTGCCGCCGAGCGCTACGTGGAGCCCATTCTCCGAAAACGCATCGGCGTCCTCATCGTCCAGGGATCCGACAGCCTCTACACCTGGCGGCTGGATAAGCTCGAAGCCTCCCTCTTCGGGGGGCACGTGGAGATCAACGGGCTGCACGTGGCGGTGGACAGCAACCGCTACCGGCAACTACTGGCCGAAAAGCGGCTGCCGCCGCTGACGCTGCAGGTAGACATGCCCCACGCGCACCTGCGCGGCGTAGACGTGTTCAACCTGCTGCTGGCGCGCAACGTGAGCATCGGCGAGCTGTTGACGCAGGACGCCCGCATCGAGGTATGGCGCAATGGGCGCGAGGAACGCAAAAACTGGGACCGGCCGCCGCTCTGGAAAATGATCCGCCCCAACATCAACACGATCGTGCTGAAAAAGCTGCAGCTCGACGGCGTGCGCTTCGCCTACCGCCATGCCGACGACACCGGCGACGTCCAACTGAAGTTCGACACCTGCACCGCCCTCATCCGCGACATCCGCATCGACAGCGCCGCCGCCGCTGACCCCGAGCGCATCGGCTTTTGCCGTTACGTGCGCCTCCACTTTTTCGACCTCAAATACCGCTCGGCCGACTCGGCCACCAAGCTCAAGGCCCGCACCATCGACTACAACTCCGAAGAACGCCTGCTGAGCATTACCGACTTCAAGCTGCAGCCCACCCGGAAAGACAAGGAAAGCTTTTACAGCGCTACCGACAAGCAGCAGCAGATGACCACCATCGAGTTCGCCCGCCTCGACCTGACGCAATTCCGCGTGGAGGAATTCGTGCGCAACAACGCCATCGTAGCCGACAGCCTGCTGATCGATACGCCGTCGATCCGTATTTATACAGATAAGACGCTGCCGCCCACCCTCGAGGGAAAAATGGGCCGCTACCCGCAACAGCTGCTGGTAAACGCCAGCACCGACGTGCGCATAAAAGGCATGGCGCTGCGCGGCGCTTCTGTATCCTATACCGAACGCTCGGAGAAGAGCGGTGAAGAAGGAACGCTTTCGCTCGGTCGCCTCAACATCGTGGCGGCCAACCTCACCAACATACCTGCCGACATCCTTCGCGACAGCACCTGCCGCGTGCGGGCTACGGGCAACATCCTCGGCGGCTCGCCCCTGGATGTGGGCTTTACCTTTTTCCTCGCCGCTCCCGAAGGACGCTTTGCCGTGGAAGGCAACATCCGCAACGTGCGGGCCTCGCAACTCAACGGGCTTGCCGAGCCGCTGGCCGGCATCCGCCTTCAGTCGCTCGACCTGCAGGAGCTGCGCTTCCGCCTCGAAGGCAACGAATACACCGCCCGCGGCGAAGTGGGCATGCGCTACCGCAACCTCTACCTCATCCTGCAAAAGGAAGACAAGGAGACAGGCCTGCTCAAAACAAAAAAGCTGCTGACGAAGCTGGTGAACAAGTACACGCTGCTGCACGACAACCCGGCCCCCGACGGGCACGAGGCGGTGGCCCGCAACGTAGAGCGCAGCCGCCTGATGACGCAAACCTTTTTCGGACTCGTGTGGCAGGCCATCTTCAGCGGCATGCAAACGATCATGACCAATACGGCGGATTAAAGAATCCATTAACCGGTTAATGGATCAACCGGTCAACTGATCTACCGCTTTTATCTTTAAGCGATGTATTACACGGCAGCACGGATATTCGATGGGTCGGACTGGCGCACGGGTGCGATCGAAACGCGGGAGGGAGCGGTGACGGGTTTGGTGCCGAAGGCGACTTTCGCGGAAGGACCCGGTCACCGGCATTTCGGGGAGTGTGTCCTCGTGCCCGCCTTTGTGGATGCGCAGGTATACGGCGCCGGTGGGCGCTTGTTTTCGGCGTACCCGGACAGCGAGTCGCTCCGCGTGCTGGCCGACCATTCCTGGCAGGGCGGCGCGGCGCTGGTGCAGCCCACCGTGGCCACCAACAGCCCGGAAGTGATGCGCGCCTGCATCGATGCCGTGCGCAATTATTGGAAGGAAGGCGGCGAGGGGATCGGCGGCCTGCACCTCGAAGGGCCCTGGATCAGCCCGGCGCGCCGCGGCGCACACCCGGTTGCCTTCATTCACCCGCCAACTGTCGAAGAGGCATCGGAGCTGCTGGCCTACGGTAAAGGAATCATCCGCACCATCACGCTGGCGCCCGAACAGTGCGGCGACGACGTGCTGCGCCTGCTGCTCGATGCGGGCATCGTCCTTTCCGCCGGCCACAGCGACGGCAGCTTCGCACAGTCGATGCGCGCGTTTGATTCCGGGTTCAGTACCGTAACACACCTCTATAATGCGATGAGCCCCCTGCACCACCGCGCGCCGGGGCTGCTGGGCGCGAGCTTGCTGCACCCTGGTGTTTGTGCCTCGATCATTCCCGACGGGCACCACGTGGATTTTGCCGCGCTGCAGATCGCGCAGCGGGCAATGGGCGGACGCCTGTTCGCCATCACGGATGCGGTGACGGAATCCGGTAGCGGCCTCTACCGGCACCGTTATGCAGCGGAGGGCTATTTTACCAGCGAAGGCACCCTGAGCGGATCGGCCATCACGATGAACGACGCGTTTCAGAACCTCTATCGAAAGGTGGGCATTGCGGCAACAGAGGTGGTACGTATGTGCAGCACGATCCCGGCCCGCGTCTTTGGCTGGAGCGCCTTCGGAACGATCGGGCCGGGAACGGCAGCGAATTTTCTGGTCTTTGATAAAGACTGGAAGCTTATCGAGCGGATCAGCGAACCGGGTAGTAGGACACCTGCGCTTTGCGGCGCCGCGCATACTGGATGAACCAGCTGATCGTAAACGTCGGGATGAAGTCGGTACCGGGCAGCAATTCTTCCAGGAAGGCGAAGGCGCCCCCCAGGATGCCGATCTTACCGCCGAACATCCGGTAATAGATGGAAGCCGAGATCGGCGCCCAGATGAGGTCTACCACCTCACCAAGAACAGGGATGCCAAAGGAGGCCATGCCCAGCAGGTCCATGACAATACAGGCGGCCAGTGAGGGCAAGGGCCGCTCTACTTGGGTAACCTGCGTTTTCCGGGGCTTGAAGAGCAAACGTTTCATGAGCAGGAAACTGCAGTTTTTTCCGCAGTCCACGCCTAACTGCAAAGCTGAATCCAGATGGCCTTGCGGCCCGATTCTTTAGCAAAGGCTTCACCAAACGGCGCCAAAAAGGCTCCCTATCGGCACCTCAGGCGGGAGTTACAAGCACGGGTGGGCGCTCATCCGGCCCGGGGTGTCAAAGCGGCGGACGGGCTCCGCTTTTTTGCAGGTCAGTTTGACAGCGCCGGGGTCAGCCGATGCGGTTTAAAAAGATTCTGGAGGGGACGGGAGGGTTTTCGCGATCCGCTTCGCAAAGACGGCCAACGTTGGCAGGTTGCTGTTACCAATCAACCAATCAACCAATAAACAAACGCCGGCAAAAGCCGGCGTTCAACAGGGTCGGGAAGAAAAAACGGGTACACAGGTGTGGGTGCGGTTTTAGCGATCAAAGGTCGTCTTCATCCTCGTCTTCGTCGTCGTTGGCATCCAGCAGGAGGTCGTCGTCGTCGAGGTCTTCATCGATGTCGTCGTCGATCTCCACGTCGGCCACTTCTTCGAGGTCGGCGTCGTCGAGCTCGTCTTCATCACCGAGGATGAGGTCATCGCTTTCGTCGTCGTCTTCGTCGAGATCGTCGTCATCGTCTGCCGGCGCCAAAGCCCGGGGAGCCGGGTGCGTATCGCCGGGATAAGTTTTGCCGTTGCGCAGCGGCCGGAAGTTGATGGGGGCAACTTGTTTCATATCGGGCTTTTTGAAGGGGGGTAAAAAACACATGCCATAAAAACGTCTTTTTCGAAGTCGTTCAGCAGCAAGGCGCCCGGTTTTTTAGGGCCTCCTAAGCCCGGCTATCGATGGGGAAAGAAGGGGGCAAAGGGGAGATCCCCGGCGCTTGCGCCGGGAGCCGGCGTTTCCGAACCTTCTTTACTTCTGCTTCTGCATCAAAAGGTCGCTGTACGACTCCGACATATAGTCGCTGTCCTGGATGCCGAAGAAAGCCGCGTATTCGCGGCATTGCTCCTGCAGCTTTTCGACGCCGATGGAGCCGTCGAGGTCGATGGCTTCCACTTCCACGAAGGTGCCGAGGCCGGCCACGCGGTCGAAGTGAAGCTTCACGTTGTCGACGAAGTAGATGCGGCGGCGCTTGTCAACCACCACCTTTACACCGAGGGCCGCCGTGAGCGCCGCTTTGAGGCGCGCGTCGGGCTCGTGGGTATACAGGATGACGTCACTCTGCTTGGCGCCGGCGGTATTGTGGCGCACGTAGTGGATGAGCGCGTTCTCGATGTTGCCCTCGCGCAGCTTCATCCGGCCATTGGGAACGTGGAAGTAAGTGTCGGTCTGGGCGTCTTCACCCACAAAGCGCGGGCTTCTGGACTGTAGTTTCGCTTCGAGTTCGTCGGGGTGGGCGCAGCGCGCTTTAAATTCAAAATTCAGGTGCATGAATAAAAGGAAAGCCCGGGAGCGGGGCATTGTTTTTTTGTAGGTCAGGAAAACACAAAGATCATGAATAGCAAGCTTACCGCGATCGGCATAGCGGCCCTGGTTACGCTGGGGTCCTGCGTGTCGTCGCGCAAGTACAAGGACGCCCTGGCGCGCGAGCAAAGCCTTACCGAGTCGAATGCGCGCCTGACGTCGAACGTCAACGACCTCACGGCCCAGGTAACGGGTCTTACGGGCCAGCTGGCAACGGCCAATACGCGCATCACCGAGATCCAGAACGAGAACAGCCGCCTCATCGGGCAGGCAGATGCCGCCGGGCAGAATGCCGCCGAGCAGGGCCGCCGTGCCAACATGACGCAGCAGCAGCTCGCCGAGGAGCGTGCCCGCTTGCAGCGCATGCAACAGCTGCTCGACCAGCAGCGCCAGGCCGTGGAAAGGCTGCGCCAGAAGATGAGTAATGCGCTCGTTAACTTCAAGCCCGAAGAGCTGACGGTATCGGTGCGCAACGGCAAGGTATACGTGAGCCTACAGGAAAGCCTGCTCTTTCCTTCCGGCTCGGCCGAGGTGAATCCCCGCGGTAAGGAAGCCCTCGGCAAGCTCGCCCAGGCGCTCAACGTGAACCCCGACATTGCCGTGCTTATCGAAGGACATACCGACTCCATTCCCATCCGCGGTCGCTACGAGGACAACTGGGCGCTCAGCACGGCCCGCGCCACGGCCATCGTGCGCGTACTCGCCGACACCTACAAGGTGCAGCCGACGCGCCTCACCGCTTCGGGCCGCAGCTATTACGAGCCGGTGGAAAGTAACAGCACGCCCGAGGGCCGCGCCCGCAACCGCCGCACGGAGATCATCCTCGCCCCACGCCTCGACGAGCTGATGAAGCTGCTCGAAGCGCCGGTGCCGGCGGGGACCACGGGTGCCGGAGGGCAGTGAAAAAAATAAGTTGTTGGAAAGAACAGGAGCCTCGCAATGACGGGCATCCGCCCGCCGGATCCTATCTAAAACAAAAGCCCCCGACACAAGTCGGGGGCTTTTCTATAAAGCTTTACTCATTACTGATTACTCCTCTTACCCGTTGATGATCTTGGAGCTCTCCAGGTACTTCTGGGTGGGATGGTACACGAAGAGAGCGGTGCCGTCTTTGATCAGGTTGATCACCTTGGAGGCTTGTGCCTGCGGAACGGCGGGGCAGCCCCAGCTGCGGCCCATGTAGGCGGCGTCGGCGCGGCCCGAGCCAATGTACTCGGCGCCATGCATCACTACGGCGCGGGCTTCGGCATTGCTGTTCCAGCCGTCTTCCAGGCCGCTGAGGCGCAGCGACAGGCCGTGCTTGCCGATGTAGGTGCCTTTCGTTACATAAAAGCCGAGGCTGCTCTGCAGCGATTCGTTGTTGTTGGAAAACTTCTCGGCGTAGTTAAGACCCGAATTGCGGCCGTGGGCTACGTAGGTGTTGAAAAGCACCTCGCCGGTGGCCATATCCAGGATATACATGCGCTTCTGGGAAGAAGGCTGCGAAAAGTCGACGATCGTCAGCACCTGCTCATTGAGCGTGCCGTTGTTCACCAGCTGCTGGAAGCCTTTGTACGCGTATTGGAACGCCGACTCCGACAGACCCATGGCTTCGAGACCAAACTGGCGGTAGAGGCGCGCGCTGGCGGCGAGGCCGGCATCCACTACAGCCGCGCTCGAATCGGCCGGGAGGGCAGTCGAAATGGCTGCCGCTACCGTAGCGCCGTTGCGGTTACCAGCTTTCAGGATCGGCAGGAGGCCCAGCGACACGGCGAGGCACAGGATGATGGGGAGGATGGTTTTTTTCATGGGTTTTCCAGGACGGGTTTTTCGTGGTTAGGAACGTTGGGACAGCAAATATAGTATGCCCGGGTGGCTTGCGGAAACAATCCGGGAGGATTAGCTGGGACTTAACATCCAAGTTAAAGTGCTGAAAAACAATCGTTCCTGTTCCAAAAATGGCATGCCCGGCCGTAGCAAATTTTTTATCGGATTGCCCGCATTTCGCGGCGCTTGAGCAGAAATTCGTTGCCGTAGATCCTCAACAATACAATGAACATACTGATGAGCAGGGGGCCAAATATGAGGCCAATAAACCCGAACAGGGACACCCCCACGATGACCCCGAAGATGGTGATCAACGGGTGGATATCGCCCAGCTTCTTGTTCAGGAACAGGCGCACCACGTTGTCCACCAGCCCGATGAACAGCAGGCCCCACACCGCCATGGCGATCCCCTTGCCGGTGTCGCCCTTGGCAAACAGCATCACCGCCAGCGGCACATAAACCACGGCCGAGCCCACTACGGGCAGCATCGCCGTGATGCAGGTGGCGGCAAACCAGAGCCAGGGCTCATCGATGCCGATGATGAGGTAGCCCACCAGGCCTACCAGGCCCTGGATAAAAGCAATGAGCGGGATCCCGATGGTATTGGCCACCACCATCGTGCGCAGCTCCTTGCCCAGCAGCTCCACGTTGCCGTCTTTGAGCGGGATGTATTCATAAAGCGATTCCTCCATCTGCCGCCCGTAGAGGAGCATATAATAGAGAATAAAGTAGAGGGTGGACGTAAGCGCCAGCGTGTCGGCGGTGATGCCGAGGAGCTTGGGGAGGAGGCGCGTCAGCCAGGGGCCGATCTGGTTGATGGCGTCGGATTTGACGAGGTCGTAGCCGATCTGCTTGCTGATCCGCGCCGCGGTGACCTTCAGGGTGGCCATGAGCTCGGAGCTGTGCGTAACTAGGTACGAAACCTTGGCGTAAAGAATGTTGCCGAGAATGCCGATAGGCACCAGGATCACGAAAAACGAAAGCAGCATCAGCACCCAGGCCGCCCGTGCGGGCTTCCAGCCCCGCTTTTCCACCAGGAAAAACATCCGGCCCCGCATCAGCACATAAAACGTAATAGCCCCCAGCAGGGCCGGGAAAAAGAACCAGAGCTCGCGCGCCAGCACGATCCCGAGAAACAGGATGAGCAGGATAAAGGCGATCTGCCGGATGAGATTGGTGTCGAGCGGTGCGTTTGGGGTGGTCATGGTCCCGGCACGTATAAAAATCTAATGCCGGGGTAGAGAACGAACGCAGGCGCCGCAAGCGGCACACGCAGATTGGTTACGATTTATTATGATTTGCTGACGCACACTATTTATATCTGCGCCAGTCTTAATCATCATAAAAATCCGCGTTCTTTTTCTCCCGTCGCTTGGGGGGCTAGACCACAACCTGCTTCCACTTCCCCTTCTTAAAAAAATAAAAGCTCGCCAGCGTGATCAGGGTTTCCGACACCGGTATCGCTACGAACACACCGGTGGGACCCAGGTCGAAGCCCTTAGCCAGCAGCCAGGCCAGCGGGATCTGGAAGAGCCAGAAGCCGAACACGTTGATCCAGGTGGGCGTGCGGGTGTCGCCGGCGCCGTTGAGCGCGTTGGTGAACACCATCCCGGCACCGTAGAAGAGGTAGGCCGCGCTCACGATCCGCAGGGCTCGCACACCCACTTCGATCACGGCAGGGTCCTGCGCGAAAAAGCCGATGAGCGGGCGGGCGGCCAGCTCGAAGAGCAGCGTCACGCCGAGCATGAACACGGCGTTGTATTGCACCGTCTTCCATACCGCCGCCTCGGCGCGGGCCGGGTTTTGGGCGCCCAGGTTCTGGCCCACGAGCGTCGCCGCAGCATTGGAGATGCCCCAGGCCGGCAGGATGAAAAACACCAGCAGCCGGATGGCCGTCATATACCCCGCCGAGGCGGTGCTGCCGCCGGTTTCGGCCACGAGGCGCGCCAGGAAGATCCAGCTGCAGGAGCCGATCAGGAACTGCAGCGCCGCCGGCCAGGCCACCGAAAGGAGGTTGCGGATCAGACTCCATTCGGCTACCACCGCCGCTTTGCTGAGGCGGATCACACCCTTGCCGCGAAAGAGGTGCGCCAGCTGGTACAACACCCCGATGGAGCGCCCGATGGTCGTCGCCAGCGCCGCCCCGAAGAGGCCCTGCGCCGGGATCGGTCCCCAGCCGAGGATGAGGATGGGGCAGAGAATGATGTTGCAGACGTTGGCCAGCGTGAGGCTTTTCATCGCCAGCGAGGCGTCGCCGGCGCCGCGGAAGATGCCGTTGATGAGAAACAGCAGGATGATGGCCGTGCTGCTCGCCATCATGGTGCGGGTGTAAGCCGTGCCCATAGCGATGGTTTCGGGCTCGGCCTTCAGCAGGTGCAGGATGTCGGGGGCGAAGATGATCCCGGTGATGCTCATCACCAGGCTCAGGAGGAGGCCTGCCAGGATGGCCTGCATGGCGGTGTTGGCGGCGGCCTTCGGGTTTTTTTCACCCACGCGGCGCGCCACCAGCGCGGTGGCCGCCATAGAGCCGCCCATGCCCAGCGAATACACCAGCGTGAGCACCGACTCGGTAAGACCCACGGTGCTCACGGCATGCTTGCCAAGCTTGCTGACAAAGAACAGGTCCACGAGGGCGAAGATGCTTTCCATGATCATCTCGATGATCATCGGGATGGCCAGCAGCACCACGGCGCGGCGCAGGCTGCCTTGCGTAAAATCCTGCTGCTCGCCTTTAAGCACGGCGCGGCGGATGATGGTAAATGTGGAGGCGCGGGAAGTATCGGGAGGAGCCATTTGCGTCGTCATGACAGCGAAGTTTTAAGGTAGGTAAATGCGGCAGCCGCGGCGGTGCCGGTGGGGGAGAACGATCGGTAGACGTAGGCGCGTTGCGCCATCCGGCGCCTAAGGCTTTGGCCGGCGGCGCCCTGCATTAAAACTTCATAGACGATGATTGTAACGGAACCAAAACTAGGCGTTCTGGCGGGAGCGGCAAAGCGCGGCCGCGGGATCGCTGCCCCCAAGGAGGAAAGCGGGCGTTGAAGCGGGAAGACCGCCAGCGCCTTTGCGTCTTTGCGTGAAACCCTCGCGTGCGAAGGCCCCTACCGCGCCAGCACCTCCAGGTACTGGTCAATAAACCGCGCCTTTTCCTTCCGCTTGTATTGCATGATAAAGCGCGGGTGCGGCACGGGCACCAGCTGTTCGAACCAGCCGAAGCGCGCATTGAGCTTTTGCAGGTATTTGAAATTCTTTTCCCCGCCAATGACGGCGCAGACGGTGCGGTCTACCGGGAGGCGCAGCTGTTCTTCGATGCTCCCGATGATAAAAGGCTCCACGGCGGCCAGCAGGTCTTTGTCGTCGTAGTAGTTGATGTTCTTGCCCCCCTGCACGAAGCCCAACGGGCATACCGACCCGATAAAGTGGCGGCCGTAAAAGGCTTCCGGTCCGCCATAGGCGGCGATCATTTCATAAATGAATTCCGCCGAAAGCTCCGACTGCATTTTGAAAGGATGGGCGATGCCGAGCGCGTCGGTGAGCTGCCGCGCGGCGGTGAAGTTGACGCCCGTCACGCCCGCGCCGAAGCGGCCGGGATTGATGCCCAGCAGCAGGCGCCGCTCGTGGCGGTCGTTGTAGTATTTGTCGAGAAAGGCCTTCACCACGTTGCGCACCTCGGGCCGCTCCTGCGGAAAGAGCCACGCCACCCCGTTCGGCAACGCCCGCGGCGGATCGAAGTGGGTGTAAAAATGATACAGGTGTTGGGCCCAGGTCTTCATCGCCGTAAAAGTACCATCGGGAGGAAGTTTGTAGTTTGGGGTTTGTAGTTTGTAGTTGGCTTCGAGCCGGCTCCCCAGATCTGGTATGTACCCAACCGGTGCAGCAAAAGGCGGTTTCCTGATTGGAAAAGTACCCAGCTGACGTTGCGTCGTTGCGCCGTAGTGTCGTTGCGCACAAGGCCGCTTGCGGCCGCCGATCGTTACTCGTCGGGTTCAGAATGCCCCAGGCTTTCCACCTGCTTCCGGAGCTGCTCCCGGGCTGCGTGCTTTTTTCCTATTGTATGCTTCACCACCTGGTACATTACCTCCGCCGATGCGAGGGCGATGAAGGCAAAGAGCAGCGGCTTCAGCGAGCCGCCCTCGTCGCGGAAGGCGGCCGTGAGCGCTACGGCATATACGGTAAAGGGCAGCAGCGCCATGGCGATCAGCCCCGCCCCCCGGAGCGGGATGCGGAAGGGGCGCGGCAGGTGAGGCATCTTTACCCGGAAGTAAATGAGCGTCACGTATTCGAGCAGCAGGGCCGCGCCATAGAGGGTGATGTCGATCACGATCAGCTCGCCGAAATCCCAGAAGATCATCCCGCTCACCACCAGCGAGCAGCACAGCACCGACAACCAGGGCGACTCCCAGCGCGGGTGCAGCTCGTGCAGCTTTGCGGGCAGCAGGCCATCGGCCGCCATGGCCTTCGGGATGCGCGACACCGACAGCAGCACCGCCGAATACAGGCCCATCGTGGAGGCGAGGCCGCCGGCGGCGATGAGGTTGCCGAGCCAACGCCCGCCCACCAGCTCGCCGAGTGCGGGAAAGCCCTTCGCCTCGAGTTCCGCGCCGTTCATGCCGGCGTTGAGCGCAATGAGCACCGCGATGGCGTAGATGGCCACCACGGCCACGAAGGCGATGGCGATGGACACGAGGTAGGCCTTCACGGGGCGCCGCACTTCGTCGGCATAGGTGGTCACATTGTCCCAGCCGATGAAGTTCCACATGATGGTATAGAGGCCGAGGCCCAGCGCGGTGAAAGGCGTATGTCGCAGCGTTGGCTCCGGCACGTGCAGGTGGCCGCCGCTGCGGTAGAGGGCGTAGCCGAACAGCACGAAGAAGGTGGCCAGCACGGCGCCGCTGAGAAAGATCGAGAAGCGCCCCACGGGCACGATGCCGCGGATGTTGATGGCTGCCGACAGCCAGATGATGGCGAGGCAGATGGGGATCTTGTAGTGGTCGATGTCGGGGAAAAACCAGCCGAGGTAAAACACGAACAGCACGGGGTAGATGGCGAGGTCGGCGAAGGTGTAGAGCCAGCTCCACCAGCCCTCGTAAAAGCCGAAGCGCAGGCCGAGGGCGCGCTTCACCCATTGGTAATAGCCGCCGTTCTCGGGAAAGAGGCTGTTCAGCTCCAGCACCGTCAGGATCGTCGGCACGTCCCAAAGGATCGGCGTGATAAGCAGCAGCAGGAGCGCCGCGCCCTCGCCCGCCTGCCCCAGCAGCGGCTCCAGGCCATAGGGCCCGCCCGATACCGTCAGGAAGATCACGGCGGCAAGCTGCAGGGGTTTGAGTTTGTGTCGGGTGGCAACGGTTTGGGACATGGCGGTCAAATGTAAAGATCCGGCACCTCCGCCTGGCTATGGCCTGCAGCGGCAATGGATCCCGTTCGCTTGCGAACGGGATGACGCTTGGGGTGTCTGAAGAAAAAGTGGGGCCCCGCGAGCGCATTGCCCTGAAGTGGGATGTGCTGCCTGCGGGGCCCTTTATTTTCCCTTCTCACTTGCTCGTCATTCCGTTCGCTTGCGAACGGGATCTCAAGCGCGTATGCGCATTGTGTATGCCCGAGACATGCGCGTTGCCTGCAGTGTGCTCCTCAGAAATCTTTCGGGTTCTTCCGCGTCCACCGCCACTCCTTCTCTCTGACCTTCCCTTCCACCCGTATTTCCGTTTCATCCGGCAGTTGCGGGAAAAGATCGAGGCCGGTGACACTTTCCACCGAGTCGATGGGGACGGCGAAGCTTTTGAGCGTAGCCGCGGAGGGTTCGTTGCGGAGCAGGAAGGCGATGCCTTCGGTGCCGTTGTGGCCGTAGCGGAGTACGGCTTTGTAGTAATACCGGGGCACGGCCACGTGGTGCGGACCGATCACGGGGAGGCCGGGCTCCAGCACCGGGCCGCTCACGATGTAGATGCTGTCGTAGGCGGTGGCCCAAAAGCGCACGAGCTCTTCGAGGCGGCGCCATACGCCGCGGTTAAAGGCCGGCACCTGCGGGCTCATGTTGCTGTAATAAAACGACTGGCTCATCGAGCGGCGGCTGTAGGAAAGGTCTTCGGCGGAGGCGAGGTGGCCACGGTCGTAGCCCGAGCCTTCGTAGTCGCTGTTGTCGGCGGTGCCGCCGGGCACGGCGGGGTCGGGGCGGAAGTTGTTGGTCCGTGGCTCATGGGCGGCCGCCACCTCCTGCGCCGTGAGCAGGTAGGCCACCCAGGCGGCCTGGCGGGCGTCGCTGCGGTAGCCGAGGGCGTAGCCCTCGTGCGGCACGGGCGTATCGCTGTTGCGCCGGGCCGGGATCTCCAGCCCCGTAACGGCCACCGGCGGCGGACCGCTGCGCTGCTGCCGCTGCCGGCACACAAAGAGCACGGCCACCAGCACGAGCACGAGCAGGATCATCAGCAGGAGCAAGCCGTTGACGGAGCGGGCGGGAGCGGGTCGGGACATGGCGAAAGGGGTTCTGCGTATAAAAGTAAGATTCTGCCCGTCTGCGTGCGGCGGTATCGGATTAAGCCGTAAATTACGAGTACCGCCCGGGGAGAAAACGATGGCGCAACAGGTTGGCGGCCCCTTTCGGCATAGTAGATTTTATCACACGCACTATAAAACGCACACTATGAACCGTACTTTTTACCTGCTCGGGGCTGCCCTGCTCAGCGGCGGCCTTTTTTCCTGCCAGCAACAGCAAACGCCCAAGGCCCTCGCCACCGAATTCGTGCAACAGCTCTACGCCCTCGACTTCGATGAGGCGGGCAAGCTGGCCACCGCCGACGCGCAGCCCCTGCTGCAGCAAAGCCGCCAGCAGCTCGAAAGCCGCGTGAAGATCGACGAGGAGCGCGCCCGCCGCAGCGGCACAACCGCCGAAACCTTGTTCGACACCCAGACCTTTATCGAGTCGGGCTCCGGCGACGACGTCGTGGTGCAGAACAACCAGCTCCGCATCAACCTCCACAAGCAGGACGGTGCCTGGAAGGTGGCTGCCGCCGCCGACCTCGTGGATGCGGTGGTCAACTATCCCGTTTATACCGAAGCGGTGCGCAGCGCCTGGACGAACCTGCAGGCGGAGTGCGACAAGCGCACGCGTCTGGTGCAGGATTACCTCACTCTGGTAGCCAACCGGGGCGATAACAATCCGGAGCTCGCCGGCCTCCAGGCCGCGGCGCGCGACTGTGCCGCCGCTAAAGCCGGTACCGCCGCCGAGCGTGCCGACTATATTGCCCGGCAGGACCGGCTCGAAGCCCTGCTCGACAAGGGCCTGTCGCCGGCCCTCAACGCCAGCGCCGATTTCACGCTCAATTACATCGTGCAGCTGAGCGACGTCAAGAAGTCGATCACCGGTCTTCGCCGCCAATATGCCACCGCCGCCGTGCGGGCGCATGGTAAGGACTTCCCCGTGCTCCCCTGAGCTTTCCGAAAAGATTAACGACTATGCCCCGCCCCATCTCCGGCGGGGCATAGTTTTTTCATACGTGGGCGGGGCCCCCACCAGGCCTCCAGTACACTCATGAGCCGAAACATCTACTTTTCACGGATCATCAAGGCAGGCGACCGCCAGCGCGAGTTCAACTTCCGCCGCCTGCCGGTAGGCGACGAACTACGCTACGAGGTTGACGTACCCGACGACCGCGGGCAACGCATCTGTTTTGTCATGCAGCGCGGCCCCGAAGGCCACTGGCATACCGACGCGCCCCAATTGCCCAACTGGGTCATCGACGCCGAAAGCAAGCTCGATGGGGCGATCCGGGAACACCTCGAACACTAGGCCGGCATTTATCTTCTGTCATTTTACCCACCGCTTCCTGGCATCTTCAACCCGATCGCGCAAACGCGCCCGGGGCTGAGGACCGCATCCGCATGCGGTTCGGCAACCGCCAAATGCCCCTCCTGAAGCACTGCTTCCGGTCGTCGCCCGAATTAGAGGCCGCGGCGCTGAAGTTGCTGCCCCGCTAACGGATTCCGTCGATCATCATCAACCTGCCTGTCCTCGGCCACAGGCGGCCTCCGTGCGCAAAGACGCGACGGCACGACGGCCCTACGTCAGGAAATGAAAAGGAGCCGAAACGTCCGCAAACGTATCGTTGCGCCGTCGTGCCGTGCTGCCGTCGCGAACAAGGGCGCCTGCGCCCCGCCGCTAAGGCGTATACCGGATGCGGATGACGGCATTGCGCTGCAGGTCGGTGCTGGCGGTGAGGCGGTAGCGCTCGTCGCCGGCTTCCACCACGATCGAGGCGGTGTTGGGCGGGATGGAGCCTACGTTGTGGGCGATGAGCGTGATGTCGTGCACGGGGTCGCCTTCATCGAGTTGCACGGTAAAGGAAAAGGATTGCACGGCCACGAGCTTGTGGTCGAACACAACCTCGTTGTTGTGCAGGATGCTCACCGTGTCGCCATCGGGAACGCCGTTGTCGAACACGCGGATGGTGATGCTGCGCACGGAAGTGCTGATTTCCTGCACTACGTTGTTGCTGCGGCCGGTCTTGAGGCGCAGCAGGCTATTGGCGGGAACCGGGCGTGCCGGTGCGGGCAGGGCGGGCGTCTTCGGCGGTGCTTTGCGGATCGTGACGAGCGAATCGCCGCGGCGCGGCGCCGGCGGTACGGTGCGCTTCGGTGCAGCTGGCCTGGGCGTGGCCGGCCGGGGCCGAACGGTAGTCACGGGAGGCGTCGTGCGCGGCCTGGCGGCGGGTGGCTTCGCCGCGACCGCCGGCGTTTTTGCAGGCGGCTGGGCGGTGGGTGGCGCGCTGCGCGGAACTACCGTTACCGGTGGGGGTGGAAGATAGCGGCGCATGTAGGCGGTCGTGTCCACCGTGCGGCTTACGCGCCGTAGTTCTACGGGTCCTTCGTCGAAGTCGAGAAAGCCGAAGAGCGGTTTGGGATTTCCTTTGGTGCGCTCGGTGCCGCTGAGGCGGTCGCCGTTGCGGCCGGAGAAGAAGGTGAGCTCGTAGGTGCACTGCACGTGGCTGCCTCTTTTGGCGATCATGCCATCGCCGAAACCGTGCAGCTCTTTCGGGCCGGCGTTGAACGAGCCGCGGAAGTTGGCGCGGCACCAGCCGCCCCCGGGGTCGGTGTCGTAGGTGTAGCCCACGTATTGGTTGCCCACCTTTACGATCACAAGCTTCATGTAATTGCCTTCCTCGGTCCCTTCCCAGGTACCAGTGAGGTCTTGCGAAAATGCGTGGGCCGTTGCAGCACACAGGCCAAGCAGCATCAGGATCGGGCGGCGCATCGGTTGTCGTTTGCCTAAAGTTACGAAGGGGCGCACCGCGATCGGCGGCCACAAAAAAAGGCAGACCCTGGGGCCTGCCTTTCGCAAAAAGATGTTCACTTTATCCCTTCAGCCGGACGCCGAAGCTGAGCGAGCCGCCGTGGGTGTAGGTGGGGTCGAAGCCTTTCACCTTGAAGCCGTACATGGAGTACTGGGCGCCTACGTAAAACGTGCGGCCCAGGTTGTAGCGGGCGCCGGCGCCGAGGTAGAGGTTGCCGTTAGTGCGTACGCCCTTTACAGTGCGGCCATAGAGCACTTGTCCGCCGTCGATGTGGGCGCTCCACTGCGGGGTGAAGTCGTAGCCCACGGTGAGGTAAGCCGGCACGGCCACGTCGTCCATATTTTCAAAGTAGAGCACTTCGGCACCGGTGCCGACGTTGAGGTTTTTGATGGAGAAGGTCACCACGGCTTCACCGCCGTAGGCCATATCGACGCCCTTGCCGGAGGCCGCCTGGAAAGCGGAGGCTTTGGCGCCGGCGCGGAGGCCGTTCTGCGCGGAAGCCGCCAGGGTAAAGAGGAGGGCGCAAGCAGTCAGAATGCGTTTCATAGCTTTTGTTTTGGGGTGCTAAGGTAGCGGTTCCGGCGCATACCGCCACCATGCTCCCGGGGCGCGCACCCCTTTTCGAAACCCCTCTTACCCCTCTCGAAACCCCGTCAGCCGGTCTTTTAACTGCGCGGTCCCCTCTTTTAGCTGCGCGGTCCCATTACCAGAGGGGGCGGGCCCCCCTTTCCGTTCCGGCGCCCCTCTTCCGAAGGTCCCTCTGGGTACGACGCACCAGGGGCTGCGCCCCTTCCGGGAGGGGGGTAGGGGGTGCCCGGAGGGGGGCGGGGCATAAAAAAGCAGCGCGGGCGCGCTGCTAATAGAGGTAACCGGAGTGCGGACGTGGGGCTGCCCGCTTCGGAGGAGCTTAGCCCAACTGGTTGCCGTCCATCTCCTCGGGCTCGCCGTCGCTGGCTTGCTGAAAGCGCTCAGCCAGCTTGTCGGCGAGGGCCTTGGCTCCGGCTACGCCTGCTTTCGCCGCCGCCTGCGCCATCCGGTACACCGCCAGGGCACTTACGTAAGCTTCGGACCCGGCAAGCAAACCGGTATCCATTACCTTTTCGTGCAACTGGCCGGTGAGCATCCCGATCTCCTTCATCTGCAGGTGCAACTGCTCGTCGGTGCGCATGGCGTCGGCATTGAAATAAGCCGGGAACAGGTCCGGGTTGTGCTCCGCTACCAGTTGTGCGTCCTGCATGAACATCAGGTTGGCCTTGTACATTTTGGGCAGCTTCCTGCGCTCGTCTTTGGTAAGGCCGATCAGTTTAGGACCCATGATGCGGTTGATGGCTGTAAAGTGCTGCTTGATCTCGTCGATCTCGGTCTGCGTAAAAGTGTGGTTGACGCGGTTGGCAGTAAGGTTACTCATACACTCGGTTGGTTTTGGTAAATAGATGCGTTAACGATGAGTAAGGTAAAAAGCATTTTTTAGAAAAACGAACGATCCGCGCACTTTTTATTAGATGAAAAAGCAGCAATTCTGCGTAGATCAAAATAAAAAAGGACGCACTATAGTGCGTCCTTTTTCGTTAGGGGTGAGGTCCAACACCTCCTTCCCTTTGGGAAGGAGGCCGGGAGGATGGGTCTACGCCTGCTGCGCCTGGCTCCGCTGCCCGCCGCCGCCACGCTGCGCGCGGCCTTCACCGCTGCGCGGGCGATGTCCGCCGCTTCCGCCACCGCGGTTGCCACCACCACGGTTGCCGCCACCGCCGCCGCGGTTACGGTTGCCACCGCCACCACGGCCGCCCTGCGCTTTCGGGGCCGCATCGGTAACGGGGTTGTGGTCGGTAAAGGGGTGCTCGGCCACGGGGATCTGCTTGTTGATCAGTTTCTGGATGTCTTTCAGGTACGCACGTTCTTCGCCGTTTACAAACGAGAAGGCGATGCCGCTGGCACCCGCGCGGCCGGTGCGGCCAATGCGGTGCACATAGCTTTCGGGGATGTTGGGCAGGTCGTAGTTGATCACGTGCGTCAGCGCGTCCACGTCGATGCCGCGGGCGGCGATGTCGGTGGCCACCAGCACTTTCAGCTTGCCGTCCTTGAAGGAAGACAGTGCATTCTGGCGGGCGCCCTGGCTCTTGTCGCCGTGGATGGCGTCGGCACGGATGCCGGCCTTCTTCAGGTTCTTGGCCAGTTTGTCGGCGCCGTGCTTCGTGCGGGCGAAGACGAGCGTGCGCTGGATCTTGTGCTCCTGCAGCAGGTGCACGAGCAGGTCGATCTTGTCTTTGCCGTTCACGTAGTAGATGGACTGGTCCACCGTTTCGGCGGTCGACGATACGGGGGCCACTTCCACGCGCTCGGGCTTGTAGAGGATCGACTCGGCGAGGGCGCTTACTTCCTTGGGCATGGTGGCCGAGAAGAAGAGCGTCTGGCGGTCAACGGGCAGTACCTTGATCACTTTTTTCACGTCGTGGATAAAGCCCATGTCGAGCATGCGGTCGGCTTCATCGAGCACGAAGATCTCGAGGTAGTCGAGGTGCACGTAGCCCTGGTTCATGAGGTCGAGCAGTCGGCCGGGTGTGGCAATGAGCACGTCGGTGCCGATGCGCAGGCTTTGCACCTGGGGCACCTGGCTTACACCGCCGAAGATCACTTCGTGCTTGAGGCCCGTGTGGCGGCCGTAGGCGGCGAAGGAATCGCCGATCTGCGAGGCGAGCTCACGCGTGGGGGTGAGGATGAGGGTGCGGATGTGTTTGTAGCCGCGGGTGTTTTTGTCGTCTTCGTGCAGGATGTCGAGGATCGGCAGGGCGAAGGCAGCGGTCTTGCCGGTGCCGGTCTGCGCGAGGCCGATGAGGTCGTAGCCTTTGAGGACGATGGGAATGGATTGTTCCTGGATGGGAGTAGGCGTTGTGTAGCCTTCGGTCTTCAGGGCACGGAGAATCGGCTCGGAAAGACCCAGTTGTTCAAATGTCATGTTCAATTCAGCTTAAAGCTTCTGTTGCCTGTGGGCACTCTCTGCTCCGGGCGTCGGGCGGCATCCTGTTTTATGGGCCGGTAGCGACGGTACAATTCCTGGAGTCAGGCTGTGGGGCCGTAAGGCGGGTTTAAATAAGGCCAGACCGCAGCGGCAACTCCACATGGGTCGCTGCATTACCTTACCTGCTTTCGGAGATCAGAGGCGGGGAGCCTCTTTAGTCCTTCCAGGCTGTCATGCTGAGCGTAGCAGAAATGCGGGGTGCATTTGTCAGGCTGAGCGTAGCCGAAGCCGGCGGACGAAGGATCATAAGAGCGAGCGGGCGATCCGGAAATACGTGTTAAAGGTAGGCCTTTCCGTGTGAATAACTTGGTAAAGAGCAGGCCTTTGCGCGCCGGTGCCCCGTTTACGCCCTGTGGATTCCGCTAGGGCCGTGCTTTATATGAAAAAAAATCTATGCAGCGCATCTGTTATATTAGCTAAATTTGAAATGCAAAGGCCCCGGCCCATTGATCACCCCTGACCCCTGAATCACCAATGATGCACCCTAACCTGGTACACCAACACCTCCTCCTGGTGGACGACGACACCGACGCCTGCCTGTTATTCGAGCGGGCGCTGCACAAGATCGATCCGCTCCTTCCCTTTACCGCGCTTTTCAGCGGCGAGTCGCTGCTCATCGAATGGAGTTCGCTGAAGCCCGGCATCCTGTTTCTCGATCTCACGCTGCCCGGCAAAAGCGGTCTCGAATGCCTCGCCGCCCTGCGCGCCGACAGCCGCAACGACCGCATTCCCGTGATCGTGTACAGCAACTCCGTGCGCATGACCGACATCGCAAAAGCCTACGAGCGCGGCGCCAACCTCTTCATCGTAAAACCCTTCAGCCAGCAGCACCTCGTCAACGCCCTCGAGCACGTGCTGCAGATGGACTGGACGCAGGACTGCCGTGACCGTTACTTCATCAACAACCAGTTCGTGCCCTTTACGGCGGGCGGCTGCGTCGCGTAACGTGAGGCGTCAAGCGTCAGGCGTGAGTGCTGACGCCAGTAACGAAGAACGGATGCCCTTGGCATCCGTTCTTTATTTACCGCGCATCGCGACGTCACGCCTCACGCCTGACGCCTCACGGCTCACGCCTCACGAACCCCTGCTCTCATATGTGGCCGAAAGCTAATATCTTGCAGGCCAATTCCCGCCTATGTTTGCCCTGCTGATCCTTTGCTGTGCGCTCAGCCTCTTGTCGGCGCTGCTGGTATTCCTCTTCCGCCCCCGCGTCCAAAGCTTCACGGCTGAATTCGATCGCCTCAACGCCAGCCTGCGGGCCGACTTCAAAGCGGCCCGCGAAGAAGCCGCCACCCTCGCGGCGCAAAACCGGCAGGAGCTCCTCGGCGCCCTGCAGCAATTCCGCACCGAGCTCTCCGGCACCCTCAACCACCTCACCGAGCAGCAGCGCAGCGCCCTCGACCGCTCGCTCCGCAACTTCGCCGAGCGCTTCACCGAAAGCGTGGAAGGCATGAAAGAGCTCCAGCGCGTGAAGCTCGAAGAGCTCCGGCACAAGCAGCAGCAACTCCTCGAAAGCACCGAAAAGAAACTCGACCAGATGCGCGAAACGGTGGAGGAAAAATTGCAGAAGACGCTCAACGAGCGCCTCGGCCACTCCTTCGAGCTGGTGAGCAAGCAGCTCGAAAGCGTTCAGAAAGGACTGGGCGAAATGCAAACGCTGGCGCAGGACGTGGGCGGCCTGAAGAAAGTGCTGAGCAACGTGAAGATGCGCGGCGGTTTCGGGGAAGTGCAATTGCAGATGCTCCTCGAAAACATTCTCGCTCCCGAGCAATACGAAGCCAACGTGGCCACGAAAAAAGGCTCCGCCGAGCGCGTGGAATTCGCCGTCAAGTTTCCCAACCGCGAGGCCGACCGCGAGTACGTGTGGCTGCCCATTGACGCCAAGTTTCCGAAAGACGCCTACGAGCACCTGCAGCACGCCTACGACGCCGGCGACCACGTTGCGATCGAGGCGGCCCAAAAGAACCTGGAGACCGTCATCAAGCGGATGGCCAAAGACATCTGCGACAAATACCTCGACGCGCCCAACACCACCAACTTCGGCATCCTCTTCCTGCCCTTCGAAGGCCTCTTTGCCGAAGTAGTGCGCAAGGCCTCCTTACTGGAAGAACTGCAGCGCGACTGCCACGTGGTGGTCACCGGTCCTACCACGCTCGCCGTCATCCTCAACTCCCTGCAAATGGGCTTCCGCACCCTCGCCATCCAGAAGCGCTCCTCGGAAGTATGGCAGGTGCTCGGCGCCGTGAAGAAAGAATTCAACCTCTTCGGCACCCTGCTCGAAAAAGCGCAGCACAACATCCAGACCGGCCTCAACCAGCTCGACGACGTCGTGGGCAAACGCACCCGCGCCATCCAGCGCAAGCTCAAGGGCGTGGAAGTGCTCAACAGCGACGAGCAGCTGCTCGATGCCCCCGAGGAGGAGTAGCCCCCGATAAAAATCATAAAGAGCGCAGCCTGCCCCGCAGAAGGCGGGGTTCTTTTTCTTCCTGCGATCTGCCTTACTTTCACGGGCATGAGCACACTGGCCCGTACCGATAGCGAACCCTCCGGATCCGAAGACCTGGCCCTGGCCTACGGCGCTTTCCTGCGCCTCGGCTGGACACCGCAATGGAGCTTTCCGCAACGCCTTGCCGGCACCTCGCGGATGGAGCGGAAAGGTGCTACCGATCTCATCATCGTAGATGCTTTCGCGGAGGGGTTGCGCTTTACCTGCGCCCTGCCCGACGGCAAGGAAGGCACCGCCGGGATGCAGCGCGATAAAGAAGCGGCCTTCCTGCCGGTGCTGGCGGAGCTGCGCGCGTCGGCCAGCAGCGAGGAGCGGGCCACCTGGCACACCGCGCTGGAACAGCTGGAAGCCGACACCCGCGCGGAGCTGGCGCGTCAGGAAGCCGAGCAATCGGCCCTCGGCGAAGCGATGCGCTACCGCCACCAGGGTTATTGGGTCACCTACGGACTCATTGCGCTGAACGTGCTGGTGTTCATCGCCATGGTCATTGCCGGCGCCGGCATCTTCGAGCCCAAGGGCGCGGCGCTGCTGGCCTGGGGTGCCAACTTTGCGCCCTATACGCTCGGCGGCCAGCCCTGGCGCTTGCTCAGCGCCTGTTTCGTGCATATCGGCATCCTGCACCTGGCGCTCAACATGTACGGGCTTTACCAATTGGGTACCTTCCTCGAGCCCATTCTCGGACGATTACGCTTCGTGCTGGCCTACCTGGCCACCGGCCTGCTCTCCAGCCTCGCCAGCCTTTGGTGGCACCAGGGCGAGCCCGTGGTGAGCGCGGGGGCTTCGGGCGCCATCTTTGGGCTCTTCGGGCTTTTTCTCGCCCTGCTTACCACCGACCTGTTGCCCAAGAACACGCGCGAGCAATTGCTGAAAAGCGTGGGCCTCGTGATCGTGATCAACCTGGCCTATGGCCTCAAAGGCGGCATCGACAACTCGGCGCACATCGGCGGCCTCGTGTCGGGCTTTGCCGCAGGCTATGCCCTGCTGCCTTCGCTGCGGCGCAAGACGCCCGGCACCGGCGTGGCGGCCGGCCTGCTCGTTATCGCCCTTGTTTTTTGCGCCGCCTTCGTGGCCTCGCACCCCGACAACCGCCTGCGCTGGGAAGAGCAGGAAGCACGCCTGGTGGATTTCGAAAAACGCGGAATGGCGCCCCTGCAGCCGGGCCCCGCCGGGGGCATGCTGCGCCTCCCCAACGCGGCCCAGGCCTGGGACAGTGCCCGCGCCGAGCTCAGCGCCGCCAGTTACCCGCTGCCGCCCGACTACAGCCGCCGCCGCGACCTGATGCGGCAGTATGTGGAATTACGGTCGCGTGAGAACGGCCTGCTGCAGCGGCAATTCCGCGGCGGGCCCGGTACGATGGATTCCGTCCAGGCGATCGGGACAGCCATCGACAGCGTGTTGCAACAACTCAATACAAAACAGGAGTAAACCTCACACGCCCATCCCCTGACCCCTTCCCGAGGGGGAAGGGGGAATGAAAAGCCCCGACACTACAGTCGGGGCTTTTCATTCAGGCACATTATTGATCGATCTGTGTGCCCCCTTTGGGGGATAGGGGCTAATCCAGCTTATAAATATCTTCCCTGAAGTTCAGCGCCCCGTCGTCGTCCACCCAGGCGGTGAGATAGGTGAGCGACACGGGTACCTTGCCCGGCAGGTCCACGCGCTGCTCGCGGCCCGAGTTCATGGCGCTCTTGATTTTCGCGGGCGTCCATTCGGGGTTGTTGCGCAGCAGGTATTCGGCCAGCTTCTGCGGCTCGGCGAGGCGGATGCAGCCGTGGCTGAAGGCGCGCTTGCGCAGGCTGAACAGCGACTTGGCCGGCGTGTCGTGGAAGTAGATATTGTTTTCGTTGGGGAACACGAACTTGACGCGGCCCAGCGAGTTGCCGGCGCCGGGCAGCTGGCGGATCTTGGGCAGGCCGCCCTCTTCGCCTTCCATCACGTAGTTGTTGCGCCAGAGGTAGTCGTGCGAGCCGCGCATTCTGGGCAGGATCTCGTTCTTCACGATGCTCGGCGGCACGTTCCAGGAGGGGCTGAACACGAGGTAGGTCATCTCGTCGTTGAAGAGCACCGTCTTGTTCGACTCCGAGCCCACCACTACGGCCATATCGAACACATGGCGGTCGCCTTCGTATACGTGGAGTTTGTATTCGGGGATGTTGGCCACGAGGCGGGTGCCGGGCGCGGGCTCGGGCAGCTTCTGCACGCGGGCCAGGTTGGCCTCGAGTTGGGCGATGCGCTTGCGCAGCGGCACGTTGAGCTCCTTGAGCAGGGCCGCGTCCACCACGCCGTTTTCGGGGAACCCGAAGTGTTTCTGCACCCGCTTCACGGCGGCCGTCAGCTCCTCGGTGAATGCGCTGCTGGTATCGTCCGACGGGAAGTCGCCGGAGGCGCGCAGCCGCTCTTTGAGCTGCGTCACGGCGGGGTCGGAAACGCCTTCCTGGTAAAATTTGCGCGTGCCTTTGATGGCCGTCCAGCCCCCGCTGCCGGCGATGGCGCGGTAGCGGTCGAGGGCGGTCTGCAGCTTCGGCACCTGCGGGTGCACGGGGGCGCCGCCGGGCTCGTCCTGCTCGGCGGGGCTGCTGCTTACGGTAGGCAGGGGTGCGCCGATGGCCAGGCCGGCGATGAGCAGGAACAGGATGAGGAACAGCCAGCCGACGTGCCGGCGGGGCACGATGCGGCTGCGCCGGCCGGGGCTGCCTTCGCTAAAGCTTCGGCGCCCGGGGAGGGGAACATTCGTTGTTTTCATACCACACAGTTTCACGGACCGCACAACGGGGATCCGGAGGGGGTAGGGCAAGATTGGGGCCGGAACAGGGGGTGTTGCTAAGAGAATTGGCAAAAAAGGGCGATAAAATACCGTATAAATACGGTTGCCGGGACCGGGAAAATGGTTTTTCTTTGTTCCATCGGAAACATTGAAGGCCGTTGACCTGGGGTCGCGCCGAAACCAACTGAACGCTATCTTAAACCAAGCCAACCGTTTTTAGGAGCAAGGCAGCCGCAAGGCTGCTTTTTTATTTCGGGCGCTGCACGCGCGCAGTTCTGTACTGCGGCAGCGCAGTTCCGGGCTCCGCGCGCGCACTGCCCGGCCGGGCGCTCCCGGTTCCGAACCCCGCCGGCCGACCTTTTACGTCGGCCCCGGTTGCCTTTTTCCCCGCTCGCCGGAGTGGAAAACCCGGGCGAGCGGGTTCGGGAGGCGCGCCGGCCAGCCCCCGGGCTCGGGGAGTCGGGCTTCGAACTGCGCCGCGGGGCCGGAAAAGCGGCGCCGCCGACCGAAAGGGGTGCGCCGGCGCAGCTACGAAGCGGGTGCCGGGGCGCCGGAAGTGGGGGGAGGCGGTTCCGAACGGGGGCGGGGTAGTTGCCGGCCGGGCCGGCACGGCAAAGGGCGGCGTAAAAACGCCGCCCCGGTCAAAACCACTTAAATGAATGGAGAATCAGGAAGCCGTCGCTTCTGCCGCAGGTGCTTCGGCGAGGTCGTTGCCCGCAATATCGAAGCGCTGGCGAAGCGATTTGTAAAGGGTTTGCATGCCTTGCTCGCCGCTGGCGGCCGAGGCGCCCACGTAGCGGTAAGCCAGCAGGGCGCTGATGTAGCTTTCCGAGCCGGCGAGCATCATCGTGTCGGACAACTTTTCGTACAGGGCCTGTACGTTCAGTGTATGGGCTTTCAACTGGTTGTACAGCGTGTAGTCGTTTTGCATGTGCTGCACGTTGTAGCTGCGGGGAAAGGCCTCCGGTGCCTGCTGCACCGCCGTGAGCGCGTCTTTGACGAAGAGGTCGTTGGCCCTGTTGATCTTGGGAATGGTTTGCCGCTCCCTGGGTGTGAGCGAGCGGTACACGTCTCTGAGCGCCTCGTTAATGAGGGCAATGCCGTCCTTGATCTTTTGTTCCTGCTCGGCCGTCAGCACCGTGTTGATGCGGTTTTGTGTCGCATTGGTCATAAGCGTTTGGTTTTAAGGAATGAAGTAAAAGAACTGTGTACCCTCAAGGTACGGCGCCGGGGCGGGCATTTCCAACAGGCCGGTGCGGCTGTGGAAAAGTCGATCGAAATGCCGGAAACGTGTGTATAACATTTGCCGTATTTCTACGATCGTTTGCGTGTGTGCGAAGGGTGTTCCATTGTGACAGGGTCACTGCTGTTGAAGATGAGCGTACTGATCTTACCGCCCCGTTTGGCCCAATTCTTTTACGATGAGGGACAAACGCTTTCACCATGAAATATATCTTTACCCGTATGCTCCTGCTGGTTCTCAGCTGTAGCCTCCTCCTGTCCGAAACCTCCGCTTCGGTGCCGCTGCCCACACCCGTTTCGGGCGATCCCGATCCGGCCAAGGTAACCGCCGCGCTGAAAGAGTTCAGCTCCCTCAGTGGCAAAGAGCGCCGCCAGCGCTTCCGTGCCGTGAAGTCGGCCGTAAAGCAGTTTAAAGCCGAAAAGCGCGCCGGCCGTGAGCCGCTCGCGAGCACCGTGGTGCAGGTGATCGTGGCCATCCTGCTGCCGCCGCTGGGCGTGTACCTGCACGAAGGCACTATCAACAGCCGCTTCTGGATCTCGCTGCTGCTGACCCTGTTGTTTTACCTGCCGGGCCTCATCTATGCCCTCGTGATCATCCTGGGCGATAACTAGTAACGTGAGGCGTGAGGCGTGAGCCGTGAACGCTGACGCCGGTAACGAAAATGTCCCGCACCAGGTGCGGGACATTTTTATTCAGACGCGCCTGTAAAGCTCACGCCTCACGCCTCACGCTTCACGCCTCACGCCTCACGCCTCACCTCTCACGTCCCTCACTCGCTGATCATAAAGCTTACGGGCTGGGTGAGGTAGGCCTTTACGTAGCGGCCGAACTGCACGGCGGGCACCCATTTGGGGGAGGCTTTCATGAGGCGGAGCACCTCGTTGTCGAACAGCGGGCCCTGGCTCGTAACAATGTCGAAGTCGGACAGCGTCCCGTCTTTGTTGACCACGAAGCGGCAACGCACGGTGTAGAGGCCGGGGCGGGCGTCGTTGGGCGCCCGCAGCTGGCGCATCAGGTACTGGGCCCAGCCACTGTGTCCGCCGGGGAAGGCCGCTTCGCGCTCGATGCAAAGGGCCGGGTCGCCGGGAGCGCCCCCGGGGGTGAAGTTGCGGCAGGCCGTGGGCTTGTTATCGGTAAAATCCACCTCCGCCTGCAACTGCCCGTTGTCGTGGTAAAACAGCCAGCGCCCGTCGCGGGCAGTGTCGCGCACGTAGCGGCCGGTGGCCGACAGCATCCCCGAAGGGTAGCGGCGCACGACCCGCCCGTTGCCGCTGCCGTCGAACCAGGAGGAGTCGGTCAGGTAGCCATCGTCGTTCCAGCGCAGGCCCAGGCCCATTCGCCAGCCACCGGCGAAGTTGGCCGAGTCGATGAGCTCACCTTTAATATTATAGCGGAGAAAAACGCCTTGTTCCTTGCCGGCCGCGTAATGCTCCACGCGCTCCAGCAGGCGGTTGCTGCCGTACCAGAGGTGCTCGCCGTCGGGAAGGGTGGCCTCCGCGTCGAGGAAGTCGCCTTGCATGGCCTGGCTGCGCTCGGGCAGGTAGTACAATTCGCGGTGCCAGCGGTCGCCCTTCTTTTCCATGATGGAATAGTAGCGGGGCGCTTTTTGAGTGGGTTTCAGTTTGTAATCGAGGGTCTGCTCGATCTTCTGGGCTGCCGCCGGCAGGGCCAGCAGCGCCAGGTACAAGAGGTTCAGGTGGCGTTTCATACGCCGAAAATAGGTTTCACGGATGGGAAAAAACACAGGATTTGCTGGTGTTTTTCCCATGGACGCTGAAAACGGCGCCGCTACCTTTGGGCGCAACAAAAACCTACCGTATGATCCATCAGATCCTGGCCCTGAGCTCGTCCCGCGTTGGCGGGGGCGCCTACCTCGAGGCCGCCCGACCCCTGATCGAGGAAGTGCTGGGCACCGAGCGGCTGCGCATTGCCTTCCTGCCCTTTGCCGCCGTCGGCATCAGCGACGACGAATATGCCGACCGCGTGCGCGCCGCCCTCGAGGGTTTGCCGTATGAAATAGAAGTGTGCACTGCCGAAAACGCCGGCAACCTGTTGTCGCGCTGCGGTGCCATCATGGTGGGCGGCGGCAATACTTTCAAGCTCATGGCCGACCTGTATCGCTACCAGCTCATCGAGCCCATCCGCAACCGCGTGCTGCAGGGTATCCCCTACGTGGGCTGGAGCGCCGGTTCCAACGTCATCGGGCGGAGCATCTGCACCACCAACGATATGCCCATCGTGCAGCCCGAATCCTTCCTGGGGCTGCGCCTCATCAATTTCCAGATCAACCCGCATTATTATAATGTGCAGATCCCGGGTTTCCACGGCGAGACCCGCGACGACCGGCTGACGGAGTTCTGCCAGCTCAACCCGCACATACCGGTGCTGGCGCTGCCCGAGGGCACGGCGCTGTACCTGAAAGGGGAGACCCTGCAATACCGTGGCGGGACGCCGGGGGTGCTGTTCACCGGCGGGCCGGGGCGCAACGAAGTGCGGCGCGAGGTTGTGGCGCCGGGTACCGACCTGGGTCCGCGGATCTGGGGCGAAGATTAATTGGGCAGCACGGGGCCGTAGAAGCCGTCGTTGGGCTTGCGCCTTCCGGGATAGAGAATGTCGGGAGCTGTTTCGTAGCCTTCCTCGGCGATGGCCGTCTGCATCCGCGCAATGCGGCGGCGGCGCAGCCCGCGGCTGAGCAACACGGTGGTAGCCGCTACTGCCAGCAGGCTCAGAGTGATTGTTGTTGCACGTTTCATCACGAAAGAAAATGCAAAAGACAAGCCATGAAACGGGTGGAAAAGAAAAAAGGTTGAACGTTGGTTCAACCTCTTTCTGAATGTAAATGTACCCAGTCGATTCTATTTAGGGCTCGATGCCGGAATTTGACCGCCTCGTTATCCGAGTTCCTGAATTTTCAGGAGGGGCCAGCGACATGGCGAGGAATCGCGTCCGTTCTTACCTATCCGAAATGCGTGCCAAAATCGGCTGTGGGACCCGGTTTGAAGCGGGCCCAAAGGCGCGCGGGGCTTGTATTACATTAAAAAATAATAATCAAATCCCGGCTGTAAGTCCGGAAAGCGGGATATTTGTTCCCCCATTCCGAACTAACATGCTTAAAGCTCTCCTCTCGCTAGCCTTGCTCGCCGGTTCTTTTGCTGCCGGTGCCCAGACACTTCCCGGACTTGTGCTCAATGAATTATCCCAGGGACAGACCAGCAGCCAGAAAGAATATTTTGAATTTGTGGTGGCCGGTACCCGTACCTGCACCGACAGTACCCTGGACCTGCGTGGCTGGATCTTCGACGACAACAACGGCTGGATCGCAACGGGTTCCGGTACCGGGATCGCTGCCGGCGCGATGCGTTTTGCCAACGTGGCCAACTGGGCGGCGGTTCCTTACGGCTCCGTCATCTTGATTTACAGCGACATCGAAAAGAACAACAGCATCACGCTACCCGACGACCCGACGGATGCCAACCACGATTACGTGTACGTGCTGAAGGCGAATTCCACCCTGCTGCAGAAAAACACCACCGATCCGTCGGCCCCTTCGTCGGCTTCGTTCACCTATTCCACCACCGGCTGGTCGAACGGCGGAGACTGGGCCACGGTGGCCCTGGCCAATGGCGGCGACGGCGTGGTGATCGTTAAGCCCACTACCCTCAACAACGAATACTTTTCCTTCGGCTTCGTTATCGGCAGCGCCTCGACGGCAACGGTATGGGTGCCGGATATGCCCGGTGGTAAAAACTATTTTCTGACCAATGCCAATTTCTCCCAGGCAGCCTCCTGGCAGCAGGGTGATGCGGGCCTCAACGAAACGCCCGGCGCACCCAACGGCGGCGCCAATACGACCTGGATCAACAGCATGCGTGTGCAGGCTACAGGCGTAACGGTAGCGGCGGTCAGCAGCAGCAACGGCAACGTCCTCTGCGTCGGCTCCACGACAACCCTGAGCAGCACCACGCCCGGCGGCACCTGGAGCAGCGCCACTCCCGGCGTGGTATCGGTCAACAGCAGCACCGGCGTTGCCACGGCAGTCGCTGCCGGCGGCCCCGTTACCATTACCTATACCGTTACCAGTGGCGGTTGCACCGGCACTGCTACGTATGATATTACCTCGGTGTCGGCCGCCAACGCCGGAACGGTTAGCGGCGCGGCCAACCTTTGCGTAGGCGCTACCAGCACCTTTACCAGCAACGGCACCCCCGGCGGCACCTGGTCGAGCAGCAATGCTGCCGTGGCCACGGTCAACCCCGCTACCGGCGTTGTGACCGGCGTTACCGGCGGCGGGCCCGTCAATATTATTTACTCGGTGGGCTCGGGCGCCTGCGCCGCCACGGCCAGCGCCCCCATCACGGTAACCGCCGCGCCGGTGCTGCAGCCCACTACGGGCCCGGCCACGCTCTGCGTCGGCACCACCGCCCAGTTTACCAACCCCTTCCAGCCCAATGGCGCCGGGACCTGGACGGCCACGCCGGCCGGCCTCGTAACGGTGTCGCCCACGCTTCCCGCCGGCGGCCCCAGCATCGTGAATGTGACGGCCGTAGCCCCGGGAGCCGTAACCCTCAACTTTACAGCCGGCACAGCCGGTTGCACCAGCACGATGCCCTTCGCGCTGCTCGTGGTGGCCACCCCCGTGGTGCCCGCCAGCACCGGCGCTTCGAATGTATGCGTCGGCGGCACCACCCCGCTGAGCAACAGTGCCCCCGGCGGTACCTGGAGCAGCGCCGACGGAACCATTGCTACCGTGAACCCCGCAACCGGGGTCGTAACCGGCGTGGCCACCGGCACGGCCAACATCATTTATACCGTGACCAATGCCGCTGGTTGCACCGGCACGAGCCAGGCGACCATTACCGTTACCAGCACGCCGGCGCCCGGGCCGATCACCGGCAACACGACACTTTGCGTGGGCGGCACCAGCACCCTGGCTAACACGCTTGCCGGCGGCACCTGGAGCAGCGGCAACACGGCGCTCGCTACCATTAACGCCACTACCGGTGTGGTAACCGGCATCGCCCCCGGCACCAGCATCCCGATCACGTATACGGTGACCAACAACGGCTGCACCGGCACCGCCAATACCACGGTGACCGTCAACGCCGCCCCGGTGCTGGCGCCGATCGCCGCCCAGGCACTTTGCGCCGGTAGCACGGCCACGCTCACACCCAGCATCGCAGGTGGTGCGTGGACCAGCAGCAACCCGGCCGCGGCCACCATCAGCAACACCGGTGTGCTCACGGGCGTGGCCGCCGGCAACACGCAGCTGACCTACACGGTCACCAGCGGCGGCTGTACGGCCTCGCAGGTGGTAAACGTAACCGTCAACAGCGCGGCGGTACAGCTGACCGCCAGCGCCACCACGATCAACGCCGGCCAGAGCGTGACGCTCACACCGGTGTGGACGGGCACGGCGCCCTTTACGGTAACGGCCTGGGCACCCCCGGCGCTCCTGCCGAACCAAACGGCCGCCACGCAGACGCTGACACCGCCCGCAACCACCACCTTCAGTGTTACCGGCAACGACGCCAACGGCTGCACGGCCACGGGCTCCGTGACCGTAACGGTGAACGTACCGGTGACCGACGACCTTTTCGTACCGAACTATTTTACCCCGAACAACGACGGCCGCAACGACGTGCTGTATTTCTACGGATCCTCGGTAACGGCCCTCGACTTCCGCATCTTCAACCAGTGGGGCGAACAGGTGTTCGCCAGCACCGACAAAGCCCGCGGCTGGGACGGCAGCGCCTCCGGCAAGCAACAACCCGTAGGCGTGTATATGTACGTGGCGAAAGTCACCCTCGCCAACGGGCAGACGCGCACCCTCAAAGGATCCATTAACCTGATTCGCTAACACTATGAGAAAGCTTTTCTTCGTATTCTGCACCGGCGCCGCCCTTTCGGCGAACGCCCAGGCCGACCCGCACTTTTCGCAGTACTACGTGTACCCGATGTGGCTCAACCCCGCGCTGGCCGGCCAGAGCGAGGGTGGCATCCGTGCCTCGGCCCTCTACCGCAACCAGTGGCGCAACGTGAGCACGCCCTATTCCACCATCGGCGTTTCGGGCGATATGCGCACCAACAGCAACCTCAATTTCGGGATCAACGTGCTGAGCCAAACCGCCGGCACAGGGGGCTACCGCTATACCAACGCGCAGCTGACCATCGCCTACAGCGGCGTGCGCTGGGGTGCCGACAACCGCCACACGCTGGCCTTCGGGCTGCAGGGCGGTGTGCTCGCGCGCCGCTTCGACCCGAGTAAGTTTCAGGGCGGCGACCAGTGGGTGCCGGGCATCGGCTACAACCCCAATATCGCCACCAACGACCCGCTGTCGAACACCTCCGTGGGCGACTTCGACCTCGGCGCCGGCGTGGCCTACTTCAACGGCGCCACCGATGTGAAGGTGAATCCCTTCTTCGGCTTCTCGGCCGGCCACCTGACGCGCCCCATCGACCCGTTTACGGGACAGGGCTCCGCCGAGCGCCTGCCGGTGCGGCTGACGGTGCACGGCGGCGCACGCGTGCAGCTCAACGACAATACCGACCTGGTGCCCAACGCGCTCTACATGCGCCAGGGCACGGCCCAGGAGATCATGGCCGGTGCCTACATCCAGCGTAAGGTGAGCGAAAGCGCCGACCTCATGCTGGGCGCCAACTACCGCGTGAACGACGCCGTATCGCCCTTTGTGGGTGTCCTGTTTGACAAGCTGATGATCGGAGCGAGCTACGACGTCAACACGTCGCGCCTGGGCAAGATGGCCAGCGGCGCCAACAGCTTCGAGATCAGCCTGACCTTCTTCGGCAAGCGCAACGAAGAGCCTTCCTATTTCAAGTGCCCGCGTTTCTGACGCACGTGTTCAACCGAAATCTTTCGCACCAAAACCAGACTATGATCCGTTTTCCGAAGCTTGTGCTTTTCCTGCTCGCCGCCCAGCTGGCCTCCGCCCAGGGCGCCGACCACCTGCGGCAGGCCGAGCGTTACTACGCCTCCGGCGATTACTACAATGCGGCCGTGCAATACGAGCAGTACCTCGGCATCCGCAAATCCAACAGCGCCGGCTTTACGCCCTATGCCCCCCAGCGTACCGGCAGCCGCAGCGCCGCCAGCGCCGGCGACAAAGCCTATGAGCGTCTCGCCGAATGTTATTTCCAGCTGCACGACTACGCCCAGGCAGCCCAATACTACGGCAAGCTGAACAGCGCTTCACCCGACGGCGCCGTGAACTACGTGCGCAGCCTGCGCGCGGCGGGGCAGAAAGATTCCGCCTTCAAAGCCCTCCAGGCTGCCCGGCTGCGCCCGCTGACACCCGCGCAGCAGCAAACGCTGGCGTTGGAAGAGGCCGCCCTCCGCTTCGACAGCCGCCCCGACCCGCTGGTGACGGTAACCAAAGCCGCCGGCGATCTCAATACGGGCCACGGCAACTACGCCGCGGTGGAATGGGGTGGAACCGTATTCTTTACCTCGAGCCGCACCGACAGCAGTCAGCAGGGCAAAGGCCCCAACCGCAACCACCTCTACCGCGTTGTCGGCACCGACGCCCTCAATGCCGACCCCCTGCCCGGGCAGGCCATCGACCAGGGGCTTTGTTCCTTTACCCCCGATGGCAAGCGGATGTACTTCTCGGCCTGGACCCGCGAGGCCGGCCGGAACCTGTCCCGTATTTATACCGTCACCCGTGAAGACGGCGGCTGGACGACGCCGGTGTTGCTGAATGAAAAGGTCAACGCGCCGGGCAGCAGCAACGCGCAGCCTTTTTATGTAGAAAAAGACGGCACCCGCTACCTGCTGTTCAGCTCCGACCGCGCCGGCGGCCGGGGCGGCTACGACCTGTGGCTCGTGGTGTTGAATGAAGATGTTTCGATCGAGCCCCAGAACCTGGGTTCCGGCGTCAACACCGCCGGTGACGAGCAAGCGCCTTTTTACCACGGTACCGCGCAAACGCTCGTGTTTGCGTCCAACGGCCGCCCCGGCCTCGGCGGCTTCGACCTTTTTGCCAGCAAGGGCACGCTGCAAGGCTTGGGTCCCGCCGAAAACCTGGGCGCACCCTATAACTCGGTAAAAGACGACAGCTACTTTTTCTCGGTCTCCGCCGACAGCAGCCTCTTTCGCAGGGCTTACCTGAGTTCTGACCGGGCCTCCGACTGCTGCCTGGAGATCTATACGATCGCGAGACAGGATCCGCCGCCGCCCGTGGAAATTCCGCCGGCGCCGATGCCGAAAGACACGGCCGGAATCGTGGAAGCACCCGTTTATACACTGCCCGTGCTGCTGTTCGACTTCGACAAAGCGGAACTGACCACGGAAGCACGGCAACAGCTTGATACCGTATTTCTACAAATGAGCGCCAACCCCGCCCGTCGCCTCCGTATCGGCGGCTATACCGACGGCAAGGGCCGCGACTCCTATAACAACCGCCTCAGCGACCGTCGTGCCCGCGCTGTACGGGCTTACCTGTACGAAAAGGGCGTTGCCTCGGAACGCTTGTGGATCAAGGGTTTCGGCGAGTGCTGCCCGCTGGAGCCGGAGGTGCAGGACGGACAGGACAATGCCGCCGCCCGCGCCCGCAACCGGCGTGTGGAGCTTAGCTGGGAACAGTAGGAATCGTGAGTCGTGAGGCGTGAACCGTGAACGCGCAATGCGCGGTAAAAAGAACGTCCCGCATTGCGGGACGTTCTTTTTTTATAGGCGTCAGCGCTGACGGCTGACGGTTCACGCTTCACGATTAACGTCCGCGGAAGCTGGGCTTCATAGCGGCCGAATTCATCGCCGGGCAGCCTTCGCTGGAGCGGTACGAACTACGGAAGCAAGAGGAGAAAGTGGTGAGCGATACGATCAGGAGCCAGGTGAGGGGCTGACGGAAAATGTTTCCCGTGCTGTTTTTTGTCGGTTTCATGGTTAGAAGTATGATAGGTTAACAACTGTTGACATCCTGTGTATATCCACTGGCGTGCCAAACTGTTAGGAGGGGGTTAAAAAATCTCCAGATCGTTCTCCGACAATTTTCTATGAATATGGGAAATCAATAATACGTGTGGGCCTGCTTCTTGAAAAAGTTCAGCTTCCGCACGAACTGTTACCATCCTGCGAAAGAATTCCTCAATTGCCGTTAAACTTTGGATCTTTCACCCGGTCTTTGTCTCTGAACTTATCACCGTCTACAAAAACAAAACGCTATGAAACTGCGCATTCTTGCCTTTACTGCCCTCGCTTTGCTAGGCATCACGGCCTGTAAGAAAGATTCCAGCAACGACGACGACAATGAAACGGTCGTCACCGAACAACTGACCCAACATTCCGACGACCAGAGCCGCGTGTCCACGGACCTGGAGGCGGTCGACAACGACATTAACGCCGCCGTCGAATCGGATCCCGCCTTCGGTCGCGTCAACAACACCGCGCGCACGCTGGTTCTTCCGCCTTGTGACGCCACGGTAACCTTCGATTCCACCAGCACGCAGCGCGTGATGATCATCACCTTCAACGGCGCACCCTGCGATTCGTTCCGCACCCGCACCGGTACGATCTACGTAATGCAGCCGCGCGCCCAGCGCTGGGGCCAGCCCGGCGCCACGCTCCGCGACTCTATCGTGAATCTTAAGATCACGCGCCGCAGCGACAATAAGAGCATCACCATCAACGGCACGCGCACCCATACCAACGTAAGCGGCGGCCGCCTCGGCAACATGCCGGTAGGCGGAACCATCGTGCACACGGTAGACGCCGCCATGTCGATCACCTTCGACAACGGCAGCCAGCGTCAGTGGCAGGCCGCCCGCAAGCGCACCTACACGCATCCCGCACCGACCGTACTTAACATCGCCATCTCGGGCAACCACAGCGACGGCGGCGTGAACGACATCGCCGAGTGGGGCACCAACCGTTTCGGCAATGCCTTCCGCACCCGCATCACCAGCCCGCTGGTCTTCAGAAGCGAGTGTCGCTTCCGCCTCGGTGCTGGCAACGTGCTGCATACCGGCCTCGCCCACAGCCTCGAAGTCACCTACGGCCTCAACATCCAGGGCCAGCCCACCGGTTGCCCGGGCAACAACCCGTACTACTTCAAAGCGGTATGGACGCGCGCCAATGGCAACGCCATGACCGTGATCCGTCCCTATTATTGATCGATCCGTACGCTCTTTTTTTAGCCGTGAGGTTTCCCGTTGTGCTGCAGCGGGGGCCTCGCGGCTTTTTTGTGGCCCCTTTGCTTAACTTGCCCGGATTCAACCCCACGCATGAACAAACATCTTTTCGGCGCCGCCATGCTGCTGCTCGGCTTCGGCGCCGGCGCCCAGGAAAAGCTGCTTACGATCGAGGAAGCCTTCGCGCAGAAGAATGTAACGCCGCCCCAGAACCTGCGGCAGCTCCAGTTTCGCTACAACAGCGATAACTACGTATACCTGAAAAAAGCAGACAGCGCGGATGTGTGGATGCAGGGCTCCTTCCGTGATAAATCGGAAACCCCGCTGCTGACGCTGTCGACGCTCAACGCATCGCTGCGCAAGAGCGGCTACGATACGCTGACCAGCATGCCCACGATCCAGTTCAACAAGGGCCGCGACTGGTACTTCAACATCCCGAAGGGTCGCGTGGCGTATTCGGCTGATGCCGGTACCGCACGCCTGACTATTCCGCGGGAGCTGCTCAACAAGGAGCGTATGGAAGAAAGCAGCGCCGGCTACATCGCCTACGTGGACAACGACAACCTCTATGTGGCCGACGGCAACAGCAACCGCGCCATCACTGCCGACGGCAGCCGCAGCATCGTTTATGCTTCCACCGTGCACCGCGAAGAATTCGGCATCACCAAAGGTACCTTCTGGAGCCCCGACGGTAAACGCCTGGCCTTTTACCGCATGGACCAAAGCATGGTGACCGATTACCCCATCATCGACTGGACGGCGACGCCGGCCAAAGCCGAACTTATCAAGTACCCGATGGCCGGCGACAAGAGTCACCAGGTAACGGTGGGCGTATACAACGCCGAAGAGGGGAAGCTCGTGTTCCTGCAAACCGGCGGGCCGGTGGAGCAGTACCTCACCAACATCGCCTGGAGCCCCGACAGCCGGTACATATACATCGCCGTGCTCAACCGCGGGCAAAACCACATGCGCCTCAATCAATACGACGGCGCCACGGGCGCATTCATCAAAACCCTCTTCGAGGAGCGCGATGAAAAGTACGTGGAGCCGCTGCTGCCGATGCTTTTTGTTACGAAGAACAACGGGCAATTCATCTGGCAGAGCAACCGCGACGGATACAACCACCTGTATTTATACGATACGAGCGGCCGCCTGCTGAAGCAGCTGACGCGCGGCCCCTGGGAAGTGACCGACGTAAAGGGGTTCGACGACAAAGGAGAGCACGTATACTACCTGAGCACCGAGTTGTCCCCGCTAACGCGTACTCCCTGCCGACTCAGCCTGCGCACCGGCGCGGTGCAAAACCTGTCGGCAACGGGTGAGCCCTCGGTGCACAGCATCCAGGTGAGCGGCACCGGCCACTACATCCTCGACATATACAGCAACCAGCAGCACCCGCGCAGCATACGCCTCGTAGACGCAACGGCACCCACAAAAACCCGCACGGTCTTCGACGCGCCCGACCCGCTGGCCGGCTACGCGAAAGGCACGATCCGTATTTCTACAATACCCGGCGGCGATGGCACGCCCGTGTACACACGCCTGTTTCTGCCGCCCGGCTTCGACAGCACGAAGAAATACCCCGTGGTAGTGTACTGGTACGGTGGCCCGCACGTGCAGCTGATCACGGCCGGCTACAACGGCGGCGCCGGCGACTACTGGTTCCAGTACATGGCCGAGCGCGGCTACCTTGTGTTCAGCATCGATCCGCGCGGCTCCGACAACCGCGGCCGCGCCTTCGAGCAGGCGGTCTTCCGCAAGGCCGGCGAGCCGCAGCTCGAAGATCTGCGCAAAGGCGTGGACTGGCTGCGCAGCCTGCCCTACGCAGACACGAATCGAATGGGCCTCTTCGGCTGGAGCTACGGCGGGTTCATGACGATCGACTTCGTGCTGCGCTTTCCGGGTGTGTTCAAAGCGGCTGTGGCCGGCGGTCCGGTTACCGACTGGCGCTATTATGAAGTGATGTACGGCGAACGTTATATGGATATGCCCCAGGAAAACCCGCAGGGCTATGCCGCCACCGACCTGACAAAGCAGGCCGGCAACCTGAAAGACCACCTGCTGCTCATTCACGGACTACAGGACGATGTGGTGGTGCAGCAGCACTCCGTGCGTTTCGTGCGCGCCGCCATCGACAAGGGCGTGCAGGTAGATTATATGATCTACCCCGGCCACGCGCACAACGTGGGCGGCAAGGACCGTGCGCACCTCTACCATAAAGTGACCGATTACCTGGATCAGTACCTGAAGTAAAGCGCCGGACGCATGCTGGTAAAACATAGTGCCCGGAAGACAACGTCCGGGCACTATCTTTATTGATCATCTTACTGACCCTTAACCTCATATGACCTCTACGGAAGGAATCAAATCCATACCCGATTTTTTGCAGGGAGGCGGTGAGCTCGGCGAGCGCATTCGTGCGCACGGCTGGGCAGATACGCCGCTTGGCCCGGTCAATTCCTGGCCGCAAAGCCTCCGGACCTGTGTTCGCATCATGCTCGCATCGCGGCAGCCGATCTGGATCGGCTGGGGCCGCGAACTCATTAAGCTCTACAACGATCCCTATAAAGCCATCGTGGGGGGCAAGCACCCCTGGGCGCTCGGACAACCGGCGTCGGTGGTGTGGCAGGACATCTGGCGCGACATCGAGCCGATGCTCGAAACCGTCATGGAGCACGACCAGGGCACGTACGTGGAGTCGCAGCTCCTCATTATGGAGCGCAATGGCTACCCCGAAGAAACCTATTACACGTTTTCCTACACGCCCGTGCCCGGCGACGACGGCCGGCCGGCCGGCATGATCTGTTTCAATACCGACGACACCGACCGCATCATCAGCGAACGCCAGCTGCGCACGCTCACCCGTCTCGGCAAGCTCCTCACCGATCCCCGGAACAACGAGGAGGTGGTGGAAAAAACCCTCGAGGCGCTGGTAGATAACCCGCACGATTTTTCCTTCGCCGTGTACTACCACTGGTCGGAGGGCCTCGCCCGCCTGGCGGGTGCGGCCATGGAGGGCGTGCAGTTGCCGGCGCAGGTAGATCCCAAGGCGACGGGTCTCCTGGCAGAAGCGTTCGCGGCCGCCCTCGGCAGCCGCTCCCTGCAAGTGCTCAACGCGACGCAGGTCAGCAGCGCCGCGCTGCCGGCCGGCGCCTGGGGCGTTCCGCCAACATCCGTTGCCATCCTGCCCATATATTCTTCGGGAAAAGAACCGTACGGCTTCCTACTGTTCGGGATGAATCCATACCGCCTGGTGGATGAAAAATACGCGGGCTTCTTCTCGCTCGTGGCCGACCAGGTGGCTACCAGCTTTGCCGACGTGCACCTGCTGGAAGAAGAACGAAAGCGCGCCGAAGCCCTCGCCGAGATCGACCGGGCGAAGACGACCTTTTTCTCCAACATCAGCCACGAATTCCGCACCCCGCTCACGCTCCTGCTGGGACCTGTCGAAGACGCGCTCAACGATCCGAATACCATCCCGGCCAACCGGCCACGGATGGACGTGGCCTACCGCAACGCCCTGCGCCTGCAGAAGCTTGTCAACACGCTGCTCGAATTCTCGCGCATCGAAGCGGGCCGCCTCGAGGGCAGTTTTGCCCGCGTGGACGTGGTGACCCTTACCCGCGACCTGGCCAGCACCTTTCGCTCGGCCATTGAAAAGGCGGGTATGCAATTGTATTTCGACATGTCGCCGGTAGCCGGCGAGGTATATGTCGATCCTGAGATGTGGGAGCGTATCATCCTGAACCTCGTCAGCAACGCATTCAAATACAGCGAGGCGGGCTCCATCACCGTGGGCGTGCGCCAGGATGGGAGCGATCTTGCGGTGTTCGTTGCCGACACGGGTATCGGCATTCCCGAAGACCAGTTGTCGAAGGTGTTCAACCGCTTTCACCGCATAGAGGCCCGCGGCGGCCGGAGCCAGGAAGGCACTGGTATCGGTCTGGCAATGGTGCGCGAGCTTGTGCGCCTGCACGGCGGACGCATCGATGTGGAAAGCCGCCCCGGCGAAGGATCGCGCTTTACCATTTACCTGCCCCTGGGGCGGCAACACCTGCCGCAGGACCGCATCGTGGCCGCGGCGGCTACTATGTCGGGCCATTCCGACATCTTTTTGCAGGAAGCCCTCAAGTGGATCCCCGAAGCGCAGGACGCGGAGCGCGGCCTCACCGACGAAGAGCCGGTGGCCCGCGAGGGATGCCCCACGGTGCTCCTGGCCGATGACAATACCGACATGCGCGATTACGTGCGGCGCCTGCTGAGCGGGAACTTCCGCGTACTCACCGCCCGCGACGGCGAGGAGGCTGTGCGCCTGCTGGAAACTGAGCGCCCCGACCTGTTGCTGTCCGACGTGATGATGCCCCGCCTCGATGGCTTCGGCCTGCTGCAGCATGTGCGGGCCCACCCGGAGCTCAAGCACACTCCGGTGATCTTCCTGTCGGCCCGCGCGGGCGACGAAGCCAAAGTGGAAGGGCTTGACGCCGGCGCCGACGACTACCTCGTAAAACCGTTCTCCGCCCGCGAGCTGCTGGCCCGCGTGGAAGGCAATATCAAGATCGCCGAAAGCCGGCGCCATGCCGAGCACAACCTGCGCCGCGTGATCCACCAGGCGCCGGTGGCCATGACCATCCTGCGCGGCCATGACCTCGTGATCGACATGGCCAACGACCGGGCGCTCGAGGTTTGGGGCAAAGCGGCCAGTGAAGTGCTGCACAAACCGGCCTTCGAAGCCTTCCCCGAACTGGCCAGCCAGGGGTTCGAAACTATTTTGGAAGAGGTTTACCGGGAAGGGAAACCTTTTGTGGCCCATGAAATGCCGGTAGAGCTGGTCCGCCACGGACGCACCGAAACGATCTTCATCAACTTCATTTACGAACCCCTGCGTGACCTGCGGGGGAAGGTGGATGGCGTCGTAGGCGTGGGGGTGGAGGTGACCGACTCCGTGCGCGCGCGCCTGCGGATGCAGGAGAACGAGCAATACCTGGAAGCCGAAGTGGCCCGGCGCACGCTGGAACTGAAGACGCTTAACGCCGACCTGCACCAGTCCAACCAGGACCTGCAACAGTTTGCCCACGTGGCTTCCCATGACCTGAAGGAGCCCCTACGTAAGGTGAAGACCTTCATCAGCCGCCTGACCGAAGACCCGGAGACGCGCTTTTCGGAGCGGGGGCACGGCTTCCTGCAAAAGGTCAACTCGGCTGCCGACCGTATGTACGCCATGATCGAAGGAGTGCTCAAGTATTCGATGCTGAACGCCGCCGGCCAGCCGACCGAGCAGGTGGACCTGCAGCAGGTGATGCGCCAGATCGAGCAGGATCTGGAGCTGCCCATTACCCAAAAGAAGGCATTGGTGCAGTACAGCCAGCTGCCGGTGCTGGAAGGAGCCTCGGTGCTGCTGTACCAGCTTTTTTACAACCTCATGAACAATGCGCTGAAGTTTGCGCGCCCCGGCGGCGTTCCCGAGATCAGCATCAAGGCGCAGCCCGTGGAACCCGATTCGGTAGAGATCCGCTTTACCGACAACGGCATCGGCTTCAGCCAGGAGCAGTCCGACCGCATCTTCGACCCCTTTACGCGGCTGCACTCCAAAGACAAGTTCGAAGGCACCGGCCTCGGCCTGTCGCTTTGCCGACGGATCGTGCACCGCCACGGCGGGACCATCCGGGCCCTCGGCCGCGAGGGCGTTGGGGCCGAATTCGTCATCCGCTTGCCGCGCAAGCAAACGCAGGGGCTTTTATAGGAGTTCCGAAAAATCGCTGAAAAGGCTGCCATCTGGCGGCCTTTTCCGTTTCAACCGCCCTGTTAAAGGGTTTTAACACGGGCGGGCACCGCAAAAAGCGTAGCTTTACGGCCCTCCCCGGCACTGTGCGCCATAGTTTTTTCGACGGCGCGCCCTGTTCCCGAACTTCACTGTTGGCGGACCCGCCTCAAAAACGGTCGGCCCGGAGGCAGAACCGCGGTAGCCCTCCGCGTATTCCCGCATCTTTCGTAAATTGTAACAATGACCACAGAAGAAATTCAAACATTCCTGACCCGCCACCCGGCAGACTCCCCGATCAAGATCTCCTTCAAGAAGCGCGATGCCATCCAGGGCATGTTCATCAAGGACCGCGACTACAGTGATCTGAGCTCCAAAAACTTCTGGCGCATCGTGACCAAGACCAACCTCGACGCCTACAAGAAGTCGAAGGACATGAACCTCTCCCGCATTTTCCACGGCTCCGACTTCCAGAAGCTGAGCGTGGTGAAAGAAGAAGTGTAAGCTTTACCCATCAGACCGATCGCGAATTCATTCGCTTCCCGATACTAAGGAGAGACGCCATTGCTGCGTCTCTTTTTTTATGCCCTGCCTTTCGCCGCTTCTTATTCGAAATGCGCAACGCTTCGCAAGCGGCAGCTTCCGTTCCGATCATCCCTCTTCGCCCAGGCTTCCGAGCTTGCGCAGCCGCGACAGGATCACTCCTTTGCTGCGGCCGAAGTGCCCCGACAGGTCGGTGAGCGAGCGGCCCTGGTGAAACATCCGGCGCAGCTCGGCGTCGGTTTCGGGCGTCCAGGGCTCATGGGCATTCTTGCTTTGGAGGCGGCTTTCGAGGAAAGTGCGCTTGCCGGCGCCCGCTTTTTTCACATAGGGTCCGTTGCGGCTTTCGATATCGCGCTGGAGCTCGGTCAGCGCCGATTCCGGGGTTTTAATGACGTTGATATCAGCGGAGGCTTTAAAGTCTTTCGGGAGCAGCGCCTCGGGCAGGTGCAGGTGGCGCCGCGCGCGGGTGAGCGCCACGTACAGGAGGTTGATCTCCTCGAAGGTGCGCACACGATTGAGGGTCTCCTTTTTCGCAGCCAGCCGCTCCAGCTTCGTTTCCGTTACAAAGTCGGCGGCGAGGTGAACCGTGTCGTACTCCATGCCTTTGGCCCGGTGCACGGTAGAAAAGATCATTTCAGCCTTGTGGCGCTCGGCATCGCCCACGTGGCGCGCTTTGAGGGCGCGCAGCAGGTCGAAGATCTCGTTGCCGTATTCGCGCACGATCTCGAGCAACGTGGCCAGGCCGGCTTCTTCCGTTTTTTCGATGTATTCTTCCAGGCCTTCCAGCGAGCCGAGCTCGCGCAGCAGCGGGTCGCGCACTTTGTCGGGTTGCCCGTTATAGAGGTACAGCACGTCATAAAGCGAGGCGCCTTCTTCGGCGTACGTATAGGAGTTGATATTTCCTTCGAAATAAATGTGCTGCACCGAGCGGTTGTCGGTGATGTAGCGGATGGCGGCGAGCAGCAGGCCCAGGTTGCTGCGGGCGATGGTGGCCGCCGTGCCGCCGCCTTCGGCCGTGCCCTTTCCTTTGATGTCGATGAGCGGCATGTCGCCGAAGTAACCCTTCCAGGAAAGTACCTGCGTGGCCAGCCGGGCAATATCGGCACCGAAGCGGAAAGAGGCCGTCAGGCCATAGGCGGGAAAGTCCACGCCTTCGAGTGCGTTGACGGCGCCGCGCCAGCTGTAGATCTGCTGGTGCATATCGCCCACGATCAGCTTTATGGCGGGCTGCTGCAGGAATACGTCGAGCATCGCCGGCGACGCATCCTGGCCCTCGTCGAAGAGGATATAGTCGAAGGGAAGCACGGGCCGCGACAGCTGGAACTTCTTGAGGTAAAAATCATGTGTGCACTCGATCTCGCCCTTGTCCATCTGCGACAGCAGCAGGCGCGTGCCGCGCTCGATGGCTGCATAGTGGTTGCTGACAAAAGTCCTGGCCTTATCGTCCTGCACCAGCGCGCTGTAATTGATGTCGGTAACGCGCGCCTCGGCACTGTTGCAGAAATGCGCTACGAACTTGCCGATATGGTTGGCAAGGATATAGGCGCCGTGCTTTTCGCCGCTGATCTGCAGGCCGAGGAGGCCGGCAATTTCGCGGGTGTTGTAGCCCGAGGAGCGCACCCGGTAACCCTGTCGCGCCACCACTTGGCGGAAGGCAAGGGAGTGCGCCGTTTCCACGCGCACGCCGTTCATGCCGAGGGCGGCGAAGCGGGCGGCAGCCTCGTTGCGGACGGTGCGGTTGAAGGCCAGGTATAGGATCCGGCTGCCGGCGGGGCGGGTGGCGGCATACTGGATCAGCGTGGTGGTCTTGCCCGAGCCTGCTACTGCATTGATCTTGAGGGGCCCTTGCGCGGCGAGGATGGCGTTTTGTTCGGCGGTTAGCTGCATCAGAAGGGGCAAAGGTACCGATCGTTGTCACTATTTCCCGCGTCCAGCAGGGCTTCCCAGCGCCGGCTGACAGCACGGCGGAACAGGCCGCCGATACAGTGGCTGAGGGTGAGTGCATCAAGGTGAAGAAAATGCTGGGCGTTGTCCACGATATCCGACTCGGGCAGGAAGAGCGGCTCGCTGCCGGCGCAGATAAACCCGAGAAAGTAGAAGCGCTCGGCGCCATTGCGGAAGCGGAGCTGCACATCGACCCAATCGGGCGATTGCCGCAGCAGAACCGAGCGCAGGCTTTTGCGGAGCTGGCGGCCCCAGCGCCGCTTCAGCGCGGGGTATAACTCCAGGGCATCAATAGGTGGGGGCATGGTCAGACTTTTTTGCGAAGCTATCCGGTTGCGGAGGGCCTTTCCAAGGGATTTCAAACAGGATTCGCTGGGAATTTTCACACGCACTCCTGTTGTTTTCCGCAACAGAAAAAAGGATGGAAGTTGTGCAATGGAGGAGAAGAATAGAAAGGTCGGAAGAGTAGCTGTACGAGAAGCCTGCGGGCGTCTCTTTTTCGCTCATGTAAAAAACGGACGGGCAATCCGGGGTCCCGCGACCGGCCAACGAAAGAACCGCCGCTCCGCGGCGCTTTTGCGCAACTTTGCCTGGATGCTTCTGAAAAAACACTACTTCCTGTATACCCTGGCCGCGGCGCCCTTGTGCGCCGTCGCCCAGGAGTCCGGCCAGGCCTCGGTTACCGTGCGCCACGGCGCGCAGGCGCTTCCCGCTGCGACCGTAGAACTACGGAAGCTGCCCGACTCTGCCCTCGTCAAGATCGGCGCCACCGACGCCTCGGGCGCGGCCCAATTCGGCGGCCTGCGCCCCGGCACCTACTTCTTCCGGGTGTCGCATGCCGGTTACGAGCGGGCCGCCACCGCCTCCTTCCAGCTTAACCCTTCTTCCGCGGCGTCCGCTTTGCAGGTGGACCTCCAGCCTGCCGGCACCCTCGCCGGCGTAACGGTCACGGCGCGCCGGCCCTTTATCGAGCAAAAAACCGGCAAGACGGTAGTGAACCTCGAAAGCTCCATTACCTCGGTAGGAAGCACCGTTGCCGAAGCCCTCGAGCGCCTTCCCGGCGTCAGCCTCGACAAGGACGGCAACCTCGCCCTCAAGGGACGCTCCGGCGTCAACGTATACATCGACGGAAAGCCGAGCAACCTGTCGGGCGCCGAGCTGGCTACGCTGCTGCAGGGCATGAGCGCAAGCAACATCAGCCAGATCGAACTGCTTGACCAGCCGCCGGCGCGTTACGAAGCGGCAGGCGGCGCTGGCGTCATCAACATCATCACGAAGCGTACGCGGCAGAAGGGATTCAACGGATCCCTGTCCACCGGGATTACGCAGGGTCGCTACACCAAGACCAACAACAGCCTCACCCTCGCCTGGCGCCGCGACCGCTGGAGCATCAACACGGGTTACAGCCTCAACGCGGGCCGCGGCTTTACCCACATCGACGCGCTGCGCACTTATTACAATGCTGCCGGTGCACCCGTATCGCTGGTAGAGCAGCCTTCGCAGATGAACGGCAACAACTACACGCACAACCTGCGGGCCAACGCCGACTTCGCCGCTTCGTCCAGGACGAGTCTTTACTTCGCTGCCAACGGCCTGCTGCTGAAACGTACCAGCGACGGCAACAACAGCGCCGAATGGAAGCAGCCCGGCGGTGCCATCGATTCGATCCTGCGCACCGAAAGCAACACGGCCACCAGGTGGCGCAATGGCGGTCTTGGCCTTGGCCTGCGCCACGCCTTCAGCAGCGCCCGCAACCTGTCGATTGACCTCGACGGGCAGTGGTACCGCATGCAGGGCGACCAGTACTTCGCCAACGGTGTGGTGCTGGGAACGGGCAGTACGCAGGCCTATCGTTCCGATGCACCGGGCGCGCTGCGCATCCTCTCGGCCCGCGCCGACTACAGTGCGCGGTTGAAGGCCTGGAGCTTCGAAACGGGCACCCGCTGGGCCGTCATCCGCACCGATAATGAAGTGCGGTACGAGGCCGACGAAGGGGCCGGCTGGCGCAGCGACGCGGGCCGCAGCAACCACTTCCTGTACGAAGAGCGCATCGGCGCCGGCTACGGGTCGGCCGAATGGAAAGGCCGGAAATGGACGCTGCAGGGCGGCCTGCGCTTCGAGGCCACGAGCTACGATGCGCGCCAGCTGGGCAACGCGATCGTAAAAGACTCCGCCTTCTCGCGCAGCTATTCCTCGCTGTTTCCCACGATGCTGCTTTCCTTCGAGGCCGACAGCAACCACAGCTGGTCGCTCAGCGCCGGCCGACGCATTGACCGGCCGCCCTTTCAAAAGTTGAATCCCTTCAGCTTCTTTATCAACAAATACACCGTGCAGCGCGGCAACCCGTACTTCCGACCGCAATACAGCTGGAACCTCGAGCTGACGCACAACTACCGCGGCTGGTTGCTCACGGGCATCGGGTACAGTATTACTACGGATTATTTCGCGCAGTTGTTCCCGGTGGAGGCCGGCGGCATCGTGGTATATACCGAAGGCAACCTCGGCCAGCTGCGGGTGTTGAGCCTCACGGTTGGCGTGCAACGCGCGCCGGTAAAGTGGTGGAACCTGTCGGCCAGCCTGCTGCTGCAGCACAAGTGGCAGGAAGGATTCGTGGAGCAGGCCTACACCGCGCAGATCACGCAGGGTACGCTCAACGTCAGCAATACGTTCCGCTTCGGCAAGGGCTGGTCGGCGGAGCTGTCGGGCCTTTACGTGAGCCGGAGCCAGAACGACATCCAGGAGATCGTAGACCCGGCCGGGCAATTGTCGGTGGGCGTTTCCAAAACGATCCTGAAGGGTGCGGGCACGCTGCGCCTCGCCGGCCGCGACCTGCTGTATACGCAGTGGATGAAGGGCAACACCGAGTTTCGCGGCGTCAGCGAATGGTTCAAGATGGTGCGCGACACGCGGGTAGTGGCGCTCAACTTCAGCTGGCGCTTCGGGAAGGCCTTCAAGCAGACGAAACGCAGCGGCAGCGCCGGCGAGGAAGTGCAGCGCGTGGGCAATGGGTAAAAAAAGGCGGGAACGGGCGCGGGGATTCAGTTTCACTGGAAAGAAGCACGTACATTCGCGCCATGGCACAAGCAATTCCCCAACTGCAATTGAAAGCCCTGGAAGTACTCCACGCGGCTGTGAGCGTTCCGCAGGAACCCAACGTGAACATCGGCAATTTTCATTTCAACATCAACCTCGATACGAAGGCCGATGCACCCAATAAATTACTGGTCCTGATCGTACAGGTAGAGATCAAAAACGAAGACCAGCAGCACATGCTGGGCTCCCTGGTGCTGAGCAACATCTTCGAGATCGCCAACTTCGAGCAGGTGATCACCGTGGAGTACGGCGGCAACCTCAACGTGCCCCCGCAGCTCACCGAGATGCTGGCCAACCAGGCCATCGCTACGGCCCGCGGCGCCATGTTCGGACTCTTCAAGGGTACCTTCCTGCACAACGCCGTGCTGCCCCTGATCGACATGCGCCCGCAAGAGCAGCAGCAGGGACAGTAAGCCGGTCAGCGCGTGCGTTGAGCCCCGACAGACAAATACGTTCGCATGGTAAAAGCAGCCCTTGGGCTGCTTTCTTTTTTCACAGCGGTCTACTGCTCACCATTCACCAGCTCGCCCGGCATGGTCTTTCCCGGCAACGGTATTTCTACGGTAAGCGTGCAGCCAAGGCCCGGTGCCGCATCGATCGTCAGCCCGCCGCCATGGAGCTGTGCGCGGTTGCGGATGTTGCGAAGGCCGATCCCGCTCTTTTTTACTGAAGGATCGAAGCCGGCGCCGTTGTCGGACACCTCGAGCCGCACCGACGCATCGCTTATGCTCAGTGCCACGGTGGCCTCGGCAGCGGCGGCGTACTTCTGGATGTTGTGGAGCTGCTCCTGCACGATGCGGTACAGCACAAGCCGGATCGCGGGCTCGATCCGGGCCGCGTCGCCGTTGACGCAGAGCCGGATGTGCGTGCCGCCAATGCCGTCGGTGCTTTCAATGAGCGCACGCAGGCCTTCGTCGAGGCCTACTTCGTCGAACGGCGGCGGCACCAGCTCGCGCGAGAGTTTCCGGATCTCCTCAATGGCGGTGTTCAGATGGTTGACGGTGCGTGGCAACAGTGTTTCGCGGAGGTGCTGCTCGCGCAGGGCCATTTCGGTCATCAGCTTACAGGAGGCGAGGATCTGGTTGATGTTGTCGTGGAGCTCGCGGCCGATGCCGGCGCGCTCCTGCTCCTGGGCGCGGATGGTGGTTTCGGTGATCCCGCGCTGGTAGCGCACCTGCTCGCTGGTGATGCGTTCCTGCAGCTCTTTGAGGTGCGTGATGTCCTGCATAGAGCCGATCATGCGGAACGGCTTGTTCTGCTCGTCGTAAAGTGTATAGCCGCGGTCGAGAATGCGGGCGTAGGTGCCGTCGGCCCTGCGGAAGCGGTATTCTTCTTCCCAGTGTTGCCGTCCTTCGTTGATGGCGTTGTGAATGCTCGTCAGCACGCGGTCATGATCGTCGGGGTGAAGCCGGTCCAGCCAGTCGTTGATGCTGCTCTGCAAAGCGTCCTGCGCATAGCCGAACTGCAACTCGAAATTTTCATTGAACCAGTTTTCGTTCGTCACCAGGTCCCAGTCCCACACCACGTCGGAAGTAGCCTTGGCTACCAGGTGGTAGCGGTCGATGCTGGCCTGCAGCTTAAGGCGGATCGCGTGACGCTCGATGCTGTATTGGATCACTTTCGCCAGGAGGCGCTCGTCGTAGTCGCCTTTTACGATATAATCCTGTGCGCCTTGCTGGATGGTGTTGATGGCCGTGTGTGCGTCGGTGAGGCCCGAGAACACCACGATCGGCACTTCGGGCGCCTGCTCGAAAAGGTGCTGGAACGTATCGGTGCCGTTGCTGTCGGGCAGGAACAGGTCGAGGAGAATGAGGTCGGGTTTTGCCGCCTCGATCTGCCGGCCGGCTTCGGCCAGCGTGGCAGCTTCGCGGACCGCCGAGAAGGCCACCGGCAGCAGGCGCAGGTGCTCTTTCAGCAAGAGCAGGTCGCCGGGATTGTCTTCAACGATCAGCAGGGAAAGGGGAGCGGACATACATTCAGTTTCGATAGGAAGGCAGTTTTACGATCGACAGCCAGAAGGCCTCGATCTTTTGCACGATCGACATGAACTTGTCCAGGTCGACGGGTTTGGTGATGTAGCAGTTGGCGTGGTTGGCGTAGGATTCGTGGACGTCTTTCTCCGACGACGAGGTGGTGAGCATCACCACCGGGATGACCTTCAGGCCGGGGTCCTGCTTGATCGTGGCGAGCACTTCCTTACCGTCGATGCGCGGCAGGTTGATGTCGAGCAGCACGAGGTCGGGTGTGGCCGCTTCTTCGTGGGGCGGCTCGCGGCGCAGGAAGCGAAGGGCGTCTTCGCCGTTGCGCGCCACCGAGAGCTGGTGGAGCAGATTTCCTTCCTGCAGGGCTTCGCGGGCGAGCATGATGTCGCCTTCGTTGTCTTCCACCAGCAGTATGTGAACAGGTTGGTTCATGAGGTTTTCGGGGTTTTGGGGAGCGTGAAATAAAACGTGCTGCCGGCGCCGGGAGACGAGTCTACCCAGATGCGGCCGCCGTGCTGGTCTACGATCTTTTTGGCCACGGCGAGGCCGATGCCGGTGCCGGGGTATTCGCTGTGGGTATGCAGTTGCTGAAAGATGACGAAGATCTTTTCAAAGTAGCGCGGCTCGATGCCGATGCCGTTGTCGCGGATGAAGAAGGTATAGCTGCCCTCGTCTTCGGTATAGCCGATGTGAATGCTGGGCGTGTCGCTCCGGTTGTACTTGAGGGCGTTGCCCAGGAGGTTCTGCCACAACTGGCGCAGCTGGCTTTGGTGGCCCCACACAACGGGCAGGGGCATGCTCTCCACGCGCGCGCCTTTTTCTTCGATACTGAATACGAACTCCTGGCGCAGTTCCGCAAGCAGCCGGTCGAGGTCTACGGCCTCGCGCGCGCCGGCGTTGGTGCCGATGCGGGAGAATTCGAGCAGGTCGAGGATGAGGCGTTTCATGCGCTCGGCGCCGTCGACGGCGAAATGAATGTATTGCCGCGCCGTGTCGTCGAGCTGCGCCGCGTAGCGCTTCGTCAGCAGCCCCATGAAGCTGCTCACCATGCGAAGCGGCTCCTGCAGGTCGTGGGAGGCCACGTAGGCGAAGCGCTCCAGCTCGCGGTTGGAAGCCTCGAGTTCGGCGGCGCGCAGCTTCAGCTGTTTGTTCAGCTCGCGCATTTCGATCTCGTTGAGCCGCTGCGCCGTTACGTCGTGGGTAACGCCGGTCATGCGGTAGGGATGGCCGTCGGCCTCGCGCGACACACGTACGCGGGCTTCCACATACATATACGAGCCGTCTTTGCGTTGCACGCGGTGCACCGGGAAGCGGGTGAACGTATCGTTGCTGTGCACGAACTGGTGCGCGGCGAAGCGGATGATGTCGCGGTCATCGGGGTGCAGCAGCGTACCGAAAAAGTCGTTGATGCCGGTCACGTCGTCGGGGCCGTAGCCGAGCAGCTCGTAAAAGGGTTCGTTGAAGTACAGGCCGCCGGTGCGCAGGTCGGCTTCCCAGATCACGTCGTAGGAGGCTTCGGAGGCGCGCTGGAAGCGGTCGTTGCTTTCGCGCAGCTGCTGCTCCATGAGGTAGCGCCCGGTGATGTCTTTCGACACGCCGATCATGCGCAGGGGGACGCCGTCTTCACCGCGCAGGAGGAAGGCATTGGCCTCTACGTAGACGGTGCTGCCGTCGGCTTTGAGCAGGCGGTGCACGGGGTAGGAGAGGTGCGTGTCGGTGCCTTGCAGGAACTCCGAAACAAGCGTTGCCAGCCAGCCGCGGTCGTCGGGGTGCGGGAAACTGGCAAATACCGCGTCGGGGTCTTGCAGCTCCTGGGCACTGTAGCCATAAAAGGTGGTGAAGGTGTCGTTGTAGTAAAAGCTGTCGGAGATGAAGTCGCGCTCCCAGATGAGGTCGTAGCTCGCATGGGCCGCCAGCTCGAAGCGCTCTTTGCTTTTGCGCAGTTCCTGCTCCATGGCATGGCGCCAGCTGATGTCGCGGGCGGAGCCGATGCGCTTCACCGGCCGGCCGTCTTCGTTGCGCACGATGAGCGAGATGAGCTCCGTATATACCAGGGTGCCGTCTTTTTTGAGCAGGCGGAGCAGCGGCACCTGGAGCAGGTTGTTGTGCCCGGCTTCCGCCGCCTCCAGGGCTTGCCGCAGCAGGACCCGGTCTTCGGGGTGTATCAGTTTCCCGTTGTTCTGAACCGAATTCAGTTCGCCCGGCCCGAAGCCGTAGAAGGAAGTGATCACGTCATTGTAGATGACGGCACCGGTTTCAAGGTCCACTTCATACACCAGGTCGAACGACGCGCGCGCGGCCAGCTCGTAGCGCTGGTTGCTTTCGCGGAGTTCGCGCTCCATCAGGTACTGCTTTGTAATGTCGCGGGTAACGCCGGTAAGCCGGTAGGCTTTGCCTGCTTCGTCGCGCGAGGCAATGGCGTTGGCTTCTACATAAATGAAGCCACCGCCTTTTTTCAAAAGGCGATGCACCGGGTAATGCAAATGCGTATCGTGGCCTGCAATAAAAGCAAGGCCGATGGAGCGAACGAGGGCGCGGTCGTCGGGGTGCACGATGCGGATTATATATTCTTCCGAATCCAGTTCCGTGGCGCCTTTGTAGCCGAGCAGGCGACTGAAGTTTTCGGTCAGTGTCAGCCGGTCTGCCAGGAGGTCCTGTTCCCAGATAATATCGTAGGAGGCGGCGGCGGCACGCTCGAAGCGCTCGTTGCTCAGGCGCAGTGCCTCCTGTGCCTGGAATTTCCGGGTGATGTCCTTGGAGTTGAGAATGATCCCGATCACGACGCCCTCCTGGAACAGCGGCCGCATGATCGTCAGGAAAACGCGGATGCTGCCGTCGGGCAGGTGGTGCTTGCGGCGCACTTCGTGTTGTTTGCCGGCCAGTACCGACTGGAAAAGCGTTTGCAGTTGCACCACGTCGGAGGGGCCGAGCAGCGAGAGGATGTTTTCCCCGCTGTGCATGCTGGCGCCATGAATGGTGCGGAAGGACGTTTCCGCGGCTTTGTTGAACGTAATGAACCGGTACTGCGTGTCCATGAGCACCAGGCCCTCGTCGGAGTTGTCGAGCACGAGCTGCAGGTTGTAGTCGAGCTGGCGCGCGTTGTGCTCGATGCGCTTCTGGTCGCTGAGGTCGGTGAAAGCGACGGAGATGAGGGGCTCGCCGCCGGGGCCGGTAAAGCGGCTCGACTGCCAGCGCAGGGGGAATCGCGTGCCGTCTTTGCGCAGCCCCGTTACCTCGGCCCGCACGTTGCCGGTGTTCTCGCGTTCGTTCAGGGCACGCGTCATGGCTTCGTCGGGCAGGATGAGTTCGTTGCGTGTCACCGACAGCAGCTCGCCCGGGGCATAGCCAAACAATTCGCTGGCTCCGAGGCTTGCCTCCAGGATCTCGCCCGACGGTGTAGCCAGCAGCAGTGCCGCCATACTGGCGCGGATGCACGACCGGAATACGTCGTCCGGTTCCGCCGTTTTGCTTATTCTTTCCTCTGAGCCATTCATTATAGAATCCACGATTGTCGGAACACGGGAAAGCCAGGTGAACTTTCCCTTCATTTTCATTGCAGTTGATTCAACAAAACCAATTTAAATGAAGCGCTGTCAACGGCACATTAGAATTTGTGAGTGGTAAGCACCCTGCGAAAACGGGCGCAAATGGCCGGATAAGTAAAAGTGCGGAGCCGTACTAATGTTCTCCTTTAAGGAAGGAGCGGAAATGTCTGCTAAACGGTGTACGCGCCTGCTGGTTGGGAACCAATTATTTTCTAATACAAAAGGCAGCGCGGGGCTGCCTTTTGTATGAGCGGATCGCATTTCGCGACTAACGATTCCTATTCTCATTTGTCCATCACCACCGCCCAGTGCTTGCCGTCGAAGGCGGCGCTGCGCAGCAGGAATCCTTCGCCTTCGTTTTTAAGCAGCACGTCGAGCGGGAAGGAGTCGCTGCGGTTCCAGCGTTGGCGCACCGAGGTGCTGCCGCGGTATTTCGTCATCACCAGGATCCATTCGTTGTTGAGGAACTTGAGCACGTTGATGCGGTAGCCTTCGTCCCAGAGCGTGCGGATCTTCTCTTCCGGGAACTCGGTGCTGCTGTGGTACTGCTGGTCTTCATAGCCGATGGAGGCCTTGTCGTTGAACAGCAGCACGTACTCGCCGTCGCCGTAGGTGACCTCGCTGATGTAGTAGCCTTCGTTCCAGGCCTGGCGGATCTCGTCGGCGGGCCAGTAGCTGCGGCGGCGCCAGCGCTGGTCGGGGTTGCCGGTCTGCTCGCTCATGACGAGCACCCACTGGTTATTGTAGAAGTCGAGGCGCGTTACGTTGCGGCCCTGTTGCCAGAGGCTGCGGATTTCGTCGGCGGGAAAGGCATTGCGCAGGCGGAGGGCCTGGTTCTTCGTATCGCGGCTGCGCTTGAGGAAGGCATACCAGCGGCCGTCGGCCCACACGGCGTCGCTCAATTGGTAGCCGGCTTGCCAGGCGGGGCCCAGCGTTGGAAAGTCGGCGCTGCTGATGATGTTGTGGCGATCCAGCTCGCTGTGCACCGCGGGTGCTTCGCTGTTGGCGGGGCGGGTGGCCGGCAGTGCCGGGGCGGCGGGTGTGGAGGCGGGCGTTTCCACGCCAGCGGCGCGGTCGTAGCCGGCTTTGATGGCCGCCAGGCGACGCCAGCGCGCGGGGTGGTCGCTGCGGGTTTCGTCTTCGGGCTCGGGCAGGGCCTGCATCGCGGCCTGTGCTTCGGCGAGCGTGGCCCCGAGCTTCTGGAGCACGAAGCCCGAAAACTCGTCGGCCTCCAGCTCCTGGCGGCGGCGCTGGGTGAGCGATCCGCCACCGGCGGTGGTGTGGCCCTGCAGGTGGTGCCCTACCTCGTGGGCCAGGATGGCGGTATGGCTCCAGCCGGTCTGCGCGCGGTTGGCGATCGCGTTCATAAAGTTGCGGTCGTAAACGATGTAGCGGAAGCCGTCGTCGAGGGTGACGGCGGCGCAGTTCTCGATGTTGTCGCAGGGCACCAGCACGAAGTTGGGTGCGAGGCCGATGGGCCGCAGGATGTTGCGGATGGCGTCGGCGGCATCGGCGGCCGGCGTAGAGCTGAACGAGCGCATCCGCATGCACAGCGCGTCGGCGCGGGCGTCGGTGCCATAGAAGCAGGCGAAGCGGAAGGACTGCGCGCCGGCGAGCACCGGGAGCAGCAGGACGAGGAAGGGAAGGAAAAACTTTTTCATACTACCAGGGTTTGATTCCACCAAGGTAGCCGGGCACGCAGGCCCCTTCCTATACTCAAAAAGCGGTATTTATCCTTCCTTACGACTCGGCGCGCACCTTTAGCGGGATGCTCACGCGGAGCGTGCAGCCGGTGCCGGGGGCGGTTTCAAGGTCCATCTCGCCGTTGTGCAGCTGCACGCGGCTGCGGATGTTGCGGAGGCCGATACCGTCTTTGCGTTGGGCCGGGTCAAAGCCGATGCCGTCGTCGCACACTTCTAGTTGCACGTCTTCGTTTCCGACGGCCAGGCGGATGTGGATGCTGGAGGCCTGTGCGTATTTCTGGCTGTTGTGCACGCTTTCCTGGGCGATGCGGAACAGCATCAGCGCCAGCCCGTCGTCGACGGTGGCGGGGTCGCCTTCCAGTTCCAGCGAGCAGCCGGCGCCGCCGGCGAGGGTTTCCTTGTCGGCGAGCTCGGCGAGGGCGCCTTCGAGGCCGATCTCGCTCAGCGCCGGCGGCACCAGCGAGTGCGAGAGGTTGCGGATCTCGTCGATGGCCATCGCCAGCTGGTTGTAGGTGCGTTCGAGCAGCTGCTCGCGCATGCGCTCTTCGCGCAGCGCCATCTCGGTCATCAGCTTGCAGGAGGCGAGGATCTGGTTGATGTTGTCGTGGAGCTCGCGGCCCAGCATCGAGCGCTCCTGCTCCTGCGAGCGGATCGTGACCTCGGTGATGTGCCGCTGGTAGCGCAGCTGCTTTTGCAGCATTTCTTCTTCGAGCTGGCGCAGGTGCGTGATGTCCTGCATCGAGCCGATCATCCGCAGGGGCTTGCCCGATTCGTCGTGCAGCGTGTAGCCGCGGTCGAGGATGTAGGCCCAGCTGTTGTCGGCGCGGCGAAAGCGGTAGCGGCCTTCCCAGTTGGGGCGTCCTTCGCGGATGGCTTTCTGCACGTTGGCGATCACGGCCTCGCGCTCCTCGGGGTGCAGGCGGTCTTCCCAGGCGTGTATGTCGCGGGCGGCTTCGGGAGGATAACCGAAAAGGTGCTGAAAGTTTTCGTTGAACCAGTTTTCGTTGGTCACCAGGTTCCAGTCCCACACCACGTCGGAGGTGGCCTTGGCCACGAGGTCGTAGCGGTCGATGCTGTGGCGCAGCTCGTCGGCCTGGATCTTCAGCTGGCGGTTGAGCGTTTTGAGCTCGAGTTCTTTGAGTAGTTGCTCGGTCACGTCGCGGGTAACGCCGGTGAGGAGGATGGGCGCGCCCTGTTCGTCGCGCGTCATGCGCACGCGGGCTTCGGCGTAGATGTAGGTGCCGTCTTTTTTGCGCATGCGGTGCACCGGGAAGGTGGTGAAGCTTTCCTGCGAATGGTAGAAGGTTTCGTTGGCCTGCCGCATGATCTCGGCGTCGTCGGGGTGCACGAGGGTGCTGAAGAAGTCTTCGCCCACGCGGATCTCATCGCGCCCATAGCCCATATGCGTATGAAAGCGGTCGCTGCTGTGGATGACGCCGGTGCGGAGGTCGGCTTCCCAGATCATATCGAAGGAGGCTTCCGCGGCCCGCTCGAAGCGCTTGCGGCTTTCTTCCAGGCTTTGCTCGAGGGCGTGGCGCCAGGTGATGTCGCGTGCCGAGCCGATGCGTTTGATGAGTTGGCCCTGGGCGTTGAGCACCAGCAAGGCCTTTATTTCGGTATAGACGATCTCGCCGTTCTTTTTCAGCAGGCGCAGTACGGGCACGTGCACGTGCGCCTGGCCCTTATCGAGGGCTTGCCGGGTCGCGGCCTCATAGAGGGCGCGATCGTCGGGGTGAATCAGGCGGTTGGCTTTCCCGGCCACCGACAGCTCGCCGGCGGCGAACCCGTATACGGAGGTGATGATGTGGTTGTGAATGAGCTTGCCGGTCTGGAAGTCGGCTTCGAACACGAGGTCGGTGGAAGCGTGGGCGGCCAGCTCGTAGCGGCGGTGGCTTTCGCGGAGCTTGCGCTCCATCAGGTATTGCTGCGTCACGTCGCGGGTGACGCCGGTGAGCAGGTAGGGCTTGCCGTGCCCGTTGCGCGATACGATCGCCTGGGCTTCTACGTAGATGTATTCGCCGTTGCTTTTGCGCAGCCGGTGAATGGGGTAAAACAGGTTCGTGCGCTCCGATTTGAGGAAGGCATTGACTTTCTTGCGGAGGTCGGCCGACTCGTCGGGGTGAAGGATGTACTGGCTGAAGCTGGCGGCGTCGATCTCGGTTTCGGTGTACCCCAGCTGGATGCAGTATTGGTCGCTGAGGGAGATGCGGCCCGTGCGGAGGTCGTGCTCCCAGATCATGTCGTAGGAGGCGTTCGCGGCGCGGCGGAAGCGCTCGTTGCTTTCGCGGAGGGCGGTTTCGGCGGCCACCTGCCCGGTGATGTCGCGCGAATGCACCAGCACGCCTTCGATGGCGCCCTGGCGAAGAAAGGGGCGCATCAGGTTGCGGTATACGCGCTCCCGCCCATTTTCGAGGCGGTGGCTGCGCTGGATCTCGCGGGTCTGGCCGCTGAGCACTTGCGCAAACAGGTGGCGGAGCGCACCCACGTCGGCGGGGCGTACGAGGTCGAGGAGGTAGCCACCCACTACCAGTTCGTTGCCGTGCAGTTCCCGGAAGGCATCGGCGGCCGCCGGGTTGAAGGCGGCGAAGCGCAGGTCGCGGTCCACAATGGCGATCGACTCATCGAGGCTGAACAGCAGGTCGTCCAGGGAAAATCCGGGCCCGCTTTGTTGTTGGTATGGAGTGTCAGACGTGTTCATGGGACGCACAGCTGGTGTAGAAAGATCCGTTTTGCCCGCACCTGTTCCGTTTGCGGGCGTACCGAATATACGGTACCCGGACCGATTGGCGAAACCGCTTTCGGCAAATTGGCGCCCCCGGGCGGCGAAAGCGAGAAAGGACCCCGCAATGCTGCAGGGCAGGCTGCTGATCCTGCAAGCGGGTTGCGCGGACCGGTTATGATTCGTAATGATTTGCAACCGCGCATCGCGTATTCACGATGTACGATTCACGCGCTCATTCCCCCAGCAGGAGGAAGGCCGCCCATTTGTGCGGATCGTGGTATTTGTCTTTCAGCTGCTGCTGTGCGACGCGGAAGGCTTCGTAGGGCCGCCGGCCGGCTGCGAGGCCGCTGTAAAAGGCGGTCATGAGTTCGGCGGTTTCGGCATCGGGCACCTCCCAGAGCGAGATGATCATGTCGGGCACGCCGGCCATGCGGAAGGCGCGCTGCAGGCCGTATACGCCCTGGGTGTTGTTGATGTCGCCCAGCGCGGTCTGGCAGGCAGACAGCACCACGAGCTGCACCTCTGAGAAGTCAAGGCCGGCGATCTCCTGGGCGGTGAGGATGCCGTCTTCGGTACCGGGGGGCGCGCTGCTGTTCCAGTAGCGGTTGACACCGGAGAGCACGAGCCCGCTGCGGAGCAGGGGCTGGTCGCTTTGACGGAAGCGCTCGCCGGTAGACTGCGGCGCTTCTTTGCCGCCTTGTTGTTGCGGGAAATAAAATCCGTGCGTGGCGATGTGCAGCACGCCGGGTGCGGCATTGCCCGATTGCCGCTTGAAATTGCCTTCAGAAGCGGCAGTGCCGACAAACAGCCGGCTGCGGCCCGCCAGCAGGCTGTCGATGCGGAGCACTTCGCGGCGGGTGCCTTCGAGGTAGCGAAAGCGCGCATCGCCCGCCGCGCGGCTCGCCTTGCCGGGGAGGTAGCGGGCCGTCGCCTCCGTGCTGTCGGGTCCCGGCGCCCCGCCTGCCGTGCTGCTGCTGTCGTACAGCGCCCCGCCGAAGAGGCTGACGCGGTTGAAGGCGTCGCCCGTAGGACTTCGGGATTCGAGGTCGCGGATGTTGAGGATCGTGTGCAGTTCGTAGCGGTCGATGAGGAAGGAGTCGCGCGGGCCGATGAGGGCGCTGAAGGAGAGCTTGTTGAGCAGGCCGCCGGGGAGCAGGTACACGCGTTTGGCACCCTGCAGGTACGGTTCGAGGGGTTGCCACACCAGTTGGTAGAGCCGCTTTTGCAGGCTGTCCATGTTGATGCTGTCGGCGCGGTTGCGTACGCCGATGCCGCGGTCGCCCTTGTTGTAGTAAAAGCGGAGCGCCTGCTGCAGCGGCGCCTGCTCGAATACGTTGAGAAACTGCGGGGCGCTGCTGCCGGGGCGAAGGATGAAGGCGCCGTAGAAGACGCTGTCGGTAGCGCCGCGTTCCGGCGTATACCAGCGGTAGGGCACCCAGTTGACCAGTACTTCGCCTGGCTGCAGGCTGCGCGCCACGCGGGTGGTGCTGATGGTATCCTGTTGAAAAACTTTCGCAAAGGAGGGTGCGGCCTGGAGCAGGGTTTTCTGTGCATCGTCGGTGGCCTGCTCGAGCGAGTCGAGAAGGGCTACGTCGCCGCCCTGTTGCAGGGCGATGGTCAATTCTTCGGAGCGTGTGCGCCACTCCTGGTACCTGCGCAGCACGCTGCTGTCCCTTTGCCGGAGTGCCCAGCCGGAGAGCAGCGATTGCCCCTGCAATACGAGCCCGTTGTAACCGGCGATGGTGTGGAACAGCGTATTGCGGAACTCGCTATCGCCGGGAAACCATTGTTGCTGCGCCGACAGGGCGATCTCCTGTGGACCGCTAAATTCGGCGAGCATCTTTTCCTGCTCGCGGGCGCTGAAGGAGCCAAGCTGGCGGCGCAGGTAGGCGTACCACTGGCGTAGCCCTTGCAACAGGTAGCCGCGGGCTTCTTCTTGCCGCCCCGAACGGAAATGCAGGTAGGCGAGGCTGTTGATGCCGTCGATGTAACCGCGCGCGTTGATGCCGATCACTTTTTTCCGGATGGCTTGTAGTTCTTTCTGGACCCGGATGGCTTCGGGAAAGTTTTTTTCGTCGCGAAACAGGTTGATCTGGTGGCTCAGGCACACCGTGTAGTCCTGGCTTTCCTTCCCGGTTCGGTTTAGGATGATGGCCGATGCCCGGGTGAATGCTTCACGGGCTTTGGAGTACTGGCCCTGCCGGCGGTACAGGTCGCCGAGCCCGTTGAGCACATGGGCGAGGCGTTTCGATTCCCGTTGCGCTGTAAGGATGCGCACCGCCTCTTCGTACGCCGCGAGTGCTTCGCCGTATTTGCGGCGGTATTTTAACTGGGCGGCCAGGTCCGACAGGTAGCCGGCGTATTTGGGATCCCCTTTGCCTTTGATCCGCAGCACGATGGCCAGTGCCTCGCGGATGCACTGCTCGGCCTTCTTCAGGTCGCCCATTTGGTCGTAAGCACTACCCAGGTTGTTGAGGGTAGTGGCATAGTCGATCACTTTTCCAAAAAGGCGCAGGGTAATGGCCAGCGACTCTTCATACAGGGGAATGGCGCGTGCAAATTCGCCCATCGCGCTGTAGGTGTTTGCGAGGTCATCGGTGAGAACGCTAACGTCTTCGCTCCCGGGTTTCGTTTTGCGGAAGATCTGCAGGGCCGCCTGGTAAAAGTGGCGTGCGTCGAGCAGCCGCCCCTGGCCATAGTAAGCCGCGCCCACAGCCTTCAGGGCCAGCGCATATTCCCCGGAGCTGCTACCCTTCCAGTCGGCAACGACGTTGGCCCGTTCCAGCGCCAGCGCGATCATCTCGGTATAGCGTCCCAGGCTGCCATACAGTTCCAGCAGCTCGTCGCAGGCGTCGGCATACGACTCGCTGCGCACGCCTTCGCCGCGCTTCCAGAGGGCCAGTGCTTCCCGGTACAGCGGCAGCGCCTGCTCCAGCGAATCCATCTCCTGGTAGCAGTAGGCCAGGTTGCGGAACTCCTGCGCGCACTCGGGATTGCTGCGCCCGGAGGTGCGGATGCGCAGGGCCAGCACCTGGCTGTAGAGGGGCAGCGCCTGGCCGTAATCCTCCTCCTTGTCGTACAGCACCGCCAGGCTGTTCAACCACGACAGGTAATTTTCCGATAACGTGTCTTCCACCATGCGGCACAAGACGATCAGCTTTTTGTAGGTGTCGATGGCCTGGCTGTTGTCCTCCAGTGCTTCGTAGGTTTCCGCCAGCCCGACCACTGCTTTCCGGTAGCCCGGGTGGCGTTCGCCGAACAGTTCCCGGCGTCCTGCTGCGAGCTCCCGGTAGAGGGGCAGCGCCCGCGCCGGCTGCCCGGTTTTGTTGAAATAAGCCGCCAGGTTGTACAGGCTGACGAGGTAGTTGGCGTTTTTTCGCCCATAGATCGCTTCGTCTATTTGCAGGGATTGCCGGTACAGTGCCTCTGCTTTTCCGCGTAAGCGTTTTTGGTCGGCGTACACATTGGCCAGGTCGTTGAGGGTAGCCGCATAGTCGGGGTGCTGGCGTCCATATACCTGTTCGCCCAGCCGCAGGGCCTCCTGGTAGCAGCGGGCGGCTTCCGCGTACCGGTACTGGTCGTAGTAGAAGGCGCCGAGGGCACGCAGCTTCCGGATATACCCGATGCTAAGGGTGCCGGCAGACTGCCGGTAGATGTCTGCAACCTGCCGGAGATAGGCGCGTGCCGCCGCGGTATTGCGGCCCGTCTTACGCAAAAAGCCCGCATAGCCGGCCAAGGCATCGGCATACGCCGTGCCTGTACCGGCCTTCCGCTCCGTCAGGCGGATCCATTCGCGGTAGATGGCATCGGCCGAGTCGGGGCGTCCCCCATCGGCAAAACAGTCGGCGAGGTCGGCCAGGACGTTGCGATAGGCCGCCTCATTCGCCGCCGTGGCGGCGATCAGCGAGCGGGCTTGCCGGTAGCACTGCAGGGCGCTGTCGTAGCGGGCGCGGCGCTGGTACAGGCGGCCGACGCGGATCAGCACGTCGGGGTAATTGTTGCCGGAGGGATCAAGTTCCTGCAGGGTGCTTGTGTAGAGTGCTTCGGCGCGTTCGGGCGCTCCCTGGTCGAGGTAGATACCGGCCAGCTGGCCGAGGGCGAGCGGGTAATAGGGGTGGCCATTGCCCTGCACCCGGCGGCGGATGGCAAGCGCTTCCTCCAGCAGCAGGATGGCCGTATCGAGCCGGCCGGTGCTCCGGTAGGCGGAGGCCAGGTTGGCGAGGGAGGTGGCGTAATCGGGGTGCTCTTTGCCGGACAAGGAATCTTTCACCTGCAACGAACGGCGCAGCAGGCCGATGGCGGCTGCCGGGTTGCCCAGCGCATCCTGCACCAGCGCCCAGTCGTTGAGCAACGAGGAATACGTAGAGTCGTGGGGCCAGGGGTAGGCCGCGGCCAGGCGGTAGTAGCGATCGGCCCGCCGGTAGTCGGATTTGCTGTAGCAGAAAAGGGCGTAGTGGTAGTGGCCGGCGGCTGCCGTTGGGCCGCCCCTGGCAACCGACAGGGCGAGCTCGTCGTGGTAGAGCGGCGCGGCCTTCCGGAAGCGCTCCAGCTTGCGGTATACTTCTGCAGCGGTATACAGGCTTTTGCGGTAGTTGCTGTCGTTGCGCGCAAACCGGCGCGCCAACAGAAGTACCGTGTCGGCGTAAGGGGCCGCCTTGTTGTAGTCGCCGCGCTCCAGCAGCGCATGGGTGCTGTCGCGGGCCGACTGCCAGCGGCTGCGCCAGGCTGCCGGCTCCTGTGCCCGGAGGCGCTGCGCCCCGGTCAACAGGCCTAAGAGAAGCAGTATGCGCAATGGTCGACGCATGGCCGTGCAGTTTTAGCAGTCTACTAATATACGAAACGGACCCTCCAGGGAAAGCCCCTGGAAGCCGCGTTCTTTCTCTATTGCGGCAGGCGCACGGTGAGGGCGCAGCCTCTTCCCGGCGCGCTTTCCACCTGCACCGTGCCGCCGAGGCCTTCGGCGCGGCTGCGGATGTTGCTGAGGCCGGTGCCGGGATAGTGTGCCGAGGGGGTGAAGCCACGGCCGTTGTCGCGCACGGTCAGGCGAAGGCCCTCGTTGCTGCGGGTAAAGGCGATGTGCACTTCGCTGGCGCCGGCGTGCTTGAGCACGTTGGTGAGCTGCTCCTGCAGGATGCGGTAGAGGGCGATGTGGGCCTCGCGCGGGCAGTCGTAGTCGGCGATGGCGCACGTGTCGAGCGACACCCGCAGCTTGTTGGTGGCACTGATGGCGTCGGCGAGCTCGCGCACCGACTCGTGCAGCCGGATCTTGCCCAGCGAGGGGGCCGACAGGCGTTTGGAGATGGAGCGGATCTCGTTGATCGATTCCTGCAGCAGGTGCATCGATTTGCGGGCGAGCTCCGCGCGGTCGCCAAAGCCGGAGAGCGCGAGCTCCTGGTACAGCTTCACGGTGGTCAGCACCTGGTTGACGTTGTCGTGCAGTTCCTGGCTCATGTCGGAGCGCTCTTTTTCCTGGGCGGCGATGACGGCGGCGGTCATCTGCTGGCGTTGTTGTTCGAGCTGCTGTTCCAGGCGTTTGCGCTCGGTGATGTCTTTGCGGATGGAGAAGTATTCGAGCACGTTGCCGTCGGTGTCGAGCACGGGCTGGATGGAGATGAGCGACCAGAAGGGCGCGCCGTCCTTGCGGTAGTTGAGCGCCTCGAGGGTGAAGGGTTTTTTACGTCGGTATTCGGCGTCCACGCGCTCCAGGAGGGCCGGGTCGAGGCCGGGGCCTTCGAGCACGGCGGCGGGGCGGCGGCCGAGCATGTCGTCGAGGCTGTAGCCGGTGAGGCGGGTAAAGGCGGCGTTGACCCAGGTGGTTTCCTTTTGTGCGTTGGTGACCACGATGGCGTCTTCGGTTTGTTCGGTAATGAGGGAGAGCTTGCGCAGCTCGGTCTCGCGCAGCTTGCGATCGCTGATGTCTTCGATGCGGCCCACCATGCGGGTGGCCTTGCCGGCCTGGTCGCGGAGGATGTGGCCGCGCTCCTGCACGAAGCTCCAGGAGCCGTCGGGGCGGCGCAGCTGGTATTCCGCTTCCCAGTAGCCGGCGGCGGGGTTGCCGAGGGTGGCGTCGAGGCTGGCGAGAAGGGCCGCGGACTCCGCCGGGTGGAGGGCGGCGATCCACTGCTCCATTTGCAGTTCCGCTTCCTGGTAGCCGAAGATGGCATAGAGGCCTTCGCCCCAATGGAGCTTGTGGCTGGAGAGGTCCCAGTCGTAGATGGCGTCGGTGCGGGCAGCGAGGCGGAAGCGTTCGTTGGAACGGCGCAGCTCTTCTTCGATCTCCTGCTGGCGGAGGAGGAGGGCTTCCTGCTGCAGCAGCACGAGGGAGCGGAAGGCGTTGCGGTCGCCGGCGGGGCGGCCGATGGCGTAGAGGGTGCCCGAAGCATCGCGGCGTACCGACCACAGCACCGGCGCAAAGGAGCCGTCGGCGCAGCGCTGGCGCGCTTCGAAGCTGGTGCCGGGGGCGCCGCCCTGCAGGCTGTCGACGGCCCTGCGGGCCGCGGTGGCATCGGCGGCGTGAACGCCGTCGAAGAGGTGGCGTCCGAGGAGGTCTTCGGGCGCATAGCCCCAGAGCGCGCGGCAGGCGGCGCTGACGGCCGTAAAGCGGTACCCGGGGTCGAGCACGCACAGGGCGTCGGGGGAAGCATCGAAAAGCTGGCGCAGCTCCGCCGGGGTCGGGTAGGCGGGCGCGGTGCGGGTAGGGCCGGTCATGATTTGTTTCGGGGAGGATGAAGGTACGCCGTCCGGGCTTCGGCTGCGCTCAGCCTGACAAAAAGCTATCCCAATTTCACCAACTACTTGATGATACCCATGCCCTCCTGTCACCCTGAGCCCGTCCGACCCGGCCGGGCGGACGCAGCCGAAGGGGACAGGGGTCGTACCCCCTCCGGTAATATTCCCGCCCGGGCAGCGGAATCCGGTTACCTTCAGCGCCAAACAACGCCTCTATGAAGCCCGATATCGCCAAGTTGCTGCAAAAGAAAAGGAAGCAAATTTTCGAAACCTGGATCAACAGCCAGCTCGCCGACGTCTCCCTCCGGGAAGACCTGATGAGCAACGAGGACCTGCGCGAGCAGTCCACCGAGCTGCTCGACACCCTGCTCAACACGCTCAGCGACCGCAACCTCACCCAGGCCGACTCCTCCGACTTCGAGCCGGTGCACGAGATCCTCGCCGGTATCTCGGTGTCGCGCGCACGCCAGGGCTTTACGCCCCGCGAAACGGGCGTGTTCGTATTCAGCCTGAAAGAGGCCCTGCTCAGCACGCTGCAAACCGAGTTCAAAGATCAGCCGGAGGTGCTCGTAGACGCGCTGATGAAGGTGAACCGCCTCATGGACGCCTTCGGCGTGGTGACCTTCGAAACCTTTATCAAGGGCCGCGAGGAGGTGATCCTGCGCCAGACCGACGAGATCTCCGAGATCTCGACACCCGTCATCCGCCTGTGGGACGGCATCCTGGCCCTCCCCATCATCGGCACCCTCGACAGCGCCCGCACGCAGGTGGTGATGGAAAGCCTGCTGCAGCAGATTGTAGACACGTCCAGCACCATCGCCATCCTCGACATCTCGGGCGTGCCCGCGGTCGACTCGCTGGTGGCGCAACACCTGATCAAGACCGTGTCGGCCACGCGCCTCATGGGCGCCGAATGCATCATCAGCGGCATCCGCCCCGAGATCGCCCAAACGATCGTGCACCTCGGCATCGACCTGTCGAACATCGTTACGAAAGCCACGCTTGCCTCCGCGCTGAAGTACGCCTTCGCGCTGCTCAAGCTCGACGTGAAACGCATTCAGAAAGAAAAGCCCGCCCTGTAACCCTATGGACCGCATTCCTATTCTCCGCATGGGCAATTTCCTGCTCGTGACCATCCAGATCGACCTCTACGACCGGCTGGCGACGAACCTCGAATCGGACCTCGTGCAAATGGTAAACAAAACGGGCGCGCGCGGCGTGCTCATCGATATTTCGGCGCTCTCGATCGTTGACTCGTTCATGGGCCGCATTCTCGGAAACATCGGCTCCATGTCGAAGATCATGGACGCGGAAACGGTGGTGGTGGGCATGCAGCCCGCCGTGGCCATCACGCTGATCGAGCTCGGACTGGAGCTGCGCGGCGTGCACACCGCGCTCAATGTAGAAAAAGGTATGGAGCTCCTGCAGGAAAAGATCGGCACAGACTTGGACGCAGAAAGCGACGACGATGAAACTGGTTCTGAATAAGGATTCCATGAAGATCGAAAAGGAGCAGGACGTCGTGCCCTTTCGCAACCGCGTGAAGGAGTTCGCCGTCAAGATCGGCATGGGCCTGGTGAACCAGACAAAGCTCATCACCGCTGCTTCCGAGCTGGTGCGCAACATGCTCAAGTACGGCGGCGGCGGCCTCGCCGTCATCGAGGTGATCAGCGAAGGCCGCGACACCGGCATCCGCCTCCTGTTCCAGGACAAGGGCCCCGGCATCCCCGATGTGGCCCTGGCCATGAAAGACGGGTATACCACCGGCAAAAGCCTCGGCCTCGGCCTCCCCGGCACCAAGCGCCTCGTCAACGAATTCATCATCAAGAGCACGGTCGGTGAAGGCACCACTGTGACCATCGTTAAGTGGAAAAATGGATGACCTGTGCCACGCGGCCCTTCGCGCCGACGACCGCTCGTACTTCTCGCTGCTGAAGAAGGAAGTACACACCCGCGCCCTCGCCGCGGGCTTCAGTGAGCGCCGTACCGGCGAAGTAGACATCGTGGTGGCCGAGTTGCTCAGCAACCTCGCCAAGCACGCCGACGGCGGCCAGCTGCTGGTGAAAACCATCCACGACGGCAACCGGCCCGGCATTGAGCTCATTGCCGTGGACAACGGCCCCGGCATGGCCGACGTGGGGCGCATGATGGCCGACGGCATGTCGACCAAGAACACCCTCGGCCACGGCCTCGGCTCCATGAAGCGCCTCTCCGACCTGCTGCAGGTGTATTCGCAGAAAGACTGGGGCACCCTGACGCTGGCGCGCCTCTTCGACGAAAAGCCGACCACCCTTCCCGCGCAGCCCGTAGAAATACGGGCGCTGGTGCTGCCCAAGCCCGGCGAAACGGAATGCGGCGACGGCTTTTTCTGCCGCCAGGACGAAGACTTCATCCGCCTCTTTCTCGGCGACGGCCTCGGCCACGGCCCCGAGGCCGCCGCGGCGGTGCAGGCCGCCGGCGCCGCCTTCCTGGACTGCGCCAGCAACGACCCCGTAGCGATCATCCGCCACCTCCATACCGAGGTGCGCAAAACCCGCGGTCTCGTGGGCACGGCAGCGCTCTTTGACCGGCGGAAGAAAACATGGCAGCTGTGCGGCGTGGGCAACATCGCCACGCGCCTGCTCAGCGGCGGCGTGAGCAAGAACTATATGTCGTACAACGGCATCATCGGCCACAACCTCCCGCGCACGCTCAACGCCCACGCGGTGCCCGGCGAAAAAGGACAGCACCTCGTGCTGTGCAGCGACGGCATCCGCAGCCGCTGGGACCTCCTGCGCCACCCCACGCTGCTGCGCTACGACGGCTCGCTGCTGGCGGCCGCCCTTTATAAAGACTATGGACGCATGACCGACGACATGTCGGTGCTGTGTTGCCGACTAAACTCCTGACCATGCACGAACTGGCACGCGTACGCCTCGAAAACGAGATGGATCTCATCCTGGCCCACCGGAGGGCGATGAAGCTGGCCGAGCTGGCCGGCCTCAGCCTCTCGGCACAAACCACCTTTGCCACGGCCGTATCGGAAGTGGTGCGCGACAGCTGCGAAAGCGGCCGCTGCGGCACCCTCACGCTCGGCGTGGAAACCGGCAGCCGCCACGAGCGCGCCATCGTGGCCACGCTGCAGCAGGAAGACGCCTGGGAATCCCTGCAGGCCGGCCTCGCCAATGCCCGCCGCCTCGTGAGCCGCGTGGACGCACAGCGCCGCGGCGCCGACAGCCGCGTGGACCTCTTTTACAGCATCGCCCCCGCCTACCGCATCGACCTGGGCAAGATCGACGAGTGGCGCCAGACCTTCCGCAACGAGCCGCCCGTGTCGCCCTACGACGAGCTGAAGCGCCGCAACGAGCAGCTGCAGGAACTGTCGGACCGCGTGCAGAAAAGCGAAACCCAGTACAAGACCCTCACCAACGCGCTGCCCCTCATCATCTTTTCGCTCAACGCCGACGGCGAGCTGCTGTACGCCAACCAGTGGCTGCACACCTACACCGGCCGCGACGCCGAAAGCCTCAACCGGAGCCGCTGGGCCGACACCGTGCACCCCGACGACTACCCCGTGCTGAGCGGCCTGCTGCACGGCGGCCTGCATACCGAACAGCCCGCCACCGTGCGCCTGGAGTTGCGCCTGCGCCAGGACGGCACCGGCGCCTGGCTGTGGCACCAGGTAACGCTGACGCCCTTTCCCGGCGAGGCGGCCGACACGCGCCACTGGATCGGCTACATGGCCGACATCAACGCCCAGAAGATCGTGGAGGAAACCCTCAAAGACAACATCGAGCTCAAAAAAGCGCAGGAGCGCCTCAGCGAGCAGCAGGCGGCGCTGGAGCAGACCATCCGCGAGCTGAACCGCAGCAACCACGAGCTGCAGCAGTTTGCCTACGTGGCCTCGCACGACCTGCAGGAGCCCGTGCGCAAAATGATGTACTACAGCGACTACCTCATTGACCAATACGGCCCGCAACTGGCCGGCCGCGGCCGCGACTACCTCAAAAGCATGCAGTCGGCCGCCCACCGCATGCGCTCCCTCATCCACGACATCCTGGCCCTCTCGCAGATCGGCGCCGACAGCGGCGACTTTGTGCCCGTAGACCTCAACGCCGTAGCCGCCGACGCCCTGCAGGACCTCGAGATCGCCATCCAGGAAAAGGACGCCGACGTGCAGGTGGGGCCCCTCCCCACGCTGCCCGCCGACGCGGCGATGATGCGGCAGCTGTTTGTAAACCTGGTGGGCAACGCCCTCAAGTACGCCCAGCCGGGGCGGCGCCCGGTGATCCGCGTGGAGCAGGTGTTCTCCACCGAGGGCGACGTACGCCTGCGCTTTGCCGACAACGGCATCGGCTTCGACGAGAAGTACCTGCCGCGCCTCTTCGGTCTTTTTCAGCGCCTGCAGCATGAGAAACACTACGAGGGCACGGGCATCGGCCTGGCCATCTGCAAAAAGATCATGGACGTGCACGGCGGCCGCATCTGGGCCGAGGGCCGCGCCGGCGAAGGCGCTACCTTCTACGTTTCCTTTCCCGCAACGGCGTAAATTCGCTCCCGATGGCTCAATGGAAGATCCTGCTGGCTGACGACGACCCCGAAGACCGCGGCATTTTGGCCGACAGCTTCGAGCAACTGGGTGCGCGCGGCCTGCTGGATTTTGCCGTAGACGGCGAAGACGCCCTGCGGCGCCTGGAGACCGGCTGGGCCGAGGGGCACCTGCCCTGCCTGGTGGTGCTCGACCTCAACATGCCCCGCCTCAACGGCGGCCAGACCCTGGCGGCCCTCAAGCGTGACGAGCGCTTCCGCCACCTGCCGGTGGTGATCTACAGCACCTCCATCAACCCGCTGGAACGCGAAAAATGCCTGCAGCTGGGGGCGCACTCCTACCGCGTAAAGCCCGTGACGTACAAGGAAACGCTCGACGTAGCGAAAGGGTTCCTGTCGTTTTGCGAGGGCGCAGAGCGGTAGCACGCGGAAAACGCAGAAAACGCTGAAAGAGGTTCCTGTGGGGCAGTACTACGGATACGCAGCTGTTTCCTGTGCTGCATTCCTTTGGTGGAAGTTGCGCTAGAAAAAAGGAAACAGCCTGCAGTCTGACGTTTCCGGTAAAAGCGCGGAAAGAGGCCTATAGGTGGGCGCACTCCATACATGGGAAAATTCCATACACATACGGCCTCCTTGGCTTTCTCTTTCCGCGTATTTAACGGGAGCCGCCATAGAAAGCGGGTCTCATTTTTAGAAGGCGGTGGGGTTACGTTCGCAGGCGGGATACGTTTGTAAAGGAGGCCTTTTCGTGCTGGGGTCCCGGCTGCATTAGAGTCACGTTTAAGAGCAAGGCCTGTGCGCGATGAGGTCCCGGCTGCATTGGAGTTGCGTTCAGGAGCGAAGCCTGTTTGCGTTGAGTTCCTGTTCGAGTTGAGTTCCCGTTCGCAAGCGAACGGGATGACGATGCTTTGCGCTGCGCGCATTGGCCCCATACGGGCTGCTTCGTAAACAAATACATTCGGGTGATGGGGGCCCAGGGGCTTGGGGAGGGCCTGATGAAGTTGGCGGCCTGCGGGCAAAGCAGGCGGGGCCCCATCGGCCTGTTGCCCCCGGCCACACGAATGTTGCTATGGGGTTTACGGGATGACGGTGCGCGGACCGTCATCCCGTTCGCTTGCGAACGGGACCTCGTTGGCGAACGGACCTACCAAGAGGTGCATCCAGCCAAGTGCAGAAGAGAAACGCAGAAACACTCCTACAGGCCTTCTCCTTCCGCGTATTTACACGAAGCTGCCCACAGAAAGCTGTTTCCGGGTTTTTGCAAACACCGCAGCCCACACGTGTTCAAGCGACGTACGGCCGCGATGGTCGTAAGGAAGCCACCACCCTAATAAGTTTCCGCGTTTTCCGCGTTTTCCGCGTGCCCAAACCCGTGGGGATCAGTTCCCCACCATCGCCTGAGCGTACCGCACCTTGCCTTCCTGCACATACACGGCAACGCCGCCGGTGACCTGCCAGTTTTCGAGCATGGCCGTGTGGACGTCGTTGACCAGCTTTTGGAGGTCGGCGCCGTAGATGACGCGGTAGTTTTTGGGAGGCGCCACCGCGGCAGACGCATCTCCCGACCCATCCCCCGACCCCTTCCCAAGGGGAAGGGGAGCAGACCCATCCTCCCGACCTCCTTCCCTAAGGGAAGGAGGGGTAGACCTCACCCCCGACCCCTCTCCAGAGGAGAGGGGAGTAGCGGCGGCTGTCTTATCGTGTGCGTTTGTAAAGGGCGACCAGAAGAGTAAGGCGCCGAGGAGGGCGGCGGCGGGAAGAAGCCATACTTTTTGTTTCATATCATTTGTGTTAAGGGTGCTTAAAGCTAGGGAGAGAACAAGAGAAAGAGAACGAGAGAATGAGAGAAAGAGAGAACGAGAGAACGGGAGAACGGGAGAACGAGAGGAGGGGAGCGGGGTGGAGGGGGGAAAGAGGGCGGGATTTGGATAACTGGTTGGTTTACAGGGGCGAGGGTATGGGCCAGCAGGGGCGTGCGTACGGGTGGGGTGGAAGCTGCGGGTGGGAGAGGTGGCACGTGCGCATGGCCGGGGAGGGTTGTGCAGGTGCGCGGGTAGTACCGTGCCGGTGCGGCGGCAGGTACGCGCGGGCGGGGCAGCTGCTCCGTGCATAGGGGACAGCAGGATGGCGCCGCTGGGCGGGGTGAATGCTGCGGCCGAGCCGGGTGCGGTATGCATATGGCCGGGATGGCTGCTGTTGCCGGCCCGGGTGCCTGCTGCGGTGGGTACGGCCCTGTGCCGCGGTTGTTTCGGGCGGAACAAAAGGTCGCTTGCGGGGAGCACACAAAAAGTCCCGGCACGGGCCGGGACGAAAAGGGTGCACGGGACGGGTAAAATCAGGCTTCGGCCAGGCGTTCGTTGCGCAGGGTCCGTACGCTGAGGCCGTTGAGGCGTTTGCGCTCCGCCGAGTCGGCACCGAAAGCCGATACGTAGTAGGCGCGGATGGCTTCCATGCGGGCTACCAGGCCGGTTTCGGCGTGGTATAACAAACGATCACGCTCCACCAGTGCGCCGCTATATACGGCAGCGGTTTCCTGGACTTTCAGATTGCTGTTATGGAGCTTCTCCGAGCGGCTTTCGATGGCCGGAAGGTTCACGTCGTCTTCGTTGGGCGTGTAAAAGGTGTGGTGGTGCCGGCACAGCTCCACCAGCTTGCGGAAGTTGGCTTCGCGGCCGTCATAGGATTTTTGCGATACCGAGATCTGGTTCTGGATGTCGCCGGCAGGTGCGTCAGAGGACGCCGGCTCGGGCTTTCCTACCCGTTCGCCGCGTAGCTTGCCCACGTATGCGCGGGCCGTATCCACCGCGTGGGCAGGGGCGCCGCAGGCCTCCAGCGTGTTCACAATACGGGTGCCGTACTTTTCAATGCCTTCGAAGGCATCCTGGCGCGTGCTGGTGGCCGTTTCGAAGTCGAGTTCGCCTCCGTGTACGCGCGTCAGCACGGCATCGCAGCCGTCGCAGTAGGCCAGCAGCTCGTCGTTCCGGATAAAAGACTTTACCGGTTTGTAGCGGTCGGCGCCGAGACTGAGGTTGATCGTGCGGGCGTTGCGCACGGCAGCGATGTTGCGGCTGTGGGAATTTTCGTGTTGGGACATTCTTTGACAGTTTAGATTTCGGTAAATGGGTTTACAATTCCGAATCTAGGGTCTGAGATGGCCTATGCGCAATACGGTATTTATACGGAGCCTGCCACCGTGGAACTACGGTAGGCCTGATTTTCAACGCGTTGGGGGGGCTGGCGGGCGTAACAAAATATAAGGGAGAACGGGCATTCAAAAAAGAGGGGAAGTGCGCGAGTTTTTGCGGGAATTACGGGGGTGGAAAGACCTTAACGGACCAATGGATTTATCAAATTATATTGAGTGCGAAAACTGCATGAATGAAGCACTATCAAGTTGTAGCTGGTATTATTAAACATGACCAACAGATTCTTTGCGTCCAGCGAGGAAAGGGGAAGTACGATTATATTTCCTATAAATACGAGTTTCCTGGAGGGAAGATTGAAAACGGTGAAACAAAAGAAGATGCCTTAGTTCGTGAAATCAAAGAAGAACTCGAACTTGATATCTACGGTTTGGAAGAGCTAATAGAAATTAACCACACCTATCCTGATTTCAGCCTTACGATGTATTGCTTTATGGCACAAACACATAGTCAAATGCCCGTCTTAAAAGAGCACCTAGCCTTCAAATGGCTTCCTATTGATGATCTTCAGCAGCTTGACTGGGCAGCTGCCGACATTCCAGCAGTAAAAAAGTTGACCGGATCATGATGAAGGATTTTCAAAAAGAATTACACCTAAGCCTGCAAACTGGTTTTATTGATCGAAGCCTTCCTTCACTAAAGAATTACCAGCCGCAACTTCTTTATAACAGTAAGGAGGAAGGAGTCAAGATATTAGCCACGCTTCATCATGAATTAAGACGATGTGATGAGTTTTGGTTTTCTGTAGCTTTTGTAACAAAAGATGGCGTAGCCACAGTATTAGAGCTCTTAAAAGAGCTTGAGTTTCGAAAGGTTCGCGGCCAAGTACTTGTTTCACAATACCTAAATTTTACACAGCCTGAAGCATTAAAGGCGCTGCTTCAATTCAAAAACATTGAGCTGAGAATTGTTCAATTAGGCGGTTTTCATGCTAAAGGTTATATTTTTCGTTCGGGAAGTGAATTCAGTTTAATTATCGGAAGCAGTAACCTAACCGCCTCCGCTTTGTGCGTTAATAAAGAGTGGAATTTAAAGGTGTCCGCTTCTTTCGAAAGTTCCATTGTTACAAGCACATTTGCAGAATTCAACAGGGAGTTTTCAAGAGCGGCCATTGTAGACCAACAGTTTATTGATAGCTATACTAGCGTTTATCAAGAATACAGAAAGGTGCTGCAGGCACAAGTTGCGGAGATGATGCCTGATCGCATTTTGCCCAACAAGATGCAAGTTGAAGCCCTGAAAAACCTTGAAGATTTAAGGGCCCGTGGCGCCAGTAAAGCATTGCTTATATCCGCGACCGGAACGGGCAAAACTTACTTGTCGGCTTTTGACGTACGCGCTTTTCAGCCTAGAAAGGTTCTTTTCATTGTACATCGGGAGAACATCGCGCGAGCTTCCCTAAGAAGTTATCAGCGAATTTTAGGACCCCATAATACGATGGGTCTATTTACTGGAGGGAAGAAAGAGGTGGATTGTGATTTCTTGTTTTGTACAGTTCAAACTTTGTCCTTAGACAAAAACCTGGAACTCTTTTCAAAAGAAGAATTCGATTATATAGTCATTGACGAAACACACCGATCTGGGGCACAATCTTATCAGAAGATATTAAATTATTTCAGGCCTGTTTTTCTTCTCGGAATGACAGCAACTCCGGAGCGAACGGACGGCCTGGATATATTCAGACAGTTTGACTATAATATCGCTTACGAGATTCGGTTACAAAAGGCTTTAGAGGAAGATATCTTGTGCAACTTCCACTACTTCGGTGTAGCTGACATTTTTGTGGATGGAGATAAGAAAGATGATCGGGCGGTTTTTAATAAACTGGTGGCCGATAATCGAGTAGAGCATATCATTGAAAAAGCTCGCTTTTATGGATGCGACAATGGGATTGTTCGCGGACTAATTTTTTGCAGTTCGGTTGAGGAATCTCGTGAGTTAGCTCAAAAGTTAGGTGTTCGGGGTATTAAAGCGATTGCGCTAACCGGTGAGTCATCTGAAAACGAACGCGAGCTCGCAATTCGTAGATTGGAATCAGATGGATCGGATAAGATTGATTACATCTTGACACGCGACATTTTTAACGAGGGAGTCGATATTCCTAAAGTCAATCAGGTAATTCTTTTGCGGCCTACTGAGTCCGCAATTGTTTTCGTTCAACAGCTAGGCCGTGGCCTTAGAAAAGCGGACGATAAAGAATATTTAACGGTGATTGATTTCATCGGCAACTACCGAAACAACTATTTAGTACCCGTCGCATTATTCGGTGACACTTCCTATAACAAGGATCGACTTAGAAAATTGTTGGCTAGTGGTAGCGGACTCATACCCGGTGCGTCAACGGTAAACTTCGACGCAGTTGCTAAACGCCGGATTTATGAAGCCATAAATTCAGCCAATATGAGCCTTAGTCGCGACCTTGACCGTGATTTTGACTTGTTGAAATATCAGTTGGGACGAGTGCCCAAAATGATGGACTTCATTGAGCATGAGAGTCGTGATCCTTATCTCTATGTCAAAAGCGCTGGATCTTATTATAACTATCTACTTCGGAAGGAAAAAATTGATTCGACTATCGATAGTGTCGGGATCAACGTTTTAGAGGCATTTTCCAAAAGCGTTGCTAACGGCAAACGTGCAGAGGATGTCGCATTGCTGAAAAAGCTTTTAGATAAACCTACGGTTTCGCGAGCAGAAATTATTGACGCAATACAGAAAGCGTACGGATACACCCCATCTTCTGATACGCTGACGTCTTGCGGATGGTCTATCAACCTAGAGTTTATTAAGAAAAAAGTAGACCTGATCATTGATGATGGCGTCCAGTTTTCCCGCACACGTCTATTTGACTCTCTTTTAGAACAAGAACCTTTTTTTGAATCTCTCGCTGACCTCTTACGTGCTTCCGAGGCCGTATTTAATAAGCACTTCAAGAAAGGCAAGTTTGATAACGGCTTCATCTTTTACGAGAAATACTCAAGAGAGGATGCTTTGCGCATATTGAATTGGCAAGAGAACCCAGTGGCACAAAACGTTGGGGGTTACATTACTCATTCGAGTCAAAGCTGCTTTGTAGTGTTTGTTACCTATAAGAAAAGCCTTGAAGAAGGGACATTAATCGATTATGAAGATCGATTCTTAAATCGCGAGCTTTTTGAGATGATCTCTAAGAATAACCGTTCATTGAAAAGCCCTGAGATGGTGCTATTGAGAAATGCCGTCGATTTGAGAATTCCATTCTTTATTAAAAAAAGCGATGACGAGGGGACTGGATTCTATTACCTTGGAAATATGAGGCCTTCCAAAACTAATGGTGCATTCGAAGAAGATTTGCGAGGTAAGAACAAAGACATCAAGGTTGTAAAAGTTCGCTTCCAACTAGACGTTGCGGTTCCTGAAGAACTTTATGAATATTTGGTTGACCAAGTTATTTAAATTCTAATGGTGTATGGAGATTGATCACTCATTCTTCGATTCGAAGCTTCCTGAGTCAACCCATCTGCGAATAGATCGCCTTACCGCCGTCTTCCGCAACACTACCAACGCGTATAAGTTCTATTGGTTTCGTTCCATCCTGTCGCTTATTCGCGAAGGGGCAGGGCCCTTCCTGAGCCAACAGGAGCTCACGGGCCGCATGTTCGAACAGGTCTGGTATCCAATCGACTATTACAAGCTTTCATTTGGAAAGCTGGATAGCTTTGTCGGCATCGCGCAATTTGTGCGGAGCCTTCCAAAGGGCGTTGAATTAAACAATGCGCCGGGTAAGCCTTCTGTATTGCTACAGGTTCAAGAGCTGTTCACCGCGCAGGAAAAGCGGTTGGTTCAGTTGCAATTGAATAAGCTGTATCAATATGTTCCGTTTCGGTTTATTCGCCCCTTCCTGGAAAAAGAGACGGAAGGATTAAAGGACAGTCAGGTAGACCGGCGCATCCAGGAAGAGGCGAAGCGCTATGCTGAAGCCAACCCATCCCATTGTCCCTATTACTTTGTAAGTGGAGGCATACAGATCAATAGTGTATGGTTTGACTACTTCCGCACGCACCTGTCTATCCTGGAAGCGTTCACCAACTGGAACCTCGTACAATACCTTCAGCGCAACAACCCGAATATTTCCGGGATATCGGTGAAAATATTCAAGCCTGAAGAGCGGCAGCTCAATGCGGTGCGTCAGGCATGGGATGTGTATCGGAACGTAAAAGGTGCACTGCCCTGTATCTATTCGGACGAATTACTGACGGATGCGTTCACGTTGGATCATTTTATACCCTGGTCTTTCGTGGCTCATGACCTCAACTGGAACCTGGTCCCGGTGAGTCGGGAAATCAATTCCAGGAAAAACGATCGATTGCCTCGTTTACAATACTTGTCCAAATTGGCAGCCTTGCAGTATGATTTTGTGCATACGCTGGCCGAAAGGAATGGAGTGGGTAAAGTATTGGAAGATTACACGTTGCTTTTCCGCGAGGAGCTCGCAGCCATCAAATCCATGCCTCTGGCGCACTTCGAGCAGAAGTTTAAAGACACCATCACACCCATGTATCAAATCGCAAAGAATGCAGGATTCAGAGATTGGAACTAAGCGCGATGGTTGCCCTTTTTGTTCCGTAAGTGACCGCCTCATCTTAGCGGAGAATGAGTCCGCACTTGCCTTTTATGACGGATACCCTGTGTCCGAAGGGCACGCATTGGTCATTTCCAGGCGGCATGCAGCACATTACTTCGAATTGACCACTAAAGAGAAGCATCGTATGTGGGACCTCGTAGATGAAGTGGTGTCGCACTTACAGGAAAAGCATCATCCGGACGGATTCAATATCGGGTTCAATGTTCAGGAGGCCGGAGGGCAAACGGTATTTCACACGCATATTCACATCATTCCGAGATACGAGGGAGATGTGCCCGACCCTCGTGGCGGCATCCGGCATGTGATCCAAGACAAAGGGTGTTACTAATTGATCCTCAAAACACCCACTGCACCAAGCTCCCCAGCACCGCCAGCACCAGCGCCATCAACAACGCCGTCCGGAAGCCCCGCACATCGAACCCGCTGATCAGCGAGTCCGCTACTTTGATCATCAGGGCCGTGACGCTCACGGCCCACGCTTCACGCCTCACGCCTCACGGCTCACGGCTCACGCCTCACGCCTCACGCTTCACGCCTCACGCCTCACGCTCCCAGCACCACCTGCTCCTTCCGCTCGGGGTGCCGCTCCAGCCAGGTCTTTACATAGGGGCAATACACCACTACCGGCAGGTCTTCTTCCTTCGCATAGTCAAACGCGTAGGTGGCCAGCGCGCCGGCGATACCGCGGCCCTCGAGCGGCGCGGGCACCCAGGTGTGCATCAGCATGATCTTGCCGTCGTGGAGCCGGTACTCCAGGTAGGCTTCCTCGCCTTCCACCCCGGTTTCGAAGCGGAGGTTGGTTGTGTTGTTATGGATTTCCATAGAAAGCAAGGTAGCGCAAAGTCGGGTTTAGGCGTCCTGCCTTTGGCGGGATGCTATCCCTAAACGCCTGCGCCTTCCCCCTTCTCGTTCTCTCGTTCTCTCGTTCTCTCGTTCTCTCGTTCTCTTGTTCTCTCCTTCTCTCGTTCTCCCCGCCCTCGTTCTTTTTTCCGCCTCATCCGTTCGTTCCACCATTCTCCTGTCGTACCTTAAGCGTGTCCCCCGGTCTTTATTCGCCAAACACCCGCTTACCTCATGAAGCACCAAAAGACCGCTACTGCACTGCCGGGATTCCTGGCTGAGGGCGGCGACATGGGACGCGCCATCGCCGCCAAGGACTGGTCCAAGACCGCCCTCGGACCCATCGATGCCTGGCCGCAAGCCCTGCGCCACCACCTCGGCCTCCTGTTGCTCTCCAACGAGCCCCTGGCCCTGGCCTGGGGCCCCCACCACATCCTGTTGTATAACGATTCCTACCGCATGCTGTGCGGCGACCGGCACCCGCGGGTGCTGGGCCACGACTTCCGCCGCTGCAAGCCGCCGGGCTGGCCGGGGCTCGACGCCGCCTTCGAGCGCGCCGCCGCCGGCGAGGCTTCCTGCGTGGAAAACCAACGCCTCTTTTTCGACCACCACGGCTACCCGGAGGAGACCTTCTTCACCTTTTCGTTCAGCCCCGTGCCGGATGAAGAAACGCGCCGCGTAGCCGGTGTGTTCATCACCGTGAGCAGCCAGACCGCCAAGGTGCTGTACATCCGCCGCCGCCGCGCCCTGCGGGCCCTCGCCAGCCGCAACGGCGAAGCCCATACCGTGGAAAGCGGCCTTCAGCTCGCCGCCACCACCCTCGCCCCCTTCGACCTCGACCTGCCCTTCCTGCTGCTGTACCGGACCCGCGAAGGAAGCACCCAACTGGTGGCGCACGCCGGCTTCAACGACGACCACCTGGGCCACAACGTGCCGCCCCCCGTGGCCGAAGGCGCCATCTGGCCCTTTGAAAGCACGGCGGGCAGCAGCGCCCCCTTCGAGGTGCTGATCGGCGACCGGCTCGGCACCGTGTCGGTAGGGCCCTACCCCGAGCTGCCACAGCGGGCCTTCATCCTGCCCATCACCCCGCCCGGCTACAGCGGGCCGGCGGCCTTTGCAGTGGCCGGCGTGTCGCCACGGCTGACGCTCAACGACTCCTACCTCGGCTTTTACGAGCTCCTCGGCGTCGGCCTCACCGCCTTCCTCGCCTACACCGAAGACCGCGAGGCGGAAGAAGCCCGCGCCAAGGCGAAGCTCGAAGCCTACTGGGAACACTTCCGCCAGATGGCCGCCGTGGTGCAAAAAAGCGAAGAACTCTTCCGCACCCTCGCCGACCAGGTGCCGGTGATGGTGTTCATGACCGCACCCGACAACGCCACCTACTGGAACAAATTCTGGCTCGAATACACCGGGCTGACCGAAACCGAGTCGCACGACAAGGGCTGGCGGGTGGCGGCCCACCCCGAAGACGTGGACGAGGCCATCGCCGTGTATAACGCCGCGGTGACGCGCCGCCAAACCGCCACCCACGAGTTCCGCCTGCGGCGGCACGACGGCGTCTACCGCTGGTTCCAGTTTACGGTGGCGCCGCGATATGCGAGCAACGGCTCCTACTCGGGGTATTCGGGCATCGCCATCGACGTTACCGAGCGGCGCGAAACGGCCACGCTGCTGGAATCGCTGGTGCGCGAGCGGACGGCCGAACTGCAGCAGTCCAACGAAGACCTGCAGCAGTTTGCCCACGTCACCTCCCACGACCTGAAGGAGCCGGTGCGCAAGGTGAAGACCTTCGCCGGCATGCTCCACGACGACCCCGGCAACAAGCTTACGGAGCGCAGCCAGACCTACCTGAAACGGATCCGCAATGCCACCGACCGCATGCTGACGATGATCAACGGGGTGTTGTCGTACTCCACGCTCTCGTCGTCGGAGCCCGAGTGGCAGCCGGTGCCGCTCGAAGAGCTGCTGGCTTCCATCCGCGAAGACCTCGAGGTGCCCATCCGGCAAAAAGGCGCCACCGTGGTGAGCGGCCGCCTGCCGGTGCTGCAGGGGTCGCCGGTGCTGCTGTACCAGCTTTTTTTCAACCTGGTCAACAATGCGCTCAAGTTCACCCACGAGGGCGTGGCGCCCCGCATCAGCATTACGAGCCACCACGACCGGCTCCCGGGCTGGACGCGCATCGAGGTGCGCGACAACGGCATCGGCTTCGAGCCCGGCTACGCCGAGCACATCTTCGAAACCTTTACGCGCCTGCATTCGAAAGACAAATACGAAGGCACCGGCCTCGGCCTCGCCCTCTGCCGCAAGATCGTGCAGCGCCACGGCGGGCATATCTCCGCGCAGGGCGTCCCGGGCGAAGGCGCCGTGTTCGTGATCGTGCTGCCGCTGAAGGAGGCGTGATGGGGAAGGCGAGGTTCCGTTTGCAGGAGGCGGCATTCGCACGCGAGGCCCTTTCGTGCGGAGGTCCCGGCTGCATTACAGTTGCGTTCAGGGGCGAGGCCTAGCGCGATGAGGTCCCGTTCGCAGGCGAACGGGATGACGACCCTTTGCGCGGCGCGCATTGGCCCCATACGGGCTGCTTCGTAAACAAATACATTCGGGTGATGGGGGCCCAAGGGCTTGAGGAGGGTCTGATGAAGCCAGCTACCTGCGGGCAAAGCAGGCGGGATACGTTCGTAGACGAGGCCCTTTCGTGCGGAGGTCCCGGCTGCATTACAGTTGCGTTCAGGGGCGAGGCCTAGCGCGATGAGGTCCCGTTCGCAGGCGAACGGGATGACGACCCTTTGCGCGGCGCGCATTGGCCCCATACGGGCTGCTTCGTAAACAAATACATTCGGGTGATGGGGGCCCAAGGGCTTGAGGAGGGTCTGATGAAGCCAGCTACCTGCGGGCAAAGCAGGCGGGATACGTTCGTAGACGAGGCCCTTTCGTGCGGAGGTCCCGGCTGCATTACAGTTGCGTTCAGGGGCGAGGCCTAGCGCGATGAGGTCCCGTTCGCAGGCGAACGGGATGACGACCCTTTGCGCGGCGCGCATTGGCCCCATACGGGCTGCTTCGTAAACAAATACATTCGGGTGATGGGGGCCCAAGGGCTTGAGGAGGGTCTGATGAAGCCAGCTACCTGCGGGCAAAGCAGGCGGGATACGTTCGTAGACGAGGCCCTTTCGTGCGGAGGTCCCGGCTGCATTACAGTTGCGTTCAGGGGCGAGGCCTAGCGCGATGAGGTCCCGTTCGCAGGCGAACGGGATGACGACCCTTTGCGCGGCGCGCATTGGCCCCATACGGGCTGCTTCGTAAACAAATACATTCGGGTGATGGGGGCCCAAGGGCTTGAGGAGGGTCTGATGAAGCCAGCTACCTGCGGGCAAAGCAGGCGGGATACGTTCGTAGACGAGGCCCTTTCGTGCGGAGGTCCCGGCTGCATTACAGTTGCGTTCAGGGGCGAGGCCTAGCGCGATGAGGTCCCGTTCGCAGGCGAACGGGATGACGACCCTTTGCGCGGCGCGCATTGGCCCCATACGGGCTGCTTCGTAAACAAATACATTCGGGTGATGGGGGCCCAAGGGCTTGAGGAGGGTCTGATGAAGCCAGCTACCTGCGGGCAAAGCAGGCGGGATACGTTCGTAGACGAGGCCCTTTCGTGCGGAGGTCCCGGCTGCATTACAGTTGCGTTCAGGGGCGAGGCCTAGCGCGATGAGGTCCCGTTCGCAGGCGAACGGGATGACGACCCTTTGCGCGGCGCGCATTGGCCCCATACGGGCTGCTTCGTAAACAAATACATTC
>NZ_SKFH01000013.1 GCF_004343705.1 Flaviaesturariibacter aridisoli
CGTGAGCCGTGAGCCGTGAGGCGTGAGGCGTGAGGCGTGAGGCGTGAGGCGTGAGGCGTGAGGCGTGAGCCGTGAGCCGTGAGCCGTGAGCCGTGAGGCGTGAGGCGTGAGGCGTGAGGCGTGAGGCGTGAGGCGTGAGCCGTGAGGCGTGAGGCGTGAGGCGTGAGGCGTGAAGCGTCAGCGCTGACGTCTGGTAACGGAAGAACGGATGCCTTTGGCATCCGTTCTTCATTTCCGGGCATTGCGGGCTCACGGCTCACGCCTCACGCTCCGGCCGTGGCCTGCTCGCGCCGCTCCTGGTGCAGGGGCAGCACGATCACAAAGGTGCTGCCTTCGCCTTCTTTGCTGTGGGCGGTGATCACGCCGTTGTGGCGGTCGATGATTTTCTTGGTGATGGCAAGGCCGATGCCGGTACCCTCGTACTTCTCGCGCGAGTGGAGGCGCTGGAAGATGGTGAAGATCTTGTTGGCGTACTGGTCGTCGAAGCCGATACCGTTGTCGGAAATGATGAGGCGCAGGTAGGGCCCGTCTTCCACGGGTGGCGCGGCTACGTCCGGCATCGAAATGCGCTCGCAGCGCAGGCGGATATGTGGCGTCACGCCGGGGCGGGTGAATTTGAGGGCGTTGCTGATGATGTTCTGCAGTACCTGCCGCAGTTGGCCGGGCACGGCTTCCAGCAGGGGCATCCGGTCCACGTCTACCTGGGCGCCCTTTTCTTCGATGGACAGCTCGAGATCGCTGAGCACCTCTCCTACGATGGCGTTGAGGTCCACTTGTTCAAAAAAATGGTTCACTGACAGGCGGGAGTAGGCCAGCAGGTCGTTGATCAGCTTGGTCATCCGCGCCGAGGAGTTGATGATCCGGGTGATATAGTCCATGGCCCCTTCATCGGCGCCGCCGAGGTAACGGTCGCGGATGATGTTGCTGAAGATGTGGATCTTCCGCAGGGGTTCTTTCAGGTCGTGGGAGGCTACCGAGGCAAACTGGAGCAGCTCGGCGTTGGAGCTTTCAAGGTCGGCATTGCTGCGCGTCAGCTCCTGGGTGCGCTCGGCCACCTTTTGCTCGAGGATGTCGTGGAGGCGCTGCAGCTCGCGGTTCTTTTCGTGCAGCTGGCGTTCGGCTTCCTCGGCGTGGCTGACATCCACGAGCGCGCCTACCATGCGGTAGGGAACGCCGAACTCGTCGGAGATGACGGCGCCGCGACCCGAAATGCTGGCATACGACCCGTCTTCTTTCTGAAGGCGGAAGCGGGCAGTCCAGTTGCGGCCGGTGTTGATGGACTCGTGAATGCTGTGTTCCACCATCGTCTTGTCTTCCGGGTGGATGTAGTCCATCCAAAGCGTCGGACGCTGGATCTGGCCGTCGTGGAATTCCGCACCGATGAGGCGGTAGAATGTTTCGCTCCACCACATTTCATTCTGCACGAGGTTCCAGTCCCACACCATATCGTTGGTGCTGGCGGCGATGAGGCGGAAGCGTTCTTCACTGGAGGCCAGTTCGGCCGTGCGGTGCGTTACTTTTTCTTCAAGCGATGCGTTGAGCAACTTGAGGTTTTCCTTGGTGCGCACGAGCTCGTGGTAGTTGCGGCGCAGCTTTTCTTCCGCTTCTTTTTTCTCGGTGATGTCGGTCCAGCTGAGCACAAGGCCATCGGGCATGCGCACGCCCACTACTTCGTACCACACGGGATTACCAGCCTTTTGCAGCATCAACTCGGTGTGGAGGCTTTTGTCGGTTTCCACCACTTCCACGCATTTGCTGAAGAGTCCCGTGTGGGCGATCTCGGGGAGGTGGGCGCGGAGTGAGCCGTTGAGGTATTCGTAATTGCGCTTGCCCATGAGCGTGTCGGCGGCATGGTTGGCGGCTTTGCAGGTAAAATCGATGATATGCCCGTCGAGGTCGCGCACGGCGGAAAGGGCCAGCACGGCGCTGAGCGACGCATTGAATACACCCTTGATGATATGGTGCAGCTCGCGGGTGGCGGTGATGTCGAAAAAGGTGATCACCACGCCGTCCACAAGGTGGTCGCGGCGGATATAGGGCAGGATGCGCATCAACACCACGCGATCGCCATTGGTGTTGACTTCCTTTTCAATCTGCACCTGTTTTTCGAGCACACGCTTGACGTCCTCCATGAGGTTCTCGTCGCGCACGTTGGTCGAAATATGCTCGATGGGGCGGCCCACGTCGGAGTCGATCAGGTTGATGAGCTGCACGGCTGCCGGGTTGAATTTCCGGATACGGCCGTTGCGGTCTACAAACACCTGCCCGATCTCGGTGGAGCGGAAGTAGTTGTTGAGGTCGTCGTTGAGTTCCAGCAATTCCTTGATCCGGAGCTGGTGCTCGGTATTAAGTGTATGGAGTTCTTCGTTGAGCGATTGGAGCTCCTCGTTGGAAGACTGCAATTCTTCATTTGCCGAAAGCAATTCTTCGTTGCTCGACTGCAGCTCCTCGTTGGTGGTCTCGAGGCTTTCGACAGCCATCTGCAGGTTCATCCGCGTTTCTTTCAGCTCGTCTTCGAGCTCGGCCAGGTACCCCGCCGTTTCGGGGTCGCCGGGCACGGACACCTCGCCGTGGCTGCGAAACTGCACCGCTTCGTGGCCTTCCCCGAACACGATCATGATAAGGCCGTCGGGTTTTGCCGGCGGCTTGATGATCAGTTGCACGGGGCGGTCCTCGCTGTCCGGGCGCGGGCGCACCTGCAGCGCCACCTTGGTGCCCTCCTTCAGGGCCTTTCGCAGTCCCGAGTTGAGGGCGATGGCGAGCTCGGGGCCGACCATCTTCAATACGTTGAGCGTGACGATCTTTTTCGGCAGCGACAGGTAGTGCCGGAAATCGCCGAGGCCTTCCTTGATCTCGTAGTTGCGATCTACGTATACGGCGGCGTAGCGGTATTCGTCGGTCAGGATGTTCCGGAAGTCTTCGGCCAGCTCGCGGGCCGTGGTGTTTTCCTTTACGATATTGCTCACGCGGCTTTCGCGCAGCGGGCGCGACGTATCGTACACCTGCTGGGTGGGCTTTTCATTGCCGGTCTTCCGGTAGATCTTCCACTTGCTGCTCACTTCCTGCAGCGACGAGCTGATCGAGGCGGGGATCTCGCTGGGGCCGAGAAAGAGGATGCCGCCGGTATTGAGACCATATTGAAGGGTCGAAAAAACGCGGCGCTGCAACACGTTGTTCATATAGATCAGCATGTTGCGGCAGGTAACGATATCGTTCTTGATAAAAGGCGGATCCTTCAGGATGTTGTGGCGGGCAAAGACGATCTGCTTGCGCAGGGCGGCATTCACGTGGTAATGCGAGCCCTGCTTGGTGAAGTAACGCTCCAGCAGCTCGGGCTCGATGTCGGCGAGCAGTGGCGCCGGGTAGCTACCGCGCGCGGCGGTCTCCACCGCTTCGATGTCGATGTCGGTAGCGAAGATCTTGATCTCCAGGTCGCGGTCGATACGGCGGAGGTGCTCGTTGATGAGGATGCCGATGGAGTAAGCCTCCTGGCCGGTGCTGCAGGCCGTGACCCAAACCTTCAGCACATCGCCTTCGCCTTTGGATCGGATGATCTCCGGAAGCACTTCCCGGGCGAAGATGTCGAAGGCCGCGTGGTCGCGGAAGAACTTCGTGACGCCGATGAGAAATTCCTGTCCCAGCGCTTTGCATTCCTCGCCGTCGCGGCGCAGCTGGTCGAGGTATTCGGTGAAGTCCTTGATACCCACATGGTGCATGCGGCGGAGGATACGGCGCAGGATGGTGGGCGATTTATAGTTGTGAAAGTCGTAGCCGCAGCTTTTTTCGATAAGGGTCAGCACTTCGGGCAGCGAGGCCTCGTTGGGACGGCCTTCGTTGACGCGGCGGCCGGGTTTCTCGCGGGCGTGGTTCATAATTTCCTCGGGCATCTGCCCGGGGCTCAGCACAAAGTCGGCATAGCCGGCGGCGATCGCGCTGTTGGGCATTCCGTCGAACTTGGCGCTGTGGGGGTCCTGCACGATGATGAGGCCGCCGTGCTGCTGCACAGCTTCGATGCCCCGGGTGCCGTCGGTGCCGGTGCCCGAGAGGATGACGGCGATGGCCCGCTCGCCCTGGTCTTCGGCCATCGATTTCAAAAAGATGTCGATGGCGGTATTGATCGAATTGTCGAAATGCTTTTCGCTGAGCTGCAGGCGCCCGTCTTGCAGTTTCAGCAACTTGTCGTTCGGGATAACGTAGACGCTGTTCGGCTCGAGCTGGCGGTCGTGGACGGCTTCGTACACCTTCATTTTGGTGTGCTTCGACACCAGCTCCACAAGGAGGCTTTTATAATCCGGAGAAAGGTGCTGGATAATGACGAACGAGCAGTTCGAATCCGGCGGCATGTGGTCGAAAAACTCATGAATGGCTTCCAGTCCGCCTGCGGAGGCGCCGATCGCAACAACGAATTGTTCCTGTGTTTGCGTAGGGGGTATGATGGGCTCTCGATCCATTGCTAAGGGTGCACTAAATTAAGGTAATTGTTATACCTGTGCGGTTTTTAGCGTGTACTCCAGCAAAAACTGGCGAAAGGTTTCCGCAACCTGCTCTTCCGTATCGGTCCACTCGGGCGCCGTCCCGTTCACCGTCTGTTGCCACACCTGGAAGGAATGGCGTGGGTGGTATCGTCTTCCATCGCTCTCGAAACGGACCGTTTCGTTGGGATTGCCGCCCCAGTCGATACGGCGGACCGCTTCCTTGCGGAAGGCCAGGAGGTATTGACCGCGTTCCGCGCGAATGGGCAGGGCGAGCAGCCCCGATGCGGCTTCGGCAAACCGGTCGCCGCCATCGTACACGGCGGTGATGCTCGGCTGCTGGTACAGGCGGTTGATGCCGTGGGTCTGCAGCCAGTACACGAGGTCCTGCACATCGGCGGGCGCCGGCGTACTGCCCCAGGATTGCACCGAGCGTTGCTGCACCAGTGCCACCCCGTCGGCCTGCAGGAGGTCGAGGAGGGATTCGGATTGCTGACCGAGGCCATCGCCCAGGTTGCCGGCGGCAAATACCGATTCGGTCACGCGCGCGATACCCGCATGCCCTTCGGCCTTGCGGAAGGCAGACTGTGCATCTTCCACCGCGCCGATCTTAGCGGTGATAAAGGTCGATAGCATCTCAAACACCGAGCACTCCTGGTAGCTGAGGTAGCGCGGCGACCGGTGATGGCAGGCAATGAGGCCCCAGAGCTTCCCGTTTTTCAGGATACGGGTAGACATGGAAGCGGTCACCTGCATGTTGCGCAGGTACTCGATGTGCACCGAGGCCACGCTCCGCAGGTTGCTGTTCGAAAGGTCAGTGAAGGAATGCGTCAACGGGTTCAGTACCGGGTATAGCCGGATCGGTGTATAGTCTACGTTGGGAATAAGGCGGTAGGGATTTTTCCGGTACAGCTCGCGCGCCTGCTTCGGAATATCGGAGGCCGGGAAAAACTGGTACAGGTAGCTTTCCATACCGGCTTCCTTTTCCTCGGCGATCACCTCGCCGTTCCACTCTTTGTCGAAGCGGTAGATCATCACCTTGTCAAAGCCCGAGAAGGCTTTGAGCTCGCGGGCGATGATACGGCTGGCTTCCACCACGCCTTCGGCGCTTTCGATCGCTGCTATGGCGTATTTGAGCGGTTCGTACAGGTCAACGAAGGTGGCCTGCTCGTCTTCGAGCTTTTCCACTTCCATCAGCACGTAGCCGTCCACCGGCTCCACGATGAGCAGGCATTTATGCCCGTTTAGGGTGACGGTGAGCGGGAACTTCCCGTCGCGCACGGAAGCGAGGCGGGCGGCAAGGCGTTCGAGCTGCGCAGCGCTGATGCGGTCGTGCAGGGTGCTGCCGGCCAGTTCTTCGGGCTCGATACCCAGCAAGGTGGCGCTGTTCTCGCTGCATTGCAGGATGCGCCAGCTACCGGATTCGACTACCAGCAATACGCCGTGCGGCTGCACCAGGTTGGTCTGGTTCAGGGGCACGCGCCCGCAAAATTCAGAGTCGAAGTTCATGCCGTTGTTACGGGCGCCGGGAGGTGTTGTTGAAGCCAAAGGTCGAAGGATTGAAAGGTGAGGAATGCCGACTGCCGGATGTCGGAATAAGGCAGGCGGGCCGAAGCCTGCGCGAAGGCGGCGAGAAAGGCCGTCCAGTAGGGACCCGTTTGCGCGCCGTAGCCGGCAAAGAAGCGCAGCGGCGCGCCGGGAAGTTGCTTCTCGAGCATGCGGCAGATGATGCGGCCGCCGAGCGTGGAGCCTTCCAGCACATAGAGGGCGCCCCAGGCGGCAGCTTCGCCGTCGATGGGCGGCAGCTGGCCGGGAACATCCGCAAGGCCGGGCGCGGGCTCGCCCAGGGCGGCCAGGTCTTCGAGCAGCCAGGAGGCCTTCCGGCGGCCGCCGAGGTCGGGCAGCCGGGCCAAAGTCAGTTGCTCCGCGATGCGGGTTTCGAGCGGCTGGTAAAATCCATAGAAGGCACGCAGCAGACGCGCATACGCCTTGCCGTGAGTCAGGTTTTCCAGGATCGGGAGGAGGCGGGCTTCAAGGGCTTCATGTACTGCCCGTGTATCTTCCTTCAGTTGAAGGGCAACGGTGGATTGAGGGTCAGGGTGAACCATTCGATAAAAGTAAGTAATGGAGGGCAAAACGGCGGGTCAATCAATGTTAAATACAAAGCGGCCCGGGCGCCTATCTTTGCGCGGCACCTGTTAAATGCCCCTGCTGTATGGAAGAAAAAACGCCCGCGCCCCTGCGTGCACTCGTCGATAAAACGAACGCCCTGCTCGAAACCATTCATCTCGGCGGCGGCAAGAAAGCCATCGCCAAGCAAAAAGAAAAGAACAAGCTCACTGCCCGCGAGCGCATCGACTACCTCGTTGATAAAGGCCGTCCCTTTGTAGAGATCGGCGCCTTTGCCGGCTACGGCATGTACGAGGAGTACGGCGGCTGCCCGGCCGCCGGCACCGTGGCGGGCGTGGGTTACGTGAGCGGCCGCCAGTGCGTGATCGTGGCCAATGACCAGACCGTGAAGGCCGGCGCCTGGTTCCCGATCACCGGCAAGAAGAACCTCCGCCTCCAGGAGATCGCGATGCAGAATCACCTGCCCATCATTTACCTCGTAGACAGCGCCGGCGTATTCCTGCCGATGCAGGATGAGATCTTCCCCGACAAGGAACACTTCGGGCGCATCTTTTACAACAACGCGCAAATGAGCGCGGCCGGCATCGTGCAGATCGCCGCCGTCATGGGTGCCTGTGTGGCGGGTGGCGCATACCTGCCCATCATGAGCGATGAAACGCTGATGGTGGAAGGAGCCGGTTCCATCTTCCTCGCCGGTCCGTACCTCGTGAAGGCCGCTGTCGGCGAAGACATTGACGCCGAAACCCTCGGGGGCGCCGTTACGCACACCGAAATATCCGGCATCGCCGACTATAAGTTTCCCACCGAGCAGGAATGCCTGGACCAGGTGAAGAAGATCATCGACAAGCTCGGAGCCCAGAAGAACGCCGGCTTCGACCGCGCCGAAGCAAAGGCCCCTGCCCTGCCGGCTGAAGACCTGTACCGCCTCGTGGCGCCCGACAACAGCCGGCCCTACGATATGGTGGACGTGATCAAGCGGATCGTGGACGCATCGGAATTCGAGGAGTTTAAAAAAGATTACGGCAAAACGATCGTGTGCGGCTATGCACGCATCGACGGGTGGGCCGTGGGCATCGTGGCCAACCAACGCAAGATCGTCAAGAGCAAGAAGGGCGAGATGCAGATGGGCGGCGTGATCTACAACGACAGCGCCGACAAAGCCGCGCGCTTTATCCTCAACTGCAACCAGAAGCGGATCCCGCTGCTGTTCCTGCAGGACGTTACCGGCTTCATGGTCGGCTCGCGCTCCGAGCACAGCGGCATTATCAAGGACGGCGCCAAGCTGGTCAACGCCGTGGCCAATTCGGTGGTGCCCAAGATCACCATCGTGGTGGGCAACTCGTATGGCGCGGGCAACTACGCCATGTGCGGCAAGGCCTACGACCCGCGTTTCATCTATGCCTGGCCGGGCGCCAGGATCGCGGTGATGGGTGGCGAGCAGGCCGCCAAAACGCTGCTGCAGATCCAGGTGGCGAGCCTGAAGGCCAAGGGCGAAACGATCTCCCCCGAAGTGGAGTCTGAATTGCTGCAGCGCATCAAGGGACGGTACGAAGAGCAAACGACGCCGTATTACGCCGCGGCGCGTCTTTGGGTGGATGCGATCATCGACCCGGTGGACACGCGCCGCGTGGTTTCCGAAGCGATCCACGCCGCCCAGCAGGCGCCGGTAGAGAAGGAATTCCGCACCGGCGTTTTCCAGGTTTAAGCGGGCAACCGGGTGAGAAAAAGCACGTATCTCTTTTGAGGGGGTTTCTCTTTTTTTCTTATTTTCACGCCCAAACCTACTAACACGTTTATGAGAAAATTCACGATCTGGCATATGGGTCTGTATGCCTGTCTGAGCGTAGTGCTGCTGGCTTCCTGTAAGAACGACTCCGACATTGCCGCTATGCCTGCGGTTCCCGATCAGTCCTTTACGGAGGAATTCGACACACTCAGCGCGGCCCTGCACCGCGGATGGATGGTTTACAACGGCTCCTCGCCGGTCGGTTCGGCCGTGTGGCAGGATGGCGGCGACCTCCTCCCCTGGTTTCAGCCCTACTCCAACAACGGTTCCAACGCGGGCTTCGTAGGCGCCGGCTACCTCTCCACGTCGGGTGGCTCGACCATCATCGCCAACTGGCTCATCTCGCCCCCGGTGACCCTGCAGAACGGCGACTCCATCACCTTTTACACGCGCTCTTACGTAGACGATATCTCCACCGGCGGCCTCGTTGATTCCACCGACTGGGGCAACCACATGGAGCTCCTTGCTTCTACCAAAGGCGCCAACGCGCAGCCGGGTGCCGGCAACTCGTTCGGCGACTTCAACAAGGTGCTGGTTGACATCAACCCGTACTTCTACGACGCATCGCATACGGTTACCTACTACGACAACCACACGGATCCTTCGCTGTACAACCCGCTGGCGTATCCCATCCGCTGGACCCGCTTTGTGGGTGTGGTGCGCGACCTGGATAAGCCCACAACGGGCCGCTTCGCGTTCCGCTACCACCTGATCGGCGGCGGCAATGCCGGCTACGGCTCGGGCGTGGCTGTGGACAAAGTAGAATACAAAAGCGCATCCCGCGCCTCTAACTAACCAAACTAACAACGCGACATGAAAAAGAATATATTCCTGGGTACGGCCGCCTTTGCCGCATTGTGCACCCTGGCGATCTCCTGCGTGAAAGACCCCGTTCAAGCCGAAGCGGCGCTGCCCCAGGGCAACGTGGTTTGGGACCTGCACGAATCGTTCGACTCCGTTGGCAAACTTACTTCGAAAGGCTGGGTGATCAAAAACCTCAGCGAGCCGATGGGCTCCACCGGCTGGCGCCAGGGCCGCTACGAATCCGCCCAGGGGATGCAGTATAAATTCAACGGACCCGTTCCCTATATCGGCTTCCCCGCCTTCCGCGCCAACACGGCTCCCACCGACTTTATTTCGGTAGACGTATCGGCCGTCAACGGCACCGGCAACCTGAGCGCCTGGCTCATTTCGCCCCAGATCCCGATGAAGAACGGCGACACGCTGATCTTCTACACCCGCACTGCCGACGACGCCAATTATCCCGATTACACCCGCGACCGCCTGCAGGTGCTGGCCAACTTCACCGACGGCACCGCCAACGTAGGCAGCAGCTCCACCTCCACCGGTTCGTTCACGACCGTTCTGGCCGACATCAACCAGAACTACATCGAGAACTTCAACGGCGGCTACCCCGAGGTTTGGGCCCGCGCGCGCATCGTGATCAACAACATTCCGAACGGCGTTACCAGCACCGGCCGCTTTGCCTTCCGCTACGTCGGCAACGACGCCGGCCTGCAAGGCCCCAACTTCGCCTCGATCATCGGTATCGACGAACTGACCTACAAGCACAAGGGCGAATAAACGCCCCGGCAACATACCCGAAGGCCCCGGCATTCCCGCCGGGGCTTTTTTGTGCGCCGCTTTTTCTACCTTCGCCCGGCAACAATGAAAGCCACCCCGCTCCTCGCCTTTTTCTTCATTCTGACCGCCTGCGGCGGCGGCGACCGCGCGGTAACACCCGCCACTTCCGGGCCTGCACCCACCGTTGCCCCGGCAACTGCCGACCCGGTGCCCGCGCGCCTTGACAGCTTTCGCCGCCTGGCGCGTCCCGGCGACCTGGTTTTGCGCCTCGGCGAGGATATGGTGAGCTACTCGATCCGCTACCTGTCCGAACGCGATCCCTCCTACTCGCATGTTGGCCTCGTGCTGGAAAAAGACGGCGCCTTGCAGGTGGCGCATATAGGCCCCTACGCCGGTGGCCGCGATACGCTGCAAAGCGAGCCGATCGATTCCTTTCTCAGCCCCGCGCACAACCTGGCGGCCGGACTGTACCGCTTCCGCATCAGCGATGCCGAGCGGGCGCGCTTTCTGCGCAATGTCGCCGGCTACCGGCAACGACGTGTGCACTTCGATTACGCGTATGACCTCGCCACGAACGACAAACTCTATTGCTCCGAGCTCATAGCAAAATCGCTATCGCCCGCTACAGGTAACCGCCTGCAGTTTGCGGCACAACCTGTACCCCCCTCCATGAAGCGGCTTATCGGCGCGTACCTGGCCGGCACCATCGGCGACTCCGCGCGCATCGGCACGGGGCGCTACATTCCGCTCGACGAATTATACCGCAGCGCCGTCTGCGATTCCATCCTGAAAATCTCGCTGCGTTCCACCCCATGAACACTCCCCCCATTATTATGTATACCGACGGCTCTGCCCGCGGCAATCCCGGCCCCGGCGGCTACGGCGTAGTGCTGATGAGCGGCCCGCACCTCAAGGAGCTCGCGCAGGGCTACCGCCGCACGACGAACAACCGTATGGAACTGCTGGCCGTGATCAAGGGCCTGGAAGCGCTGAAGCGCCCCGGTCAGTCCGTGACCGTGTACTCCGACAGTCAGTATGTAGTGAAAGCGGTGGAGGAAGGCTGGCTGCGCAACTGGATCCGCATAGGCTTCAAGGGCAAGAAGAACGCCGACCTCTGGAAGCGCTACCACGAGTTGTCGCAACTGCACAGCGTCCGCTTCGTGTGGGTGAAAGGGCACGCCGACAACGCCTACAACAACCGCTGCGACGAGCTTGCCACGGCCGCTGCCGATGGCAAGGGCCTGCAGGTGGACCAGGGCTACGAATCCGGCGCGGCGGGGTAGCACACGGCATTGCGAGCGTAGCAGCCTGCCCGCCAATGGCGCGGAAGCAAACTCCACGACCGTAAGACCGTTTCCAACCTGACTTGTACCAATGAACCCACCTGGAATAGAGAAACACGCTGCGTAACGGAGGAGTTTGCTTCGCTACGCTCGCAATGAAAAAAGCCATCGCGTTGCGATGGCTTTTTTCATTTTATCTGCGTTATCTGCGCAATCTGCGTGCTAGAAGGCAACCTGCTGCTCCTTGCGGGTCATCAGGAACCAGCTGCCGAAAAACAGCGCCGAGAAGAAGGCGGTAGCTACGAGGCTCCAGCCGTAGAACGGCAGGCCGTCGGCGAAGCATTGCATCAGTCCGCCAAAGGTCTTCGGACGGCTGTAGCCGCCGCCTCCGATCCATACCTGGAAGTTGCTGAGCAGGAAGTAAGCCGTAGGTGCGGCGATCGAAGCACCGGCGATGCGGCCGACATTGAAGTTGCGGATGAAGAATCCGAAGACCGTCATCGACACGAAGAGTACATAATTGATGGATTGTCCTTCGTAAAAGCCCGGGATCTTCGAATAACCGCTTACATACAGCAATTGATAGACCGCATCGGACAGCAGCATGGAAGCCAGGGGCATGAGGAACGACCACTTCTTCTCGCGAATGACGGCGCCGCTGAAGAGAGCTATGGCGATCTGCGGCGCGAAGCCGAAGGGACGGCCATCCCACACACGGTACAGCGAGCAGGCCAGCACCAGCAGACCGAACGAAAGAAGGAGCGATGTATTGCGTTTCATCAAGGTCAAAATTAGGCGACAAAAATAGGGAACTCCGCGGATCGCTTCGCACAATTTATACACCGGGCACGAGGGCCGTGCACACGCTCAGGTCACCATCGGCCTGCAGCTGCAGCACGCCTTCGGAAGCCAGGAAGAACGCAGATCCGGGCCGCAGCACGTGCTTCGCCGAACCCTCGAAAGCGCTGCCGTTGCCTTCCAGCACCAGCAGGATCGACGGTGTGTCGGCGCACACGAAATGGCGGTCGCCGGAGCGGAGGCGGCAGTGCTCGAGGGCGAACTCCTTCACCGGGGCCGCGTAGTCGCCGCAGGTGCCGGCGGAGCGCCTCAGGATCCGCGGCTCGGTGGGCTCGAAGCGCACGAGGCGGAGCAATTCGGGCACATCGCGGTGCTTGGGTGTGAGGCCGGCGCGCAGCACGTTGTCGGAGTTGGCCATTACTTCCACGCACTGGCCTTCGAGGTAGGCATGCGGCACGCCCGCATCCTGGAAGATGCCGTCGCCGGCGTTGAGGCGCAGCAGGTTGAAGAGGTAGATGGAAAAAAGACCGGGGTCGAGATCGCCCTGCGGGCAAAATGTTTCCACCGCGCGTGCGGCCCAGAAGTCGGGCGAAAATTTCGACAGCGCGCCGGCCCGGTATTCGGGCAGGATGCGATCTACGAGCGGCTGCAGCAGGCGGTTCACCTCGGCTTGGGGCAGGCGCAGTACGCGCTCATACAGCCGGCGGTAGTCGCCGCCGAACCAGGATTGCAGCTCCGCCAGCTCGGGCGTTTCGGCAAACATCGCCCCCAGCGATGCTTCGTCGCGGAAGCCGTGTAGCAGCCAGAATTCGCTGAGCCCCATCATGATCTCGGGCTTGTGCTGCGCGTCTTTGTAATTGCGCTGCGGGGCATCGGCGGGAATACCGGCGGCGGCTTCGCGGGCGAATCCGGCGCGGGCTTGTTCCGCATCGGGATGCACCTGGATGGACAGCATCTGCGCCACGTCGAGCACTTTGAGGAGGAACGGGAGGCCCCCAAAGCGTTCGCGCACCGCATGACCGAGGTAGAACTCGGGTTCGTCCGCGATAAAGCGGTCGAGGGGCTGCGCGCCGGCTGACGTGTGCACCGTGGCCGGGCAGGCCGGGTGTACGCCCAGCCAGTATTCGGCCCAGGGCTTGTCGCCGGGTACTTCCCCCAGTAATCTGGGGAGAAAAACACGCCCGCCCCATGCGTAGTGCTGCACGATTCCGGTGATGGGAAAAACACGTTGGTCCAATTGCACGGCAATCCTAATTTGACCGCTAAAATTAAGGCATGGCGCTGCACAATGAACGCGGAAAAAATGCTGAAGTCCTGGCGGCTTCCTGGCTCGAACGCTCCGGCTACCGCATCCTCGATACCAACTGGCGCTACGGGCACCTCGAGATCGACGTCATCGCGCTCAAGGACGGCATCCCACACTTCGTGGAGGTGAAATACAAATCGGGCGGTCGCTTCGGGCCACCGGAGCTAAAGGTGAACAAGCAGAAGTTCCGCAACATTTCCAATGCCGCTTCCGCTTGGCTGCGCCGCAACCACCACTTCCGCGACATGCGGATCGATATCCTGGCCATTACCGAATTGCCGGGTAAAGAGCCCGAGTACTTTTTTATCAGGAACGTGTTTCTGTGACCTCAGAGCTTACCCACCTTTTCGATCAGCTTCTCCACGAACGTAAACGTGGCCGGGCAATACTGCACATTCTGGCGATGAATGTGGAGGTAGTCGCGGGCGGGCTTTTTGGCGAGGTGCGGGAAACCGGCACAGTCGGCGGGGCGGATCGCGTAGATGGAGCACATGTTCGTGCGGAGGTCGAGAAACTGGCAGGGCGTGCTGCGGTTCATCCACTCCCCTTTGCGGTCTTTGTAGAGCCACTTTTTCTTGAAGTCTTCCTCCGTCATGCCGAGGTGGGCGCAGATGCGCTTCAGGTCCTGCGCCGTATAGGTCGGCGTCATCACACGGCAGCAATTGGAGCAGGCCAGGCAATCCACCTCGGCCCAGGTTTCCCGGTCCGTTTCGGCCGTCAGCGCATCGAAGCGGCGAGGAATGTTCGCCTCCAGCTTCGTCAGAAAGCGGCGGAGACGCGGACGGTGGATGTTGACCTTTTCATTGAACTTGCGGCGATAGACGGACATGGCGTGAAGATAGAGAAACGATCAATATTCCATGTTCAATATTCCATGTTCCAAAACTTTCTCCCTGAAAATGGCGCATGGACCGTTGAGAATTGAGAATTATTCGTCCAACTTTACACCGTGTGGGAGCATTACAAAAAAGGATTCAAGGCCTACCTGCAGCTCGAGAAGTCGCTGTCGGGCCACTCCATTGAGGCGTACCTCCGCGACCTCGACAAGCTGACGGCCCACCTGGAGCTGGAAGGCCTGCGGCCGCAACCCTCCGACCTGAGCCTTGGCGATCTGCAGGGCTTTGTGAAGCGGATCGCGGAGCTGGGATTGACGCAGAGCTCGCAGGCCCGCGTCATCAGCGGCATCCGTGCCTTTTACAAATACTGCCTGCTGGAAGACATCACCCGCACCGACCCAACGACCCTGCTGGAGGCGCCCAAGCTGCGCCGGCAACTGCCCGATGTGCTGTCCGTGGGCGAGATCGATGCCATCCTGGCCCAGGTTGACCGCAGCAAGCCCGAGGGCGAGCGCAACTGGGCGCTGCTACACACGCTCTATAGCTGCGGCCTGCGGGTGAGCGAGCTGGTGAACCTGCGGCTGTCGCAGCTGTACTTCGATGTAGGCTTTGTGCGCGTCATCGGCAAGGGCAACAAGGAGCGCATCGTACCGATTGGCAGTGAGGCGATCAAGGCCATTCAAAACTACGTGCGGCACGTGCGGGTGCATACGGCCCCGCAAAAGGGCGAAGAGGACCTCCTGTTCCTGAACCGGCGCGGCAAGCGGCTTTCGCGCGTGATGGTGTTCCTGGTGATCAAAGAACTCGTGGCAAGGGCGGGCATCGAAAAATCCGTTTCGCCGCACACCTTCCGCCATTCTTTTGCCACGCACCTCGTGGAGGCCGGCGCCGACCTGCGGGCCGTTCAGGAAATGCTTGGCCACGAAAGTATCACCACCACCGAGATCTACACCCACCTCGACCGGGAGTTTCTGCGGCGCACCCTGCAGGAGTTTCACCCCGCGTTCAGGTAATGCGCTGATGTGCTGGTCTGCTAATGGGGTAGCTGGTTATCCGATTTTCAGACGCTTCCTACTAGCAGATTTGCCTAGTAGCAGACTAGCAGATGGTTTACATTTGTCCAAAACCAAAAAACTATGCTTAAAAGCGTATTCGTAACGATTGCTGCCGCCTGCCTGATGCTGACTGCTGATGCCCAGCAGCTCCGCACGCCGGCGCCGAGCCCGTCGCAGATGCTGCGCCAGGATTTCGGCATTTCTTCCGTTGAGCTGAACTACTCGCGCCCCTCTATGCGCGGCCGCAAGATCTTCGGAGACCTTGTGCCGTTCGGACAGGTTTGGCGCACCGGCGCCAACAGCGCCACGCGCCTTAAGTTCGCAGATGACGTGACCATTGGCGGTCAACCGCTCAAGGCCGGCGAATATGCCGTCTTTACCATCCCCGGCGAAAAAGAATGGGAGATCATCATCAATAAAGGAACGGCCAACTGGGGCACCGACTACAAGCAGGACCTCGACCTTTTCCGTTTCAAAGTGCCCAGCACGACAATGCCCATCCCGGTGGAAAATTTCACGATGCAGTTTGGCAACATAAAGAACAACGCTATGGACCTCCAGATCATGTGGGACCGCACCGCCGTTAACGTACCCATCACGATCGACAGCGACAAGAAGATCATGGGCCAGATCGACCAGTTGATGAACAAGGACAACCGGCCTTACTTCTCGGCTGCGATGTATTACATGGACAACAACAAGGACCTCAATCAGGCCCTCACCTGGTTCGACAAAGCCGTGGAGCAGAACCCGAATGCCTACTGGATCCAGTACCAGCGCGCCGTTGCGCTGTCGAAGCTGGGCCGCAAGCAGGAAGCTATGGCCGCCTCGCAAAAATCAATGCAGCTCGCCAAAGACCAAGGCAACCCCGACTACGTGAAGCTGAATGAAAAGCTGCAGGTAACATTGAAATAAAGTCGGCTGTGCTATCAGACGCCTGATAACCAAATAAAAAGAGACGCGCTGGGCGCGTCTCTTTTTTTATGCAGCAGCGGTCTGCTCAACCGAGTACGTGCTTTGCAAGCACTTTTTGCAGGTCATAGATGTTCACCTGCTTGTTGAATTTCTTGGTGATGCTCGGGTTTACCTCGCTGGAGATCCAGAGCTTCAGTTCGGCGTCGAGATCGAAGTGACCGGCGGTCTCGATGCTGAAGCGCGTGATGCTTTTGTAGGCCACGGACAAGTACTCGATCTTGCGGCCGGTGAGCCCCTGTTTGTCCACGAGGATCAGGCGTTTGTTGGTAAAAAGGAATACATCGCGCAGCAGCTTGAAGCCGATTTCCAGCTGCTCGTTTTCCGTCAGCAGGTTTCCGTATTCCTTGTTCATTTCGGCAGGGTCGGCTACGCCGGCATTACCCAGCAGCGACGAAAAAAATCCCATTGTGTTGGTTTTGATGAAAGAAAAAATAGTGTTTTTGACCCGAACGGGCAACGGGTTGCGCCGGGGCGTCAACGGGGCATGCGCCCCGTCTTCCGCGAAAAGAACAAAGCCTGCAGCAGCAGCGCCAGCAGCACGACGCCGAGGGCTCCAATGGCGTTGAGCCAGAGGAAGGATACGTCGGGCAGGAACGCAAGCCCGGGGATGTTTTCGTTGAAGAACAGGGCGATCACGAATACTTCCACCAGCAGGGCCGCCCCGAACACTGCCCGGCCGCCGATGCGCTTGCCGTAGAAGGCCACAAGGAAAATGCCCAGGATGACACCGTAGAACAGCGAGCCCAGGATGTTGACCGTTTCGATAAGGCTTTGCCCGAGGCGGTGCGCCGTTTGCGCCACCACGATCGAAAACAGGCCCCAGGCCAGCGTGTACGCCTTCGACAGCTTGTAGTCGTCCTCGCCACTGGCCGTAGGCCGCAGGCGCTTGTGGAAGTCTACCACCGTACTCGCCGCGAGCGCGTTGAGTGCCGCCGCGATGGAGCCCCAGGCCGCCAGGAAGATCACCGCGATCAGCAGCCCGCGGAGGCCGGCGGGAAGCCAGCTTTGCACAAAGGAGAGAAACACGTAGTTGGTATCGTTGTGATCGTTTCCCGTAAGCTCCTTGCTCCAGGCCTGGTAGCGGCTGCGGCCGGCGCGGGCCGCCTCCTGCCCCGATTTCAATTCCGCGCTGTAATAGCGGAAGGAGTCCGACCCGGGGCGTTCCGCCCAGCGCGTAAAGCCCAGCGCGTTCCGGCCCTGCTGCTCCTGGATCCGGGTATGCTGCTGCTCCAGCAGGCGCGCCGAATCGGCATAGCGCGAAGCGCGCAGGTCGTCGGTCAGCTGGCGGTCGAAGGTGAGCGGCGTTCCCTGGAACTGGTAGAAAACGAAGATCAGCACCCCGATCAGCAGGATGCCGAACTGCATCGGGATCTTTACAAGCCCGTTCATCAGGAGGCCCAGGCGGCTCTCGGTATTGTTCTGCGCCGTGAGGTAGCGGCCCACCTGGCTCTGGTCGGTGCCGAAGTACGAAAGGGCCAGGAAAAAGCCGCCGATGACGCCGCTCCACATGTTGTAGCGGTCGTTCCAGTTAAAGCCTTTTTCCGTAGTGCCGCTCGTGATGATGTTGAGGCGACCAAGCTTGCCGCCCACGTGCAGGGCGTCGGAAAACCCAACGCCCGGAGGCATCAGGTGCACCACCCAATAACCTACGAGCGCCATCCCGGCGAAGATGATGAACAGTTGCAGCTTTTGGGTGTAGGCCACGGCACGCGCGCCGCCAGCCACGGTGTAGATGATGAGCAGGCCGCCCATAAGGATGTTGGTCCAGAACACACTCCAGCCGAATAAAGTACACAGGATGATGGTAGGCGCATAGATGCTGATGCCGGTGGAAAGCCCGCGCTGCAGCAGGAAAAGGAAAGAAGTGAGCAGGCGCGTCCTTTCATCAAAGCGCTGCTCGAGGAATTCGTAGGCCGTGATCACGCGGCTGCGGTTGAACAGCGGCACGAAGGTGATGCAAATGACGATCATCGCCAGCGGCAGGCCGAAGTAGTATTGCACGAAGCGCATACCGTCGGCGAAGGCCTGCCCCGGCCCCGACAAGAACGTGATGGCCGAGGCCTGCGTGCCCATGATGCTGAGCAGCACGAGCCACCAGGGCGCGCTGCGGTTGCTCAGGAAGTAGCCCTCCAGGTTGCGGCTCGCACGACTCTTGTAAAGGCCGTACAGCACGATCCCCAGCAGGGTTAGCACCAGCACTGTCCAGTCGAGTCCGTTCATGCGTAGCGGCGGGTTAGGTACCAGAAAAAGACGATCAGCGCCAGCAGCACGACAAACACGAGCACGTACCAGGCAGTCCAGGATCGGAAAAGGGGCACTTTTTCCTTCATGATTGAATAATGTTTATTGAATAATATTTATTGAAAAGCAGAAGCTCCGGCAATCATACCCGCATGATACATTATTCAACAGATATTATTCAATATTCAATGCCCTAGTGCCGCTTAAGGCCACCGGCCAGCACTCCCAGCAGCAAGCCCATCACCAGTCCGAAGGTGACATTCTTGAAAATCCTTCCCAGCACCAGGGCCAGCACCAGTACGAGCACGATGCCCATCCGGCGGCGGGTGTTATTCGGGGGCCTGGTCATCAGAGCTCCTTCTTTTGGTTCAGGGCAAGGAGGTTGGCGAGCAGGCGATAGGCCCCGGGCACACCGGCGGGCAGCTCGCGGAAGAACACGAGTCCGGTGTAGCTGAAGAAGCCCTTGCCATAGGGTGCGATCACCAGCGCGCCATCGTCGGGTGCCTCTCCGGGGTCGGCCATGCGGAGTATCGGCTCAAAGTGTGCGTCGAGCCCCGCGGTGGCGGCATGGTAGATACTCCGCTCTTGTACCCAGCCCTTGAAATCGTCGGGACCGATCTTGTTGGGAAACAGCAGCACCGGGTGCTCCGGCTTCAGGAAGGTCACCACCGCATTTTCGTCGGTAATGCGGTTGCGGGTGATGTTGAAATCATAGGGAGCGATCCGGGCGCGCACCGGCCCGATCTGGTTGGAGGTGTTGTATTGCACGATGAGGTTGCCGCCGTCCTCCACGTACTTCATCAGCTTCGGATAGGCGGTGTTGAGCCACTCGGCCGTATTGTAGGCGCGCACACCGCTGATGATCGCGTCGAACTGCTTCAGGTTGTTGCGGGCGGTCTCCTTTTCCCCCAGCAGGGTCACCTCGTAACCCATTTGTTCGAGCGCCGCAGGCACTTTATCGCCGGCACCCACGATGTAGCCGATCTTTTTGCCGCGCGTTTTCAAGTCGATATCCAGCACCCGCACGCGGTCTTCGCGGAAATAGCGGATCGTGGGAATATGATTGTACGAAATGGTGCGCATATCGGAGCGCAGCGCTCCCTTTCCGTCCAGCTGCACCGACGCGGTGTAATCGCTCTGCCGGCTGGGGCCATCCTTTGTTCCCCTGATGGTAAACGTATACGCTTTTTCCGCGCCGCGCGCCAGTTCCAGGCGGTCGTTCGTTTCCATTTGCTGCGCACCCGCCTGGATACGCACCTGCGCTGCTTTTGCGAGCGCCTTGTTGGCCATCACGTGCACTTCCAGGTTTTGCGCTTCACCGGCACGCTCCTTCGCCAGCAGCAGCACACCGGGTTCCGCACGCACCGAAGCAGGCGGCACAATATCAAATGGCTGGTAGAGCTCCCCTTTCACGGGGTCGGTATAGCGGTAACGAACCGGGGCCTCAAAGCGAAGCGATACCCCGTAGATATTCACCCAGATGGTTCCGTAAAGCCCGTTGTTCAGCTGCGGACGCCCGATCATCTGCTGATCGGAAACCGTGAACATACCCTCGGTCATTTTTTCATCCAGCCAGTAAGGCTGTGTAGTGGACGCATATACGCTGTCCACAACTTCGGCGAGGACTCCGCTCAGGTTCAAATTGCGTTGCAGTACCCGGTTGCGGATGCTGTCCGCGGCGTTTCCCACCGAGATGCCATTCAGCGTCATGGGTACGCCCAGCCGGTTGTTCACGAGGTAGTTGATGCGGGCCGTGTCACCGGAAACGACGAAAGGTTCATTCGCCCAAGCATCGAACCAGAGACCGCTGGCTGCCTGGATCAACTGCCGCAGCTCCTCCATCTTTTGATCGCGCCAGAAGCCTGCTTCGCCGCTGGCCGGAACGTTTCCGCGGATGTACTTATACAGTTCCACCAGCCCTTCTACGGAAGCCTCCGGGTGCATGAAATCAAACCTGCCGATCACGGCATCCACGCGGGTCCGGACGGAGTCGCCGTAAATGCGGTCCCAGCCTGTTTTCACGCCATCCATCAGGTCGCCCTGCATGGCTTCACCGCCCGTTTGCCTGAAATATTCCAGCGCTTCGCCGCGCTGGCGCGGTACACCAAAGCCCTGGCTTTTGTGCTGGCTGCGGCTCTCCGCCGCGATCTCCCCGTAGCTCTTGCCCAGGATCGGGTTGTAGCCGCCCACGTCGAAGTGGTACTGATCGTTGCTGGTAGTGTTGGTGCTGCCGAAGTTGAAGGTGTTCCACAAAATGCGCTTGGCCGCCCAGGGCTTCACCCACTGGAGCTGCTCGGGAAAGCGCTTCGGGTCGGCAGCTGCGGTGAAGGCCTCGTTGGCAAGAATTGCCGAAGCCGTATGGTGGCCATGACCGCCTTCGCCGGTGGTGGGGAAGCGGGTAATGATGACATCAGGCTGGAATTTGCGGATCACCCACACTACGTCGGAGAGGATCTTTTCGCGGTCCCACTTCGTGAAGGTCTCCACGGGCGTTTTGGAAAAGCCAAAGTCGAAGGCGCGGGAAAAGAACTGCTCGGCGCCGTCGATGCGGCGGGCCGCAAGCAGTTCCTGGGTACGGATGAGGCCCAGCTCAACGCCCTGCTCATCGCCGATGAGGTTCTGACCACCGTCGCCGCGGGTGAGCGACAGGTAACCCGTGCGATACATCCGGTCTTTGGCGAAGTAGGTCAGCAGGCGCGTGTTCTCGTCGTCGGGGTGCGCGGCGATGTAGAGCACCGAACCCAGCACGTTGAGCTTGCGCAGGCCGAGGTAAATATCGGCGGACGTTTTAAAAGCGGGCTCCTGCCCTTTTGCCGCCAGCGTAAACAGTAGAAATACAGTCAGCAATCTTTTCATATCGTGAGTCGTCAATCGTGAATCGTGAAAAACTCAGGTGGAATCGTATTTGTCAGCCTGAGCGTAGCCGAAGGTGCGTTCTTTCATTTATTGTCCTACAAGGAACACCGCATTCGCCATCAGCAGCTTGCCGTTTTCCCAGAAGGATCGAAAGAGCACATCATCGGTAAAATAAATTACCTGCCCGGCCCCGAGTTCCTGAACGCCCAGGATGAGGGCGTCCTGCAGGCGCGGCTGGAGGCGGTTGCCCACGAAGCCGGCCAGGGGTCGGTCTTTTTTCACCACGCCCACGTTCCAGCCGCCTTCGCTGAGAAACTCGTAACTCCGGTCATCCTGCCGCAGCGTGTAATAAGTACCGGGATATCCGAAGGCAAGCGGGTGGGTGTTATCGAGCTCCACGCGGTAGATCGAACCGGGGGTGAAGTTCGGGATCTCGTCGCGCTCGCGGTCTTCGTAGCGGCGCAGGTTGGCGTAGGTGTTCTTCACGTCGCCTTCCTCCGCTTTCTTTTGCTTGAGGCCCCAATCGAGGCCGGCGAGCTGGGCCACCGCGCCTTCGAGGGCAATGAGGCGGCCGCCCTTCGACACCCAGCTGCGCAGGGCGTCGGTATTGACTTTTTCCGACAGGAAGCGATAATTGCCATTGGGTAAAATCACCACTTGAAATTGGCTCCAATCGGTGCGACCGAAGTCGGTGCTGTTGATCAGCGACACGGGGTAATCGAGCTCCTGCTCGAAGAAGTGCCACACCTCGCCCACCGCATTGTTGTTGCTGCCTTCGCCGGCAATAAGGGCCACGTGCGGGGCGGCGAGCGGGCGCACGGAGGAAGAGCCGAAGTCGAGGCCGCGCTCCACGAGGCCGGAAGAGACTTCACTCCATTTCAATTTATTCTCCTGCACCAGGCTCCGTACTGTTTCGGCAAAACCTTCGGGCTGGCCATTCCGCAGCAGGATGAGGCTTCCGCGGCGAAAGTCCTTTCCGTTGCTGGTAAAATCTTTTTGCGCAAAGCGGATCCGGTAGCCCTGTTGCAGCAACTTGCCGGCAAAGCGCGCCGACGCCACGCCATCCCAGGCGACAACGTATCCGAAAGGCGGCGCGCTGCCCGGTACCGCTTCTTTGCTTACCTCGCGGTCCATCAGCACCCGCGCGATTCCGCCGCTGATGTTGTTGTTGGTTGCGTAGGCCTGAAGACCATACACGTAGGGCAGCGCCCAGGCCGTGATGTCATAAGTGACCGAATCCGAAAGTTTCGGGTTCGGCTCGAAAAGCACCCGCAACAACGAGCCTTGGGCCTGGTGCGCCGGGATGATCATATCCATGGGTGTTACCCGGAAAGCTTCCTGGCGCCCGTTCGAATAATTGAACCCACGCATACTTCCGCTGAGACCGGTGCGCCACTGGATGTTATTCTTTTGCAGTAATGCACGAAGCGAAAGAATGCGTGCTTCGTCCAGGTCGTTGTGCTTGATGATGTAATTGGCGTACTCGCTGTAGCCTCCGTTCGACGCCTTCGTAAAATAATCCTGGAAGTTCTTCACCAAATCGGCGGCGTACTTCGAGGCCGTTTCGATCGTGCTCATGCCCGTGGTAAAATGGTGCTCGATGCGGTCGGTCAGCTTCAGCGTGTCGCCGGTATTGGTCACGGCGGCGAGGCCGCCGGCGGGGCCGCCGCCCTGCTCGTAGGTCATGCCGATGGCGCCGTTGTAAAGCGGGTAGGTGTCCCCGTACGCCGGGTAAAACAGGTCGAATACTTCACGCGTAAAGTAGAGCCAGCCCTGCTGGTCGAAGTACTTCGCATGGTTCCGGCCGATGACCTCCTGGAAGCGGCGCTGCCAGGGCGTGATCACCTCGTGGTAGGGCTCCGCGGCCGGCGCGAAATAATAGGGGTTATTGATGCCCTGCTCGTGGAAGTCTACATGCACCTGCGGCATCCATTCCTGGTACACCTTCAGGCGGGCCTGCGATTCCACCTGTGTTTGCCAGGCCCAGTCGCGGTTCAGGTCGAAGTAATAGTGATTGACGCGGCCGCCGGGCCAGGGCTCGCGGTGCTCGCGGGCGCTGAGGGTAGCGTCGTAGCCTTTGCCCACCACGGAGTTGAACCAGTTCACATAGCGGTCGCGGCCGTCGGGGTTGAGGCAGGGGTCGATCAGCACGACGGTATTTTTCAGCCACTCCTGCGCGTTGCCGTTACCGCGGCTCAGCAGCGTGTAAAGCGTCTTGAGCGCCGCCTCCGAAGAGGAGGGCTCGTTGCCGTGCACGTTGTAGGAAAGCCACACGACCACCGGCGCGCCGGCGGCGCTGCCGCTGCCTTCACCGGTGCGCGACAGGGCGCGGTTGTTGGCGCGGATGGCATCGAGGCGCGCGATGTTCTCCGCCGACGACACCGCGGCCAGCAGCAGCGGTCGGCCTTCGTTGGTGCTTCCGTACTGTACGAGCCGCATCTGCGCCGGTGCAGCCTGCGCCGCAGCCTGGAAGTAGCTCACGATGCGGTGGTGCGGAGTGTAGCGGGTACCGAGCGGGTAACCGAGGAACGCATCGGGCGACTGCAGCTGAGCCTGTACGTGAAACACCAGCAACGAGCAAAGAAAAACAAGTAGGAAAGAGCGACGCATGTGCCGTTATTTTGTGCGGCAAGTTACGCCGGAGCGTGAATTGGCCTGCTTTTCGCGGAAACCAGTTAACCACGCACAACCGCCCCCACTGGGGATAACTTGAACCTGCCCGCAATCAGAGGAAGCATTACTTTGTCGAATCAGAATAGTTTTCAGCGTATGACGAAAAAAGCGATTGGTGCGGGAGAGTTCAGTGAACTAAGCGCGGAGCAACAACTTCGCCTGCTGCACCGGGAAGGAGTATACATCGGAAAGCGAAAGCTGGAAGAACGGATGATCGTCCTGTTTCAACTATACGGATTTTACGTAGAAGTCTACTACCGGCACTACCGGCGCGTGGTGGCGCACCTGCACGTGACCACCGACGCCGACGTGCTGCTGCCCTACCTGAGCCAGGTCAACGTGCGCGACCTGGACGGGAAAGACGGCCCCGGAAGCGTCGGGAACGACGGACGATAAACCTGCGCTGCTTACCAAAGAACCAAAACTGCCATGACCCAATCACTGCCGCCCAAAAGCCTGATCCTGTACGCCGACGACGACCCGGATGACCGCCAGCTGCTCACCGAGGTTTTCGCCGACTATGGCAGCATCCTCGAGCTCCTGACCTTCCCCGACGGAGACCGGCTGCTCGCATACGTGGAGGGCCTCCGGCCGCTGCAGCCGCAGCCCGGCCTTATCATCCTCGACCTGAACATGCCCGTGCTCGACGGCATCGCCACGCTGCGCCACCTCCGCAACCTGGCGCACTACGACGAGGTGCCCATCGTGCTGTTCACCACCTCCACGCAGCCCCACGATGCGCTCCGCGCCCGCCAGTACGGCGCCGGCTTCGTGACGAAGCCGCTCACCTTTGCGCAGGTGCACCAGATCGTGGACCAGATGCTGGAACACTGCCCGAAGGAACTGCAGGAAAAAGTAGCGCGCCTCCGGGGCAAATAAAAAGCCCCCCGCTTGCGCGGAGGGCTATGTTGCCAGGCCGGACGGGTTTCGGTACGCGCTACTGACAACAGGTCGTTCGTGGTGCAAGGACACTCCAAAAATAATTTTTATTCTCCATCTATCAAAGCCTCCGGACAGTAACTGAGTCCACGGCGATGTCGAGGCTTTCCGACCCCGACCAAAGCCGGAAGCCGATGTTGCTCCCGTACAGCGCCTGCGCCCGCACGATCCCGGCCCGCTTCCCGTTGATGATCAGGGTAAAATACCCGTTTTGCTTGCGGAGTACCACCGTATTCTCGCTGTTGCCGCGCTTTACGAAGTCGTTAGTCTCGCTGCGGATGATATCCGCCGGCTCCGCTCCCTTGTTGGCCAACACAAAGTCGCCGTTGCCGGTGATGCCGGCAAAATGAAAGTAGCCGCTTTTCGGGTCGAGGCCGGCGCAGAGACCGAAATAATAGGCATCCGTACCCGAAAGCTTACGCACGGTAAAGCTGATCTCCACGTCTCCCGAACCGGGCAGGTCGATGGGAATGGTGGCAAACCAGCTGCCGCCGCCCGAGTGGATGTAATATTTTCCTTCCGCAACCGCAAACGAATACTGGTTCGTCTTTTCGTGCAGCCAGCCATTCTGGTTGCTGCTGAAGTCCTCCTGCAAGAGCACTCGGGAGCTTTGAGCGTTTAGTTGAAGGGCGCCTGCGAGCAGCGCTGCGGCGAGCAAGAAACGACGTTTCATAAAGGAGCGGTTTATTTTTAGCTTTGGCCGGATAACCCGGAATCGTCACGGGTCCTTCAATAAAATTAAATGAATCCTTTGAACCTGCGGAACCTGCTCCTGCTCCCCTTCCTGACCCTGCTCGCCTGTACCCCGGCGCGAAAACTGGCCGTCTACCCTTTTCAGTACTCGGTGCAGAAAAAAGCGGAAGCCACGCACGGGGCCGTCGTCTCCGCCCATCCCCTCGCGTCGCAGGTGGGCCTGGCCATCCTGAAAAAGGGCGGTAATGCCTTTGATGCGGCCATCGCCACGCAGCTGACCCTCGCAGTGGTGTACCCCGGTGCCGGCAACATCGGCGGCGGAGGCTTCCTCGTGGGCCAGACGGCCGCCGGCAAAACGCTGGCCCTCGACTTCCGCGAAACCGCCCCGGCGGCCGCCCACCGCGACCTCTACCTCGACGCACAAGGCGCGGTGCACCCCACCAAAAGCATCAGCGGGCACCTTTCCGGCGGCGTGCCGGGCACGGTGGCAGGCCTGTTCGAAACGCACCGCTACGCCCGGCTTCCCTTCCGCGACCTGATCGCCCCGGCCATCGAGCTGGCCGAAGGCGGCTTCGCCATCACGGAACACGAGGCCGCGGGCCTGAATCATTTTCGCGACTCCTTTCTGAAATACAACAGCCGCCCCACCGCCTTCGTGCGCGCAACACCCTGGAAGGCGGGCGACACCCTGCGCCAGACCGAGCTGGCCGCCACCCTCCGCCGCATCCGCGACGAAGGGCTCCCGGGCTTTTACGGCGGCGAGACGGCCCGCCTCGTGGTGGAAGAAATGCAACGTGGCGGCGGTATCATCAGCGCCGCCGACCTGTCGGCTTATACCGCCAAGTGGCGCGAGCCGCTGCGGTTTGCCTATAAAGGATACGAGGTTGTTTCGATGCCCATGCCCAGCAGCGGCGGCACCCTGCTGGCGCAAATGCTGCGGATGACCGAAGGCTACCCGCTGGCCGCTTACGGGCACAACAGCGCAGCCGCCGTGCAGCTCATGACCGAAGTGGAGCGCCGCGCCTTCGCCGACCGCGCCGAGCATATGGGCGACGCCGATTTCTACCCGGTGCCGCAGGCCGGCCTGCTCGACTCCGCCTACCTGCGCGCCCGCATGCGCGACTACGTGCCCGGCCGCGCCGGCAGCAGCACGCTTACCGGCCCCGGCGCGCCCCGCAAAGTGAGCGAGCAAACCACGCACCTGAGTGTGCTTGATGCCGATGGCAATGCCGTGTCGGTAACCACCACGCTCAACAACAGTTATGGGAGCAAGACCGTCATCGGCGGCGCGGGCTTCCTGCTCAACGACGAGATGGACGACTTCAGCGCCAAGCCGGGCGTTCCGAATTTATACGGCGCCGTCGGCGGCGAGGCCAACGCGATCGCGCCCGGCAAGCGGATGCTTTCGAGCATGACACCCAGCATCGTGCTGCAAAACGGCCGCCCCTGGGCCGTGGTAGGTACGCCGGGAGGCACCACCATTCCCACCTCGGTGTTCCAGTCGATCGTAAACCTGGTCGACTTCCGGCTCGATCCCGAGGCGGCGGTCAACCGGCCCAAGTTTCACCACCAGTGGCTCCCCGACGTGGTGTACGTGGAAAAAGGCTTTCCCGTAGAAGTACGGCAGCAGCTGGAAGCCATGGGCTACAAGCTGGAAGAACGCCCGCAGATCGGCCGCACCGAGCTCATTCAGGTACTACCCGGCGGACGGATGGTCGCCATCGGCGACGGTCGCGGCGATGACGCAGCCGCCGGCTACTGAATTTTCTACCCTTCCCTTTGGGGAGGGGTTGGGGGCAGCCTTCGCTAAAGCTATGGCTACCGGCGGATGGGGCAAAAACCGTATCTTGTCCGCCCAATTCATCTAAACGCACGCTGCCTTCCGCATGCCTTTCTACCGACACAGCTTTGGCGCCCTGGCCGCCGCCCTTTTCAGCCTGACGGCTTCGGCCCAAAAAACCGAGTTCGGCGCCATCGCCGGTCCGCAATACACGACCGCGAATTATTTCCTGCATGGGAAGGAAATGGCCACCACGGGAAAGGTCGGTCTTCATGCCGGCGTCGTAGCGAAAATTCCTTTCGAAGGACGGCTGTTCTTCTCCCCTTCGCTCACGTATAGCCTTAAAGGTTTTTCCGTGGCCCTCACCGACACCTCGAGCAACCCAGGCATCGATGCGGTGGCCAACGACCTGCGCCTGCACACCGCCGAACTGGCGCCCCTGTTCACTATCTACATGGGCAAGACCAAAGACCGGGGCGCCTACGTGCAATTCGGTCCCTCGCTCGACCTGAACCTGAAGGGCAACGAAAAGGTAACGGTCAAAAGCGGGAACGTCGTCGACCGCGACATGAAATTCGGGGGCCAGGGCTACAGCCGCCTGACGCCTTCGGTGATCGTGCGCTTCGGCGTAGAGAGCGCCAAAGGCCTTTTCTTCAACGCCCACTTCCAGCAGGGCATCGGCTCGCTCAACAACAACGACTTCGGCCCGGCCATCCGCCACCGGATCGTGGGCGTCAGCGTCGGCAAGATCTTTTACCGGAAATAACGGGGAAATGTGGTGGTTTTCTACCCGCTCCGCATGCGGCGGCAGACTACAAAAATCGTTTTGGATGCGTTCCGCATACGGCGGAAGGGTAAAATCCTGGCAAACAACTGGTTAGCGTTTTCGCAAAACGGAAAGCGATTCGGAAACTTCCGGAACCGCCTTCCGCAATACGGCATAGGACTGGCTCCGAAAAGCCCGGGCAAGCCGCCTGAATCCCATCCCGTAGGTAGGGACGCGCTCCGGAAGTCGGGCAGCATCCCGCCCGGAATGCGTGCATACCTACGGCATGCGGACGTATCATCCATTATCCCATTCCCTCCCGGTCTTAGTCTTTGTAAATCTTCACCACGCCTTTTCCATCCGGGCCGATATAACCGCGGTACATGCCGGGGGTATTGAACGACATGGTGAAATTCCCGTTTTTATCCAGGGCGATGAGGCCGCCGTCGCCGCCGAGGGCAGGCACTTTTTTCTGGATCAACTCGTCGGCGGCCTTTTGCACCGTCCAGCCTTTGTATTCCATCAGGTCGCTCACCGAGCGGGCCACAGACAGGCGGATGAAAAACTCGCCCCAGCCCGTGCAACTGATGGCGCAAGTGGCGTTGGAGGCGAAGGTGCCCGCGCCGATGATGGGGGCATCGCCCACGCGGCCGAATTTCTTGTTGGTCATGCCACCGGTAGAGGTGGCGGCGGCAAGGTTGCCTGCCTTGTCGAGCGCCACGGCGCCAACCGTACCGTATTTATTATCGCGGTTGCCCGGCTGCCGGAGCAGCGCTTCCTGCTTCGGGTTGCCGGCGCCTTCCCTTTGCTGCACCTGTGCCGAGTCGAGCGCTTTGGCCCGCTGCAGGGCGCGCCAGGCGCGGGCCGTGTAGAAATAAGACGGGTCCACGATGTCGAGCCCTTGCTGCTGTGCGAACTTCTCGGCGCCCGGCCCGATCAGCATTACGTGCTCCGTTTTTTCCATCACGGCGCGGGCAGCGGTGACGGGGTTGCGGATCGTAGTGACCGAAGCTACCGAGCCGGCCTTCAACGTGGCGCCGTCCATGATGGCGGCATCTAGCTCGTTGCGGCCTTCATTGGTGAACACCGCGCCGCGCCCGGCGTTGAAGAGCGAGTCGTCTTCCAGCACCCGCACGGTGGCCTCCACCGCGTCGAGCGCGGTGCCACCACGCTCCAGCACGGCATAGCCCGCCTGCAGGGCGGATTGAAGCCCGCGCTGGTACGCGGCTTCCAACTCCGGGGTCATGTTCTTTTTGAGGATGTTGCCCGCGCCGCCGTGGATCACGAGCATGAAGTCGGGGCGCTTCGCGGACTTCTTCGTTATTTTCTGGGCACCTGCACACAGGGACAGCAGGAAGGCAAGGGCGACAAGGATTCGTTTCATGGCAAAAGTATTGCAGGGCTGTAAGATACAGTGGATTCCTGCGACCGCCCTGGCACACCGCCATCGTTCGCCGGCAAACCCGCTGTGAATTTTCACATCTCTTTGTTACCGACAGGCCATTTTGAACGGGGCTAAGGAGTGCAAAAGGCTATTTTTACACATACTAAACGGAACTACGACTGAAACGAGCGGCTAAAATACTAGGTGCGGTCCTGCTTTCCCTGCTCATACTGATCTGCCTTACGCTGGCATTCGTGCAAACCGAATGGGGCCAGAACTGGCTGGTGCACAAGGTAACGGCCCGCCTGTCGCGCGAGCTGCAGAGCCGCGTGCATATCGAACACGTGTCGATCGGCTTCTTCAACAAGCTCAACATGGAAGGCGTGCTGCTGGAAGACCGCCACAAAGACACGCTGCTGGCGGCCGGCCTGCTGCAGGTGCGGATCACCGACTGGTTTTTCCTGAAAGACAAGGCCGAGCTCGAATACATCGGTCTTAAAGACGCCACCGTCAAGCTGCAGCGCAGCGACTCGCTCTGGAATTACCAGTACCTCATCGACTATTTCAGCTCCCCTTCCACCGGGAAGAAAAAAGAATCGGGCATCGACTTCGCCTTGAAAAAGGTGAAGATCCAGAACCTGCACTTCCAGGAAAAAGACGGCTGGCGCGGCGCCGACCTCTATGCGAACGTCGGCTGGCTCGACCTCGACGCAAAGGAACTCAGCCTGACCAAAAACATCGTCGACATCGACCGCCTCCTCCTTGAAGATGCGACCTACCACGAATTCGGTTACCCGGGCACCCGGACGGCGGCCTCCAAAGCCTGGGCGAAGGCACAGCCGCAGAAGGCCGGCACCGCCACGCTGCGCTGGAACCCCGGGCGCCTCTGGATCCGCGTGGCCGACCTGCAGTTGAAGAACGCCCGCTTCCGTTCCGACAAGGACGGTGTGCTGGGCAGCACCAAGCCCTATTTCGACGCGCGCCATATCGACTTCCAGGGCATCACGGGCACCCTGAAGAATGTTCGCTTCGTACAAGACACCGTCACGGCCCGCGCCGACCTCGTGGCCCATGAGCGCGGCGGACTTCAGGTAAAGACCCTCCGCGCCGACCTGCGCTTTCACCCCGAGCTGATGGAATTCGACAAGCTGCTGATCCGCACCAACAGCAGCACGCTCCGCAACTATTTCGCCATGCGCTTCGCTTCTTTTGACGACATGAGCGACTTCGTAGACAAGGTCAAGATGGAAGGCCACTTCGACAACTCGTATGTGACCTCCGACGATATCGCACTGTTCGCACCCGCCCTCAAAAGCTGGAAACGGAGCTTTGCCATCAGCGGGCGCGTGAAGGGCCTCGTGGACGACTTCACCGGCAAGGGCGTGCAGCTCCGCTCCGGACAGACGGCCCTCAACGGCGACTTCTCCGTACAGGGGCTCACCGACCCGGAGCATGCCTTTCTCAACGTCGACGCCCGCGACCTCGTAACGAGCTACAACGATGCGGTGGCCTTCGTGCCGGCACTGCGCCGCGTAACGATGCCCAACCTGCGCAAGCTCGGCACGATCCGCTTCGCGGGCACCTACACGGGCTTCTTCGGAGACTTCGTCACCTACGGCACCCTCCACACCGCCCTGGGCTCGCTGCGCACCGACCTCAACATGAAGCTGCCCCGCGGCGGCGCACCGGTGTATTCGGGCAGTATTTCTACGGAATCGTTCAACCTCGGCCAATTCTTCAACAACACTGACCTCGGCATCGTAGACTTCCACGGCAACGTGAAGGGCCGCGGCTTTACGCGCAGCCAGCTGGATATGGACGTTAATGGCCTCATCCACCGCATACAGTTTCGCGGCTACACCTACCGCAACGTCACGGCCAAAGGCCACCTGAACAGCAACAGCTTCAACGGCGATTTCGGCATCAACGACCCCAACGTGGAGGCGACGCTCAAAGGACTAATCACTTTCGGTGGCAACGAGCCCACCTTCGACGCCACGGCCAACATCGTACGCGGCAACCTGAAAGCCCTCGGGCTGTCGAAGGAGGAACTTGCGCTCAACGGAACGTTCAAACTGAAACTGAAAGGCCGCTCGCTTTCCGACTTCACGGGCACGGCGGCCATTACCGACGCGATCCTCCTGCAGAACGGGCGACGCCTTTCGTTCGACTCGCTCTATGTATCCTCGCTGGTGACCGGCGGCGTGCGCACGCTCAGCGTGCGCTCCAACGAGCTCGACGCCGAAGTGCGCGGGCAATTCGACCTCGCCTCGATGCCCGATGCGTTCATGCTGTTCCTGAACCGCTACTACCCTGCCTACATCCGCGCCCCGCGGCACAGCAACCTGCCGCGGCAGTCTTTTACCTTCCACATCCGAACGGGCGTTATTGAAGACTACCTGAAGCTGCTCGACCCGCGTCTCAGCGGCGGCAACAACGCCGAAGTCAGCGGCGCCCTCGACCTTGCCTCCAACACGCTCACGCTCGATGCCGACGTACCGCAGTTTGGCTTTTCCCAATACGCCTTCACGGGTATCGGCGTTAATGCGCGCGGCAACCTCGACAGCCTCGTGCTCAACGGCGCCGTGGGCAATACCGTGATCAACGACAGCATCCAGCTGCCCGAAACCCGCTTCACCGTCCGGGCCAGCCACGACGTGTCGGACTTCGATATCAGCACCAATTCCAACCAGGTGGTGAACCAGGCCAGCCTCTCGGCGCGCGTCAACACGTTCGCCGACGGCCTGAGCATCCTCTTCCGGCCGTCCTCTTTTGTACTCAACGGAAAAACCTGGACGATCGACCAGGGCGGCACGCTCGACTTCCGTAGAAATACGGTAACCGAGGGCAACGTGGTGCTGCGCGAGTCGAACCAGGAGATCCGCCTCAGTACCGTGCCTGCGGAGGGCGGCGGCAATAACCTCAACGACCTGCACATCGCGTTGAAAAACCTGAACCTCGGCGACATCTCCCCCTTCCTCGTACGCAAGAACCGCATCGAAGGCCTGCTCAACGGCGAGGTGCGCATCGAGGATCCGCAGAACCTGTTTTACGTGACGGCCGATATCCAGACCGAGCAGTTGCGGGTAGACAACGATTCGGTAGGCCAGCTGCAGGCGCACCTCAATTACAACAAGCGCACCGGCGCACTGCGGGCTACCGGCAACACGATCGACGCGGCGCACCAGCTGAAGTTCAACGTGGATATGGACGTGGACGACAGCAGCAATACCCACGAAGACCGCATCGTATTGCAGGCCATCGACTACCCGGTGACCTACCTGGAAAACTTCGTCGGCAACCTGTTCAGCGACCTGCGCGGCTTTGTAACCGGCGAGCTGGCCATCATAGGTGAAGGCGCCAACCGGCGCTACGTGGGCAAGCCGCGCCTCCGCGACGCCTCGATGAAGGTGAAGTTTACGCAGGTGCGCTATTGGCTTTACGATACCGAGATCGACCTGCAGGAGCACGCCATCCGCCTGGACCACCTGCGTCTCCGCGATGATTCGGTGGCCTCCGTTGCTGAACGCCAGGGACGCACGGCCACCATTAATGGCAGTATTGCACACGATGGCTTCCAGAACATGGTATTCGACCTCGTGGCGAAAACCGACAACGGGCCCATAACACTGATCAACACGACGTACAACGACAACCAGACCTTCTACGGGCGCGCCAAAGGCACCGGCACCTTCTCGCTGCAGGGACCGCAGGAGAATATGAACATGAACATCGACGTGCGCGCCTCCGACCGCGACTCGTCGTGGATCACGCTGCCGCCCTCGAAGAACCGCGAGTCGGGCGCTGCCGACTTCCTGGTGGAGCGCAAATACGGCACGGAGATGACGCCCACGAACCTGTCGACGGGCGCCTCCAACGTGCACTACAACGTGAACCTGACGGCCAACCCACTGGTGAACATCGAGGTGATCCTCGACGACCTCACGGGCGACGCCATCCGCGGCCACGGCAACGGCGACCTCACCATCCGCTCGGGCACTAACGAGCCCCTGTCGATCAACGGTACCTACTTCATTACCGACGGTAATTACCTGTTTACGTTCCAGTCGTTCTTCAAAAAGCCCTTTACACTGAAACCCAACGCCAACAACTATATCCGTTGGAACGGCGATCCCTACAACGCGCAGGTGAGCATCCAGGCGGTATACAATGCCGAGAACGTGCGCTTTGGTCCGTTGGTGCAAAGCCTCGCCCTCAACGACACCCGCCTGGAGCGCGCGCGCGGCGATGTGTTTGTGGCGGTGGAACTGACCGGCGCGCTCTTCCAGCCGAAATTCAAGTTTAACCTCGACTTCCCCGAATCGAGCCCCGTTCGCTCCAATCCGTCCTTCGCCTATGGCCTGCAGCAGATCGAAAACAATCCCAACGAGATCACCAAGCAGGTGACCTACCTGATCGTCTTCAACTCTTTTGCACCCTATCAAACCGGTGAAGGCCAGGGCAGCGGCGTCATCAACGACTTTACGTTCAGCACGCTCTCGGGACTTCTCTTCAGCCAGGTCAACAAGCTGTTGAACCAGGTGCTGGGCCGGGTGCTGGCCAACAACAAAGTGACGCTCAACTTCTCCGGCTCCCTGTATAACCGCGATCTCATCACCCAGACCAACCGCGGTTTTGGTGTTAATACCAGCTCCCTGAACGTCAGCCTGAGCGCACCCGCCGGCGACCGTGTACAGATCACGCTGGGAGGCACCTTCGACGTACCGATACCCGGTAACAACAATGATATCAACCAGCGGATCTACCTCTACCCCGACGTCAGTGTCGATGTACTCATCAACCGTTCGGGCTCCATCCGCGCTACCTTCTTCTACACCCAATCGCCCGACCTGCTGGTAAGTGGGACCCAAACCAAGACAATCAACAACCAGCGTGCGGGGGCCAAACTGTCGTACCGCAAAGAGTTCAGCTCGTTCAAGGACCTGTTCCGCCGCCGCAAAAAGCAGGAGCCCGCGCCCGACAGTACCCGCGCAAACGCCGAGGCAAACGATCCCACGAAGCGATAGACAAAAACGCAGATCCCGTAAGCGGGATACGCAGATGGTTATGATTTAATGTGATTCGATTCGTAGTAACAATAGCTGCCGCGAATCATAAAAATCAAATAGCAGCTGCGTTAGTTCCCTCAATGCCGATTCCCGATTGCCGAGCCCGCTCCTGCCGTACTTTTACCCAAATGCGCTCCATGGCTTCCGAACCATACATCCTGATGCTGGGACAAGACCGCGACGACCAGCAACTCACCATTGATATATTGAACGACCTGGGCCTCGACCTGCCCCTGCGTTTCGTGCCCGGCTCGGCGCGGTTGTATGCCGCGCTGGAAGAGCAGGTGCCGATCCTGGTGCTGCTTGATTTCAACCTGAAGCCCGAAACGGGCCTCGACATCCTGGAAGCGATCCGTGCGCGGCCCGAATGGCGCGCCATTCCCGTGGTGTTGCTCGGCGACAGCCGCGACGCGGCCTTTGTTGGACGCTGCTACGCCGCCGGTGCCAACAGCTACGTAGTCAAGCCGTCGTCGCTGGAAGGCACGCGCCGCGTCATTGGCGGCTTTTTCACCTATTGGCTGCAGGTGGCCGAAACGCCGATGCATTCCGCCGAACCAAATCCCATTGCCCGATGAAGAAAATTGCTGTAGCCATAACCGGCGCCAGCGGCGCCATCTACGCGCGCCTCCTGCTCCAGAAACTGGAGCAGCTGCAGGCGCAATGCTCGGAGGTATCGGTGGTGCTGAGCGACAACGCGAAGTACAACTGGGAAATGGAGCTCGGGGAAAAAGACTACGAGCGCTTTCCCTTCCGCTACTTTTCGAAGAACGACTTCATGGCACCTTTTGCCTCCGGCTCGGCGCGCTACGATGCCCTCATCGTGGCGCCCTGCTCGATGGGCACGCTGGGCCGCATCGCAGGTGGCATCTCCAACGACCTCATCACCCGCGGCGCCGACGTGATGCTCAAGGAACGCAAAAAGCTGATCCTCGTGCTGCGCGATACGCCCTACAACCTGGTGCACATCCGCAACATGGAAACCATAACGCTCGCCGGCGGCATCATCTGCCCGGCAACGCCGTCATTCTATTCAAAGCCCAGGACGATCGAAGAAGCTGCACTCACGGTGGTGGACCGGGTGATCGACCTTGCCGGGCTCGAGAATGAATCCTTTCGCTGGGGAGGTTGACGGCGCCAGCCGTCATTGCGCGCGCAGCGTCCCGAAGCCTCGGGGCAAACTCCCCGACCTTAAGACAGTCCGCAATAGAAACCGAGCCTCGCATAGTCAAAGCAGGAAACCTACTTTTTTCAATCTGCCTGCGTAGCGGTGTAGTTTGCTTCGCTACGCTCGCAATGACAAAGGCCCTTCGCTATGCGAAGGGCCTTTGTTCTATTCCGTGATTTCCGTGTATTCCGTCAGCCTTACGCGCTCGCGAACTGCTTGCGGATCAGGTTCAGTGCCGAACCGGCCTTGAACCACTCGATCTGCTGCTGGTTGTACGTGTGGTTCACTTTGACCTTGTCGGAAGTGCCGTCCTGGTGGTTGAACACGAGGGTCAGCTGCTTGCCGGGCGCGAAGTCGGTGAGCCCGATGATGTCGATCGTATCGTCTTCCTGGATCTTGTCGTAGTCGGCCTTGTCGGCGAAGGTGAGGGCCAGCATACCCTGCTTCTTCAGGTTCGTTTCGTGGATGCGGGCGAAGCTCTTCACGAGGATGGCGCGCACACCGAGGTGGCGGGGTTCCATGGCGGCGTGCTCGCGGGAGGAGCCTTCACCATAGTTCTCGTCGCCAACCACTACCGAGCCGAGGCGGGCGGCCTTGTAGGCACGCTGCGTGGCCGGCACGGGACCGTATTCACCGGTCAGGCCGTTTTTCACCTTGTCGGTTTCGTTGTTGAAGAAGTTGACCGCCCCGATCAGCATGTTGTTGGAGATGTTGTCGAGGTGACCGCGGTACTTCAGCCAGGGACCGGCCATCGAGATGTGGTCGGTGGTGCACTTACCGCGCACCTTGATGAGGAGGCGAAGGCCTTTCAGGTCAGTGCCTTCCCAGGCCGGGAACGGCTCCAGGAGCTGCAGGCGCGTGCTGTCGCCGGCAACGAGCACGTGTACGTTCGAGCCGTCGGCGGCCGGACCCTGGTAGCCCGGGTCTTCTACCTTGAAGCCGGTGGGCGGCAGCTCGTAGCCCTTGGGCTCGTCGAGGAGCACCTGCTCGCCTTTCTCGTTGGTCAGCTTGTCGGTGAGGGGGTTGAACGACAGGCGGCCGGCGATGGCGAAGGCCGTTACCAGTTCGGGCGATGCCACGAAAGCATGGGTGGAGGCAAAGCCGTCGTTGCGCTTGGCGAAGTTGCGGTTGAAGGAGGTCACGATCGTATTCTTACGGGTCGGATCGTCCATATGACGGGCCCACTGACCAATGCAGGGACCGCAGGCGTTGGCCAGAACGATACCGCCGATCTCGCCGAAGGTATTGAGGTAGCCGTCCTTTTCAATGGTATAGCGCACCACTTCCGAACCGGGGGTGATGGTGAACTCGGAAGCCACCTTCAGCCCTTTCGTTTTGGCCTGCGCGGCCACGGAGGCGGAGCGGGAAATGTCTTCGTAGGAGGAGTTGGTGCAGGATCCGATGAGGGCTACTTCCACCGTGTCGGGCCAGCCGTTGGCGGCTACCGCTTCGGCCATTTTGGAAATGGGCGTAGCCAGGTCGGGTGTAAAGGGACCGTTGACGTACGGCTCCAGCGTGCTGAGATCAAGCTCGAGCACCTGGTCGTAAAATTTGGCGGGGTTGGCATATACCTCGGGATCGGGGCGCAGGTGCTGGCGAACGCCGTCGGCGCAATCAGCCACTTCTTCGCGGCCGGTAGCACGGAGGTAGGCGGCCATTTTCTCGTCGTAGCCGAACACGGAGCAGGTAGCGCCGATCTCGGCACCCATGTTACAGATGGTGGCTTTGCCGGTGCAGCTCAGGCTGTCGGCGCCGTCGCCGAAATATTCCACGATGGCACCGGTGCCGCCTTTCACGGTCAGCTGTCCCGCTACCCAGAGGATGACGTCTTTGGCCGAGGTCCAGCCGTTCATCTTGCCGGTCAGCTTTACGCCGATCAGCTTGGGCATTTTGAGTTCCCAGGGGAGGCCCGCCATCACGTCTACGGCGTCGGCGCCACCCACTCCGATGGCCACCATACCGAGGCCGCCCGCGTTGGGGGTATGGGAGTCGGTGCCGATCATCATACCTCCGGGGAAGGCGTAGTTTTCGAGCACTACCTGGTGAATGATACCGGCGCCGGGCTTCCAGAAGCCGATCCCGTACTTATTGGAAATGGACGACAGGAAGTCGTACACCTCGCGGTTGATGTCGATGGCCTTGTCCAGGTCCTGCTTGGCGCCTACCTGGGCCTGGATCAGGTGATCGCAGTGCACCGTGGAGGGTACGGCTACGCGGCTGCGGCCGCAGGTATCGAACTGGAGCAGGGCCATCTGGGCCGTGGCATCCTGCATGGCCACGCGGTCGGGCGCGAAGTCGACATAGTCCTTGCCGCGCTCCAGCACACGCGCTGCCGGGGTGAACGTATGGGAATAAAGAATCTTTTCAGCCAGGGTCAGGGGCCGTCCTACCAGCTTGCGGGCTGCGGCCACCTTCAGGGGGAGCTCAGTGTACACCTTCCGGATCAGTTCGAGATCGAATAACATGGGCGCTCTGTTTTTTAAGGCCCGAGTGCAAACTCAGGCACTGTGTTTGTAGAAGAGTTATCTGTAAAGTGGTGCAAATTTATGGCAAAACCCGGTACGAAAGCGGGGCTGCTCCTTCGGTAAAAAGGAAGGAAAACGATACATTCGCAATATGAACCGGCTTAAGGATTTTATCGAGTGGCAGGCCTTCGGCGTCTGCACCGCTATCGGCGAGCGGATGGGGATCGCCACCTCGCGCATCCGCATGTGGTTCATCTACGTATCGCTCCTCTCCTTCGGCTCGCCCGTCATCATTTACATGGTCCTTGCTTTCTGGATGAACATGAAGCGCTATATGGGCGCCGCACGGCGGAACCCCTGGTGGAACCTGTAAAGAACCGGTTAGTCCATTAACTGGTTGATTTTTTAATAGAGGCTTGAAATAACTAGATAAGAAAAAGAAATGGCGCTCCTGGGGAGCGCCATTTCTTTTTAGCAGATTACCCGGTTAATGGATTACCCGGTTACACCAACTCTTTCAGCGTATCCACCACCCGATCGATTTCTTCTTTGTTATTGAACCGGCTGAAGGAAAACCGGATCGTCACCCAGTCGCTGGCTTTGTTGAGGGCCTTCATGACGTGCGAACCGATATCGGCACCCGAGGAACAGGCCGAGCCGCCCGACACGCAGATGTGGCGCATGTCGAGGTTCATCAGCAGGAACTCGGTCTTTTCGCTTCTCGGGAAGCAGACACTCAGCACCGTGTACAGCGACTGCGGGCTGCAGTTGAACGACACACCCGGGATCTCCGCATCGATGCGGGTGCGCATGTGGGCGCGCAGCTCCTGGATGTAGCGGCTGTCTTCGGGGTAGCGGCTCATGGCCAGTTCCAGTGCCTTGGCGAAGCCAACGATGCCATATACGTTCTCCGTGCCGGCGCGCATGTTGCGCTCCTGGCCGCCGCCGAGGATCATGGGCTTGATGTTGATCTCCTCGCTGACATACAAGATGCCCGTGCCTTTGGGGCCGTGGAACTTATGACCGGCACCCGAAATAAAGTGCACGTGCAGGTCGTCGAGGTGGAGGGGATAATGACCGACGGTCTGGACGCAGTCGGAATGAAAGATGGCGTCGTGCTGCTTGCACAGCTCGCCCACCTTTTTGATCGGGAGCAGCACGCCGATCTCGTTGTTGGTGTGCATCAGCGACACGAGGCAGCGAACGCCCTTTTCGCGCTGGGCGGCCAGCTGCCGGTCGAGGTCTTCGAGGTCCACGCTGCCGTCTTCGTGCAGGGCCACAAAGCTGTGGGTCACTTCGTTGCCGCTGCCCCAGTATTCCACGGTGTGCAGCACGGCGTGGTGCTCGATGGGCGAGGTAATGATATGGGTGCAGCCGAGGTCGCGCACGGACGCCGCAATGGCGGTATTGTTGCTTTCGGTGCCACCCGACGTAAAGAAAATGGCGCCGGGGCGGGTGCCGAGCAGCTTCGCGACCGTCTTCCGCGCCGTTTCAATGGCCAGGCGGGTTTCCCGTCCGTAAGAATAGATCGAGGAAGGGTTGCCGAAATGCGACTGCATATAAGGAAGCATCGCCGCCAGCACCTCGGGGTCGAGGGCCGTGGTCGCGGCATTGTCTAAATAAATGCGGTTGTCGGTCATAGGGCTGGCCGGGGGGGCGGTCTGCGTGCGGGTTTGTTCCATAGTGCGGGCCTTCTTTACGGCCGCAAAGGTACAATTCAAGTTTGTAGTTTGTCGTTTATAGTTTGTGGTTTCCCCGCCAGGGGCGGGCGGCAAACCTGATCACCGGCGCAAACGGGCGCCAGCCAACCACAAACTATAAACTACAAACTGTTAAAAACCCGAACTCAGCTCCCGGATGTCGTTCATCAGCTTCCGGGCGATGTTATTGGCGGTCGTTTCGAAGTTGCTTTCGGCGTAGATGCGGATGATCGGCTCCGTATTCGACGTGCGCAGGTGCACCCAGTCGGTGTCGAACTCGATCTTGAGGCCGTCTTCGGTGTTGATCGGGTTGTTCTTGTATTTTTTCTTGATCTGATCGAAGATGTTGCTCACATCCAGGTCCTTTTCGAGCTCGATCTTGTTTTTCGAGATAAAATAGTCGGGGTAGTTGGCGCGGAACGACTTCAGGCTCGTTTTCTTCGACGCCGCGAAGTGCGACAGGAAGAGGGAGATGCCGATGAGGGCATCGCGGCCGTAGTGGAAGTCGGGCACGATGATGCCGCCGTTGCCTTCGCCGCCGATGACGGCCTGCTGGTCCTTCATCTTCTGCACCACGTTCACCTCGCCCACCGCCGAGGGGAAATACTGGCCGCCGCGCTTCAGGGTGATCTCCTTGAGGGCCTTGGTGGAGCTCATGTTGCTCACCGTGTTGCCGGGGCACTTGCTCAGCACGTAGTCGGCCACGGCCACCAGCGTGTATTCTTCGCCGAACATGGAGCCATCCTCGCATACAAAGCACAGGCGGTCAACGTCGGGGTCGACGGCGATACCGAAGTGGGCGTTCTGTTTCACCACCTCGTTGCTCAGCTGCGTGAGGTGCTCGGGCAGCGGCTCGGGGTTGTGGGCAAAGCGGCCCGTCACCTCCCCGTTGAGGAGGATTACCTCGCTCACACCGAGGGCAGTGAGGAGCTGCGGGATCACCAGGGCGCCGGTGGAGTTGACGCAGTCGACCACCACTTTGAATGCGCGCTTCTCGATGGCTTTTTTGTTGGTCAGGGCGTAATCGAGCACGAGGTCGATGTGCTTTTGCATCCAGGAATCGTCGCGGGATACGGAGCCGAGCTTTTCCACGCCGGGAAAGGTGATCGACTCCTGGGCGGCGCGCTCGAGCACCTGGGCGCCGAGTGCACCGGAGATGAATTCGCCTTCGCCGTTGAGCAGCTTCAGGGCGTTCCACTCCTTCGGGTTGTGCGAGGCGGTGATGATGATGCCGCCGCTGGCGCCTTCGGCCTTCGTGGCCAGCTCCACGGTGGGGGTCGTAGACAGGCCGAGGTCGATCACCTGGATACCGAGGCCCACCAGGGTGTTGATGACCAGCCCGCTGACGAGCTCACCGCTCATGCGGCCGTCGCGGCCCACCACGATCTTCACCGGGGCGGTTTTGTCGGCACCCTCAAGAATGAGGGAGCCATAGGCTGCGGTAAACTTCACTACATCGATCGGTGTCAGGTTTTCCCCCGGCTTGCCGCCGATGGTGCCCCGGATACCGGAGATACTCTTAATTAATGCCACGTACGTTCCGTTTTTGGGCGCCAAAAATACGGCAAAACAACCAGGGTTCTTAAGGTTCTTGGGGTTCTGAGGGTTTTGGGGGTTGTTCGGGTGGTGCTGGTTGGTACGGTTTTCAGGAGGGCGACGTGGAACCTTTAGAACCTTAAAAACCCTGAGAACCTTTTCCACCCCTAGTTTTGTGGCATGGCTGCAACGATCGACCGCGAATGGTACACGAGCTGGTTTAATTCCGATTATTACCACAAGCTCTATTTTGACCGCGACGAGCGGGAGGCCGAGGCCTTCCTGGGCCGCCTCATCGGGCACCTGCAGCCCGCCCCCGGCAGCCGCGCCCTCGACGTAGCCTGCGGCAAGGGCCGCCACAGCCGCTTTCTCGCCGCCCAGGGCTTCGACGTCACGGGCATCGACATCTCCCCCGAAAGCATCGCCTATGCCAGCCAATACGAATCGGAGCAGCTCCACTTCGCCGTGCACGACATGCGCCTCCCCTTCTGGGTCAATTACTTCGACTACACCTTTAACTTCTTTACCTCCTTCGGTTACTTCGCCACCCGCCGCGAGCACGACGACGCGCTCCGCACCATGGCCCTGTCGGTGCGCCCCGGCGGCACCGTGCTCATCGACTACCTCAACGTTCACTACGTGGAAGACCGCCTCGTGCACCACGACGAAAAGATCATCGGCGACACCCGTTACGAGATCCACCGCTGGCACGACAACGACCATTTCTTCAAAAAGATCATCGTCACCGACCCGGCCCTCGACGGCGGACTGACGCACACCGAAAAGGTGGCCAAGTTCAGCCTCGGCGACTTTACCGACATGCTCGCCTTCCAGGGACTGCAGGTGCAGGAAGTGTTCGGCGACTACAACCTGGGGCAATACGACGTGCGGAAATGCCCGCGCCTGATCGTGCTGGCACGGAAGCCGTGAGGCGGGAGGCGTGAAGCGTGAGGCGGGAGGCGTGAGCCCGCGATGCGCGGCGACGAAGAAGAACCAGTTCTTTGTTCACGCCTCACGCTTCACGCCCCTGAACTTTCCGCCCCTTTTTTGCGTACATAGGATATGACATTCCTGAAAGCAATCCTCGGCCTGGGGCTTCTCCTGTCGGGCTGCAGCAAAAAGCCCGCAGCCCTGGTTGCACCGCCGGCGCCCACTCCTGCATTGCCCGCCCCGGCACCGCCGGCTCCCGGCCTGGCCTACCTCGCGCTGGGCGATTCGTATACGATCGGCCAAAGCGTAGGCGAGACCGAACGCTTTCCCTACCTGCTCACCAGCCGGCTGGCCGACTCGGGCCTGCGGGTGGGTAACCTGCGCTACATCGCCCGCACCGGCTGGACCACCGACGAGCTGCAGGCGGCCATCGCCGCCGGTGCACCCACCGGCAACTGGGACCTGGTGACACTGCTGATCGGGGTAAACGACCAGTACCGCGGCCGCGATACGGCTTCCTATGCCCCGCGCTTTACCCAACTGCTCCAGACCGCCATCAGCCTGGCCGGCGGCCGGCCCACCCATGTATTTGTGCTGTCTATTCCTGACTATAGCGCCACACCCTTTGTGTCCGCCGCCAACAAAGCCCGTGTGAGCCGCGCCATCGACGATTTCAATGCCGTCAACCGGCGTATTACGGAAGCGTATGGCGTGCGTTACACCGACATTACACCCGAAAGCCGCCTCGCCGCCGGCGACCCCGGGCTGCTGGCGGCCGACAACCTCCACTACTCGGCAAGGGAGCACGCGATCTGGGCGGAAAAACTGCTGCCAAAAGTGACGGCGGTGCTGAGGTAGGCTTCGGAACGGGTTGGGCCGGGACCAAACACCGATGTTTGACCCCGGATCAGGGTTGATTTGGCGCCAAACAACGTTGTTTGGTGCCGGAACGGGTTGATTTTCCTCCAAACAACGTTGTTTGAAGGAAAATCAGGTCTGATTTACTCCCAAACAAAAGGAATGGACCCAAATCAGGGTTGATTTACCTCCAAACACCAGTTTGGTCTCAACCAAAAGCTGAATTGGAAGTTCGAAGTCGGAAGTCGGAAATGACAACCCCTGAAGATGGGGCGAGGCCAAACTGCCGGAGGCGCGCACGCCTCACGCTTCACGCTTCACGCCTCACGCTTCACGCTTCACGCCTGACGCCTCACGCTTCACGCCTCCCGCCTCACGCCTCACGATTTTGGTGCGATGTTAGTAGTCGTTACCTACTAAAAATCAGAGCTATGGACATTATCATTCAGTCGCTGGGCTTCAAGCACAGCAGTGAGCTGGAAGGCTATATTCGGGAGAAACTGGACAAGCTGAAACCCAATGACCGCATCATCCGCGCCAACGTGACCCTGTTCCAGGGCCCCGACCGCACTACTCCCGAGGATTATTGCGAGATCCGCCTCGAAGTACCCGGCCCGGACCTGTTTGTAAAGGAGCGCGCGCTTTCCTTCGAGCAATCGGTGGATTCCTGCGTGAACGTGCTGGCCACCCAGCTGAAGCGGGCCCGCGAAAAGCAGATCGGCCACAGCCAGCGCAACGCGCCCAACGATATCCTCACCGATCAGCTGCTGGCGGCGGACGAAGATGAAGACGAAGCCCTCAGTTAAGCGATGGCGTAATTATTGACAGGTTGAGCTACACAGATGATCTTTAAAAACGACAGACGTATGAAAACAAGAAACATCGCGCAAGGCGCCCGCTCGCTGGGCCTGACCCTGGCGCTGGCTACCGTGAACCTGGCCGTTTGGGCGCAGGACGGCGGTTCCTCCACCGGTGGCGGAGGCAGTTCCTCTTCCACATCGAGCACAAGCACGAGTACGCATTCGGTAAGCCTTACCGACGGCGGCTCCAACTGGTACAACTCGCCCTGGGTTTGGGTGATCGGCGCCGCGGTATTCATCCTGCTGCTGGTAGCCCTGCTCGGCGGCAGCCGCTCGCGGAGCCGCACCACTACCACAACGACCACCGATGCCGGCGACCGTGTAACGACTGTTCGCCGCGACGACGTGGACGAAGTGTAAGCGTGAACCGTGAAGCGTGAGGCGTGAACTGCATGGGTTCACGGCTCACGCCTCACGCCTCACGTTTTGGGTGGACGTACTTATCTTGCCGTTTTTTCGTTTGAACTGAAAACGCCCACCCTCATGGACGAACAAGCTTTCCTGCAGCGTCTTTCCGAAAAGGCCGACAAACTGCACATCAACCCGTTTCTGCTGCTTTCCGGACTCGAAGGCCTTTATACCTTCCGTGAAGTTCCGCTCAACGCCCTGAATATGGACTACCTCGACAGCCTCGTGCTGTCACTCTTCGCCCTGCGCATCGGCGACCAGTTTCACGCGCTTGCCGAGGCCGGGCTACAGGGGGGAACCGAGGCGGCGCAGGCGGCCGCCCGGCGCGAGCTGGAGCCCATTTCCGGCGAAGAGCTGGAAACCACTTCCAACGAATACCTCCGATCCTTTGCCGGCATCCTGCAGGGCAGCACGCCCCTGCGCCGGTACCACGAAAAGGCCCTGGAGGCCGCCGCCCTCGAGGTGAGCGCCGTACAGCAGCGCTATGGCAGTCCGAGCATCGGCAGCATCCTGATCCATGTGTGCAAGACCGAGCTCGGTGACGTGCTTCCCCTGGGCTCCCTGTTTTCCGCCTGAGCCGTGGTACTTTCGCGCATTTGCCTACTTTTGTCGCACCCTTAACGAACCCCTAATCCTACGAATATGCAAAAACGGAATTACCGGATTTTGCTTGTGGAAGACGATGCGGATGACCGCTACATCATGCAGCAAGCCTTCAATGAACTTTCTGCCGCCGACGACGTGCGGATGTTCTGCTCCGGCGACGAGTTGAACACCTACCTCCAGGAGCTTCCCGATGCCTCCCTCCCCGAGCTTTTTGTGCTGGATTACAATATGCCCGCGATCAACGGGGCCGAGCTGGCGCTCCACCTGATGGGCAAGGAACGCTTCCGCCAGATACCCGTAGTGCTCTACTCTACCGGCATGAGCCCCAAAATGCAGCAGGACCTGTTGCAGAAGGGTGTGTTGCGTTGTTTTGAAAAAGGAATGGAATACGCCGAAGTGCTGGGCCTGGCCCGCATCCTGTTGCAATTGCTCCCCGGCGGGCCCGAAAATGCCGGCGCCCGAAATGGCACTCTGTTTGAACTGGGTTAAGGGAACGCTAACCTGACACCCATGACAAAAATCAACTTCAGCGCCCGTACGTCGGGCGAGCAACGCCGCATCCTGCTCGAGGAGGGCGCGTATCTCGGTCACCGCAAAGACAGTCCCTGGTCGGTGCTTCTTTACCAACTCCGTGATTTCTATGTAGAAGTGTTCTTCTCGATGGAGAACCTGGACATCCGGCATATCGAAGCCTTCGACGACACGGACCGCCTCGACCCCTATCTGGAAAATATTTCCCTGGAGGTGCTCACCGAAGGCTGGTAAAAACCTGTAGAAAACGCCCACCGTTTTCCCCGAAAAAAGCGAAACAGTCCGCCCGTAGCGTAGAATAGTAGGGGCAATGCCCCAAACCCGCGCCCGGCGGCCCGTTGAGGGGCGGTGAGGCACAGTTTTTTTGAGTACAGCAGCCGACAGGTGGAACACCCTTTACCATTTACCAACGCACTAAACGTTTATCTATGAACGAGAACAGAATCAACGGAGACAACCAGGGCCAAAGAGAGCAAAGCAACGGCGCTGAACGCAAGCGTTCCAACCGCGGTTTTGCTGCCATGAGTCCGGAACGCCAGCGCGAGATCGCTTCCAAAGGTGGTCGTGCCGCCCACGAGCAGGGAGTGGCGCACCAGTGGACCAGCGAAGAAGCGCGCGAGGCCGGTCGCAAAGGCGGCATGAACTCCCGCGGCGGACGCCGCCAGCAAAGCCGCGGCCAGGAAGGCCCGGCCCTCTAGGCCCAAAAGCAAAAAGCTTTGTAAAGCCCGGTGTAGTCCGGGCTTTTTCGTGCGCATGCCAGTAGTGCATTCAACTACAAACTCCAAACTATAAACTACAAACTCACAACGCCAGCAGGCTGCAACCACGCACGTCGGTATGATCCATGCGTCCCAGCACCTCGAACCGATTGCCTTCCTGCATGCGTGCGATGTCTTCTGTCGCAATAAAACTACAGGAGTAGTAGTTGGCAAGGTCCATCACACAGAGGCGCCCTGTGCGCCCCGGAGCGCTGCTCCAAGCGGCCGGATCGTCTTCCTCCGCCACAAAGGCCCGCAGCCAGGATGGCGTTTCAAATACTCCCTCCGCGCGGGCATAGGCCTGCGACAGCAATTCCGTCATCCCGTATTCCGAATGCACCGCCGGCAGGTCAAAGGCTTGGCGCAGGGCCGCATGTACTTCGCTGCGCAGCAGCTCGCGCCGGCGCCCCTTCATTCCGCCGGTTTCCATCACGATCGTATGGGACAGCGGCATCGGGTGGGCGGCCGCAAAATCGAGCAGGGCGTAGGTCACCCCAATGAGCAGGGTGCGCTCCCCGGCCGCTTCACCGGCACGCAGCGATGCGGCAAGGGCCTCGTGGTCGTGCAGGAAAAAACCGCTGCCCGGGTGGCTGCTGCGGTCCATAAAGCGCTGCACCATGTGCACCAGCGAGCTTTGCCCGCGCTCGAGGTACGAAGGCAGCAGGGCGAGGATCCGCAATCCTTTCAAAGGACCATACAGCCGCTCGAAGGCCGTGAAGGCGGCCGTGTCGTAAAGAGCTGCATCCTTCACATAGTGGCGACTAGTGGCGGCGCCGGTGGTACCGCTACTTTCAAACACGAGGGCCGGCTCGAAGGCACCGCAAACGACACGTTCGGTTTTGAAAAAAGAGATCGGCAGAAAGGGGATCTGCCCGAAAGCGGCAACACCATCCGGGCGCACGAGGTCGCAGAACCGGCGGTATAGCGGGTTGTGGGCATGCTGGAACCGGAACACGTCCAGGGCTGCTGCCCCGAAACCCGCTTCGGTTAAGTGAAATATTTTAGAGAGGGGCGCAACGTAGCTCAAAATATACCTGTCAAACGATTAAATTTGTTTCGATCAACCCCGCATGATGAAGAACTACCTCCTAGCCTTTTCGTTCCTGGCCCTGCTTGCGGGGTGCAACAAAGATAAATTCCAGACGGCGCCCCAGCTCACCTTATTGGAAGCCGGCAACCTCGAGGTGCCCTACGGCGGCGCGCTGCGCCTCCGCCTGGAGTTTACCGACAAGGAAGGCGACGTGGACGACACCCTCTTTATCCGCCGCGTGCGCATCAACCAGCGCAGCACGCCCACGGTGCGCGACAGCCTCAAGATCAAGGTGCCCGACTTCCCCGACCGCAACAAGGGCGAGATCGTGCTGGACCTCACCTACCAGAATTACCTCATTTCTTCCGCCGCGCCGCTCAATGTGCCCAACACCAACCCGCCCGTCAAGGAGTCGGACTCGCTCATCTATAAGTTCGTGCTGAAAGACAAGGCCGGCAACAAGAGCGACACCCTGGTGGTTAATGGCATCGTGGTGCAACGCCGCTAACCTGTGCGTTTCCTCCGCTCCCTGTACGACTGGGCACTTTTCACCAGCTTTTTTATCGCCGTCTGCGCCGTGATCATGACGGCCCAGGCCTCGTATTTCTACGGGTTGCCGCCGCAGCCGTCCCTGCTGGCCTTCGTGTTTACCGGAACGCTGTGCAGCTACAACTTTCACTGGATGCTCACGCCGGCGCTTTACGGCGAGAGTGTCAAGGCCGCCTGGTCGTACCGGCACAAAAAACTCCATGCGGCCCTTTTTGGCATCAGCGCCCTGGCTTCGGCCTGGCTCACGTGGCAGCTGCGCTACGAATGGCCCTGGCTGCTGCTGACCGCCTTTATTACCTTCCTCTATTCAGCGCCCAAGATCCCCTTCGCCCCCTTCACCTGGCTGCGGCAGGTGGCGGTGGGAAAAACGGCTTTCCTGGCCCTGGCCTGGACGCATATCCCCTTTATCCTTCCCCTGGTGCTCAGCGGGGCCGCCTGGCGGATGCAGGACTACCTCTTCGTCTTCAACCGCTTTTACCTCATCTACCCCATCTGCATCCTGTTCGACTGGCGCGACCGCGAATCTGACCGCCGCGAAGGCATCCGCAGCCTCGTTACACAGCTTCCTGAAGCGGGTATCCGGCGCCTGTTTGCCGGCTCGCTGGCCGTTTTCTTTGCGAGCCTGCTGGCGATGGGCTTTTACGGCGTAGGGCTCGCCACGTTGCTCTGGCTGGCCCTCCCGGGCGTACTGCTGGCCTTCCTATACCGGCGCGCGCACCGGCCCCGGTCCGATTATTTTTACTATTTCGTGCTCGATGGCCTCATGGCCCTGTCGAGCCTGGGCCTGCTGATGGCTCACTTTACCTAAATTTGCTCCCTAATCAACGCGGTATATGGCGAAAGCGACGAAAGCGAAAAGCACGACTCCGAAATCGGTCATCAGCAACGATGCCATGACCTTCCTGGTCGACTACATCAATAACCCTTCGCCCGTGGGTTTCGAATCGAGCGGCCAGCGCCTCTGGCTCGACTACATCAGCGCGTTCGTGGATGAAACCTTCACCGATCCCTACGGAACGGCGGTGGGCGTGATCAACCCGGGACAGCCATTCAAAGTGGTGATCGAAGCACACGCCGACGAGATCAGCTGGTTTGTGAACTATATAACGGCGGACGGACTCATTTACCTGAAGCGCAACGGCGGTGTAGACCACCAGATCGCGCCCAGCCAGCGCGTGTGGATCCATGGCAAGAACGGCCCGGTGAAAGCCGTTTTCGGGTGGCCCGCCATCCATACCCGCCTCGGTGGCGGTGAAAAGGAAACGCAGCCCAAGACCGAAAACCTGTGGCTCGACTGCGGCGCCCGCTCCAAGCAGGAAGTGGCGGACCTCGGCATTCACATCGGCGCCGTGGTGACCTACCAGGATGGCTTCGACGAGCTGGCCAACGGCTACTTTATCGGCCGGGCATTCGACAACCGCATCGGCGGCTTCATGATCGCCCAGGTGGCTCGGATGCTGCGCGAGAACCGTAAGAAGCTGCCCTTCAGCCTCTACGTGGTCAACGCGGTACAGGAGGAGATCGGCCTGCGCGGCGCCGAGATGATCGCCCGCCGCATCAAGCCCGACGTGGCCATCATTACCGACGTAACACACGACACTTCCACCCCGATGATCAACAAGATGATCGAAGGGGAAACCTTCTGCGGCAAAGGGCCTTCACTGTCTTTCGGACCCGCGGTGCACAACAAGCTGCTGCAGCTGGTGCAGGATGTGGCGGAAAGCGCTGAAATCCCCGTACAGCTCCGCGCCGTGTCGCGCAGCACCGGCACCGACACCGACTCGTTTGCCTACGCCAACGACGGCTGCCCGTCGGTACTGATCTCGATCCCGCTGCGCTACATGCACACCACCGTGGAAATGCTGCACCGCACCGACATCGAGCAGACCATCCGCCTGATGTACGAAACCCTGCTGACCCTGACCCCTAAAACGAACCTGAGCTACTTCGCATGAGTCATACACTGCTTTATATCGAACCGGGGAGCGGCTCCTACCTGTTGCAGGTAGTGATTGCCGCGGTGATGGGTGCCGGCTTTGTCGTGAAAACCTACTGGTGGCGCTTCAAGAGCTTCTTCCACCGCAAAAAGGACGACGAGCATCAGGACAGCAATCCTTCCAAATAAGCGACCCCTTCGCGTTTCTGCGACGGACCGTATACAGTGGCAGCCTCCAGGGCTGCCATTTTTTTGTCCCAGCTACCCGCGTCGGCCATCAGGGCGCGCGCCGCTGCGGGCACTTCCCCCAGGTTGCCCGCTGCAACGGAACGACCGAGCTCGGGCCGCAGGCGGTCTTCGACGGGCTCGATGCCCAGGGCCGTATAATTACGGTTGTAGATCTTCGGGGGCGTGTCGATGAACAGCACCGGGCGCTTGCAGGCAAAAGCATATTCGAGCGCGATTCCCGAGCGGTCGGTGACCAGGAGCCTGGTTGAAGCCAGCCGGTTGTACACATCCGGGCTCGTGTCGAGGTGCAGCAACGCCTGCTTTTTTACAAGCATTTCGAGTGATTTCATTTTCTTCGGCTCCCGCTTGCGGAACTCGGGATGGGGCCGGATGAAAACGGGAAGACCAAGGGGGAGCAACTGCCCGAGCAGCGCTTCGATGCACGTGCTGAGAATCCCCTCCGGGTGCCAGCTCGGTGCCACCAGGATGCATTCGTCGTGGCCCTTCAAGGCTCGCTCCGAAGAAATGCGCTCCAGCAGCGGGTAGCCGTACGGCACCAGGTCGCGGGGCTTCAGGCCGCGAAGCGCTTCCGCCCTGCGCGCCTCCTGCTCGTGGTAGGGCCCGCAGCAAAACAGTGCATCGTAATGATCGAAAGCTTGCTCGTGGTATTGCTGGTGCGTGCTCACGAGGGCATGAAAAAGGTATACGTATTTTCCTACATCCGGCGAGCGCTTGTAGCCGTGCAGGTCCAGGTTGGGCATGGTCATCAGCAGCGCCCGGGCACGTAGCCGCGGGAAGACAAACATCAGGGTGGCTTTCAGGAAGTAGGCTTCGAGTCCTTCGGCGCTGCGCTGAAGCACCGGGTCTTTCGCATCCGAAGTAAGGTAGCAGATCCGGTAGCGCCTTGCCGCCAGCAGAGATTCGAAAACGTCGGCCATGTATTGGTGGTACGGGGCGCCTTCGGAATAAAAGATGAAATCATATTCCGTAGCGACAACCTTATGGCTGTTGCGGTATTCCTGTAAAAAGCCGATCATGACGTAAATAGGGTTTGACGCAGCAGCGCAGCGAGCCGTTCCGGCTCCAACGCCACCGGGTTGTTGGCAAAGCGTTCGTTGTTGATGTGAAGCAGCCAGTCGGGCACTATGTCTGCACCCAGGCCGAGCCCGGAAAGCGTCGTTTCGAGCCCGAGGCCCGACACATATTCCTGCCAGCGCGCAGCGGCACCGGCGCCGGCGCCGCTTCCGGCATCCAGCAATTGAAGCACAGCAGCAAAGCCATCCGGCTCCTGCGCTTCGGCGTTGTATTGTAGAAATACGGGGAGCAGCAGCGCCACGGCGTGTCCGTGCTCGATGCCGTGTACGGCGGTCAGGTAATAAGACAACGCATGTGCGCCGGTGGTCCGGCTGGTATTGATGGCGCGGCCCGAATAGTGCGCGGCGTAGAGGGCGCCGAGACCCAGCTCGCTTGTGGGCGCCGCTACAAATCGGGGCAGGTGACGCCGTAGCCAGCCGCCTGCTTCCCAGGCCAGGGCCCGTGATGCCGGGGTAGCCTTCCGGCTCCAGAGCGATTCCACGCACTGCACAAGCGCGTCCAGCCCCGACACGGCGCGTTGGCGCGCCGAAAGTCCCTGCAGCAGGGTCTCGTCCCATACCACCACACCTGGAAGCAGGGCGGGGTGCTCGAGCGAGTGCTTTTGAAGGCCCTCATAGATCACCGCGAAGGAGGTAGCATCGGAACCGCTGCCTGCCGTAGTGGGGACGGCTGCGAAAAAGTCGGTCCGGGCGGTGCTGTAATAAAGCAAGGCTTTGGCGTAATCGATCGTGCGTCCGCCACCGATGGCAATAATACCGTCGATCCCCTCCGGCAGCGCTGCGGCGTCGCGGTGGGCGACATCCACCTGCAACAAGCCCTCCGGCGTTTCGCGGATGGTATTAATGACCCCTTCTAATACATGCTGCAGCTCCGTTCCGGCCGGACTGCGCAGGAAATGGCCGCCGGCAACCAGCAGGATCCGGTTGCGTCCCTGTTGCCGGAGCAGCGCCGGCAATTGACCGGCTAGAGCGTCCGTACCCACGAGTAGACGCGGGGCCGTCATGCGTCTTTTTGAAAGGATGAGCGAAAGCGGACGCCCGCCTCAGCCGGCGACCCGGCCGGGCGGGGAAGGTCAGCGGCCACGCGCGTGTTGATCCGTATTTCTACAAACGAACCCTCCACCGGCTTAGCCGCCCATTGGCGCAACTCTTCTTCGGTGGTCAGCTGCACCGCCGCCGTGAAGCCGCAGGCCTTCGCGATGGCGCAGAAGTCGACCGCGAAGCCGAGCGTCGGCTGGCGACCCACGGACTCGTGTGCGCCGTTATTAAGCAGTATGTAATTCAGGTTCCGGAGCTTCAGGGAACCGATAAGTCCCAGCGCCCCGAGATGCATCAGCAGGGCGCCATCGCCGTCGAGCAACCAGGTGCGCTGTTTCCCATGCAGGGCCAGGGCCGCGGCCAGGCTGCCCGTGTGCCCCATGGCGCCCACGTTGAGAAAAGCGTCCACGATGTTTCCTTGGCGCTCGTTCCAGGCATAGAAAGCGCGCCCGATCTTGCCGGTGCTGCACAGCACCTTGTCGCCGGGCCGGAACGCGGCCGAGAGCAGGCCGATAGCGGCCGCCGAGCTGAGCGGATAGTCCTCCTGCTGCGGCAGGCTCATTTCCGAGAGCGCCCCTTTCTCCACGATCAGCGCCACGGGCGCCGAGCGGTCGCGGGCGGCAACGCACAACGTGCGCAGCAGCGCAGGCACATCGGCTTCGTCTTTACGCAGGTACCACAGCGGCACGCCCATCGCTTCCAGCAAAGGTGTAGTGACCGCGCCCATCTTCGCATGCTGCGGCTCGTCTTTCGTGCCAGGCTGCCCCCGCCAGCCCACCAGTAGAACTACGGGAAGGCGGTATACCGTTTCATCTACAAGCGACGTCAGCGGGTTGACGAGGTTGCCCAGGCCAGAATTCTGCAGGTAAACAAGCGGCAGTCCGCCGGTGGCCAGGGTATAACCCGCGGCCAGCGCCAGCGCGGCGCCTTCGTTGGCGGCAATGAGGTGCTGCTCGCGCGGCAGGTCCTGCAGCACGGCACTGAAGCTCGAAAGCAGGGAGTCGGGCACGCCCGTGAAGAAGCCGACACCGGCTTCCTCCCACGCTCTTACAAAGGGCAGCGCATCGATCATTGACCGGGTATGAGTTTAAACAGGTTCTTGATAGAGATCAGGTCTTCCTCTGCACCGGCGGCCATCCCTTCCACCAACAGGCGTTGCGCGGTGCGCTGCATCGCCGGGTAGGCGCTGCGCAGCAGGTGGTTGGCATAGATCACGAGGCTGAAGCCGGCTTCCTGCAGCGTACCGATGCTCACCGTGGGATAGGTGCTCGGAACGGCAATGAGCGGCACGTCGGGGTGGGCAGGACGAAAACGTTTGGCGAATTCGAGCACGTCGGCGCCCGAGCTTTCCTTGCTGTGGATCATGATGCCGCCGGCACCCGCCGCCACGTAGGCTTCGGAGCGTTGCCAGGCATCTTCCATGCCTTTGCCGAGAATGAGGCTCTCAATGCGGGCGATGATCCGGAAGTCGGCGGTCACGCGGCTGTTGTTGCCCGCGCGGATCTTTTCGCAGAAGTCGACGATGCTGTCCTGCTCGTGCACCGAGCTTTCCTCAAGCAACGAGTTGCGCTTGGCGCCCACCTTGTCTTCAATGATGATGGCCGACACACCGAGGCGCTCAAGGGTACGTACCATGAAGGGAAACTGGTCGATGCGGCCGCCGGTGTCGCCGTCGAAGATGATCGGCTTGGTGGTCACTTCGAGGATCTCGTTGACCGTTTGCAGGCGCGAGGTGAAATCGACCGCTTCGATATCGGGTTTGCCTTTGGCCGTGGAATCGGTGAGGCTGCTGAGCCAGATGCCGTCGAACTCCACGGGTCGGCCGTTGGCGTCGGTGGCGGTACTGCCTTCCACGATCATGGCGCTGAGGCCGTTGTGGGCTTCCAGTACGCGGAGAATGGGCTTCACCGAAAGGAGGCGACCGAGGCGCTTGCGGCGGTTTTCCGGTGTGACCCCGATCTCGCGCAGCGACTGCTGGATGGCCGTGGACGAGATGCCCTGCGTGTACGGCACTTCCACGAGCTCACCGCCCCATTCGGACAGCACCTCGATCACGCGGGCCCGCGTGGCGCTCTGCACGCCGCTGCGCCAGTCGTCGCCGTGCACCACGTAGCGTGGACGCAACGCGCGCAGGTTGGCGCTGTAGTCGAGCGTGGATTGCGGCACCACTTCGCTCACGTCCCGGAGGCCGCTCACGATGGCGCTGCGCTGCTCGAAGCTCAGAAGGGGCACGCGCTTATAACCCGCAATGGCTTCGTCGGTAAGCAGGCCGATCACCACACGACCCAGCTCGCGTCCTTTACGGATGATGTTGAGATGGCCCGGGTGGATCAGGTCGGCGCTCATGCCGATGTAAACAAGGTCTTCAGTCATGCGGAAAAAATAAACGGTAAAGAGGCGTACTTTTGAACGGACGCCCGCGCCAAAAATAGCCAATGCACGGCAATGGGTCCGGTTTCGCTTTCCCCACGCCACCATGACTGCTCCCCGTAGAAATCCGTTTCGCCAGCCCGCGTTCTTCCTCTTCCTGCTGCCGGTGTTTTTTGTAGGACACGGCATCCTCGATCAGCATCCTTCTGTCCGCGCGGGCGATGTGCTGGGGCTCCTGCCTGGATACTGGCTGGCCGCGGCAGTCCTCACCGTACTGGCCTGGCTCCCGCTGCGCCGCTGGACCCACGCGGCTCTTTTTGCCTTTGCGGTGCTCTGCGTACATTTCTTCTTCGGCGGCTTCCACGACTTCCTCAAATCACTGTGGGGCGACCGGCTGCCGGCGCGCTATACGTTCGTACTTCCCCTGCTCGCCCTGCTATTAGGGGGCTGGCTCCTGTTCCTGAAAAGAACCCGCGCAACGCTCGGCAACGTGGTGCTGTACCTCAACCTGTTGCTGTTGCTGCTCCTCGTCGTGGACGGGTTGCGCTGGAGCGGGCGCAGGCACCATGCGCAACAGGCACCCGCCCCGGCGCCGCTTGCCGGGCTGACCGGCTGCCCTGCCTGCGCGAAGCCGGACATCTACCTGATCATCGCCGACGGTTACGCGGGTGCCGGTGAACTGCGTTCGCACCTGAACTTCGACAATCGTGCGTTCCTGGAGGCGCTCCGCCAGCGGGGCTTTTACGTGGCCGACAGCAGCCGCAGCAATTACAACTACACCCCCTTTTCGATGGCGTCGATGCTGAACCTGCAATACCTGGGAGGCGTCGGCGCCCGGTACACGCTTGGTGCCGAGAAGAGCATCTGCTACCCGCTTATCGGGGAAAACCGCTTCTGCCGCTACCTGCGCGACACGCAGGGCTACACGTTGCGCAACCTGTCGATCTTCCCGGTAACCGGCCAGCGGCCGCCGGTCTATTCGCCCTTCTTTCGCAACGGGCGCGAGCTCCTTACGGCGCAAACCTTTCTAAGCCGCTTCAACCGCGATGTGCGCTTTAACCTGGTCACCCGCTTCGGCTGGCGGTCGGAGCTGAAGCGCTACGCGCGCTACGTGGTGCGCGATGCCAACGCCGACCTGCTGAAACGCACACTGGCGGAAAGCCGGGTTGCCAGCACTGCGCCGCGGTTCATCTATACCCACCTCGAAATGCCGCATGACCCGTATTTCTACCGGAAAGACGGCAGGGAGAACCCCGTGGAAGTTCTGGCCGACTACAGCAACCCGCGGCCGGAGTTGTACGTGGAATACCTGCAGTGGTGCAACGCCCGCCTGCTGGAGCTCGTGGACGGCATCCGCCGCAATAGCAGTCGCCCGCCGGTGATCCTGCTTATGAGCGACCACGGCTTCCGCACCGGCACAACGGCGATCCCGCCCGAAGCGCAACTCCTGAACCTCAACGCGGTGCTGCTGCCCGCGGGCGATTACAGCCGCTGGTACCCGGGCATCAGCAACGTGAACCAGCTCCGGGTCTTTCTCAACACGCAATTCGGCCAGCACCTGCCGCTCCTGCGCGACTCCACCTCCTACCTGGTGGAATAGAGCAGTTGGTTCCGAATCACTATTTTTAGCGCCCAACACACCATGCAAGAACCCGGATCTTTTTTGTCGTCATACCGCAGGCAGTGGGCTTTTTGCGCCGGTGTTACAGCGCTTTACTTTCTCTCGATCGCCTCCTTCCTGGCGCCGCAATACGGAACGGTGGAAGACCTGTTTGTGCTTTACCAGCTATCCGGCGGCTTCGGCACGGCGCCAACCGAGCTGCTCCATTACAACCACATCGTCAACCCGATCATCGGCTGGCCGCTGAAGATCGCATTCACCTGGATGCCTTCCGTGAACTGGTATACACTGACGTTGCTGGCGGCCCAGTTCGTTGCCTGCACCCTCATTTTCCAGCGCCTGCTCCGGCGCAACACACTGCTGCAGGCGCTCGCCTTTTACACCTTTTTCTTCCTCGTTTTCGAGACCGGCTATTTTTCCGCGCTCAATTTTACCAGCACCTCGATCGTGCTCGGAATGGCGGGCCTGCTGCGGCTTTCGCTACCGCCGGTGCCGGGCGCGACGGACAAGCCTTACAAAGGTGCAACCCTGTATGCTTCGGCCTCCCTGCTCCGGGTGCATTCCCTGCTGCCCCTCCTGCCGCTGGCACTCCCCTTTTGGATCCTGACACCCGGGTGGAAGCCGCGCCTCCGCAAAGCGCTCTGGCTGCTGGCCGCCCTCGCTGCGATCGGGGCACTGCACCTCTTTCACCGCAACTATTACGAAAAACGCATCCCCGGGTGGCAACGCGAAGAGGCGTACCGGCAGCAGGTATACGCATTTTACAACCACCGCAACATGACCCGCTACGCGCCCGGTGATCCCGGTTATTTCGAGCGGCGCATCATCGGGCAAAAGCCGTTACTCGACACGCAGATCATGACCCTCCCGATCATGGCGGCGAAGTTCAAGGCCACCTACAAGCCGGGGTTCCGGATGTCGGGGGAGATCCTGCGCTGGTTTTTCGTCAACAACCGGCTGTACTTCCTGTCGCTGCTCTGCGCCTTCCTGTTTTTGCGGCGGCGCGCCGAGTGGCTGGCGCTGGGCGCAAGCATCGCGATCGCGGTGGCGATGTGGTTCGCGCTCAACTACACGTATGCCAAGTTCCCCGACTACCTGCTGATGGCCTTTCTCTGCTTCCCGGTGTTGCTCGCGCTGTCCACACGTACGCCGCCCGCCCGGCCGGTGCGCCCGTGGCTGCTGCTGGCGCCGTTGCTGCTCGCCGGCTGGGGATTCTGGATCCGTGTAAAGCAGGGAAGAAGCAATGCCGCCGTCACCCGCACCTTTGTCGCCGCCTGGCGCGACTTTGCCGCGCACCGCGACACGCTCTTTTTTGTGGGCATGGACCAACTGCCTTTTTATGCCTACCCCGTGTGGGCACCGCCGGCGAAATACCCAATGCCGAACGTCCTCATCAGCGAGCACTTCCTCAACCACCTGGAACGCCCCTTCCTGGAACACTTCGGGCTGCGGAGCATCCGCGACCTGCCGCTGCACCCGAACGCCTGCCTCGCCGGCTGGCAGCAGGAAGACATCCGTGCTTATTACAGCCGCGTGCACGGCACAACGGTGCGCTTCGAGCCGGTGACCGGAACCTATCAACAGCTTCGCCCCTACCGCGTCGTGCTGACGCCCCAAACGCCATGACCGACAGCCCCACACCCGGCCGCTCCCTGTACGCACGCCCCCTGTTCCTGGGGCTGCTGCCGCTGTTTGCGCTGTGGCACTCGTTCAACGAATTCTTCGGGCTCATCCGGCTTTCGGACGCGCTGTTTTTCCTGCTGTATGCCGGCATCTGGGGCGGGCTGCTCTATGGGTTGTGCCGGTTGATCTTCCGCGATGCGGTGCGGGCGGCGGCGGTGAGCTTGTTTCTGCTGGCTGTATTTCTACTGTTCGGCAACCTGTACGACCTCGTGCTGAAATACGGGCACGCGCGCCTCGTTACCTACAAGCTGTTCCCGCTCCTGCTGCTCAGCGCCGCCGTGTGGGCCGGGTTGCGCTGCGCCCGGCGCGAACGGGCCGGCAAGCGCGCCTTCCGCTTTCTTAACCTGTTGCTCGCCACCCTGCTGCTGGCCGAAGGGATCACGAGCGGGATACACTACCTCGACTACCGCAGGCACCGCAACCTGATACAGCCGGGAACGACACTTTCCGATGCCTTCCGTCCCGTGCCACCGCCGGAAGGCAGCCCCGATATTTACCTGCTGGTGCTCGACGAATACGCCCGCGCCGACGTGCTCCGCAAAACCGGCTTCGACAACAAGCCTTTCCTCGACAGCCTCCGCGGGCTCGGGTTCTTTGTGGCCGACAGCAGCCGCGCCAACTACAACTTCACGCCCTACGCCATGAGCTCCTGTCTCAATATGGACTATATCGATCCGGCGCTCGGAACCAACGGCACCGACACGCGCCTGATGATGCGGGCCGTGCGGTCGCTGGCCGACAACGAAACGATGCGCATCCTCCGCAAGGAAGGCTACGACCTGCAGGTATCCGCTTCGCTGGAAACCCCCTGGCAACGGCAACCGACGGTGAACGAATTCGGCGGCTACTCCTACCTGAAGCTGTTCAAGCCCACGTTGCCCTTCCGCTTTCACCGCGACATCCACCTGCCCGCCGACCCGCTGCTGCGGCTTTTCCCGCAACCGGTCAATTACAACGACTACGCACAGCGGGCCCGCGACATCCAGGCGCACCTGGACGATACCCGCGCGCGCATCGACAGCAACAGCCGCCGCGCGCCGCGCTTTACCTACGGCCACCTGCTGACCACGCACCATCCGTTTTTGTACGACAGCCTCGGCCATCTGCGCTCGTACCGCGCCATCGCTGCCGACAAAAGCATGTCCGCCTACCACAACGCGGTGCGCGTGGCCAACCGCGACCTCCTGCGGTTGGTTCGCGATATCCGCGCAAAGGGTCGGCGCCGCTCGGTCATCTTCCTCATCAGCGATCACGGCAACCGGATGGACGAACTGCCGCACGACGATGCGTTCCGCAACCTCGTAGCCGTGTATTACCCCGACGGCAAGCCGGCGCTTCCCATTAACGTGAGCCCGGTCAACTTGTTCCGCGATCTCTTCAACCGCTATTTCGGGCAACAGTACCCCCTGCTGCCCGACAGCTCGGTATCCGTGCGTTATAAATAGCGTGCGCCCCGGCCGGGCGCTTTATCTTTCCGCCCATGTTCGCTACCCGCGGGCTCCTGTCCCGACCGCTTTACCTGCTCCTGCTGCCGTTGTTTGCCCTGTGGCATGCCGGCAACGCGCTGTTCGGCTTCATCACGGCCGGCCTCGCCCTGCACTTCCTGCTGCTCGCCGGAACGGTGCTGCTGCTGGCTTGGGTTGTAGCGGCTCTCCTGCTTCGGAACCGCGGGAAAGCGTCGGGCGTCGCCTTCGTTACCGGCTTCGTGTTTATCTACTATGGCGTGCTGCAGGACAAGCTCGAACCCTTGCTCCCGGCAACGGCGCGCTCCTACACCTGGTTGCCGCTGCTGCTGTTTGGAATGGCCGCCGTAGCTGCCTTCTTCCTTTTCAGCACCGAGCGGCGCCGCAGTCTGTTGACCCGCTATCTCAACCTGTTGTTCCTCGTGTTTTGCCTCGTGGAAGCCGGCACGTCACTTGTGCGCGCTGCGGAATACCGACGGCACGGGAATGGGCTGTTTACGCAATACCCGCTGTCGGAGCAGTACCGGACTCCCCTGCCCGGTTCCGCGCGCCCGGACATTTTCCTTTTGGTGATGGATGAATACGCCGGCGCGGGAACGTTGGCGCAGATGGGGCACGACAACCGGCCCTTCCTCGATTCGCTTCGCCGGCTCGGACTTTGGGTGGCACCACAAAGCCGCTCCAACTACGACTTCACCCTGTTTTCGATGAGCAGCCTGCTGCAGATGCGTTACCTCGACAGCAATCTCGAGCACCGGCAGGACGACCCGCGGACCGTACTGCGCGCGGTGCGCAGCCTCTCCGACAACGAAACGCTCCGCATGCTGGAGCGAAGCGGCTACGAGATCCGCTTCGAAGCGCCCTTCGACAGTGACCGTAAAAACCGGGATGGCCTCAACGAATTCGGCGACTTCGCCTGGACGCAGTTGTTCGGTGCTACCCTGACGGGCCGCCTCCGCCGCGACCGCGCCCGCACGCTTGATCCCTGGGCGGCGCTGTTTGCACCCGTGTACGGTTACAACGATGCCGCCAGGCGGCGCCAGGACCTTGCCTACTACCGTGCCGCCCTGCTTTCTTCCATCGACAGCAATGCGGCGCGGAAGCCGCGCTTTGTATACCAGCACCTGCTGCTCACCCACCACCCCTACCTGTTCGATTCAACCGGAGGCCCGAGGGAACGCATGGCATCGGCCGCGGAGGAACCGGCCGCTTACCTGGACCAGGTGCGGTTGGCCACCCGCATCCTGCTGGAGCAAGTGGCCCGCATCCGCAGGGAGGGTCGTAGAAATACGGTGATCCTCCTGCTCAGCGATCACGGCTACCGCGAGGGCGGCGCCCGCTACGACTCCCTCGACAACCTCTTTGCCCTGTACTTCCCGCGTGGCGATTACGGGGACGCAGCCGCCGCCTCGCCGGTGAACGCATTCCGCGTGGTCTTCAACCGCTACTTCGGGCAGCAGTGGCCGCTGCTGCCGTACCGCGGCATTCGCTCGTCCGGCAAGGCACCTTCGCACTGATGCGGCGGAGTACCTATCTTGTGCCGATGCGCCGCCTCGCTGCTCCTTTCCGCACACCTTTCTTCCTCTTCCTGCTGCCGGTTTTTTTCGTGGCGCACGGCTACGTACAGAACTACGGCCTTTTGCCGGGCGCGGAAGCGGTTCGCTTGCTGCTGCGCTATACTGCCGTCGCGGGCGCACTGTTGCTTGCTGGCCGGTGGCTTTGCGGTGGCTGGCGGCGCGGTGCGATGCCGGCGGCCCTGCTGCTGGCATCCGAGCTTTTTTACGGCAGTATGCACGATGCACTCCGGGCCCGGGTGCCGGGCCTGCCTCTTTCCTGGGCCTGGATCCTGCCACTACTCCTCGTAATTGTTGTTTGGGCCGCCTGGCGTCAGCGCCGGGGCCGCGACCCGGTCCGTGCCGTCACCTTTCTCAATACGCTCCTGCTGCTGCTGCTCGTCGTGGAAGGCGGCGGCTGGCTGCGCCGCTACCGCGCGCGGGTAAGGGAGAAAGCGGGGCGCCAATGGGCCCTGCGGCCCGCCACAGGCCTCCGCCCGGACGTGTTCCTCATCGTCGCCGACGAGTACGCTTCCAACCGGCAACTGAAGGAACAATTGAATTTCGACAACCGACCCTTCCTCGACAGCCTGCGCCACCGCGGCTTTGCCGTGCACGAAGGCTCGCAATCGAACTACAACTACACCGAATATTCCACGGCCTCGCTGCTCAACGGCAGCTACTTCCCCGCCGCCTCGCGCACCAATGCCACCGACGTGGGCCGCTGCTTTTACTGGATCCACGACAACGAAGCTTTCCGCTTCTTCCGCGCGCAGGACTACGAGCTGCACAACTGCTCCTTCTTCGACCTCGCCGGCGCGCCCTCCCCTTCCCCACGCGTGTGGAACGCACAGTGGACGGACCTGCTGCAGCGGCAAACGCTGACGGCGCGCCTGCGCGAAAGCTTCGGACCTGCGCCGGCTCCGAAAACCGGCAACGAGAGCGTCAACGAAACGCTGCTGCGCGCTACGCGGTCTGTCCTGCGGAAGGAAACGACAAAGCCCCGGTTCGTGTACACGCACCTGCTCCTTCCGCATAGTCCTTATGTATATGATTCCAATGGGGCTCGCCAGCCGGCGCAGGTGGCCAACGACCGTAGTAATACGGCCGCCTACACGGGCTACCTGCAATACGGCAACCGGGTCTACCTCCGCCTGGTGGACGATATGCTCCGCCAAGCCAGGCGACCGACGATCGTGCTGCTCCTCGGCGACCACGGCTACCGCTTCGGCAAACCCGCGCAGCGCGACTACTTTTTCACGAACCTCTTCGCAGTCTACACCTCGCCCGGGCTCCCTGGTCACTGGCCGGAAGGCGCCGGGATGGTGAACCAGTTCCGCCTCCTGCTCGACTCCTGCTTCGGCCAGCAACTGCCCCTGCTCCCCGATGAGCGCCACCTGGTAGGCGAGCAAGAACCCTGATCTGGGCACGTTCACGGCTATTTAACGCAAAGACACGAAGTAATTATCGTGAACGCAAAGGCTGATGAAGAGCGCAACGTTCGGTTCCTATGACGGCTGCCGCTTTTAGGGCACAGCAGCCGCTGGCCGTCGTTGGTCAAGCGTCCCGCTGCGCAGGACATGTCCGCCCGGCCGGTCGGACGGGCGCAAAGGCCGTACGAACGGTAGCGGTCTCCGTTTTATCTGCAAGAAACCGCGTCGGTCGTTTATCGACGCGTCATCGCTACGCAACTGGAACATTAGGATTGACCGATACCAGTAAACCTGCCTCCGCGCCTGTTCCGCTGCGCGGAACGCTCCCACTACGATCGCCGTTAAAAGGAATACTCCGGAGAAAAATACACCGCTCCAGTCCGGAGACTTCGTTGCGCCCTCCCCTGCCTCCGCGTTCAAAATGCTCCCTCCTTTTCTCCGCGATGAAAAAATGGAGCAGCATGTCGATCAGATCCGCCGTTGCAGGGGAATCTGGAGGCCCAGTTGGTTATAAGTCCCGCCGCGCTGGTAGTAGGCGCGGGCGTACTGCACCTGCAGGCGGCTGAAGCGCGCGCGGAAGCCGGCGGAAAAGCCGTTGAGCCCGTTGCCGGTAGCGCCGATGTTGAGCTCGCTGCGGCGCAGGAAGTTGTAGCCGATCGTGGCTTCAAAGCCTTTCCCGAAATACACGTGCGTGGCGAGCACGAAGTGGTTGAACAGCTTGGTGGCGAAGCTGGTGTTTTTGGCAAAACCGATGTCGTTGTTAAATACGGAGTCATTGTAGGCCGTGTTGAAACGGTGTACCTGCTGCGCGGTGAGCGAGAACCCGAAGGGCGCTTTGGCGAGGCGCTTCGTAACTCCTATTTGCAGATCGAAGGGCAGGTCTTCGGCGCGGCCGCCGTAAGTACTCAGTTGTGCGCCCATGTTCTTCGCCAGCAGGCCGGCGGAAAAGCCGTTGACCGAATCGGTGTAGTGCAGTCCCGCGTCGAAGGCGAGCCCGGTAGAGCCGAAAGAGCCGTAGCTGGAGCGGATCACTTTTGCAGTCAGCCCGTATTGCCAGCGGGGTCCGTAGCTGCGCGCCGCCGACAGCTGGAAGGAGAAATCGCGGGGGTGAAAATCGCCCTGCTCGTTGCCATAGATATCCGTCTGCGCGAGCTTTCCGTAATCCACGTAAAAGAGCGCCGCGCCGAAGGTCGTCTTCCACTTCGGGGCATCGTAGGCGCCGGCGAGCTGCCAGGCTTTGGTGGAAGCGAAAAACGCGTTGAAGTTGAGCGCCAGCTGACTGTGCAACTTCGGGCGCAACAGTGCCGGGTTATTGGCCGCGAGCCCGGCATCCCCCGCCTCGAGCGACACATTGACGCCGCCCGCCGCCGACAGCGCCGGCGCTGCCGGCAACAGCAGGAAGTTGTACACGGCGGAACCGCCCAGGGTCTGGGCCTGGAGGGCACCGGAGGCTATGAGGAACAGGAAAAGGAGAACACGAGGCATTCGGGCCGTAAGGTAGGAATTCGGGGCGGGGTGGCAAAGCACAGGCCGCACGCGGCCAAACCATGGCTTCCCTTTCCCAAACAACCCCGTCAGCCCCGGGTAGCTGGCCGCCACCGGGGCAACCGCTTACGACCCGCCCGCAAACAGTAAAGCCACAGCCGCACCTGCATGCGCAAAGTCTCCGGGCAACTGCGCCTACCACGCAAACGCCCCCGCCGGCCCTACAAACGTATCCGCCACCGACGCATTTGAACCGGCCCAGCGCGCAAACAAATGCGCCGGGTGCGCAACCGCCTGCGTCGCTGCCATAATTGCGTTCGCCAGTGACACAACTGCATATACCAGGATTACAACCCTCAGCGTCAAACCGGCAACTGCCTGCGCCGGTCGCGCAACTGCCTGTGTCCGGCTTGCAACTGCCTGTGTTTGACATGCAATTGCCTGCGCCCACGAAGCAACTGCATGCGCCCGCCAGACAATGAAGCAAAATTTTCGTTTTTACGGTGGTGATTTACAGGAAATTAGGTCGAAAATCCGGGGAAAGCACGGTCTCCAGGCGCTCCCGGGCTTGGACAACCGGGAAATCGTTTCTACCTTTCTGTTCACTACCCTACCGGAAGTGCCCGCCCAAGGGCCTGCCTGCGAAAGCCACCGCCGCACCCATTGGAAACAAGGTTTACTGATCCACTCATTCCTAAACCCTTCCCCATGGCAAAAACAAAAGCCTTTACCAAAAAGCAGGAAGCGCAGTACAACATGCTGGAACGCGTCGACAACATCGCCCTGCGCCACGATCAGATCGTCAACGCCATTCCCGCCCTGCGGCGCCATTTCGCCCGGATGCGGCAGATCAAGGCGACTTTATCCCGCATCCGCAACGCGCGCTTTACGCGCTCGGAAGGCGCCACCGAAAACAAAGCCGGCGCCGGCGGCCTCCTCATCGAGTCGATGCAAGCGGTGGGCAGCACCCTCCTCGCCTTTGCCAACGATACCGGTAACTTCGGGCTGGCCGAGCTCACCGACCGCACCCCCACCTCGTTTACCCGCCTGCGCGATGGCGAGCTGCCGGGTCTGGCCGCCCGCTACCTCTCCGCCGCCCGCCAATGGGCCACCGAGTTGGCAGACTTCGGCCTTACCGAAGAAAGCATCACCGACCTGGAGGCCAACAAAGGCCGCTACGAAGAATGGGCGCAGGCGCCGGCCAATGCCATCTCCGACGCCAAAGGCAAAACCAGCGACCTCAAAACCGGCTTCGCCGATGTAGCCATACTGCTCCGCGACAAGGTTGACCCGCTCGTGCGCGGCCTCGTCAAACGCTTCCCCGACCTCTCGCGCGATTATAAAGAAGCCCGCATCATCCGCCGCAACCCCGTGGTTTCGAAAACGGAAGCGCCGACGGCGTAAGGGAAGTTTGGGGTTTTGAGTGGTACGGCGCTTAGGTCATTCGGACGCCGCAAACGGCGGTTCGGTTCACGCGGCGGCGCGGCGAAGGGCGACGCGGCGAAAGGAAAAAACCACTGCGATGCAGTGGTTTTTTTTCGAAAATGCTTTTGATTGCCTACTGGCGACTGGCGCCGTCGTCCCCCATCAATTCAGCTCCTTTTGGAGCAAATCTCGCAGCACTTCCCAACCCTCATCGTCGTGCGCCCGGACGCTGTCATAACGGATGGTTCCTGCCTTGTCCACCAGGTAATAACGCGGCACCCAGCAGGCATCGTAACGGTCGGCCAGCCGAACCGGGCCGGTATAGGCGGGCAGGTCGCAGGTTTGCGGCCAGGGCATTTGGTGATAGGCCAATGCCTGCTTCCAGGCGGCGGTGTCGGTATCAACGGAAATATGAATTACCTGCAGGCCTTTCGCGCGGTAGACAGAATCGAGCTGTCGGATCTTAGGGATGCTCCGCTGGCAGGGCCTGCACCAGGAAGCCCACAGGCACAGCAGCACATAGTTCCGGTTGCGGAAGGAAGATAGTTGCAAGCGCTGGCCGTCGACGGTGGTGAACACACAGTCCGGCGCCGGCTGCCCCACCCGAAGGGCCTCTTTATAAACCAGTTTCTGTTCCAGCACACGGCCCAGCGGCGTTGCGCGCAAGCCGGCACTGAACGACCGGTAAAGGGCCTGCACCGAGTCGAGGGGCATGCGCGTAGCATTTAGCACGAAGGTCCAGAAGTGCCGAAGGGAAGTATAGCTACCCGGGTTTTGTTTCATGAACGAAACCCTGCGATCGAGAGCGGCCAGCTGTAAGGCCTCCGCCTGCCGCTCCGCCGAATCGAGATTGAAGTTCTTCCAACCGGCGGCTTTCGCTGCGCGCGCGTTGTTCGAAGCAGTACCCGCCGCACTTTCAACGGGATGCACCCAGGCTTGGTAGCGCTGCTCGTCCTGCTGATTGCTCCTGGCATATGCCGCGGGCACCGGCAGCTCCGCTATGGGGCGCTGGGCGAATAGATTTTGCGGAAAAATGAATATCAGTACGAGGGAAACGAAACGCATGGGGCCTGGTTTAGGAAGCACACATGCTAATTACGGATAATTTTTGGAATTGACTGCCCGCTGAAAGGCTGCAAGCGGGCTATACCCCACTGGCGGGCAGTGGCCTTCTTAATGATTTGATTGAAACGCATCGTCGGCTTCCGGGTCGTATCCGTCGTGCCGTTGCGCCGTTGTGTCGTCGTGTTCCAGGGTCGCTTGCGAACCCAGCGCCCCTGCAGGCTTTCACCGCGGCGCCCGACTTCCGGCTTCCCACTTCCGATTTTCCAACTTTACTTGCCCAGCGCCAGTTGTAACACTTCCTCCATGGTCTTTACGAAATGGAACTTCACGCCCTTGATGTAATCGGGGTTGATCTCCTGTACGTCTTTTTCGTTCTGCCAGCACAGGATCAGCTCGCGCAGGCCGGCGCGTTTGGCGGCCAGCACTTTTTCCTTGATGCCGCCCACGGGGAGTACCTGTCCGCGGAGGGTGATCTCGCCGGTCATGCCCAGGTGTGAGCGCACCTTGCGGCCCGTGTAGGCCGAGGCGAGGGCCGTCAGCATCGTCACGCCGGCCGAGGGTCCATCCTTGGGCACCGCGCCCTCGGGCACGTGGATGTGGGCCGTCTTCTTTTCAAACACTTTGGGGTCGAGGCCGACCGTGCGGGCGTTGGACTGCAGCCACGACAGCGCCGTGGCGGCGCTTTCCTTCATCACCTGCCCGAGGTTGCCCGTCAGGCGCAGTTCGGCCTTGCCTTCGCTGAGGGTCGTTTCGATGAAAAGGATGTCGCCGCCGACGTAGGTATAGGCAAGGCCTACGGCTACGCCGGGTATGCCGGCCACTTTGTACAGGTCGTTGCTGTAGCGTGGGCGGCCCAGGATGGCTTCCACGTCGGAGGGCTTCATCGCTTCGCGCAGCTTGCCTTCCATGGCCAGGCTCTTGGCCTGGTTGCGCATGATAGCCGCCAGCTGGCGGTCGAGCTCGCGCACACCGCTTTCGCGGGTATAGGCGGCGATGATGTGCTCCAGCACCTTGTCGGAGATGCGGAATTTCGTTTTGCCAAGGCCGTGGGCTTCCTTCTGCTTCGGCACGAGGTGGCGCTTGGCGATCTCGATCTTTTCCTCTACCGCGTAGCCACTGAGCTCGATGATCTCGAGCCGGTCGCGGAGCGCGGGCTGGATGGATTGCAGGTTGTTGGCCGTGGCGATAAAGAGTACTTTGCTGAGGTCGTATTCGAGCTCGAGGTAGTTGTCGTAGAACGTGTGGTTCTGCTCGGGGTCGAGCACTTCGAGCAGCGCGCTGCTGGGGTCGCCGCGGTGGTCGGCACCCACCTTGTCGATCTCGTCGAGGATCAGCACGGGGTTGGAGCTTTTCACCTTGCGCAGCGATTGCAGGATGCGGCCCGGCATGGCGCCGATATAGGTCTTGCGGTGGCCGCGGATCTCGCTCTCGTCGTGGATGCCGCCGAGCGACAGGCGCACGTATTTGCGGCCGATAGCATTTGCGATGGAGCGGCCCAGCGAGGTCTTGCCGATGCCCGGCGGACCGTAGAAGCACAGGATGGGCGATTTCATATCGCCTTTCAGCTGCAGCACCGCGATGTATTCGAGGATGCGCTCCTTAATCTTTTCCATGCCGTAGTGGTCGGCATCGAGTATGTCTTTCGCGTGGCGCAGGTCGTACTGGTCTTCGGTGTGTTCGGCCCAGGGCAGGTCGAGCAGGAAGTCGAGGTGATTGTACACAACCGAGTAGTCGGGTGTGCTGGGATGCATGCGCTCCAGCTTTTCGGCGCCCTTGCGGAACAGTTCTGCGGCGGCTTCGCTCCACTGCTTGCCGGCGGCTTTTTGCTGCATGTCGCGCAGCTCGCGCTCGTTGGCGTCGCCGCCCAGTTCCTCTTTGATGCTTTTGAGCTGCTGTTGCAGGAAGTATTCGCGCTGCTGCTTGTCCAGCTCCGCGCGCGTTTTGTTGGTCACCTTGTTGCGCAGTTCGGCGTACTGCAGTTCCTTGTGCAGGAAGCTGAGGAGCAGGTCGGCGCGCTCGCGGATGTCGTCGAGGGCGAGGAGGCGCTGTTTTTCGCTGAGGTCGCTACTGAGGTTGCTCGATACGAAGTTGATGAGGAAGATGGGGCTTTCAATGTTTTTCAGGATGGCCGAAGCTTCCGAGGGCAGGTTGGGCGACAGGTGGATGATCTCGGCGGCGAGCTCCTTGATGTGGGCCACGTGGGCGCCGAATTCGTCGTCGGTGGGCGCCGCGGGGTCTTCGAGGAGGCGCACCTTTCCAAAGAAGCAGGGCTCCTCGCGGGTAACGGCCTCGATGGCGAAGCGGGCCTTGCCCTGGATGATGATGGTGATGCCGCCGTCGGGCATCTTGATCTGCTTCACGATGCGGGCTACCGTGCCGATGCTTTCGAGGTCGGCGGCGTGGGGGTCTTCCACCGCGGGGTCCTTCTGGGCCACGACACCGATAAGCCCGCCGCTGGCGTCGGCCGCCTCGCTCACGGCGCGGATGCTTTTGTCGCGGCCCACGGTGATGGGCAGCACCACGCCGGGAAACAGCACGGTATTGCGCAGGGGCAGCAGCGGCAGTTCCGCGGGCATGGAGCCGGGATCGAACGGATCGCCATCCTGCTCGTTGAGCGGGATGATCGGCAGGAAGTCCATATCGTCGTCGGACAACAGCAAGCGGGCGTTGGAGGATGCTTTCATGTGAAGCGACAAAGATAGGACGGGAAGAAAGGTTTGGAAGACGGAAGTCGGAAGTCGGAATTATTCTTCCCCATACAATTTCCTGCGTAGGGTTTTGTCGGAAGCGGAAAAGATGGCTGTTAGCTCCCCGGCTTCCTGAATAAGCCGGTCGATCTCCGGGCCCGACACCATTCCGGATTCGCTGATGACACCAAGCCAGTATTCGGATTCGTCGGCTTCCTCCAGAACCACTTTTATCTTGTTGTGGTAATCCGGATCCGACTTCGCACGTTTCGTTGCGCGATAATTGGCCCCAACCGACCCCGCTGAGCGAATTACCTGTTTCCCTGTTTCCCATCCGGCCGGATCTTTAGGCAAGTGCCTGCACAGCTTCAGCACATAGATATGGAACTGCCTGGTTCGTTTGAATAAATCGCGTTCTTTCATTTTTATTGCAAAAAGACGAACACCTACCCGCCAAACCATGAGGATTACCACAGGTAACAAACAGAAAATTCACCTCGCCAGAGGTGAATTTTCTTTTGGTCGCGTCGGCAAAACTTCCGAATTCCGACTTCCGACTTAATTACTTATGCTCACAGGGCCAACCCGAGCGACAACTGGATCGCCTGGCTTTTCCACTTGCTCGTGGTGGTGACGTCGTTGATGTCGTTGAGGCCTACGGCATAGCGGCCCTGGATGCGGATCTTGCTCAACGAGAGCTGTACGCCGCCGAGCATGGAGAAGTCGCCGCCTTTGAAGGCACGCTGCCCGTTCTGCAGCAGGTTCTCGTCTTTGTTCATCAGCACGCCGAACTGGGGGCCAGCCTGCAGCGCGAAAGATGTGCCCAGCTTGTAGTTGAGCAGGATCGGCACCGAGAGGTAGTTGAGTTTGACGTTGCCCGAGGAGGCGTCGGAGAAGACGTTGGAATACACCTGGCTGAAGGAGGTATCGGTGCGCGTCTGGTACTGGTTGAAGAGCAGCTCGGGCTGGATGGCGAACTTCTTCCCGAGGCCGATCTCGGCGAATCCGCCGAGGTGGTAGCCCGTATTGAATTCTTCCTTGAAGGACCGGCCCTGCACCTTCGAGAGGTTCACACCGCCCTTCACACCGATGTGGAACTGGGCTTTGCCCGCCTGCGCGATGAGCAGGCCGGCCGCGACGACAAGTAACTTGCGGTTCATGTGGTAATCATTTCCGCTCGCGGCACCAACTTCATGCCAAGCGAAGCAGAGCTTCGTTAAACCTTCGGCTGCGCTCAGGTTGACAGGAAGTCAACTGCCAAAATCAACCGGGGACAGTGCTCCCTGTCACGCTGAGCGCAGCCGAAGCGAGACGGGCTGATCAAAACTCGTACAGGTAACCGAAGTTGACCCGCAGGTAGCCGGCGAGGTTGCGACTGGAGGAAGGGAAGTAATAGTTCAGCACATATTGCGGCTGCAGGAAAAAGCGTTTCCACGACCATTCGGCGCGCAGCAACGCGGTGGCCGAGAGCGGCTGAAACCGCAGCTGGTCGTCTAGGGTCTGATATTCAGTGCTCAGCAGCTCGTTGAGATCGGTGCCGCGCACGATGCCGAAGGTGGAGGCATTCTGGTTGAAGCCGAACTTCTGCGTGCCGGCTGAAAACACGAGCTGCGGTGTCAGGCGGAGCGACGACCGCGGCAGCAGCAGGTTGAGGAAATAAAAGTCGCGGCGCAGCGACAGCGACAACGAGAAGTCGTTGATCACCTCGTTGGTCTGCACCCGGATAACGCCGGTGTCGCGGAGGCGGATCCGCTGTATGTAGGTCTCGCGCTCGTCGTACGCCGAGCGGCTGCCCCAGCCGTACGAAGCATAGAGGGCCGGCCGCAGCCACCACTTTTTATACGTCACATACGCGCCTACTTCGTTTTGCAGCGGCGTGGTATAAAAGGACAATTCTTTTTTCGTAAAAAAACGCGCATACGATAAACCGGTAGCGAAGGCATCCTGCTTCAGGTAGTCGTAGGAGGCGGTGGCTACGTGCTGGTAGGCTTTCAGCGAAGCGCCATCGCTCACAAAGGTGCTGTTGAGCACGAGGCCAAGGCCGTTTTTGTGATAGTAGCCGATCGAAGGCGTCCAGGTGATTTGCCGGCGCGGCTCCAGGTCGATGGCGCCAGCTTCCAGGTAGTTGAAGTAAGTGGAGGAAAGCCCGACGTCGGCGAGCAAAAAGGTGCGCGGCGCCGTGATGGAGTCGAGGAATTCCGCCATATCGTCGAAGAGGGCATCGTAATAAGCGATGCTGTCCACCGCGGGCTTCGGCACGGCGGGCTGCTGCGCGGCCAGCCGGGCGGCACAAAGCAACAGGAAAACGGACAAGAGCCTCTTTCGCATCAAAATAATCGCAACCGGCAGCCGGCCACATCCGTTGACCTTGCGAAAAGGATTTCGTTTAATCAATCGGATAGAGGGGCGGAGTTCGGTTTTTGGGGTTTGGGAATACCAGCGGAAATTAAGTTACTCGGCGCAACGCAGCTTCCACTTCACCCAAAACGTCAAACTCCCGACCTAAAACGTTTCTATTCGAACTCCAGCAGCGAGATCTCGGGAAGAATGCCTACGCGGCCGGGATAGCCGAGAAAGCCGAAGCCGCGGTTGACATACAACTTCTGCGCGCCTTCCTCATACAAACCCGCCCATTGCTTGTACACGTATTGCACGGGGCTCCAGCGGAAGCCGGGGAGCTCCACGCCGAACTGCATGCCGTGGGTATGCCCTGCAAGCGTCAGGTCGATATCGCCGTAACGGGGGCGCACTTCGGCGTCCCAGTGCGAGGGGTCGTGGCTCATGAGGATCTTGAAGGGAACCGATTCGGTGCCGGGGTACGCCTCACTCATTTTGCCGTATTTCGGGAAGCGGGCCTTGGCGCCCCAGTTCTCGATACCGAGCACCGCGATGCGGTCGGTGCCGCGCTCGAGCAACACGTGCTCGTTCATCAGCAGGCGCCAGCCCATCTGGGCATGCATGCTTTTCAGCCGTTCCAGGTTGGCGCGTTTCGCATCGGCCGTAGGCCACTGGACGTAATCGCCGTAGTCGTGGTTGCCCAGGGTGGAGAAAACCCCCATGGGCGCCTTCAGGCGGCCGAACAGCTCGAGGAAGCGGTCCATTTCATCGGACGTATTGTTGACCAGGTCGCCGGTAAACAGAATAAGATCGGGCTTCAGGTCGAGCACCTTTTGCACACCGCGGGCTACGGCGTCGTGGTCGGTAAAAGAGCCGCTGTGAATGTCGGACAGCTGCACCACCCGGAGCCCCCGGAAGGCCAACGGCAGGTTGGGAAAGCGTAGCTTGACGCGGTGCACACGGTAGGCGTATTTATTGCCCATGCCGTACATCAGCGACGTGAACAGTGCGCCGCCGGCAGCCAGCCCGAGCCAGCTGAGAAACACCGAGCGCGAGATGCCGCCGTTGGACTGGATCTGCTCGGCCTCCGTATTGGTAAAGAAAAGCCGCCCGGCCACCCATTGAAAGCCGCGGCGGATATCGTCGATAAGAAAAAAGATGGCCGCGACCAGCTTGGCGAAAAAGAGGCCCACCATCGTTACGAACAGCGCGTTGCGCAAGCCTTTCGGCAGCCCCGACGCATTGATGGCCGGCATGAACAGCAGCGCTACCAGCGCCATCGCCGACAGCGTCCAGTACACCGCGAACAGGATGGAACGGGTGCGCTGCGCCGCGCCCTGCGACACGCCCTTCAGCACCGAGAACACATAGAAATCGAGCAGCAGCATGACCGCGATCAGTACGAGGGAAAAAGGCAGGTTGCGCATCCGCTTCGATTTAGGGGTGCAAGTACGGAAAGAAACAAAGACGTTACTCAAGCCGGCAGCAGCACGTGGAAAACGGCGCCCGCCCCCCGCTCCCCTTCGGCATAGATGCCGCCGCCATGGGCGCGTGCCACCTTGCGGCAGAGCGCCAGCCCCACGCCGGTGCCGCTGTAGTTGCTGCGGCTGTGCAGCCGTTGAAACAGGGTGAAGATGCGTTCCGCCTCGGCCGGCTCAAAGCCAATGCCGTTGTCGCGGAAGCGGATCGAATGAAAGGGCGCGCAGGCAGGGAGCTCCGGGAAGCGTGCGAGCTCGGCCGGGCTTGCGGCCTGGGCCTCCACCTGCAGCCGCGGCGTTTCCCCGGGGCGGTTGTATTTGAGGGCATTGCCCACCAGGTTGGTAAACAGCTGCAGCAGCTGGTGTTGCAACCCGCGCACGACGGGCAGCGGTGCCGCTTCCACAACCGCACCGAGCTCCTGGATACGCAGCTCGTGGTCCTGCAGGCTGGCGGCCAGCACGTCGTTGAGGTCAACAGGTTCGAAGTGGTCCGGTGCGGTCTGAACGCCCGAAAACTCGAGCAGGTCGTCCACGAGGGTCCGCATGCGGGTGGCTGCGTCGCGGATCCGCTGGAGGTAGGGCTGGCCGCCTTCGCGTACGTCTTCCTGCAGGCGCCCGCTGAAGAAGAGGATCTTGCGGAGGGGTTCTTTCAGGTCGTGGGAGGCGATGAAGGCAAATTGCTCGAGCTCCTCGTTGGACCGCTGCAGCGCGAGCGTCCGCTCCGACACCAGGCGTTCGAGGTTCTCGGAATCCGTTTTCTGGTCGTGGATGTCGTGGGAAACGCCGAGCCAGTAAAGGATGGTGCCATCGGTGTCGCGGATGGGTTCCGCCCGGGCGGAATGCCAGCGCAGCACGCCGTCGTGTCGGCGGTAGCGCGTTTCGGCCTCGTAGGGCGTTCCGTCGATGAGGCATTTATTCCAGCGTTCGGCCAATTCGCCGCGCTCGCTTGAGGGTACCGCCGATATCCAGCCGCTCCCCAGGGCCGTTTCGGGTTCCTGGCCGGTGTAGGCGTACCAGCGCGCATTGAGGTAGCTGATGGCGCCTTCCGGCCCGGCAGTCCAGGCCATCAGGGGCAGGGCGTCGACCATGCGGCGGATGCGTTCCTCCTCGCGCTCGGTGCGCTGGCGGGCCAGCACCTGCTCGGTCACCTCGAAGCCGAAGATCATCACCCCCGCGGTGCGGGCTCCGTCCTTATACGGCGCATAGACCATGTTGAAGTACTTCGTGGTGTCGCGGCCCTCGTTGTTCCAGTCGGCCACGCCGGGAAATTCATATCCATACACCGCCTCGCCGGAGGTATACACCCGGTCGAGCATTTCGAAATATCCCTGGCCCTCAAGCTCGGGCGCCACCTCGCGGGGCGTGCGCCCCAGCAGGACCTTGCCTTCATAGAGGCGGGAAAAAAGCGGGTTGGTGAAGGTGCAGCGGAGGTCGGCTCCTTCGAGGATGCAGATCATCGCCGGCGCCTGCATAAAAAGCCCCGTAAGATTGGGGTCGGAAGCCAGGGGGGATGGACCGGAAGCGTTCAGGAACATACGATTAAGGGGGAATTAGCGGCAAGATACGAAAGTGCAGGCAGCGGGGCCACACGTGGATAAAGGCCCGGAATCCGACGCGGGCACGGCCCCGCTCCGGCTCCCCTCGTGGGGACAAATGCCGCTACCCCGATTGGCGGCAAAAGCGTATTTTTGTTGCTATTCGATTGGTTATGAGACTGACGTATTACGGACATGCCTCGTTTGCAGTGGAAACCGGCGGGAAAGTGCTCCTGTTCGATCCCTTCATCACGCCCAACCCGGCGGCGAAGGCCATCGACATTAGCACCCTGCCCTGCGACTACCTGCTCCTCTCCCACGGCCACGGCGACCACGTGGCCGATGCCCCGGCCATTGCCCAGCGCACCGGCGCCACGGTGATCGCCTCGGCAGAGGTAGCCGGCTGGATGGACGGCAAGGGCGCTTCGGGCTCCGTAGGAATGAACCACGGCGGTAAGAAAGCCTTCGACTTCGGCACCGTCAAATGCGTCAACGCCATTCACTCCTCGGGCCTCCCCGACGGCTCGTACGGCGGTAATCCGATGGGCTTCGTGGTGACCACCCCGGAGCGCAGCTTTTATTACAGCGGCGACACGGCCCTGACCCTCGACATGCAGCTCATTCCCCGCTGGGCAAAGCTCGACTTCGCCGTGCTTTGCATCGGCGACCATTTTACCATGGGCTATGAAGACGCCGTGGAGGCAGCCCGCATGGCCGGCGCCCCTAAAGTGGTCGGAGTGCACTACGACACGTTCCCGCCGATAAAAATCAACACGCAGGCGGCCCGCAAGGCCTTTCACGAAGCCGGGATCGAGCTGCTGCTGCCGGCAGTAGGCGAAACAATAGACCTCTAAAACAATTTCAGATTTCAGATCTCGGATTTCAGATTTAAGCCATTGAAACCGATCCCTGGAATCCGAAATTCTAAATCTGACATCTGAAATAACCTTATGGCTAGAATTATCGGTGTAGCAAACCAGAAAGGCGGCGTTGGCAAGACCACCACGGCCATCAACCTGGCCGCCTCCTTCGGCGTGCTCGAATACCGCACTCTCCTGATCGACGCCGACCCGCAGGCCAACAGCACCACGGGCGTCGGCTTCGACCTGCAGAACATCACGCAGAGCCTTTACGACTGCATGGTGAACCAGGCGGAGGCGCGCGACGTCATCCTCAAAACGGAAATTCCCAACCTCGACCTCATTCCCTCCCATATCGACCTGGTGGGCGCCGAGATCGAGATGATCAACTACCCCAACCGGGAGAACGTACTGCGCCAACTGGTGCAATCGGTGCGGGACGAATACGATTTCATCGTCATCGACTGCTCGCCCTCCCTGGGCCTCATCACTGTGAACGCCCTTACCGGCGCCGACTCCGTGATCGTGCCCGTACAGTGCGAGTTCTTCGCCCTTGAAGGCCTCGGCAAGTTGCTCAACACGATCAAGATCGTGCAGAGCCGCCTCAACCCGAGCCTCGCCATCGAAGGTATCCTCATGACGATGTACGACGGCCGTCTCCGCCTGTGTAACCAGGTGGTGGGCGAAGTGCGCCGCCACTTCGAGGACCTCGTGTTCAGCACCATCGTGCACCGCAACTCGCGCCTGTCGGAGGCCCCTTCGGTGGGCAAGCCGGTGATCCTCTACGACGCCAACTCCAAAGGCTCGATGAACTACCTCAACCTCGCCAAGGAGATCCTGCAGAAGAACAACCTCACGCGTATTTCCCAGGAAGAACGCACCATGGAGGATGTATGACCAGAATTTCAGATCTCGGATCGCAGATTTCAGATTCCAGGTTTTAAATGACCTATAAAGCAAAAAATGGATCGTTATGCGATCCTTTTTTTATGGGTGCGCCAGCCAAATCCTAGATCTGAGATCCGACATCAGCGATAATTTAGCGGTTTCACAACACGTTTCACGTCCCCCGGAAGTCGTACCTTCGTCGCCCTATCGTGACCGTGTATGAGTACTTCCAAGCAAAGCAACAAGGACGCCCTCGGTAAAGGCATCCGTTCCCTTCTTCAGAGCATCGACAGCGACCTGAAAACACCGGCCGGCGCCGTAAAGCCCGGCGTGGTGCAGGAAGTGACGGGCATGAACCGCATCCCCGTAGACCAGGTGGAGCCCAACCCCAAGCAGCCCCGCCGCGATTTCGACGAGACCGCTCTCCAGGAGCTGGCCGCGTCGATCAAGCTGCATGACATCATCCAGCCCATCACCGTTTCCAAGCTGCCGGGAGGCAAGTACCGACTCATCTCGGGAGAACGCCGCTGGCGCGCCTCCAAGATGGCGGGCCTCAAAGACCTGCCCGCCTACATCCGTCAGGCCAACGACCAGGAGCTGCTCGAACTCGCCCTGCTCGAAAACCTGCAGCGCGAAGACCTCAACGCCATGGAAGTAGCCCTCTCCTACAAGCGGATGATGGAAGAACTCACTTACACCCAGGAGCAGGTGGCCGAGCGGATGGGAAAAGACCGCTCTACCGTCACTAACTACATCCGCCTCCTCAAACTCCCCCCGGACATCCAGGTGGCGGTGCGCAACGGCGAGCTGAGCATGGGCCATGCCCGCGCGCTCATCAACGTAGACACAATCGACAAGCAACTCTATATTTTCGACGAGATCAAGAGCAAGGGCCTGTCGGTACGACAAACCGAAAACCTGGTCCGCAATTTTTATAAGGAAGGCGAGGTAAAGAAGACCGAGCCGGCCCATACGCTGTCGCCCGCCTTCAAGAAGATTGAGGACAAGCTGGCCACGCACTTCGCCACCCGCATCAAAATGCGGCACGCCAAGAACGGCTCCGGCCAGATCACCTTTGACTACTACTCGCTCGAAGAGCTGAACAAGTTGCTGGACTTAATGAACGTAACCATTGACTAAACGCCTCTATACCGCCCTCCTGCTTGTCTTGTTGTCGGCATTCGGCGCCGGCGCACAGACGATCTCCGATTCGAGCAACCGCCGCGTCAACATCGACAGCGCTATGCGCGCGCCGGTGTCGCCCCTGGACCGGAAGGCTGACTCGGTGCGCCGCCTGCATTCGCCCCGCAAAGCGGCCATCCGTTCGGCGATCCTGCCGGGACTTGGGCAGATCTACAACCACAAGTACTGGAAGCTGCCCCTCGTTTACGCAGCCGTGGGCATCCCGACGGCGCTCTTCATCTACAACCTCACCTGGTATCGCCGTACGCGCTTTGCCTATGCGGCCCTGGTCAACAACGATTCGATCGGTAAGACGCAGGTGCACCCGCAGCTTCAGAACTACATCGCGCGTAACGCCGCCGGCAACCTCGCCAACCTGCGCAACGAATTCCGCCGCGATCTAGACTACTCGGGCCTCTTTATCATCATCATGTGGGGCCTGCAGGTGGTCGATGCCTCAGTAGACGCCCACCTGAAGACCTTCGACGTAAGTCCCGACCTGAGTCTTCGGCTCAAAGGCGGCTACAGCGAAATGGCCGGGACGAACGGCGTGAGCCTCGTACTGAGCTTTCGGTAAGGACACGCGGATCGCGCGGATACCACGGATCAATAATTTGCTACAAACACAAAGCCATCGCTACGCGATGGCTTTCTTATCTGCGTTATCTGCGCGATCTGCGTGCTACCTTTGACGCATGAAGATCGCACTTATCGGATACGGCAAGATGGGCCAGCTGATCGACCGCATCGCCCAGGAACGCGGCCACGATGTGGTGCTGCGTATCCACCTCGACAACCGCGACGAGTTCACGCAGGAAAATCTACGCCAGGCGGATGTAGCCATTGAGTTCACCGGTCCCGGTAGTGCCTTCGCCAATGTGCGTCAGTGCCTCGAATGGGGCGTCCCCGTCGTAAGCGGCTCCACGGGCTGGAACGAGCAGCTGGGAGCAGCCGCCCGCATTGCTACGGACAACGGCAGTGCCTTTCTCCATGCTTCCAACTTCAGCATCGGCGTCAACCTCTTTTTCGAAGTGAACAAACTGCTGGCGCGCCTCATGAACGGGCAACCGCAATACGACGTTGAGCTGAAAGAGATCCATCATACCGCCAAGCTCGACGCGCCCAGCGGCACCGCAGTTACCCTCGCCGAGCAGGTGCTCGCCGCCCTCGACCGCAAAGTTCAGTGGGTGAAAGAAACCGCCTCCGCACCCACGGACCTCGTCATCCGCAGCGAGCGCACCGACCCGGCGCCGGGTACGCACCACGTGCGGTATACCTCGCCAATCGACGACATCGAGATCATCCATACGGCCCACAACCGCGAAGGTTTTGCTACGGGCGCCGTGCAGGCCGCCGAGTTCCTGGCCGGGAAAAAAGGGGTGTTCCGGATGAGCGACGTATTAGGATTCTAAGCGCCGCCCGCTAAGCCTTTTTCCTTACCTTTCCTACAGGAAACTAACCTGTAGCTATGAGAAAGGCGCTCCTGTTGTGTTGCCTCGGGCTTTGCCTTTGCGCAACCGCCCAGGAAAAAGAAGCCCTGCGCCGGCAGGTCGCCGCCGAGCCCGCCTATGGCAAGCGCCTTGACCTGTACCTTACCTTCCTGGAGCGGAGCGTCACCCGCGATTTCGACGACGTGCTCGAGCTCGGCACCGAGGCCCTCGGGCTGTCGCGCCGGCACAAGGACTCCACCGGCGTTGCCCGCATTGAGCGCTACATCGGCGAAGCCTATTACTTCAAGGGCGACTATCCGTCCGCCGCCCGGTATTTCTACGGATCGATCCAGAAGCTCGAGCAACTGCCGCCGGCCGCGGCCCTCGGCCACAGCTACAACGCGCTGGCCAAGTTGTACCGCAAGACCCGCGACCTGCCGCGCGCGCTGCAGCACTACGACAAAGCATTAGCGCTCTTCCGCAACCTTGCCGACAGTGCCGGCGTTTCGATGATCCTCAACGAATCGGGCGTCGTGTTCGAATATGCCGGGAACTACCCGGCCGCCATCACTCGCTATGAAGCCTCTCTTGCCATCGACCGCCAACGCGACGACACGCTGGGCATCACGTATGCGCTGGGCAACCTTGCGGGCGTATACCTGCTTCAAAGTAAATACACGAAGGCCCTCGACTACCAGCAGCAGGTGCTGAACCTGCGCAAGCGGCTGCGCGACACTTTTTCGCTCGCCATTTCTTTTGCAGATATCGGCGAGCTGTACCTCGCGATGCACCTACCTGTACGGGCGCGTTCCTATGCGGATACGTCCATACGTATGGCCACGGCTATGGGGTACCGCGAGCTGCTGCGCAACAACTACGACCTGCTGGCGCGGGCGGCCGAGGCCGAAGGTGATGCAGCGGGCGCGCTGGCCCTGTACCGGCGGCGGGCACAGCTGCAGGACAGCCTCTTCTCCGTGGCTCGCGCCGAGCAGATCGAAGAACTCAATGCGCGCTATGAAGCCCTGAAGAAAGAACAAACGATCCGCGACCAAGCCTACCAGCTCGGACGCCAGCGCCTGCTGCTGGTTGCAAGCGCCGGGCTCCTCCTTCTCGGCGGCGCACTGGGCTGGAACTTTCACCGCCGCCGCCGGCTGGCGCAGGAAGCAAGGATGCAGGCCGCCATCCTGCAGCAGCAGGAGCTCGCCACCCGCGCTATCCTGTCGGCCGAAGAATCGGAGCGACAGCGCATCGCCAATGACCTGCACGACGGCGTAGGCCAGTTGATGAGCGCCGCCCGGATGAACCTGTCGGCCCTCGGCCACCGCCTCGTAATGGATCATCCCGGCACCCGCGCCGACTTCGAGCAGATCGTAGGATTGGTAGACGACTCCTGCCGAGAGGTGCGCTCCGTGGCGCACCACATGATGCCCAACGCGCTGCTCAAAAACAGCTTGGCGGCCGCCGTACGGGAATTTGTAGATAAGATCGATCACCGCGCCCTGCAGGTGCACCTGTATACCTCCGGGCTGGAAACCCGGCTCGACCCGCAGGTGGAGACCGTGCTGTATCGCGTGATCCAGGAATGTGTCAACAACGTGATCAAACATTCCGGGGCTGATACCCTCGACATCGCCATTGCCCGTGACCACGACGAACTGACCGCCACCATCGAAGACAACGGCCGCGGCTTCCCCGCCGCAGCCGCCGCCGAGGGCATGGGCCTCCGAAATATCCGCACCCGCGTGGAATACCTGAAGGGCGACGTCGAATTCGACAGCAGCCCCGGGCGAGGCACCGTGGTATTGATCCGCGTGCCGCTCGCTGCCACTACTTTAACCGCCACCGACACATGAAAAAAATTGCGCTTGCCTTTGTAGACGACCACCAGATCGTGATCGACGGCCTGCAGTCCCTGCTTCGCAACGAACCGCGCTTTCATTTCGCCTTCGCCACCAACGACCCCACCGAAGTTGCGGCCCTCCTTAAAAAGGAGCACGTCGACGTGCTGCTCACCGACGTAATGATGCCCGGCATGCCCGGAAACGTGCTGGCGCGTGAAGTGCGGCAACAGCACCCCGGCATCAAGATCCTGGCGCTTTCGATGAGCGGCGAAGGACAGCTGGTGAGCGACATGATCGAAGAATCGGGTATCTCCGGCTACGTGCTCAAGAACATCGGGAAAGAAGAGCTCGTGCACGCCATCGAAAAGATCGCCGCGGGCGGCATCTACTTCAGCGAAGAAGTGCTCGTTGGGCTGGAACGATCGCAACAACGCCGCCGCGAGAACGTGGAAGCGCACCTCACCGACCGCGAGATAGAGATCATCGGGCTGATCGAAAAAGAGCAAAGCAATAAACAGATCGCGGAGCAACTCTTCATCTCAGAGCGGACGGTGGAAACCCACCGCAAGAATATTTTTCGCAAAACGGGCACCAACAGCGTGCTTGGGCTGATCAAGTATGCATATGAGCACCGGCTTATCGGCGATCGCTGATTGTACAGATTAGGCAAGATCACCCAGCTGCCGGACAGCTCCGGTTTTAGTCTGCGGGATCGCCCCAATCATCTACCTGCCCGGAGCTTCGATAGGTACGCAGCAGGACGTTTACGGCAGCCGTGTCTGCACGTTGCCAGGCGGCATGATACGGAAGCAGGAGGCGGGCCGCGTCTGAATTCGGGTAGTGTGCAACAAGGTAGCGCCAGGCTTCGTCGTAATAGCTGCTGAGGCGGCCCGTTTCGAAATCGCGCACCGGCGAATTATCCATCCCCTGCATCAGCGCGGTGAGGTAACCTTTGCGGATCCGGTTTACCGAAGCCCGCAACGGAAAACGCGGCGTCGCTTTATCAAAATTTTCCCACCAAACGGTACGGTCGGCAAACTCGGTGGCGGAAATAAGTACGGCCGCGTCATCGGTAAAGCGCTGGTCGTCTTCCTTCCGGAGCTGCTCGAGGTATTGCCGCATCTGCGTGGACAGGTACTTGTAGAAATACGGTTCGAGCCAGGCGCGGTCTTTTTCAAAGAAAGGAATGCCCTCCGACGAAGTGATGCGGAAGCCGTTTGCGCGCAGGCGATCGTTTTTGGCTTTCAGGTCGGGCGGCACCGGGTTGGACAGGCCACGTACTTCCTCGTCGGTGAGCGGCTCGTAGTTGGTGGTATCGCGGTCCATGCCTGCATTGATGGCCGAATCGACGCGGTCGTAAAAAGCTTCGAACAGGGCATAGCCGCTGTCGCGCTGCACTACCGGAAACTTTGCGAAGGCCGGCGCATACTGCCGCACCGCCTTGGTCATGGAGCCGACGTCGGCGGCATCGAGACCGGCGAGGAAGGCTTTGTAATCGATCACGGTGAGTACCGAGTCCGGCACCGGGCCTTCCACATTCGCTTTTCGCTCACCGCAGCTGCAGGCGGCCAGGAGACCGCACAGGGCTACTACAGACAGGATCCTCATTTCTTCAGGTTCGCCAGCATATCCTCGGTCATGCGTGCCAGGTCGTATTCTTCCTTCCAGCCCCAGTCGCGGCGCGCCACGGAGTCGTCGATGCTTTGCGGCCAGCTGTCGGCGATGGACTGCCGGTAGTCGGGCTCATAGCTGATGCGGAAACCAGGGATGTGTTTTTGAATCTCGGCAGCGATCTCTTTGGGGGAAAAGCTCATGCCGGATAAGTTGTAGGAAGTGCGCACCTTGATCTGCTCGGCCGGGGCCTCCATCAGTTCGATGGTGGCGCGGATGGCGTCGGGCATATACATCATCGGCAGGTAGGTATCCTCTTTCAGGAAGCAGTCGTAGCGTCCGTCGGACAGCGCTTCGTGGTAAATCTCCACGGCGTAGTCGGTGGTGCCGCCGCCGGGCGCCGATTTGTACGAGATGAGGCCCGGGTAGCGAAGCGAGCGCACGTCGACGCCGAACTTCATGTGGTAGTAGTTGCACCAGAACTCGCCGGCGTATTTCGAGATGCCGTACACCGTGGTCGGCTCAATGATGGTTTGCTGGGGGCACTGCTGCTTCGGCGACGTAGGACCGAATACAGCGATGCTCGAGGGCCAGTATACTTTCGTCAGCTTCTCCTCGCGCGCGATGTCGAGCACGTTGAGCAGGCCCTGCATGTTGAGGTGCCAGGCGAGGTTGGGGTTCTTCTCGCCCGTGGCCGACAGGATCGCGGCCAGCAGGTAGATCTGCGTTACGTTCTGACGGATCACCTGCACGTGCAGCATCTCCTTGTTCATGACGTCGAGCGACACGTACGGGCCGGTGCCTTCGAGCAGCGGATTCTGCTCGCGCAGGTCGGAGGCGATCACATTGTTGGCGCCGTAACGCTGGCGGAGGGCAAGGGTCAGCTCCACTCCGATCTGACCGGACGCACCGATCACGAGGATTTTTTCTTGTTTCATATAGGCTGGCGCGAAGATAATGGGAGAATGGGAGAATGGGGTGATGGGGTAATGGGGTGCCAGGGTGTTAAAACGAAAAAGAGCCCCGGTCTCCCAGGGCTCTTTCAATGTAATCGGTGAGTGGCTTAGTGAGCTACCAGCACGCGGGCAGATCGCTGGCCGCCATTGCCGCTTACCTGCACCACGTAGGTGCCGGCGCTGAGACGGGCCGGTATTTCTACCGCTTGCCAGCCGGCGCCATAGGTGCGTTCCGGGATCCGGCGCAGCAGGCGTCCATCGGCAGCATACAGCGCCACTTCATATCGGCCGGGCTCGCTCTGGAACCGCACGGTCGCCTTTCCGGGCGCGGCCGACACTGTAATGGAAGCGTCGGTGGAAGCCGCTGTTTCTGGCTCAGCCACCGCCTGCGGATGCATCCGTGCCGGGTAAGTTGCCGTCGAAGCGGTGAGCGGCGCTGTGTAGGTGGCTTTCACCCAGAATTTCTGCGAGGGGTTCGTCGTGCTCGTGTTGCGCACCTTTATCTTGTAAAAGCCCGTCGATGCAGGCGTGTAGCTCAGCGTGAGCGTGCCGGTGCCGCTGGTGGAAGTAAGCAAAGCATCGGTATTGCTGTAGATGCCTACGGTGAGGCTATAGGTGCTGTTGTTGGGAAACACGTTTACGGTGATCGTCTTGCCGCTTTGGTCGAACACTTTGCCCGCATAGCGCAGCGCGGTGGAAGATGCCGGCAACGCGCCACCTTGTCCCAGCGAAGAAGCATGGCTGTCGCCGAGGTCATTGTCCATCTCCCACTCCTGCGTGGTGCTGCGTTGTGCCGGAGCAAAGCCGCCTGTAATGCCGGCGGGTCCCCAGATGCAATAGCCGCGGCGCAGGTTCGAACCGTCGCAGGGCGGCACCCAGATGGTCACTTTGCCGCTGCCGTCTGTCCAGATGTCGCTGGCGTTGGCGCCCGAATAGTCGTGCAGCTGCTTGTTGGCGCCAAAATCAGTTTGGATCGTGGCGCTCTGCCAGGTGTTCCAGTTGTCGTTGACACCGATAATAGCGTAGGAAGCCTCGGGGCCGGCCTTGTAGCCACGCTCAATGAGGAGCAGGTCGGCGGCTTGCCAGCGCACCTTGTAGGAGCCCTTTTTGAAATTGAGCTTCTGGTGGCACCAGATGATGTTGGCGATGTCGTCGCGCTGGGGCAGGTCGGTGGCCGAGGTAGGCAGGTGCGTGTAGCGCTTGGCAGTGTTGCCCAGGTTGAACAGGTCTTCAAAGAACACCTGCGGCGAGCCGTCCACCGCGAAGGTCACGGCATAAGCTGCGGCGAGGCGCGCGTCGAAGGGATCGATATGCCCGCCGCCCAGCTCGTTTCCGGCATCCCAGCCCGTATAATTACCGTTGGCGTCTTTCGTAGGCCGGAAAGTATCGTGGTTGTTTACAAAGGGTACCGTGCGATACCGGTTGGCCTGCTGCGCGGATGGCAGCGAGCCGAGGTCGTACGAGCCGCCGGCGCTGACCATGTTCTTCACGGCCTGGCGCAAGGAAAAGTCGAAGGTACCCGTGAGGTCTTCGGTGCCGCCGTTGGACGTTTTGACCGAGCTGATCCAGGCATCCTGCTCGGCCGCGCTGCCTACGTATTCGCCAACGGCAAACATGTTGGCGCCGCCATTGGCCCAGCCGGCATTGTATTTCGCATTATACAGGAAATCCTGCGTGGCCCAGGATTCAAAGTGCTTGACGGCATCGAGGCGGAAGCCGTCGACACCGGTTTGCTTTTTCATCCACACAAACCAGTTGCGGGCGCCGCTGCGCATCCAGTCGGAGCCCTGCGTAGGGTTGAACGTGGCGTTGGAGCTTTGCCCGTAGGCGCCGGCTACGTAGCAAATGTCGGGACCGAACCAGGCGGCGCAAATATCACCGGTGTTGCAGTTGTGGCTGGCGGTAGCATGGTAATTGGGCCAGTTCTTCGGCCAGCGGCCGTTGCGGGCGAGGTAGTTGGTGGCCGTTTCATCGGTGGCCGGCTTCGTGTAGCTCACGTAGCGGAAGTTCTTGTACGTATTGCCGTCGCCGTTGTTGGCCGCCGGGTCGGATCCGCCCGAGCCGTTGGCAGAACCGGCATTGTCCATGTGGTTGAACACGACGTCCTGGATCACGTCGATGCCGTTGGCGTGGAGCACAGCGATGGCGCGAAGGAGTTCGTCTTTACTTCCGAGTCGGGTCTTTGTACTCCCCTTCTGGTATTTGTCGCCGAGGTCGTACTGATCAAAGGGCGAGTAGCCGTTGGAAGAAGTGGAAGCGTTCTTGACGGAAGGCGGGATCCAGACGGCGTCGATGCCCATCGCCTTGAGGCGCGGCGCCAGGTCGGCCAGGTAATTGGCCCAGCCGTTGGGGTAATTGTTGTTCCAGTAATCCCACCAGAAACCCTGGAAGACGACCTTTCCGTTCCAGGGATTTTGTGCAGTAGAAATACGGGAAAGGGACAGTAGGAACAGGACGATGCAGAGCACCCTTGTGAAGCGTTTCATGTAGCAAGCGGTTTGTGGTTAATGTGTGTTTGCCTGCGTAACCCCTACACAAAGTGTACGAGGTACACACTGCTTATCCCCCTTAAGGTACAGCTCCCTAACGGTGCCGTGCAACTTTATTTCCGGCGGATGAGAGCTTTTCCTTAGCAGCCCGGCGGTAGAGAAAGAACGCAGATCCCGCTGAAGCGGGATACGCAGATTTATTGTGATTATTTATGATTTGACGCACGCCAAGGAAAATCGGCGCTCATCCTGAAAATCATAATGGATCTGCGTTCGTTCTCTTCGCCGAAGGCGGCTCAGCAGACGATGTATCGCCGCTTATCTTTGCGCCATGATTCCCGCATACCTCGAACGCCTCTTTGAAGGCCAGCAATACGACCCGAAATCGTTCTTTCTCATCGCCGGCCCCTGCGTGGTGGAAAGCGAGGAAAATGTTTTTGAGATCGGCGCGCACCTCACCGCCGTGTGCAAGCGACTGGGCATCCCGCTGGTGCTGAAAGCCTCGTACCGCAAGGCCAACCGCACGAGTGCCACTTCCTTTACGGGCCATGGCGACACCTTCGGGCTCGGCACGCTGCAAAAGGCCGGCAGGCATTTTGGCCTTCCGACCACCACCGATATTCACTCCGAGCCGGAGGCGGAAGAGGCGGCGAAGTACGCCGACATCCTGCAAATCCCGGCCTTCCTCTGCCGCCAGACCGAACTGCTGCTCGCCGCGGGCCGCACCGGCAAAGTGGTGAATGTGAAGAAAGGCCAGTTCCTCAACGGGCCATCGATGAAGTTTGCCGCCGACAAGATCCGCAGCACCGGCAACGAGCAGGTGATCCTCACCGAGCGCGGCACCACCTTCGGCTACCAGGACCTCGTGGTTGACTACCGCAACATTCCCTGGATGCAGGAGTCGGGCGCGCCGGTGGTGATGGATTGCACCCACGCGCTGCAGCAGCCGAACCAGGCCGGCGGCATCACGGGCGGCAACCCGCAACTCATCGGCACTATTGCCAAGGCGGCCATCGCCACGGGCGCCGACGGACTGTTCATCGAAACACACCCCGACCCTGCCTGCGCACTCAGCGACGGCGCCAATATGCTCCGGCTAGACCTCATTGAAGGGCTGCTGGAACAGCTGGTACGCCTGCGAAAAGCAGTCGTTTGAGCTGTTGAAAAGTTTTGTCCGGTTCTGAAAGGTTGGCTGGCCCCGGTACCAATTAACCAATAGACTATATTTGCCGCACCTCAAACACAACCCTTATGGCGCAAAAAATAGCCGAACTTCTTGGCTCCCAGGCAGAGTACCTGCTCAACCACACTTGTCAAACCATCGATAAGTCGACCCTGCACCTGCCCACGCCCACGCACGTGGACGATATCTGGGTGAACAGCAACCGCAACCCGCAGGTCCTGCGCTCGATGCAGCAGCTGCTTGGCAGCGGCCGCCTAGCCAATACCGGCTATTGCTCCATCTTCCCCGTCGACCAGGGCATTGAGCACAGCGCCGGTTCGGCCTTCGCCCCCAACCCGATCTATTTCGATCCCGAGAACATCATCCGCCTCGCCATCGAAGGCGGCTGCAATGCCGTGGCTTCCACCTACGGCGTGCTCGGCATCATGGCCCGCAAATACGCGCACAAGATCCCCTTCGTGGTTAAGATCAACCACAACGAATTCCTGTCGATGCCGAACCGCTTCGACCAGACGATGTTCGGCTCCATCAAGAGCGCCTGGAACATGGGCGCTGTTGCCGTAGGCGCTACGATCTACTGGGGTTCTGCCGAAAGCGCCCGCCAGCTGAAGGAAGTGGCCGAAGCTTTCGAATACGCTCACGAGCTCGGCATGGCCACCATCCTGTGGTGCTATACCCGTAACAACGGCTTCAAAGTGGACGGCGTGGACTACCACACTTCCGCCGACCTCACCGGCCAAGCCAACCACCTCGGCGTGACGCTGCAGGCCGACATCATCAAGCAGAAGCTCCCCACCAACAACGGCGGTTACAATGCCACCAAACACGGTAAAACACATAAGCTGGTGTACGAAAAACTGACTACCGATCACCCGATCGACCTCACCCGCTACCAGGTGCTCAACTGCTACAACGGTCGCGTAGGCCTGATCAACTCCGGTGGCGAAAGCAAGGGCGACAGCGACCTCGTGGAAGCCTTACAAACCGCGGTGATCAACAAGCGCGCCGGCGGTATGGGCCTCATCCTCGGCCGAAAAGCCTTCCAGCGCCCCTTCGAACAGGGCGTGCAGATGCTGCAGGCCATCCAGGATGTATACCTCGACGAGAGCATCACCATCGCATAAGAAAAACCCCGCCGCCGGCGGGGTTTTTTGTTTGTGGTTTGTGGTTTGTTGGAGGAGGTGGGCTGACGCACCGCGAAACAGGGTAGCCCATCGCGGAGCTGCAAACCACAAACGACAAACGAACAACTTGTCCTCATGCCCGATAATTACGACGTTCTCATCCTCGGCGCCGGTGCCGCCGGCCTGTATGCAGCCCACGAGCTGGCGCTTGCCGGGAAGCGCGTGGCCGTCATCGAGGCGCGCGACCGCGTAGGTGGCCGTGTGCTTACGGTGCAGGACGGCGGTGCGCGCGAGCTGGGTGCCGAATTCATTCATGGCGAAGGTGCGCTCAGCAAGGAAGTGCTGCGTCGCTCGGGTAACGGCAGCGCCTCCTCTGCCGGGAAGATCTACCGCCACCACGACGGCCGCCTCGAAGCCACCTGGACCTTCATCGACCGCGAAGACGAACTCCGCGAACGGCTGAAGGAAGTGTCCGAAGACCTGCCCCTGGCGCAGTTCTTCGAGCGTTACCTGCAAGGACCGCAATGGAACGATACAAAAGAGCAGGTACGGCGCTACGCCGAAGGCTATTACGCGGCCCGCACTGATGCCGCCAGCACACTGGCCTTTCGCCGCGAGCTGGAAGAAGCGGATCACGAAGACGACGAGCGGCCCTTTACCGGCTATGGACCAATCCTGGAATACCTGGCCCAAGCCTGCAGGGATGCCGGCGTACACCTCTTCCTGGAAGAAATGGCCGCGGTGATCGAGTGGGCGCCCGGCAGAGTGAACGTGCTGACGAACCGTCGATCTTTCCAGGGAAACAAACTCGTTTTTACCTTACCCATCGGCGTATGGCGCTCCGGTGCTGTACGATTCACCCCAGCCCTTCCCGAAAAGGAACGCGCCGTGCAGCAGTTAGGCTACGGCGCCGTGGTCAAAATAGTGTTCTCCTTTTCAGTTCGCTTTTGGGAAGATGCCTCCCTGTGCCGGAATGCCGCCCCGGACCTGGGTTTCCTGTTCAGCGAGGCACCGATCCCAACGTGGTGGACGGGCGCGCGCGAGCAAGGCAACCTGCTTACCGGCTGGAAGGCGGGCCCATCGGCGGAGCGCCTGGCCGGCTATAGCGACGCGCAATTGCTTTCGGAAGCCTTGCATTCCCTCGGGCAGATCTTCGGCATCGATGACGAGGTGCTTCGTGTGCAGCTCCGGGGCCATTATTTTCACAACTGGCAGCAGGACCCTTACACGCAGGGCGGCTATTCGTATGAAGTGGTTTCCGGCAGCCGCTACGTGGCGGACGCAGCAGCACCCGTTGCCAGCACCCTTTATTTCGCCGGTGAAGGCCTCTGCGATGGCCCGATCATCGGTACGGTTGAGGCCGCCCTGCAAACGGGCAAACGCGCCGCCGACGAGATCCTGGACCGTCTGCGTCGCGACGGGTAGATCGGGGACTGAATCTTATCCAGGCGTCGCCAATTCCAGGACCGGTGGCTTGCGGCACTCTGCATTAAATCTGAGTTCTGAGAGCCTGGATCAGCGTTTTTTTCTGGTACGGTTTTGCGGAACTTATGCTTATTAAATCGTATGTTATGAAAGGAGCAAGATCCCAGAACAATATGCAGAGCAAACAGTTTGCGAGCCACCGGCCGCGTCCCGATATCCGCGACGATATCGACAGCCGTTCGAAGGAAGAGCAGGACACGAAAGGCGATGACGTAACGCACAATGCGAAAGATGTGCGCAACAACCGGCCGAAGAACCATCACCGGAATGGCCCGCGGAAGTAGCCCCCGGCTCCCCCCGAAGGGCAGGGAGTTGCGGTAACAAAGAACGGATGCCATAGGCATCCGTTCTTTGTTTGGTGTCAATACAGCCTCCTCTTCGGGGAGGGTCGAGAGGAGCGGGTTGGGCTAGGCGGTGATCTTGAATTCCTTCTGCGGCAGCTTCGCGCGGATATGCCGGCGGAAGGTCCATACCTGCTTCAGATCGGAAACGGGCAGAAGCACCTGCGGCGCGGCTTCCTCATTATCGGAGATTAGTACCCACTCCTGGTCGCTCTTGCGGTATACGCGCTTCACCATCAGCTGCGTGGTAGTGAGCAATACATACACACAGAAATTTTTCACATCATGCCAGTCTTCCTGCGGCAGCATCGAGGCCAGCAGCAGGTCGCCGGAATAAAAAGTAGGCTCCATCGACTCACCGTCCACTTCGAAATAGCTCCAAACAGCGCCAGTGGGGTTGACGCCGGGGGGCAGGGCGTATTTTTCCAGCGTGTCGAGGTAATCGGTTTCCTCGAATCCGCGGATATAACCGGCTTGGGCCTTGATGCCCACCAGCGGCACCTCGGTGGCGCGGTGGCTGCCCTGCCGGGACTGCCGCTCGAGGAAATAAGGCTGTGGCCGCGAGGGGCGGGCGGCAGCGCCGAAAATTTGCACATCGCTAACAGCGGGATGTGAAAAATCATCACTTTTCCGGGCCTCCTGGAAACTACGGATGAGCAGGCGGGTAGCCTTGCTCACGCCGCACCTGCCTTTCTCCATTTTGTTTACCAATTCCCGAGTAATCCCCAGCGCCTGTGCGAATTCTTCCTGGGTGAGATTGTATAACTGCCTGATTTCCTTGATGTTGGGACTGGTCATAACGCGTGTTAAGCAATTGCGAATAAAAATGTGAATTTCTTGTGCATAAAGTGAAAAATAGTAACTTTATGCTTCACAAATTTAGGACAATAGTTCACAAAAACAAGTGATGATGAAGCGCATTGAAAAAGAGTTTGTTTTTCACTACCCCCTGAAGCACAAAGTGGTTCGCGACCTCAAAATTGTGACCGAGCACGTGGGCGACCTGGTGATCGAGGGCAAGGGCTACTTCAACCCCGACGCCTCTCCCATCGACGTCTTCGACCGCTACAGCGTGGATATTGACTTTGTGAAATGGAACGGCACCGACATCCGCCTGGTGCTGGAAGTAACCGGCCAGCTCGAAGACCTGGAGGAAGCGGCCATCCGCTACTTCGCCGGGCAGCTGGAAAACGCGGCCAAGGCCGCATAATATCTCCGATTCCAGATGTCGGATTTCGGATTCCATTCTGAAATCAAAAATCTGAGATCTGAAACTCCTACCGAGTACGATAAATACGATATACCATGCAATTAAGAAAGGCAACAAGAAAGCAAGCAAAGATCCGCCTCGGCCTCAGTGCTGTTTCGGGCGGCGGTAAGACCTACAGCGCCATCCTCATCGCCAAGGGCCTCGTGGGCGACCTGTCGAAAGTAGCCATCATCGACACGGAGAACGGCTCGGCCGACCTCTATGCGCACATGGGCGACTTCAACGTGCTGCCCCTCACCGCCCCCTTCTCACCGGAGCGCTACGTGGAGGCTATCCGTGCCTGCGAAAAGGCCGGCATGGAAGTCATCATCATCGACTCTATCTCGCAGGAGTGGGAAGGCAAAGGCGGCTGCCTCGAGATCGTGGAAAGCCTCGGCGGCAAGTACCAGGACTGGGCCCGTGTGACCCCGCGTCACCAGGCGTTTTTGGAAGCCATCCTCCATAGCTCCTGCCACGTGATCACCACGGTGCGCCGCAAGCAGGACTATGAGATGATCAAGGAAGCATCGGGCAAGGTGAAAGTGGAAAAGGCCGGTCTCCGCGAGGTGACCCGCGAAGGTTTTGAGTACGAACTCACCATCAACCTCGAGCTCGACATGCGCCACATGGCCACAGCTTCCAAAGACCGTACGGGTTTGTTCATGGGAAAGCCCGCCTTTGTGCCGGACGAAAAGACCGGCCAGCTCATTGCACAGTGGTGCGAGCAGGGCGAAGAGGCCTTCGTCGTGGTGAAGCCCGGTTCCGACTGGCACACCTGGGTGGAAGCCTGCGGCACCCAAAAGGAGCTCGTGGAGCTGTACTCGAAAAACAAGGGAGAAGTGGACGCCAACCCGCTCCTGCAGCAATTGATTGCTAACCGAAGAAATACGATCAATGGAAAACTCACTGCCGCATAACCAAGGGGCTTTACCCGCCATACGAGAAGGCCTGACCAAGCGGCAAATACGCGACCTCGCCGATCAGTCCGTGGAACGCGTGCTCGAAGACGGGCGCGTGTTCCAGGTCGCGGAAGCGCTGGCGGCGATGGAAGAGTTTGTGAAGACGATGCGAAAGGACGAACGTTACATCCAGTTCCTGCGCGACGAGCTGGCCAAGCACCAGGGTCGCCTGGTGACCGCTTCGGGCGCCCGGATCGAAGCCTGTGAGGCCGGTGTGCATTACGACTACAGCAGCAACGCCGATTGGCGCCTGCTGGATGCCCAGCTCCGTTTACTCAGCGACCATAAGAAGTTGCTGGAGGAACGCCTACGCGCCATCGCCCCGGGCCGCATCGGTGTAGACCACGAAACCGGCGAAGTGATCGAAGGCGCCTTCAAAGCTTCGAAGTCAACCTATCGAATAACCCTTTCCGCGAAATGACCACGCTATTGAATGATTGCCGCATCCTGGTGCGCGAACTGTCGGTCGATGCGCCCCTCTACTTCGAGAGCGCCGTGCAGGTGAAGCTCACTCCGCACACGCCGCCCTTCGCCGCCTGGGCCGTAGCCCTGGCCGAGGACGGCACCCTGCAGGTCATGGACGCCGAAGAGCAATGGCATCCCTTTGGGCTCGATGACCGCAACGCGCACCTGCTGCTTGGCAGCCTCTACCAGCGCCTGCGGATGCTGCGCCTGCATTACCGGAAAACAGGATAAGTACAAATCCCGTTGGGGTGCAACGGGATGACGACATAGGAGAAACAAAACATGATACGAAAGATCAATTATAAGAATACCCCGAATCCCGCGCCCGACGGCAAGCCGAAGACAGCGCGCGCTTCCAGCCGTAATTATACGGCCACGGTGGAATACGGTTTGATGGCGGGCCTGGTGCAGCAGCAGTACCAGGTGGGACACGAGGTGCAGTGGGACAAGCTGCTGGCGCTCCCGGTTGAAGACCGTATCCCGGGCCTCATGACGCGCTACGGAAAAAATACAGCCCACAAGCTCCTGCTGATGATGCTCCGCGAGTTCATCGCCACGATGAACCTACCGGCCTACAAGCGCCCTACCGAAACAAGGGTGAGCGTGGCCGCCTGCGAGATCATGATCTCGGCGCAGGAGGACTACCTCGGTCCCGAAGACATCATCCTGTTCCTGCAACGCGCCCGTGCCGGCTATTATGGCCCCATCAAGACGCTCGTGAACATGCAGCTCCTGCTGCAGTTGCTCGACAAATTCCGCCAGGAGCGCCACAGTGCTTATATAAAACTGAAAGACCAGCAACAGGCCCAATACAAGCAGCTCGGCCCCGTGGAGCGCGCTGCCCCGCAGCCCACCCTGCTCGGCGACCTGTTCAACCAGGCGTTGCTCGTGGATATGACCAAGAAAATGAGTGGATAAGAACCGTGTGGATAGAGCAGGAGCCGGGGGTGAAAGCCTCCGGCTTTTTTTGTGCACGCGGATAACGCGGGTCGTGCTGAACAGTTTTCACAAAAAATAGAAAAACGCCATCGCGACGCGCTGGCGTTTCTTTTAAGTGCGTTATCTGCATTGTGTGCGTGCCCCTACCGCGTAGCGGTCGCCTTGTTCTTTTCCTTGTCGGGAATGATCACGATCGAAGAAACATACACTTTCCGCTCCTCCTGAACGGCGCGGTCGGAGTCTACCGTATACTTTTCCATTGCCGGGTTGTTGATGCAGTTGAGGCAGCTCAGCACCACGCCGAGGTGGTTAAAATCCAGTTTGCCTTTATTGCTCTTCGTAAGCACGCCGGGCTGCTCGGAGCTCCAGCCATAGAAGTTGAGTTTGTCCTCGTTCAGCGCCTGCAGCTCTTCCAGCTTCATCCCCACGCTCACGCCCTGCTTTGATTGCCATTCGTTGGACGAGATCGAGTTGCTGGTGCCGAGGTTATTGTTGGTCATCAGGTGGCCGCCGATGATGAGGAAAGACACATCGCGGAAGTTGGTCTCGTCGTCCCAGATAAAAATGACTTCGCGCGGCGAGTTGGGAAACAGCACCGAGCAGAAATTGCTGTCGTTGGAGGAGTAATGAAACACGTCGCGGACCACGTTGGCCGGACCGAACACGGCGCTGAGATATTCGTGCGACTTCAGCGGCAGCAGGTCTTCGGCATGCACGATATCGCGGATCTTCGGGAGCATTTCCTTTTCCACTTTGACCGTGTAGAAGGTAAGCGTGTCGCGGATCTCCACCGAAGTGGCTACCGTCGTGTTCTCCTGCTGGTACAGCAGGGGCTTCATGGGGTCGGCTTCAGCCACATAGGAGATGAAGCCCTTCTTACGCAGGTCGTGGCGGATGTCGTTGAACTCGTCCAGCGACGTGGTCTGGTAGCTGATCACTGGCGCGCCGGGCTTTTCGAGGAACGAAAGCTTGTGCACGACTTCTTCTCCCTTTTTCTTGTTCTTGCGCACCTCGATGTAGTTGTAGTTGCTGCGCGTCTCGTGCGGCGATTCGTAGTCGCGGTGATACGACTTCTTGCCGATGTAGGCGTCGAATTTCGAAACGCTGTAGCCGGTAAAGCTGAGCAGGTCGCCGAGATCGCAATGTTGGGCCTGGCTGATGCCGGTTAGCGAAAGCATCAGGATGAGAGCGTAAAGTTTTTTCATGAGCTCATGGGTTTTGCGCCATAGCCCCCGACGAATCACAGGTTAGCATACAAGGCTGTCTGTGACCGCAGAGGTCTACAGAACGGTTAGGGTGTTTTTCAGCCTTACCTGTATCAATAAAAATACCAGCCCCGCTTTTAACGGGGCTGGTATCAAAATAATGTTAAGAAGCTCAGCTATGCGTACCCGCAGCCGGGGCCATCGACGACGCCGTGTCCGGGAGCACGAGGGCGTTGTAGTCCTGCGTCTCTGGGAGCGTCACCACGAAGGTGGCACCCTGGTTGAGCGTGCCGGTGGCGCGGATACTGCCTTTATGCTGGTCGACGATCTTTTTACAAATCGAAAGTCCGATGCCCGATCCTTCAAACTCATGGTAGCTGTGCAGGCGCTTGAACACCACGAAGATGTCGTCGGCGTACTTGGCGTCGAAGCCGATCCCATTGTCCTTCACCACGATGCGGTGCTGGCGGAGGTGACGGCCTTCGGCGTTTTCGTACACCACCGATTCTGAAAAGATCTCCACCTTGGGCGGCACGCCGTCGCGCGAGAACTTAAGGGCATTGCCCAGCAAGTTCTGGAACAGCTGGCGCACCTGGCTCGGAATGGCCTGGAGCACAGGCATGCCGCTGAATTCCACCTGGGCGGACTTCTGCTGGATATCCTGTTCGAGGTCACTGATCACTTCCTGGAGCACCTCGCCGAGGTCAACCCGGGCAAAATCTTCAGAAGAGCTGGCGTGGCGCGAGAACTTCAGGAGGTCGTTGATCAGCTTCTGCATCCGGTCGGAGGCCTTCACGATTTTGTTGAGCGAATTCTGCACATCGGGCTCCACTTTGCCGCTGAGCTTGGTGGCCACCACATCGCTGAACACCATGATCTTGCGGAGAGGCTCCTGCAGGTCATGGGAGGCGACGTACGCAAAGCGGTCCAGCTCCTCGTTGATCGTCTTGAGGTCGCTGTTGTTTTGCGTCAGCTGGGCGTTGAGCAGGCGGATCTTTTCTTCGTTGATCTTCCGCTCCTCGATCTCGCGCTCCAGGTTGGCCTTTGCAGCCAGCAGGTTCCGCTCCTGTTGCATCAGCTCGTGCGTTTTGCGGTACAGGTCGGCAAACACACTCACCTTGAAGCGCATCAGCTCAGGGTTGATGGGCTTGTAGATAAAGTCCACGGCGCCCATCTTATAGCCTTTGAACATGTACTCTTCATCCTTGTTGTGGGCCGTGATGAAGATGATGGGGATATTCCGCAGCTTTTCGCGCTCGTAGATCAGCGAAGCCGTCTCGAAACCGTTCATATCAGGCATCTGCACGTCCATCAGGATCAGGGTGAAGTCGTGCTCTGCGAGCAGGATCTTCAGCGCCTGTCGGCCTGAGTTGGCTTTCCGGATATGATACCCGTCGCGCTCCAGGATGGTTTCGATCGAGAGGAGGTTATCCTCCCGGTCGTCCACCACCAGGATCTTTACGTCGGATTTATCCAGTTGTGCGTCTTTGGTCACTTCCACCATGAAGGCTCCTTCTTATTTGTACAGCCATACCCGCATCAGGGAGAGCAGCTGATCGATTTTAACCGGTTTCGTGATATAATCCGAAGCACCTGCCTCGATACACTTCTCGCGATCGCCTTTCATGGCCTTGGCCGTTACGGCGATGATCGGGAGATTGTTGTTCTTGTGTTCGCGGCGGATCTTCTGTGTCGTTTCGTAGCCGTCCATCTCGGGCATCATGATGTCCATCAGCACCATATCCACGTGGTTATTTTCGCCAAGGATATTGATCGCCTCCTGGCCGCTTTCCGCGGTGATGACGTTGATGTTGTAGCGTTCGAAGGCCGTGGTGAGGGCGAAAAGGTTACGCACGTCGTCGTCCACCACCAGCACCGTCTTGTTGGCCAGCACATCCTCGCGGGAGCGCAGGTTCTCGATGATGCGGCGCTTCTCGGGCAACAGATCCTTATGATCGATATGCAAATGCAGGACCACCTCTTCGAGGAGCAGCTCCAGCGACTGCACGTCTTTCAGCAGGATGCGGTTGGCGAACTGCTTCAGCTGGGTTTTCTCCTTGGGCGAGAAGTCCTTGGCCGAGTACACGATCACCGGGGTCAGCGCCAGCTTCTTCACGTTGTTGATCTCCTGGATGAACTCCATACCGCCGATATCGGGCAGCATATAGTCCACGATGATGCAGTCGTACTCCTGCTCCTTGATCATCTCCAGCGCCCGGCGGCCCGTGTCGGCGATGTGGATGGCCACATGCTCGTCGTGGACCAGCATTTTGGCGATGCTGGAGTAGTCGATCTCATTGTCTTCCACCACCAGCACGTGCTTCGGACGGTAGTCCTTGTAGCGAACGATGTCTTCAAACAGCGTGTGCAGGGCTTCGTTTTTCAGCGGCTTGAGGCTGAAGGAGCGGGCGCCGCGCTGCATGGCGAGCAGGCGGTTTTCCTCGCCCGAGATGAGGTGCACGGGGATATGACGGAAGTTGATGTCGTTCTTGAACAGGTCGAGCACACGCCAGCCGGAGGCGTCGGGCAGCTTCACGTCGAGGGTGACGGCCACCGGGCGGAACTTGTTGGCCAGGTCGAACACGTCGCCGAACGACGTAGCCACCACGGCTTTCAGCCCCATTTCGTGCGCCTTGTCCACCATGATCTTGGCAAAGCGGAGGTCATCCTCCACCACCATTACCACGCGGTCGTCGCCGCCGATGGTATTGCGGTCGTCGCCGGTTTCGTTGATGATCTCGTTAAATACCTCCATGTCGCGGCTTTCAGGCAGCTTTACCGTAGGCACGGTCATGATGGCCGAGTCTTCGTCTTTCGACAGCTCGTATTCGGAAATCGTCAGCGAGGACGGCTTTTCCTTCTTCACGTGATCGGGGTTGTAGTCGATCGGCAGGAACAGCGTGAACACCGAGCCGATGCCGGGTTCGGAATCGAGCTCGATCACACCGCCCAGCAGGTCGGCGAGGCCGCGCGAGATCGACAGGCCGAGACCGGTACCGCCGTACTTACGCGAGGTAGAGCCTTCTGCCTGCTGGAAGGCTTCGAAGATGATGTTCTGCTTGTCTTTGGAGATACCGATACCGGTGTCGCGGATCTCGAACGCCACCACCCGGCGGGCGTTGTCGAGGCTGGGCACCTGCGAGCGCCAGGCCTTGCGGTCCGGCTCGAAGATCTTCAGCGTTACGCCGCCCTTCTCGGTAAACTTGAAGGCGTTCGACAGCAGGTTCTTGAGGATCTGGTTGAGGCGCTGCACGTCCGTTTCGAGTACGTCGGGCAGGCGCTTGTCCATTTCGATGAGGAATTTGAGGTTCTTGTTTTCCGACACGTGCTTGAATGTCGTTTCCACAAACGAGGTGATCTCGTTGAAGCGCACGTTGACGAAATCGGTGGAGATGTAACCCGATTCGATCTTCGACAGGTCGAGGATGTCGTTGATCAGCTGGATCAGGTCATCACCGCAGCTGTGGATGGTCTTCGCATAGCGAACCTGCTTTTCGGTCAGGTTGCCCTCGTGGTTCTCGTACAGCTGTTGCGCAAGGATGAGCAACGAGTTGAGCGGCGTGCGCAGCTCGTGCGACATGTTGGCAAGGAACTCGGACTTGTACTTGGAGGTCAGCTGCAGCTGCTCGGCTT
>NZ_SKFH01000014.1 GCF_004343705.1 Flaviaesturariibacter aridisoli
GCTTTGCGATCCGGGCTTTTCTATTCCCCTTCCCTGAGGGAAGGGGTTTGGGGATGGGGCGCTAAATGAAGGGTAGGTGCTCATACTTCTTCGCTAAAATCGCCGCATCATCGGCGCCGAGCCATTTGTTCAGTACGGTGGCATACACCTGCTTGAAGTCCACTTTATGTTTGAGATCGCCTTCGTCGAGGTCAGCGAGGTCGGGGAGGGCGTTGAGGAGGCCCTGCTGCTTCAGGCCGCCCGAAAGCAGGAACAGGTTGTTGGCAGTGCCGTGGTCGGTGCCGCCGGAGGCGTTCTGCGCCACGCGGCGCCCGAACTCCGAGAAGGAAAAAAGCAGCACGTCGTTCCAGCGGCCCGCCGCTTTCATATCGGCCCTGAAGGCGGCCACGGCGTCGTTGAGTTCCGTAAACAGGCGCTGTTGCTGCGCCTCCTGGTTTACGTGGGTGTCGAAAGAGCCGAGCGATACGTAATAGACCTTCGTATTGATGTCGGAGAAGATCAGCGAGGCGATCGTTTTGAGGTCCTTGCCGAGGCCCGTAGCCGGGTAGGTGGCCCCGGTAGGATGCAGCCGCGATTGCTTAAAGATGTAGTCGGCCGAAGAAAGCGTTCCAGCCATCGTTTTATAGAGGTAATCCACGGGCTGCTCGTCGTGGTGATCGGGACCGTAGTCGCCGGCCACCTGCTTGAAGAAGCGCTCGTTGGCCGTGCCGTAGAGGCGCTTCGGGTCTTTGAGGGCGAGCCCGTTGAAATCTTTGCCTTTGAGCGCGAGGCTGAGCGTATCGTCGATCTCGAGGGCCTGCGTCGGCTGGCTGCAGCCTTGGCATTGCGCATCGAGGTAGCGCCCGAGCCAGCCGGTGTTCCAGTAGTCGGATGCGGCGGAAGCGCTTTGCCAGATATCCATGGAGCGGAAGTGCGAGCGGTCGGGATTGGGGTAGCCCACGGAATTGAGAATGCCCAGCGATCCTTCGTGGTAGGCGTCGGCGAAGGCGGTCAGCGCGGGGTGCAGGCCGGCATCGTCGGTGAGGGAAAGCGCTTTGCCGCGCGCGATCCCGAGGCGCGGCCGCGCCTGGTAATACAGGTCGTTGCGCACCGGGATAACGGTGTTCAGGCCGTCGTTGCCGCCACTGAGCTGCAGCACCACCACGACCTTATTGCCCGGCGGCACGGCCTGGGGTGCCTCGAAGGCTTTCAGAAACTTCGGCAGGAACAGGGCCGCCGTGGCGAGGGAGCCGGTCTGGAGGAAGGTGCGTCGTTGGATAAGCATGGTCGTGAGGCGTAAAGCGTGAGGCGTGAGCGGCCTCACCGTTAAGAAAAAATTTGAACCGATCGGGCGGCGCAGGCGCATGGTTGACGCCTCTCGCCGCACGATCTCAGCAAAGCTGGTACTCCGGCAGGCTCATCACCTGCAGCGTGGCGCTGCGGATGAACGCCTCGCGGGTGCTGTCGTTGACAAAGCCGAGCACCGTGGTCACCGGCACGCGCAGGGGCGTTTGCAGCAGGTGGCCGGTCAGGGCTTGCAGCAGCTGCGGCCGCGGCACCGCATCGAAGTGCTTCGTGTAACGTGCCCACTCGATGTGGGTGTTGATGACGCGCCCGCCGCCGCGTTGCGCCGCGGGCTGGACTTCCATGCGGCCGCCGGTGCTGTCGTCGTCGCTCTTCGGCCGCACGTTGAAGTCGTCCTGGTCGTTGAGCAGCATCGGGATCCGCATCCGCATCATCAGCGTAGAAGCGTCGATCCAGCTGCGGCCGCCGGGCCACCCGGCCACGTTGGGCGGGTAAAAAAGCTGCTGCCCCAGCACACGCTGTACCAGCAGCAGGGATTCTTCGTTGGCCAGCTTCATGGGCAGCATCCGCTGCATCCCCACCAGCAGCTCGATCGGCGATTTGATCCGGGTGCCGATGTTCTTTGCCTCACAAAACCAGGTGCTGCCGAAGATGTCGTCGAGCAGGCCCTGTATGTTGTAGTCGTTCCTGTAAAAACGCTCGCTCAGCCAGTCCACCCGCTTTTCATCGGCTTCCTCGTTCACGAAGAAGCGGTAGATCTTCCGCGTGATGTGACGGGCCGTCTGCTTCTGTGCCAGCAGCAGGTCGAGCACGGCCTCGCCTTCGAGGTTGCCGGTGCTGCCCAGCACGGTCTTAAGGCCCCCGTCGTGCTGCCCGCGGCGGTACACGAAGTCGCCTCGGAAGTTGGCACTCCAGCCGGTAAAGGCACGGGCCGCTTCCTTCACGTCGTTTTCGGTATAATGTCCGCGGCCGAGCGTAAACAGCTCCATCACTTCGCGGGCGAAGTTCTCGTTGGGATGGTCTTTTTTGTTTTGCTGCGCGTTGAGGAAGTTGAGCATCGCGGCCGACTTCGACACTTCGTGCAGCAGGGTGCGGAAGGAGCCGAGCGCCCCTCGGCGGATGACGTCGAGGAGCTGCTGCTGGTAAAACACGTTCAGGTTACGGGCGGCGAAATGACCGTGCCAGAAGAAGGCCATCTTTTCGCGCAGTTGCTGCGGGCTGGTTACCAGCTGCGCCAGCCAGGTGAGGTTGAGGGTCTTTACCGCCTGGCGGCTCCGCTCGCGGAGGAGGCGCCGGGTGTCGGCGTCTTCAGGGCGCGCCATGGCCCCACCTTCCATGGCGCCGGCCACGAGGCTCCGGAGGCTATCGTCTACGGCATCGATATAGGCGGGTTCCGCCTGGGAAGCGGCACGCAGGCGGGCATACCATTCGGAGGGGCGTCTGCTGCCGGTGGCTGCGAGGTCGTCGGCCGACGGGCCGAAGCCGGCGCGCCACAGCAGGTGCTGGTTGTGTGTCTGGTTGTCGGGCATAAGGCTTGCGGTTTGACCGGCCGCCGCGTGCCGCGTTTAATGGACCGCTAAATGAAATTCAGCGTTTCGAAGCGGCCGCCCAGCACCTCGGCGGGGCTGGTGCCGAGCCATTTTTGGAGCACCGTGGCGTAAACCTGCCGGAAATCGACGGTATGCTTGATGTCTCCCTGGTCGAGGTCGGCGAGGTTCGGCAGGGCGTTGAGGATGCCTTTCTGCTTCAGGCCGCCGCCAAAAAGAAAGAGGTTGTTGGCGCAGCCGTGGTCGGTGCCCTTGGAGGCATTTTCCCCCACGCGGCGCCCGAACTCCGAGAAGGTCACCAGCAGCACGTCGTCGAAGCGGTGGTTTTCCTTCAGGTCTTTGATAAAGGTGCCTACCGAGTCGTTCACCTCTTTCAGCGCGCGCTGGTGGTAGAGCTCCTGGTTGATGTGCGTGTCGTAACCGGCCTGCGACACATAATACACTTTCGTGTCGAGGTCGGACAGGATCAGCGAGGCGATGGTGCTAAACGCTTTGCCGAGCGGCGAGTTGGGGTAGGCGGGCGCGTTCTTGCGCTGGCCGGCCTTCTGGGCAATGTGGTCGGCGCCGGAGAGGGTGGCCGACATCGTTTTGTAAAGGTAGTCGGCGCCTTCATGGTGGTGGCCCGTATGCTGGCCGGCGGCGTCGCGGAAGAAGCGCTCGTTGGCGAGGCCGAAGAGCAGCTTCGGGTCGCGCATGGCCATGCCGTTCATCTGCGCGCCTTTGAGCGCGAGGCTGAGGGTGTCGTCGATCTCGAGGGCCTGCGTGGCGGCGGCGCAATCGTGGCACTGCGCATCCAGGTAGCGGCCCAGCCAGCCGGTATTGCGGTATTCGTTGCTCGCGGAGGCGCTTTGCCAGATATCCATGGAGCGGAAGTGCGAGCGGTCGGGATCGGGGTAGCCTACGGAGTTGAGAATGCCCAGCGACCCATCGTGGTAGGCGTCGGCGAAGGCGGTCAGCGCAGGATTGAGGCCCACGTCGTCGCGCAGGGCGAGGGTTTTTTCGCGCTGGAGGCCCAGCGTGGGGCGCGCTTTGTAATACAGGTCGTTGCGCACCGGCACCACGGTGTTGAGGCCGTCGTTGCCGCCCGTGAGCTGCAGCACCACCAGCACCTTGTTGCCCGGCGGCACGGCGCGCGGGGCTTCAAAGGCCTTCAGGAATTTCGGCACAAAGAGCGAGGCGGTGGCGAGGGCGCCGGTCTGGAGGAAGGTGCGTCGTTGGATAAGCATGGTCGTGAGGCGTAAAGCGTGAGGCGTGAGCGGCCTCACCGTTAAGAAAAAGATTTGAACCGATCGGGCGGCGCAGGCGCACGGGTTGACGCCTCGCGCCGCACGATCTCAGCAAAGCTGGTACTCCGGCAGGCTCATCACCTGCAGGGTAGCTGTCTTGATAAACGACTCGCGCGAGTCGCTGTTGGCATATGAGGTGATCAGCGAAGGCGGCACCTGCAGGCCCGAAGGCAGCAGGGCGCCGGCGATGGCCGGCACCAGCTCCTCGCGCTTGACCGAAGCGAAGCGGGCCACTTGCGCTTTCCAGTCCATGCGCACATCGAAGCGCGTGTTCTTTTCGAGGGTGCGCACCTTGGCGTTGGAATACACGGCATTCACCACGTTGCTTTGGGGCTGCAGGTCGTTGTTGGGTTTTACCTGCACGTTGAGCGCGTCCTTTTCGTTGAACATCTGCGGCAGGCGCATGCGCAGCATCAGCGTGGTGGAGTCGATCCAGCTGCGGCCTCCGGGCCAGCCGGCCACATTGGGCGGAAAGAAGAGGATCTGTCCCAGCACGCGCTGCAGCATCAGGTATTGCTCCTCGTTGTCGAGCGACAGCGCGAGGGTGCGGCGGATCCCGGTGAGCAGCTCCACCGGCGACTTGATGCGGGCGCCGTAGAGCGCCGGCTCATAAAACCAGGTGGACGTAAAGATGTCGTCGAGCAGGGTGCCGATCTCGTAGTTGCTTTTGTAGAAGCGATCGGCGAGGGCGGCCACCCGGCGTTCGTCGGGCGTGTCGCTGACGAGGAAGCGGTACAGCTTGCGGGTGATGTGCACCGCCGTATCCTTTTGCTGGAGCAGGAAGTCGAGCACCTGCTCGCCGTTCCAGTTGCCGGTATGCCCCAGCACGGTCTTGCTGCCCTCGTCGTGCTCGGCCGGCTTTACCTTAAAGGTGCCGTCGGTTTCCACCCACCAGCCGGTGAAGGCGCGGGCGGCTTCCTTGATATCGTTTTCAGTATAGTGGCCGCGGCCGAGGGTAAAGAGTTCCATCACCTCGCGGGCGAAGTTTTCATTGGGATGGCCCTTGCGGTTGCTCTGTGCGTTGAGGTACAGCATCATGGCCGCCGAGCGCGCCACCTCGCCCAGGAGCGTGCGGAAGTTGCCGAGGCCGTGGGTGCGCAGCACCTGCAGCAGTTGCTGGGCGTAGTGGATGTTGAGCGTGAGGGTGCAGAAGTGGCCGTGCCAGAACAGGGCGATCTTTTCACGCAGCTGCGCTTTGCTGTCGGCCATTTCGCGGAGCCAGGCGAGGTTAATGTCACGGATGGCGTTGTTGTTTTTCAGTTGCACGCGCTTGCGGGTGGCTTCATCTACCGTTTTGGACCAGCCCGGAATGGTATAGGACTGCATCAGCTCGGCGTCCACCACATTGAGGTAGCGGGGCGCGGCGGCGCTGTCGCGGCGAAGGGTGGCGTACCAGTCGGCGGGCTTGCGATCGGCCAGGGCAGTCCAGTCGGCGGGCAAGGGGCCGAAGCCGGCGCGCCAGAGGAGGTGCTGGTTCTTTTGCTGGTGGGTCATAAGGTTTGCGTCGTTAGGGGTTAGACGGCCCGGGTGAGCGGTGGGTTGCGCAGCGGGGCGTCGGGCTCTGTAAGTTAACGTTCTTACCTTTAAGGTAGTATGTCGTTCCGCGTTTTCAAGTATGCTTCGCCGCTGCTCGTTTACTTCGGCGCCCTGCTGTCCTTCCTGGGCAGCGGCTTCGTCGTATGGATCCCGTTGCTCTATGCCTTTTTGCTGATCCCGCTGCTGGAACTCCTGCTGCGGCCCGACAGCCGCAACCTGTCGGAGGCGGAGGCGGAGCTCGCGCGCCGCAACCGGCTTTATGATGCGCTGCTGTACGCCATCGTACCGCTGCAATGGGGCGCCCTGTTGCTGTTTCTCTGGCAACTGCGCCTGCCCTGGTCGGCCGCCGACCTCGCGGGAAAGACCGCGGTCATGGGTTTGCTCTGTGGCACCTTTGGTATCAACGTGGGCCACGAGCTCGGTCACCGAACGCGCCGCGGCGAGCGCCTGGCGGCGAAAAGCCTCCTGCTGACGTCGCTGTACATGCACTTTTATATCGAACACAACCGCGGGCACCACAAGCACGTGGCTACGCCCGGAGATCCGAGCTCGGCGGGCTACGGCGAGTCGCTCTACGCCTTCTGGCTGCGTTCCGTAACGGGTTCGCTGCGCAGCGCGGCACGCATTGCCGGCGCCGCGGCGCGTAAGGCGGGACGGCCGGCGCTGTCGCTGCACAACGAGCTGCTGCAGTTCGGGCTTATCGAAGCGGCGCTGCTGTCCGCCGTGGCGCTGCTCTTTGGGGCAAAGGCGCTGCTTGTGTTTTTGGCGGCGGCCACGATGGGTTTCCTGCTGCTCGAAACGGTCAACTACATCGAGCACTACGGCCTGCAGCGCCGCCCCGCCAAAGACGGGGGCGCTGGCTACGAACGGGCCCGGCCGGCGCATAGCTGGAATTCAAGCCACGTCATCGGCCGGGTGATGCTGTTTGAACTGAGCCGCCATAGCGATCATCACTACCTCGCGTCGCGGCCCTACCAGCTGCTGCGCCACCATGAGGAGGCGCCGCAGATGCCCACGGGCTATCCCGGCATGATGCTGCTGGCGCTGCTGCCGCCGGCCTGGTTTGCGGTGATGAACCCGCGGGTGCAAAAGAATAGCCGGCCCGAAGAGCCGGCTATGGTTATCGCCTGACAGTTATTCAGTCGGAGCCGGCGACATAGACCTAAAAGCTGCCGCCGATGGGAAAATAGCGGCGCAACAGCAGTCCGGCGCCGTAGCATTTCGACTCCTTGCTTTTGGTGATGGCCCCCCGAGGTCAGGTTCCCCCTCGCCTGGCTATAGCCGACCAGCACGCCCGCAACGAGGTTATTGCGCATAAAGCGGCGGCCGTACGGCGGCCTGCTAAAGCCGTTGCTGTTGACACAACCTTGTTCGTTTGTGCGCGACGTAAAAAAGCCGGCGCAGGGCGCCGGCTTTTCGGTTGTCGATGTCCGCTAATTACTTGCCGAGCAGGATGTTGAAGCCAATGCTCAGGGGAACGCCGCCGCCACCGTTGACGCCCAGGTTGAACGTGTTGGTCTTGGCGGTAACGATGTTGTTGGGGTTCTTGATTTCGGAGCTCACGTAGTTGGCCGTCAGCAGGTTGCGCAGGCTTACTTCGAGCAGGAAGTTCTTGCGGATGGCGTAGGCCACACCGGGGAAAATGGTCAGGCCGAAACCGTTGCCGTTCACTTCATTCACGGGCGTGGTGCCGTTGAAGGTTTCCGACTTCTGGTTGATATAATTCAGACCGCCATGGCCGTAGAAGAAGAAGCTTTTGCCGAGGGGGTAGTAGCGGCGCAGGAAAACGCCGGGAGCGATCGTGCGCTGCTCCTGCTGCGTGTTGCCGGCGGCTTCCGTTTTGGCTTTGGAGAACCCCACGTTGATGCCGACCACAAGGTTCTCCTTCGCGAAGACGCCGATGGTGGGGTCGATCACGAAAGCGCTTTGTTTCGTTACAATGTTGTTGGGGTTGTTGACGGTGGTGTTTTCGGTGCTGCTGCTGGTGATGCTGCCACCGAGGAAGATGCGGCCTTTGTTCAATTGGGCGTTAACGGCGGCAACGGAAAGAAGGCCGGCCGAGAAGAGAGCGATTTTTTTCATGTTCGATTTTCTTTGGTGTTTACAGACAACGAAAGCGACATTTTCGCTTCATTGGCGGCGCAAGATAAGGATGAGTTAACAAAGTTTTAGTGTCCCACCGGTCCGGCACCCCCGCCTGGTACCGGCATAAAAAAGCCCCGCAGGTAGCGGGGCCTCGGTATTGTAGAAATACGGGATCGTTATTTTTTTGCGTTGGCCTGCACGTACGCGTTCACCTGCGCCGTTTCTTCTTCGCTGAGACGGGCTTTCGGGGCCATGCTTTTCAGGATGGGCACCCAGCGCTCGGCGGTGTAATTGGCAGGGTCTTTCAGGCCATGGCAGCGGCCGCACTTGGCGTTGTACACCTGGTGGCCCGCTTCGATGGTGGTGGCCGAAGCACCGGCGGTGCTGTTAGCGGGCGCGGTGGCCGGCGCCGACGACGTGTCGGGTGTGCTCGTAGTAGGAGTGGCCTTGTGGGCGCAGGCGGCTACAAGAGCGGCCAGGGAGCAGACAAAAAGTAGTTGCTTCATAATTCGGTGTTGTGGCATTAAATATAGGGAATTAGTCTATTGGTCGATTCGTCTATTGGTAACTGCGACGCGGCAACGTTGCTACGTTCTATTGATTTTCCTGAAGATTTGCGCACAAACCTGCCTTACCAATAAACCAATAAACTAATAGACCAATCACCCTCCTCAGATCATTTCGCTGCCGAAGTAGCGGTGTAGCGCCACGGGCACGCGGATGCCGTTTTCGTCCTGGTTGTTTTCCAGCAGGGCGGCCAGGATGCGGGGCAGCGCCAGCGAGGAGCCGTTGAGCGAATGCAGCAGCTGCGTTTTGCCGTCTTCCTTGAAGCGTGCCTTCATGCGGTTCGTCTGGTAGGTCTCGAAGTTCGATACCGAGCTTACCTCCAGCCATTTTTCCTGGGCGGCGCTCCACACCTCGAAGTCGTAGGTGAGGGCCGAGGCGAAGCTCATATCGCCGCCGCACAGCCGCAGGATGCGGTAGGGCAGCTCCAGCGACTGCACCAGCTTTTCCACGTGCGCCACCATTTCTTCGAGGATTTCGTACGACCGCGACGGGTGCACCAGCTGCACGATCTCTACCTTGTCGAACTGGTGCAGGCGGTTGAGGCCGCGCACATGGGCGCCATAGGAGCCGGCCTCGCGGCGGAAGCAGGGCGTGTAGGCCGTCATCTTCACCGGGAGCTCGGTTTCTTTCAGGATCGTGTCGCGGTAGATATTGGTCAGCGGCACTTCCGAGGTCGGAATGAGATACAGGTTGTCCACCGTGGAATGATACATCTGGCCTTCCTTGTCGGGCAGTTGGCCGGTGCCGAGTGCCGATGCCTCGTTCACCATCAGCGGCGCCATGTACTCGGTGTAGCCGGCGGCGGTGTTGAAGTCGAGGAAGTATTGAATGAGCGCGCGCTGCAGTTTCGCCCCCTTCCCTTTATAAAACGGAAAGCCCGAGCCGGTGACCTTGTTCCCCAACTCGAAGTCGATGAGGTCGTAGCGTTTGGCGAGCTCCCAGTGGGGCACGGCCCCGGTGGGCAGCTCGGGCTTTGAGCCGCCTTCGCGCACGGTTACGTTTTCTTCGGGCGTCTTTCCCGGCGGCACGAGCTCGGACGGAAGGTTCGGCAGTTTTAATTGGAGCTGGTGAATTTTCGAATTAAGTTCATTGGCCTCTGCTTCAAAGCCGGGAATCTGGGCCTTATGAAATGAAGTTTGAATTTTATTCTTTTGGAAATCAACTTCGTTTCCAGATGTTTTAAGTATACCCAGTTCTTTTGAAAGTCTTTTTAATTCACCTTGAGCGCGCTCAAGCAATAATTTGCATTGGCGGCGATCCTCGTCCAATTCGAGAATTTCGTTAATTATATCTGCAGCATCAAAATGTTTGATTTTGAGACGCTCGATTACTAATTCTGGATTTTTACGTATAAAATCGATCTCTACCATTTTATCATATTGAAGGCTTCAAAGATAAGCGAGCGAAGGGGTTTCGGTTTTTAGGTTAAGATGGAGGACGGTAAAGAAGGTTTTTCACCGCTAAGAAGCTGTCTAAAATTAAGTGGTTGATTACCTGGTGGTACGTGCTGCCTCGAAGAGGCGGCATATCGGTAGCCCCGGGTGCAACCCGGGTTACCGATATGCCGGAGCAACAAGGCGCGCACAGTAGGGGCGCCACTATATCCCGGGGCTTAAGCCCCCGGGAGGCCCGTTCTCCGCGATGGCACCACTACCGGGTGCGCTGTTCAACTACACGTAGTTAATTCCGGGTTTCACCCAGAGCCTGTCCCGCAGCGGCGGGAACTATCGATATTCCGTCTCTGTGGGACGGTTCGCTACTAATGCACTTTCAACGACTTATTTTAGACAGCCTCTAAGAAAAGAAGTGAGTAGGCACTTCGCTAAGATTATAAATGAAACTGTCAAAGGCAGGTCCATTTTGTTTTCCCTTTGCGTATCCACTTCTTTTCTTCTTCTCTTCGCGGTTCCGACCCTTCTTTTACTTAATTACCTTTGCCGCATGGACATGAAGGACGACGTGCAGATCCGGTGGTGGAAGCTTGAGGAAAAGCTGATGGGACGCTTTGAAAAAAAGCCCGACGTGGAGAGCGTACTGTTCCTGATCGGTATCCAGGAGCTGGGCGACATCCGCCAGAAGTTCTCCAAGGAGCAGAAGCAGGACCTGATGCACGTGGCCATCTGCACCGTGCTGGCGCCGAGCGGCTACTTCGAGCTGGCCGGCGCCGACGCCGAAGGCTGGCCCCACTTCCGGCAGCTGAAGCCCATGCCCAACCTGATGCCCCACGAGCAGGAGGCCTTCCTGAAAGATCATATCCTGTTGTATTTTCAGAATACGGGGTTCCTGGACTAGGGCCATCCCCGGCCGGACCCATCCCCGGCCCTTCCCAAAGGGAAGGGAGTATGCCTCCAAAGTTGCTAATTTGGCGTATGCATTCACGATTGACGCTTCACGCCGCACGAATCCTGCTGCTCCTCTTCCTTTCCCTTTCGGCTGCCGCCCAGCCATCCGTTAAGCTGCGCCCGCGCGATTACCGCCGCGACGTGGAGCTCGTTACTACCGAAGGCACCATCCGGCTCCGCCTCAGCGACTCCACACCCCTGCACCGCGACAACTTCCTGCGGCTCGTGAAGAGCGGCTATTTCGATAGTGTATTGTTTCACCGCGTTATCCGGGGCTTTATGATCCAGGGCGGCGACCCCGACAGCCGGCGGGCCGCAGCGGGCCAGAAGCTGGGTGAGGGCGGGCCGGCCTACGGCATCCCGGCCGAGCTGCGTGCTACGCTCTTTCACCGCAAAGGCGCGCTGGCGGCGGCCCGCGAAGGCGACGCCATCAACCCGCTGCGCTACTCCAGCGCCAGCCAGTTTTACATCGTCCAGGGACGCACCTTCACCGATCCGCAAATGGACTCCATTGAACGGACGCGCCTGCAGGACCGCAAGATTTCCCCCGAGCGCCGCGCCGTCTACCGCGCTACCGGCGGCACACCGCAGCTCGATGGCAACTATACGGTATTTGGCGAAGTGGTGAAGGGGCTCGACGTGGTCGACCGGATCGCCGCCGCCGACGTCAGCAGCGACCCGCCGAACCGGCCGGTGCAGGATGTGCGGATCATTACCGCAAGACTGGTCCGCCGCCGCTGAAGCAGGTGGGAGCCCGGATGTTTAGTTGGTGGTTTGTTGCTGGTGGTTTCGGCATGCGCGGCAAAAAGCGGCGGGCGTCAATCAACCACAAACCACCAACTACAAACTACAAACTGCTTTATATTGCAGTCCTTAATCTTGTTATCATGAACTTTCCCGAGAACGTACGTTACACCAAGGACCACGAGTGGGTCCGCATTGAAGGAGATGAGGCTATTGTGGGCATTACCGATTTTGCGCAGCGCGAGCTGGGCGACATTGTGTACGTAGAAGTGGAGACCGTGGGCCAGCCCCTGACGGAGGGTACCGTTTTCGGCACCGTGGAAGCGGTGAAAACCGTGTCGGACCTGTACCTGCCGGTGAGCGGTACCATTCTCGAGCTGAACCCCAAGCTGGCCGCCAACCCCGAGCTGGTCAACACCGATCCCTATGGCGAAGGCTGGATGGTGCGCATGCGCCTCGACGATGCCGCCGCGGCAGCCGGCCTCATGGACGCTTCCGCATACCAGTCTCTTGTCGGCTGATAAATCCGTTTCTTTTCCTCTTCCGTATATGATGCAGGGAATTTGTAAATCAAATGTACCGGTAACCAACTTTTGAGCGCCAAGACCACATACCAGGAAGGCGAGCTGGTAAGCCTGTTGCGTGCCAAGGACAACGCGGCTTTCAGCTACCTCTACGACCACTATGCCGGTGCCCTGATGGGCATTGTGAAGGGCGTGGTGGGCGAAGAGGACCTGGCCGAGGACGTGGTGCAGGAGGTGTTTGTCAGTATCTGGCGGAAGATCGATTCCTACGATTCCGAAAAGGGACGGCTCTTTACGTGGATGCTCAACATCGCCCGGAACGCGGCCATCGACAAGGTGCGCTCGAAAGGCTACCAGCAGAGTCTGCGTCAGCAATCGCTCGACGGGGCCGAGCACATCGCCCCGGCGGTGCGGCCAACCGGCGACGATATCGGGCTCCGCAGGGTGCTCGGGCGGCTGAAGCAAGAGCAACGGCAACTGATCGACCTGTCCTACTACCAGGGCTTCACCCACGACCAGATTGCCAAAGCGCTCAACATCCCGCTGGGAACGGTCAAAACGCGGCTGCGCAGCGCCTTGAGTCAACTGCGTACCTTATTAAAGTAATTGAACACGTTGAACATAAAGGAATACATATCGTCCGGGATCATTGAAAGCTACGTGCTGGGCCTTGCCTCCGATGCGGAACGGCAGGAGTTTGAAGCGCTGTGCCGCCAATACCCCGAGCTGGCGCAAGCCCGCAGCCGCTTCGAGCAGGCGCTCGAAGCGGAACTGCTGGCCGATGCCCCGGCGGCGCCGGTATTCCTGAAGGAGCGCGTGCTGTCGGCCCTCAGCGCCGAAGCAGCCGCGCCCCCCGCAGCCGTACCCCTGCAACGCCCGGCGCAGGTGCGGCCCATCAACCCCTGGAAGTGGGCCGCCGCCGCCTGTGCCCTGCTCGCCGCCGGCGCCCTGTGGTGGGCCGTCAGCACCAGCCGCCGCAACGACAACCTCCAGGCCGGCACCGCCAGCACCGGTAGTGCCGACTCGCTCCGCCAGCAGCTCGACGCCACCCGCGGCGAGCTGGCCGAGCTGAAACGCGAAGCCGATATGCTCCGCAATCCCAATCTCAAGATGACCGCGTTGCAGAGCGTGCCCACGGCACCCACCCGCTCGCATGTGACGGTGATGTGGGATACCACCTCCAAGGACGTCTACCTGATGATCCAGAACCTGCCCGCACCGGCCTCCGGCAAGCAGTACCAGCTCTGGGCCCTCATCGACAAAAAACCGGTCGACCTCGGCGTGTTTGAGCTCCGCCAGGACAAGCTCATGGTCAAGATGAAAAACGTGCAGAACGCACAGGCGTTTGCCATCACCCTCGAGCCCAAAGGCGGCAGCGAGGCGCCCACTCTGCAGAACATGTACGTGTACGGCGAGTTGTAATTCAAGTAGTTAAGTCGGAAGTCGGAAGTGCTGCATTGTTCATCAGGCCTCAAAATCGCTTCATCCTTGCTTCCGACGTCACACTTCCGACTTTCAAACTTTTTTCGCAAAAGCAAACCGGGCGCAGCCTGCGCACGTATTTATTACTGATCTCCTCTGTGGCGAATGGAGTGATCTCATAGTTGGTTTAAAAAGGGCTTTTTCTAAGGCCCTTTTCCTTTTAGCTTGCAGCATGCCTTCCCGCCCCCTGCGCGCCGCCATCGCGGCCGTTTATTTCCTGACCTGCTGTTACCTGTTTTTCCTGCCCGGCAACGACCTTCCCAAAGAAGACTGGCTCGACAAGATCTATTTCGACAAGTGGGTCCACGTAGGACTCTTCACCGTAATGGCGTTCCTGCTGTGCTGGGCCGGCCTGGCGGCGGGGCCCAGGCAGGTATTATGGGTGGCAGTACTGTGTATTGGGTATGGATTGGCGGTGGAAGCGATCCAGGGCCTTTGGGTGGCCAACCGCTCGGCGGATGTGCTTGACTTTCTCAGCGACAGCCTGGGTGTGTTTGCGGGCCTGGCGCTTTGGCGGAGAGGGGGTAAAAAAAGTAAACCCCTGTAGAAACAGGGGTCGCAACCAAAACTAACTGCTTATGAGAAAATTGACTGCTTATGTGAGAAAGTCGTAAATGTCTAACGCAAAATTGTTGCCAGTTATTAGGAGCCTGATGTTAATCGTTTGTCAATGCGCTCTGTTCTTCTGCGGATGGGCTCATAACGACCGACATCACTCTAATAGAAAATATGATGCCAGTTTTTCAACTGCCGGCGCAGCGAAATGTTAAAGCGTCTGCGGGGCGGTCCTTCCCCATCTCTTCAACAAAAATGGGCCGCTGAATCCACAGAAGCCCATCCTTGTATGACGCTTAGGTACAATCACTTAGCTCGCTAATTGGACTGGTTGACCATCTTTTCGGCGTTCTCTGTAAACTGCAGTTTATCGATGAGTTCCTGGATGCCGCCGTTGAGCACTTCCTGTAAATTATAGAGTGTCAGCCCGATCCGGTGGTCGGTGACACGGCCTTGCGGAAAGTTGTAAGTGCGGATCTTGGCCGAGCGGTCACCGCTGCTCACAAGGCTCTTTCGGTGCCGCGAGATCTCTTCTTCCTGCTTGCGCACCTGCTCTTCGTACAACCGCGTGCGGAGCATCTGCATCGCCTTCTCGCGGTTGCCGAGCTGTGTGCGCTCCGTCTGGCAGATCACCACCGTGCCCGTGGGCAGGTGGGTGAGCAATACTTTCGTTTCCACCTTGTTTACGTTCTGGCCACCGGCGCCGCCCGAGCGGGCCGTTTCCATCTTCACATCGCTTTCTCTCAGTTCGAAGTCGATCTCTTCGGCTTCCGGCATCACGGCCACCGTGGCGGCAGAAGTATGCACACGGCCCTGGGTTTCGGTGGCCGGTACCCGCTGCACGCGGTGCACACCGCTCTCGAACTTGAGGGTGCCGTACACATCGTCGCCGGTCACTTCGATCTGGATCTCTTTATACCCCCCAACCGTTCCTTCCGTTTCCGACAAAATGGCGGTGCGGAAGCCGTGCTGCTCGCAATATTTCAGGTACATGCGGGCCAGGTCGCCGGCAAAAAGGGAGGCTTCGTCGCCGCCGGTGCCGGCGCGGATCTCGATGATGGCGTTCTTCTCGTCCTGCGGGTCTTTGGGAATGAGCATCTGGCGGATGGAAGCTTCCATCTGCTGCTGACGCTCCTCGGTAGCAGGCAGCTCTTCTTTGGCCAGATCGCGCATCTCTTCGTCGGAGCCGCTGAGGGCTTCGCGGTAAAAGGCGATGTCTTCCAGCACCTTGCGGTACTCGTTGTAGGCGTTGACGATCTTTTCCAGGCTGCGGTATTCCTTGCTGAGCGCTCCGAACTGCTTGCTGTCGGCAATGATCTCCGGGTTGGTCAGCGCGACACCGATGTCCTGGAAGCGGGCGTGGATGGCTTCGAGTTTGTCGAGCATAGGGCGGCAAAGGTACGGAAACGTGAGGCGTGACCCGTGAACCGTGCGCACGCAAATCGCCGTATCAGTGCAATTGGCGTCAGCGCTCAGGGCTCACGCTGCCCGATGTTACCTTCGGCCCATGTCCCACCGCAAGATCCAAGCTGCCCGCCTGTTCGATGGCACCCGTTTTCAGGAAGACAAAGTGCTCATCGTTGCCGCCGACGGCGCTATCGAGGCCATCGTGCCTGCTGACGAAGCGACCGATGCAGAAATGCTCGACGGCATCCTTACCCCGGGTTTTATCAACTGCCATTGCCACCTGGAGCTGTCGCACATGAAGGGGCAGATTCCCGAAGGCACCGGGCTGGTGGATTTTGTGCTCCGGGTCATTTCGGGCCGCAACGAGCGCGCGGCCAACATCCCGTCGGCGATCGCCGCGGCCGCCGAAGAGATGTGGCACAACGGCATCATGGCCGTGGGCGACATCTCCAATACGGCCGACACAGCTGCCCGGAAGCGCGGCGACAAGCTCGTTTACTACAACTTCGTGGAAGTGCTGGGCTGGGCGCCCGCGGGCGCCGAGGCAAGCTATGAGCGGGCGCTCCGTGTGCTGGAAGACTTTGCCGGCTGCGGACCGGCCACGCTGGTGCCGCACGCTTCCTATACCGTTTCCGACGCGCTCTGGCACCTGCTCCGGCCGCATTTCCCGGGGCATACGATCTCGGTGCACAACCAGGAAACACCCGACGAGGACGAATTCATTGCCAATGGCAGCGGCGCCTTTGTAGGCCTGTACGAAAAGCTGAAGGTCAACAACACACACCACGAGCCGAAGGGTGTCAGCAGCCTGCGCTCGTATTTCGATAAGCTCGAAGGAGCGGCGCGCCGCCTGCTGGTGCACAATACCTTTATTCCTGAAGACGACCTGCATTACGCACTCGGTTCGACGGCGGCCGGCAGCACGTACTTCTGCCTCTGCATCAACGCCAACCTGTATATCGAAAACAAGGTGCCTCCCGTAGAACTACTGCGCCGCAGCGGCGCGCCGATCGTGCTGGGCACCGACTCGCTGGCCTCCAACTGGCAGCTCGGCATCCATGAAGAAATGCGGTCGGTGCGGAAACACTTTCCGGGGGTGCCGCTCGAAGAGCTGTTGCAATGGGCCACGCTGAATGGCGCCCGAGCCTTGCAGATGGAGAACGAGCTCGGGTCTTTCGAGAAAGGCAAGAAGCCCGGTGTGCTGCTGCTGCAGGAATCCGATTGGAGCGTCCGTCGTATCGTGTAGAATTCCAGGAGTAAGGACATCACAACTGATCTTCATAAACCCGCGTGTTCCGCCTGCAGTCCCGAGGCTTCGGGACAGCGTTCTTTTTCTCAGGCCGTGATTTCCTTCAGCACCGGCAGTGTACGCAGCGTCCCGAATTCGGGCAGGTGCAGCGCATAGTATTGTTCCAGGTGCTGCAGGATCTCGCGGCGCAGCTCGCCGGTAAGGCGCACGTCGGCGAGGTCGTCGGGCTGGAGCACCTTGAGGATGTGGGCAACCACTTCGGCAGCGCGCCCGTCGAGGTAGTAGGGATGCTGTGGGTGTTGTTCGGTAAACAGGCCCTCTTTCAGGTCCAGGTACGGCTGTTCGGGGCTCCATTCGTCGGGGATACGGAAGCCGAAGAATACGGGTAGGTGCAGGGCGAAGAAAAGGGGGAAGTTAGCCGTCACTGACGGCGATGCCTCGTCCAGCCGCTGCAGGGCGTCTTCGGTAAAGTAATACAGCTCGTTGTTGGCTTCGGGCTCCTTCAGCGATTTATGGAGCAGCTCGATCAGGAATTGCGCCACGGCGTTCTTGAAAATATCGGACAGCACATGCTGGTACAGGAAGCTCCATTTGAATTCGCGGATGCGGTTCAGGTTGCGCCCCGGCTGGTGATACACCACGAGGTCGAGCTGTGAGGCGGGCTGGAAATAAGCCGCCTTCGAGCCTCCCTTGGCGGAGGCCTTGCGCACGCTGTTGACGATGTAGGATTGTAGTCCGAACAGCTCGGTGAAAGCCGTTACGATGAGGCTCGATTCGCCGTACTTCACGGTTCGCAACACGATGCCTTTTGTCTTGTGAAGCATCGGTAAAGTTACTGAAAAAGGAGGGGGGCTGCTGTTGCTTTTGGGTTAAAAAGCGGCATTCTGGTGAGAGAAAGAACCCAGATTTTTATGATGATCAAGATGTGCGCCGATATATGTTTTCCTAAATCATAACGAATCATAACCATCCGCGTATCCCGCTTGCGGGATCTGCGTTCTTTCGCTACCTGGCGAGGAACACGATCTTCCCCGCCGCCCGCTCGGCCTGCCCTTCTTCCGTTACCAGCACGAGGTACACGCCGCTGGCTACGGCCACGCCGCGGTAGTCGGTGCCGTTCCAAACGGCCTGCCCCCCGAGGGAGCGCGATTGGTATACGAGCCGGCCATTGAGCTCGGTGATCTTCACGATGCTGTTTTCCTTGAGCCCGCGAAGGGCGATGGTGCCGCCGTAACCGGGCGGAACCGGGTTGGGAAATACCTGCAGCGCGCTGTAGTCTTCTTTGCCTTCGGTGGCCGTAGCACGGAACGAGCAGATGCCTTTAGCGGTGGATACGAACACTTCGCCCGAGGCGCCGTCGATGGCTACGCGGAGCACGTCGTTGCTCAGCAGCGGACTGGTTTCTTCGGTAAAATGCAGGAGCCGTTTGTCGCCGTCGGGGGAGAGGAGCCAGAGGCCGTTGCGGGTGCCCACCCACTTGCGGTCGGCACCGTCGACGGCGATGCTGCGCACTTCCTCACCCTTGAACAGGTAGTTGGCAAAGGCGTTGGTGCCGGGCACGATCGGCAGCAGGGCCTCGCAGCCGCTGAACACGCCCGTGCCGCACTGCACGATGGCCACGCCGTCGGTAGTGCCTACCCAGATGAAGCCCTGGCGGTCTTTGGCGAGGCAGAGCGGCTCGCCGGCGGGGAGGTTGCCGTTGCCCGCGCCGGGGCGCAGCAGGCGCCACCGGTCGTCGGAGCGGTTGGCCAGGTCCTGGCCGGGATGGAAGGCCACGAGGCCGTTGCCTTTGGGCGAAAGCCCCCACACGGTGCCTTCCTCGTCCACCACCAGCTGCGCGAGCGCATTTTCATTCAGCGAAAAGGGGGGCGTGAACGACTCCCAGCTACCGTTGGGACGCCGCACGTGCAGGAAGGCCGCCGCACCGTAATTGGCTACCCAGAGGTTGCCCGCATCGTCGAAGGCGAGGCCCGCCACGCGGTAGGAGCCCGGGTCGCCGATGGTGGGGCCGATGGGTGAGTTCTGCTTGTAGATCGTGAACTGGTCGGGCCCGGTGTAGTGCACGAGGCCACCACCGTAGGAGCCGCCCCAGAAGCTTTCGTCGGAAGGATCCACGGCGACGGATATAAGGTCCAGCACGGTGTCGAGCGCCGGCAGGCGAAACTGGTTGTAGCCGGTCCAGGTACCTTCCTTGTACTGGTAGATGCCGTTGCGGTTGTACTGGTAATTCCAGGACGCGTTGACCGAGCCGGCGGCAGCATACACGACGCCGTTCCAGGCGGTCAGCTCGCCCGAGGCGGTGCCGTCGGGGCCATTGGGTTTGTAGAATTCGGGATCGCCGCCGCTCCAGGCCGAGAGGCCGGCGTAGAGGTCGGCCACCCAGAGGGTGTTGCCGGCGAGGCGCGCGTGCTGCGGGTAGGAGAGGGGCGGCGCCTGCGTAGCGGAGCGGAAGGTGCTGCCATCGGGGTTCAACACCAGGGCCTGCGTAGGGCCGCCGTTGAGGAAGCTTTGCGTGAGCGCCACCTTACCCTCGGTGGCATCGAGGTGCACGATGGGTGCGCCGTTGGCGAAGAAGAGCGACCAGGAGCTGCCGTTCTGCACCAACAGTGAGTCGTTTTGCCAGGCCACGATGCGCCCGCCGGTGCTGACCACGCCGCGGCAGGGCGCGGCGGAGAGGCCGTTGCTGCCCGAGAGGGTCGTCCAGCTGCGGAAGTCGGAGGGTGTCGGGTTGTTGACGGGGGTGCGTTTGAGGCCTTCGGCCGTGGCGGCATAGAAGAAGTCGTTGTCGCGGGCCATCATGTAGGTGGGCACATAGGCGCCGCCGGCACCGATGAACCAGGAATCCTTGGTTTCGTAGCGTGCCGCGTCGATCACCCACACGCCGAGGCCGGTAGACACATAGCAGCTGTTGCCGAAGGGCAGGAAGTGGTAGATCGTTTTATCGCCCGACACCGGCTCGCGCTGCAGGTCGGGGATGTTGCGGATACCGTTGTTGGTGAGTACGTCGATGTTGGAATTGCTGTAGCCGATATAAAGCTTTTCGCCCGCGTCGTCGTAGGCGATGGTGCTGATGCCGGTCTCGCTGAGGCCGCTCACCTTGCTGAGGCGCCCCGGCTCGCCGCTCGTGCGGTCGACGGTGAAGAGGCTGTAGGGCGTGGCGGTATAAATACGGTCGGGCGTCACCGCCAGGTCGAGGGCGCTGTTGTAGGGCAGGTGCTCGCGCCAGCCGCCGATGGCGGGGAAGCTGTTTTGCGCAGATGCGCCGAAGGAACAGAGCAGGAGGGGGAAGGCCAGAAATCTCACCTGGTGAAGGTACGGAGAGCGAGAACAAGAGAACGAGAGGAAGAGAGAACGAGAGAACGAGAGAACGAGAGAACAAGAGAACGAGAGAACGAGAGAACAAGAGAACGAGAGAACAAGAGAACGAGATAGAGAGGGGTTGGGAAAAAAGCAGGCGGGGGTGGGAAAAACAACAGGGTTGTCTGGGGGAAGCGGTGGAGCTTCGGGTAAATGGAAAACGCGTGAACAACCGGCAGCAGAAAAGAATCTATTACCAGAAGCTCGAAGAGCGGCTAATTGAATTTGCATCCAATATCATTGGTATTGCGGAACGCCTGCCGCGCCATGTGGCGGGGCGCTATTATGCCGATCAGGTGAGCCGAAGCGGAAGCTCGCCGGCGCTCCACTACGGGGAGGCGCAAAGCGCGGAAAGCCCGGCCGATTTTGCCCACAAGATGAAGGTTGGGTTAAAGGAACTGCGGGAAACCTTTGTCGCCCTGCGCATCATCCGCCTGCGCCGCTGGCTAAGCGAAGAAGAGCTTCAGCCCATGCTCCAGGAAAACAACGAGCTCATCTCCATCTTCGTAACCTGCATCTTTCCGCGCTAACCCGCCTCTATCTCCACCCTCGTCCCTCATCTCGTTCTCTCGTTCTCTCGTTCTCTTGTTCTCTCGTTCTCTCGTTCTCTTGTTCTCTCGTTCTCTTGTTCTCTCTTCCTCTCGTTCTCTCTTCCAATGCACAAACGATAAAGCCCCGGTGGAACGAAACCACCAGGGCTAACCAAAACTAATGACTCATAACTAAGAACAAAACTAAGGGGTGCTCGGCTCGCTGCGTTCCCGCGATGCGTAGCGGGTAGGATCGAGGAGGGTATGATCGAAGAAGCGCCGGACGGCATTCGGGTTGCGCTTGTATTTGCGGGCTACCTGCAGCAGGGCCTCGTAGAGCGCGTCTTCCAGCTCCACCCGGCCTTCGTCGCGCTCATCGCGCTCGGCTTCCAGGTCGCCGCCCGTTTTTTTCTGACCCGTCCGCAGGCGCTCCCATTCGTCGTGGAAGCCGAGGAGGGTGCGCCGCGTAGGCTCGTGGAGGCGGTCGCCGGTGCCTTCGATGGTTTTCTTCACCGTCAGCAACTGCGCCGGGGCGTCGGTCTTGGTGAGTTGCGAATAGGTGCGGCGGCCATTGGGATAGAGGGCGGCAAACTCCTTCGAATCCTCGCCGAGGTCTACCGCGATGCGGGCCTGGGCGGTGCGCATCGTAACGGCTACGCCTTTCAGGAACGTATCCAGCGTGGAGGTGTCGGTCGTGCGCCCGGCGTGCAGTTGCTGCACGGAGCTGCGCTTTTGGGTTACGTGGCGCACGGCGGCGTCGATCGCGGCCGCTTCATCGGGGAATTCGGCTTCCAGTTTCGGTACGGCATCGGTGCCGAAATCGCAAAGGTGGGGTGTGCTCATCTCGATGTCATCGAAGGGATTGTCGGCGACGCGGTAGATCTTTTTCATTGTGTATTGATTTAAGTGATTGACAATGAAGGAGATGGCTGCTCAAAACCCGTAGGATGCCGCCCGGCGTTTTCCGGGTGCCCTCCTACGGTGCGTAGGAGGCCCTTCGGAGATTTCCGGGTACCGGGCTACGGTGCGTAGGATGCCGTTCGGAATTTTCCGGGTACCGGGCTACGGTGCGTAGGATACCCCTCGGAAATTTCCGGGTGCCGCGCTACGGTGCGTAGGATGTCGTCCGGAGTTTACCGGGTAGGATCCTACGGTGCGTAGCGCGTGGAGCGGTAAAAACGGGAAAAGAGCAGTTGGTGGTTCAGAGGTCAGCGGGACGTTTTCGGTTGGGGCGGATCGTGCGTTAAACTTACTCTTCCTGTTTGAGAAAAACGAATATTTGGCGGAAAATAATTTGGCCACAGGCTGGAAGCCCCCGGGATAAAGCGGCGGTCCTACAGACCGCGCAATGGCTTCACGCCTGCCGTGCCCCGGACTGAAGTCCGAGGCAAAAAAGAGACGCCGCTATGCGGCGCGAAATGCCCCTTGTCTTCGGGTATGCCATCCTGTTGTTGTACAAAGCGTCCTCATTCCATTTCTTCACCGCGGTTGGTCGACTCCTTTACGGGGCCGGCTAACGAATCGCCGCGTAGCGGCGTCCTGTGTCAGCCTGGGACTTTAGTCCCAGGTTGTGGGTGCCCGTGAGCCCCCGTGCCGCGTAGCAGCCTGCCCCGCAGAAGGCGGGGGAATCGTCTTTTTCGCCTCGGGCTTCAGCCCGAGGGAGGCAAGGGGCAGGCTGCAAATGTGCCGCGTAGCGGCACCACCTTATCCCGGGGCCTTCAGGCCCCGGCTCCAGCGCGGGTTCCTGGAACATAGGTTCGTTCTCTTTCACCCCCAATACAGAAACGCCGCCACGCCGCTCCAGGCCAGGGCCACCAGCAAAAAGGCGATCCAGAACATGCGGCCCCGGAAGCCGGTGCCCAGCAGGCCGCCCAGCGAAAAGAAGGTGGCCGACAGCAGCAACACGAGCACCGCGAAGGTGGATCGCTCCAGCAGTATGTAGGTGTCCTGCACCCGCACGTCTACCGAGTGGGGGGTAAACGCCAGGTAGCCGCGCCAGCTGAGGGCCGCCAGCAGGAGCACGAAGAGGAAGACGAAGAAGAGGGCGGTTTTCATGGTAATGAGGGGCGGTCGCAGCGAAAGCGGCTGCGCCTTACAGCCCTTAAAGATACGCCGCGCTCCGGCGTATGCGCCCGCGCGGGGGTGTGGCTGCCGGGTTTGTGTTTTTGCCCCTGCACTTTTATGTAATTTATCTTCTTTTTCATCTAAACCCTGCACCCAAACTTTCGCCCATGTACCGCCTGCTTTGCCTCTGCCTCTGGATCGGCGCCCTCTCCTGCGCCGATATCGTCAAAGTACAAAAGCCCGCGACGAGCGCCCTGCCCCAATTAAAGATCGTCAGCGACAGCAGCGGAAAGGCGCTCCGCATCAGCAAGCTGGCGGTGAACGTGCGGGTAACCGGCAACGTGGCCACCACCACCTTCGACATCACCTTCTGCAACGATCAGGACCGCCAGCTCGAGGGCGAATTCGACTTCCCGCTGGCCAACGGCCAGGCGATCAGCCGCTATGCCCTGGAGGTAAACGGCAGCCTCCGCGAAGGCGTGGTGGTGGAAAAAGCCAAAGCCCGCGTGGCCTTTGAAAGTACCGTCCGCCGGAAGATCGACCCGGGCCTGGTGGAAAAGACAAAAGGAAACCACTTCCGCACCCGCGTGTATCCCATCCCCGCCCGCGGCTACAAGCGCATCGTGATCGGGGTGGAACAGGTGCTGCAGGCCTCCGCCGAAGGATTTGCCTACGAGCTGCCCCTGGCCGCCGATACCCTTCTGGACGCGTTTGCCCTCAGCGCCTCGGTGGCCCGGCCTTCCGAACGGCCGCGGGTCGGCGAGCCCGCTCCCTACGGTTTCCACTTTGCCTCCGCCGATGGCGCGTGGAGCGGGTCGGTACAGAAAGGCCGGTACCAGCCTCTCGAAACCTTCGCCTTTACCCTTCCGCTCGAAAAAGACAGCACCCTGCTCTATACCGAGGCCCGCGGCGGCACCGATTATTTCTATGCCTGGCTGCCCGCCGTAGCGGGTGATACGGCAAGGGAAGCGCCCCGGTCGATCACCCTGCTCTGGGATGTGTCGGCATCGGCCGCCCAACGCGACCTCGCGAAGGAAAACGCGCTGCTCCGGGCGTACCTGTCGGCGCTGAACAACGTGACGGTCACCGTGGTGCCCTTTGCCATCCAGGCCGGCCCGCCGTCGGTGTTCCAGGTGCATGGCGGCGATGCGGCCGCGGTGCTGGATTACGTGCAACGGCAGACCGGATTCGACGGCGGTACCCAACTGGGCGCCCTCGACCTGCAGCAGTTTGCGGCCGATGAGATCCTGCTGTTCTCCGACGGTATTTCCACGTTCGGGAAGGGCGAGATCGGCCTGTCGGCAACACCGGTCACCGTCGTCAGCACGGCGCCCGGTGCCGACTATTCGTACCTCAAATACATCGCCCGGCAAACCGGCGGCCGCTTCGTGGACCTGTCGGTCCTGGACGCCCAGCCGGCCGCCGAAGGGCTGCTCCGCGCGCAGCGGCAATTTCTCCGGGCCGACTACCGCGCCGGCGCCGTCGATTCGCTGGTAACGCCCGTGCAAACGGGGCTGCCGGGTGGCTTTGCCGTAGCGGGTATGCTCAAGGGCGACTCCGCGACGATCACGCTTCATTTCGGCTATGGGAAAACGAGCAGCGGCACGCGCACGCTCGTTGTCAGGAAAGGACAGGCGCCGACGGCCGGCGTAGGCCGCATCTGGGCGAGCCTGCTGGTCGACGAGCTGGACCTTCAGTACCGTAAAAACAAAGAGGCGATCACGGCCCTCGGGAAGCGTTTTTCCATCGTCACCCAAAACACGTCGCTGCTCGTGCTCGACCGGGTGGAAGATTACGTGGCGCAGGAGATCGAGCCCCCCGCTGACCTGTTGGCGGAATACCGCGCGCTGCTGAAAGAAAAGAGGACGTCTGCCAAAGAGGCAAGCCGCCAGGCAATGGCGGAGGCCGAAACCGCCATGCGCGAGCTGGTAGCATGGTGGCAGGCGCCGGTGCAAAAGAAGCCATCCGTGGATGCCGTTACCTTTTCGGCGCCGGTGGCTGTGGCGGATGATCGCAACGTAAGCAGCACATCGGATACCACGGTCGTTACCACCGCCACGACGGATCTGAACGCTACGTACCCATACAGCCCTTCGCCTGAAGGACTGGCGGTGACGACAACCGACGTTGCCCTCGAGAAGTCGGAAGAACCGTCCGCACCGGCAGCGGCCCCGCCGGCCATCGAGGTGCAGGAATGGAAAGCCGACGCGCCCTACCTGGCCGAGCTCGAAGCGGCGCCTCCCGCCGGCCGCTACCGCAAATATTTGTCGCTGAAAGCGACGTATGCCACGCAGCCTTCCTTTTACATCGACGCCGCCCGTTTCTTCTATGCGAAGAACGACGTGCCCACGGCCATCCGGGTGCTGTCGAACGTAGCGGAGCTGAAGCTCGAAAACCCGGAGCTGCTGCGCAATATGGCCGAGCAGCTGCAGGAATTCGGGCAGACCGCCCTGGCGCTGGAAACCTTCCGGCAGATCCTGGAGCTCCGGGAAGAGGAGCCGCAGGCCTACCGGGATCTCGCACTCGCCTGCAACGAAGCAGGGAATTACAGCGAGGCGGTGCAGCTGCTTTATAAAGTGGCCACCGGCGCCTGGGACGCGCGCTTCGGGGGCATGCGCGAGGTGGCCCTCTGCGAGCTGAACGCCATCCTCAGCGCCCACCGCCCGCAGGTGGACCTTTCGGGCATCGACGAACAGTTCGTCCGCGACCTGCCCATCGACGTGCGCATCGTTATCGGTTGGAGCGCCGACAATTCCGACGTTGACCTCTGGGTGACCGACCCGCGGAACGAAAAATGTTTTTACGAAAACACGCATACGGCGCTGGGCGGAAGGATCTCCGAGGATGCCACGCAGGGCTACGGGCCGGAGCAGTTCCTGCTGAAAAAGGCCGCCAACGGCGACTACGCCATTGATGCGAACCTGTACGGCGACCGCCGCGAGACGCTGGGCGGCCCCATCACCATCAAAGCGGAACTGTTTACCGACTACGGAAGGCCCACCCAGCAGCGGAAGGTCATCTCCTTCCGGCTCACCGATAAAAAGGAGGTCGTGCGGATCGGCAAGCTCGTATTTGGGCGGGGCGGGTAGGCCCGTGGTCCGCGCTTGCTGCTTCTTTCCTTTCTTTGCCCCTCAAAACCTGTCCGATCATGTGGGAATCCCTGGGAAAGAGCATTCTGCGTTACCGTATCTTCTTCCTCCTGCTGCTGCTCGCCGGCACCGCGTATATGGGCTGGCAGGCCAGTAAGGTGCGGATCTCCTACGAGTTTACGGCCGCCATTCCCACCGACAACCCGAAGTACCTCGCCTACCAGCAGTTTCGGAAGCAGTTTGGCGAAGACGGCAACCTGCTCGTAATCGGGGTGCAGAGCGAGCGCTTCTTTCAGAAAGATTTCTTCGACGACTACCGCCGCCTGCAGGCCGACGTAAAAAAGGTAGCCGGCGTGGAAGGGGTGCTGGGCGTGCCTTCGGCCGTGGCGCTGGTGAAGAACGACTCGCTGCAGCGCCTCCAGGCGCAGCCCCTCTTCCCCGACAGCCTCCGCACGCAGGCCGGCCTCGACTCCGCCGCCGCCCGCTTTGGCACGCTGCCTTTCTACCGCGGCCTGCTTTATAACGCTGCCACGCATGCCTACCTCACCGGCGTCACCATCAACGGGCCGCTGCTGCTCACGCCCAAGCGCGCAGAGACCATCGGCGCCATCGCGCAGCTCGCCAACGACTTTGCCGCCCGCCACAAAACCGAGGTGCACCTGAGCGGCCTGCCCCTCATCCGCACCCAGGTGGCGCTCAAGATCCAGAAGGAGATGCGCTGGTTCACCATCGGCTCCTTTGCCCTGTCGGCCCTCATCCTGCTGCTGTTCTTCCGCTCGCTGTCGGCCACGGCGCTCTCGCTGGCCGTGGTGGCCATCGGCGTGGTGTGGAGCTTCGGCACCCTGCAGCTCCTGGGCTACAAGATCACGCTGCTGACGGCGCTCATCCCGCCGCTGGTGGTGGTCATCGGCATCCCCAACTGCATTTACTTCCTGAATAAATACCATACGGCCTGGCGCCAGTATGCCGACAAGAATACGGCGCTGGTGCAGATGATCGCCAAGATGGGCGTGGTCACGCTGTTCTGCAACATCGCCGCCGCCATCGGCTTCGCCGTGTTCGCCCTCACCAGGAGCGCCGTGCTCCGCGAGTTCGGCGCCGTGGCCGGCATTTCCATCGGCCTCCTCTTCGTGATCTCCCTGCTGCTCATCCCGCCGGTGCTGGCCTTCAGCGGCGCGCCGAAAGAGCGGCACCTCCGCTACCTCGATAACCAATTCCTCCAGACCTGGCTCGAGCGCCTCGAGCGCTGGGCGCTGCATCACCGTAGAGGCATTTACATCGCTACACTGGTGCTGCTGGCCGCCGCCGTGCTGGGCACGCTGCGCCTCCGGAGCGTGGGCTACATCGTGGACGACCTGCCGAAGACCGACAGGATCTACGCTGACCTGAAATGGTTCGAGCGCGAGTTTCACGGCGTGATGCCCCTGGAGATCGTGGTGGATGCGAAGCGCCGCAAGGGCCTCCAGCGCGACATCCCGGGCAACCTGCAGCGCATCGACTCGCTGGTGCAGTTCCTCAAGGCGAAGCCTTACGTGGGCCGCACGCTCACGCTGTCGGAAATTTCCAAGTTCCTGCGGCAGGCCTTCTACGAGGGCGACAGCGCCATGTATGCGCTTCCTTCCGACTTCGAGCTGCCGGCGCTCAAGGATTATATGGCCGTGCGCAAAGACAGCACCGGCGGCGGCCCCACGGCCGTGGAGAAGCTGCTACGCACCCTGGTGGATTCCAACTGGCAGAAGGCCCGCGTGTCGGCGGCGATGATGGATGTGGGCTCGGCCCGCCTCCCCGGCATCCTCGACTCGGTGCAGGCCCGCGCCAACCAGTTGTTTGACACTTCGAAATACAACGTGCAGATCACGGGCGGCTCGGTGACCTTCCTGGAAGGCAGCCGCTTTATCATCAACGGGCTGCGTGAAAGCATCTTCTGGGCCTTCCTGCTCATTGCCCTTTGCATGCTGTACCTGTTCCGCTCCTTCCGCATCCTGCTTTGCTCGCTGCTGCCCAACCTGATCCCGCTGGTGATCACGGCGGGGGTGATGGGCTGGGCCGGCGTTCCGCTCAAACCCTCTACGGTGCTCGTGTTCAGCGTCACGCTGGGCATCGCCATCGACATCACGATCCGCTTCCTCGTCAACTACAAGCAGGGCGCGAAGGCGCTGTCGGTGGAGGAGAACGTGGTGGAAACGATCCATTCCACGGGCCTGAGCATCCTCTATACGTCGGGGGTGCTGATCGCCGGTTTCGTGATCTTTTGCTTCAGCGGATTCGGCGGCACGCAGTCGCTGGGATGGCTTACCTCGCTGACCCTGGTGGTGGCGACGGTGGCTAACCTCACTTTATTGCCGGCGCTATTGCTGGACCTGACGGGCAAAAAGGGGCGCTCAACGGTAAAAACACCTAGCCTATAAAAAAAATAGACTTGTTGTAACAAATTTTTAACTGAGAGGTTAAATTCGTGCAACTTTCGGGAGACATCGATTGTCTACCCCGATACCGCCGCGATAGATTCGGACTGACCAAAACACAAAACTGCTTGGACTAACCCTCATCACCCGCACTCGATGCGGAAGCGCGCCGGCAAGGACTGCTTTAACTGTTTTTATAAATACGTATGCACATGAGAAAAAATCTACTCCTCGGAGTGGGGATGCAGCTATTTAGCTTGTCCCTGCTTGCTCAGGACCGGACCGTCACAGGCCGCGTCACTGACGAAAACGGGGCGCCGATCCCCAGCGTGTCTGTCCAGATCAAGGGCACGAACCGCGGCACGGTGACCGATGCGAATGGTAATTACACCATCACGGTTCCCAACGGCGTCAAGTCGCTGACCTTTTCCTCCGCCGAGTACCAGGCTATCGACCGTTCGATCGGCGGCAGCACCGTCAACATCTCCCTCCGCAATGCCGACCGCAGCATGGAGGAAGTAGTGGTGGTGGGCTACCAGGTTCGCCGCAAGAAAGAAGAAGGCGGCGCCGTATCCACCGTGAACGGCAAGGCCATCCAGAACCTGCCCAACGTTTCGGTTGACCGCGCCCTCCAGGGCCGCGCCGCCGGCGTACTGGTGCAGGCCAACAGCGGTATCCCCGGCGGCGGCATCAACGTGCGCGTCCGCGGTACCGGTACCTTCGGTTCCAACGCCGCTAACCAGCCCCTTTACGTAGTGGACGGCGTGCAGATGAACATCGGCGGCAACGCTTCCTTCACGGAAGCCAACGCCCTCGCGTTTCTCAACCCCAACGACATCGAGTCGATCGACGTACTGAAGGACGCCGCCTCGGCTTCCATCTACGGTTCGCAGGCCGCCAACGGTGTGGTGATCATCACCACCAAGAAAGGCCGCGCCGGCAAAACCCGCTTCAGCCTCAACGCCTACACCGGCGTTTCGGAGCGCATGAAGAAGCTCGACAACCTCAGCACCGCCGAATACATCCAGGCGCGCGCCGAGGCCGACTTCAACCGCTACGGCCCCCAGACCCCCGGCTACACGTTCCTCGATTCGCGCCAGTGGGCGCTCGGTGAGCTGAGCAACGCCACGGGCCTGAGCTACAACACCATCTTCGCCCGTGCCTACAACGACAAGCAGATCGACTCCATCATCAGCACCCTGCCCAACGTAGACTGGCAGGATGAGACGATGCGCCGCGGTTCGATCCAGAACTACGACCTGTCGATGTCGGGTGGTAACGACAAGACCACCTTCTACCTCGGTGGCGGTTACACCTACCAGAGCACGATCTTCAACAAAGTTGACTTCAAGCGTTATACCCTCAGCACCAACCTCACGCACAAGGCTACCGACCGCCTGACCCTTGGCCTGAAGATGAACCTGAGCACCTTCGAGCAGCAGACTCCTTTTGCTACCAACGGCTCGTTCCTGGGCAACCCGGCCTTCTCGGCCGCCACGATCCTGAACGTGAACCGCGTGTACAACGCCGACGGTACCTACTTCGGCCTGCTGGGCAACAACCAGTCGCTGGCCGGCGCGCTGAACCAGAACATCGTAGCCGTTAACGACTACAACAGCGGCCTGCAGCGTACCAACCAGTTCGTAGGTTCGCTCAACCTCGATTACAAACTCCTCAGCTGGCTCAGCTACCGTGCCTTCGTAAGCCTTGACTACCGCCTGGTACAGGGACAGCAATACCGCGACCCCCGCACCAACGACGGCTTTGCCGTAAAAGGCCGCGGTACCGTGGAAAGCAACTGGGGCACGAACCTCCTGACGACGCACACCCTGAACTTCGACAAGTCGTTCGGCTCCTTCAAGACCGACGGTTTCGTTGGCTATGAAGCCCGCCGCGACTTCTCCGAAAGCATCAACGGTGAGAACATCGGCTTCCCCACGCCCGACTTCGTTACCCCGGCATCCGGTGTGACCCCCACCTTCGTGGGTGGCGCCTGGAGCGGTTACAAGCGCGCTTCGGTACTGGGCCGCGTAAACCTGGGCTACAGCCAGCGCTACCTGCTGTCGGTAATCGCACGCCGCGACGGTTCTTCCAAGTTCGGCCGCGAAAACCGCTTCGGTGTATTCCCCGGCATCATCGCTACCTGGGTGGTGGACCGCGAGAAATTCATGAAGCGTGCTGACTTTATCTCGTCGCTCCGCCTGCGTGCCTCCTGGGGCCGCACCGGTAACGACCTGCCGCTGGGCAACTTTACCTGGCGCGGTCTGTACGGCAGCGGTTCGCAGTACAACGGCAATGCCGGTATCACGTACAACTCGATCGAATCCCCCGACGTAAGCTGGGAGATCAACGAAACCGCCAACTTCGGTCTGGACTTCGGTTTCTTCCGCAACCGCATCACGGGTTCGGTGGAGTATTTCAACCGCAAATCGAAGCAGGCCCTGCTGACCAACCCGCTTAGCTACCTGACCGGCGTTGGCGGCTTCCCCAGCAACGTGGGTGAGATCACCATCAACGGTACGGAACTGACCCTGAACGGCGAAGTGCTGCGTCCGCGCACGGCCGATGGGCTCCGCCTCAACCTCGGTGTGACCTTCGCGTACAACTACAACAAGGTGAGCAAGATCTACGGTGGCTATGAAGTGCTGCCCGGCGATCCCTCCGTACGTGTAGGCCGCTCCATCAACAGCATCTTCACGCAGGTATACCAGGGTGTGAACCCCGCTACCGGCCGCCCGATGTTCCTCGACACCTTTGGCCACATCACCTACTCGCCCCAGGCCCGCGACCGCCGCTACATCGGCGACGCCGAGCCCGACTACTGGGGTGGTGTAACGGCTTCGTTATCGTTCAAAGGCTTCAGCATCGACGCCCTCCTCGGCTACGAGTTCGGTCGTCTCGCTACGGATGGCCAGATCAACTTCATGATCGAGAACGCCGCCCGCACGATCAACGCCTGGCAGTATTCCTACGACAACCGCTGGCAGAAGCCCGGTGACATCACTTCGTTCCCGCGCATCTTCGAAGCCGGTACCGAGCCCGGTGGTGTGAACGCCGCCAGCGCCTCCAGCCGCCTGTGGCGCAAGGCCGACTACCTCCGCCTCCGCGACCTGCGTATTTCCTACGACTTCTCCGCCAACGTGCTGCGCCGCCTGCACCTGTCGGGTGCCAAGGTGTACGTGCAGGGCCAGAACCTCTGGACCTCCAGCGACTGGTGGGGTTACGACCCCGAGTTTGTGGGTACGTCGACCGGTATCATTCCTCAAACCAAGAACTACAACATCGGTATCCAACTTGGATTCTAACTGTTTAATCGAACGAACAACATGAAAAAGATTCTATATAATATCACCTGTGGCGCCCTGCTGCTGGCCTCTATGACGGGCTGTAAAAAGCAGCTGGAGCTGGATCCGAAACAGTCGGTGGACGTATCGGTGGCCCTCACTTCCCGCGAAGGCATCAATGCCGCCATCACCGGCGTGTACGCGTCCCTGAAATCGACCACCAACTACGGCCGCGACCTGCTCGCCGTTTCCGAGGCCCTCGCCGACAACGCGTTCGCCACCCAGAAATCGGGCCGCCTGCTGGCTGAAAACCAGAACGGCACCGGCTCGCACTTCGTGCTCTGGCAGAACAACTACTACGCCATCGCGCAGATCAACCAGGTGCTCGCCGCCATCCCCAGCCTGAACGTGTCGCCCGCCGTTACTACCGCGGAGCGCAACAACTGGGAAGGCCAGCTTTTCTTCCTGCGCGCCCTGATGTACCACGACCTCGCCCGCGTTTACGGCTATGAGCCCGGTATGGGTGTTCAGGGCCAGGACCGCGGTTCCGTACCCGTGATGCTCGCAACCCCCGGCACGATCCCCCAGGCACAGGCTACGACGCCCGCGCGCGCCACGGCCGACTCGGTGTACCGCCGGATCTATGCCGACCTGGACTCCGCCAACCGCCGCCTCACTACCAGCAACGCCGGTCTGCCCTTCGTGGCTACCAAGGTTGCTGCCCAGGCCCTCTTCGCCCGCGTGGCCCTCTACCGCCGCGACTGGGTGAACGCCGCCCGCTGGAGCGACTCCGTGCTCAACGTGCCCGCCAACGTTGCCCGCCTCGCCACTACTTCGAGCTACGTTTCGAGCTGGACCTCGCAAACGAACCCCGAATCGCTGTTTGAAATCCGCTTCGCCAACCAGTCCGAGAACATCGGTGTGAACACGTCGCTGCAAACGTCGTATACCACGCTCGGTGAGCGCGGCAAGCCGTCGCTGACGGTAGGCTTCGGCGACCTCGTACCCGCAACCCCGATGCTGCAGGCCCTCGGCTTTACCGGCATCGCGGCCAACGGCGCCGGTGGCACCTTCACCGGTCGTTCGGACGATGTCCGCAACCTGCTGTTCGAGTCGGGTACTACCGGCCGTGGCACGGCGCGTATCGAGTGCACCAAGTTCATCGGCAAGAACGGCGTCGCCAACCTCGACAACGTTCCGGTGATCCGCATCCCCGAAGTATACCTGATCCGCTCGGAAGCCCGCCTCAACAACGGCGACGTAGCCGGCGCCCTGGCCGACCTGCAGAAAGTGAAGCAGGCCCGCTATGCCAACTACGCTACCACGCAGCAAAGCTTCGACAACGGCCTGTCGGCCAACACCGGTCTGCCGATCGTTGCGCCCACGGCTCCCGCCGCTACCACGCTGTACGGTGAGATCCTGAAGCAGCGTCGCCTCGAGTTCGCCTTCGAAGGCCACCGCTGGTTCGACTTCAAGCGCCTCGGTCTGACGATGCCCAAGTCTACGGCTACGCTGTACACCGGCTACACGGACTTCAAAGTGCTGGCACCCATCCCCGTTCGCGAAACGGATGTGAACCCCAACATGGTTCAAAACTTCGGTTACTAATTTCTAAAGCGATTTCAGATGAAACAATTCAAAGCAATACTACCCTTGCTGCTTGCTGTAGCTACCTTCAGCGCCTGCACCAAGAACGAGGATAAAGTTTTCGATAGCCAGCCGCTCGTAGAGTGGGACGCGGCTACCTACAACGCCCGTACGTCGGGTTATCCCTTCCCGCTGCTCACCCGCGTGCCCCAGGCATACGGCCGCAACGTGTTCACCTCCGCCACGGCCTACGGCGCCCCCGCCGACCCGGCCCTGACGCGCCTTTATGTGGCACCGGCACCGGCCACTACCACCGACACCGTTACGATGCGTGTGAACCTGGTAGGCCCGCAAATGGACCACGCCCAGACCTTCGCCGTAAGTGTGGAGCCGAATTTCAGCACCGCCGTGGAAGGCACGCACTACATGCTGATCGACCGCACGGTGACGATCCCCGCGCACTCGAGTTTCGGCTATGCGCGCTGGCGTGTGCTCAACCCCGGTCCCCTCACGCCCGGCGGCATTCCCACGGTCAACGTGGTGTTCCAGCTGAGCGGCAACAGCGAGGTGCTTGCTTCGGAGAACTACAAGTATATCGGCTGGGGTATTGCCCAGTAATCCCGCCACTTTTGATGACCCTCAAACGCAATGAAAATGAAGTTGAATAAACTGTTCCTGAGCGCCTCTATCGTGCTGCTGGCCGCCCTTGGCCTCGCCAGCTGCGACAAGCGCGAGAATAACATCGCCTACCCTCCCGGGGTAGCCGCCAACGTGGCGACCGTTGCGGAAAGCAATGGCCTGACCATCTTCGCCAACGCGCTGCGCCGCGCCGGCATGGACTCTACCTTCTCCTACCTCGGTCAGTACACGATCTTTGCCCCTACCGACTCTGCCTTCGCAGCCGCCGGTATCACGGCATCGGCCGTTTCGAGCCTCCCGGTGGAGACGCTGCGCACCCTGCTGCGCAACCACATCCTGTCCGGACGTACTACCCTGATGTCGTTCCTGCCCGGCCCGAATGCCGTGTACACCAACCTGAACCGCGACACGCTGTTCGTAACCGGTGTAGGCACGCCTCCGACGGCTTTCTACATCAACGGCCGTAAGGTGACGCAGACCGACATCTCCGCCAACAACGGGGTGATCCACAAGATCGCCGGCGTGCTGGCACCGGCCGGTGGCAACTTTACCACCACCGTAGCCCTGATGCCCAACCTGAGCCTGTTTGCCGCCGCCGTTCAGCGCGCCGGCCTCACCAACAGCTTCAACAACGTAGGCAACCGGTGGACGGTTTTCGCACCCAGCAACGCCGCCTTCCAGGCTGCGGGCTATGCCGACGTGAACGCCATCAATGCTGCCGATCCGACGGCACTGAGCGCCCTGCTGCGTTACCACGTTGTTCCGGCTACCTCGCTGACCCAGTCGGGCCGCATCGCGTTCTCGTCCGACCTCACAGCCCGTTACGCCAACACTACCCTCAACACGGTTCAGGGTACGGCCATCACCGTTGGCGCCGGCGGCACCACGGTGAAGGGCACCAACAGCGCTGCAGCTTCCAACATCACTACGAGCGACATTCTCTACCGCTCGGGTGTGCTGCACGTAATCGATCGCGTGTTAATGCCTTAAATAACACAGTTTAGCAGAAAGAAAAAGTCCCCCGCCAGCTGGCGGGGGACTTTTTTATTGACGGATCTCCTGGCTTATTTCAGCTCCTGCGCCAGGCGGGCATCGAGCGCTTCGCCGCGCAGGCCCATCGCAACGATGGTGCCCTCCGGATTGACCAGCACGTTGAAGGGAATGCCTTCGAACCCGTAGGCCGGCACCGCCTTGCTGTTCCAGTATTGAAGATCGCTCATGTGCGGCCAGGTAAGGCCGTCCTGGCGGATGGCGGCCGTCCACGATTCCTTGTCGCGGTCGAGGGAAACGCCCAGCACGGTGAAATTCTTGTTCTTATACTTCTGGTAGGCGCGCACCACGTTGGGGTTTTCGGCGCGGCAGGGGCCGCACCAGGAGGCCCAGAAATCGACCAGCACCCATTTGCCGCGGAAGGAAGCTACCGACAGGGGCTTGCCTTCGGGATCGGTGAGGCTCAGCTCCGGCGCCGGCTTGCCTAGTAACGCTGCCGAAGCGGCGCTGATGCCGTCGGGATTGGCGGGTTGCTGCGCGGCGCGCGCATCCTGCTGTTGCTGCTGGGCGGTAACGGTTGCTTTCAGCTCCGCGAGGCCGCTGTTCTTCGGAAAGCGGCTCACTGTTTCATTGAGCAGGGCGTTGAACTCCTCGCGGGTAAACGGGTCCACGCCGAGCATCCGGTTGGCGGCATAGGCCTGGTAGGAGCCGAGCGCGAAGACCGACAGCGCCGCGCTGTTGCTTTGTTGAATGACGTTGCGGGTATAGCTCTTGAAGGTGCTGGCCGCTTCCTGCCGTTGCCGGTCGAGGCCGCCGAGCAGGCTGTCGGCTACACCGGCGCGCGTGAGGCTGTCGCGCTGGCGGGCGAAGGCCACGAGGGTCGACAGCTGGCGGTTGTTGGCGTCGATGTGGCTGGTGAGCGCTTTGCTGGCCGGCGATCCTTCCACGGTGAAGGGATGCTCGTTGTTGAGGGGATCGGCGCTGACGTGTATCTGCGTGGCGTCGTTGATGACGGTGGCAAAGGGATCGCGCGACCCGGCCACGCGCAGGAGGTATTGCGTTTCTTCGGTACGGTTGCCCTTGAGTGTAAAATGGTCCTTCGCATCGGCGCGGGCCGAATCCACGATCACGGGCGCATTGCTGTTGAAGCTGGTTTCTTCGAGGTAGATGGTGGCGCCCTGCGCGCCTTTATACGTGCCATCGACCGTAAAAGCGCCGGTAGTTTTCGTTTGACAGGCCGCCAGCAGCACGATGGCGGCCACGGGGAGAAGAAGCGTTCGTTTCATGGGGCAAAGATCGGTGCCGCAAGCGGCAGGAGAGAAAGAACGCAGACTTTTATGATTTTTAAGATTAGCGCAACTATACTTGCGTGCGCCAGCAAATCATAACTCTGCGTATCCCGCTTGCGGGATCTGCGTTCTTTCTCTACGTGTCGAAGGCACGAAAAGGCCCCGGCGGGAGACGCCAGGGCCGTAAGGTATATGCACATAAGAAACTAAATCAGAGGTCGGCGGTCTTGATCTTGCGGGGGAACTTCACTTCCAGCTTCTGCTCTTTGCCGCCGCGCAGCACGGTGAAGCTGAAATTGCTTCCCTGGCGGGCGCGAAGGGTGATGCGCTTCAGGTCGTCGGTGCTGCCGATGTTGTCGTCGTCCACTTTCGTGATGATGTCGTCCACCTGGAGGCCGGCTTTTGCGGCGGGGGTCTCTTCATCCACATCGGTCACTTTTACGCCCTTGCCGTCTTCGGTGTCCTGGATCGATACACCGAGGCGCGGGCGATCGCTCGAGCGGAAGTAGTAGGCGCCGTTGGGAGGCATGGGCACGGCGGGTGTGGGCACCTGTATATCGAAGCTGGGAACGCGCAGGTTGAAGTTGTGCAGGCCCTTCCACTTGGAGAGCTCGGCGGTCACCGTTTGCTCTTTACCATCGCGGAGGAAGGTCACCTTCACCTTGTCGCCGGGCTTATGGGCGCGGATGGCGCGGGTAACGTCGCCGTCGCCCTTCACCAGCACCTCATCGATCTTCGTAATGATGTCGTCCTTCTTCAGGCCGGCCTTCTCGGCGGCGCTGCCTTCGGTAACACTGTTTACCTGGGCGCCTTTTTCCACCAGGTCGGTCACAACGCCCAGCATGGCGCGGTGCTCATCTTCGCCGAAAAAGCTGGGGCCGTCCTCGTCGTTGGAATACACCCAGGTATTACGGCCGCCGATCCCGTTGATACTCACGTGGCCGCCGCGCTTGACGGTGGTAACGTTCACATTCACGTCGGGGCTCTTATCAGCTTCCTTGCCGTTTACCAGCACCTGGTTGCCTTTGATCTCGATGGTGGTTTTGTCGTCGATGTTCCCATCGCGGGTGATGACGATCGTTTGCAGCTCTTTTTCCTTGCTCTTCGCGGCAGGCTTATTCTGCGCCAGGGCAGGCAGCGCTACCAGCGCTCCGGCCACCGCCAATCCTTGTAATACGATACGTTTCATAAGTTTTGTATTTGGCTACGTTGAATTTCGTAGATCAAATATAGGAAGCTCTTTTTGAATACGAAACATTTCGCACTGTTAAAATGTCCTAATCCCCGAAAATCTTCGTAAAACAGGGAAAAACGCCTATGGGCGGGATGTTCCGCCGCATGAGCGGTGCGGACAGGGAACAAGGAATAGTGACGTAGGCGGATCTCAGAGAAAAGGGAAGCCTTGTTCAGACTTCCCTTCCCTATTCGTACTTCCTTGTTCCCTGTTCGCCTGTTCTATAGCTTCGCCTTCACAGCATCGATCACGGCCTGCAGGTTGCCCGCATCCTGGCCGCCGGCCGTGGCGAGACTTTTTTGCCCGCCGCCGCCGCCTTTGATCAGCGGGGCAACCGTGCCTTTAATCAGCGCGCCGGCGTCGTAGCCGTTGCTGCTCACCAGGGCTTCGTCGAAAGCAATAGCCACGGAGGCCTTTCCTTCGATGTTGGCGGCCAGTACGACGGCAGCATTGTTCAGCGCGCCTTTCAGGTCGAAGACGAGCTTTTTCAGCGCGTCGGCACTGCCCACCGAAACAACGGCACCGATAAAGGTGAGGCCGTCAACGGATTCCTGCTTTTGCAGCAGGCTGTCGCGCAGGGCGTTGATCTGCGCCTGCTGGAACTTTTCCACCTGCTTGCCAAGGGCTGTGTTTTCTTCTTTCAGGGAAGCGATGCCTTTGAGCGGCTCTTTGGCGGGTTGAAGGGCTTCGCGGATCTCGCGGAGCTGGCGCAGCTGTTCGTTGAGGTAGAGTTCGGCAGCCAGGCCGCATACGGCTTCCACGCGGCGTACGCCGGCCTGCGAGGAGCTTTCGGAAGTGATCTTGAAGTAGCCCAGCTCACCGGTATGGCCCACGTGCGTGCCGCCGCAAAGCTCCACCGAATAGGCAGGGTCGATGGTCACCACGCGCACGGTGTCGCCGTACTTCTCCCCAAAGAGCGCGGTGGCACCCGATTTCATCGCTTCTTCCTTCGGCATTTGTTGGATCACCACGGGCACATTCTCGCGGATCTTTTCATTAACGAGGTGCTCCACGCGGGCGATCTCCTCGTCGGTCATTTTCGCAAAATGCGAGAAGTCGAAGCGGAGGTATTCGGCATTTACGAGCGAGCCTTTCTGGGCCACGTGTGTGCCCAGCACCAGGCGCAGCGCAGCGTGCAGCAGGTGCGTGGCGCTGTGGTGCACGGCGGTGTGCGTGCGGCGTGTGCCATCTACTTTCGCGGTCCATTCGCCGCCGATCTGCTCGGGCAGGCGCTCGGCGAAGTGTACGATGAGGTCGTTTTCTTTCCGGGTGTCGAGGATGCGGATGCGCTGGTCGCCCATCAGGAGCAGGCCGGTGTCGCCCACCTGGCCGCCGCTTTCGGCGTAGAAGGGCGTGCGGTCGAGCACGAGCTGGTAGCTTTCTTTGCCCTTGGCCTTTACGTGGCGGTAGCGCAGGATGTTGGCGGTTGTTTCCAGCGAATCGTAGCCTACGAACAGCGAGTTGTTGGCGCTTTCGTTGACGGTGATCCAGTCGGAAGCGTCCACGGCACGGTCTTCGCGGCCGCGCTCCTGTTGCTTCTTACGTTCGGCGTTGAATTCGGCTTCATCGATCGAGAGGCCGCGCTCGGAGGCGATGAGCTGCGACAGGTCGAAGGGGAAGCCGTAGGTGTCGTTGAGTTCGAAGGCTTCGGCACCGCTGATGCGGCCCCGGGCCAGCAGGTCGTCGATGCGGCGGAGGCCCTTATCGAGCGTGCGGAGGAAGGATTCTTCTTCCTCGCGGATGACGCGGGCGACGAAGGCTTGTTGCGCATCGAGCTCCGGGAATACCGTGCGGAACTGCTCGGCAATCACGGGTACGAGCTGGTGCAGCAGGGGCTGCTTGTATTCGAGGTAGGAAAAATAATACCGTACGGCGCGGCGCAGGATGCGGCGGATGACATAGCCGGCGCCGCCGTTGGCGGGCAGTTGCCCGTCGGCGATGGTAAAGGAAACGGCCCGGATATGGTCGCTCAGAACGCGGAACGCGATGTCGCTCTTGCCCGCATCGGATCCCTCGTATTTGTTACCGGTGATCTTTTCGATGGCGCTGATGGTGCCGGTGAACACGTCGGTGTCGTAGTTGCTCTGTTTGCCCTGCAGCACGCGCACGAGGCGCTCAAAGCCCATGCCCGTATCCACGTGGCGGGCGGGGAGGGGCTGCAGCGAGCCGTCTTTGGTGCGGTTGTACTGGATGAACACGTTGTTCCAGATCTCGATCACCTGCGGGTGGTCGGCGTTGACGAGCGTTTTTCCGTCAATTCCGGCGCGCTCGGCGTCGGGGCGGGTATCTACGTGGATCTCCGTACAGGGGCCGCAGGGGCCGGTGTCGCCCATCTCCCAGAAGTTGTCTTTCTTATTGCCAAGCAGGATGCGCCCGGGGGCCACCCACTTGCGCCATTCGGCGGCGGCTTCGTCGTCCATCGGCAGGCCTTCAGCGCTGTCGCCTTCGAACACCGTCACATACATGCGGTCTTCGGGGATGCCGAGTACCTTGGTGAGCAGTTCCCAGCTCCACTCGATCGCTTCTTTTTTGAAGTAGTTGCCGAAGCTCCAGTTGCCCAGCATCTCGAACAGGGTGTGGTGGTAGGTATCCACCCCCACTTCCTCCAGGTCGTTGTGCTTGCCGCTGACGCGCAGGCATTTCTGGGTATCGGCGATGCGCGGCGAGGGGGCCGTTTTATTGCCAAGGAAGTAGTCTTTGAACTGGTTCATCCCCGCGTTGGTGAACATCAGGGTCGGGTCATTCTTTACCACCACGGGCGCGGAAGGCACGATCTGGTGGCCTTTCTGCGCAAAAAAATCCAGGAAGGCCTGGCGTATCTGGGCACTGGTCATCATGAGTGAAACAAGATTGTTGAGGTTTTTCCTGTCGGAAAGGTAAATTTGTTGGCCTTGCCTTTGGGCAAGGGAGGCCAAAGGTAATGAATCGTGAGGCGTGAGGCGTCAGCCGTGAGCCGCCTCCGACGTTGGGAAATTGCACACGCTTCACGCCTCACGCCTCACGTATCCTGTGGTTCCATGAAGAAAATCAAATACTACTATAATACCCACACCCTCCGTTACGAGAAGCTCGTAACGCCGCTGCGCGTGAAGCTGCTGCGCCTTTTCAGCTTTATGGCCGTGAGTCTCGTAACGGGCGGCCTGCTGGCCTGGGCGGCCTTCCGCTTCCTGGGCTCGCCGGGCGAAAAATTCCTGCAGTCGGAGAACCGGGCCCTGCGCGACCGCTTCGTAGCCGTCGACAAGCAGCTCGACGACCTGCGGGCGCAGATGAGCGAGCTCGAAAAGCGCGACAACAACGTGTACCGCTCCATCTTTGAGGCGACGCCCATTCCCGACTCGGCCCGCGCCCAGGCGCTGGAGCAGCAGCAGGAAGTGGCCCGGGTGGAGAAAATGGACAACGGCCAGCTGGTGGCCTCTATCCGTTCCACGATGGAAGGACTGAAAAAGCGCATGACCGTTCAGTCCAAATCGTACAACGAACTGCAGGTGCTGGTGCGCAATAAGGAAACGCTGCTGGCCGCCACCCCGGCCATCCAGCCGGTGAGCAACCAGGACCTGAGCCGCATCGCTTCCGGCTTCGGCGTGCGCATCGACCCCATTTACAAAACGCCCAAGATGCATGCGGGCCTCGACTTCACAGCGCCGCAGGGTACGCCCATCTACGCCACCGCCGACGGCCGCGTTACGGTTGCCGGCAACGAAAACGACGGCTACGGCAACCACGTGGAGATCAACCACGGCTACGGCTACGAAACCCTCTACGGCCACATGGTGCGGGTGAAGGCGCGGCGCGGCCAGCAGGTAAAGCGCGGTGAGATCATTGGCTACGTGGGTTCTACCGGTAAGAGCACCGGCCCGCACTGTCACTACGAGGTGCACAAGAACGGCCGCAAGCTCGATCCCGTTTACTTCTTCTACAACGACCTTACGCCGCAGCAGTTCAACGAGATGCTGAAGCGTGCGCAGGCGAACAACCAGAGTTTCGATTAGGTTCGTGAATCGGCAATCGGGAATCGGCAATGTACAATGCGTGATCAAAGGAACGGATGCCAGCCGCATCCGTTCCTTGTTCTGGGCGTCAGCATTCCCGATTCCCGATTCCCGTACTTTTGTCCCCGATGCCGGACGAACAATTCCAGTTTGCGTTTGACTTTTTCGGTGAGCCCGAAAAGCCCGGCCAAAAGCCGGGAGAACCGGCTGTGCCCGGCGCGGACGGCATCCCGGAAAAGCCAGCGGATGCTCCCTATGGGGCTGCAACAGGCGACTTGCCGGCGCCGGACGCTCCCTTTGATTTTTCGTTTGTGTACGACGACCCGGCGCCCCCGGCGCCTGGAGCCGAACCCTTCCCCGACCCGCTCGGTCCGCAGCCTGCTTCCGGCCTGTCGGAGTACCTCTCCGGCGCCCCGGCCGAGCCAGCGCCCGAGAAAACAAAGAGCAAGCGCGGCCGCAAGAGCCAGAAGGCGATGGCCGAAGAAGTGGGTCTCGTGCAGGTGCCCCCCGACGAGGAGTTGCTGAAAAAGCAGTACTACGGCATCCGCGAGGTGTCCGAAATGTTTGCCGTCAATGCTTCGCTGCTGCGTTACTGGGAAGCGGCCTTCGGCCTACAGCTGCGCAAGAACCGCAAGGGCGATCGCTTTTTCACCCCGCAGGACATCAAGACCGTGCAGCTCATTCACGACCTGCTGCGCCGCCGCAAGTTCACCATCGATGGTGCCCGCGACTTCCTGAAGCGCAATAAGGGCGCCGACCAGCGCTACGAGCTCATTCAATCGCTGCAGCGGGTGCGGAAGTTCCTGCTGGAGCTGAAAGCGCATATGTAGCGGTTCCGGGTTTACCGTTGTGCGTTTGGAGCCGGCTGGCGCCCGCTTCAATGGATCTCCTAAACCTTTCTAAACCTTCCCTCCTGCAACCATCCCGGCCGGGGTTCCATCCTATATTTGACAAAACCAGTAGACTATTCATGAAAAAGATCCTGTTTGCCCTTTCCCTGCTGGCCTCGACGGCCGTTTTTGCCCAGCAACCCGAGGAGAGCCGCGATGCCGAAAACGGCTCGAAGGTGCTGAAAGGGTTCATCCCGGTGGAGACCCTGTCCACCGACACGGCCTTTGCCTGGTATGCCAGCGGCATCAAGAGCTTCACCCCCAATGCGGAGGCGCTCGCCGCGCTCCGCGCCCATAAAGATTCCGTTTACCTGCTCGCCTTTGGCGGCACCTGGTGCGACGATACAAAGCAGGTGCTGCCCAAGATGATGGCCACGTTCCAGGCCGCCGGCGTTTCGGCCGACCACGTAACCCTGTTAGGTGTCGACCGCCAGAAGCACACGGTGCAGCATCTTTCCGAAGCGTTCAACATTACCAACGTGCCTACGTTCATCGTACTGCGCAACGGTAAGGAAGTAGGCCGCATCGTTGAATATGGCAGCACCGGGCTGCCCGAAAAAGAGATCGGGAAGATTGTTGCGGCTGGATTCAAATAGGGTCCGGACCAAAGAAATTTTAGAAACAACGTTCCAACGGACAGTATTTGTGCGCAGGTGTCGCTAATTTGGAGGTTCCTATTCACCAAATTATTTGCGCATGCACTCTTTTTACTCAAAACTCACTTTCCTGGCAGCCTTTGTTCTCTGCGCCCTCGGCGCTGCGGCCCAGGTGTCCGTAACAGCAACAACAGGCACCCTCGGCCCCACCAGTTACACTACTTTGAAGGGCGCTTTCGATGCCATTAATGCCGGAACGCATAAAGGCACGATCCAGATCAGCATCACAGGAAACACCACTGAAATGGCTACCGCCAGCCTCCTCGGAAGCACGGGAACCGCTTCGTACACGTCGGTGCTCATCAAGCCGGCGGCAGGTACTACACCGGTGATCAGCACGGGCACCCCGTTTGCCGTGGCATTGCTCGAACTCAATGGCGCTACCAACGTGACGATCGATGGATCGAACACGCAGGGCGGCATTACAAAAGACCTGACGATCTCAAACGCGGATACGCTCAGCAACTGCATCCGCCTGATCAATGGCGCCAGCAACAACGCCATCCGCAATTGCGTCATCAAAGGGTCGACCTTTAACTCGGGCGTGCTGTTGATCAGCTCCACTACAGCTGCAGCCGGCAACAACAACAACCTTGTAGAGAACAACGACTTCACCAACAGCTCCACGCTGCGCAAGCCTATCGTGTGCATCTACAACACCGGCACGAGCGGCAAGCCCAATAGCAACAACATCTACCGCAACAACCGGGTGATGAACTTCGCTACCTACGGCATCATGGATGGCAACGGGTCGGTGGGCTACTCGAACAACACGCTGATCGAGCGCAACGAGATCTTCGGAGCGCAAGGCACGGGCGCTTCTATTTTCGGTATCCGTATCAACCAGCCCACGGGCGTGCAGAACATGACCCTTCATGCCAACTACATCCACGATCTCAGCCTCACGTCTGCCGGTACTATTTACGGTGTCGACTTCTACGATGTAGCCAGCTTTCGCATGATCAACAACATCATCCGCTTCAACGACGCTACTTCCAGCATCCGCGCTATCGCCCAGGAAAGTGCGGCCTCGCAGGCTTCCGTGCTCCACAATACGGTGGTGATCAGCGGCACGGCTTCGGGCGCAGCTGTTTCGTTCAACTACCTGAAGAACTACACCAGCACCAACGACTCGGTGTTCAACAACATCTTTGTGAATACCCGCGTTAGCTCCGGCACTGGTAAGCAATACGCCATCCTCAGCTCCAGCCCGGGCGGCGGGCTGGTTCCGTTCAAATCGAATTATAACGACCTGTACAGCACCGGTAACGCGCTGAACTTTATCGGCGGAACTTCCGCTACAACATCCAGCGACTACACTACCCTTTCGGGATGGCAAACCGGTAACAGCAGCGATGCCAACTCCATCAGCCTGCTGCCCACGTTTGTTTCCGCAACCGACCTGCACATCAGCCCGTCGGCTGCCGGCAACAGCGCCTTCGACAACAAGGGCACGAACGTAGGTGTAACGGTTGACTACGATGCACAGGCCCGCAGCGGCAGCACGCCCGATATCGGCGCCGATGAATTTACCTATGCTGCTGCCTGCACCCCACCGACCGCTACACTGGTTCAGGTAGACCAGGCTGGATGCCCTGGTTCGAACGCTTCGTTCCTTGCCAGCACTACCGGTACGGCTCCCCTTACCTTCCAGTGGAAGAAGCAGGGTGTTGGTCCGATAGCTGGCGCCACTACAAACGGAATTGATCTCCCCGGAATCACTGCCGCCAATGCCGGCTACTATTATTTGGTTGTGTCAAATGCCTGCGGTGTTGATTCCTCTGGCCTCGGATCGCTGACCGTTTTCCCCCGACCGGTCTCCAACTTCACCAATTCGGTGCCCGGATGTGCGCCCGCCACGGTAAACTTCACCGGCACCAGCACGATTTCTTCGGGTAACGTCAGCTCCTACTTTTACCAGTTTGGCGATGGACAAACTGCACAGGTGCAGAATCCTTCCAACACCTATGCCGCAGCAGGTGTGTACAATGTGAAATTGATAAGCACCAGTTCGTTCAATTGTTCCGACACGGTAACGAAAACGGTGACCATTGGCTGCACAACGGCCGTCAGCAACCTGCAGGCCGGTATTTCGGAAGCGGCCCTCCTCCCCACGGCCGTGCGCGACGATGCAACGATCCGGGTAAGCGCCAACCGCAGCATGACGATCAGTTGGACGCTTGTAGATGGCAGTGGACGCATCGTTCGCCGCTTTACGCAGGCAGTGACGAACGGAAACGGAAGTCTCCGCATCTCCCTGAACGGCATTGCGCCGGGCTCCTACCAGCTGCTTGGCTATAGTGATAAGGGCAAGGCAACAACACTTCGCTTCCTGAAGCTCTGATGCAGCCGTAAATACGTTAAGTCAAGAAAGCCCAGCGCAACGCTGGGCTTTCTTATGCGAGCGCAAGCCAACTACCAACTACCAACTACAAACCACAAACTCCAAACTGTTCTACGGCTGCACCGCAATCTGGATCTGCAGCGTCTCCATCCTGCGAAGCACAAAGAAGTTGAGCTCCTGCTTTAGGGCCACGAACTGCGCGTTGTCGATCGCGCCCGTAAAGTATTCAATGGTGGAAATGATGGTGTTCGGCCGGATGTCGGAGAGTGCGACGGTAAACGCCTGAACGGTTTTTTGTTCTTTCAGGAAGCCGCGTACATCCTGCAACAATTGTTCGGTTCGGGCCGGGGGCGTATGCACGTGTATGTTCAGCTCGAGGTAGCCGCGAAGCTGCGTGCGCAGCGATACGTTGTCAAGGATGGAATCCACCATCTGCTTGTTGGGCACGGTCACATAGCTTTTGTCGGCGGTGCGGATGCGCGTGCTCCGGAGCCCGATCTTCTCCACGTTGCCGGCAATGCTTTGGACTTTTACGAAGTCGCCGATGGTAAAGGGCTTGTCGAAGAAAATGACGAAGGAGGCGATGAGGTTCTCGAGGCTTTCCCGCAGCGCCAGGGCGATGGCGGCCCCTACGATGCTGAGGCCGGTGAGCAGCGTGCTGATGTTATAGCCAAAGGCGAAACGCAGGATGAGCAGTCCGCCCAGGATGCCTACGACGACCTTCAGGAAGTCGCGGAAGAACACGATGAGCTGGTACTCGCTCTGCGCCGGCTTGCCGTTGCCGTGCTGCTGCAGCAGTACCGCAATGAAGTCGATGCTGCGCAGGATGAGCCAGGTGAGCGCCCCGATCTGGAGCATGATGCCGAGAGCCAGCATCACCTGCCTGAGGTTGTATTTATACAACTCCAGGTTGAGCTCCTGCGGGAAATGGAGGCGATAAAGGGTCACGATCGAAACAGTGATCACCAGGAACACGCCGAGGGGATGCACCACGAGGTCGACGAAGGTTTTGCTGTCGAAATTTTTCCAGATGCGGCCGAAGGCACGGCAGGCCAGCGCCGCCAGACCGCGCGATACCGGCCTTTTCAGCAGGAACACGAAGAAGATGATGCCGATCGCCCAGAGGTAAGCACCGATGGTATTGTTGCCGATGACGTAATGAAAAAAATCCCCCATAACGCGTCAAAGGTAGGGGTGTGGGTTCTGAGGGTTTTGTATTCCGCGTGCTAAAACCCAACCCGGTACACATTCACCGAATCCTTTCCCAACGCAAAGAGCTTGCTCTTGCCCACGAGGTAGCGCTGGAAGCCGCCAAACGACGACGGAAACTGGTATTGTCGCTGCAGCAGGGTGCCCGTGTTGAGCAGCACGAGGCTGCCGCCCTGCACCCCGATCAACTGGCGGTCGAGCACGCCCAGCAGGGCCCAGCTTTCCACGGGGTAGCGACGCTGGTAGGTGCCATAGTAGTCAAACACCAGCACGCCCGCGCGCGGGTCGAAGAGGTACACGGCCTTGTCGCCATCAACGATCTTTTCGGGTACGAAATCGAAGGAGAACAGCTGTCGGAAGTCGGGGGTTTCCATCAGCAGGCGCCCCGACTCATCGAGCTTGCGGAGCTTGGCCTCCACGGCATCGAAGATCCAGATGTTGTTGTCGTAGGAGGTGGCTGCCGCGGTGGCTTGTGCAATGCGCGCGCGCCGCAGGTCGAGCACCGCCTTTTGCGACAGCAGCCGGTCGAGGAGCACCACGGTGGAGAAGTCCTTGTAAAACAGCAGCGGGCGCAGCGGGTTGCTCACATCGAGGCTATAGAGGCGCCCGAAGCGGCGCACGTTGTTGAACACGGCCACGGAGTCGCCCGCGGGGCCGTACTTCTTCAGCAGGCCGGTGGGGGTTACGACGTAAAGGTTTTCAAGACCATCCACGGCGAAGTCGGTGGCTTCCACGCGGACGGTGCGGAGGAGGGTGAAGGCCGAGTCCTGGGCGTGCGCAACGAAGGGCAACAGGAGAACAAGGAACAAGGAATAACGAATGAAGAAGGCGCGATGCCCGCGACGGACGTCATTGCGAGCAAGGCGAAGCAATCTGCTACAACATGTGGGCGATGCTGTTTGCGGCGCCAGGCACCCACCAAAACGGGAAGCAGATTGCTTCGGGTCTCCGCTTTGCTCCAACCCTCGCAATGACGACCCGTAAGGAAGTGCTCGCCTCATCCTCTTACAATTTTTTCATCCATACCCGTATACGATTTGAGTTCGAGCTCGGTCCCGTCAAACACCGCGTAGGTGAAGTAGATCACCCAGTCGCCGAGGTTGATGTAGCGGCTCTCTTCATTGAGACGAAAATCGATGGGCAGGTGTCTATGTCCGTATACGAAATAATCCACTTTTTTTTGCTGGAGCACCTCGCGGCTGTAGGTGATGAGCCATTCGTTGTCGGCGCCGTGAAAGGTTTCTTCGGAGTGGTCGCCGCCGCGGCTTTTTCGGCTGAAGTAGTCGGCGAGCCCCATCCCGATCAGCGGGGGCAGGATGCCGAAGCCCCATTGGGCCACGGGGTTGCGAAACAGCTTCTTCAGCGCCTTGTAACCGTGATCGCCGGGGCCGAGGCCGTCGCCGTGGGCCACGTGGAAAAGCCGGTCGTTGAACGTAAACTCCTTCGCTTCGTAATACACCGGCGTGTTCAGCTCTTTCTCGAAATAGTTCTTCATCCACATGTCGTGGTTACCCACGAAGAAGTGGATGGGAATGCCGCTGTCGGTGATCTCGGCCCACTTGCCCAGCAGGCGCACATAGCCTTTCGGCACCACGTATTTGTATTCGTACCAGAAGTCGAAAACGTCGCCCACGATGAAGATGACGGCGGCGTCGCGCTTTGCCTCGTCGAGAAAGCGCACGATGAGGCGCTCGCGCTCGAGGCTCCGTTCGTGATCCGGCGCGCCCAGGTGGAAATCGGAAAGAAAATAGACCTTTTTTCCGGGGGGCAGTTGCATGCGCAAGGTTACGGCGTTGGGGTCAGATCGTCAACTAAAAACAGGTACACTTCCTTGGGGCCGTGCACGCCGGTGACGAGGGTTTTCTCGATGTCGGCGGTGCGGCTGGGGCCGGTGGCGAAAGAGATCTGCGAGGGCAGGCGGCCGTCGTAGCGCTGCTGCAGCACCTTGAGGGCGTCGCCGAGGTCGTATACGAGCTGCGAGGCGCGGGCCACGCACACGTGCACCGGTGCGTACACCGAGGCCACGCGGCCGCCGTTCTTCGCGCTCAGCACGATGGTGCCCGTGCGGGCCACGAGGGCTTCGCAATCGGTGATCGAGGCGTCGCAGTGCACGATGTCGCCGGTCAGGTAGCCGTCGGGCACAAGGCCGGGCAACAGGCCCGGCGGCACGTAGATCTTCGTCCAGTCGTGGGCGGCGCGCAGCGCCTCGAAGCCGCGGCGCAGCTCCTCATCGTTGAGACAAAAGGCGAATTTGCCCTGGAGCTTCGTAAACTCCTCGGCAAAGGTGACCACGATATCTTCCTCCGGCTGGGGCTGCACCACAGGGTCGCTGCCTTCGCTTTTTGGAAAAGGAATTGGCGTTGATTGTGTCAACGCCATCCTGATTTTCTTGAATATGCTGTTCTTGGACCCGCTCATTTGCTGCTGGGTTGCTGGTTCATAATACCCGGGTCGAAGGGCGGTACACCTTCGGAGATGCCGCCATCCGGGGTCGATTCGATGCCTTCCTCGGCGAGGGGCTTGTGCGTGCCGAAGGGACGGGCGCCGATGAGGGCTTCCACGTCGCTCTGGAAGAGGACTTCCTTGTCGAGCAGCTTCTCGGCGAGGAGCTCTACCTGGGCGCGCTTGTCCGTAAGCAGGTTCTTCGTACGTATGTAAGCCTCGTCGATCAGCTTGCGCACTTCCTCGTCGATGATCTTGGCGGTCTCGTCCGAGTAGGGCTTCTGGAAGGAGTTGTCACTCTGCGGGTCGTAGAAAGATACGTTGCCCACCTTGTCGTTCATACCGTAGATCGTCACCATCGAGTAGGCGATGCGGGTGATCTGCTGCAGGTCGTTCTGGGCGCCGGTGGAGATCTTTCCGAAGAAGATCTCTTCGGCCGCGCGGCCGCCGAGGGTCATGCAGATCTGGTCGCCGAGCTGGTCGGTGTTATAGAGGTACTGCTCTTTGGGCGTGTACTGGGCGTAGCCGAGGGCGGCGGTGCCGCGGGGCACGATCGTTACCTTCAGCAGCGGGTAGGCGTGCTCGAGGTACCAGCCGCAGATGGCGTGGCCGGCCTCGTGGTAGGCAATGATCTTCTTTTCCTCGGGGGAGATGATCTTGTTCTTTTTCTCGAGGCCACCGATCACACGGTCCACGGCGTCCTGGAAGTCGCTCATGTCCACCGCGGTCTTGCCCTTGCGGGCGGCGATGAGGGCGGCTTCGTTACATACGTTGGCGATATCGGCGCCGGCGAAGCCCGGCGTTTGTTCGGCAATCTTGTGGATGTCGACCTTCTCCGATACTTTGATCGGCTTCAGGTGCACTTTGAAGATGGCTTCGCGTCCTTTGAGATCGGGTTTGTCGATGGACACCTGGCGGTCGAAGCGGCCGGGGCGGAGCAGGGCCGTGTCGAGCACGTCGGGGCGGTTGGTGGCGGCCAGCACGATGATGCCCGAGTCGGTGCCGAAGCCGTCCATCTCTACCAGCAGCTGGTTGAGGGTCGATTCGCGCTCGTCGTTGCTCATCATCATGTTCTTGCCGCGGGCGCGGCCGATGGCGTCGATCTCGTCGATGAAGATCACGCAGGGTGCTTTTTCGCGGGCCTGGCGGAAGAGGTCGCGCACGCGGGAAGCGCCCACGCCGACGAACATTTCCACGAAGTCGGAGCCCGACAGCGAGAAGAAGGGAACCTGGGCCTCGCCGGCCATGGCCTTGGCCAGGAGCGTCTTACCGGTGCCCGGAGGGCCTACCAGCAGGGCGCCCTTGGGGATCTTGCCGCCCAGGGAGGTGTATTTTTTGGGATTGCGGAGAAAGTCGACGATCTCCATCACTTCCACCTTGGCCTCGTCGAGGCCGGCTACGTCGGCAAAGGTGATGTTGACGCGGGTGCCCTTTTCAAACAGGGTCGCTTTCGACTTGCCGATGTTGAAAATGCCGCCCGGACCCGAGCCACCGCCGGCGCCGCCGCCCATCTTGCGCATGAGGAGGATCCAGATGCCGATGAACATGAGCACGGGGAGGATAAACTGGGTGATGCCGTTGAACCAGTTCGTTTCGTTTTCCACGTCGGAGCCGGGGATGTTCTCCGCGGGCACTTTTTCCTGCACGTAGAAGTCGTTGAGCTGCTTGCGCACGTCTTCGTTGGAGCCTACGCGGAAGTAGAACTGGGGCCCTTCTTCCGAGAGGCGGTTGTTGTTCTTGCCCTGGTATTTCGCCAGTGCCGCGGGGCGCAGGAACACGCGCACCATATCGCGGTTGTCGACAATAACGTAGCGGGAGACCTCCCCGGAGCGCACCATCGTCTTGAACTCGTCGAGCGAGATCTTGCCGTTGGTGGTGAAGGAGGATCCGAAGAATTGAAAGCCGATGATAACGGCGAAAATGAGTACGTAGACCCAGTAGATGCTGAAGCGGGGGCCCTTTCGGGGCGAATTGTTATCGCTTCCCGGGCGTCCCGGAAGCCGGGGAATGCGGTTCTTGCTGTCCTTGTTATACGGTTCTTGTGCCATGAGTAAGTTGTAATAGATCTTCTGTTGATTCGGGTTCCTGCGCAGCAAAGGCCCTCGCGGGGCCCTTTTCATCAGTCCTGGTGCTCCTGGAGCATGGCGTCGCTCCACATCTCTTCGAGCTTGTAGAACTTCCGGGTTTCGGGGTTCATCACATGCACGACGATATTGACGAAGTCGAGCAGCACCCACTGGAGGTTTTGCCGGCCTTCGTGGTGGTACACGTATTCGCCGCATTCCTGCTTCACCAGGTCTTCCACGTTATCGGCGATGGCCCGTACCTGGGGGCCACTGGTAGCCTCGCAGATGATGAAAAAATCAGCTACGGCTTCGTCGATCTTGCGGAGGTCGAGGGAAACGATGTGTTCCCCTTTTTTATCGTGGATGGCCTTGAGTATGGTCTTGAAGAGTTTCGAATTCCGGGTCAATCGCGTCACGTTCTTCTTCCGGGCCGACAGGGCTGCTATTTGTTCCAAATACGATCCTTTTTGTGTTAATAAAAATGCTGCTTATCCGGAAGGTACGCCGGCGAAGTGGAATAGTTTTGCCAAAAATAAGTACAAATTGCCACCCGCTCCGAAACACCTGGGCGCCTCTATCGTCGAACTACAGCAGGTAGACAGCACCAACAACTATGCCACCGCCCTGGCGCATGCGGGGTTGGCGGAGCACGGTACGGCCGTGCTGGCCCGCGAGCAGACGGCGGGCAAGGGACAGCGGCACAAAGGCTGGAGCGCGGCTCCCGGCGCCAACATCACGATGAGCCTCGTTTTGCAGCCGGCAGTGCTGTTCGGGAAAGAACCGGTCGCCCTGAGCGCCGCCGACGCCTTTCGCTTCAGCGCCGCCGTTGCCCTCGGCGTGCAGCGCTTTTTTGCCGCCCATGCCGGTGAAGAAACATTTGTTAAATGGCCCAACGACCTGTATTGGCGTGACAGAAAGGCAGGCGGCATCCTCATTGAGAACATCCTGTCGGGCCCCGACTGGAAGTGGGCGGTGGTCGGCACCGGGATCAACATCAACCAATCCGACTTCGGCGACCTTTCCGGCCGGGCCGTTTCGCTGCGGCAGATCACCGGCCGCGACTGGGCTATCGATGCCCTGGCCCGTGAGCTCTGCGCAGCGCTGGAAGCTTCGCTGAGCCGGTTGGCCTCCGACCCGGCGGGGATCCTGGAAGACTACCACGCGGTGCTCTTTGCCAAAGGCGAAACGGTGCGTTTCCGCAAAGGCAGCCGGACCTTCAGCGCCGAAGTGCTGGGCGTCACCGACGACGGGCGCCTGCGGCTGTGGCATGGGCTGGAAGAAGCGTATGCGGTGGGGGAGGTGGAGTGGGTGTGGCCCCTCCCGCCCCTCCGGCCCATCCCCTAACCCCTTCCCGAGGGGAAGGGGGACGCCTTTCCCTAAGCACGTTATGCTTCCAGGAGTTGTTCCTCTACCCAATTCAGTTGCTCCAGTACTTGTTCATTCGAAAACCGGATCACCTGGAAGCCCATAGCCTCCAGGCGCTTTGTACGCTCGGCGTCGGTTTCCATATGGTCCCGTTCCAGATGAATGGACCCGTCTACCTCCACAATCAGCAGGTGCTGAAGACAGGCAAAATCAACGATGCTCGTACTGATGATGTATTGGCGGCGGAATTTAAATCCTGCCAGTCGCTTTCCTTTCAAGGCATTCCAAAGCTGCTTTTCCGCAGGGGTAGGATTCTGTCGATTGGCTTTGGCAAACTCTTGCAGCCGGCGATAGGTTTTGGGTTCGGCGCGGTAGTACTCGAAGCGATTCGGGTTGTAATAGTACATACAGCAAACCTCAAAAGCCGGTCTGGTAGTTCCCGGTGAAAAACCTCAGTATTTGCGGTGAAAATTCCCGGCCCCTCCCGGCCCATCCTTCCGACCTCCTTCCCTTTGGGAAGGAGGAACTGTTCCTTTAGCCATTCCCCTTCCCCTCGGGAAGGGGTTAGGGGATGGGCCGGGTTGGGCCGGCACGGGATGGGCTTCTTTTTGTATCTTAAGCTCCTAAACCCATCCGCATGATCACCGACACCGCCTCCCTCCACGAAGAGCTCCAGCGGCTGAATACGATTGTACGCCTGCTGGCCGACCGCAACCGCGAGCTCGAATCCGAACTGGACCGCTACCGGTCCGCTGCCGCCATTGGCAATGAGGGTGGGCGTGCTCCGGTCCGTCTTACTCCGGGCTTAAAAGAGGGTGGGAGTAACCAGGAGCGTCTTGCTCCGGCGGTAAATGGAGCTGGGAGTACGACACCGCGTCCTACTCCGAGCATTGATGGAGGTGGGAGTGAGCCTATGTGTCGTACTCCGGAGGTATATGCAGGCGGGAGTGATCAGGTCCGTCTTACTCCAACCGCCGGCCCGGGTGGGCGTGCACATGCGGAGGGTACTCCGATGCTCGCGCCCGCAAGCATGGAACTCCGCCCGGTTGCCCCGGTGCCGGTACGGGCGCTGGCACCACTTCCTTCCGAAGCAGCGCTGATCAGGCTGCTGAAGCGTAACGGTATGGGCAACGTGCCCAACGACGGCGTTTGGCGGGCTGCCTGCCTGCTGCTTTGGGCGGCCCGCAACACGGGCCCCATCACCTATGCCGCCATCGGGGAACGCCTGCGCCTCAGCGAAGACGGGGTGTGCAAGCTGATCATGTCGCTCCGGAAGCGAGGTCTTCTGGAGCGCAGCGGCTGGCAACGCCTGCGCGTGTCCGACCGCACGCTACAACTGCTGGAAGCCGCCAACGGTAACCCGTAAGCCGGGGCAAAGGCATTCAGGATTCACGATTGATGATTCAGGAGTGCTGCCGCCCGGTATCTTTAGCCCATGACCAACCGCATCCTCCTGCTCTTCTACGTACTGCTTGGAGCCTGTACCCCACCGTCGGCGCAGGACCGCTTCGCGGGCAACTGGTACAGCTTTTCCCGCAACCGCCTCCTGCGCTTTACCATTGGTGCCGACAGTATTGTCAACCAGCTCCTGACCTTCGATCTCGTGCCGCTGACGCAGCGCGAGGTATACCGGCAGGCCATGGCCATCGAAAGCCGGCGCACCGAGGGGGATTGCCTGCTGCTGCAGCTCGCCGAAAAGCGGGCGGACAGCATGCGGCGTTTTCCCGGCCGCTTTTGCTTCCGCGAGGGGGGGCTCGAATTCGGCAACGACAGCACGACGCCCGGCATCGCCTTTATCAACGAAGCGGAGTTGCAGCGCATGCGGCGCCTGCCCCCGGTAGACAGCATGGATGCCGCCGGCCTGGGGCGCTACGTGAAAGCAGTAATGTCAGAGAAAGCCCGGCTCGATCGCCTGTCGAAAGGCGGCAGCTCCGCCCACGACGTGCTTTACTTCGCTTACCACCGCCTTCGCCTGGCGATGGCCGAAGCGGGCTACAGCCCGCTGTACCGCGACGCGCCATTCGAGGCGATGCTCCGGCGCTTTCAGTCGGATCCCGAATCCGCCGGATTGGTGCGGCAATTACTGCAGGAAGATTAATGCCGCTCACGCCTCACGCCTCACGGCTCACGGCTCACGCCTCACGCTGCTTATAGCTTCACGAAACGATCTACGACTTCTTCGCGCTGGCGATAGGTCAGTTCCAGCGTGCTGCCGCTGACGCGGTAAGGTACATCTGCTGTAGCGCTGTTGCCCGTCAGGTGTAAAACGCCGGGCGTACGCTCTTCATAGGCATAGAACTGCGAGAGGTAGGGGTGATCGCCGGGGAACAGCTTGCCGCTCTGGAACTTGACCACGCTTTGCGGCGAAGCCGGTTGCCAGTATTGGTTACCATCACCACGGTTGTAGCGCGTCTCGGTGCGGCGCCAGTTGCCCTCCAGGTCAGCTACCGCAGAAGTGCGGGCCGTGGAAGCAACGGTCGTCGTCGCGCCGGCGTCGCTGCCGGCGGTATTCATGTCTTCGAGGGTCGACTCCTTGCTGCAGCTCAGAACGGCCACCGCCAGGAAGGGAAGTAGTTTACGCATAGGTTAGACTTTATACGTATCCAGCAAACAAAAACTATGTAAAAATTCATTTTAAGCCGGGCCTTACCCCGGTTTGGGGCAAAAAGGCGCAGAATTTGTTAAAGAAAACTTACTCCCGAAACAAACCTTTGCCCAACCGACCTGCCTATGTCCGCTAAACGCCGCATCTACCTGTATCCCCAGACCCCATTTGGTCGCACAGAAGGCGCCAATGATTACCTTGATCGCTTGCGCGACGCGCTGAATGGCCCTTTCCACGTCATCAACGAACCCACGACCCACGGTTTGTTCGACCTCGCGCGGCGGCTGCCCCAGACCGATATCGTATACTTCAACTGGATCGAAGACCTCGCAGACAAGCGCTTCGGCTACCTGCAGCTGGCCCTGTTGCCGCTGCTGCTTTTATGGTGCCGCCTGAGCGGCAAGCAGGTCGTCTGGTTCGTGCACAATACCATTTCGCACAGCAGGCATCACTGGCGCGCAAAGCGTTTTACCGCTGCCCTGATGCGGCGCTTTGCCCATACCGTGCTGGCCCATGCCTCCGAAGCCGCGCAGGTAACGGGCCGCCGCCCCGTGGCCGTATGCGACCACCCGATGCCGGCCTTTACGCCCGTGCCGGCAGCCACACCCCGCTGGGACGTTGTGCTCTGGGGCTCGGTGAGTCCCTACAAAGGCATACTCGAATTCGTGCGCCTGCACGCGGCGCGCCCCGAACTGCGGGAAGTAAAGGTGCTGGTGGCCGGCCGCTTTTCATCGCCGGAATTATACGAAACGGTACGGGCGGCAGCAGGCCCGAATGTGACGCTGCGCAACGAACTGATCGCTGAAAAAGAATTGCCGCAGCTGCTGGCGCAAAGCCGCTATGCACTCTTTGCCTACAAGTCCGCTTCCGTGCTCGGCTCGGCGGCGCTGTGCCGCACGCTGGGTTTTGGCAAGACGGTCATCGGCCCCGACTGCGGCGCCTTCCGCGCGCTCGCTGCCCGCGGGCTGCTGTATAGCCACCGCAACGACGACGAGCTATGCGCGCTCCTGCAGCAGTTGCAGGCGGAGCCGCGTTACGTGGACACGGAAGCGCTCGAAACCTATGCCGCCGAAAACGGATGGAGCCACTTCGCCGCCTTTTTGCAGGAGCAGCTCGATGTGCCCGCGGGCCGCGCCCTGGGTTTTGTGTTACGCTGACTTCAGGATCTCCTCGGCGTGCTGCTTGTTGCGCGGGCGCAGGAAGATCTTCGCGATCACGCCTTTCTCGTCGATCACGAAGGTGGTGCGGTGCAGGCCGATGACGGTGTTGCCGTACATGTTCTTCTCGCCCCACACCCCGTATTTTTCAATGATGCTGCGCTTCGGGTCGGCGAGGAGCGGGAAGGGGAGGCTGAACTTTTCCCCGAACTTTTTGTGCGAGGCCACGTCGTCGGGGCTGATGCCGATCACCTGGTAGCCATGCTGCTTCAGCAGGGAGTAGTTGTCGCGCAGGTTGCAGCTTTGCACCGTGCACACCGGCGTGTCGTCGGCCGGGTAGAAATACAACACCACTTTTTGTCCCTTGAAATCGGAAAGAGCTACTTTGTTGCCGTTCTGATCGGGGGCGGAGAACGAAGGGGCTTTGTCGCCGGCTTTTAAATGGGTTGCCATGAACAGTTTTTCGTTTGAAGTTTGAAGTTTAGCGTTGGGCGCGAAGGTACATGGGGCGCTCGCAATGACGGCGCCAGGCCGTCGCGCAATGCAACGCTTCAACCGTTCACCGCTCATGGCTCCGTTCTCAACGCGTCACCGTCCACGTCTTCACCGTCACGTTTCCGGCTTCGTCTTCCACCGTCACTTTCAGTTCGTGCGTGCCTTCGGGAAAATGTTCGTCAAACGTATAGAGCCAGCTTTTGCCCTTATCGTTGGAGCAGCGCAGCCACTGGCTGTCCACCTCGAGGCGGAAGGAGCGGATGACGTCGAGGTTGTCGTGCGGTACAAAGAGGAGCGAGCCGCGGCCGCGCAGGTTCGCGGGCGGCGTGTTCACCGTAGGCGGCTCGCTGTCCACCAGCAGCTGGTAGGTGCCGAACTGCCGGAATCTGGCCATCGCCCAGCCGGCGTTCCAGCGGGCGCGCTGCACGAACGTGCGGGTGCCGACTTTGTTGCGGATGACGGCGCGGGCGCTGCGGGCGGCGTCCATCGTAGCGGCCGGGCGGATGCGCACCGTTACCGAATCGTGGGCGGGCACACCCTTGGGCAGGAAACTATATAGCGGCGAGGCCGCACCGGCCGTAAAGGCGTCGCTGCTGCCGAATGCCACGGCCACCGTATCGTACACGGTGCGGTCGGTGGTATATAGCTCGAAGTCGGGCCGCTCGAATATGTTGACGTTGTTGGGCAGGAAGCGCTCGCCATCGGCGGCCTCGTTGCTGCGGGCCAGCGCCGGGTCATACTGCAGGCGCAGGCCCCGGCGGGTGACGTTGCCGGCGGCGTCTTCCGCCTCGATCAGCACCTCGTGAACGGCCTCGTCGTCGAGGTGCACGGTGCCGTCGCCATTGTACACGTGGTAGCCCACGCTCGTGGCGCCGGGCAGCGGTGTGAGGTGCTGCAGGTCGGGGCCGCCGGCCGAGTGGTAGCGGTAGTCGAGCTGCGCATTGATGAGGCGGGTATCGTTATAGGAAATGTTGTCGAGCACGAACTCCGACACCTTGCTGCCATCGGCCAGCAGGCGGGCCGAATAGGTGCCGTTGGGGTTGTTGGAGCCGCTGAAGCGGTCGGTGGTGCCGATGGCGAACGACACACGCCGCGACCCGACGCGGATGAGGGTGCCGGCGCTCACGTATTGCGGCGTTTGCGCCCAGGTGCTGCGCGTGCGGTCGTAGAGCGCGATCCGGTTGATGGATGGCGGCACGGCGTCGGCGATCGGCATCCCGAAGAGGAGGGGATTCAGGCAGTTTTCGGTTTTGGAATCGCGGATCTCGAAGTGCACGTGCGGCCCCTGCGAGGCGCCGGTGGAACCGCTCAGCGCGAGATACTGGCCCTTATGCACCGGGAATTGGTTCGGCTCGGGCACAAAGTCGCCGGCCCAGCTTTCGCGGGCGTATTGCTGGCTTTTGACCCAGGCCGCCAGCTCGGGGAAAAAGGCGTTGAGGTGCGCGTAGAGCGTCGTGTAGCCGTTGGGATGGGCGATGTAAATGGCCTGGCCGAAGCCGCCGGGCTCGATGCCCACGCGGGCCACGTAGCCATCGGCGGCGGCGTACACGGGCAGGTTGACGCGTTGCTGCGTGCGGATGTCGAGCCCCATATGCCAGTGGTTGGCGCGGATCTCGCCGAAATTGGCCACCAGCTGGAGGGGAATATCGAGCGGGTTGCGGAAATAGTTCTGCGGGTATTGCTGGGCGGCTGCCGGCAGGGCAGCCGCGAGCAGGAGGGCGGGTAGTGTTCTTCTCTTCATCGTGGGGGAATGGCCTAGCCGTAAATCAATCTTCGTACCGGCAAAACTCGGGGAATAATTCTTGCAGCGCTTTCCAAAAACGATTTTATGTCAGTCTCCAACAAGCACCTCGCTACCTTCCTGCTGGGCGCCGCCGCGGCTTTCGGCGCTTACAAGTACGCCAACCTGAGCGACGAGGAGAAGGAAAAGCTCGCCGCCTCGCTGAAAGAAAAGGCCGGTAAGCTGAAAGATACCGCCCTCAACGCCGAAGACAAGGCGGTGGACTACTTCAACGAACTGAAGACGAAAGGCGCCGACGCCTTCAAGGATTACATGCCCAAGGTGGAATCCTTCTTCGAGGAATTGTTCGGCAAGACCAAAGGCGACACTTCCGCCGCCGCTTCCCCTACCGGCGCCGCCGGCACTGCGGGTGGACAAACGGGGAACATGGGCGAATGAGCCTTCGGCTGCGCTCAGGCTGACAATGTGCTTACGTGGTCATGGCGGGAAATGCGATTGTCATTGTGAGTGAAACGATTTTTTTGTCCTCCTGAGCGAAGTCGATTGTCATTCTGAGCGCAGCCGAAGAATTGGCATGTTATTTCGATGGGATAGAGCCTAACCTTATTGTAAAAAACAAACGATCAAACATTATGGTACGCTTACTTACCCTGGCCGGACTGGCCTACGCCGGCTACTATGCCTACTCGAAAATGAGCCCTGAAAAGAAGCAGCAACTGGCCGATAAAAGCCGCGAGCTGCTCGGCAAACTCCCGCTCGATAAAGTAACGGGCGCGCTGGGTAAAGCAGGATTCTAATTCGTTGATTTCAGATTCCGGATTCCAGATTCCGGGCAGCAATCCTGAATCTTAAATCTGAGATCTGAAATATACAACCGCCTTCGGGCGGTTTTTTTATAGGTACCCTAACATGCATTGTCCTAGTTTTGCCCCCCGGGCCGCCGCCCGGTCGTCATCCCGCGCCAAGCGCGGGATTTCATAAGCGCACCATCCTGGTTTGCGCCGCGAGACGCCGGAAAACGGAGGCCCCGCCCATTACAGAAATGCCCAAAGACCCTTCGATCAAAACCGTCCTGATCATCGGATCAGGCCCCATCATCATCGGCCAGGCCGCCGAATTCGACTATTCCGGTACGCAGGCGGCGCGCAGCCTTGCCGAAGAAGGCATCCGCGTGGTGCTCATCAACTCCAACCCCGCCACCATCATGACCGACCCTATGATGGCCGACAAGGTGTACCTGCTGCCCCTGACCGTGGAAAGCCTGGAACAGATCCTCGACGAAAACCAGATCGACGCCGTGCTGCCCACGATGGGCGGGCAAACTGCGCTCAACCTGGCCAAGGAAGCCGAAGACCTCGGTGTGTGGGAAAAATACGGTGTGAAACTCATCGGTGTGGACATCAAGGCCATCGACAAGGCCGAAGACCGCGAGCAGTTCCGCCAGTGGATGCTCCGCCTTGGCGTGCCGGTAGCAACCGCCAAGACCGCCAACTCGTTCCTCGAAGGCAAGGAGTTCGCCCAGGAGATCGGCTTCCCGCTCGTGATCCGTCCTTCCTTTACGCTCGGCGGCACCGGCGGCGGCTTTGTGCACGGTCCTGAAGACCTCGATGAAGCCCTGCAGCGCGGCCTCCAGGCATCGCCCATCCACGAGGTGCTGGTAGAGCAGGCGGTGCTCGGCTGGAAAGAATACGAGCTCGAGCTCCTCCGGGACGCCAACGACAACGTGGTGATCATCTGTACGGTAGAAAACTTCGACCCCATGGGCGTGCACACCGGCGACTCCATCACCGTGGCGCCGGCCATGACCCTTTCGGATACGGCTTTCCAGCTGATGCGCAACACCGCTATCAGGATGATGCGCGACCTCGGCAATTTTGCCGGCGGCTGCAACGTGCAGTTTGCCCTCGACCCCGATACGGAAGGCATCATCGCCATCGAGATCAACCCGCGCGTGAGCCGCTCCTCGGCCCTCGCCTCCAAGGCCACGGGTTATCCCATCGCCAAGATCGCGGCCAAGCTCGCCATCGGCTACACGCTCGACGAGCTGCAGAACCCGATCATCAAAACCACCTCCGCCTACTTCGAGCCCGCCCTCGACTACGTGATCGTCAAGATCCCGCGCTGGAACTTCGACAAGTTCAAGGGCGCCGACGATACGCTCGGCCTGCAGATGAAATCGGTGGGGGAGGTGATGGCCATCGGCCGCTCCTTTACCGAGGCCATCCAGAAGGCCTGCCAGAGCCTCGAAAACAACGCCGTGGGCCTGGGCTACTACGGCAAGAGCGGCATGCGCGCCGAAGAGCTGCTCGAATACATCAAGACCCCGAAGTGGGACCGCATCTTCCGCATCAAAGACGCGCTGATGCTCGGCGTGTCGGTGAATACCATCGCCAAGGCCACGCGCATCGACAAGTGGTTCCTCTACGAGATCCAGAAGATCGTAAGCATCGAAAAAGAGCTGGAAAACTACTGGCTCCACGAGCTCCCCGAAGACCTGCTGCGCCGCGCGAAGGCGCACGGCTTCTCCGACGATCAGATCGCCCGTATTATTACGGACGGCTCCGAAGACGAAGTGTACGAGCGCCGCAAGGAGCTGGGCCTGACGCGGGTATGGAAGATGGTGGATACCTGCGCCGCCGAGTTCGAGGCGAAGACCCCGTATTTCTACAGCACGTTTGAAGAAGGACATTCCAACGAAAGCGTTGTTTCGAACAAGAAGAAAGTGATCGTGCTCGGGTCGGGCCCTAACCGCATCGGGCAGGGCATCGAGTTCGACTACTGCTGCGTGCACGGCCTGCTGGCCATCCGCGAATGCGGCTTCGAGTCCATCATGGTCAACTGCAACCCGGAGACCGTTTCCACCGACTTCGACATCGCCGACAAGCTGTATTTCGAGCCTGTATTCTGGGAGCACCTGCGCGAAATCATCGACCACGAGAAGCCGATGGGCGTGATCGTGCAGCTCGGTGGCCAGACGGCGCTCAAGCTGGCGAAGAAGCTCCAGGAGACCGGAATCCCGATTATCGGCACCTCGTACGACAACATGGACATCGCCGAAGACCGCGGCCGCTTCTCCGACCTGCTGAAAGAACTGGATATTCCTTACCCGCAATACGGCACCGCCACGGACGTGGACGAAGCCATCGTAGTGGCCAACAAAGTGGGCTACCCGGTGCTGGTGCGCCCCAGCTATGTGCTTGGCGGCCAGCGCATGCGCATCGTGATCAACGACGATGAGGTGGAGAAAGCCGTGATCTCGCTGCTGAAGCACATCCCCGGCAACAAGATCCTCATCGACCACTTCCTCGATCGCTGCCAGGAAGCCGAGATCGACGCCCTGTTTGACGGCCAGAACTTTCACGTGATGGGCGTGATGGAACACATCGAGCCGGCAGGCATCCACTCAGGCGACTCCAACGCCGTGCTTCCGGCCTTCAACCTGACGCCGCTCACGGTGGCCACGATGGAAAGCTATGCCGAGAAGATCGCCCGTGCGCTGAACATCAAAGGGCTCATCAACATCCAGTTCGCCATCAAGGACGGCGCCGTATACGTGATCGAGGCCAACCCGCGCGCTTCCCGCACGACGCCGTTCATCGCGAAGGCCTACGAGATCCCTTACCTCAACATCGCCACCAAGGTGATGCTGGGCGTGAATAAGCTGACCGACTTCACCTACGACAAAAAGCTCCAGGGCTATGCCATCAAGGAGCCCGTGTTCTCGTTCAACAAGTTCCCGAATGTGAATAAGGAACTCGGCCCCGAGATGAAGAGCACCGGTGAGGCCATCCGCTTTATCAAGGACCTCCGCGACCCATACTTCCGGCAACTGTATAAAGACCGGAGCATGTACCTGAGCCGGTAACGTGAGCCGTCAGCCGTGAGCCGTGAGTAAGGCCCCGCAGCACAGCTGCGGGGCCTTTTTCGTGGCGGTTTTGGCTCACGCCTGACGCCTGACGCCTCAGGATTCCGTCGTACCTTTGCGCCTGATTACTTGCACCATGACCTATCAACCCCAGAACAAGATCCGTATCGTAACGGCCGCTTCCCTTTTTGACGGCCACGACGCCGCCATCAACATCATGCGCCGCATCCTGCAGAGCAAAGGCGCGGAGATCATTCACCTCGGCCACAACCGCTCCGTGCACGAGATCGTTGAATGCGCCATCGAAGAAGACGCGCAGGGCATCGCCATCACTTCCTACCAGGGCGGCCACGTGGAGTTCTTCAAATACATGAAAGACCTGCTCGAAGAGAATGGCTGCGGCCACATCCGGATCTTCGGTGGCGGCGGCGGCACCATCCTTCCGCAGGAGATCGCCGAGCTGCACCAGTATGGCATCACCCGCATCTATAGCCCCGACGACGGCCGCAAGATGGGCCTCGAAGGCATGATCGAGGACGTGATCAAAAATTGCGACTTCCCGCTCAATGGCAACGGTGTTTACCAAAAGCCGATGGGATTGGGGGAAGTGAAGGACGTGCGGCAGATCGCGCGGAAGATCACCAACGCGGAGAACGGGGTCGGAACACGGGAGCCGGGAACCGGCAATGCCGACGCCGGCAAGGTACCCGTGCTCGGGATCACCGGAACCGGCGGCGCCGGTAAATCTTCGGTGACCGATGAGATCGTCCGTCGTTTTCTCAATACCTATTCGGACCGGACCATTGCGGTCATTTCAGTTGATCCTTCCAAGAAAAAAACGGGTGGCGCACTCCTCGGCGACCGTATCCGGATGAACTCCATCTCTTCGCCGCGCGCCTATATGCGCTCGCTGGCCACGCGTGATTCCGAAGTGGCCCTCAGCGCGCACGTGCAGGACGCCCTCGACGTGTGCCGCGCTGCCGGTTTCGACTTCATCATTCTTGAATCGGCCGGCGTGGGCCAGAGCGACGCCTCCATTCTTGACTACTGCAATGTCAGCCTGTACGTCATGACGCCCGAGTACGGCGCCGCCTCGCAGCTCGAAAAGATCAACATGCTCGACTATGCCGACGTGGTGGCCATCAATAAATTCGACAAAGCCGGCGCCCTCGACGCGCTCGCCGATGTGCGCAAGCAGTTCAAGCGCAACCACCAGCTGTGGGCCGCCAAAGACGAGGAACTGCCCATCGTGGGCACCATCGCCGCACAGTTTAACGACCCTGGCGTAAACACGTTGTTTGAAAAGATTATGGCGGCGATTGTTCACAAAACAAACGCTCCTCTTCCCCTTGAGAAGGGTTCGGGGGATGGGTCTGGGGTGCTGAGCACCAAAGTACAGGTGATCCCGCCGGCCCGCGTGCGCTACCTCTCCGAGATCTCCGACAATAACCGCAGCTACGACAACTGGGTAGCCGAGCAGTGTGCCATTGCCTCGAAGCTGTACCAGGTTTCGGGAATCATCGGTGAGCAGGAAGTCAGCGCCATCCCCGAGCTGCAGCAACTGAAATCCCGTTACGAAGAAGCCCTGCATCCGGAAAGCCGCAAGCTCGTGGCCGGCTGGAGCGAGGTGCAGAAGAAATACGGTTCCGACTATTTCGAATACGAGGTGCGCGGCAAAGTGATCCGCCAGGAGCTGGTGACGAAGTCGCTCAGCGGCACGCGCATTCCCAAAGTGGTGCTTCCGAAATACAAAGACTGGGGAGATATCCTGCGCTGGCAGCTTCAGGAAAACCTTCCGGGCGAGTTTCCCTATACCTCCGGCGTGTTCGAGCTGAAGCGCACGGGCGAAGACCCGACGCGGATGTTTGCCGGTGAAGGTGGCCCCGAGCGTACCAACAAACGTTTCCATTATGTGTCGGAAGGTCAGCCCGCGAAGCGCCTTTCCACCGCTTTCGACTCGGTGACGCTTTATGGGGAAGACCCGGCCTATCGCCCCGACATCTACGGCAAGATCGGCAACTCGGGCGTGAGCATCGCCACCGTCGACGACGCCAAGAAACTTTATTCCGGCTTCGATCTCTGCGACCCGAAGACCTCCGTGTCGATGACCATCAACGGCCCCGCGCCGATGCTGCTGGCCTTCTTCATGAATGCCGCCATCGACCAGCAGTGCGAGAAATACATTGACCAAAATAACCTGTGGGACGAGGTCAAACGTATGTCGGCCGAGAAATACAAGGGCACCGTCGCCCCACAATACTACAACCCGTCGGCGCCCGAGCGCCTGCCCCGCGGCAACGACGGCCTTGGCCTGAAGCTGCTGGGCCTCAGCGGCGACGAAGTGCTACCGAAAGAAGTGTATGCGGAGCTGAAGGCGCAGGCACTGCAGCAAGTGCGCGGCACCGTGCAGGCCGATATCCTGAAGGAAGACCAGGCACAGAACACCTGCATCTTCTCCACCGAGTTTGCCCTCAAGCTGATGGGTGATGTGCAGCAGTATTTCATCGAGCAGAAGGTGCGCAATTTTTACAGCGTGTCGATCTCCGGTTACCACATCGCGGAAGCCGGTGCCAACCCGATCACGCAGCTCGCCTTTACGCTGGCCAACGGCTTCACCTACGTAGAGTATTACCTGAGCCGCGGCATGAACATCGACGACTTTGCGCCGAACCTTTCGTTCTTCTTCTCCAACGGTATGGACCCCGAGTACAGCGTCATCGGCCGCGTGGCACGCCGCATCTGGGCGAAAGCGATGAAGCATAAATACAAGGGCAACGACCGCTCGCAGAAGCTGAAGTACCATATCCAGACCTCGGGCCGGTCGCTGCACGCGCAAGAGATCGACTTCAACGATATCCGCACCACGCTGCAGGCGCTCTATGCCATTTACGACAACTGCAATTCGCTGCATACGAACGCCTACGACGAGGCCATCACCACGCCCACCGAGGAAAGCGTTCGCCGCGCCATGGCCATCCAGCTGATCATCAACCGCGAGCTCGGCTCGGCCCGGGTAGAGAACTTTACGCAGGGCTCTTTCGCCATCGAAGAACTCACCGACCTCGTTGAAGAAGCCGTGCTCACCGAATTCGACCGCATCACCGAGCGCGGTGGCGTGTTGGGCGCCATGGAGCGGATGTACCAGCGCAACAAGATCCAGGAGGAAAGCCTGCACTACGAACACCTGAAACATACCGGTGAACTGCCGCTCATCGGCGTCAACACCTTCCTGGGCAAGAACGGATCGCCCACGGTGCTGCCGGGCGAGGTGATCCGCTCCACCAAAGAGGAGAAGGAGCAGCAGATACAGAACGTACAGGCCTTCTGGAAGCGCAACGAAGGGAAAAGCGCCGAAGCCCTGAAGCGCCTGCAGGAAGTGGCCATACGGAACGGCAACCTGTTTGCAGAGCTGATGGAAACGGTGAAGTACTGCTCGCTCGGGCAGGTCACCCACGCGCTGTATGAAGTGGGTGGGCAATACCGCCGGAATATGTAAGGATGTCTGATGTCGGAAATCTGATATCAGATTCAGAAATAACTCTTGTTGAGACGCACTATATGCGTCTCTTTTTTTTACGACGTAATGCGGGTGATGAAGTCGAGCATCCGTTTGTAATGTGTGCCTTTCCAGTATACGCGGCCGCAGCCGCTGCAGCGGAAATATTCCTGTTGAAAGCCGCGGACGCTGGGCGGGATGGAATCGAGAACGTCGGCTTCGGCAACGGCGTTGATCAGCTCGTTGCAGGCAAGGCAGCGGCGGAAGGGCCGGATGGATGCATGAAGACCGTATCGGTGCAGCACCTCGCGCACCTGGTCTTCGGTGTGCTGCGACCGGAGCCAGTAGCCGCGGCGAAGCGCCTTGTGCTTGAGCAGGCCCAGGTCGCGGGTAAGGGCTGCGCGGTCTTCAGCAGCGGCCAGCGCCACGATCTGCGGGTCGCTGTAGTCGTTGCGGTACCAGCTGTCGAAGCCGAGGAGGCGCAGCGCGCGCGCCAGCGAGCCGAGGTGTACGTCGAGGATAAAACGCGGCTCGGGCCAGGTCGTTTCGTCGGGGAACACCTGTACCTCGTCGCCGGGCTGCAAGGCGTTAGGGAGGGCCGCGGGAGCACCGTTGACCCGCAGCGCGCCGACCTCCACGTGCGGCACGCCGAGGGCTTCGATGGCGTCTTTAAGTGCGGGGCCGCCGGCAAAAGCATAGTCGATTGCGGGCGCGCCGGAAAGGTCGGCGAGTCGACCTTCAAAACGAAAGCGGGCGCGGTGCGGCCTGGGGTACATGGCCGGAAAGGTACGCCGGGAGCGGGCTCAGGGCAGGCGGTTCAGGCCCTCGTCGGCCACCACGGTGCCGCTCAGCACGTCGTGCAGCGGGCGCCCCAGCAGAAAGATGGTCAGGGGTTCGAACGGAATGACCCGGATCAGGCTGCGCAGGAATGCTTTTTCCGTAGGTAGCGGACTGCCGTCGGCGAGCACAGCACGCGTGCCGGTGAGGGCCTTGCCGACGGTCTTGCCCCGGAAGAACCCTTCCTGGATGCTCAGGAAGAGCGCATAGCAGAATTGAAGGGTAATGGTGTTTTTAAATCCATATGGATCTTTGATAAAACCCTGCAGCAGCGGCGGGTAAAGGCGTCCCACGACGGCAAGCAGCACGCTGGCCAAAAAGCCGATCAGCAGGATGTCGATTACCCAGTTGATCAAACGCTTGACCATCGGTGCCGGAACAACCGGTTGCGGCTTCTGTTCCCAATATTCGTTTTCACGTTCCTCCATCATCTCAAAATTAATTGCTTGTTCTTTATTTCCTGGTCGATATCCCCTACGCTTCGTCCTGGTAGTAGATCTTGTAATATTTCCGGCCATCGAGGTCCACGCCTTTCTCAATAAGATCGGTGCGGCCGTGGATGTAGATGTGGAAGTTCTTATCGAGCTTCAGTACACTCTTGAAGATGCGGGCCTGCTTCTTTACGGCATCGTGGGCGATGTCGAACTGGGCGGCGATGTCGTAGTCGTTCTGCTCGGTATAGCGCGAGCCGAAGTTGCGGAACGACTCGATGACGCCTTCATCCTGGCCGAATACTTCCTGCTGGAATTCGTCGATATCGAAGCTTTCCTTTTCCTTGAAGTAGCCGATCGACTTGTGCAGCAGCTCCACCTGGTTTTGCTTACTCGTGCCGTGCTCGCTTTCCATCTGCTCGGTGATGAATTGCTTCGTCAGCGTCAGGAACTGCGCGGTGTGGTGAAACTCGTCGCGCTGCGGCTGCACGCCGAGGAAGCCTTCCTTCCAGTACAACGCTTCCTCGCCGCGGTTCTGGTTGTCGTACAGCAGCACGTCGTAGCCTTCTTCCTCGTTGCGGTTGATGATGAGACAGCCTTTGTCGATGCGCGCCAGCTCCACGCCCTCGCGGAGCTCGAGGCTCAGCTCCTGCCGCTCCTGGCGGGCGTCGAGAAAGAAGGACTTGCTCTCCGTCTTGAACAGCCCGATGGCCTTGTGCATGCGGCTTTCGATAGGCAGTCCCTCGAAAAGCGTCACATACAGCTCGCCGCCTTTTACCTTGGGGTGCGTGGAGGCGGAGTAGAGGTGCCGCGCGACCTGCCCGGACAGCGCCAAAAACTCGTCGGGATTCTGGAATACGCCCTTACAGTAGTTATACAGCTCGTTGTATTGCAGGGAAGATTCGTGGTGAAAGGCGTAGTGCTCGGGCACGTTGCGGAAGCGCGCGAGCAAGCCGCTTTCAAGCACCTCGCGGACGCCTTCGTCCAGCGGGGTTTCCTTTTCAGCGATCAGCAGGGGATCGAGGTTGTTCTTGCTGCCCACGAAATGCAGGGCCATCTTTTTCAACACCGCGGTGTTGAGTTCCATTGTCGACATAAGGCCGCGAAATTAACGGGATAATGGGGGAATGGAGGAATGGCGTAAGGAGATAGGCATTATTTTGCAACCTACCCAGCTATGAGCCGTTTATTCTTCCTCTTTTTATTGGTGGCGGGCAGCACCACTGCGCAGGCGCAGAGCACCATCGTGGCGCGCATGACCAATTTGCGCAACAACAAGGGCGTATGCCGCGTGTGCCTTTTCGACCGGGCCGAGGCCTTTAAGGGCACCGAGGGCGCACCGCTGCAATGCCGCGAGGTGCCGGTGCTGCAGGGCAAGGCAGAAGCCGTTTTCAGCAACCTGCCCGCCGGCAACTACGCGCTGTTCGCCTTCCACGACGCCAACGCCAACGGGAAGTTCGATACCAACTTCCTGGGCATTCCCAAAGAGGGGTACGGCGCCTCGCGCAACAACCTGCCTTTTGCTGCGGCTCCCGGCTTCGAATCGAACAAGGTGCAACTGCCCGCCCGGTCGGTGTTGCAACTAACGATGCGCTTCCGCAACCTGTAGCCTTTTGCTGCGGAAGAGCTGTTTCCGTAAAAACCATTATCGCAGAAAAAAGGGTCTTTGTGTTTGTAACATTTCCTTAACTTACAAGAGTCAATCACTCTTAACGCACACACAAAACCCTTCGACACATGAAGAAAGTACTTTTCGGCTTTTGTGCCGTATTGCTTGCTGTTTCCTGCCAAAAGAAAATGGCTTCCGAACCCCAGGCCTCCGAGATCATTGAAGAAAGCACCCAGCGCCATTGCGGTGCCCAGGAAGTACTCGACCGCCAGCTGCAGGAAGATCCGGGTATGCGCCAGCGCATGGCCGACATCGAGCGTTTTACACAAACGGCTATTGAAACCGGCCGCCTGGTAAATGGGGTGATCGAAATTCCCGTCGTAGTGAACGTAGTATACAACACCGCTGCGCAGAACATTTCCGACGCACAGATCAACTCGCAGATCGCCGTGCTCAACGAAGACTACAACAACAGCAACGCCGACGGCAGCAAAACGCCCGCCGAGTGGAACGGCCTGCGTGCCAACTACGGCATCCGCTTCGTGCTGGACCGCATCATCCGCAAATCTTCCAACAAGAAGAGCTGGGGCACCAACGATGCTGTGAAGAAAAGCAGCCTGGGCGGTATCGACCCCACCAGCCCGACCACCAAGCTGAACATGTGGGCCTGCAACCTGGGCCAGAGCCTGCTCGGCTACGCACAGTTCCCCGGCGGCCCCGCTGCCACGGACGGTGTGGTGATCCTTTACTCCTCGTTCGGCTCGCGCGCCAAAGCTGCCGGCACCTACATCGCCAACTACGACCTCGGCCGCACAGCTACCCACGAAGTGGGCCACTGGCTGAACCTGCGCCACATCTGGGGTGACGCTACCTGCGGTAACGACCTCGTAGACGATACGCCGACCGCACAGACCTCCAACGGCGGCTGCCCGGTTTACCCCAAGCGCAGCTCCTGCACTACGGGCGGTACCCACAACGAAATGACCATGAACTACATGGATTACACGTATGATGGTTGCATGTACCTGTTCACCAACGGTCAGAAGGCCCGCTCGCTGGCGATCTTCGCTTCCGGTGGTCCCCGCGCCGCTTTCGCACAACCTTAATAGCATAAGCCAATACCAACCTGTAAAAAGCCCCTCGCCTGATGGCGGGGGGCTTTGTTTATTGGGCAAATGGTCTATTGGTAACGAGGGACCTGCCTGCTTCCGGAATTCTTAAACACGCTGGACCTATCGATCCTTTACAATAGCTCGGTCCCGGTGAGTGCGTGGTGAAGGTTCTGAAGCTGGTGGAGCTGGAACACGGGGTTGGAGGAAACGACACCATCGGTGTTGGCCCAGGCGAGGCATTCGCCGTTACTTTTCACATAGGCGAGCAGTTCGTGGTGGCCCTTGCCCTTTACTGCCAGCACGCGGCGAAATTCGCGGGCCTGCGGGTAAAGCGCGTACTCTTTGTTTTCAGTAAAGCCCTGCTGCAGCAGTACTTCCGCCTTCAGCACGATCGGGTAGAGGTCGGCGGGCTGCCCCTGTGCCAGGAGGCCGAACTGCTCGCCGCCGCAGGACACGGCCTGGATACGCCCGTTCTTCTTTTGCAGGATGCTGTTTCCCCAACGGAGCTCGCTTGTGTGAATCATGCGGCAAATGTAAGAACCACTGCATCCCATCACCCCATTCACTCCAGCCGCTCCAATTCCCGCACGTATTCATACTGCAGGTCTTCGTGCAACGTGCTGATCGCCGCGCGGACCTTCTTCAGCTGGCCGTTGTACAGGTTGAGCAGTGCCGCACTTTTTTGCAGCGGCAGCTTCGAGCCTTTGAGCGACACGCAGAAGTGGAGCAGCAGTTCGATCTCCGCCTCTTTGGAGGCCGTGTAGCGAATATGCTTGTTGGCCAAACGCAGGGCCTTGCGGATCGTTTTCTTGGCGAGGTACACGCTGTTCTTGTTCATGTCGGCAAACACCTCGTCGAGCTCCTCCTTCACCTCGCGCAGGTAGCCCGGAAGGTCGGCGTCGTGAAAGAGCAGGAAGGAGAGGAGCTCCTTGTTCTCTTTTTTATAACGCGCGAGGCGCAGCACAAGTTCCGATAGCTCCTTGCTGTCCTGGTTCTTCAGGGCGGATTTGATGTCGGCGAGGGAGGCGGGATTCATACCGGCAAAGCTATTGCCGATTGGCGACCGGACCGCCATGGCTTTGGCGAAGGTGGATTGCCGATTTGTACCTTCGTCGGATGCAGACCCTCATCGAATCCATTACACAGCTATACCGCGCGTGGGCGGGCAAAGACCCCGCGGAGCTGACGGTGTTGCCGCAGGCCGGATCGGAGCGCCGCTACTTTCGCCTCACCGCGGAAGACGGGCGCAGCGTGATCGGCACCCACGGCGCCAATGTGCGTGAAAACGAAACCTTTGCCTACTTTGCCGAGCAGTTCTATGCCAAGGGACTCCCCGTTCCGGCGCTCCTGCACATGAGCGAGGACAAGACGGCCTACCTGCAGCAGGACTTCGGCGACCGCTCGCTGCTCCAGGTGCTCGAGGCCGAAGGCTACAGCGATGCGGTATATGCGCTGTTCCGCGAAAGCCTCCGCCAGCTGGCGGGTCTGCAGGTGCGTGGCGATGTGGGGCTCGACTACAGCCGCTGCCTCACCAACCGCGAATTCGGCAAGCAGGCTATTATGGCTGACCTGCTGTACTTCAAGTATTATTTCCTCGATGCGTTGCGCCAACCGTACGACAAGCAGCGCCTCATCGACGACTTCGAGGCCCTGGCCAACTACCTCACCCATACCGAGTACCGCTTTTTCCTGTTCCGCGATTTCCAGAGCCGCAACATACTCGTGCGCGAAGAAGGGGGCGTGGGCTTCATCGACTTCCAGGGAGGCATGAAGGGCGCCCCGCAATACGACGTGGCCTCGCTGCTGTGGCAGGCGAAGGCCGCACTGCCCGCCGATTGGAAAGAAAGACTGCTCGAAGACTACCTCGACGCGTTTGAAGCCCTGCTGCCGGCACCGGCCGACCGCACACTGTTTCGAAGCCAATACCATGGGTACGTATTAATACGGTTGCTCCAGGTGCTCGGCGCCTACGGCTTCCGCGGGCTGTTTGAGCGTAAGGCGCACTTTCTCACCTCGATCCCGCTAGCGCTGCAAAACCTGCGCGGCTTCCTCGACAGCTCGTCGCTGGGGCTGGTGTTGCCCGAATTTCGCCGCGTGCTGGATCTTTGCACCTCCGATGCTGTGCTGGAACAGTTTACGCCCATACAGGCTACGGAGGAAACACCACTGGTGGTGAAGGTCTGTTCCTTCTCCTACAAAAAGGGCTACCCGGAAGACGACAGCGGCAACGGCGGCGGCTTCGTGTTCGACTGCCGCGGCTTGCTCAACCCGGGGCGCTTCGACGAGTACAAGGAAATCCACGGCCGCGACAAGCCCGTGATGGAGTTCCTGGAGCAGCGTACCAGGATGCCGGAGTTCCTCAACTCGGTGTTCGACCTTGTGGATATTTCCGTGGAAGACTATATCCGACGTGGCTTCGCCAGCCTGTCGGTCAGCTTTGGCTGCACCGGCGGACAACACCGCAGTGTGTATGCGGCCGACGCGCTGGCAAGGCATTTGCGCAATAAGTACAAAGTGAACGTGGAGCTGTGCCATAGGGTGCAGGAAGCGAAAAACTGGATTAATAAACGTGAGGCGTGAGGCGTGCGGCGTGAGCCCTGAGAGGGCCGTTCACGCCTGATGCTTCAAGCCTCACGACACAGAGACTTCGATCTAAAGCATGGTACTATGAAAGGAATGATCTTCGCCGCCGGGCTCGGTACGCGCTTCAAGCCCTGGACCGACAAGCACCCCAAAGCCCTGGCGCTGGTAAACGGTAAGACGCTGCTGCAGCGCGCCATTGAATACCTGCAGCAATACGGCATCCGGGAGATCGTGGTCAACGTGCACCACTTTGCCGACCAGGTGGAGGAAGTGCTGGAAAAGAACAAGGGCTGGGGCGCGCGCATCCATGTGTCCGACGAGCGCGACGAGCTGCTCGACACCGGCGGCGGCATGCTGAAGGCGAAGGAGTGGCTGCAGACCGGCACCTTTCTCACGCTCAATGTCGACATCCTCAGCGACGCCAACCTCAAAGACTTTCTCGTGGAGCACCAGCAGGACAATGCGGTGATCACACTCGCCACTTCCGACCGTGATTCGTCGCGCAAGCTGCTCTTCAACAAGTATGACCGGCTTTGCGGCTGGCGCAACAAAAGCACCGGTGAGGAGAAACTTGTACTCGAAGCGAAGGACTATTTCGAAAAGGCTTACAGCGGGATTGCCCTCTTCGAGCCGCAGGTGTTCGCACTGACGAAGCTGTCCGGGAAGTTTTCGCTCATCGACCTCTACCTCGAGCTGGCCCACGACAACAAGATCTCGAGCTACGACCACAGCGGCAGCCTCCTGCTCGACGTGGGCAAGCCGGGCAGCGTGGAAGAGGCGGAGCGGATTTTTGCGTGATGAGTCTTTGCCGGGAATCAGTACATTGAAGCATGCGCTACCTGCTGCCGCTTCCTTTGTTTTTCGTTGTTGCCTGCCAGCAAAGTGGACCCCAGGCTGCTGCGCCACCGCCCGCAACCGTCGATTCGCCACACGCGGTCGCTACACCGAATTCCATCATCGACAGCGTGAACTCCGGAGGGAACCATGCACCTGCGCCAACGGATACGGCTGGTGTGCCGGTGCTGAACTGGGCTGTTCCCGGCGAGGGTATGTTTCCGTTCCGGTTGCCGATGCACAGCGAAAATTTCGACCTGCTGGCGAAGCGGTTTCGTTTCGATCGTGCCTCCTTGCAGGAGCTGCGGATGGCGCGGATGCTGTCCCTATCCGGTAGTTGCAGCGACTGGTCGAGCGACAGTGTTTATTTCAAGTCGGATTTTGAACAGGATACCGCTTCCATACGTACCTACCGGGTCGCCTGGGGACGTTACGAGGACCGCGCGCACAATTCAAACCTTTTTGCACTCATCGCGCCGGGCGATGGAAACCGCGTGTACCTGTTTACACAGCGCGTAAAAACCTTTCCAGCCGACCCGGTGCGCGTGGGCAGCGTCCTGCTGCTGCACAGCCATGAGGGCAACCGGAATTGGGGCCTGGACCGTTCCTGCCGCATGCTGGCTCCCGGGGAATTGCTGGTGGAAACCGAATGCTGGGAGTATACACCAAGCCATCCAAAGGGCGACCACTTTCGCGCGTTGCACCGCGTTGCGATTGCCGACCCGGGGTTGCTGCGATCGGCTACCCTGCGCAATATCCGCGTGCCGGGATGACGTATCTTTTGCCGACCAACACAACGGCCATGTGCCGCCTTCTTTTCCTGTTGCTCGCACTACCGCTGGCAGGGAGACGCCGATGCGAAGGTGTCGCTGCGGGTACCGTTTGAAGACCGGGAGCTCTGAGCGCTGCGCGAAAGACCGTAAGTTTGTTCAAACCCGATTTCATGTTGCTGCGCGTCCGCGAGTTGCTCGACACCGACATTCCCTTCATCGTTCGCTACTGGACGGAGTCTTCCCCCGAACACCTGCAGGCGATGGGGGTGGACCTTGCGAAAGTGCCGCCGGCCGGAGCCATGACCGCCCACCTGCGCCGGCAGCTCGATACACCGCTGGAAGCGAAGATGGCCTATTGCCTCATCGGCGAGCTCGACGGCCTTCCGGTTGGCCATTGCAATACCAACCCGACGCAGTTTGGCGGGGAAGCATATATGCACCTGCACCTCTGGACGACCGCGCACCGGGGACAGGGCCTTGGCACACAGATGGTGACCGGGGCACTCCCGTATTTCTTCGGGAAGCTGCAGCTGCAACGCCTGTGGAGCCAGCCTTATACCCTCAATGCGGCGCCCAACAAAACCCTGGAGAAAGCGGGCTTCCTGTTCGACAAGGAATACGTGACCGTGCCCGGCTCGCTGAATTTCGAGCAGGCCGTGAAGCGCTGGCTGATGACGCGCGAACAATTCAACACACGGTACGCAACCTCCCCCGACCGCTCATAATTTTTCAGGGAGCGGCGGCAGAGGAGCTTGTACCTTACAGAGGTCAAACCCATCTGCCCCATGACCCTCAAACACGCACTCCTCCCGCTTTCGCTGGCGGCCTCGCTCGGTTTGTCTGCGCAAAAGAAAGCGCCGGCAGCGCCCTTTAAAATTCCGTACGAATCCTTTACGCTGGCCAACGGCTTGAAGGTGATCCTTCACGAGGATCACTCCGACCCCATCGTGGCCGTGTCGACGCTCGTGCATGTAGGCTCCAACCGGGAGAAGCCCGGCAAGACCGGCTTCGCGCACTTCTTCGAGCACATGTCGTTCAACCACTCCGAGAACACACCGCGCGGTGCCAACCGCAAGCTCATTCCCGAATGGGGCGGCAACCGCAACGGCGGCACCTGGAGCGACGGCACCGTATACTACGAAGTGATTCCTAAAGACGCTTTCGAAAAGATCCTCTGGATCGACTCCGACCGCCTCGGCTTCATGATCAACACCGTGACGCCCGATGCGCTGGCCAAAGAGATCCAGGTAGTGAAAAACGAAAAGCGTCAGAACTACGACAACGTACCCTATGGCTCCACGCAGGAAGTGATCTTGTCGAACCTGTACCCCGACAACCATCCCTACCACTGGACCGTCATCGGCTCGCTGCCCGACCTGCAGGCCGCATCGCTTTCCGATGTAAAAGAATTCTATGATCGCTACTACGGCGCGGCCAATGCTACACTCGTGATCGCCGGCGACATCGACCCGAAGAAAACCCGCGAACGCGTGGAGTACTGGTTTGGCGAGATCCGCCGCGGCCCCGCCGTGCAGCCCCTGAAGCCGCAGCGCGCGGCGCTGGCCGAAACAAAGTCGTTCTGGTACGAAGACAATTTTGCCCGGCTGCCGGAATACACAATGGTGTTTCCCAGCGTGGAGCAATACCATAAAGACGCCTATGCGCTCAACATCCTGGCGCAACTGCTCGCCGGCAGCAAGAGCGCCCCGCTGTACGAGGTGCTGGTGACCGAAAAGAAGCTCGCGCCCAACGTATCGGCCAACAACTCCGCCAAGGAGCTGGCCGGTGAATTTTACCTGCGCGTGCGCGGCAACGCCGATACGAAACTCGACGACGTAAAGGCGGCCCTCGCAGAAGGCCTCGCGCGCTTCGAGCGCCAAAGCTTTACCGATGAAGACCTGGCGCGCATCAAGGCGCAACTGGAGACGGGCCTCTACAGCAGCCTCGAGAGCATCCTGGCCAAAGCGCAGCGCCTGGGCCGCGACAATGAGTTCAAGGGCGACCCCGGCTTTGTGAGCAAGGAAGCGCAGCTGATGCAGGCCGTAACGAAAGCCGACGTACTGGGCGTATACAACCGATACATCAAGGGTAAGCCTTACATCGCAACGTCTTTTGTGCCGAAGGGCAAGCGCGACCTCGCTGTTGCTGGTGCCGCCGAAGCAAAGGTGTGGACGGAGCCCATTGTGCAGGGCGTGGCGAACGAAGACGTGAAGCCGGGTGAAGACGCCGTATTTGAACGGACGAAAACAAAGAACAACCGCAGCGAGCCCGCGTTCGGTGCGATGCCGCTCTTCAAGATGCCGGAAGTGTGGACCGGCAGCCTTTCCAACGGCATCAGGGTGTACGGCATCCCGGGCAACGAGCTGCCGCTGGTCAACTTCGAGGTGGTGCTACGCGGTGGTCACTGGGCCGACCCCGCCAACAAGAGTGGTGTAGCTAACCTGTTGGCGCAAGTGATGATGCAGGGCACGGCAACGAAGACGCCCGAAGAATTGGAGGCAGCCATCGACCGCCTCGGCGCCAACATCAACGTAACTGCGGGCAACGAGGAGCTGCGCGTACGGGCCTCCTGCCTCGAGCGCAACTTCGAGCCCACGCTGGCCCTGCTGCAGGAGATCCTGCTGCAGCCGCGCTGGGACGGCACGGAATATACACGGCTGTACAAGGCGGCGCAAACTGCCATCAAGGGCCGGGAGGCGAATGCCACCGCCATTGCGGCGCTCAACTTCAACAAGCTGCTGTATGGTCCCGAACACATCCTGGGGCAGCCCGCGGCCGGCACCGCGGAAAGCCTGGCCAACATTTCCCTTGACGACCTGAAAGCCTATTACCAGCAGTGGATCAAGCCGGGGCTCGCCACGATGCACGTGGCCGGTGCTGTACCGCAGGCACGCGCGCTTGCCGCCTTCGGCAAACTGGGCGCCGCCTGGAAAGGTACCGCGCCCGGGCAGCTGCCCGTATACAGCGTTCCGCCGCAGGATCGCGCAGGCACTGTATACTTTATCGATATGCCCGGTGCGAAGCAGTCGGTACTATACGTGGGCAAGCTGAGCGTGCCCGCCACCGACCCCGAAGCGACGGCCATCAACTATGCCAATGAAGTGCTGGGTGTCAACTCCAGCGGCCGCCTCTTCCAGGTGCTGCGCGTGGGTAAGGGGTATACCTATGGCGCGACCTCGCAGCTGGCGCGGTCGTCGGAGCGCGCGCCCTTCCAGGCCGTTACCTCGGTACGGGCCAACGCTACGCTGGCGTCGCTGCAGATCATCCAGGACATGCTGCAGCAATACGGCACCACCTTCAGCGACAAGGAGGTGGAGCTCACGCGCAACAAAGTGCTGAAGGGCTCCACGCTCGATTACGAAACGCTCAACGCCAAGCTGGGCCTGCTGGGCGAGATCAGCAAGTACGGCCGCTCGCTGCGTTTTGTGGAAGAAGACCAGCACCGCCTCATGGGCATGACCCTGGCCGACTACCAGCGCACGATCGACCGGCACCTGAATGAAAAAGACATGATTTATGTAGTAGTGGGCGACAAGGCCACGCAGCTCGAGGAGGTGAAGAAGCTCGGGAAGAAAGTGGTGCAGCTGGATAGCAACGGCAACCCGGTAACGTTCTAGTTGACGTTTTACGTTGGCTGGTAACGGCTTACCAATAAACCAATAGACCAGTAGACCAATACACGAAAAGCCGCTCTCACGAGCGGCTTTCTTATGGTTGTTTCCGTATCAGTCTTACTTATCGTCTTTATCGACGGCGTCTTTTACTTTACCACCTACTTTCTTAGCGGCGTTGCCAACATCCTTACCTACTTCTTTGGCGCCGTGGCCGACGTCTTTGCCTACTTCTTTGGCGCCATGGCCGACGTCTTTGCCCACTTCTTTGGTTTTATCCCACACTTTACCGGCGGCATTGCCGACCTTATCGAAGAAGTTGCCCGACCTGGTCACGGTCTCGCCTTCCTGTATTTCTACGGTCTTGCCGTTGCGGGTCACGCTGCCGCTACGCGAGATGGTCACGCCGTCGTCGCCGGTCATGTCGCGGTCGGCGGAAACCCAGGTGTTGTTGCGGTACACCATCACCTTACCGTTGCGGCGCGTTACGTCGCCCTCGGAGGGCGCGTAGGCCTGGCTGCTGCTGGTAGACGTGGTCGTAGTGGTGGTGGTAGCGGTTGCGGTGTCCATGCCCGTGGCGGTGCCGGTGCTGGCGTTGTTGGTCGTTACGGCCGTGTCGGTCGTTGTCGTGCTCTGCACATTGTTTTCCGATGAGGTCGTGCCATTGCAGGCGGCGAGCAGGGCTACGCCGGCTACGAGGAAAATCTTTTTCATAATGCTTGGTTTTTTTAGTTGCCGGCCCGGCTGGGCGCAGGCGGCGTGCAGGGAGCAGTAAATTTTGTGCCAAGGGCGCTACGGCCCTGTTGTAGGTGTGCCCAAAGTGGCGCCGTACGCTTCGTATCTTTTCGGATCAAAACCCCACGTTGTACTGGCTTCTTTCCTTCATTGTGCTGCTGGCTGTAGTGTTGGTATTTGCCGCGGTCAAAGCGCGGCGGCTGCCCCGCATGCCGCTGTACTTCCCGGCTTTTGCCTGCCTGTGCGGCGGTGTGCTACTGGCCCTGCTGGAGAAGCTGAAGCGGCGCGCGCCGCTC
>NZ_SKFH01000015.1 GCF_004343705.1 Flaviaesturariibacter aridisoli
GTGTTCACACCGATCATCCAGTATTTCGTATCCACACCGTTGTCCCAACCGCTCGTCGATACCGACTGCGGGTTGGTTCCGCCGAGGGCCGAAGGGCCAGCAGGGTATGAGTAGGTAACGGTGGAAGCACCGGTTGTGGCGGCCAGCGTAGCGATGTTGATGTTGTTGGCATTACCCTGGTTGGCGATGCGATTGGCATCGGTCGTACCAGCCATATCCCAGCCGGCGATCGCGGTCGATCCACCGCCGAGGGTATATACGTCGAGGAAGTAGCCCGTGGCGCCGGTTACTGCATTCCAGTTGGCGGTGAAGCCCGTGGCCGTAACAGCCGTGGCGGCCGTGGCAACCGGTGCCGTCGGGATCGTGGCGCCGCTGGTCGTGGCGAAGGTTTGCTGCGTTCCGTATACTGTGGTACCGGCCGCGTTCGTCACGAAGGGAACATAATAATAGGTCGTACCCGCGGTCAGGCCGGTCAGGTTTACCGGGAAGGATCCGGCGCTGATGCTGCTGCCGTTGACAGTAGTGCCGGAAGTGGCGGGGTTGAAGCCGCTGGTCGTGCTGTAGATCACACCGTAAGCCGTCAGGGTCGAGCAACCGGTCGTTGCTACGTTACCCGTAACCGTGGCCGATGTGGTCGTGATGGCGCTGGAGGCGGCCGTCGGAACCGAGGGCGGGGTATTGATACCGGCACCGCTGGCGGCTACGTTGATCGCCGTGGCACCGCCACCCGATACGGAAATGTTGCCGTTATAGCTCTGAACAGCCGTCGGCGTGAACTTCACGAACACGGTGCTGTTGAGCGCACCGGCCGAAGGCGTCAGCGTGAGGGTGCTCGTATATGTGCCACCCGAGGTCGTGCTGAACGTGTAGCCGGCGAGTGCATTCACCGTCACGTTGCCGGTCAGGTTGGAGCCGGTAACCGTGAAGCTGTTGGCAGCCGTGGTTGTGTTGATACAGGTATTGCCGAAAGCCGTGAGGGCTGTGGCGCTCAGTGCGGGCGTCAGTGTCGTGAAGGTACCCTGGCCGCCGTAGCTGGTGCCGCCGGCGTTGGTGGCATAAGCCACATAATAATAGGTGGTACCCGGCGTCAGGCCGCTGAGGTCTGCGCTGAAGAAAGGTGAAGCCAGGTTGGTGGAAGGCACGTTCGTACCGGTTGTAGCCGGGTTGAAACCATTGCTCGTGCTGTACACGAAACCGTAGGCCGTCACGTTCGAGCAGCCCGTAAAGCTGATGCCACCGGGGAGCGTAGCCGAAGTAGCCGTTACGCTGTTGGCCTGGGTTGTGGAAACCGAGGGCGGCGTATTGACGCCAGCACCGCTCGCAGCAACGTTGACGGCCGTGGCGCCGCCACCCGTGAGCTGGATGTTTCCGTTATACGATTGAACAGCGGTGGGCGTAAATTTTACGAACACGGTCGTGTTCAGAGCGCCGGCCGTGGGGCTCAGCGTGAGTGTGTTCGTGTAAGTGCCGCCGGAGGTCGTGCTGTAGGTATAGCCGGCAAGGGCATTTACCGAAACGTCGCCCGTAAGGTTGGAACCGGTAACAGTAAAGCTGTTGGCGGCGGAAGCCGTATTAATACAGGTGTTGCTGAAGTTGCTCAGCGCACCCGCGCTCAGGCTCGGGTTGCTGTTGGTGGTAAACGACTGCTGGGTGCCGTAGGTCGTACCCGCGCCGTTGGTGGCGTAGGCTACATAATAGTAAGTAGTGTTGGCGGCGAGGCTGCTGAGCGTCACTGTGAAGTTGCCGCCCGACAGGTTGCTGCCGGTAACGGTGGTGCCGGTAGTGGCGGGGTTGAAACCGCTCGTAGTGCTGTACACGATGCCGTAGGCCGTGGTGGCCGAGCAACCGGCGGTGATGCTTCCGGGCAGCGTAGCCGCGCTCGTCGTCACGCCGCTGGCGCTGTTCGTGGTCACAATGGCGGGCGTGTTGATGCCGGCGCCGGCTGCATGCACGTTGATGGCCGTGGCGCCGCCGCCGCTGACGATGATATCGCCATCATAGTTCTGCACCGCGGCGGGTGCGAAGTGCACGTATACGGTCTGGCTCAGGCTGCCGGCGCTGGGGGTCAGCGTCAGCGTGCTCGTGTAGGTGCCGCCCGCGGTGGTGCTGAACGTAAAGCCGGGCAGGGAGTTGACCGTTACGTTACTGCCCGTGAGGTCGGTACCGGTAATGGTGAAGTTGTTGGGGCCGGCGGTGCTGCCGAGGCAGATGTTACCGAAGTCGGCCAACACAGTAGCGCTCAGCGAAGGAGTCGCGGCTGCCGTTGTTACCACCTGGATCTCGTTGGAGTTGGCCGAAGTGCTGCCGCCGTTGTCGGCGCGTACTACATAATAATACGTCGTGTTCGACGACAGGCCGGTGACGTTGTAGGAAGTGACGGTGCCCACGTTTGCATTTTGCAGGAGGTAGGTGTTGACGGTACCGGGGTAGTCGCCTTTTACATAGACGCTGCTGATGCGGCTCGTGCCACCGCTGACGACGGTCGTTCCGTTCACCGCGCTGGTGGAATTCACCACCCAGCGGATCTGCACCAGCGGCTGGTTGGCCGCGTCGGCAGGAAGAGCGAGGTTGCTCGGACCGTAGTACTGGACGGGCGTAACGCTTGTAGAGGTAGCGATGCTCACTGCGCCACCCGCAATATCGATCCAGCTTCCGGAGTTGCCAACACGGTACTGGATCTTCCAGTCTTTCGGACCGGTGTTGGAGCTGGCCTGCAGCGAAGAAACCGTGATGTTGCTGGCACCGGTAGTGTTCACGGCAACCATCCAATATTTCGTATCCACACCGGCATCCCAGCCGGTAGTAGAAACGGCATAGGTGCTTTGGCTGCCGCTCGGGCCCGAGGGATAGGTATAGGTGGCTACGGCCCCAACGGCGAGGAGTTCCGCCGTATTGAGGTTGGCAGCCGTACCGGTGTTGGCGAGGCGGCCTGCGTCGTTGTTGGTGGGAATATCCCAGCCGGCAAGACGTCCGCCCACAACGGTGCCGGGGCCCTGCGTATATACGTCGAGGAAGTAACCGGTGGTGGTGCCGGTGGCGGCGTTCCAGTTGGCGGTAAAGCCCGAGCCGGTGATGTTGGTAGCGGCAGTGGCCACAGGCGCCGTGGGCGCGGGCAGGGCCGTCGTGGTAAACTGGGACTGCGTGCTATAGGTGGTGCCTACGCTGTTGGTGGCGAAGGCTACATAATAATAGGTGGTGCTGGGGTTGAGCGTGCTCAGCGTCGTGGAGAACGTGGTGCCGGCGAGGTTGCTGCTGGCGGCCGTCGTGCCCGACGTGGCGGGGTCGAAGCCGGTCGTGGTGCTGTAGATGAAGCCGTAGCTCGTAACGTTGGCGCAACCCGTGGACGACAGCGTGCCGTTGAGGGTGGTGCCGACGCTGTTGGTACCGCTGGAGGCGGCCGTAGCTACCGTAGGTGCGCTGGGCGCGACTCCGGAGCCCGAAGCGGTTACACTAGTGGCCGTGGCGCCACCGCCCGATACGGGGATGTTGCCGCTATAGCTCTGGACGGCCGTGGGGGTAAACTTCACAAACACGTCCTGGTTGATGGCACCGGAAGCCGGTGTAATCGTCAGCGAGCTGCTGTACGTGCCGCCCGAGGTGCTGCTGAACGAGTAGCCGGCCAGTGGGCCTACTACCACGTCGGTTGCAGTGAGGCTGCTGCCGGTCAGTGTAAAGCTGTTGGGCCCTGCGGTTGTATTGACGCAGGTATTTCCGAAGGCAGGAAGAACGGTTGTGGAAAGCGTAGGTGTGCCGGCGTTGGACGGTGTTACCGAAGCCCAGTCGAGGCCTACACGGATTTCGTCGACGTTGATCGGGGGCGTGGTGTTGGTGGCATCCTGGCGTAGCATCACGCGACCAACACTGGCGAGGTCGGCGGTTGCCGGAACAGCCTGTGCATTGGGAGCGGGCGCCGTAGCAGCACCCAAAGCAGGATTCACCCAGATCTCGGAAAAGTCGTTGGTCGCACCGGCAACAATGTTATACGAAACGACTACGAGGTAGGTCGTTCCCGGGGTATACACAGTAGGGAGCCAGTTGGTGTTGGCAGCTGTCGTGCGTGAGTTGATACCAATGTTGTAACCCGTACCCGAAAGGCGCACCCAAACCGTGGAGGCGTGGTTGGAAGAGCTCGTGCCTTCGGTCAGTACAAAGAAATAGCCGCCGGTAGCGTTGAGGGTGCCCAGGGAGGTCACATTCAACAGGAAGGAAGCATACACCGTTCCGGAGGTTTGTGTACCGAAGTTGCGGTAGTAGTCGGTACCCGCGCCCGAGAAGGCTACCTTGTTGCCGGTAGATGCCGGCAGACCCGGGTACGAAAGCGATCCTGCATCCACCAGGATGGAGTCGCCACCGTTGGTGATCTTCCAAACGTTCGCGCTCTGCGCAGAAAGGCCAAGAGCCGGGTCCGGGGTGTAATCGAACGGCTCGGTCATCAATGCCTGGCTAAAACCGGCTACAGAAGTCAGCAGCAGGCAAAGCAGAAAGTAGAGTTTTCTCATAAAGTCGTTTTTGATCGGCTTGGTGTGTCCAAAGAGAAAAAGCCGCGGTTGCGGCTCCTCTCTTTCTCTTATTTAGTTCCAGAAGAATTTAACGTCATCGATACCGGAGGTGGCGCGGTTGCCCGAGCCCGAGGTTCCGGACTTGGCATAAATGCGGATCCACACCTTCTGCGCCTGGTTGCTCAGTGCGGCGGGGAGCGGCACGGTTACCAGGTTGTTGGAGTAAGCGGCGCCGCCCGTAGTGAGCGTACCCGTCGGGGCTAAAGCCGTATAGCTGGTCGGCACGGCATCGCCGACGGCGTATTCCACCGCCCAGGTCGTGGTGCGCCCCGAGCCGGCATCCAGCGACTGCAGCTGGAAGGTCATTTGCGTGAGCGTTTTGCCCGTGGTGTTGGCGAGGATAAAGACCACACCGGCGCCGGGGTCGCCGACGGAGCTCGTCTGGCGGATGCCGAGGGCACGGTTGGTATAACCACTCTGCGTAGCGTCATCCGCACCCTGGGAGGCGCCGGTGGCCGAAGCAATGTTGCGGAAGTTGGCCGTAGACGTAGCCCAGGGCGTGGCGGTCGTTACCAGCACGTCGTTGGTGTCGGTGGCCGAGGTCGTCTGGCTCATGCCCAGGCGCACGCCGTTGGGCAGCGCGGAGCCGAGGCCATTGAAGTCGATGGTCAGCGGCGAGGTGCCGGTCAGGGTCATCGTAGGGTTGCTCGTGCCGCCGCCAGCGGGCGGGGGCGTCGAACCGCCGCCGCAGCGGGGTCCCCACATCTGCGCGTCGCTCGTATCGCGGATCGTCAGTTGCTTGGTAGAACCGAAGAACGAATAGATGCCGGTCAGCGAGCCGTTGCCGTTCGGCACGGGCTGGGTGGCGAAGTTGGCGAAGTTGCTCGTGCGCACGGTGAGGTTGGCGGCCGTGGGCAGGCTGCAGCCTTTGGCAACGCGGTTGCCCGAAGCACCGACGTCGGCCCAGGTCTTCGATGTATCGGAGGATTGGAACTCGTAGCCTACCACGCGGATCAGCATGCTGGCGTAAGACATAGTGTTGCGGTCACGCTCGGTGGTCAGGAGGTTGGCCACGTTCACCACCTTCGGCTCGATGCGCTGGTTGAGGGCGCCCTTGAAAATGTGGCGGTCCTGCAGCACCGGCGAAAGCATCGTCACGCCGCCGGAGATGGAATCGGCGCCGCCACCCAGCTGGATAACGCCACCATATTCACCGAGATACAGGTCTTTTACTTTTACGAACAGCTCGCGGCCCACGGGGTACGAGGTGTTGAGGTTGGAGCCGGCGAGGCGCAGGATGATACCGGCGGTGGAATCCTGGATGGAGATCTGCTGGTAGTAATTACCGCTCTTGTCGTCCATGTTCACGATACCGCGGATCACGAGGTCCTGTGTGATGTGGGTCACACTGTAAGGTGCGGTATCCATCGCTTTCAGGTCCTTGATGGAAATGTTGGCGGACAGCCCCGGTGCCGAAGGCGCGGGCGGGTCGTCGAAAGTGCGTTTGCACGAAACCAGCACCACCGTGCCCATAAAGAGGGCGAAGCCGGCGGCCAGGAAATGTTTCAGGGAAATGCGGGTCATAGCTTTTTTATTAGGTCCGGCGTCGCCGCCGGGATGCGTCTGTTGTTAGTTCCAGGTAAACTTCACGTCGTCGATGGCGGCGGTTCCGCGGTTCTGCGTGCCGGTGCTCGGCGTCAGGGCCACGATGCGGATCCACAGCTTCTGACCTTGGTTGTTCACCGGGGCGGGGAAGGTGACGGAGATGGCGTTGTTGCTGAAAACGTGGTTTCCGGTGGTCAGGTTGCCGCTGATGCTGGCGGCGGGTACGGCCGTGAAGGTCGTCGGGTTGTCGCCGAAGCCGTAGTCCACCGCCCAGGTCGTGGCGCGGTTCACATTCGAGGCCGTGTCGAGCGACTGCAGCTGGAAATCCATCTTCAGGTTGTTCTTGCCGGTAGTGTTGCCGATGAGGAACACGAAGGCGGCGCCGGGGTCGCCCCCTGCTCCTACCGTGCCTGTCTGGCGGAATCCTACGGCGCGGTTCGTGGCGGCTACCTGGGTAGCGGAGTCGGTGCCCATCGCGAGGCCGGTGGCCGAAGCATAGTTCTTGAAGCCGGAGGTGAACGTCTTCCACAGGCTCGTGGAGGGCGCCGTGTTGAGCGTGGCCGGGGCGCCGATCGTATCGGCGCGGGCGCCGGTGCGGAGCGATACGCCCGCGGGCAGCGAGCCGCCACCGATGCCGTTGAAGTCGAGGGTCAACGGCGAGGTGGCCAGGGTGATGCCCGTGCCGTTGGAACCCGAACCTCCGGGGACCACGTCGCTGTTGGTGCGCAGAATGATCTGCGGTGTAATGACGCCGGTGGTCGCCGACTGGAAGATCGACAGGTAACCCGTTACCGACTGGGCGTTGCCCGTGGGTACGGTGATGCCCGAGGTATTCCGGACGAAGGTCACGATGGTGCCGGTAGCGTCGGTGATGTTGAAGTTGGCGCCGGTCGAGTTGGTGCTGCCGGCAGTGATCGTTACGTTCTCGAGGGTCACTACCGAGGAAGCCCACAGCTGGAGGCTGTCGAGCGCCTGCTGCACAGTGGCAACGCGAGGGGTGATCGCAGTAACGTCGGCGCAGGCTACGGTCGAAAACGCCGTGGCGGAGAGACCACCGATCTGCATGTCGCCGTTGAAGGTGGCTACGTTGCCGCCGTTGACGTTGATGTCGATCATCGAGCCGAAGCGCAGCTTGGCGGTGTCGGTGAACGATGAGCCGAGGAACAGGTCGATGCCGCGGCCGGAGGAGATGTCCTGCACGCGGAAGTTGCCGGCGGCTTCGTTCTTATAGTTGGACACCACTACGGCGCGCACCTTTTTGCTGTTGGCCGGGATGGCGGCCGACTGGCCGTTGTACAGGGCGCGGATGGCAGCGAGGTCGGTGTAGTTGAACGCGTTGTAGGGATCGGGGCAAACCGGTCCCACGGGCTGCTTGTCGCAGGCCGCGGCGAGCAGCAATACCGCCGTAGCGGCGAGGACGCCCTTCGTTTTCGTGAAGAAGGTGAGGGATTTCATATAAGCTTTTTAATGGGTTTAGAAGCGGATGCCGACGCTGGTGAAGAAGTTGATGCCGTAAGCATAGTACAGCTTCGGCGGGAACTTGTCCACGCGCAGGCTGTTGTCGGCACCGGCGGTGCCGTCGAAACGCAGCTGCTCATAGCCGCCGGTGATGAGGCTCCGGTTGTTGGTGAGGTTGTTCACGCCGGCGTTGAACACAAACGTGGTCGGCTTGCCGTGCAGGTTGAAGGCACGCGGCAGGCGCTTCGTATACCCGAAGAAGAAGTCGAGCGTGTATTGGTTGTCGAATTGCGTCTGGTCGAAGATGCGGTTGTACTCTGCGGGGCTGCTGGCGTTCTGAACGGCATCCCAGGTGCGGCGGAGCGGGTTGATCGTGAGGTACGACTGGTTGAAGTAGTTGCCGGTGAGGCTTACAAACCAGTAGCGGGCCGAGCGGTAGGTAGCGCCCAGGCTATAGGCTTCCTGCGGCGTGGGCAGGCGGAAGTTCTTGATGTAGGTCTGGCGCGAGCCGAGCACTTCAGCGGTGTTGTCGGCGGTGATCACGGCAACCGGGTTGCTGTCGTAATAGTAGCGGCCAACAGCGGCGGCGGCATTCACCGACAGCCCGTAGCCGATGGTGTATTCCACGCCGAGCTCGGCGCCGAACAGCTTGCGGCTGACGCCGCTCATAGCCACGTTCACGAAGTTCTGAACGAGGTCGTCATAATACGACATCACATCCATCTGCTTGTCCATGTTGGTGTAGTAACCACCAACGCGCACTTTCAGCTTCGGAGCCACGTGGATGTAGGCGCCTTCCACGGTCTGGATCTCTTCGCTCTGCAGGTTGGCCTGCTGCGTGTTGCGCGTGCGGGGGGAGATGTACACGTTGTCGAAGAAAGGAGCGCGGGTCTGGTACGAACCATTTACATATATATAGTTACGTCCGTTGAACTTGTAGGTAACGCCACCCTTGGCCGCGTAGTTGGTGAACTCGTTCAGCTGGCCCTTTCCAAACGACTCGTTCGGGAAGAGACCGCTGCGTACAAAGCCTTCGCGCTGGTAGCTCGTGTGGCTTACCTGTGCGGCGGCGAAGAAGTCTACCTTTTTGAACTTGAACACACCCTGTGCCCAGGCAGTCGCCTGCTTCAGGTTGATGTTATAGTCGTAACCGTAGCGGTCGCCTTCGCGCACGAGGCGGTTGGGAGCGTTGAGGTTGTTCTGGTTGACGTTCGGATCGTTGGGATAGGCGCGCTCGGCAAACTGGTTCAGGTCTACATAGAAGTCGCCGCCCAGCAGGTCGGCTATTTTCTGGTAGTAGTGGTTCTTCTGCAACTGGGCGGTGAGGCCGCCGGTGAAGTCCACGTGGTTGCCGAAGCGGGCGTTGAAGGTCGTGTTGAGGTTGAGGCGCTGTGTGTTGATGACGCGGTCTTGCAGCACATAGCGCGAGCGGCGGCCGGCGATGTCATTGCCGCTCTTGCCGTCCACGGTGCGGATCGTATCCCAGGAGGCGCGGTTTACGTCGTAGAGGCGCTGCCAGTTGATCTGGCGCACGTTCTCGTCGTTCATCCAGGCGTCGCGTACGGCCGCGGCCTGCACCGGGTCGATCACCGAGGCGAAGCGATCCAGGTAGCTGGGGAGGTTGCGGTAGTAGTCGGGGCGCGGGTCGGGAGCGTTGTACCAGTCGAGGGCCGTTACGCTGCGGTCGCCGAACGAGAAGCCCGCGCCCGTGAGCAGGCTCATGTTGTTCTTGATGCGGAAGTCGTGCGTCAGGATCAGTACGGGCTGGTTGGTCTTGCCTACCGAAGCATTGCGCTTCACGCCGTTCTGGTAGCCCCAGTTGGGGTTGTAGTAGGGCGACCCGGCCAGGTCCATCGCTTCCTGGGTGGCGGCGGCGCCACGGCCATTCTCAGTGGGGGCGCCGAAGGCCACCAGCGACAGCAGGTTACGGCTGTTGATGCGTTTGTCTACGCCGGCGAAGAACGAGAAGCTCTTATAATAGGTGCCGGGCACATACCCCTCATCGGCCCAGCGGGCCGATACGGAGCCGACAAAGGCCCAGCCGCGCTTGCTCAGGCCGGTGCCGTGCGTCAGCATAATGCGGTGGGTATAGTTGCGGTTGGCCAGCGCGTAGTTGATGCTGGTCTGCGCACGCTGCTTGGAAGCGCGCACGTCGATGTTGGTATTGGACCCGATGTCGCCGTAAGCGAAGGTGTTGGGACGAAGGCCGTACTCGACGTCGCGGTTGCGCATCACGTCGTTGAGGCCGCCCCAGAGACCGTAGGGTGCGAAGCCGTTATCGAGGTTGTCCATCGGCACGCCGTTCATATAGGTCGAGAAGTGGTCGTTCTCGAGGCCGCGCACGCGGAAGCGGGCGGCGCTGAAGTTGAACGAGGTGGCGTTGAAGTACGGATCGCGTCCGGCGGTGAGGATCGAGGAGATGTTCTGCGTGCCGGCGTCGCCCATATCGTTCTCGTCGAGGGTGATCACGGGGATGTTGTCGAGCACGCCCTGTTTCATTTCCTCGATGGTGGTATCGCGCGTGGCGCGGCTGGTGCTATCGGCGGGCTTGGTTTGCTGCGCCTGCGCGGCAATACCTGCACAAAGCAGTACGGGCAGCAATCGGGATTTTGACATAAAGCAGTTATTAGAGGGGAGGCAAAGCTACTGATTCGGTTTGGCTTCCGTGGCGATGTTTTCGGCCGGTTAACCTTTATTAACTATGAAATAATTCCGGAGGCATCCTTTTCGTCGGGGCGATCGTCCTGATTCTGTACTTTTGATCCCTTGTTTTCTTGAATTCCGTGCAAATTATGAAAAAAGCTTGCCTCCTCCCCCTCTTTATTATTCTTTTATTTAATGCTTTCGCACAGCAACCGCCCGCCCAGGGACGCACCTCGGAAGCGGCTTCCGGCGGCAAGCAAACCTATAAAGTGGCTGTCATCGCTTTCTATAACCTCGAAAACTTTTACGACACTACCGACAACCCGATCGTCGACGACCAGGAGTTCCTGCCCTCCGGCGCACGGAACTACAATACGAAGATCTACATGGACAAAGTGGGCAAGCTGGCCACGGTGCTGTCGGAGATCGGCACCGAGGTAAGTCCCGACGGACCGGCCATCATCGGCGTGGCGGAGATCGAAAACGACACCGTGCTCCACGACCTCGTGAACCACCCGAAGCTCAAGGCCCGCGGCTACCAGATTGTGCACTACGATTCCAAAGACCTCCGCGGCGTGGACGTGGCCCTGTTGTACAACCCGAAATATTTCACGCCCGAGGCCAGCGCGCCGCTGCAGGTGAACCTGCCCGTGGGTGCCAAGGAAGGCCGCCGCTTTACCCGCGACGTGCTTTGGGTGAAAGGCAAGCTTGATGGCGAGCCGATCAACCTGTACGTAAATCACTGGCCTTCGCGGGTGGGTGGCGAAGAACGCTCCGCTCCCGGCCGCGCCGCCGCTGCCCGGGTCAGCAAGCAGCACTCCGACTCGCTGCTGAAGATCGACCCGAATACGAAGTTCGTGATCATGGGCGACCTCAACGACGACCCCATTTCGCCCTCCGTGGCCAAAGTGCTTGGCGCCAAAGGCGATGCGAAAGACGTACAGCCCGGCGGCATCTTCAACCCCTGGGTGCATATGTACAACAACGGCATCGGCACCCTTGCCTACCAGGACGCCTGGAGCCTCTTCGACCAGATCATGATCTCGCAGGCCTGGCTGCCCCGCCAGCAGGAAGGCTATTTCTTCTTCCAGCAAAAGATCTTCAACAAGGAATACCTCACCGAAAACCAGGGTCGCTACCGGGGCTACCCGATGCGCACCTGGGACGGGATGTCGTACCGAGGCGGCTACAGCGACCACTTCCCTACCTACCTCATCTTCCTGCGGAAAAAATGATTCGCCGGCAAAAAGCCCGCTTCCGGCGCCCCTTTTGGGCCGGATCGGATTTAACCGATACCTTTACTGTTCCCTAGTACACCTTTCTAACAATGAATAACAGACTGAAACTGGCGGCCGCAGCCCTGCTGCTCGTCACCACTGCTTGCAAAAAGAACAGCGTCGAAGACGTGACGGCCGCCAACCAGCAGCTCATCATCGAGGAAAACGACCCGCTCTACCTCGGCAACCCCACCAATGCCCGCCTGTCGGCTGAATTCTCGGAAAACTACCTGATGCGTGAGATCGGTTATTCGGAAGCCTACAGCGCCTCCCGCGGCATCCCCGTGTGGGTGGCCTGGCACCTGCAGACCGAAGACCAGGGCCCCGTGCAGCGCCAGGACGACTTCCGTCCGAACCCCAAACTGCCGGCTTCCTACTACGACGTGCGCACCAGCGACTATACGGCGAATTTCGACAAGGGCCACAACTGCCCGTCGGAAGACCGCACCAATACGGTAGCTGCCAACTCCAGCACCTTTCTCATGACCAACATGATCCCGCAGGCGCCCCGCTTTAACCAGGGTCCCTGGGCGGATATGGAAAACTACATCCGCACCCAGGTGCTCCCCAACAACGAAGCCTATATCTATATGGGCAACTACGGAGTGGGCGGCGCCGGCAACAACGGGGTGCCCACGAGCACCATCGGATTCGGCAACGTGACCGTTCCCAAAATGGTATACAAGATCGTGGTGATCCTGCCCAAGGGTTCGGACGACCGCAACCGCATCGACACCTCGGCCCGCGTGCTGGCGGTGGACATGCCCAACGACAACACCCTCTACACGAGTGCCCCGGTTACGATCTGGCAGAACTACAAAGTGCCCATCGACTCCATCGAAGCCCGCCTGGCCCGCGCCGGCCGCCCGCACGACTTCCTCACGGAGGTGGCGAAACCCGAGGTGCGTGCCTACCTGAAGAAGAAGGCTTCGCGCTAGGCTTCGGCAACGCTCAGCCTGACAAATGGCTGCCCGCAGCCCGCGCGGAGAACGCAGATATTTGGAAAAGCCCCGCCTAGCGGGGCTTTTCTGATTTAACGGCAACCGGCAGGATCCGCTGGCTCCACGTGATCTGCGTGCCAATTAACAAGGTCGGGTGCTCAAATTTGCCCCGGAAGTCCTACCTTTGCGCTCCCATCGGCAGGCCTGTGCCTTGCCCGAAGGGGAAATTTTATCAATACAACCAAATCACGAGTAATGAACAATTACGAATTGATGGTGATTTTTACCCCGGTACTCAGCGACGACGAGTTCAAAGCAGCTCAGCGCAAGTACACTGCCCTGGTAACCGACAATGGCGGTTCCATCGTAGGCGAGAACCCCTGGGGCCTGAAATCACTGGCGTACCCCATCCAGAAAAAGACCACCGGTCTGTACTGGGTTATGGAATTCAGTGCGTCATCCGACTTCAATGAGAAGCTGAAGACTCAGCTTCTGCGTGACGAGAGCGTGCTCCGTCACATGTACACCAAACTCGACAAATACGCCGTCGAGTACAACAACAAAAAGAGAAGCGGCGTACCTACCGGAACCGAAAAAGTACAGGAGGCTTAATCATGGCACGCCAAAACGAGATTAAATACCTGACCGCCATCAAGCAGGAGAAGCGCCCGAAGAAATTCTGCCGTTTCAAGAAGTATGGCATCCGCTACATCGATTACAAGGACATCGAGTTCCTCAAGAAGTTCCTGAACGACCAGGGCAAAATGCTGCCCCGCCGTATCACCGGTAACTCCCTGAAGTACCAGCGCCTGGTGAGCGAGGCCATCAAGAAGGCCCGCCAGATGGCCCTGCTTCCGTATGTTACGGACCTGATGAAGTAAACCCGGCCCACCCCTAACCCCTCCCGAAAGGTGGGGAACAGTGAAGCCCCATTTTGAAATTCACTGGGAAAAAACAACAAACAATGGACATCATTCTCATTCAAGACGTAGACAACCTCGGTGGCAAGAACGAACTGGTGAAGGTGAAGAACGGCTACGCCCGTAACTTCCTCATCCCCCAGGGCTTTGCCGTGGAGGCGACCCCCTCTGCCCGCAAGCAGCTCCTGGAGCGTCAGAAAGTGGCTGCCAAGAAGGAAGCCGCCATGCTGGCCCAGATCCAGGAAGTAATTGCCAAACTGCAGGAAGGCCCCGTTACGGTGGGCGCCAAGACCGGCACCTCGGGCAAGATCTTCGGTTCGGTTACCGCCCTGCAAATCAGCCGCGCCATCCGCGACCAGAAAGGCTACGACATCGACCGCAAAAAAATCAGCATCACCGACGACGTGAAAGAACTCGGCTCCTACAAAGCAGCCATCGATTTCGGCAACGGTCACCATTCGGAAGTTGCTTTTGACGTGGTTGCTGAATAAGCGCCACAGTATTTTCTGAAAAAGTCCACACCGCCCGGTGTGGACTTTTTCATTTCTGTCCCTATCCGGAAACAAAGTGTGGAAAATCGGGAAACACAAGCGGGGTATCAGGCAACTTGTTAAAAATCGGCACGGCATTGGAAATTATACTACACGAATGCGGCACACAGCGCATCACGAAAAACACCCAACAAACCGTCCAATCCCCTCTGAAGACCCTCCCAGGGAGTAACCTGTAACCGATTTTTTTGACATCTAACTTTTGCTAACCATGAAACACACTTTTACCCTGAAAGGGCTCTTTATGGGCCTGACCGTCCTCGCCAGCTCTATTGTATTCGCCCAGCACCCCACTTCCGTTGCCCCGAGCAACAAATGCGAAGTGATCGAGGACTTCAACGACCGCAGCGGCGATTACCGTTCTCCTTCGATCTTCACCGAGTCGGACTACACTGAGTTCAACTGGGATTCCACCGCCGGCATGTGGGTGGAGCGCAGCGGCCTCGCCGTACGCAGCGCATCGATCATCTCCTGCGTGTATATCAACCAGCAGCCCAGCGGCGGTATCGACATCGGCTGGCGCTATAAAGCCTGCGCCGGCGGCCAGTACCGCGTACGCATCATCAACGTGGCCTGCAACTGCGTAGCCGGCTACGACATCGTAGGCACTACTGCTAACGGTCCCGTATGGACGAACTTCCCCTCTGATTCCGGCCGCCTCTGCATCCGCATCAACGATGCCGACCTGTACCAGGGCCAGAAGTTCCGCATCGAGATCTCCTACCGCGGCAACGTGCCCTGCGACTGGGAATTCGACGACATCTCGCTCGGCGGCGACCAGGGCGCTATCATCCTCCCGGTAACCTTCATGGGTATCAACGCCCGCAAGGAAACCGCCGGCACCCGGGTGCAATGGGATGTGGCTGATGAAGTAGACGTACAGCGCTACGAGATCGAGCGCAGCGAAGACGGCCGCAACTTTACCCGCATCGGCACCGTGCCCGCCAACAAGAAGCCCGCGTACAACTTCACCGACGCTAATGCCTCCTCCGGCACCGTATACTACCGCGTGAAGAACGTAGACATCGACGGCCGCTTCAAATACAGCAGCATCGCCAAACTCACCGGCAAGAGCTCCAGCATCGTACTCAAAGCCTTCCCCCTGCCGGCACACAACCAGCTCACCGTGCAGCACGATAAAATGACCGGCGGCATGCTCTCCCTGGCCACAGCCGACGGACGCATCGTACGCAACCTGGTAGCCGCCTCGGGTAGCATCCAGACCCAGATCGACCTCAACGGGCTCACCCCCGGCCTTTACATACTCCGTGTAGATGACGGCAACGGAAACGTCGAAAGCATGAAAGTGGTGAAGCAGTAAGAACGTGACGCGCTATTGACAACACTCGCACGGAAAGAACCCCCGCATTCGCGGGGGTTCTTGTTTATTGGTGGATTGCTCCATTGGCTAGTTGGTAACAGGGGCCTACCTACGTGTTAAGCCAGTCGAACGCGTTACGCACTTTGCCCGCGTGAACTCATTACTCATTACCGATTGACCATTCAACACGCCCCCGCCCGCCGGCCCTTTTTTGGTCGCCTCCGGCCTTCTGTAAGATTTTAGGAACTTTCTGTGGAAAAGCTTATTTTTACTGTGTTCACATGTTCTTTCAGTCTCACATCGTGGTTTCGCCTTTCCTGTCCGGATCCCTTGTCAGCTGACGGTACATTTCATTTTTTAAATTTTTTGATCATGAACATTTACGTAGGCAACCTCAGCTGGAACCTGAAAGACCAGGACCTGGCCGACCTGTTCGCCCCCTTTGGCGAAGTTTCTTCTGCCAAAATCATCCAGGACAAAATGACGAACCGCAGCAAAGGCTTCGGTTTCGTGGAAATGGCGAACGACTCCGAAGCCCAGGCTGCAATCGCGCAGCTGAACGGCTCCGAGATCGACGGCCGTAACCTGGTGGTTAACGAGTCGCGTCCCAAAGAAGGCGGCTCCGGCGGCGGATTCGGCGGCGGTGGCGGCGGCTTCAAGAAGAAGAGCTTCGGCGGCGGTGGCGGCTATGGCGGCGGTGGCAACCGCGGCGGTGGCGGCTACGGCGGTGGCAATCGCGGCGGTGGCGGCGGTTTCCGCGACAGCTACTAAGGTGGTCCTATCCCCGAGATAATTCAGAGTCCTGCTTCGGCGGGACTTTTTTGTGCGCCAAAGCGTCCTTGCACGCTCGTAATGACGGGCTTCGCGGGTCGTGGTATATTTCCTGCAAGTAGCATCCTCATGCTACCAATCGGCGACGACAACCTGGGCCGCATCCGCACTCCGTTTGTAAACTACGGCCTCGTTCTGCTCAACATATTCGTGTTTGTGTACTGGCAACAGCTCGGCAGTGATGTACCCGTTACCTACGGTTTCGCCACGGTGCCCGCCGAGATCCTCAGCGGCCACGACATCATTTCCGAATCCCGCATCGTTGTAGACCAGGTGTCGGGCGTACGGCAACTGATGCCCGGCCTGCAGCCTTCCCCCTACCCGATTTACCTCACGCTGTTCACCGCGCTGTTTCTCCACGGCGGCATCGCCCACATCTTCGGCAACATGCTTTACCTCGCCATCTTCGGCGACAACCTCGAGAACGTGATGGGGCACCTGCGCTATCTCGCGTTTTACCTCCTGTGCGGCGTCGTCGCCTCGCTGGCCCATGTAGCCGCGACGGTGTTCTTCGGGCAAAACCCATTCGTGCCGAGCCTCGGTGCCTCTGGGGCTATATCGGGTGTGCTCGGCGGCTACCTGCTGCTCTTTCCCAACCACCGCATCCGCATCTGGTTCATCCTGGGCTTCTGGCCCTTTCCGGCCTGGCTTTGCGTCGGGCTGTGGTTCCTGTTTCAATTGATCAACGGCGCGGGCGCCCTCGGGTCGGATGCCGGCAGCGGCGTGGCCTATGCGGCCCACATCGGCGGCTTTGTAGCTGGCCTGCTGCTGGTGCGGCTGTTTGTACGCCCCAGCGACCTGGCGCTGTACCGCGAGCGGCGCGAATACAGCCTCAGACGAAGAAGCAGAATCGTTTAGGCAGGCAGCTGATCTCGAAGCGGGCCGCGCTCAGGTATTCGCCATCGAGGTGGGCGGGCAGTTCCTGTGCGCATGCGACCACGAGTGCGGCGCTGCGCTCCTGCCACACAAAGGGTAAGGCCCCATGCTCGCCGCGCTCGATCACCGGGAGGTAGCGCATCCGTTGCAGGGGCGCGATCCGGCCCACGAAATTCAGGTCGAGCAAGCCGTCGTCGAGCACCGCGGCCGGGGCTACGCGGAAATCACCGCCATAGCGGCGGCCGTTGGCGACCGATAACAGCAGGCAGTCGCCCGACATGCTCAGGCCCTCTCCCGTCAGCGACAGGAATTTTTCCTGGTAGGTCATGATGTGCTTCAGCACCGACAGCAGGTAGGACGCTTTGCCCGCGAGCTTTTTCTTCCCGATCAGGTCGCGCACAATGGCGCCGTCGAAGCCGATGCCCACACCGTTGAGAAAGAGCCGTCCGTTGCAGACGCCTGCGTCGACAAGGCGTGGCCGGCGGCCGAGGAAGCGCTCGATCAGTTGCGGCGCAGGCTCGTTCAGCGTGCCTTCGTACAGGCTCCAGTGAAAGTCGTTAGCGCTGCCCGCGGGAACGGCCGCCAGGGGCAGGTGGCAATCGGGGTATTGGTTGATGAACCAGTTGAGTGTGCCGTCGCCGCCCACGATCCAGGCTTGTGTAAAGCCGTCGAGCGTATCGGGCCAGGAAGCCGTGAAGGCCTGGCAGGCAAGCCCGCGCTGCCCAAGAAGCCCCATGATCTCTTTGGTGAGGCGCAAGGCGCGGGCGTTCTCGGACGTGGGGTTGCAGAAAAGGGCGATACAATCTTCCATAGCGGGAAATACAAAAAAGGGAGGGCCGAAGCCCTCCCGCTAAAATAAAGATTATTGGGGCAGCACCCGTATCCTGCCCGCGCCGTGGTAGGAGTGGATTTCGCCCCGGTAAAGCGCGTCGGCGCTGGCCGGCCCCTGCCGGAACACACCCGGCGACACCGCCCGCACGGCGTAGTAGTAGGTCTGACGGTTACCGGGCAGGTCCACGAAAAAGTGAATGCGGTCGTCGCGCACATCGAGGGCATCGGGCTGGCGTCCATCCCTGATCCAGTCGAGCCCCGGCACTTCGCTGGTGCGCGGGTTCTCGATCTCGAAGCCCGCGGGCAGCAGGTCGGTGAGCACCAGGTTGTCGAGCGTGTTGCTATAAGCCTTTTCCACCGTCAGCGCCACCACCACAAGTTCGTTCTGGCGGAAACTGTTACCGCTGACCGGTTTGCCATAGCGATCGAAGTATTGGCGCCGGATGCGCACATAGCTGTCTTCCTGCACGTAGGCACCGCTGCGGCTGATGCCTTCGGCGACCCAGCTGTAATACAAGCGGCCGTTCCCTCTTGTAACGAGCTCGATCGGCCCTGCGCCGAGCTGCGCGCGGGTGCCCTTCCAGGCGCCATCCGCCACGCGCGCCACCGACCGGCCGCCGACCCGTATTTCTGCGGACACGTCCGACGCGGCGCTGCCGCGGGCCAGCTTTCCCAGCGCCAGGAAAGAGAAGATCCGCTCCTGTGTATTGAGGTAGCGTTGCGTCTTCAGGCGGTCGGCTACGTGGCGCGCCATCTGGCCCACCTGTGCGTTGCCCGGATCGGCTTCCAGCAGTGCGTTCAGCGCCAGCGCCTCGTCGCGTGCCTCGCTGTAAAACGCACCGCCCGTTTGCGGCAGCGATACTTCGCCGCTGAAAGAGCGTGGCAGGAACGCGCCGAAGGAGCGACGGTCGCCGGCAAGGGCATAAGCCGCTGAGAGCAGGTATTTGCCGTCGAGAGCCAGGTAGTCGGGGTTGGCTTTATAGAAGTTCATCGCCGGCACATTGGGCCGCCCGGCAAGCGTGAGCACGTACAGGCTGTAGGGCACCTCTTTGGGCGCAATGCGCCGCGATTGGTTGCGGTTGTAGAAATACGTAATGTAGTTGCGATTCTTCAGCTTCGCCTGGAGGTAGCCCATCATCGACTTCAGCAAACTGTTGTCCACTTCGTAACCAGCCTTTTTCGCTTCCACCAAAAAGTGCGCGGCATACACAGTGGTCCACCAGTCCTCGGAATGTTCGCCGTCCCAAAGCGTTACGGCGCCGTTGTAGAGCTGCCGCATCTTGATCTTGCGGATCGCCTCCAGCACGTTGGCCGCGGCGCCATTGCGCCGGTCGCTGCGGTCGTTCACCAGCGTAGCCAGGTCGCCGTAATACAGCTGCGGGAAGGCCGACGACACCGTTTGCTCCGTACAACCGTAGGGATATTGTACGAGCCAACGCAGCTGGTCGGCCAGCTCCACCACGGGCGAGCGGCTTACCAGCAACTGGAAATTGCTGCTGCCTTGCAGGAAGTCGCCTTCGGGAATATCGATGCGCTGGCGAACGCCGCCGGTCACCGAGCCGGAGCCGCTGCGCTGTTGCAATGTGGACGGCGGCCGCGCGGAGATCTCGATGGCCTCCGTAAACGTTTCACCGAGCGCTTCCACCCGGCTCGTCACCTTGCCTACACCCAGCGAGTTGGCCACCACGCGGAACTGCACGCGCGCCTCACTGTTGGGCGCCAGCGTCACACTTTGGCTGGCGGCGCCGGCCACCTGCAGCGGCCCGCTCACCTGCAGCGACGCCGTACCCGTAGAACTACGGGACGTCGTATTGGTGATCGTGAGCGGCACGTAGGCCGTGTCGCCCGGGCTCAGGAAGCGCGGCAGGGCCGTGCTGAGCACCACCGGGTCGGCAACCTGCATCGTGCCTTCAGCAGAACCGAAGCGGTCGCCGCTGACCGTCAACGCCATCAGCCGCACCTGTCCGCTGAACTGGGGCACATCGAAGGTGAAGTCGGCCCAGCCGCTGCCGTCGGCACGCCGGATGCCGCTCCAGTACGAAAGGATCTTCACCCGTTTGGCGGGCATCGGGTTCACCCGTTTGTTCATATCGTTGCCCCCATCGCCGCCGGTGGAGCTGAGGCGGGCGCGCAGCTCGGGAAAGAGCAACGGGTAGAGGTCGTACCCCTGCACTTCGAGCGCGCGCTTCTGGTAATAATAGCCGTAGGGATCGGGCGTTTTGAAATCGGTGATCTGCAGCACACCGTTGTCCACCGCGGCCAGCGTCACGTAGCTACCGGGCGCGGCTTTTACGCGCACCGTCTGCCTCCGGTTCGAGCGTGAGGTCTTATTGGCTTCAATGCGCACGTCCATATGACGCCCCGGTTCTTCCACCGCCACGCTGCGGAAGCCATGGGCCACGGTAAGCGGGATGTCGCTTACCTCGTGGGGCTTGAACAGCGTCGCCGTGATGTATACGTTGGGTACGTGCGCCGCTTCGAGCTTAAGGTCCATCGAGGCGCTGCGCCGCGTTACGTCGAGGTAGCGGTACGACAGCACGCCGTCCCGCTCCACGGTGACGAGCATACGGCCGCTGAACGGCGCCTTGAACAGCACACGCGCGCTCTGGCCGGTCTTGTACGAATCCTTGTCCAGCTCGATGGTCACCTGGCCTTCGTTGTTCACCTCGAAAGAGCTGTTGTCGCCGCCCCAGGCGCCGTAGCTGTAAAACTTCTTGCTCACGTAAGCGTCCGCGCCGGGACGATACACCCGCAACTCGTAGGAGCCCGGTGTTCGCGGCACAAAGGTGAACACGCCTTTGCCGCGCAGCATCAGCGGTGCGTCGTGCAATATCTTGTCCTGCTCCTGCGATTCGTAGCGGAAGTATTCACCGCTTTTCGTGAGCACGGTTTTGTATTCGTGCTTGATCACCCGCACCTGGGCGCTGGCGGCGACTGCGGCCCCGTCCTGACTAACGGCGGCGAGGTTGAACGTGGCGGGCTGGTTCAGCGTGTAGTAGGAATAACCGTCGTCCTGCAAGCCGAAAAACACGGGCTGCGTAAAGATGTCGGCCACCGCCTTTCGCGCTACGGGGCGGCCCGTTTCGTCGAATACGGTTGCGAAGAAAGAGGCCTGCAGCAGTCCGTGTTCGTTGTACAGGGCCGGGATGGCAAAGCTTTCGGAGGCGTTGCCCGACGCATCGGTGCGTCCTTCCTTCACCTCCTTGTCGTGGATGTTGCCTGCTTCCGACAGGCTGAAATCATATTCGCCGAAACCTTTCGGACGGAAAGTGGCGCCGCGCACCTGCACCTCGAGCTCGTAATTGCGGTTAGCGGCCGGCGGCCCGAAAAAGTTCACCGCATTGATCGCCAGGGCAGCCACCTCGCCGGGACGATAGCCACTCTTATCCAGCTTCGCACTCACCTTGATCCGGTCGGGAACAAACTCCTCCACGTTGAAGGTCTGCGTCGCCAGCAATACGTCGTTGCTGCTGTACAACTCCAGCGTATACGAGCCCGTGATGGCGGAGGTGGGCAGCTCGATAGCGCCTTCAGCCATCCCGCCTTCGTTGAGGCTCTTGAGCCCGCTGCGGAATTCCTTGCCGTTGGGAAAAAGGAACTTGTATTTCAGCGGCAGCTCGCCGGGACTTTTCCAGGCACGGTCGCGCAATAGCATCGCGAAATGAAGGGTTTCACCGGGGCGGTAAATGTCACGTTCGGCCCAGATAAAGGCATCGAGACCGGCTACGCTGAGGCGCTTGCCGCCCACATCGAAGCGCGAAGTGCCCACGCGGGTGCCGCTGAAGGGCAGGTAGTTCATGTCGTCGGCAGTTCGGGCAATGAGCAGCGCCGGCCGGAAGCCGCTGAATTCGCGGCGCGCCAGCTTTAGTTCCAGCACCCCGTCGTTGTTGGTGGTACCGGTGCCAAGGAGCTGGTTGTTGCTGCCGTAGGCGCTGATGGTCACGCCGGCCTGCGGCGTTGCGGTCTTGATCGAGTTGGCAAACACGTACAGGTGATCGCCGCCCTGGCGGGCAATGAGGCCGATGTCGGAGAAGGAAATGAGGCGGCTGTCGCTTTCCCAGTATTCGGAAGAAGACCGTATTTCTACATGGTAGATGCCCCGGAAGTCGGGCAGCCGGTCGCGAAACTGGGCCAGGTTGAGCAAGCGGCCATGGCCCGATTTGGGCAGACTGCGCGTGTCGATCTCCTGGCTGTAGATCACATCGCCCCCCATGGCGCTGGCTTCTTCGTAGCCCTCCTCGCCGCCTTCACTGTCCTCGCGGTAGGAAGCGGTCTGCGCGGATCCGTCCACGTCGGCGCTGCGCGGTGAATAGCCGTTGCGGCGCACCTGCAGGATGTTGTTTTCGTAGATCTTCGAGATCACCAGCTTCACTTTGGGCAGGTTGGTGATGCGTACTTCGATGTTGCCGCTGCCGCGCTTCGACAGGTAGAGGGCCTTGTTGCTTGTAAAGTGAATGTCGGGCTCCAGCGCTCCGAATACCACCTGGTTGTTGCTTTCTTCTTTCAGCACGCCGCCGATGCGTCCGCGCAGGCCACGGGCAACCACCAGCGAATAGCTGTTCTCGGGCGTGAACTGCTCGCTGCGGAGGGCGATGCCGTAATCGGTGTATTCAGCGGTATAGCGTACGGCCGGCTCGAAGCGGATGAGCGAGGTGAGGGCCTGTGGCTGCAGCTGCTGGCTTGTGTAGATGCGCACCAGTCCTTCGGTGCCGTCGTGCTCGGATTCCACGTTGTTGATGTTAAGCACGTAGGGCGAAGGGATCGTGAGCTGCGCCTTCATCGGCTCGGGCGAGGCGCTGCGCCCCCCTTCGGGCAGCAGTCCGCCATCGATCTGCAGGTTGGCTTCGTAGTCGCGGTCCTCGCTTTTAAAACCGGTAAGGCGCAGCAGCATCGTCGAAGAAGAGGAAGCGGTGACGAGCTCCCAGGGCGCGTCTTTGCCGTCCACCTGCAGCTTCAGCTTTTCGCGCAGTTCGGACGCTTTTACGGGGTAGTTGAAATCGAGCGCTACCTGCGGCAGGGCGCTGCTGCCATTGCCCTCAGGGAGCACCCAGGTCACCTGGGCGTCGTTAAGTTGAAGGAGCGGGGTGTGGAAACGGAGGGCGTCGCCGTTCTGCACATCGTTGAAGCGGCTCCAGCGCAGCACTTCATTGGTAACGCGGGCGCGGTAGTCGGTTGCTGGGGCCAGGTTGCCTTCGGGCGAGAAGATCAGGCGGTCGGGCGCTTCCCAGCGAAAGCGGCCGCGGATGGCAGGTTCGAAGCGCACGTATTCGGTAGAATCCCAGGTGTTGAGCAGCGAATCGGCCACAAGCGCCTTGCTGAACTGGAAGACCAGGTTGCCCTGCCGCGGCACCTCGCCTTCGGCGGTCGTGCGGGTCAATTGAACGGAATTTCGTTTACAGGCAGTAAACAGGAGGGCCGCCCCGAGCAGGAGCGACAATAAAATGCGGTTACGCATAAAGGAGGCGTTGATTTGAGTTGGGTTGGAGCGAAGAAAGGAGATTTGTTAAATTGACGGCGGCCGTGCAGATTGTGCGGCGGAAACCGGAATTTAGGTGCAGCTAAAGAAACGCTACGGAGGATGACTCGATGAGTCCATATAAACGATTACTCCCGAAAATTACAGTACAAAGAACAAGGGCCCTTGTTAAAAGATTACTAATTGTAACGGTGCACGGGCTTGCCTTCTTCCTGCTGCTGAACTGGTTGTTCCCGCTGCCCGACAACATCGACTATACCACGGTGATCACCGACCGGAAGGGGGAGCTGCTGCACGCCTACCTCACCCGCGACCAGAAGTGGCGGATGAAGACCGAACTCAGTGAAATCTCGCCGCTGCTGCGCCGCACCATCGTGGCGAAGGAAGACCAGTATTTCTACGGGCACCCGGGCATCAACCCGCTGGCCGTGCTGCGCGCCGCCTGTAACAATTTGGCGCGGGGCCATCGCACATCGGGCGCGTCCACCATCACCATGCAGGTAGCCCGCGCGCTGGAACGCCGCCCGCGCACGTTGGGCAGTAAGTTCGTTGAGAGCTTCCGCGCCCTGCAGCTAGAATGGAAATACAGCAAGGACGAGATCCTGCAGCTATACCTCAACGTAGTGCCCTACGGCGGCAACATCGAAGGCGTGAAGGCCGCGTCGCTGCTGTATTTCAACAAGGCGCCCGACCACCTCTCGCTCGCCGAGATCACGGCCCTGTCGATCATTCCCAACCGGCCCTCGTCGCTGGTGATGGGGCGCCACAACGACGCCATCGTGCGGTCGCGCAACGAATGGCTGCACCGCTTCGCCGACCAAAAGATTTTCAGCAACCGCGAGATCGAAGACGCGCTGGCCGAGCCGCTGACCGCCCGCCGGGGTACGCTGCCGCAGGCCGCACCGCAGTTTTCCTGGAAGCTGAAAAGCGGCGCGGCCGCCACTACGGTGCAGAGCACGCTGCAACCCAACACGCAATCGAAAGTAGAAAAGCTCACGGCCGACTATATCCGGAGCCTGCGCCTGCAGAACATCCGCAATGCCGCCGTGATCGTGGTGGACAACCAGACCCGCCAGGTGCTGGCTTACGTGGGCTCGGCCGACTTCGGCGATACGAGCGACGCGGGCCAGGTAAACGGCGCCGCGGCGATCCGCCAGCCGGGCAGCACGTTGAAGCCGCTCCTCTACGGGCTATGCTTCGACGAAGGCCTGCTGACGCCCAAAACGGTGCTCACCGACGTGCCGGTCAACTACGGCGGTTACCGCCCTGAGAACTACGATCAGCAATTCAACGGTTATGTAACCGTCACCTATTCGCTCGAAAATTCGCTCAACATACCTGCCGTAAAAAGCCTCAACCGGCTCGGCACCGAAACGATGATCGCCAAGCTCACCGACGCCGGCTTCCGGCAGGTAGCCAAAGACCGGCAAAAGCTCGGCCTGTCGCTCATCCTCGGCGGCTGCGGCGCCACGCTGGAAGAACTCACCGGCCTCTTCTGCGCCTTTGCCAACGAAGGGGTATACAGGCCGCTGCGCTACCGGCTGACCGACAGCGCCGGGAACAGCACGCGCCTGCTGTCGCCGGAAGCGACCTACCTCGTCACCGATATCCTGTCGCAGGTTGCGCGCCCCGACTTTCCGCTCAGCTGGAGCGCTACGGAATACCTGCCGAAGGTGGCCTGGAAAACGGGCACTTCCTATGGCCGGCGTGATGCCTGGAGCATCGGCTATAACAAGCGCTTTACCATCGGCGTATGGGTCGGGAATTTTTCCGGGCAGGGCGTACCGGGGCTCAGCGGCGCCAACACGGCCACGCCGCTGCTGTTCCGCATTTTCAATACCATTGACTACAACAACGACGGCGCCTGGTTCGCGCCCCCCAAAGGCCTGGAACAGCGGCTGGTATGCAGCGAGAGCGGGCTGCCACCCGGCCCGTTTTGCAGCAACCTGGTGCTGGACGAATTTCTGCCCCTCGTCAGCGGCACCAGCACCTGTACGCACCTGCAGGAAGTAAAGGTGTCGCCGGATGCATCGATGTCTTATTGCGTTGCCTGCGCCCCGGCCACCGGGTACATCCGGAAGCAGTACCGCGCCGTGCCCCCCGAGATGCAGGATTTTTACGCCGCGCGCAACCAGCCCTACGCGCGGATTCCACCACACAACCCCGCCTGCGAAAAGCTGGGCGGCGGCGATGGACCGGCGATCACCTCGCCGGTGAACGGAACCGAATATTTCCTGGAAAAAGGAGATCCCGAGCCGCTGCAACTGACGGCGCGTGCGGCCAACGATGTCAGCCGCTTGTATTGGTACCTCAACGACCGTTTTTATAAAAGCGCGGCGCCCGGCGAAAAGCTGTTCTTCCTGCCCGAAAGCGACGGGCCGTTGAAGATCACCTGCACCGACGACAAAGGCCGCGTCCGAACGATCCGCATTGAGGTGAAGACGGCGTTCTGAGGGGTTTAAAGTTTGGCGTTGGCGATTAGGTGGATGCTGTCCATGCAGCGACGGGGAAACGGCTTACTGCACTTTTCGCACGCTCCCGGAGCCGTGTACTTCCTGGTGCACGACCGCCGCGGTGCCTTTGTAAGCGACGTCGCCGGAACCCGACACTTCCACTTCGAGTTTCTTGCTGGCAAATACTTCAGCGTCGCCGGAGCCCGATACTTCCACGCGGGTTTCTTCCGAGAGCAGGCCGAAAGCTTTGATGGTGCCGCTGCCGTGGGTTTCGGAACGGAAGACGCGCGTAGTTCCGCTGAGCAACACGGTACCGCTGCCGGTTACTTCCACCTCCATCTGGGGCACGTCTACATCAAGGCGGGCATTGCCGCTACCGGTGACGCGCAGCTGCATTTTATCGCCACTCAGCTTGCCGGCGCCGGCCACGTTGCCGCTGCCGGTCACTTCCACCTCGCGGAAGCTGGCCGCGCTGACGAACACCTTCAACCCCGCGTGCTCGCGGAGGTTGACACCGCTGCGCGTGCGGATATGCAGGGTGTTGCCGTCCACTTCGGTCTCTACGTACTCCTGCAGGTTTTCGTCGGTTTCCACCCGCACGCCGGGCGCGGCTGCCTGGGCAAGCTCAACGTCCACGGAGCCGGTGATCTCCACGCGGTCGAAAGACCCGACGGAGCGGCTCTGGGTGCTGCGCACACCATTGCCGTTGACGCTGCGGATGCCCATGAGCTGGCAGGCGCTGAAAAGAAGCAGGAAGAGCAAGCCGGAGAAAAGGCGCATAGAAAAGGTTTTGGTATATGATGCGCGGCGCAGGCCGCGGGTTACGGTTCGCACCGAAAATTAAGGATTTTACCCGCTTTTCCGTCATTGCGTACCTTCGCCTTGCCATGACCGAAAAGATCCTGATCCTCGACTTCGGCTCTCAATACACGCAACTGATTGCCCGCGCTGTCCGCGAAGCCAACGTTTACTGCGAAATCATTCCTTTCAACAAACCGGTGCCCGTCGATCCCTCTATCAAAGGCGTCATCCTGTCGGGCTCGCCGTTCTCGGTAAACGACAGCAACGCCCCCCACGTAGAGGTGGCCACGCTGGTAGCGAATACACCCGTGCTGGGCGTATGCTACGGTGCGCAGCTGACCGCGAAAGTCTACGGCGGGCGCGTGGAGCGCAGCAACAAGCGCGAATACGGCCGCGCCTACCTGCACCTCGAGGCCGACGACCCACTGCTGGCGGGACTGACGCCTTTGTCGCAGGTGTGGATGAGCCACGGGGATTCGATCCTCCAACTGCCCGACGGCTTCACCGTGCTGGCCACTACGGATTCTATCCCGGTGGCCGCCTTCAAAGCCCAGAAAGCAGCGCACCCGCTCTACGGCCTGCAGTTTCACCCGGAGGTATACCATTCCATCGAAGGCAAAAAGATCCTGAAGAACTTCCTCGTAGAGATCTGCGGTTGCCAGCAGGACTGGACGCCCGCGCACTTCGTGACCGACACCGTGGCGGAGCTGAAGCGGACCATCGGCGACCGGCAGGTGGTCATGGCCCTCAGCGGCGGCGTTGACTCCACGGTGGCGGCCACGCTCATCCACCGCGCCATCGGCAAGAACCTGCACGGCATCTTCGTAGACAACGGCGTGCTGCGCCAGGACGAGTTTCAGCAGGTGCTCGATACGTACAACGCCATCGGCCTCAACGTTACCGGCATCGACGCGCGGCAGCGTTTTTACGACGCCCTTGCCGGCAAAAGCGACCCCGAGCAAAAGCGCAAGGCGATCGGCGCGCTGTTCATCGATATATTCCAGGAAGAAGCGACGCGCATCGAAAATGTGTCGATGCTGGGCCAGGGCACCATCTACCCCGACGTGATTGAAAGCGTGTCGGTACACGGCCCCTCGGTGACCATCAAGAGCCACCACAACGTGGGCGGGCTGCCCGAGAAAATGCACCTGGCGCTCGTGGAGCCGCTGCGCTACCTGTTCAAGGACGAAGTGCGGCGCGTGGGCCGCGAACTCGGCATTCCCGAGGACCTGCTGAGCCGCCACCCGTTCCCCGGGCCGGGTCTCGCCATCCGCATCCTGGGCGAGATCACCGAAGAAAAAGTGAAACTGCTCCAGGCCGCCGACGCCATCTATGTAAAAGCGCTGAAAGACCACAACCTGTACGCAACGGTGTGGCAGGCCGGCGCCATCTTATTGCCGGTGAAAAGCGTGGGCGTGATGGGCGATGAACGCACCTACGAGTTTACGGTGGCCCTCCGCGCCGTGACCTCCGTGGATGGCATGACCGCCGACTGGGCGCACCTGCCGTACGATTTTCTTGCCTACGTTTCGAACGAGATCATCAACTCCGTGCGGGGCATCAACCGTGTGGTGTACGACATCAGCTCGAAGCCGCCGGCAACGATCGAATGGGAGTAGGCTTCGGCTGCACTCAGCCTGACAGAGCGGCTATTGTCACCCTGAGCATCGCCGAAGGGAGTTTGGCGTAATACTTGCACTTGCGCGCGCACCTGCGAAGAGCAAGCCTTACTAACAGACCAATCGACTAATTGACCAATAGCCACCTTCAAGAAAGCATCTTATGAAACGAATCCCTATCCTGTTTTTTACACTCCTTTGCAGCCTCTCGCTTTTCGCGCAGAAGCGGCACAAGATCGCGCTGGTAACGCCGCTGTACCTCGACTCGGCCTTCGATGCGTCGAACAACTATCGTTTCAACACCAGCTTTCCGAAATACCTGAACCCGGGCCTGGAGTTTTACCTCGGCGCGCAGGCCGCGCTCGACTCGCTGAACAAAGCCGGCGCACCGCTGGACGTATATGTGGTAGACAGCCGCTCGAAGCACGGGCTCGCCCAGGAGCTGAAGGCGCCCGAGCTGCGCGACGCCGAGCTGTTCATCGGCAGTACCAACGCCACCGAAACGCGCCTCCTGGCCGAGGAAGCCCTGCGCCGCAAGGTGCCCTTTATATCGACCACCCTGCCCAACGACGCCGGCGTGAGCGACAATCCCTATTACGTGGTGCTCAACTCCACGCTCCGGAGCCATTGCGAAGCCTTGTATAAATACTACCAGCGCACGGCGCCCAACGAGCGGATCCTCCTGTTCACACGCCCCGGCACGCAGGAGACCCAGGTGAAAGAATATTTTGCAGACATTGCCAAGACGGCAACGGGCACGCCGCTCCGGATCGTAGTGGAAGACCTCGGCGCCGAGTTCAACGACGAACGCGTGCTGTCGGCCCTCGACAGCACGAAGCGCAACATTTGCATCACCGGCTCGCTCGACGAGGAGTTTGCCTCCGAGCTCGCCGCCGGCCTGGGCAGCGCCGGCAAGGAGTACCGCATCCAGCTGGCGGGCATGCCCACCTGGGAGGGGTTCAACCTGCGCCAAACCGAATTCCGCGGCCTCGACATCCTGTACACGACTCCCTTTTACTATGCCCGGGCAACGCCCCTCCAGGCGGCGGTGGGCAAAAGCTTTACGGCGAAACAAAACGGCCGCCCCACCGACCTCTACTTCCGCGGCTACGAAACGACGCTGCGCTTCGCCCTCCTGCTGCTCGACACCCGCGGCGATGCCGCCTCCAACCTGTCGCGCAAGGGCAACAACGTATTTACCCAGTTCGACGTACAGCCCGTCTTCCTCAACCACAAGGAGCCGACCCTCGACTATTTCGAGAACAAGCACCTCTACCTCGTGAAGGTGACGAACGGGACGAGAAGCGTGCTGCCGTAGGCAGCCCATCCCCACACAGACCCATCCTCCCGGCCTCCTTCCTGAAGGGAAGGGGAGCCGACCCATCCCCTAACCCCTTCCCGAAGGGAAGGGGGACACATTTCCCTGCAAAAACCATTTGCAAAGTGTCCAGGGCACGCGGCCTTTGCTTCGCGGCCTTGACAAAATCGGCAGGTGCCTTCCGCAAGCAGTTTATGCCGTTGACAAAATCGGCAGGGGCACCAATCCACTCCGCGATGCCACGTGCAAAATCGGCAGTGCCAACCCGCGGCGGATCTATGCCACTTGCAAAATCGGAAATGGCATCAATCCCTTCCCGGATGCCCTTGACAAAATCGGCAGTGGCCTGAAGTAGCCGCGGATGGCCCCTGACAAAATCGTAAATGGCATAGATCCTTTCCGGAACCCCGGTGACAAAATTGGCAGCGCAGGCTGCGTTCCCCGCTCCCCTGGAGCGGGGTGCGGTCTACTCCCCCTTCCCTTCAGGAAGGGGCCGGGGGATGGGCTTGAGCCGATGGCACAGTTCTTTCTGCCGGTTCGGGTAACGATTCCCTATGCCCCTGATCGAATTTTCCGATAAAGGCCTGTATTGCCGGGCCGGCGGGTTTTACATCGATCCCTGGAAACCGGTGGACCGCGCGCTCATTACCCATGCGCACAGCGACCACGCGCGCTGGGGCAGCAAGTATTACCTCGCCCAGCACGACTCCATTCCCATCATGCAGGTCCGCCTCGGGCCCAACCACTACCAGGGTACCGCCTATGGCGAGACAACCTACATCAATGGCGTCCGCGTGTCTTTTCATCCCGCCGGACATATCATCGGCTCCGCGCAGATCCGCGTGGAGTACGAGGGCGAGATCTGGGTCGTGAGCGGCGACTATAAGCTGGAGAACGACGGCATCAGCGGCGCCTTCGAGCCCGTGCGCTGTCACCACTTCGTGACCGAGTCCACCTTCGGGCTGCCCATCTACAAGTGGAAGCCGCAGGCCGAGATTTACGCGGGGATGCAGGACTGGATCCGCAAGAACCAGGCGATCGGCAAATCGTCCATCTTCATCGCCTACAGCCTCGGCAAGGCCCAGCGCCTGCTGCAGCCCCTCAGCGAAGTGAGCGAACGCATCCTGGTGCACGGCGCCGTGTACAACATGCACATGGCCCTTGTGAATGCCGGGCACAAGCTGCCGCCGGTGGAGCGCGTCACGCCCGACACACCGAAAGAACACCTCAAAGGCGCCGTGGTCATTGCGCCTTCGAGCGCCGAGGGAACAAGCTGGGTCCGGCGCTTCAGTCCCCATGGCGTGGGCATCTGCAGCGGCTGGATGATGGTGCGCGGCAACACGCGCCGCAAGAACGCCGACGCCGGCTTCGCCCTCAGCGATCACGCCGACTGGAGCGGGCTGCTCGAAGCCTGCAAAGCCACCGGCGCGGAATGCGTGTACGTAACCCACGGCTTCCAGGCCGCCTTCAGCCGCTACCTTACCGAGCAGGGCATCCAGGCCCGCGAGGTGATCACCGAATACGGTAACGACGAAGATGCCGGCCCCACTCCTTCCGAAGAAGAACAATCCCTGCTATCACCCGATGCCGAATAAATCAAAACCAGGAAGCCCGCTGCCCGTTGCCGGCGAAGGCCCGGAAGGCTTCCGCGCCTTTTCGGAGCTCGTGCTCCGCATCGGCAGCAGCACCAAGACGACCGAGAAGCTCGACGCGCTCGTACAGTATTTCTACAGTGCGGACGACAAAGACAAGGTGTGGATGATCGCCATCTTCAGCGGCCGCCGGCCGAAGCGGGTGGTAAACAGCACGCAGCTGGCCACTTGGGCCGTGGAGCTGGGCGACCTGCCCTTCTGGCTCTTCGAAGAGTCGTACCACACCGTGGGCGACCTGGCCGAGACCATCGCCCTCCTGCTCCCGGAAAGAAACGCGCTGCCCGCACATCCCGAGCCGCTGCACTATTACATCGAGCAACTGAAAGCGTTGGAAAAGCAAAGCGAGGAAGCCCGCAAGTTCTTTATCCTGGAAACCTGGCAGGGACTGGGCTTCGCCGAACGCTTCGTGTTCAACAAGTTGATCACGGGCGGCTTCCGCATCGGCGTGTCGCAAAAGCTGATGGTCAACGCGCTGGCCAAAACGGTGCAGGCGGAACCCTCCGTTATCGCACACCGCATCTCCGGCAATTGGGACCCATCCACGATTGCGTTCAGCGAGCTGCTCAGCGCCGAAGCGCAGGCCAACGACCAGTCGAAGCCCTACCCGTTCTACCTTGCGTATGCCATCGAAGAACCAGAGCTCGAAAAACTCGGTGACCCTTCGGGCTGGCAGGCCGAATGGAAGTGGGATGGCATCCGCGGCCAGCTCATCAAACGCAACAACGAGCTCTTCGTATGGAGCCGCGGCGAAGAGCTGATGACGGAAAAATTTCCCGAATATGCCCAACTCCTCGAGCGCCTGCCCGACGGGGTCGTGCTCGACGGCGAGATCATCCCGAGCAAGGACGGAATGCCGCTCCCCTTTGCCCTGCTGCAAACCCGCATCGGCCGCAAGAACGTTACGAAGAAGCAACTGCAGGAAGCGCCCATCGCGTTCTTTGCTTACGACCTGCTGGAATACGAAGGAGAAGACTGGCGCACGCGCCCGCTTTCCGAGCGACGGGCCCAACTGGAGGCCATCATCCGGTCGGCGCAACACCCGATTCTCCTGCTGTCGGAGGCCGTGCCGTTTCACAGCTGGACCGAGCTGGCCGAGCTGCGCAAGGGCTCGCGCGACAGGGGCGCGGAGGGCTTTATGCTCAAGCGCCTGTCGTCCACCTACCAGGTGGGCCGCAAGCGCGGCGACTGGTGGAAGTGGAAGATCGACCCGCTCACCATCGATGCGGTGATGATCTACGCCCAGAAGGGCGCCGGCCGCCGCAGCAACCTCTACACCGACTACACCTTTGCCGTGCGCGACGGGGAAAAGCTCATCCCCTTTACCAAGGCCTATTCGGGGCTTACCGACAAGGAATTCGCCCAGGTGGACGCGTTTGTCAAACGGAATTCGATCGAGAAATTCGGCCCCGTGCGTACCGTCAAGCCCGAACTGGTGTTCGAGATCGCCTTCGAAGGCATCGCCGCCTCTAACCGCCACAAGTCGGGCGTAGCGCTGCGCTTTCCCCGGATCAGCCGCTGGCGCCACGATAAAAAGCCCGACGAGATCAATACCCTTGACGAATTGAAGCAACTCCTCGAACTTTACGGTAAATAAAAATAGCTCCTTGGGCACGTCATTGCGAGCGAAGCGAAGCAATCTGTTACACGTCCCCTCTGCTTACATTCACCGGCTCATGAAAAAAACCCTCATTCTCCTCACCTGCCTCGCCCTGATGGCCTTCGGCTACTACGGGCTCAACGACGGTCCCGTGCAGATCCCGCCCAGTAAGCAGCGCGGCGGCGGCGACCCGAAGAAAGGCTTCCAATACCTCGTGTACGGCGACTATGTACGCAGCGGGCTTCCCATCAATGTGTTCCGGATGGGATTCACGCGCTTCGATTCGTCGCTGCTCCCGCGCACCGGCATCAATTCAAATATCCCGTACGATTTCAACGCGCTGCGGCAGAAGAACGGCCAGGTGATCGTGGCGCCCAACTGCCTGCAATGCCACGCGATGCCCTTCGAAGGGAAGCTCGTGATGGGCCTTGGCAATGCGGGTGTCGACTTTACCAAAAGCCGCGGCATCAATGCCGGTAGCGTGTCGATGATCGAGCGGATCCTGAAGCTCAACTCCCCGGAAGACTATGAAGCGGCCAGGACCTTCCTGACCGTCACCAAGACGATCGCCCCCGACCTCGTGGCCGACGTGCGCGGCGTGAACCTGGCCGACCACCTCGCGGCCCTGCTGGTGGCCCACCGCGACCCGGTGACCTTCCGCTGGAGCGATACGGCGCTGATGGAAAAGAACCACGCCGTGATTCCTACCGACACGCCGCCCTGGTGGCTGCTCAAGAAGAAGAACGCCATGTTTTACAACGGCTTCGGCCGGGGCGACTTCGGGCGCTTCCTGATGGCCTCCAACCTGCTCACCACCGGCGACACCGCCGAGTCGCGCGTTGTTGACGAACAAATGCCCGACCTGCTGGCCTATATCTATTCCCTGAAGGCGCCCGCCTACCCGAAAGCGATCGACCGGCCGCTGGCCGCGAAGGGGAAGCCGCTGTTCGAAGCCCGCTGCGCTTCCTGCCACGGCACCTATGGCCCTAAAGGCAGCTATCCCAACCTGCTCATTCCCGGCTCGATCATCCAGACCGACTCGCTGCTGTACGCCAGCAATTATTCCACCCCGCAGTTCGTGGCCTGGTTCAACCGCAGCTGGTTCCGCAGCGGTGATCATCCCGCTGAGCTGGCGCCTTCCAACGGGTACGTGGCGCCACCCCTCGACGGCATCTGGATCAGCGCGCCGTACCTGCACAACGGGTCGGTGCCCACGCTGGAAGCGTTGCTGAACAGCCGCCTCCGCCCGCGCTACTGGTCGCGCGACTTCAAGCGGCCCCAGTATAACTACGGGAACCCGGGCTGGGTGTATAAAGAAGAAAGCGCCGGTGGCAAACCGGATATTTACAATACCGACCTTACCGGGTACAGCAACCGCGGCCACTATTTCGGCGATGCGCTCACCGATGCGGAGCGGAAAGCGGTCATCGAATACCTAAAAACATTGTGAGCAAGAACCTGAAGCAAACACCGGGCTATAAGATCGTGGCCGAATGGCTCGCCGCCAAAGACTTCCGCCCCTTCGCCTACCAGGAAGAAGCCTGGGGACATATCCTGCAGGGCCGCAGCGGGCTCGTGAACGCTCCTACCGGCACCGGCAAGACCTATTCGGTGTTCCTCGGCGCTGTCATCCGCTTTATCAACGAACACCCTACTGACTTCCGCAGCCGTGGGGGCAACGGGCTTCAATTGCTCTGGATCACGCCGCTGCGTGCGCTGGCGAAGGACATCGGGCGGGCGATGGAAGAAGTATTTACCGAGCTCGGCCTGCCCTGGAAAGTGGGTATCCGCAATGGCGACACCTCGCTGAGCGACCGGCAGAAACAAAAGCGCCACATGCCCGAGGTGCTGCTCATCACGCCCGAAAGCCTGCACCTGCTGCTGGCGCAAAAGAATTACCCCGACGTGTTCAAGCACCTGCGCCTGCTGGCCGTCGACGAATGGCACGAGCTGATCGGCTCCAAGCGCGGCGTGCAGGTGGAGCTGGCTATCAGCCGCATCGTGGGCCTGCGGCAGGTTCCGCCCGGCAAGGCCGGCAAGAACGATCCAACAGGGCTTTCCGTCTGGGGGATTTCGGCAACGATCGGCAACCTCGACCAGGCGATGGACGTACTGCTGGCGCCCGTGGTGGAGCGGTACGGAACCAAGGCGGTGATCGTACGGACGAACCTGCGCAAACAGATCGAGATCGATTCGATCCTGCCCGACGAGATTGAGAAATATCCCTGGGCGGGCCACCTCGGGTTACGGCTCGCCGAAAAGGTGCTGCCCATCCTCGAGCAAAGCCGCACGACCCTCATCTTCATCAACACCCGCGGCATGAGCGAGCAGTGGTATCACCGCCTCCTCGCCATCGCTCCCGAATTGGCGGGCGCCATCGCCCTGCACCACGGCTCCATCGACATGGAGCTGCGCACCTGGGTGGAGGAAGCCCTCCACGAAGGCAAGCTGAAGGCCGTTGTGTGTACCGCTTCGCTCGACCTCGGGGTAGACTTCCGTCCCGTGGAAACGGTGATCCAGGTGGGCTCGCCGAAAGGCGTCGCGCGCTTCCTGCAGCGCGCCGGGCGCAGCGGCCACCAGCCCGATGCGGTGAGCAAGATCTATTTCCTGCCCACGCATTCGCTGGAACTGATGGAAGCCGCCGCACTGAAGGAAGCCGTCGGGCGTCAGCAGATCGAAAGCCGCGAGCCCTACCTCCTTTGCTACGACGTGCTCACCCAATACCTGTGCACCCTGGCGGTTTCCGACGGCTTCGTGCCCGCGCAGGTGCTGCCCGAGATCCGCAGCACGCATTGCTTCCGCGACCTCAGCGACGAAGACTTCGATGCCGTGCTCCACTTCATCACTTCGGGCGGCGAGGCGCTGGGGCAATACGACGAATACAAGAAAGTGGAAGTGATCGACGGCGTTTACAAGATCACGGGACGACGCATCGCGATGCGCCACCGGATGCACATCGGCACCATCGTGAGCGATGCGATGCTGAAAGTAAAATTCATGGGCGGCGGCTATATCGGTATGATCGAAGAGTATTTCATCTCGCGCCTCGAGCCCGGCGATGCCTTTACCCTCGCAGGCCGGCAACTGGAGCTGGTGATGATCAAGGACATGACCGTGCTGGTGCGCAAGTCGAACGTAAAGAAAGCCGTGGTGCCCAGTTGGAACGGCGGGCGCCTGCCGCTGTCGGCAAGCCTCGGAGCCGTGCTGCGGGAGCAATTCGGAACGGCAGCCGGGAGTCGCCAACCGGAGGTGAAAGCGCTGAAGCCGCTCCTGCGTTTGCAACAGGAACTCTCCCACATCCCCTCCGCGTCCGAGGTGCTCATCGAACAGATCGAAACCGAAGACGGCTACCACCTGTTCGTATATCCTTTCGAAGGACGCCTGGTGCACGAAGCCGCCGCCGCGCTGCTGGCCTACCGCATCAGCAAGCTGTTGCCCATCACGTTTTCCATCGCGATGAACGACTACGGCTTCGAGCTGCTGAGCGACCAGCCCATACCCGTGGATGACAGCAATGTGTACGCCCTCTTTTCTCCCGACAACCTGCTGGCGGATATCCAGCACAGCGTGAACGCCACGGAAATGGCGCGCCGGAAGTTCCGCGATGTTGCCGTGATCGGCGGCCTCATTTTCCAGGGTTTTCCGGGCGAGCACAAAAAGGCGCGGCACCTGCAGTCTTCAGCGGGTCTCCTGTTCAACGTATTTAACGAATACGAGCCCAACAACGTGCTCGTGCGGCAGGCTTACCAGGAAGTGTTCGACCAGCAAATGGAAGAGCGCCGCCTCCGCGCCATGCTCGACCGCATCCAGCGCTCGCGCATCGTGCTCACCTTTCCGCAACGACTGACGCCGCTCTGCTTTCCCATTAAGGTAGACAGCATGCGCGAGAACCTCACCTCTGAAAAACTCGAAGACCGGATCAAGAAAATGCAGCAACAGCTCGAAGGCAACCGCTGATGGCAGACGCCCTCCCTTCCTACCTTTGCGGCAGATGCAGGCACCGGTATTGTTTGAGTTCCGACAGCAGCGCCTCTGGCTTTCCGGCCAGCGCTGCCTTTTTTGGGAAGACGAAGGATTGTTGCTCCTATCCGACCTGCACCTCGGCAAGAGCGGCCACTTCCGCAAGGAAGGCATCGCCGTACCGGGCGCCGTCATGAAGGAAGACATGCAGCGGCTGATGACGCTCATCCAGCATTTCCGTCCCCGCCAGCTGGTGGTCGTAGGCGACTTCTTTCACAGCCGCGCCAACGTGGAACTGGAGCTCTTTCGCCGCTGGCGTGCCGATATCGAAGAGCAGCGTATCGTATTAATACGGGGCAACCACGACATTCTACCCGACGACTGGTACCGGGACAACGGCATCGACGTAGTGGAAGGCTCCCTTTCCGTCGGCGACTTTTGCCTCGCGCACGATCCGGCCGATGCGATCCCCGGCCGTTATACGTTCTGCGGACACGTCCACCCCGGCGTGGTGCTCAACGGCCTGGCCCGCCAGTCGCTGCGCCTGCCCTGCTTCTACTTCGCCAAAGACCATTGCATCCTCCCGGCCTTCGGGCGGTTTACCGGCCTGGCCACGGTGCGCCCCCGCACCGACGAAACGGTGTTTGTCATCGCCGAGGAAAAGGTCATGAAAATCGTATAAGCGGAAAGAGGAAACCGGAACTTTACTTCCGCCGCAGCTGGTTGTAATCCAGGAAATAGATCACCCGGAGTGAGAACTCGTTGCTGTGCGCGAGGTCGAAGGTGCGGGTGAGGTTGCGCTTGTAGTTGCCGTAGGCGTTGCCGTTGATGCCATAGGTTTCGGGAACGGCATTTTTCCACCCGAGAATGATCCGGCTGCCCGGACGAAAATCCCAGGTATAAAAAGCATCCAGGTTGAACACGTTGTAGTTCAGGTCCTGCCCGGGAATGTAGGCAACCGGCATCGGCTCTCCCTTGTCATCCACGCGGTGAAAGCTCAGGTAGCGCACCTGGTTCCAGTAGTGGCGGGCGCGCAGCGTAAGGTTCATCCGCGGCGTGAAGCTGTAGGAGCCGGACAGCACGGAGCTCATGTCGATCGTATTGCGGTAGCCGATGATGGCCGGGTCGGACTGGTAGGCGGTGCCGATCTGCAGGGCGTCTTCGCTGCGCTCGAGGTCGATCTCGAGCAAGAAGCGGTTGGAAAAGCGGTAGCGCGTGCCGAGGTATAATTCGTAATACGGGCTGTGTGCCAGCTGGCTGTGCTCGTAGCCCGCACGAACCGCCACGTAGAGCTTCTTACGGCTGTCGCTGCTGCCTGAGAGCGTGGAGTAATAAAAAGCGGGGCGCTTCAGCTCGTAGGCCAGGTTGCGCAACTCGAAGAAATCGTGCTGCGCCTGCGGCACCGCACCGAGGGTGAGCGACAGGTCCCAGAAGTTACGGAAGATCGCGAAGAAGTTGGCCGTGTACTCGGTCAGCCCGTATTTATACGGGCGAAACAGGTTGCTCTGGTAAGCCGACAGTGAGTAGCTGTAGTTAATAAAGTTTTTTGTCGGCTCGTACACATTGTACGAAACCGAACCCGAGTACGTCACTTCGTTGGGCGATTGCAGGTAGCCCAGGTCGTTGGGATCGTACTTGTCGGACTCTACGTTGACCGCCGCAGAATAGCGCCAGCGGCCGCTCACCTTGGCATAGCGCCCCCGGGTAGCGAAGCCGCTATAGGGCTTGAGGTAGCGCCGCCCATCGCGGGTGACCGTGTCGGTATAGTAAAAATAGGAGGCGCTGTAAGGCGTGTAGCCGAAGATATTACTGCTGCGTACCGAGCCGCTGAACAGGTGTGTGTTGCTTTTATCATACAACGCCCAGTCGAATGCCGTGGTGTTGGCATCGCGGTGCTCCCCGTTGCGGATGACGTTGGCGCTCGTAAGCGTGAGCGAGGAGCGGCCGCGGAGCGCCTGGTCGAGCACGAGCAGGTTGTAGTTGGCCATCGGCTCGGTTTCGATAAGGCTGTCCTGCTTCGTATCGATGCGGCGCAACTTGGCGTACATCGGCGCCGTGAGCGCGTTGAAAACGCCGATGCCGAGCTTATGCCCGGTGCGGCCCGACAGCTTGATGGCGTTGTACAATTGCGTCACCGAAGGGTTACTAATGATCTCGTAATCGGGGTGGTTGCCGTATGCGGCTTCCACGGCATTGTAGCCGTAGGGTGTGGCGCCGATGCGGCGGGAGTAGAAGATCCCCGATTTGTTGAACAGCTCAGTGCCTTCGGTAAAGAAAGGCCTGTTTTCCTGGAAGCGCTGCTCGTAGGGCGTGAGGTTGTTCACCACATTGTCGGAAACCACCTGCCCGAAGTTGGGGATCAGCGTGGCGTCGAGGGTGAAGCTTTTGCTCAGCCCCCATTTTACGTCCATGCCGCCGCTGCGCAAAAACTCGGTGCGCTTGCGGCTGCCTTCGGGGTTGAGGCGCACGCCGCCCAGCAGGTAGGGCGACAGGCTCAGGCGCAGCGGGGGACGGATATCCTGCAGCCCCTCCAGGCGCCCAAACTGGTTGACAAAGCCGTTGACGTTGGGATTGAGCGTGTTCCAATAGGAGATCTCGTTGTCGCGCCGCGACTGCCGCAGCAGCTGAAGGCCCCAGGTTTGCACCTCTTTTTTGGTAAAGCGCAGCGAGATGTAGGGAATCCGCATTTCTACAACCCATCCATCCGCTTTCAGCGAGGTGGCGCTTTGCCACACGGCGTCCCAGCTTTTGTCGCCGAAGTCGCCGAAGCCGCTGTTACCGCCCGCGCTGAGGCGCGCGTCGGTCTGCACATTAGCGGAGGTGACCAGGAACTGAAAACCGTTTTGCTGGTCGTTGTACGTATCGAGAAAAATGGAGAAATAATCCACGTCCTGGCGGCTTTCGCCGTCGCGGGCGGTCAGCTGCCGCCGCACGAGGGCGGGGTTGTCGTATAGGTAGGCCGCGACGTAGAGCGCTGCATCGTCGTACAGGAGGCGCACCTGGCTGCGGTACCGCGAAGGTTTGCCGAAGTTGGGATAATTCTGAACGAAGCCGGTAGCGGTGTCGGCCGCTTGCCAGGCCGCTTCATCGAGGTTGCCGTCGATCTTCGGAGCGACTGTAGTGCGCACGGCCGATAGGGACCGCTTTTGGGCGGAAGCGGCAAGCAGCAGCAGGGTCGGTATCAGCAAAAAGAAGAGGCGCCTCAACATTCGGTTAGCTCGGAGTTAAGGTATAAATATAGCAAGCCCGGCCGAAAAGGCCGGGCTTTTCACCCCTCTTTTGTGGTTTTTACGTTGCCGGGATGGGGTTTTTACGAACCCGCCCGGCGCATCCCCTGCCTTCCCAAAGCGAAGGGCGCCTATCCGGTCAATTCTTCCTACCCGCAGCTGCTTTTAGCTGGAAAGCCTCAGTAAACCAAACCCCGACGCCTTTGGCATCGGGGTTTGGTTAGCAGTACAGATCCCCTTGTCTTCGGAGACATCCGGGCGATGCAAAGGATGCGTGCGCAGCGCCGGGGTGGGGTCAGTTCATTTTCTTCTTCAGCACACTTACCTGCTGCTGCAGGTTGGTAACCAGGGAGGCGATCTGGTTCACGTCCCAGCGCTGCTGCTGGTTGGCGCGCGAGATGATCATCTGGGCCTGCCACACTTCAACAATATCTTCGGCCGCCAGCGTATAGGGCTGGTAGGCGGGGTTGTCGGAGATCATGGTGTACTTGTTCTTGGAGCGGTTGTTCTTCGACATCCGCTTGTACACGATACCTTCCGTCTTGGACACCACGATATAGGTACCGTTCGTTTTGATGTCGTCGAGGCTTTCGATCTTCTCCCCCACGATGACCGAGCCGCTGGGGGTCGGCATCATCGAGTCGCCGACGATCTCGAAGGCGCGGTAGTCGCCGCCGGCGAGCATGGGGAGGGTAAAGGTGTTGAGCTCGTCGATGAATTCGGGATCGGAGTAGCCGGCGAGGTAACCCGCGGCGGCCTTTACCGGGACAAAGGCGATGTCCGCACGGCCGGCGGCCAGCTTCTGGGCGCGGCGCCGCGACAGGTAGTTGCCTTTGCTTTCGCTGAGGTCCTTGCGCAGCAGGTCGTCGAGCGAGAGCTTGAACAGGTCGGCCACCACTTCCAGCACATCGATGCGCGGATCGGCGCGTTCCTCTTCGTAGGCGCCGAGCAGGGAGCGCTTGATGGAAAGTTTGTTGGCAAATTCTTCCTGTGTCCAACCGCGCAGCTTGCGCAGGTACTTGAGGTTTTTGTTGGAGACGCCCATGCGACTAAGTTATTTAGCCGCAAAATACTAATTTATTTAGAAGAACAAACTTTTTGACGCCGCGCACCGGTTAAAAAAAGTGCCTGTACGGAACCGGCCCGCTGCTCGGAATTACCCGGTGGTCACGATCATCGGCAGGCGCTTCTTCGCGCCTGCACCGATTCCGGCACGAGCGCCTACCCGCTGGCCAGGCACCTGGGAAACTTCCATTGGCCCGGCCAAATTATTGCAGCAAATTTGCGCGAAGCAACAACTGAAGCATGGCAGAAGAGAAAAAGCAACCCGTCATCCTTATCACCAACGACGACGGCGTGACGGCACCCGGCATACAGAACCTCGTGGAAGCAGTGAAAGACCTCGGCCGGGTGGTCGTGGTGGCCCCCGACAAGCCCCAGAGCGGCATGGGTCACGCCATCACCATCGGTCTCCCGCTCCGCCTGCACCGTGTACACTACTTCGGCGACATCGAAGCCTACCAGTGCACCGGCACCCCGGTGGATTGCGTAAAGCTGGCCGTGGACAAAGTGCTGCACCATTCGAAACCCGACATCTGCCTCAGCGGCATCAACCACGGCGCCAACCACAGTATCAACGTGATCTACTCCGGCACCATGTCGGCAGCTGTGGAAGCCGCCATCGAAAGCATTCCCTCGGCCGGCTTTTCGCTGCTCGATTACAGCCTCGAGGCCGACTTTACCGCGGCGCGCCAATACATCCGACAGATCGTGGAGCAGATGCTGGCCCATCCCCTCGACAAGCACACGGTGCTCAATGTCAACTTTCCCATCGCCACACCCGACGAGATCAAAGGAGTGAAGCTTTGCCGGCAGGCCTATGCGAAATACGAGGAGGATTTTCTCGAGCGCACCGACCCGCACGGCCGCAAATACTATTGGCTTACAGGTGAGTTCATTAACTTCGACGAAGGAACCGATACCGACGTGTGGGCGCTGGCCAACAACTACGTCAGCGTGGTGCCCGTGCAGTTCGACCTCACTCATTACCGTCAAAAAGAACAACTTGAAAGCAGCTGGAACATTTTTTCTTAAACGCGACAACCTGAAACTCGGTCTTGGCATCGGCATCCTCGCGCCGGTGCTGGTACTGCTGCTGATCTACGCCTTCCGGTTCCGCGCCTACGGCTTCAGCGATTTCCTCGGCCTTTTTGCCCGCGAGCGCAGCCTCCTCACCTTCTTTGGCGCCTGGTGCCTCGTAGGCAACATCGCGCTGTTTACCTATTATACCAACACGCGTCGCCACGCCACGGCCCGCGGCATCTTTATCATCACGCTGCTTTACGGCATTGGTGTGTTACTTGCTAAGGCCATCATGTAAGTAATCAAGTGGGAAGGCAGAAGTGGAAAGCAGGGCAGGGTCCGGCGTCCGACTTCCCACTTCCCACTTCCGACTTCCTAACTTTACCTCATGAAGTATTATCTCATCGCCGGTGAAGCCTCGGGCGACCTGCACGGCAGCAACCTGGCTAAAGAGCTGCGCCGTCAGGACGAAAACGCCGACCTCCGCGGTTGGGGTGGCGACCTCATGGAATCGGCAGGCGTCACCCTGGTGAAGCACTACCGCGACCTCGCCTTCATGGGCTTTGTTGAAGTACTGATGAATCTCCGCACCATCCTGCGCAACCTCGCCTTCTGTAAAGAAGACATACTTCGCCACCGCCCCGACGTGCTGGTGCTGATCGACTACCCGGGCTTCAACCTGCGCGTGGCCGAATGGGCGAAGACGCAGGGCATCCGGGTGGTGTATTACATCTCGCCGCAGGTATGGGCCTGGAAGGAAAGCCGCGTCAAAAAGATCCGCGCCACCGTCGACAAGATGCTGGTGATCCTGCCGTTCGAGCAGGACTGGTACCGAACGCGCTGGGACTATGGCGTAGAGTTCGTAGGTCACCCACTGATGCAGGTCGTCAACGAGTTCCTGGCCGAACACCGTCCCGAAGCCGAATACCTGAAACCCGTGATCGCGCTGTTGCCCGGCAGCCGCAAGCAGGAAGTGGCGGTGAAGCTGCCGGTAATGCTCGAAGCCGCGCGCGCATTTCCCGACTACCAGTTCGTGGTGGCCAAAGCCGCATCGCTCGAGGAAGCTTTTTACCAGGAAATCCTGAAAGAGCACCCCGGCGTGTTGTCGGTGCGCAACGACACCTACGCCCTGCTGGCGGAAGCGACGGCGGCCCTCGTGACCTCGGGAACGGCCACGCTCGAAACGGCCCTCTTCGGTGTGCCGCAGGTGGTCTGCTACAAAGGATCCAACATCTCCTACCAGATCGCCAAGCGGCTGGTGAAGATCAAATATATCTCCCTCGTCAACCTGATTATGGACCGGCCGGTTGTTACCGAGCTGATCCAGGGCGAATGTAACCCCACCGCCATCGAGCGCGAGCTGCGCCTGCTGCTCTTCGACGAGCAAAAGAAAGCACAGGTAAAGAACGACTATTACGAGCTGAAGCAACTGTTGCAGCAAGGCGGCAACGCATCCGAAAAGGCAGCAGCAGCCGTTATTGCAACCGCGAAGCCGCAATCAGCATGAGAGAAAGAACGAGATTCGATATAATTTTTATGATTAACGCTGATAGACTATAGCGTGCGTCAGCAAAATCATAGTGTATCTTAATAGGGCTGCGTATCCCGCTTGCGGTTCCGAAGCCCCGGGACTGCGTCAGTTCTTTAATGCCGCAGGCTCAATTTGATCACCAGGATCACCAGCGCCAGCAGGAACAGCAGGATGCTGATACGGTTGATGCCGTGCATGTAACGCACAAAGGAAGTTTTGGGCCGGTTGGGATCGGGTTTGCGGAGATACAGGTACTCGGCCAGCTGACGTAATACGCCCATAACGATTCGGTTGAAAGATGCGGTAAAGTTCCCCCTTTAAACAGGCAATTGCGAAAAAAGTTTCGCTACAGCAGCAAGCGGTAGCCTTTGTCGCCCGGCTTTTGAAGCTGTTCGGTGAGCAACTCGTCCGGCAAGCGCCGGCTGTCATAGCGCAGGTGCGCCGCCGCCGCATAGCCGTCGAGGTCGGGGAATAGGGAAGCCCGGTGCAGGCTCATCCGCTATGAACCGAGGGAAAGCCTGGTTTCCGGGCCTGTTTCCTGGAGTTCCATATCCTCCACCCTGTCCTGCCGACCGTATTCCTACGGTCAGAGTTCCTGCTTCGCAAGTCGGCCCAGCGTTTTGAGCACGCCTTCCAGCTTTTCATTCCATACATGCCCATAGCTAAGGCGCATGCAATGTTGGTACTGGTCCTGCAGCGTAAACATCCGCCCTGGCGCGATCGAGATCTTTTGCTTCAGCGCCGACTCGTAGAGCGACGATACGTGTATGCGCTTATCGAGCTCAATCCAGAGCACGAAGCCACCCTGGGGCCGGCTGACGCGGGTGCCTTCGGGAAAGTACTCGCTGACGGCGCGGATAAATTGGAAGGAATTCGCCTGCAGCGTCTGGCGCAGCCGACGCAGGTGGGTTTCATAGCGGCCGTTCTCGAGGAAGTTGGCGATCACTTCCTGCGTAATGGTGTTGGAGGAAACGGAATGAAACATCTTCAGCTTGATGATCTTTTCCTTGTAGCGGCCCGGCGCCACCCAGCCCACGCGGTAGCCCGGCGCCAGCGTCTTCGACACCGATCCGCACCAGAGCACGTTGCCGCTTTCGTCGTAGGTCTTGCAGCTCTTCGGACGCGAGGCGCCAAAGTACACTTCGCCATACAAGTCGTCTTCAATGAGGGGCACGCCGTAGTGATCGAGCAGTTGCACGACCTCTTTTTTGTGTGCATCGGGCATGCAGGAACCGAGCGGGTTGTTGAAGTTCGACACCAGCAGGCAAACCTGTATTTTCCCGGTCTTCACCACCGCGGTGAGCGCCTCGATGTCGATTCCGGTCTGTGGGTGCGTGGGCAGCTCCAGCACCTTCAGCCCGAGGGAACGGGCCAGCTGGAGGATGCCGAAATACACCGGACTTTCCACCGCGATCGTATCACCCGCCTTGGCTACGGCCATCAGTGAAAACGATAGTGCGTTCATGCAGCCCGCGGTGGTAACGATATCTTCTTCGCTGAGGCGTCCCTGCCAGGTGATGGCCCAGCGCGCCACCTGGCGGCGCAGCTTCCGGTTGCCTTGCACTTCTTCGTATTCGGTGCCCGAACCGGGCAGGTCGCGCAGGGCCTGCACGATGGCCTTGTTAAGCCGTGGAATGGGCAGCAGGTCGGCCGCCGGCACGCCGAGCGAGAGCAGGGTGCCCTGCCGCGAGCCGATGTAATTGTACACCTTTCGGATGATTTCGTCGGGCTCGTTGGATTCCGTCCACAGCGGGGGTTTGCTGGTATCGGGCACAGGGGCGATGCGCTGGTGCCAGTAGCTTACGTAGTACCCCGACTGCGGCCGCGATTCGATGAGGGCTTTCTTTTCCAGCTCCAGGTAAGCTTGCAGCACGGTACTCATCGAGATGCCCTGCTCGCGGCAGAGCGTGCGCACGGAGGGCAGGCGGTCGCCGGCCTTGAGCACGCCGTTGTGGATCTGCTGCTCGATGGTGCGGGCAAGCTGTTGGTAAACGAAACCCGTGCGCGGAGTCTTGACAAGTGCCATAGCCTGGGATTTACGTGCGGCTTTCCCGGGAGAAAGAACGCAGATTTATTATGAATGGTTACGATCAACGGGAAATCCGACATCCAAATCCGGGATCTGAGATTTCCAAACTGTTCTGGTCAAAATTACTCCGTTTGTATCTGTACCGGTCGACTTTTTCTTTCCACTTTTGGGATGTAATCCGGGTTGGATTGCTTAAAATATTCGTTATGAACACACCCAGCACTGCGGCCCCGGCAAAGTTGGCCTTCGGCACTACTGTAGCGGACCACATGCTCTCGGCAACCTTCGACCGGGGCACCTGGAGCCCCTGGCAGGTGGAAGGTTTTCACCCGCTCAGCATCTCTCCCACCGCTATGGTCTTCCACTACGGACAAAGCATCTTTGAAGGCATGAAAGCCTTCCGCATGGCCGACGGCCGCGTGTCGATCTTCCGGGTCAAAAAGCACTGGCAGCGCTTCTGTGCATCGGCCGACCGGATGTGTATGCCGCACGTTCCCGAGGAGCTGTTTACCGAAGGATTGAAAGCGCTTGTGGCCCGCGACGCGGCCTGGGTGCCGGACGCGCCCGAAGGCTCGCTGTACCTGCGTCCCTTCCTTTTTGCTACGGAAGAGCGCTTCGGCGTAGGCGTGTCGGAACAATACCAGTTCCTGGCGTTCAGTGGCCCGGTGCGGAGCCTCTACGAAAACCCGCTGCGCGTGAAGGTCGAAGACCGCTACATCCGCGCGGCTCCCGGCGGCGTAGGCTATGCAAAGTGCGCCGGCAACTACGGCGGTGCGCTCTACGCGACGCAACTCGCGAAAGCAGCCGGCTACGACCAGGTACTGTGGACCGACGGCACGCCCGACCTGAACATCGAGGAGTCGGGCACGATGAATGTGGCCTTTGTGATCAACGGCACGCTGGTCACTCCGCCTCTTTCCGATACCATTCTCGATGGCGTTACGCGCGACTCATTCCTGGCCATTGCCCGCGATTGGGGCGTTCCGGTAGAAGAGCGCAGGTTGTCGGCATGGGAACTGGTGGATGCACAGGAACGGGGACAGCTGCAGGAAGCTTTCGGCTTTGGTACCGCGGCCGTGGTGGCACCGATCTCGGTCATCGCCGTGAAAGAAAAAGAGCTCCGGTTGCCTCCACTCTCCGAAAACGCCTTCTGCCTGCGCGCAAAGCGCTACTTGGGCGATATGCGCCGCGGACTGGCGCCCGACCGCTACGGTTGGAATACGATCGTGGACGTATAGATCTCCCGGTTTAGAAAAAAGCCCCCGGCGCTGATGCCGGGGGCTTTTTGTTGCGAGAATACGGTCCTAGTGCAGGATCTGATCCGCGGCCGCTTCGGTGTTCGCGTCGCGCAGCGGGCGCAGGTAGGTGAGCGCTACCATCAGCAGGCCGAAAACGAGAAATACGCCGCCACACGCCTTGTTGATGCCTGCGCCTTCGGAAAATCCGTAGATCAGCAGCAAGATGCCGGACACCGTAAAGAAGGCGCCGATCACAAATCGGAGGTCGAATAGTCTTTCCATGGCTTAATAGAAAATTACGTTGAGGATGAGGGTAACGATCAGTACGGCAATGCCGAGCCAGAGCGGGTTTTTGTACCACACTTTCGCACGGTCGTATTGTTTGGGGGTAAGGCTGTATACAAGTCCGCGCAGTTCGCTTTCGGCAGCGGGCTTCGTGGCCAGGCTCACGAGCGTCGTTACCAGCAGGCACACGACGAAGGCGATCCAGGCGATGTTGAACGCCTGCGAGGTGCCCGAGTAGAAGGTATGCAGGTTGGCGATCCAGCCGCCCTTGCCTTCAGCAACCGTAAGGCCGTGTGTGAGCGCGGCAGCACCGGTTCCGGCGATGAGTCCCCAGAACGCCCCATGACCCGTAGTACGCTTCCAGAACATTCCGAGGAAGAAGGTAGCAAACAGGGGTGCATTGACAAAAGAGAAGACGAGCTGCAGCAGGTCCATGATCGAGTTGAACCCGCGGGCAACGTATGCCGTCATAATAGAAAGCAGGATGCCCACTACGGTAGTGGCTTTACCCACCGCGAGGTAATGCGCTTCGGAAGCGTTCTTCCTGATATGCGACTGGTAGATGTCGAAGGTCCACACGGTGTTGAAGGCCGTCACGTTGCCGGCCATACCGCTCATGAAGGAGGCGATGAGCGCCGTGATGCCGACACCGAGAATACCGCTCGGGTACAGCTTCGACAGCAGCAGCGGCAGGGCCATGTTGTAGTCCGTATCGCCCGAGGCGTTCTTCGGAAGATCGAAGCCCACGCCGGTTTTCTGCAGTGCCAGCAGGATGATGCCGGGCAGGATCACTACGGCGGGCATAAGGATCTTGGGCACGGCGGCGATGATGGGTGTGCGGCGTGCTTCGTTGAGGTTGCGCGAGATCATCGCCCGCTGCACCACGAGGAAGTCGGTGCACCAGTAACCGAAGGCCAGCACAAAGCCGAGGCCGAAGATCATCGAAAAGGCATCCACGCCCATAGGGTTGGTAGTAGACGAACCCATACCCTTCCAGAGGTGCAGCTTTGCGTTGTCGACGTTGTGCACGATGCCTTCCCAGCCGCCGGCCTGCTGCATGCCGATGTACACCAGCGGCGCAATGCCCAGCACGATGAGGAAGAACTGCAGCACCTCGTTGTACACGGCGCTGGTAAGTCCGCCTAGGTACGTATAGGCCAGCACGATGCCCGCCGCGATCCAGATAGAGTAGTTGAAGTCCCATCCGAGGATCGTCTGCATCAGGATCGCCAGCGCATATAGCGATACCCCCGAGGAAAAGACCGTCATCACCGCGAAGGTGACGGCGTTGAAGGTGCGGGTTTTCTCATCGAAGCGCAGCTTGAGGTATTCCGGAACAGAACGCGCGTGGCTGCCGTAGTAGAAGGGCATCATGTAAATGCCGAGGAACACCATGGCGAAGGCGGCGCCCAGCCAGTAGAAGTGTGTCGTGTAGAGGCCGTACTTGGCGCCGTTGGCGGCCATTCCGAGCACTTCCTGCGCACCGAGGTTGGCCGAGATAAAGGCCAGAGAGGTGATCCAAAGCGGGATGGAGCGGTTGCTCATCAGGAAGTCGTTTCCGGTGCGCACGCGCCGCTTGAGCAGCAGGCCGATACCGATCACGAAGAGAAAGTAAAGTGCAATAATGCCGTAGTCGATCGGCTTCAGGGTCAGGTTCATGTGATGGGTTAAAGCGTTAGTGTTTGAAATGTTTTTGGCGGATGCGGTCGTAGAAATACAGGTACGGGGTAGGCTTTCCTTCTTTGTCGAACACCGATTCCCAGGTATTGAGCGGCTCCCAGATGAAAGTGCCGCGCCCGCGGTCACCCTCCACCCCGAAGGTGATATCGGCCACTTCTTGTTTCAGCTGCGAGTATTCCACCACAACAACGTCGCGGTTGTAGCGGCGTGCGAGGTCATTCAGGTTGTAGCGCAGGTCGGCGAGGGTGCCGTGCCATTTGGGGTAGTACGACAGACCGAGGACATCCGCCTGCACGCCGCGCTCCAGCATGTTCTGGATGAACCACACCGACTCGTCGTTCTGCCCGCCGAGCGCTATGTGCAGCATCAGAAGACATTGGGGAGCTATTTCGCGCACGGCGCGGTTGCCGGCGTTGATGAGCGCTGCCAGGCTGTCGAGGTGCTGCACGCTCCCTTCGGGCCATACCATCCCGTGGTTGATCTCGTTGCCGCATTGCACCATGTCGGGCAAGGTACCCTGCGCTTTCAGCGCCAGCAGGGCGCGTTTCGTAAAGGCATACACGGAGTCGCGCAGCTGCGGGAAAGGGAGTCCCGTCCAGGCTGCGGGCTTGTATTGCTTGCCGGGGTCGGCCCAGTAGTCGCTGTAGTGAAAGTCGAGCAGGAAGCGGAGTCCGGCGGCCTTGATGCGCTTCGCCATGGCGAGGCTGTGCGCCAGGTCGCAGAAGCCTTTGCGGGGCGAGTAGCCGCTGTCGCGCGCGGGGTCGTTGAAGAGCCGGAGGCGGATGTAGTTGATGCCGTGGTCTTTCAGGATCGCAATCGCATCGCGTTCGGCCAAGTGCCCGTTCACGCTGTCGCGGAAACGGATGCCGCGGGCTTCCAGCTCGGGCAGGAAGGAAATGTCGGCGCCGAGCATGCGCCCCGGCGCTCGACGCGGCTGGTATGCCGAAGGATCCGCGTTGCCGCCGCCCTGAACCGGCACCGTGTGTATATCGGTGGCACCGTCCCAAAGTCCTTCGCCGCGGGCAACGAACGAAACGAAGGAAGGCGTGGTTCCCGACTGCACGATCACCTGCGCCTTGCCATTAAACAGGTGACGCTGTGCCGCGGTGTCGTTGTATTTGTCCTGCTCGTGGCTGCTCGGATCGCCGTTCCCGACCCCAATGATCCGCGCATCGCCTTTCACCGAAAAGCGGACCAGCTGTTGCGCATCGGGCACCTCGCGACCCTGGCGGTCCACCACCGAAATATTGATCACCGTAGCGTCGCGGCCGTCGGCAAGCATCGTCGTCTTGTAGGGCGTGACGACCACTTCAACCGGAGCGCCGGTGGTTTCCACCTGCGCGGTGAGCTTGCGTCCCTGTTTGTATGCAATGGCTTCGAGCCGCCCCGGCTCGAAGGCAAACTGCCACTGCAGGTGCCGGTCGCGCGGCATATCTTTCTTACCAAGGCTTCTTCCGTTGAGGAACAATTCGACGTTGTCGGCGTTCGTATTCACCCATACGTCGATCGGCTGCCCTTCTCTTCCCTTCCAGTTCCAGTGCGGGGAAATGTGGAGCACGTCCTTGTCGGTCCACCAGCTTTGATAATAGGAATAGATGTTCTTCGGAAAGCCGCAGACGTCCATCACGCCAAAGTGCGAAGACACATTGGGCCACTGGTAGGGTGTGGGCTCGCCGCGGTAATCGAAGCCGGTCCAGATAAAGCCCCCTGCCCAATAGCGGTTGGCGGCTGCCAGCGTCCACCAGGCTTCGGCCGTGGAGGCCCACCAGGGAGCGGTGATGTCCTGGTCGGGCACGTAGGCACGGATCGTGTCTTTCACATAAACACCGCGCGTGGTAACGGTGCTGCCCATCTCGGTACCGATGATCGCCTGCTGGGGATGATCGCGGTGGTAATCGGCCACACCGGCATGGCGGTAATTGAATCCGCGCACCGGGATGACTTCGTTTACCCCGGAAAACACGTTGGCCACATCGGCCGCGTAGGTACTGGTGCGGGTGGGATCGAGTTGCTGTTGCAGGGCCAGCAGGCTTTGTGCAATGCGGCGTCCGGAGGCCTGCGTCTGGATCCAGCCTTCCTCGTTGCCGATCGACCATAGAAATACGGAGGGATGATTGCGGTCTCTTCTAATCAGGCGCGTGAACTGGTCCACGTATTCGGGCGAGGAATTGAGCAGGCGCTGCTCGTCGAGCACCAGCATACCAAGGGAGTCGCAGGCATCGAGCAGCTCGGGCGTCGGCGCGCCGTGGCTCGTGCGGTAGGCGTTGGCCCCCATGTCTTTCAGCAGCCGCACGCGGTAATACTGCAGGTAGTCGGGAAGGGCCGCGCCTACACCGGCATGGTCGCCGTGGTTGTTCGTGCCCTTGATCAGGAGATGGCGCCCATTGAGATAAAAGCCGGTGGCACCATCGAAGCGGAGGGTGCGGAACCCGGTACGGGTGACGAAAGAATCCACCACGCGGCCGGCACTGCGCACGATTGTCAGCAGGCGGTATAAATACGGATCGTCCACATCCCAGAGGTGTACGCCGGGAACGCGCATCGTTTGTTTGCGGCTGCCGCTGCCCCGCGCCGGCAGGTTAACAGCAGCGCCCTTCGCGGTGGCGACGCGCTTACCGGAGCGGTCGAACAGGTAATAGTCCAACGTAACGGAAGCGTTCTGGAAGCCGTCGTTGCGAAGCTCCGTCTCCATGGTGAGCACCGCGTTCTTTCCGGCGACCACGCTGTGCACAAACGAGCCGCCCTGCGGCACATGCAGGTTGTTGTATCGGTTCAGCCACACGTGCCGGTAGATGCCGGCGCCCTCGTAAAACCAGCCTTCGTATTGCGTGGCGTCCACGCGCAGCACGATGAGATTGTCCTTGTTGTAGTTCAGGTAATCGGTGACGTCGTAGTTCACCCCAATATACCCGCTCTCATTCCGGCCGAGGTAAAAGCCGTTGATCCACACCTGCGCGTTGCGGAAGATGCCGTCGAACTGCAGCTCGAAACGGGCACCCGAGTCTTTGCGGGCTACGGTGAAGCGCTTGCGGTACCAGCCGATACTGGTCTCGGGGAAGAGGCCACCCACGGGCTTGTAGCCGTGCGATTGTACGTCGAAGTTGGCCGTGCTGTCGAAGGGAAGCTCCACGGCCCAGTCGTGCGGCAGGTTCAGCTTCCGCCAGCCACTGTCGTTGAATTTGGCGTCAAGCGCGGTGCCGGTGGTGCGGCCCGATTTCGAAAAGATGGCTTCGAGGCCGAAACCGAAATCCTTCGCGGGATCGGCTGCATGGCCGAAGTGAAAGCGCCAGTCGTTGTCGAGCAATTCGTGGCTCCTTTGTGCCGCCGATCCCAGATACAGAAGGATCAGGATGAGGGACGAAAATATTTTCCGCATATGGATATGTTTCAGTTTGCCCGGTTGGGTTGGGGTGTCGGACGGGGTAAAAGGAGCTGCACCCGTTCCAGTTCTACATCCAGGTCGGCTCCGGCGGCGCCGGCCGGGCCGGTATCCCCGAAGCTGAAATCCAGGTGTTCCAGCAGCCGGATATCGAAGGTGCCTTCGTCGCGCCGGAATTGCAGGGGCTGGAAGCCAGGATACGGACGGGGCAGCAGGTAAAACGGTGTTTGGTGAAACATCGTCAGGGGCACTGTGATCGTAGCCAGGTCATCACGCAGGGCCATGCTGGTTTCCACTGCCTTTCCATTCCGGTCTACCAGTGTGACCGTGAGCGAGCGCCCGGTCCGCGAGCGGGCGCGAACAGCGATCAAATAGTGCCCCGCAGCCGTCGGTGTATCCATGGCGTGGTCACCCGCAAACAGGCGCCAGTGGATCGTTTCGCCGCTTTTTGCTTTCGCGATCGTGGCCCGGAGCACCGGGTTGCCCCCGTCGTCGGAAAACGAAAACCCGATCGACTGCCGGCGCCAGTCGGTAAGCCAGGGCATCACCCGGTTGCGGTCGGCGGAAGCGTCAAAAAGTACCGGTCCACGCGCTTCGGGGAGGAGCCGGATCGTGTAGCGGGCGTCGTTCGTATTGTCCCAGGAATAGGGATCTTCTTTCTGCCCGGAAGGGAACACGTAGGTGTCGCCCGATCCGTTGCGCACCAGGATGCGGTATTCCAGGAGGCCCGGCTCCAGGAGCTCGGCCGGAACATCGGCAGTATAAACATGATTGCCCCGGCGCTGCAGCTGCACTGTTTTCCAGCGGTTCAGTGAATGCCGTATTTCTACGGAAACGTTGTCGCGTTCCTCCACGTTACCAACCTGGAAAGAAAGTGAAAACGCTTTGCCGGCCGGCCGGTCGGCCGTCGGCAGGGCAGCCAGGAAGGGAGCGCCGGTGCTGATCTTCGGAACGGCGAAGCGCGCTACCGGCCCGGCTTTCGGCGCGGCGCCGATCTCGTATACCCCGGGCTTCAGCAAGAACCCGCCGGCGCCATCGATGGTTACGCCGCGGTTCGCGCTGTCCAGTCCAACGACTTTAAATGTGCTGGAAAGGCCGGGCAGGAGGAGTTCCATGCGGTTGGCAGCCGCGAGCAGGCGCACAACATCGCGCGCAGGCGAAGCCTTTCCAAACGGATCGTTCACCTGCAAGGCATCCGGCATCAGCTCCAGGCGCCAGTTGCCGTTGGGCAAGCGGTCGAGGAAGTAGGCGCCGGAACCTTCGTACTGCACAACGGGCGAAGAACCCACACCGGCCACATGCCGCAGCTGGGCCACATTGCGTGGGTGCGTGCCGGTATTGTTGGAATAACAGAAAGCGGTATCGCTGTTCCACTCGCTCAGGTTGTTTACGTAGCTCACGCGAAACCCAGCAAAAGAAGTGTCGGCCGGGAACGTGCCCCAGCTCTTGCCGCGCGGCAACTGGTGAAAGGCTTTGCCGGCAATCAGCAGCGAGATCGCTTTGCCGGGTGTGTACAGCAGGTTGAGAAAGTGGGTCTGGTACTCGGTGTTGGCATGGGCCGTGTACACCGGGTCGTAAGCAAACTGCGTGGCCCACTGGAAGCCCGCCGTGCGGAAGGACCGCGCCATGGCCGGATACATATTGGATTGCAGCACGTCGCCGGCGTCGAACTCATACACCATCAGCGCGCGTTTCTTCAGCGAAGCGATCGAATCGAAGAACGGAATATGGTATTCGTCTACGTTCGGGAGAAAGTTGCCTCTCAGCTCACGGTTGGCCACAAGGCCCGTCGGGTACCACTGGAAGCTATGCCCATCCACGTTGGCCGCAGCCACCGCCCCAGCATAGGAGGGCGATTCGCTGATGTTGTAAAACACGGGCTTCGTCCAGCCCGTTCCGCGAAGCGCCGCGGCCAGCCGGTTGATGTACTCCGTAGTGCGTTCGCGCGGACCACTGTGGTGCGGTTCGTTGTTCAGCTCCACGGCGATCACATCGGGGTCTTGCCCATAGGTTTGCTTCGTGTAGGGATTGATGTGGGTAAACAGCTGTTGCAGGTAGCGCTCCTGCGCCAGGATCGCTTCTTCCTTTACTACACTCGGGCCTTTCCCATACTTCGTGGCGAAGCCGGGTGTTTTTTCGTCGCGCTCGGGATAACCATTGCCCCAAAAGGCGATCGGCGTTATGAGGATTTTGATCTGCCGCTCTTTGAGTCGCATCAGCAAATAATCGAACAGGCGCAGGTGCTCTTTGTTCAGCAGGTTGCCGGCGCTGTCGGAAATTTCCACGTCCCACATATGCACCCGAAAGGCGTCGAGGCCCAGGCGGGCAAGATGCGCCACGTCGGCATCGATGGCTTTTTCCGGGTCGATGCCGAGGGCTTTGTGCGAGCGGTAGCCATAGGCAAATGGCACGGTATAGTTCACACCGAAGAAGGCAGCTTCGGTATTATCTTTCGTATAACGCATGACGCCTTGCCCATCGACGAATACGAGGTTGCCGGCTTTCTTCTGGGCGGAAGCGGCTAGCGGGAGCAGACCAAAAAGGATGAGCGCGGCCCGTTTCAATGGTTTCATCAGGTTGTTTATTGAAAAGCATTCAGAGCGATCGTGGGACGCCCACTGTTGTCGAAGGCGCCGAGCGTGTAGCCGTTCCAGCCCGGGGGTGTTTCGGGCTCCCAATAGAGCACGCCGAGTCCCTGGTGGTTGGGTACCGAGCGGACTTTCTGGAGAAGGTCCGACAGGAAAAGCGCAGTCCGGTCCGGGCTGTCCCAGGGCATACCCGCTTCCACCACCATTACCTCCTTTCCGTAGCGGGCCACCATATCGGTCATGTTGTTCAGCGCCTGTACATTCATGTTGCCCCAGCTGCTGATGTCCGGGTACAACGACAATCCGATCACGTCCCAACGGGCGCCATTGGCTTTCAGTCCGTCGAACAGCCAGCGGAAGAGACTGTTGTTCCAGCCGTTGGAGAGGTGCACGATCACTTTGGCGTTGGGGTAAACCCCTTTCACGGCATCGTAGCCGCTGGTCACCAGCTGTGCAAACGCGGCCATGTTCGTGGACGCCTTTCCTTCAGGCCAGAGCATCCCGTTGTTGGTCTCGTTGCCTACCTGCACCCACTCCACGCCGATGCCTGCGTTCTTGAGGGTGGACAATACATCGGTAGTATGCGCGGCCAGGGCGGTCTTCAGGCCGGCGAGGTCCAGGGCGGCCCAGGCGGCGGGCTTTGCCTGCTGGCCCGGATCGGCCCAGGAATCGCTGTAGTGAAAATCGACCATCAGGCGCATGCCCAGCGCTTTTGCCCGCTGTGCCTTAGCCAGCACGTCGGCTTTGTTGTTCCAGCCGCTGGCGGGGTTCACCCACACGCGGAGACGGATCGTATTCATTCCGAGGCTTTTCATCAGAGCGGTGGCTTCGCGCTCGGTTCCGGCGGCATCGTAAAAATGCTTTCCGGCGGCTTCCAGCTCGGTGACCCAGCTGATGTCCGCGCCTTTGACCAGTTGGAAGGTATCGGCCGGGGCCGGCGTGGGCGCCGGTGCGGGGCCGGGGCCTTCTTTCTTACCACAGGCCAGCACAAGCAGCAGCGGCAGCAACAGGAATTTCTTCATATCGGGTTTCGTTTACTTGATTCGCGGACCAGCAGTTGGGGCTCCAGCACCAGCCGCCTTGGTTCGCCCGCATAAAAGTCGGTACCGGCCGACACTTCGAAAAAGAGGCGCGCGGCCTCCTCGCCCATCCGGATCGTTTGCTGGTCGACCGTTGTAAGCGATGGCGTGATGTGCGCGCCGAAGGTTTCGTTGGCGAACCCCACCAGGCCCATGTCTGCAGGCACCGAGATGCCGTGCTGGCGCAGCACCTGCAGGGCGCCCAGGGCGGTGAAGTCTTCCACGCAGCACACGGCATCGGGGCGTTTTTTTCCTTTCAATAATTGCTGCATGCAGGCCGCGCCCGACTCGATCGACACGTCGCCGTGCTTGATCCAGGACGCTTCGGCGCGGAGGCCGTGCGCCTTGAGCGCGGCGCGGTAGCCATCGAGGCGCTCCTGCCAGATGGGCACGTGGGCCTGCCCACCGATGAATGCGATGTGCCGGTAACCCTGCTCTGCCAGGTGACTGGTGGCGCGGAACGCACCGAGCCGGTCATCGATGGAAACGGAGGGCACCGGCAGCATCGCATTCACCCGGTCGAACAACACGAGCGGGATATTTTGCTCGCGGAGCGCCATCCAGTGCGCGTTATCGGTGGTTTGCTTCGCGATGGAAGCGAGTACGCCGTCGACCTGCGAGCGCAGGAAGGTATCCACGCCGCGGCGCTCCCATTCTTCCGATTCATTGGATTGATAGATCAGTACGTTGTAGCCCTGTTCGCTGGCCACCTTTTCGATGCCGTGGATGACCGAGCCGAAGAAGTTGATCTCGGCACTGGGGATCATGACGCCGAGAATACGTGTTTTGCCGAGGCGGAGCGAGGAGGCGACCCGGTTGGGCTGGTAACGGAGGCGGCGGGCGGCGCGCTGAACGGCGTCCTTGGTCTCCGCCGAAATGGCCGGGTGGTTGTTGAGCGCCCGCGACACCGTGGCGGCGTTGACGTTCAGGTGGCGGGCAATGTCTTGCAGGGTCGTATTCCGGGCCAACGTGCAATCGTTTGCATAAAAGTAGGGGCCGGTCCGCGTATGGAATGGTTTTTGTGTATCTGGTACACATTGATTCTCCGCCCTTATCTTTAACCCGCGGTTGCTGCTCTAAAAAAATCCCCCTTGGGAACACGCGTCTTTTTATGCCCCCGATCGCAGCGACTATACCTTCTCCCTTTCGTGCCCAGCGCCTTGCCGTCAGCGGGCTTTTTTTCCTGCAAGGTCTTTGCTTCGCCTCCTGGGCGGCGCGCATACCGAGCATCCAGCAAACGCTCGGCCTCGGCAATGCCGCTCTGGGCCTGGTACTGCTGGCACTCCCGGCCGGGTCTTTCCTCGGCCTCCTCCTTGCCGGCTGGCTGGTGACGCGCTTCGGCAGCCGCGGCATTTCGGGCATTGGCCTGCTGTGCTATGCCGCTGTCCTGCTACTCATCGGCACCTGCACGTCCGTCGCCACACTCTGCGCGGTATTGCTGCTCTTTGGCTTTGCCGGCAACAGCACCAACATTGCCATGAATACCCAGGCTGTAGGCGTGGAAGAGCGCTATGGCCGCAAGATCCTGGCCTCCTTTCACGGGCTGTGGAGCCTGGCCGGCTTTACGGCCGCGGGCATCGGCACCTGGGCCATCGGCGCGCAGCTGGCACCAGTACCACACTTCATGGGCATCGCCCTGGTCATCGCTGCCGGGCTGGCAGCCGTATACCCGTATTTATACAAGGAACCGCCCGCGCATACCGCGGACACGCCCCTCCTGGTGCTGCCGGGCAAGGAGTTACTGCCGCTCGGCGTGCTCTGCTTCTGCAGCATGATCTGCGAGGGTGCGCTGTTCGACTGGAGCAACGTCTACTTTGAAAAGGTGGTCCATGCCCGCGGCGCCTGGGCCGGCGCGGGCTATACCGCGTTCATGGCCACGATGGCCACGGGTCGCTTTGTGGCCGACCGCATCAGCCACCGCTTCGGCACCTACCCCACCATCCAGGCCAGCGCCTGCCTCGTGGTAGCCGGGCTCTTGCTGGCCGTGGCCTGGCCGACCGTGCCCGGCGCCCTGGTGGGCTTCCTGCTCGTAGGTTTCGGTGTATCTTCCGTGGTCCCCCTGGTATACAGCGAGGCAGGGCGCGGCAGCCGCAACACCGGCGCCGCCCTGGCTGCCGTTTCCAGCATCGGATTCCTCGGTTTCCTGGCCGGCCCACCGATCATCGGGCTGCTGGCCGGCGCCTTCAGTCTCCGGGCCTCTTTCCTGTTCGTAGCCGTTATGGGCACCGGGGTGTTCGTGCTGGCGCGCATTGCCTCATCAAAAGCAAAAACACATGGACCGCAATAATCCCACTGAATACAACCACCCGTTTTGGGGCCCTTACCTGAGCGAGCGCCAATGGGGCACCGTACGCGAAGACTATAGCCCCGACGGCAATGCCTGGCAGTACTTCCCTTTCGAACATGCACACTTCCGCGCATACCAGTGGGGCGAGGACGGCCTTGCCGGCATCTCCGACAAGCTGCAGCTCCTGTGCTTCGGTATCGCGCTCTGGAACGGCCGAGACCCGATCCTCAAAGAACGGCTGTTCGGCCTGCACAACTACGAAGGCAACCACGGTGAGGACGTCAAAGAACACTATTACTACCTCGACAACATGCCCGATCATTCGTACATGTCGTTTCGCTACCAATACCCGCACCTGGAATTTCCTTACGAAAAACTCAAGATCGAAAACGCGAAGCGCTCGCGGCAGGAACCCGAGTACGAGTTGCTCGACACGGGCGTGTTTGACGGCCAACGTTTTTTCGACGTAACCGTAACCTATGCGCGTGCCGAAGACGACGACCTGCTGGTGCGCATCGACATTCACAACCGCTACCACCGCGCGGCCAACATTACCGTGCTGCCCAGCCTCTGGTTCTCGGGGCTTGCGCTGGAAAAGAACCAGTCGCCTGCCATTACGGCAACCGGCACGCATTCCGCAAGGGCCTGGCATGAGCGCACCGGCGCCTGGTATTTCTACTGCCGCGATTCCGACGTCTTCCTCTTTACCGATAACGCTACCAACCGCTCGCTGCTGCACGAAACGGAAACCTGCGACCTGTTTGCAAAGGATGCGTTCAACGACGCCGTCGTCAATGCGCGTAACATCAGCCAGCTGCGCACCCGGGGCGCGGGCACGAAGCTGGGCGCGCTGCACCTGTTGCGGATCAAAGGCGGCGGCACGAAAAGCCTCTACTGCCGCCTCAGCACGCGCGAACTCGACCAACCCTTTCCCGAGGGCTTTACGGAGGTTTTCACCGAGCGCAAGGATGCGGCAGATGCCTGGTACCGCAGCCTGCTGCCTGTAGCCGTTTCCGAAGACCAGCGGAACGTATTTCGCCAGGCGATCGCGGGCCTGCTCTGGAGCAAGCAATTCTATTATTTCGACGTGGAAAAGTGGCTGCAGCGCGGCGACGGCGTCACCATTCCCTCCTCGCAACGCCTGCACGGCCGCAACCACGACTGGCAGCACCTGAAGAACCAGGACATCATCTGCATGCCCGACAAGTGGGAGTATCCCTGGTATGCGGCCTGGGACCTCGCCTTCCAATGTATCGCCTTCGCGCCGGTGGATGCGGCCTTCGCCAAGCAACAGCTCCTGCTGATCATGCGCGAATGGTACATGAAGCCCGATGGACAGCTGCCTGCCTACGAGTGGAATTTCAGTGACGTGAACCCGCCAGTGCACGCTTGGGCCGCCATGGAAGTGTACAGCATCGAGAAAAAACAAAAAGGCAGTGGCGACATTCTTTTTCTGAAAAAGATCTTTCAAAAACTGCTGATCAACTTCACGTGGTGGATAAACCGCAAAGACCGCAATGGGAACAACATCTTTGAAGGCGGCTTCCTCGGGCTCGACAACATCGGTGTGTTCAACCGCAGCTTTTACGGCGAGCACATGCGCCTGGAGCAGGCCGATGGCACGAGCTGGATGGGCACCTACGCGCTCAACATGATGGACATGGCCCTCGAGATCGCGCTGCACGATGAATCCTTCGAAGATACCGCGACGAAGTTCTTCGAACACTTCGTGCTCATCGCCGAATCGCTCAACGAGCACCACCTCTGGAATAAGGAAGACCGGTTCTTTTACGATGTGCTGTCAGTGCCGGGGCAGGAGCCCATTCCGCTGCGGGTGCAGTCGATCGTAGGCCTGACCTCGCTGTTTGCCGTCAGCACCGTTAGCCGGCAAACGCTCAATACGTTGCCCGACTTCAAGCGGCGCACCGAATGGTTTGAGAATTACCGGAAGAAATACAACAAGTTCTGGCCCAACGAAGAGCGTGGCGACCACGAGGAGCTGCTGCTGTCGCTCGTAAAGCGCGAGCGTCTCGTATACCTGCTGCAACGCCTGCTCGACGAAAAAGAGTTCCTCTCCCCAGGCGGCATCCGTGCCCTGTCGAAATACCACGAGGAGCATCCCTATTCGGTGAACATCGATGGCAACGAGTACAGCATCGCCTACGACCCGGGCGATTCCACCTCGGATATTTTCGGTGGCAATTCCAACTGGCGCGGACCGGTGTGGATCCCGATCAATTTTCTCATCATCAAGTCGCTGCGGAAGTACGGTCGTTTTTACGGAGAAAGCTTGCAGGTGGAATGTCCTGTGGGCTCGGGGCGGATGATGAACCTCGAGCAGGTGGCCGACGAGCTTTCGCGCCGGGTGATCAGCCTGTTCACCCGTGACGCGCAGGGCGAGCGGCGCTGCTTCGGACGCTATAACGACTTCTACAGCGTCGACGAAAACCGCGACCTGATGCTGTTTTACGAGTATTTCCACGGCGACACCGGGGCGGGCCTCGGCGCTTGTCACCAAACAGGCTGGACGGCCCTCATCGCCGAACTGATCCGGGAATGGAACGAGCGCACCGTAGCCGTGCCGGCCACGCAATGAGGTGCCGGTACGTTTACGTTGAATTAACACCTGCCCCGCCTTTGAACCCCTACCTTTAGCCCCCGTTATGAGAAAAGACAAATACGGCCGCCGCTACAACCGGCCCGTGTACCAGTTCGCCCTTTTCCTGATTCTGGTAACGCTTATTGCCATTATCGTCATGCGCTTCCTGGCCAACTAGCAACCTTTCCGGCCGGGTTCGCGTATTTAAGGCCATGCTGCGCGACGCGTGGAGATCCCTTTCAGCCAACACCGGGCAATTACTTTGGAACCAGGCGCTCAGCCTGGCCGTATTTCTACTACTGGCGCGGCAGCTGGGCAAGCCGGAATTTGGCGCCCTCAATGGCCTGCTCGCGTTCCTCCTGCTCAGCTTCGGAATTCTTTCCTTTGGCATCGACCAGCTGCTCGTGCGCAAGGCTGCGGCCGGCGCCGACAGCGACGCCTGGCTGTCGACAGCGCTTGTGCATTATGCCTCAGCGGCACTACTTTTTTATGGACTGCTGCTCCTCTCCTATTATTTGCTGCCCGGGCTCTCCGGAACCGCAGTGCTGCTGCTCGCCGCGGGCAAAGGACTCCTGTTCCTGGGCCAGCCCTTCAAAAGCATCGTGAACGGGCAGGAACGCTTTCGCCGACTGCTGGGCATGTCGGTGGCCGCCAACACGGTGAAGGCGCTGGGTCTCTGGCTGCTCTATCGTCAGGGACACCTGACTCTGCCCAACACCGTGTGGGTGTTCGCCGCCGCCGATGCGCTGGAGGCAGCTTCCTGCGTGGGGTTGTACCTGCACGGCGGCGGACGCTTGCGCTGGCGGGGAGTCTCGCGCCGGTATAAAACATTGATGACCGAAGCGGCGCCGCAATTCGGCACCACGGTCTTTGCTGCTGCCCTGGCCCGCTTCGACTGGCTGTTCCTGGCAGCTCTCTGCCCCGCGGCCGTCGTGGCCGAATACAGCTTTGCCTATAAGGGCTTCGAGCTGGCGCAACTGCCCCTGCTGGCGATTGCACCGCTGCTGGTGCCACGCTTTACCCGGTTGCTGCAGGGCGGTGCCCCTCCCGGCGCGCTGAAAAAGCTACTGCGCACCGAGTGCCTGCTTGCCGGCGCCAGCGTGCTGTTGCTCAATGCCGCCTGGGTGCCGGTAGCCGACTGGGTCAGCGGGGGCAAGTACGGCGCCGCCTGCCGCGGTACCGTATTTATACTGTCACTTTCCGTTCCGCTGCTATACTACAACAACTTCCTCTGGTCGCTGCATTTCGCGCAGGGACGCACGGGGCTCATCTTCCGGCTCTTCGCCCTCACCTTTGCCGTTAACGCGGCAGCCAACGCGCTGCTGGTGCCCTTGTGGCATAAGGAAGGGGCGGCACTTTCTTTTGTGCTGGCCCTGCTGCTGCAAACGTGGCTGTATCATTACTACGCACAGCCTGGCTGGCGGGTCCGTCTTCGCTGGCACCCCGAGGCAACCGGAACTTCCTGAGTCCGTATTCATTAGCTCAATCAGACCGTTATCATGGTGTCGCTCTGGCGCAGGCTTCGCGGATGGGAAAACCGGCTCGACGGGCAGCTTCTGCTCTTCCTCGTATTGCTGTGCAATGTAAAGCTTGTCGTCAAAGCCGCCGCCCTGCTGCTTCTACTCTGGCGACACCGCACCGCCTGGCCGACCCTCCTGCGCCGGCCGCCCCTGTTACCGCTTTTTTACCCGGCCGTTGCCTTGCTGGGCCTGAGCAGCGCCGCATGGACGAAGCGCTTTTCAGAGCCCCATTACGCCTGGGCCTTCGCCGGGAGTGAAGGCGTTTGGATGGTCTGTGGGCTGCTCTCGATCGGCCTCTGGGCCGAAGCCCGGCGCTCGGACGAAGCGAAGATCCTACGCAACTTCGAAGCCTTTCTCTTTTTGAACGCCGCTGTTTCGTGGGTGCAGCTTTGCCGCATCATCCAGGAAACGGGCGCCGTCAATCCCTATCGCTACCAGGGCAACTACCAGAAATATTTCATCAACACGGGCGACTACATCAAAGGCATTTCTTTCGACACCTGCACCACCAATGCCGTCCTTTGCGCCATCGGCATACTCTTATTCGCGCAACGTCGCCGCTGGGCGGTAGTGGCCGTCTGCCTCGCCACCCTCGTGCTGACGGCCAGCAACCTCGTTAATGCCCTGGTACTGACGGGCCTTCTGTGGCTCTTCTGCTTCCGCAGCGACCGCGCGCAAAAAAGCATCCTGGCACTTTGTGCGCTTCCCTTCGTGATCTTCTGGGCACGCATCTCGCCGCAGAATACAGGCTACATGGAAAACGTGCTGGGGATGAAAACAGCGCCGCCTGCAGCAGCGTCCGCCTCCATTGCCGGGGCGGTCACCGCAGACCCGCGCGATGTCATCGCCCATCGCTGGATAGACAGCATGGGCGCGCTCCAGGCAAACGCGGCGGCGGCCACCGTGCGTAAGGTTCAGCGTCCCGAGCTGCCGCAGGATCCTATTCACTCGGCCGCGTTCCAGCACCGCGATGACTCGGGGGCCCGGCACCAGGAATGGGCCCACGCTGCTGTGGCCGTGGGCGCCACACCGGCGCGGAAGCAGGGCGGCATCCCGGGAAAAGTGGTTGCGTTTCAACAGACGCTCTCCTACCTGCATGCAAAGCCAGCCCGTATTTTTACGGGTGCCGGCCCAGCGGCCTTTTCTTCAAAAATGGCATTCAAGGTAGCGGGACTCGGCATCGCCGGGCACTACCCGCAACGACTTACCTACCGCAGCGCCGATTTTGAAAAAGCACACCTCGCACTGTTTCTCTCCTACTTCGCGGCTTCCGAACGCCTGCATTCGGTGGTGCACAGTCCCAACTCCGTGTACGACCAGTTGCTGGGTGAATACGGCCTTCCGGGCCTGCTGCTGCTGATGACCTACATGGGCTACCTGGTGTGGAAGGTGCGCCGGCTGCGCTACACACTGCCCTTGCTTGGACTGATGGCCGCGCTATTGGCTACCGACTATTGGCTGGAGCAACTGTCGATCGTGCCGCTCTTCGAGCTCCTTTTTTTCCTGGACCTTCAAAAGACTGCGCCTGATGCAAACGCCTGAGATCACGGTACTGATGCCGGCCTACAACGCTGCCGACTACATCGCTGATGCGATCCGCTCCGTGCTGGCGCAGACCTATCCTCATTTTGAACTGCTGATCATAGACGACGGCTCCACCGACAACACCGCGGCCGTTGCCGCCGCCTTCAACGACCCGCGCATCCGCCTCCTGCGGCAGCCCAACGGCGGCGTGGCCGCTGCCCTCAACCGTGGCCTTGCCGCAGCACAAGCGCCGCTCGTTGCACGCTTCGACGCAGACGACCTATGTCACCCGCAGCGCCTCGAGCGGCAGCGGGCCCTGCTGCAACAGGATCCGGCGCTTGTGATCGCCGGCAGTGCCGTGGAATATGTGGATGCCGACAAGCGGCCGGTGTTCAGCTGGCAGCCACCCGCCTACGTACACAGCGAGCTGCTACGCCTGCTGCCCCACAGTTGTCCGTTTATTCACAGCAGCGTCATCGTCCGGCGCGAGGCTGTGCTGGCGGCGGGGGGCTACCCCGAAGGCGCGCATACCTTCGAAGACCACCTGCTCTGGACGCGCCTGCTCCCGGCCGGCAAGGGCCTCAACAGCCCAGAGCCGCTGGTGCAGGTTCGTCTTAATGTATCGTCGGTCACGATCGACGAACGCTGGCGCCCGCGCGCCTTTCGCCGGATCAAGGCCGCCGCGCTCGCAGCAGGCCGTATTTCTACGGAAGACGCTGCCGAACTCGCCGCGATCATCCGCCGGCAAAGCCACCCACTGGTGAAGGAAGGCGCATACCACGCCCTGCTCGGGAAAAAATACCTCTGGAACAACTACGACCCCGAACGCGCACGCGCGAGCCTGCGCCGCGCCCTTTCGTGCAACCCCTTTTACACCGCGGGCTACGGGCTGCTCGTGGCGTCGTACCTGCCGCCGGCCTGGATCCGCAAAGGATACGAAACCTTTAAAAACTGGCGCCGATGACCCCGTCTGCCCCCATACGAATTTTTGCCGACGCGCACGTATTTGACGGGCCGTACCAGGGCACGCGCACCTTTTTACAGGGCTTATATACAGAGCTGGCCGCAGCACCCGGAGTAGACGTGTACCTCGGCGCGCAGGATATTGGCGCCCTGCGGCGCGCCTTTGCGCCCGTCGCCGACCGAATCGGTTTTCTCCCCTACCGGAGCCGCTCGCGTTACGGACGCCTGCTCTGGGAGATCCCGCAGTTGCTTCGCCGGCACCAGATCGATTATGCGCATTTCCAATACGTGGCACCCCTGCTACGGACCTGTCCCTACATCGTTACCACGCACGACCTGTTGTTTGAGGAACTACCCGCCGCGTTCCCTCGTCCGTACCGCCATTTACGCCGCCACCTCTTCCGCCGGTCGGCGCTGCGGGCCGACATCCGTACAACGGTATCGCAGTATGCCGTCGAAAGCATCACCCGCCGGTACGGCCTCGGCAACGATAGCCTGACGTTGGTACCCAACGCAGTAACCCCTTTCGATTGGACCCCTGACCTGCGCGGCGCAGCACGAAAACGACTACAAGCACAGCACGGAACCAGCCGCTACCTGCTGTGCGTCAGCCGCCTTGAGCCACGCAAAAACCAGCAGCTGCTGGTGAAGGTCTTTCACCAGCTCGGTCTCGCGCCGCAAGGCTACCAGCTCGTATTGATCGGGAGCCGCTCCCTGCCGGTGCCGGAACTGGATGCAGCCCTTGCCGCCCTGGACGAAGACACACGTGCCGCGATCCTGTTGCTGCAGGATGTGCCCGGCAATGTGTTGCGCGATTGGTACCTGGGTGCTGAGCTATTCCTGTATCCGTCGCTTGGTGAAGGATTCGGAATCCCGCCCCTCGAAGCGGCCCTGGCCCGCGTGCCGGTGCTGTGTTCGGACCGCACGGCCCTTTCCGATTTCCGGTTCTTCGGCCCCGACCTTGTCGATCCGTCTGATGAAAACGCATTTGCTAAAAGCGTGACCGAGCTGTTGCAGCAACCCACTCCTGAAGCCCTATTGGAGCAACGCGCAAACTTCATTACCGAAAACTACAGCTGGCAGTCGTCGGCGCAACTATTCCTGGACCGGATCCGGCAGCACCGGGCGCAAACCGTTGACTTATGAAGGAAGCGCTGACCACAGGCCGCACCGTTCTTTCCGTTCACACAGATGGGCCGCTGCGCATTGCGTTGCTGGGTACCCGCGGCATTCCCAACCGCTACGGCGGCTTCGAGCAGATCTCCGAAACGCTGGCGGCAGGCCTCGCCGCCCGTGGTCATGCGGTAACGGTCTATTGCTCCGGCACACACCCCGACAAAAGCCCATCCTGGCAGGGCGTACGCCGCGTGCTTTGCACCGACCCCGAAGAGCGTCTCGGCACCTTCGGCCAATTCTTGTACGACCGCAATTGCCTCCGCCATGCGGCCCGCGAAGGCTACGATGCCTTGCTGTTTTTGGGCTATACAAGCAGTTCCGTATGGGGTCCCTGGTTCCCGCGCGGCTGCGCCATCCTTTCCAACATGGATGGACTGGAATGGAAGCGCTCGAAATATGCCGCGCCGGTACGACGCTTTCTCCGCCGCGCCGAGGCCTGGGCGGTGCGTTACAGCCACCGGCACATTGCCGACTCACCGGTGATCAAGGAATACCTCGACGCCCGTTATGGCATTGACTCGGTTTACATTCCGTATGGCGCCGAAGTGCGCCGTGACCACGATGCGGCAACGCTCGCGTTGTATGGCCTCCAGCCCGACAACTACTACATGCTGATGGCCCGGATGGAACCCGAAAACCACGTGGCCGGGATACTGGAAGGCTACGTACGCAGCGGCTCCGCCCGGTCCATGCTGGTGGTGGGTAACGCAGCAAACCGCTATGGTTCGATATTGCGAAAACGATTTTCGCGGCATACCGGCATCCGCTTTCTCGGCCCGCTGTTCGACCAGGAGACCGTGCACCAGCTGCGCGCGCAGGCGACCTTGTATTTCCACGGACACAGCGTGGGCGGCACCAACCCGTCGCTGCTGGAAGCGATGGCAAGTGGCGCCTTCATCGCGGCACACCGCAACCCCTTCAACAGCCGGATCTTGGGTGAAGACGGTCTCTATTTCACAACAGCAGATGAAGTAGCGCAACTGATAAAGGAGCATCACGAAACGGCTATCCGACCACAGCGCGCGCGTCACCAGCTGAAGATCGAACGCGACTATGCCTGGACGCCGGTGATCGACCTCTACGAGCAAGTCATTTACCAAACCTGCCGCGCCCCCCGATGAAAGCCTGGCACCACGATACAACCGCCAACAAGGTGAGCGTACTATTGCTTGGGCTCTTCGCGGGCAGCCTCCCCTTCGACCGGTTTTACAGCCAGCTGCTACTCATTGCCCTGGTGGCGCATACCGCCATTCAACTTAGCGCACAACGCCTCCGGCAGTTGCCCTGGCGCTGGCTGCTGTCTATCAGTGTGCCGTGGCTGCTGACGGTTTTATTTACCGCGGGCAGTCGCTATACCACGGAAGCTTTCCCGTTCTGGGAACGGCAGCTGGCCCTATTCCTGTTCCCCCTTTGTGTGCTGCTCACCGCTGTGGACCTGCATCGCTACCGCCGCTTGCTGCTTCACCTGTTCCTGCTGGTGAATGCCGTTGTAGCGCTCTACCTGTACAGCGATGCCCTGCGCACCATCTTGTATCACCGGCAGCCCATGGCAATGCTCTGGACCGCGGCCTACCTGAGCCATAATTTCTCCGCGCCGCTCGACATACACGCTACGTACGTCTCGCTCTTCTTCGCGCTTTCCATTACGGCGGCTTTGTTTGAACTACTGACCGGTCCCCGTTCGATAGGGCGGTCGTTCTTGCTTGTGCTGGCAACAGCGCTCCTCGGCGCCGCACTGCTGCAACTGGCTTCCCGGGCCGTACTCATTGCACAGCTACTGATCGGCGGAACCTTGCTGCCCTTCGCCATTGCCGATCGACGCAAGCGGGTAGCCTGGTGGCTGTTTGCCGGGCTGGCAGCGGCAGCGTGCTTTGCCCTCCTCTATTTCCGCGCCCACGAACTGTATGAACGGCTCGTTACTGAGCTGGGTACCGACCTGGGCACGGAGCGGGGAGCGGGGCTCGTGGCCGATCCCCGCGGCAGCCGCTGGAGGCTGGCCTGGGCCCTGTGCCGTGAGGCGCCGGTACTCGGGCATGGCAGCGGATCAGAAGTGCTGCTGCTTCGCGATGCCTACTTCCGCAACGGGTTGTACGACTCGTACCTGCATGCGCTCAATGCACACAATCAATACCTGAGCCTACTGATCCGTCATGGCTGCGCAGGTTTGCTTTGCTGGATGCTGGCACTCGGCTACTTTGCGCAAATAGCCATTCGCCGGCATGATGTGCTACTGGGCGCCTTCCTGTTGCTTATTGCCGGCACCAGCCTGTCCGAAAACATATTGGATGTCAACAAAGGCATTTTCTTTTATGCCTGCTTCCTGACGCTGCTGGGTGCGCGGGATAAAAATCCAGGTCCGTCCGGACCACGGAGCAACCCGGGCAGCACCCTTTTCGTTCGTATTGGGAAAGCCCGCAAACCCGCCCGCCCGTGAATACACGCCAGGACATCATCGCCGCACTTGCCTACTTCGACCTGTTCGACTACCCGCTAACGCAGGGGGAAATCCGGCAGTTTGCACCCGGCACCCATTCGGCACGGGCCGTGGCACTGGAGCTGCGCGCACTGCTTACCGAAAAGCTGGTGTATCACTACGACGGGCTCTTCCTGCTCCGCGACGAGCCGGCCCTGGTGCCGCGTCGCCGCAAAGGCAACCAGCAAGCAAGGGTGCTGCTGCAAAAAGCAAAGCGCGTCGCCCGGATCATTTCAGCCTTTCCCTTTGTTCGCGGCGTCGCTGTATCGGGTTCCTTGTCGAAGAACTATGCCGACGAAGGATCCGACATCGATCTCTTCATCATTACCGCACCCAACCGCCTCTGGCTGGCACGTACGCTGCTGCACGGGTTGAAAAAACTGAGCTTTCTCGTCGGGCGGGAACAGTATTTCTGCATGAACTATTTCATCGATGAAGCCGGCCTCGAGATCCGCGAGAAAAACATTTACACGGCAACCGAGATCGCCACACTGCTCCCCCTGCAGGGCAGTACCGCCTTCGATGCCTTTTTCCGCGCCAACAACTGGCGCCTCGGCTTCCTGCCCAACCACCGCCTGCGCGTATCGTATGTTCAGGACCGCAAGCCGATGTGGTGGACACGCCTGCTGGAACGCAGCCTGTACCACGCGGCCGGCAATGCACTCGATACGACGCTGCAACGCATCACCGCCGGTCGCTGGAAGAAAAAGACAGACGCCGGCCGGCGCAACAACCGCGGCATCGTGCTCAGCATGGAAGCGGGCAAGCACTTCGCCAAGCCCGACCCACGACGCTTCCAGGCACAGCTCCTGGCCCGCTACGACAACCGGATCTGCGAACTGCAACCGCCGTTGCTGAAAACCTATTCACCTGCCCGTTCCTGATGCCAGCCGCCACGCCCATATCTGTCGTCGTCATTACCCGCAACGAAGCGGCCAACATCATGGACTGCCTGCGCTCAGCGCGCGCGCTGAGCGATGACATCGTTGTGGTGGACTGTGGAAGCAACGACGCCACCACGCGGCTGGCCGCACTCTGCCGGGCCCGGGTACAGATCCATACCTGGCAGGGCTACGGCGCCGCCCGCAACCTCGGCGCCGCGCTGGCGCGCCACGACTGGATCCTGGCACTGGACGCCGACGAGCGGCTCGATGAAAACCTGATCACCCAACTGAAAAACCAGATACTCGAGCGTGGCCGCGTGTACCGTTTTCGCCGCCGCAATCATTGGGAGGAGCGCCCCATCCGCTTCGGCACGCTGGGCTTCGAGCGCATTGCGCGCCTATACCACCGCGGCGATGCCCGCTGGAACGGGTACGCCGTGCACGAGCGCCTGACGGGCGCCTTTCGTGTACAGGACGTTCCCGGCAATATTCAGCATTTCGGCATTGCCGACCCGGACTTTTATTATCGTAAAAAAGAGCACTACGCGTTGCTGAGTGCGTTGACCTATGCGCGGCAGGGAAAGAAGGCCGGGCTGTTGAAGCGATTCGTAGCGCCGCTCTTTGACGCGGTCAAAAGCTACTTGCTCCTCGCCGGCTTTCTCGACGGCGCCATCGGCGCACGCCTCGCGTTGACAACCTTCCGGTACACGGCCCGCAAGTATGCGTTGCTGCATCGGCAGCGGGAGCGTCTATTGAAACTGGAACGGCAGCCTGGACGAAACGGACCGGACGAAGCAGCCTGCATGATCGCAGAACTCAAGCCCCTCCCCTCTTCTGCAGCGTCATAATGAAATAGTCGCCGACCGAGCGCCAGGGCCAACGATGCGCCCAACGATCTTCCCAACGCTGCAACAGGTGCAGGAGACGCGGGAATCGTTTCGGGAAACGCTCGCGATAAGACGGGGGCACCAGCGTACATAAACCTTCAAGCTCCAAGACATTGAATTCAGCCCTGAGCGCTTTCCGTATAAATACGGGACGGTAATACCAGCACCGGAAACGCTGCCCTTCTACCTGTGCGCTCGCGCCTCCCCGGCTGAACCAGCGACGGGTAGCCGTTCGCCATTCGCCCTTGAGGAGCAGGAGGCTCTCCCATAGGCAAAAGGGCGGAATGACCACGACCGTAAGCAGGCCACCGGGACGCAGGAGGTCCGCCGCCGATTGCAGAACATCCGCCAGCCGGTCGGTGCAGTTAAGCCCGCCGAAGTTGGAAAAAACCAGGTCGAACGGGGCTTCGGGTGGCAGCGCGCGCAGGTCGTGATACGAACAATGCCTTGCCTCCAGGTGCCCGCAACCGTCCAAGCTAAAAGCTTTTTGCCGCAGCTGTGCAAGCATAGCTTCCGACACATCGGTGGCCAGCACCGAATGACCTTTCGATGAAAAATAAAGAGCATCCTCTCCGGTGCCGCAATTGAGTTCCAGGATACGGCTTGCAGGTGCCAGGTGTCGCTCCACCTGCGCGCGCACCCGTGCCCGCTTGTAGGCGATGATAGGATTGCTGCCGTACAGCCCGTCAAAAAGCGGAGCCTGACGGCTAAACGCCTCGGCCGCCGGCTGCTCCGATATGGTTATTGCCCGGCTCATAGGTTGCGCTGCAGGCGGTTTAACCGGATACGTTCGAGCCACAGTGCCGGCGCGAGGCGCAGCAGCGAAGCCACGCGGCGCAGGTTGGCCGGTTGCCACAGCGGCGCGCTTTCTGCTAACTGGCGACGGTGCCGCTGCTGCCGGTAGTGATGGTGCACAAAGCGATGCAGGCGGCGATAGAAAAGCGCCGTACGCTCATCGCGGTACATCAGCGACAGGTCGTCTGAATCGCGCCAGTTGGATTTTTCCCGAAGCTGCGCGCGGACCTTTTCGTAAAACAACGTACCCGGCAATGGATAGGAAACGGAGATCCCGATCTCGGCCGGCTGCAGCTCGTCGATCATCCGGATCGTAGCTTCGATGTCTTCCCTCTGTTCACCGAGGTACCCAAATTGAAGGAAGAAGCAGGGATCGATGCGGTGCCGCCGCAGCAGTGCCGTCGCTGCAGCGATCTGTGCCAGGGTGATGCCCTTGTCCATCGCGTCGAGGATCGCCTGCGAACCGCTTTCGGCACCCATCCACACGGTGGCGCAACCGGCGCGGGCAAGTGCCTCCACGTAGTCGGGTTGCACCAGCAGGTCGGCGCGCGATTGTATCTTGAAGGGGATGCGGAGCCCTTCCTGTTCCAGGAGCGAGGCAAAAGCCGCAACCCACCCGGGCTTGAGACCGAAGATGTCGTCGCAGAACCAGATATGATCCACCGCTGCCTGGGTGCGCAGCCGGGCGATCTCGGCAACCACCTGCTGCGGTGAGCGCACGTTATAGCGGTTCCCATAAATCGGCTTCGCACACCAATTGCATTTATACGGACAACCCCTCGTGGTGGCGATGTTGACTGAAAAATAACCGCTGCTCTTTAGCCATGCAGAACGATAAGGTGCGAAGTCGACAAGATCCCAGGCGGGGAAAGGCAGGCGGTCAAGATCGCGCAGAACGGGCCGGGGCGCGGTTTTCACCACGCCTTCCGCGTCGCCGAACACCAGCCCTGCGATCGTGCGTAGTGCCGGCGCAGCTTCCTGAAGGGCGTTGACCAGCTCGAGGAGGGTTTGCTCCCCTTCGCCCACGATTACGTAATCGGCACCAGCCTCCAGGTATTGCACGAAATGATCGGTCGCATCCGAGCTGTGCACGATCACCGTACAACCCTGTGCCTGCGCGGCGGCGATCATTTCGAAAGCGGCGGCGCGCATGTTGGTGAGGCACATCTTCGTGAGGTAATTGAAGCCATCGTCGTACAAAACAACGATACGCGGGCCGGCGTCGGCAAGCACCTGGCCGAACCGCCCTACGCCCTGCTCGAAGGTGACGTCGTGCAGCGATACCGCATGGCCCGCGCTGCGCAGCAGCGCCGCCGCGTACAGCGTGCCGAGCGGCGCGTAGGGCTGCTGCAGCTTCCATTGCTTCGGGTCGAGGCGCAGGTAGTACGAATGGGTGAATAGTATCGGGCTCATGAGGGACGTTCGATTTGGATCCATGGAAATACGGTACCACCCAGGCGCCGAAGCCGGTCGCTGAACGGATTGCACAAGCGGAAGTGGTAGGCGTCGAGTTCTTCGAAACTGTGATGCTGGTAGTAGCGCTCCATCGTAACGGCGTTCTGGCGGGCAAAATAAGCGGCACTGCGGTCGCGGGCAGCGGCGCGCTTTTGCGTCGGGTAAAAATGCGTATCGATGATGTGTACCGAACCACCGCGCACAAGGCGGCGGAAACAGGCGTCCAGCAACGCCGGCACGCCGGAGAAATATTGAAAGGAAGCGGCGAAAAGAATGCAATCGAAGCTGCCGGCACTAAGGTCCTCCAGCGTTGTTTGCCGGTACGAAAGGTTCGGGCGCACGAAGAGACGCCGGGCCTGCCCGAGCTCGGGACCGTTGATGTCGATGCCCAGCACCTCGGTGCCGGGAAGCAGCGACAGGTAGTGCGACAGCCAGCCGTTGCCGCAGCCTACTTCCAGCAGGCGCAACGGCGTGCGCTGCCCCAGGTAATGCCGCAACCGCCGGGCAGACCGGGCACGCAACCGCCATTCGGAAGCATGTGCGCCGCCTCGCGGCATATGCGGCAGGCAGCGCACCCACTCATCGGGATACACACGGCCTTCGCTTCCGCGCAGCTTCAGGTATTCGGCAACAAAACCACACTCAGGCATCGGCAGCTGTTTTTTCAATCCGGTAAATAAGATGGGTTTCAATGAAGTTGCGCCGGCGTTGCACGCAACGAAGGGTGAAGCCGTTGTGCCCGGCCAGGCGATGGATCATTTCCAGGTCGCAGTCGTCGCTGAGCACCATCAGCACCTCGCTGTCGGGAAAGAGGTGTGGGCCCAGCTGCGCAAACAGGCGGGCAAAGTATTCGCCTTTCGGGCCGCAATACCAGGCCTGCTCACGTTCATTGCGTGCTGCGCGCTTGTAGTAGGGCGGGTTGATGGCGATGAGGCTGAAACGCTCACCGGTCAGCGAGCCGAAGAGATCGGAACGGCGTATGTTGAGCGAAACATCGTTGGCAGCTGCATTCCGCTGCAACTGCCCCAGCGCGATCTCATTGATATCCGTCGCCGTTACCTCCGAGCCCTGCTGTGCCAGCGCGATCGCAATGAGCCCGCTGCCTGCGCCAAGCTCCAGCGCCGTACGTCCGCGCAGGGGCAACGTGCAGAGGTAGCGCAGCAGCATTTTCGTACTCGAAAAAAAGCCGGGGTGAAATACCTGTGGCGGCACCTGCAGCACGATGTTGCGGTAGCAGTAGGTGCGCGTACTGGACAGGTACCGAACCAGTGCGGGCCGTACGGAGATCGAAACCAGGTATTTGACTACGCGACGCAAGATCAGTATGGGGTTTGGAGTTGATGGTTAGAAGCCTTCGATTTCGGGCCGGCGGTATTTCCAGAGCCTTTGCAGGACTTTCAGCTCGTAGGGCATCTTATACAGACCCGATCGGTAGCGCAACGCGGCCACCGAGCGCATGACCCGTCGCTTCAGCGGAGACATCCGCACATCCGACACGGTGGGATAATAGCCGTTCAGCACGGTTTCGAAATCCTTGATCCTGTCGATCATCTCCGGGGTGAGCCAGGGCGTCAGCGGGTTCTTGCGGAGGTCGAAGGAAGCCCAGGCGGGTGCGATCCAGTCTTCGAGCTTTTCGGGAAAACGAAAGCCCTGGGCCTGCGCCTCGCGGTACAATTGCGTTCCTTCCACGGCCACCGGGCTGTACACGTAGATCACGATCTCGGTGCGCGGGTTGATCTCTTTAATAGCCCGGATAAAAGCAATGTCTTCATCGATCTGCTTCATCACTGCCTCCGGCGTCGGGCCGGGGGTGCCGAGCACGAATGAGTATTCGGGAATGATGTCGAAGCGCGCCATGCGTGCGGCGAATTCCTTGATCTGCGCCCCCGTTTGCGTGCCGCCCTTGTCCATTCGCTTCAACACCTCGTCGTTTCCGGTTTCCGCGCCGAAGAAGATCATCTTGCAGCCGGAGTCGCGCATGAGCGCCAGCGTCTCGTCCGAATACCGATGAATGGTGTCGATGCGGCCTTCGCCCCACCAGCTGATGCCCTCCGGGGCGATGAGGCGCGCGAAAGCGGCCGTGCGTTTTTCCGATACAAAAAAGTTGTTGTCGTGAAACTCGATGGCATTGCCGCCCCAGCGCCCGCGGAGCAGCTTGATGTCGGCGTAGATCCGCTCGGCGCTCTTCCCCGACCAGCGCGCATTGTAAATGGGCACCACGGCGCAGAACGCACACTTGAACGGACACCCGATGCTCGAGTGGTAAGCGATCGTCTTGCTGCCGAGGCAAGTTTTGCCGAGGTAGCGACCGAGCGGGTAATACCCGTCGAGCTTTTCATAGGGCAGGTCAGGCAGCGCGTCCTGGTCGTATAGCTCGTCTTTGCGGGTGCGCACGATGCCCCCTTCTTTCCCGTAGATCAGGTTGGGCACCTGCTCCCAGGAGCTGCCGTTTGTCAGGGCGTCGAGCAGGGCGGGAAAGCACTTGTCGCCGGGGCCGCTCACCACGAAATCCACGTAGCCCGAGCCAAGCACGGCCTGGGGCTGGTTGGACGGAAAGTAGCCGCCCCACACCGTATGGATGCCGGGATAGTGCGCGCGTATGTCGCGCGTGATGGGAATGGCTTGCTGGAGTTGCGGGCCGGGCATCACGGTGCAGGCGAAGAACCCAAAGCCGCCCCTTTCCAGGTAGTCGAAGATGCGCGCTGCCGGATCGGCTTCACAGTTGCCGTCCACGATCACGTACTCATAGCGACCTTCGATCGAAGCGGCGATACTCAGGATCGAGTTAGGTATGCGGGGCTTTGAGCGGGCACTGCGGGGATTGAATAAAAGGACTTTGGGGCGCGTCACAGGGGTACATACGATCAGCGCGTCAAATAGTTGCCTGCGTGGCCATGGCGCAGGCGCCAGGTGGCATAAGCGGCATGCACATGGGCGAGGTGGCCCGGATGGTGTCCCGACCGCTCTGCCGCTACGTCGAAGAGAAGCAGGCGATGAATACCCGCATCCTGTGCTTCCCGCAACCGCAGGTGCCGCAACCAGGCGGCGCCCTCCGGTACCGGCAACCCGCAAAAGGTACCGGAAAAAGGAAGCTCCTCGGCCGGCCGCAATGAGCGCATGTGGTTCTTGCCCAAACTATAGACGAGCCCGGCCTGCGCGGGCGACATCTGCGCCAGGAGCAACCCGCCGGCTTCTTCCACCTGCGCGCAGGCTTTCCCGCCGATGCGGAGTGAAATCAGGTACCGGTTGTTGCCGACCGGCCCGTGCAGGTCGGTGGGGAACAGGTTGCAACCTCCTTCGCTACACACTGAAATGAGACAAACGCTGCGCGGCAAAGCATAGGTTACCTGCACCTGCTGGTAACGATTCCCGGGCAGGTGCACATTGCCGGCTTCACCTTGGCGGAGGTTGTTGAACGCGTCGAGACTGTAGCGTTTCCAGAAGGGAAGCAGGCGGTGCCGCACGCGGATGCCTTCGTAGAGCAAGTAGGAATCAGATGTTTGCGGAAAGAGCCGCAGTTCCAACGTAGCAAGCACCGCATCACCGGGTGCTCGTTCGCCCGGAACACAGGGTCTGTTGCAGAAGAGCAATGTGCGCTGCGGCGGCGGATCCGCACCGGGCGGAAAGGCCAGCAGCAGCGGGCTGTAGCCGACGAGGCTATGGCGTCGTGTGACATCGGCGTGCACGCGGCCCGCGCGCACGTCGTAAACAAATAGTGTGTCGGCAAAGGTCTCCGCATCCACACAGAGGTACTCCTGCGCAAACGGCAGGCGGGCCGCCCGTCTCCATATTTTTGAAACGATGTTCATATGTGACAACCGGCAGCCATCGGCCACCGTATTCATTACCATCATGCGCATTCTCAGCAGCGGCTACCACGCCACCCTTTCGTACAGCGACCCGCAAGCCTGGCTGCAGCGTATCGATTTCTATACCGGCATCCTCGAGGCGCTCGCTACAAACCACGAGGTGCACAGCATCGAACACATAAACGCCCGGACCAGTCTGCAGCAAGCGGGCGTACACTACCACTTCCGTTCGCTGTCGTCCCAACGCTTTCCCTGGTCCGGCCACCGCTTTATCCGCAGCCTGCGCCCCGACCTTGTACTGGTTAATGGCGTCAGCTTTCCGCTGCAGGTGTTGCAGCTGCGGGCGGCGTTAGGCCAGGGGCCGCGCATCCTGCTGTGGCACCGCGATGAACTCCCTGCCCCGGGCTGGCGCGGGCGCCTGCAGGCAATGGCGGACCGCGCGGTGGATGGCTACCTGTTCACATCACCCGGTAATGTGGCGCCCTGGGTGGCGCGTGGCATCATACCGGCTTCCAAAGTACACTACCTGCTCCATGGGTCATCCGTATTTCTACCGGGCAGCCGTGCTGAAGCGAGGCAAATGCTCGGCGTACCCATCGACGTGCCCCTGTTTCTTTGGGTAGGACGCCTCGACGCGAACAAGGACCCGCATACGGTGCTGCGGGCTTTCTCGGCGCTGCTGCAGGAGGCGCCGCAGGCAAAGCTCGCGATGGCCTTCGGCGGCGGCCCCCTGGAAGCGGAGCTGCGCGCAATTGTTGCCGGCGACCCGAAGCTTTCCGGCGCGGTGCAGCTGCTCGGCACCCTGCCGCACCGCGACCTGGAGCCCTGGTACCGTGCCGCTGGCTTTTTCGTCAGCGCCTCGCACTACGAGGGCGGCGGTATTGCCTTTTGCGAAGCCCTCTCCTGCGGCTGCATCCCGGTCTACACGGGCATTCCATCGCTCCGACAACTGGCCGGCCCCTGCGGGGTTTCCTTTCCACCGGGTGACGCCGCGGCCCTGCATCAGGCACTCCGTCAGGCATTGCGTCTCGATACAACGGCACAGCGAACCGCTGTGCTGGAACGGTTTCAGGAACACTTTTCCTTCACCGCCATCGCAAGGGGACTACTCCAATTCGTGGAGGATCCCGCACCGATGCCAGCAGCGAACAAAGCGATCCATTGATGCGCTGTGTCGTCGATGGAAAAACGTTGCGGCGGTATACCGTTTTCCGACAACCAAGCTCCCACCAATTGCTGCAGGGCATCTTCTGTGCAGCCGGTCTGCCAAAAACGCCTGTCCTCCCCACCGGGGCTGCAGCAGCTGACGACGGGTGTACCTACGGTGAGGGCCTCCTGGCACACACCCGAGTAGCCCTCGTATTCCGATGGATGCAACAATACCCGAGCCTGCGCCATCAGGCGCAACACGGCGGCGTGCGGCAATTCACCGGCAAAGAGCAAGTGACCAGAAAGGCCGAGCGCCTCCACCTGCCTGCGCAGCGCACATTCCTCCGGACCCGCGCCGGCAATAACAGCACGCAGTCCGGGCCGCCCTGCCTGCAGCCGGCCGACGATCCGTATAAATACGGTCCATCGCTTTAGCGGGATGAGTGAGCCGACGCCCAGTATGTCGATCGTACGAGACGTATCCGTAACTCTTTGAAAGGGCTCTACCCCGGGTGAAATAACATGCGCCGGGCGGATCCCGTGATGCTGCGCAAAGGTGGCGCGCAACGATTCTGACAACGCCACTAACGCACCTGCCGGCAGTCGAAGGCGGCGTGGCCAGGGGTTTGCGGCACGCGCGTCCTGCCCGAGCAGCCAGCAAAAATGCTGCAAACCGTGGCAATGTGCAAAGCGGTTGCCCAGTGCTGCGGCCTCTCCATACCAACAAGACACGATGCCCCTGATGTGGTATTCCTGGTGCAGTGCGTCGAGGCAGCGATACACCGAGCGCGCCCGTTGCCAGCGGCGAAGATGACCACGATTTCGTCCGTTGAAGGGATAAACGTCTGCTCCGAAAACCCGGTACCGCCCATCATGGACCGGGTAATGCAGGGCCAGTACCGCCACGGTACAACCGGGCGCGAGGCGGAGCCAGGCGCGCACCAGCGCCTGCTGCAACGGCAGGCAGGAGCTGTCGTCTTCAGAGGCTGCGAAGCCGGGCGTGATCAGTACGATCAGGTTGCGCTTGTTTTCCATGTATGCGTATCCGGCGGGCGCCGGGAATGGTTTCCGGTTGATGCGTAACTACGATGACAATCTTGCCGGCGGCTGCTTCATCCTGTAATAATGCCTGCAACTCGTCAACAGCGGCACGATCCAGTTCATTGAAGGGCTCGTCGAGCAGGTACAGGTCGGCACGACGATACAGCGCGCGCGCCAGGGCTATCCGCTGTTGCTGCCCGCCGCTCAGGTTGCGGCCGTTCTCCAGCACCTGCTTGTGAAAAGTATCACCGGTGGCCGCCAGCATCCGCGACAGGCCGGTAGCGCGCAATACAACCTGCAGCCGCTGCGAATCCAGCGGCTCATCTTCCAACGTGATATTGCGCGCCACGCTATCCTGGATGAGGAATGCATCCTGCCGCACATAAGCCGTCCGCGTCCAGAATGCAGCGGCATTGCCGGGACGCACCCGCACCCCGTTGATCCGAACGGCTCCGGCCTGGGGCTCGATGAAGCCAAGCAGCAAATGCAACAGTGTCGTCTTGCCACTACCGGACGGACTTTCCAGTAAAACGATGTCGCCGGGGAAAGCCTCGAAGGAAAGGTTCTCTAAAAGAGGCTTGCGATCCCAGGCATAACTCAACCCGCTTACTTCCAGTTTCCTGATCGGACCCGAAGCGACCGGCTGCTCCTGCCGCGGCGGCGCGTCGTCGAGCGTAAAGCTCCAGGCGCGAAGCTGGCCCGACGCCCCGATGATCTTGACGAGGCCGGGAATTACCTTGTAAGCAGCGGCCAAAAAAGCACCGGCGCGCAACAGGAGGTAAGCGCCCGTGTCAGGACGTTGCAGCGAAAAGCCGAGCAGCAACAGGAGCCCGAGCACGGCCACCGTTTCCAGGGAGCGGGCCGGCCATTGCTGCCACCCCATCATCCCGAAATAGGCGTTACTGAAGCGGCGGCGCGCATGGAGGTAGCGATCGCGAAAGAACTCTTGCCGGCCGTATACTTTCGCCTCAGGTTGACCCTTCAGCGCATCCAGCAGGCAGCGCAGTGACGCTTCGTTGGCGTCTTTTACGGTGTCCTTGCTCCGGTCGATGCGCCGCTTGATGCCGCGAAACAGGAAAAAGGCCGGCGGCAGCAGCACGGCTACCACCAGGGCGAAGAGGGCCGGGTCGTAGAGCAGTACGGCCACCACCGATGCGGCGATCAGCAGCAGCTGTGCCGCGATCTGCTGCAGGCCGAGCAGGATGTAGTGCGCGAACTCCACAGGGTGAAAGTTGACCTTCCGTATTAATACGGATGTATCGCTATGCAGGAACTCGGCGTGCGCCGCCTGCTGGCAGGCCTCGAGCTGCCGGCCCGACAGCCGGAGTGACACACGGCCTGCGAGTGTATGAAGGGCGCGTTGGACCGTCAACCCGCAGCCGTTCTTTACCAGAAAGGCGGCAAAGAAGAGCAGCAACAGGAGCGGCACCGGAAACGGCCCGATGCTTTCCTTTTGCAACAGTCGCTTTACGAGCAGCAGCAGGGCTGCAAGAAAGGCTATGTCGAGGAGTTGCACGAGCGCATCGGCGAGCGACAGCAGGACATAGCGCCACCGTTCGGGGCCTTCGAGGAGCCGCCAGCTGCGGCGCAGCAGGCTCATGCGCGCCGGTTTTTAGACCCGGTGAAAAAAGAAGCCACCGTGCCCCACAGGATCCGGGCATCAAGCACGAGCGTCCAATGACGGATGTATTGCACATCGGATTGCACACGGCGTTCGATGGCGACGCGGTCGTGGGTGGCGCCTACGTGGCCGCGCACCTGCGCCAAACCGGTGATGCCGGGCTTTACCTGTTGCCGGAGGCGGTAGCCGGGCACATCGAGGGTGAAGCGTTCGTTCTCACTGAGCATATGCGGACGGGGCCCCACGAGCGACATGTCGCCCCACCACACGTTGAGCAGCTGTGGCAGCTCGTCGAGATGGGTGCGGCGCAAGAGGCGCCCAACGCGGGTGATGCGCCGGTCGCCCTCGAAGGCCGCACAGGTGTCCGCATCGCGGTTGAGCACCATCGTGCGCAGCTTGAGGCAATAGAATTCGCGGCCATTACGCTTGTGCCGGCGCTGCCTGAAAAAAACGGGACCGCGCGAATCGATGCAGATGAGCAACGCAGCCAGCGGCAGGAACCACGGGAAGAGCAACAGTATAAATACGGTAGTGGCACCAACGTCCACTGCGCGTTTCAGCAGGCGGTTGCGGCGGCGGCCCAGCGGCGAGGGCACTTGCGCCAGCTCCAGCTGGCGGCGGCTCAGCAAGCCGCCGGCCGGTATTTCGGTGAAGGGTGCGATAGACTTCCGCGCGGGCAGTGATGCTGTCTTCATGTTGCGGCTTTACACCGGATGAATACGCAGCTAAAGGCGCGCGGGTTGCTTAGAACAGGCTTTTCAAAAGGGCTACGCGCAGGCCGTAGCTCGTCAGCGGCAAGCGGCCCGCACCGGCATCGCCAACCGGCAATTGCACGTAAGGCTCCACACGCAGGCTATAGCGGCGGCGCAGCTCGAAGCGGTAACCGGCCGACACCTGCAGCAGGGCCATCCAGTCGCGCGTGGCATTGCGCAGCGTGGTGTCGTAGTGACCTTCATAGGTCGTCATGAGGTTCTTTACGTCATAGCCGTATTCCTCGCGCTTCATCAGGTAGCTCGAAAAGCCGGCGGCCGCAAACCAGTTCCCTTTTTTGCGGAACGCAAAATGGTACTGCAGCGTGAGCGGGATCTCGATCATCCGGCAATCACCGTTGACTGCACGCACATACGAATAAGCAGGGAGGTAGCTGAGATCGTTCTTCAGGTATTTACCATGGCTGAAATACTGCTTGCGGCTCCAGAGCACTTCGGCTTCAATGGCCAGGTGCCGGTTGGGCTGGTATCCAACAGCGATACCGATATCATAACCGGGTCCCGGCGACTTCTGGCGCTTGATCGTGGTAAAGCCCGTGCCTCCAACGATACCTGCGTAAAAGTGGGAACGGCGCTGTGATGGCTGCTTTTTCGGCGCCGGAGTATTTGGGACCGAATCGGAAACGGCAGGAACCATGGGACGCTGTATCGCAGCCGAATCTTTTGTTGGCACCGGAGCAGTTACGATCGGCGGCACGACAACCGGCACTTCGGCAGGGGGCACATCCGACTTCACGAGGGAAGTACTGTCTACCGGAACGGGATCGCCAATGGCTACATTGGAACGCACAGGAACAGGTGCGTTGCCGCTGTGGCGGCTCGCCTGGCGGGCACTGCCGGCCATCGGTGGATTGGTTGCTGCTGTTTGGCGCCGTACACGCGGGCGCTGCTGCGTCCGCGTGCCCGTTGCTGCCGCGGATGTAGCCGACGCTACCGCGTTGCGGCCATCCGTATTTCTACGGTCAACGCGCAGAACGGCACCGGGTTGGTCCGGGGCTGAATCACGGGTGGTTGAGGACGCGCCGGCATTGGGCGCCGGTACATCACCGGTCGCTGCGTCGTGCTGACGACTAGGGGTGGTTTGACCGGCAACAGCGTCCGGCGTTTGGACCGGCGCGCCGCCCTGACCGGGTGCGGCAGTTGTAACGGGAATATCCTGTGGGTCATTGTGCGCCCCGGTTCCCGTAGCGGACTTCGGCCCTGCGGATTCGTGGTCGGAGGCAGTCCCCATGCCTAGCGGTAAGGGACGGATGCAAACAACGGGAACGAGGAGCAGAAGCAGCAGCCACAGGTAGCGGCGGTCTTTACGCTTCGGCTCCTCGGGTGGGAGTCCGAGGCGTGCTGCGAGCTTGTCCCAGTCGGCGCCACCGGTATTCAGGGGATATTCGTTACCCGCCTTGCGCCACAATTCGTCCATATCGTCATTGACAGATTGCATAGGTCAGATCCGAATCATTTTTTTTTAGAATTTTTTGCAGCGACATCCGGGCTTTGGCCAGGTTCGACTTGGACGTTCCCACGGCGATCCCGAGCTGGTCGGCGATCTCCTGGTGGCTGAAGCCGTCGATGACATACATATTGAAAACCGCCCGGTAGGCCGGCGGCAACTTCTTGATCTCCTTTACCAGTTCCTTGTACAGCAGCGCCCCGTCTGAGCGGGCGCCCGGGTCTTCGGGCTGCCATACTTCCTCGGGCAGCGATCCGATCTCCTGCAGGAAATTGTTCTTGCGCAGGTGATCGATAGCCGTATTGACCATGATGGTACGGAGCCAGCCCATGAACATCATTTCCACGTTGACGCCCGGCTCGGGATGGAAGCGCTCCAGGTTGCGGAACACCTTTACCCAGCCGTCGTTGACCACGTCCACGGCGGTGTCGTAGTGGAAGATGTAGCGGAACACGACCTTGAGGCTATAGCCATAGTACTGCTGGTACAGGGCTTTTTGCTCCCGGCTGTTCTGGGCGAGGCAATTTCTTATGGTCAATTGCAGGTCCAAATGGGCGGATTCTCGTGTTGGTTGCCCATAAAGTACGCGATTTTGCCCCAGAGGTTGCCTCGCCAGCGGAAAATTACAGGGTGGCGAGGTCGATCACGAATCGGTATTTGACGTCGCCCTTCATCATGCGCTCGTAGGCCTCGTTGATGTTCTTGATGTCGATCATTTCCACATCCGAAACGATCCCGTGCTCGGCGCAGTAGTCGAGCATCTCCTGGGTTTCGGGAATGCCGCCGATGAGCGAGCCGGCGATACTGCGGCGCTGCATGATGAGGTTGAACACGGCGATCTGTGCCGGTGCCGGCGGGGCGCCCACGCAGATCATCGTACCGCTCGTATTGAGCAGGTTGAGGTAGGTATTATAATCGTGCGGAGCCGACACCGTGTCGATGATGAAGTCGAAATAACCCGAAAGCTCCTTCAGGGTGCCGGGGTTGCTGGTAAGGGCGAAGCGGTGCGCGCCGAGGCGTTTGGCGTCGGCTTCCTTGGACGGCGAATGGCTCAGCATCGTTACTTCAGCGCCGAAAGAGGCAGCGAACTTCACGGCCATGTGGCCGAGGCCGCCGAGACCGAGCACGCCCACCCTGTGGCCTTTGCCCACCTTCCAGTGACGCAGCGGCGACCAGGTAGTAATGCCCGCGCAAAGCAGCGGGGCCACGGCCTTCAGGTCGAGCTTATCAGATACCTTCAGCACGAAATCTTCGGTGGTAACGATCTGCTTGCTGTAGCCGCCGTAGGTGACGGTCTTGCCATCGCGCTCGTAAGCATTGTACGTACCCACCGAGCCGTTTTCGCAGTATTGCTCGAGGCCTTCTTTACACTTGGAGCATTCGCGGCAGCTGTCAACAAGGCAGCCCACGCCGGCGAGGTCGCCTACCTGGAATTTCTTCACATGCGCCCCTACGGCGGTCACACGACCCACGATCTCGTGGCCGGGCACCATCGGGTAGATCGATCCGCCCCACTCGTTGCGCACCTGGTGGATGTCGGAGTGGCAAACACCGCAATACAGAATCTCAATCTGCACGTCGTGCGGTCCGGGCTCGCGGCGTTCGAGCGAAAAATCACGAAGAGGACTGGAAGCGTCGTAGGCGGCGTATGCTTTGGTCAGGGACATGTTTACTGTTTGTGCAAATGTAGGGGCCGGCCGAACGCATGTTTACCGTGTTATCCGCACGGCTGACCTTCATTGGATGCTCTTCTTTGCAAAGGCCGGGCGCTGGACGTTCCTAAAAAAAAGAGGCAGCATGGAGCGAAACACCTTTTCGACAACGCCATCTACCTGTTGCTCAAACACGCTGCCGGATTTATTTCAACGACAGTATGTATTCCGCCATCGCCTCCGCGTCTTCCTGCGACAGGTCCGGGTGCGGGGTCATCGGGGTTTGTCCCCAGTTGCCGCTGCCGCCCTTCAGGATCTTGCCGGCCAGCAGGAGCACGGCATCCGGCTTCCCGGTGTAGCGTTCGGCTACCGATTTGTAGGAGGGCCCCACGAGCGGCTCTTCGTTCTTGTGGCAGGAAAGGCAATCGCTTTGGGCAATGAGCTGCTCGCCACGGGAATCACTGCCCGCGCGGTGAATGGCAGGAACGTTGGCGCCGGAGCCATTGCTGTTACAGGCGGTGATCAATACAACCGCGGAAAGTACCAGGAGCACGGATTTCATTTTCTAAAAATAAGGACGTGACTTTAACGAATCCGTTGCACTGCTTCCGTGCGGGCTTTGCTACTTTGGCAACCATGAAACCGATCCTGCTTGCCGGCTGCCTGCTCGGCCTCCTGTGTACCGCACAGGCCCAGCGCAACCTGCTGCTCCTTAAAAGAGGCAACCGCACGGTGGCCCGGTACTGGGAAGGCGGCACGATCGCATTTCAATTGAATGACGGCTCCTGGCAAAAGGGGGAGCTCATCGCCCTGCGCAACGACTCCGTTTTTATCAAGGCGCATATCGTGCGCTACTACCAGATCGGCAACGACACGCTTTACCTTCCGGTGCAGGGCTATGCGCAAAATACCATCACCGCTTTCCCGCGGCGTGGTGTTGAAGTGGACTTCCGCCATGGCGAGTTCGGCATCAGCAACGGCGGCAACCTTATCGGCAAGCTGATGCGCATCGGCGCCGTGGGCTACACCGCACTGAGCCTGGCCAACGGGCTTCGGGAAGGAACCTATTCGCTGTCCGGCCAAGGCACCGAGCTCGCCATCGCCGGTGGCGTATTTGCAGCGGGTTACGCTATCGACAAGTGGCAACGCTACACGTACCGGATCGGCAGAAAATATCATATCGACATCATCCGGTTCTGAGCTTAAGCGAACGCCTGATGGGCGGACGCCTGCAAAGACGCCAAAGGCGTCGCGTAAGCGACGCCTTTGGTTTTTTATTTACAGCAAGCGTACTCCTGCCTAACGCCCGCTATCATCGTTGGCGATCTTCTTCCCCTGCTTGCCGCCTTCCGACGACATCTGCCCGAAGCGCCATTCAAAAGTGAGGCGGAAGGAGCGGTTGACCCACAGGTTCTGCGATTCGGCATAAAACCCGATGCCGCGCTCCTCGCTGCGCTGGCGGATGCCGCGCGTAAAGGGCATGTTGCTGGCAAAAGTGAGGCTGCCGGCGTCTTTCCAGAAAGTTTTCTTCGCCGAAAGGCCATACCAGTAGCCAACCGTATTATTACGGTTCTGGAGCCCGATCCAGCCGGAATAGACCCCTGCGTAGCCCTGCAGCGTGTAGTTGCCGGGCAGTTTGTAGCTGGTGTTGGTATTGAAGTTCCAGGTCCAGCCTTCGCTGCGCTGGCCGGTTGCGGGGCTGTTGATGTCTACATGGCGCAGGTCACCGCCGCCGTTGACGCTCCAGTTTTTGTTCGGCTTGGCCGACACGTTCATATTCACTCCCAGCACGGCCCGGCGCGCCACGTTTAGCGGGCGGCTGACCGTAACGTTGCCGCTGTCGGCGCCGCTGACATAAGCGCCGGTGGAATCGATGCGGCTCACGTATTCGATGGCGTTATCGGTCTGGCGCCAGTAGAAGGCGGTGTTGAGCGAAAAGCCTTTCGGCGTGGTGTAGCTGTGGCTTAGCTCCGTGGCGTGGTTCAGCTCGGGCCGCAGGGCAGGCGTGCCCGTCACCAGGCTTTTGGGGTTGGTGCGGTTGATCCAGGGATTGAGGTACCAGATCTGCGGGCGGGTGATGCGTTGCGTGTAGCTCACCTTCAGGCTGTGCTTACCCATGCCTTTGGAGATCAGGGCACTCGGGATCAGGTTGTCGTATTCCTGGCTGATGCTGCTGTTGCTGGTAATGAAGGCGCCGTCGATGACGGTGTGCTCCAGGCGCAGGCCGGCATTGATATTCCAGCGCTTCTTGTTGCTCCACCGCAGCGAGCTGTAGCCGCTGTATACGCGCTGCTTGTATTCGAAATCGTTGTTCTGCGACGGGTCGGATGTGAGCACCTCGTGGCCGTTGGGCGAGGTCTTCACGCGCACCTCGCTGCCGATGTTGCGGATGATGGCTTTCGATCCCAGTTCCAGCTTCAGCGTGCTCGTATCCATCCTGCCCTTGATCTTGAACGGATGCGTGTAGTCGGCCTGGAAGGTGTATTCCTTATTGCGGCTGTAGTTCTCGCTTTCCTCGCGATAGAGCAGGCCCGTGCCGGCGAAGCGGTCGGTGTTGTAAAAGTAGTTGTCGGGCATGCGGCTGAACTGCGACAACAGTGAGAATTCTTGCCCGGGCTTTTTGAAGGAGCGCGTCCAGCCGAGGTCGATCTGGCCATTGCCGTAAGGGTTGGTGAAGTGGCTTTCGTTGCGGTAATTCTCCAGCACGTTGCCGGCCCCGTCGGTGAGGCGGATGTTGGCGGTGGAATTGTTCGGAAAGTCGCCGCCCCAGATGTTCACGGAGAGGTTGATATGGTTGATCGAGTCGGGGTCGTAGTCGACCGCGAGCTCGCTGTAGGCGCCGGTACCCGTGTTATCGGCATTGGTGCCGGTATGCAGGATGCGATCGGGCAGCCCGTTCTGCAACGTCGTGCGCACGGCCGAATATTCCGACACGTTGCGGTACTGGTACACGTTGCCCGAGAAGTTGAGCCCGAGCTTCTTCCGGCGGAGGCTTAGGCTCGTACCGATGCTGCGGTTGCGGTCGCCGGCGGTGGCGTTGAGCGAGCCGTTGAACCCGCGAAGGCCGCGCTTCGTGATGATGTTGATGACGCCCGCCGATCCCTCCGCATCGTACTTCGCGCCCGGGCTGGTAATCACTTCAACGGTCTTGATGATGTTGGCCGGCATCTGCCGCAACGCGTCGGCGAGGTTGCGCGCCATGAGCGCCGAGGGCTTGCCATTGATGAGCACTTTGATGTTGCCGTTGCCGCGCATCTGCACGTTGCCATCGAGGTCTACCGTCAGCGTCGGCACTTTGCGCAGCACGTCGGCGGCCGTGCCCCCGGCGTTCGAGATGTCGGCGGAAGCATTGTACACCAGGCGATCACCTTTGTCTTCCACGAGCGACTTCTGCTGTTGTGCGGTAACGACTACGGTGCTGAGCTCCTTACGGTCGGCGGCGAGCAGGATGGGCTCCAGTGCTTTTTCACCACTACCCGTGGCGATCTGCAGGGGTTCGGAGTAGTTTTGGAAGCCCGCTGCGCTAACTTCCAGGATATAGCTGCCGGCCGCTACAGCGCCAAACGAAAAAGCGCCCGACTCGCCGGAAGTGGTGCTGTACACCGCCTTGCCGCCGCTCTTGATCTGTAGGTTCACCTGGAGAAGGGCCTTGCGGCTGCTGTCGCTCACGGAGCCGGTTACACGGTATTGGCTGAAGGCGGCTCCTGCCAGGAACAGCAAGGTCAGGAGCAGGGTGATTTTCTTCATGAATGTGGTCTTGGTGATTACTTTAACGAAGATGCTCGTAGGTTATGCGCGGGGCAAGTACTTTTTTACCGGACTGGGCAAAACGGTGTATGAACGCGCGATTTATCAAATGATGAACTCCGCCTTATGCCGAGACCGTCCTTACCGATGTTTCGCGCTATGGGAAATCGGCGGTAGCGTTAACGGACATCGCAGACTGTGCGGAACGTCCGTAACTTCAGGATCTATGGCTGCGCCCGCATCTTCACCAGGTCCATCCTAAGGTGGCGGCCGGCAATAACCGCAAATAATCAGGCACATGGAACGTTACCAGATCGCCGTACTTGTCGGCAGTTTACGCAAGGAGTCCTTTAACCGGAAGATGGCGCGCGCACTGCAGGAGCTCGCACCGCCATCCCTTTCGCTCCAGATCATCAGCATCGGCGAATTGCCCCTTTATAACGAGGACCTGGATGCGTCGGCACCCGAAGCCTGGACCTCGTTCCGGGACCAAATAAAAGGTATGGACGGCGTCCTGTTTGTAACGCCGGAGTACAACCGTTCGGTTCCCGCCGTACTGAAAAATGCGATCGATGTTGGATCGCGGCCCTATGGTAAAAGTGTGTGGAACGGAAAGCCTGGCGCGGTCGTAAGTGTCTCGCCCGGTGCCATCGGCGGCTTCGGCGCCAACCAACATCTCCGGCAATCGCTCGTCTTTATCAACGTACCCACGATGCAACATCCCGAAGCATACGTGGGCGGCGCATCCAAACTATTCGATGAAAGCGGAACGCTCACGAACGAATCCACGCGTGACTTCATGAAAAAGTTTATGGAGGCGTTTGCCGGCTGGGTAACCACCATCCTCAGAAAATAGTGGTTGCCGAACGGTGCCATCATCAATAGGTCGTCGGTAGCGGGCTGGTTCGGGTGTGAGAACCGCAGCCCTTATGCCCGGGCGAAGCGGGTAACATCGGGTGTACGAACACCCTTTCCATTGAACCCGGCAAATGGGGTATCCGCGCCCATACTATTCCGCCGGGCGCCGTCGCCGGGCCGCGTATCGAACGGATGCTGCAGGGGCATGCCGCTTCCCGGTTCAGCGCTTCTGCACGCCACGCACACGACTCGGTATTACGAAGCGCCCAGTCTTTCGCTTTTTTAGTGCCCTTACTCCCGGAATTCCTATGCCGGTAAAGCCGGTCTTCCAGGTTACCTGTGGAGCCGAGATAGTATTGGTCGAGCGACGCGGCATAGATGATGTAACCGCAGAAGGACTTAACGGGACATAAAAAAGCCTCACCTTTCGGTAGGGCCGATTTAAAGCTTCGTCCTTCGCCACGAACGGTGGTGGAGGAAACCAGAGTCGAACCGGTGACCTTCCCGCCCGCAGGCGGGACGCGCTAGCCAACCTACCTTCAGGTAGGGGCATAAAAAAACCCCGCATTTCTGCGAGGCTTC
>NZ_SKFH01000016.1 GCF_004343705.1 Flaviaesturariibacter aridisoli
AGCAGATCTTTTACAAGAGGCGCCGTCCGCACGCGTGCGGGCGCTTCCTTTTACACAAAAGCCGGCTGCGCCGGCCCGTGGCTGTGCCATTGTTTCAGGGCGGGCGTTAGCGTAACTTCCTCATATGCTTATCGTAACCGACGCGGAGTTGACAGGGTATGTGCAGAAAAAGGAGCTCGTGACGCTGTTCCGCAGTTTCGACGAGCCCGACCTGTATGTAAGCGGGTACCTGCTCGTCTTCTCCACCGACCTGCTGCTGCTGCAACGGGAAGATGAGTTTCTCCTCAACGGCTATTCGGTCCTGCGGCGCCGCGACCTGGAGGGCATCCGCTGCGGTCCCTACGAAAAAACGCTGCACAAGATCCTGCGCGCAGAAGGGGTGCTGGAAGGAACCTTCGGCATCGAGCCGCCGCTCCCGCCCGACAGCTGGCCCGACCTTTTCCGCGCACTGAAGCGCCGCGATCTGCACGTCATCGTTGAATGCGAGGAAGAAGAAGAGCCCGGTTTTTTTATCGGGCCTGTGGAGCTGGTGAGCCTCCACAGCGTGGGGGTGCAGACCTACGATCCGGATGGACAGCTCGCGGGGCAATGGAGCATCATCCCCTTCGAAAACATCACGAAGGTGACCTTCGGCGACCGCTACACGACGGTGTTCCGGAAGTACCTGAAGCCGCCGCGTAAGAAAAAATCCTGATCTTCCGTTTTCCACACATTCCCAACGCTATGAACCCTACCGAACGCATCGAAATTCCGCACAGCAAAGGAAAGCTTGTAAAACTGTTGCTGCTATCGTTGGCCTTTGTGGCCGCGGGCGCCTGGCTGCTGCTGTCCCGCCCCGAAAGCGACCGCTCCATTTTCAACGACCCGGCAGCCCGCTCCGTCGCCGGGGGCCTGTCGATCCTCTTTTTCGGGTGGAGCGGTTTCTTCTTCGCGCGGAAGCTGTCCGACAAGCGGCCGGCCTTTATCATCGACCGCAACGGCATCGAAGACAACAGCAGCGCCTTTCCCAACGGCTTCGTGCCCTGGACCGACATCGCGGGCTATTCCACGGTGCGGGTGATGAACCAGCAGTTCCTGATCATCAGCGTACATAACCCCGAACAATACCTGGCGCGGCAAACGAGTTTTTTGGGGAAGCAGGGCGCCCGCCAAAACTACAAGCGCTATGGCTCCCCGCTGGCGCTGTCGTCCAACGCGCTTCCGTACAACCTGCACGAGCTGGAAAGCTTATTGCGGTTGAAGCGCGCGGAATACACCAATAACCGGGTAACCGGTTAATTTATTCCGGTGCGTTTCCTTTGACCCACTCCAGCAGCTCGTCGTGGATGACGCTGTTGGTGGCCACGATGCCGGGCTGGTAGCAATCGAAGGGATCGCCGTTGAGGCGGGTAACGCGGCCGCCGGCTTCTTCCACGATGATCCATCCGGCGGCGCTGTCCCAGGCCTGGAGCTTGTGCTCGTAGAAGCCGTCGAAGCGGCCGGCGGCTACCCAGCACAGGTCGATGGCGGCCGAGCCGAGGCGGCGCACGGGGATGCCGCGGCGGATAAAGCGCTCGAACACCTGCAGCGGCCCGTTGGGCTCGTCGAGGTAGGTGTAAGGAAAGCCGGTGACCATGCAGGCGTTGATCACCTTGTCTTTTTTAGAAACGTGGATCGGCTTGCCGTTGAGGGTGGCGCCCTTGCCGCGCTCGGCTAGGTACAATTCGTCCATGAACGGGTTGTACACCCCGCCGAGCACCATTTTGCCTTCGTGCTCGAGGCCAATGGAAATGGCGCAGATGGGAATGTGGTGGGCGAAGTTGACAGTACCGTCGATGGGGTCGATGATCCACTTCCAGGGCGACGATTGCTCGTTGGCGCCCGACTCTTCGCTGAGGATGGCGTGGTCGGGGTGGGCGGCGCGGATGACATCCATAATCGCCTTCTCCGAGGCATGGTCCACCTCGGTCACGAGGTTGTTGATCCCCTCCTTGTTGCTCACTTCAAAGGCACGGTCGGAAAAGCTGCGGATGGCAGCGGCGCCTGCATCGATCGCCGCACGTAGGGTGGTCATTGACATGGGGCAAAGATAGGTTTAGGGGGTTTAGGGTTTAGAGGGGTTTAGGAGGTTTAGGAGGTTTAGGGGGCTGGCGCCAGCGACGCCTGCCGGGCGGCGTTGAGAGAAAGTTTCGTAGAAGAGCAGAAGCGTTTTGAACCGCGAAGAAGAGAATAAGCTGTTACGCGAAGGGCTACGAAAATGTCCCGCAAGCGGGACATGTTTATTGAAACAAAAACTTAGCGGAATAACTTCTTTCCTTTTTTTCTTCGCGGTTCCGACCCTTATTGCCCTTCGCCTCCTTAACCTGCTGCACTTACGAATAACATTCCGTTCACGTTTCCCGGACTAACTTGCCCTCATCGTGAACCTCCGGCTACTGCTCCTGTTTTCTTTTACCCTTTTGGGCGCCCTGGGCGCCTCGGCCCAGTATACGCTGAAGGGCACGGTCTACGATTCTTCCCGCAATTATGCGCTTTCCGCCGTCATCGTATCCAGCACCGCCGGCAACAGCGTGGTCACGGGTGCCGAAGGCGCGTACAGCCTGCCGGTGTCGGACAAAGATTCGGTGTGGTTTACCTTCCTCGGCAAGCCCACGCTGAAGTATGCCGTCAAAACGATCCCCGATCTCAGCCAGTTCGACATCGCCCTGCGCGTGCCGGCCACGGGCAGCCGCTACAAGGTGCTGAAAGAAGTGGTGGTGTATGGCCGCAACTACCGCATCGACTCGGCGCGCAACCGCCAGGAATATGCGCGGGCCTTCGACTTCCAGCGGCCCAACCTGGGCACCATGACCTCCGTGGGCGCCGGGGGCGCGGGCATCGACGTCAACGAGCTCATCCGCCTTTTCCAGTTCCGCAAAAACAAAAGCTCCGCCCGCTTCCAGGCCCGCCTGCTGGCCGAAGAGGAGCAGAAATATATCGACAACCGCTTCAGCAAGCCCCTCATCCGCCGCCTCACCGGCCTCACCGGCCCCGACCTCGACGCCTTCCAGGAGCGCTTCCGCCCCTCGGTGGAATTCACCCGCGGCGCCTCCGACTACGACTTCCAGACCTATATCAAACTCTGTTACGATGCCTGGATGGGAAAAACACCCGCGCCACCGGAGCAGCAATGAGTGACCGGTTAACCGGGTAATTAATTAACCGGTCAATCGATTAACCGGTTACCTGATTGATTATCTTTCTCCCATGAGTGACCATCTGCAACACGAGCTGAAAAAGGAATTCCAGCTGGAGCGCATGATCCTGTTCAGCGACGCGGTTTTTGCCATCGCCATCACCCTGCTGGCCATCGAGCTGAAGGTGCCGAAGTTTGACCGGCACGCCGTCACCGACGCGCAGCTGCGGCACCAGTTAGGGGAGATGATCCCCGAATTCATCGGCTTCCTTGTTTCCTTCATCATCATCGGCGTGTATTGGACCGTGCACCACCGGATCTTCAGCTTCGTGGTCAACTACGACCGGCGCCTGCTCTGGATGAACCTGTATTTCCTGCTCGGCGTGGTGCTGATGCCTTTCAGCTCGGGCTTCTACAGCGAATATGTACTCAGTGGCGTCAGCACGCCGGTGATCGTTTACTGCGCCAATATCATCCTGCTGGGCGGCATGAACCTCGCCATCTGGCTGTACGTCAAAAACCCCAAGCGCGGCCTGGCCGAAGGCATCGACGCTACCGAAGGCCGGTACTTTATCTTCCGTGCCCTCACGCCGCCGCTGATGTTTGTGCTGATGGCTATCGTGTATGCCAATGCCCCGCGCACGGCTTTCTGGATCCCGATGTGCATCCCGATCGTGCTGCGCGTAGCCAAACCGCTGTTCCTTAAGAAGCGCTGATGTCGGATGCCTGATGTCTCATATGAAAAGGATTGCTACGCGATCCTTTTTTGCTTTGCGGACGACATTGAAAAACAAATCAAACATCCGAGATCCGACATCAGACATTTCTCTAAATTGCCTTCATGGAACCAGACCAACTTACCCTCGGCATCGGCACGCGCCTGCAGCATACGCAGTTCGGGCCCGGCGTCGTTACCGGCGTGCGCTTCGCCAGCTACCTCATCACGTTCATCTACCACGGCACCAAGGAGATCGACAAGAACGACAGCGCCCTCGAAGAGATCATTCCCGACAACGTATCGCCGGAGATCGAAACGCACAGCGACGTGGAGCGTTCCCTCGTGAAGATCCTGCGCCTCTGGGGCGGCATCACCGAGCCCGCTCCGCTTGGCGACCGCTGGCAAAAGGGAATGCTGCTGCTGCAGCCCGCCGACAAATCACTCAAGGCCAAGGAAGTGCCCATCGAAGACTTCTTTCACAAGATCGTGATGCTCCGCGACCGCCTGCGCGTGCTCGAGCAGCAGATCAACGCGCACAAGGTGCTCACCGACGAAGACAAGGTGAACCTGCAGCAATACATCACCCGCATCTACGGGTCGCTCACCACGTTCAACGTCCTCTTCCGCGATAGGGATCATTGGTTTGTGGGAGAGAAAGGAAAAGAATAAAGAAGGCAGCGCAAATGATTACATGAGTACATGAGGTAAGAGGGGAAGGCCCATTTCCTTCCCCATGTAATCTTCCCTCAATACGCCAGCAGGCGCTCTACGTATTCCCCCAGTCTCGACTTCGCCATAAAATTCTTTTCCAGTTCCATATTGAAGGGCACCGGCGTATCCAGCGAAGCGCAGCGCAGCACGGGGCCGTCGAGCCATTCGAAGCAGTTTTCCGCGATCCAGGCCGCGAGCTCGCCGCCGATGCCCCCAATGAGCGTGTCTTCGTGCAGCAGCAGCACCTTACCGGTTTTGCGCACCGCCGCGCGGATGGCGTCGTAGTCGAGCGGAAGCAGCGTGCGCAGGTCGAGTATCTCGATGGCGTACTCGGGGTGCGCGGCGGCGTAGTCTTCGGCCCAGTGCACGCCGGCGCCGTAGGTGATGATGCTGATGTCGTCGCCGGTGCGTACGGTGCGGGCTTTCCCGATGGGCGTTTCGTAATAGCCCTCGGGCACGGCGCCGCTCACACTGCGGTAAAGGCCCTTGTGCTCAAAGTAGATCACGGGGTTGGGGTCGTTGAAGGCCGCGATGAGCAGGCCTTTGGCGTCTTCGGGCGAGGAAGGATAAACGACTTTCAGCCCCGGTGTTTTTACAAACCAGGCTTCGTTGCTCTGGCTGTGGAACGGGCCGGCGCCCACGCCGCCGCCGGTAGGCATGCGGATCACTACGTCGGCATTCTGGCCCCAGCGGTAGTGGATCTTGGCGAGGTTGTTCACGATCTGGTTGAAGCCTACGGTGGCGAAGTCGGCAAACTGCATTTCCATCATCGCCTTGAACCCTTCGAGCGAAAGGCCGAGGGCCGCACCTACGATGGCGCTTTCGCAGAGCGGCGTGTTGCGCACGCGCTCCTTGCCGAACGTTTCCACAAACCCCTCGGTGATCTTGAAGGCGCCGCCGTATTCGGCGATGTCCTGTCCCATCAGCACGAGGTTGCTGTGGCGCTCCATGGATTGGTGGAGGCCTTCCTTCAAAGCATCAATAAACCGAAGCTCGCGTCCCCCTTCCCCCCGCGATGGGGCCAGGGAATGGGCCGGGTGGGGCGCATACACGTCGTTCACTTCCTTTTTCGTATCCACCACGATCGGTGCCGAGTCGAAGCCGATCTTCAGCTCGCTTTCGATCTTCAGCTTGTATTCGTTCCGTATTTCTTCAATGCTGCTGTAATCGAGAATACCTTCTTCGTGCAGCCAGCGTTCGTAGTTGGTGATGGGGTCTTTCTCCGCCCATTCGTCGAAGAGCTCCTTGGGTACGTATTTCGTTCCCGAGGCTTCTTCGTGGCCCCGCATGCGGAAGGTCATGCACTCTACGAGGAAGGGCTTCTGCTCGCGGAGGCAATAGTCGCGCACCCCCTTGATGGTGTCGTAGACCGTAAGAATGTTATTGCCGTCGATCACCACGCTTTCCATACCGTAGCCTTTGGCGCGGTCGGAAAGCTGGGCGCAGCGGTACTGCTCGCGCACGGGAGTAGAAAGGCCGTAGCCGTTGTTTTCGATAATGAAAATGACCGGCAGGTCCCACACGGCGGCGGTGTTGAGGGCCTCGTGAAAGTCGCCTTCGGAGGTGCCGCCGTCGCCGGTAAAGGCGAGTGACACTTTTTGTTCCTTCCGAAGCTTGTGCGCCAGGGCCACGCCGTCGGCGATGGCGAGCTGGGGGCCAAGGTGGGAGATCATGCCGCAGATATGGTGCTCGCGGGTGCCGAAGTGAAAGGAGCGCTCGCGGCCGAGCGAATAGCCGTCCTGTGCGCCCTGCCATTGCTTGAAGAGGCGGCTCAGCGGCATATTGCGGGTGGTGAACACACCGAGGTTGCGGTGCAGGGGCATCACCCACTCGTCGGGCTGCAGCGCCATGGTGGCGCCAACGGCGATGGCCTCCTGCCCGATGCCGCTGAACCACTTCGAAATGCGGCCCTGCCGCAGCAGCACGAGCATCTTCTCCTCGATGAGGCGCGGCCAGAGCAGCTTCTTATAGATATCGGTCAGCTGGCCGGCATCGAGGCCGCGGCGTTGAAACTCCATATAGCGCTATTTTGGGGCCCAAAAGTATCAATCCCCCTTCACAATACGGTCGATGAGCAGGGAAAGTGCCGCAACGGCGAAACCTACCGCCAACGGGCGGGCCCAGCCAATGATGTCGAAACCGGGAATGTAGCGGTCGCTGACCCTGATCAGCAGCACGTTGGCAGCGGTGAGTACAAGGATCAGCGTATACACCGTGACGGGGAAGCGCTTCGTCACCTGCCCGGGCTTGACGAAGCTGTCGAGCAGGGCGATCACAACGGCCGCCAGCAGCGTGCCCGCCGGGTCGCGAAGCTGGCTGCCGGGCATGTACCAGAAAAGAAAATAAGCCAGCGCCGCCGGTATGAAAAAACGAAGCAGAAAGTTCATGGGGGCGGAAGATAGAGATACCGAATGAATAATGTTTAATATTTAATGACTAATAGGTAAGGAAGGGAAAGCCCATTAAACATTCGCAATTATTGATTAAACATTATTCAATGCCCGCTCCAGGCGGGCTTCCAGGTCATCGTAGTGTGTATAACCACTGGCGAGCAGGTAAAACCTGAGGTCGTCTACCTGTAGTAATACGGCCGGGAAGCCGGTTACCTGCAGCTGTTGCACGAGCGAGAATTCGTACAGCGCCTGGTCGCGGTATTCTTCGGAAGAAAGCCTGGTATAGAAATCGTCTTCGCTGATGCCGTACTTCGGCAGCAGGTGGCGATAGGCCTCGGGGTCGGTGAGGTCGCGGCCCTCGAAGTTGAGCGCATACTGCAGGTCAGACGCGATCTCCACCTGCCGCTCCGGCGCGGCTTCCTTCAGGATGCATAGCGCAATGGCCGGCATCGTGGAGTCGGGAAACCAATCCGTGTCGTCGGGGTGAAACACGTGCCACAGGAAGTCTTCACCGAACCTGACGCCGGTAAGCTCCTCCACGCGCGTATACGCCGTCTGGATGTATTTTGCAATGGGCCCGAAATGCTGCGGCGTCTCCGGCCGGATCATGCCGCCCGACAGCACCTCAAAACGAAGCTTGTCCTTGTACTCTTCGGCCAGTCGCTTGATGACCGGCGAAAAGCCGTAGCACCAACCACACCAAGCATCGTAACAGTAATAAACGGCCCCCTGTCCCCCGAAGGGGGCACTCAGGTTTGATGCGTCTTCCTTGTTTTCCACGTTCATTTTACAATAACTCCAAAAATACAGATGGGTCGCTGCGCGAACCATTTGTCAACTTTAAGAATAGCCCAGATCAATTAAGCAACTTCGGCCTAAGTGTCCCCTTCGGGGGACAGGGGGCTAGTGTGCTTCCAGCCAGTTCGTTCCGCTGCCTACTTCGGCAATCACGGGGATGTCGTTCGGCAGCACCATCGCGCTTTGCATCGCTTCCAGGATCACCGGCTGCACGAGCTCGAGCTCTTCCCTGACGACGTCGAACACGAGTTCGTCGTGCACCTGCAGGATCATGCGGCTCCGGAAGCCGTGCTTTTTAAAGGCGTTGTGCACGTTCACCATCGCGAGCTTGATCATGTCGGCCGCGGTGCCCTGAATAGGCGAGTTGATGGCGTTGCGCTCGGCGAGCGCGCGCACGGTGAAGTTGGCGCTGTTGATGTCGCGGAGCCAGCGCTTGCGGCCCAGCACCGTCTGCACGTAGCCGTGCTCGCGGCAGAAGTTGATGGTGCCATCCATATACGCGGTGATGCCGGCAAACTCCTGGCGGTAGTTGTCGATGATCTCTTTTGCTTCGGCGCGGGGGATACGCAGGTTCTCGGCAAGGCCAAAGGCGCCTTGCCCGTAGATGATGCCGAAGTTGACACTCTTTGCTTTCGAGCGCTGCACCTTCGTCACTTCCTCTTCACCCACGTTATACACCTTGGCGGCCGTAGCGGTGTGTACGTCCTTACCCTGGCGGAAAGCGTCGCACATGGCGGGGTCGCCGGAGAGGGCGGCCACGATGCGCAGCTCGATCTGCGAGTAGTCGGCCGAAACGAGGATATGGTTTTCGTCGCGGGGAATGAAGGCCTTGCGGATCTCTTTGCCCCGCTCGGTGCGGATGGGAATGTTCTGGAGGTTGGGGTTGTTGCTCGACAGGCGGCCGGTGACGGCCACGGCCTGCGCGAAGTTGGTGTGGATGCGGCCCGTGCGCGGGTTGATCAGCTCGGGCAGCGCGTCTACATAAGTCGAGCGCAGCTTCGTGAATTCGCGGTAGGCGAGGATGTGGTCGCAGAGCGGGTGCTCTTTGGCCAGTTTGCTCAGCACGTCTTCGCCGGTGGCGTATTGGCCGGTCTTCGTCTTCTTCGCTTTGGGGTCGAGCTTCATCTGCTCAAACAGCACCTCGCCGAGCTGCTTGGGCGAACCCAGGTTGAAGCGCTGGCCGGCGAGCTCGTATACCTGCTCTTCATGGGTACGCGCTTCTTCTTCGAGCTGGCGCGAATAGGCGCGGAGAAAGTCCACGTCCACGCGCACGCCTTCGAACTCAATGTCGCGCAGCACCTTCACCAGCGGCATCTCCACGTCGTCGAACACGCGGCGCACGTCCGACGCGGTCATCTGCGGCTCAAACACGGGCTTGAACTGCAGCGTGATGTCGGCATCTTCCACCGCGTATTCCTTCACCTTCTGCAACTCCACGTCGCGCATGGTGCCCTGGTTCTTTCCTTTCTTGCCAATGAGCTCCTCGATGTGAATGGGTTCGTAGCCGAGGTACTTGGCGGCGAGCCAGTCCATGTTGCGCTTGCCGTCGGGCTCTATGAGGTAGTGGGCCAGCATCGTGTCGAAGAGGCGGCCTTCGATCTCGAAGCCATACCACTTCAGCATCAGCAGGTCGTACTTGGTGTTGTGGCCGACCCACAGCTTGTCGGGCCGCGCAAACACGGGCGCGAAGCGCTTCAGTATTTCTACAACTTCTTCTTTTTTCACGGGCAGCGGCACATACCAGCCTTTGCCGGTCTCCACGGAGAAGCTCATGCCCACCAGGTCGGCGGTGTTGGCGTCGATGCCGGTGGTTTCGGTGTCGAAGGAGATCTCGGGCGAGCGGTCGAGAGCGGCGAGCAGCTCGGTCCATTCGCCTTCACTTTCCACCAGCGTATAGTCGTGCGGCGTGTTGCCGATGTTCTTTCCGGGCGTTACCACGTTGTTGGACGGTTCTTCGCCGGGCACAGCGTCGAAGAGGCCGGGCTGCTGGCCGGCGGACTTGCGGGCGGGCGCGTCGGGCAGGTTGTCGCCGAGGAGGCGGTTGATGAAGGTGCGGAATTCGAGCTCCAGGAATACCTCGCGGAGGGCGTCTTTGTTCCATTCCTTGAGGCGGAAGTCTTCTTCGTGGAATTCCACGGGCACGTCGGTGATGATGGTGGCGAGGCGCTTGCTCATGAGGGCCTGCTCCTTGCCTTTGCGCACCTTTTCACCGATGGCGCCCTTGATGCTATCTGCGTTTTCGAGCACGTTTTCGAGGGTGCCGAATTCGGTGAGCAGCTTGCAGGCGGTCTTCTCGCCCACGCCGGCGATGCCGGGGATGTTGTCTACCGCGTCGCCCATGAGACCGAGCATGTCGATCACCTGGCTCACGTCTTTGATGCACCACTTGTTGCACACCTCTTCGGGGCCCATGATCTCCACTTCGCCGCCCTGGTAGCCGGGCTTGTAGATCTTCACCTTGTCGCTCACGAGCTGGCCGTAGTCTTTGTCGGGCGTCACCATGTACACTTCGTAGCCCAGTTTTTCGGCCTGCTTCGACAGGGTGCCGATCACGTCGTCGGCTTCGAAGCCTTCGCTTTCGAGGATGGGAATATTAAAGGCCCGCAGCATCCGCTTGATGTCGGGGATGGAAGCGGAGATGTCTTCGGGTGCTTCCTGGCGGTTGGCTTTATAATCGGCGAAGTCGGCCATGCGGCCGGCGGGCGCGCCGCCTTCGAAGCACACGGCCATGTGCGTGGGCTTCTGGTTGTTGATCAGATCGATGAGCGTATTGGTGAAGCCGAACTGGGCATTGGTATTTCTTCCTTTCGACGTCACGCGCGGGTTGCGGAGCAGCGCGTAATACGCCCGGAAAATGAGCGCCATGGCGTCGAGGAGGAATAATTTCTTTTCGGGAGATTCCATCGTACGAAGGTAGAGGCCGGGAAGGAAAAAAGGATGGCAGATTACATGAGTACATGATTAAATCACTACATGAGTGGATAGGTGGTTTTCGCTGATGAAAAAAACAGGAATGCGGGGGTAAAAGCCCATGGCCGGACAAAACAGGCGATTCATTTTCGCACAAAATAGAAGGTCAATGAATCAGAAGGTGGTAGATCTCGAAACGCGGCTCATTGCTTTTGCGGCACGGATGGTGATTGTCTCTGCAAACTTGCCCAAAACGGCAGCGGCAAAACACTTTTCCGACCAGTTGGTTCGCAGCGGCACGGCACCGGCGTTGCTGTACGGAGAAGCACAAGGTGCGGAAAGCCGTGCCGATTTTGTACATAAGATGAAAGTCGCGCTCAAAGAATTGAAGGAGACTTTTATCAACCTGAGGATTATCCGTGTGTGCCGATGGATACCGGAAGAGGAGCTGGCGGCAGATATCATCGAAAACAATGAGCTCATTTCCATTTTCGTCAGCAGTATCAAAACAGCGGTCGGCAAGCCCACAAATGCGTAGTCCCTCAACCTCATGTAATCATGTACTCATGTACTCATTTGATCTGCCCTTCCCGCGCGATCCTGCTGTTTCTTCCGACCGAGAGCTGAATAATGGTAAAAGGGCCAAAATCAAAACCCCGCCAAAGCGAGGTTCTGATTTACCTAAAAACGAATAAAAACATGAACCCTTACCGGGCAGAGAGGGAACCGGTTGCATCCGCCGGCGGCGCCTGCAGCGTTTGGGTCTTGTAGTACTCCTGCAGATCTTCGTCGCTATACGAGAAGTTCAGGTAAAGGGCTACGACAAGGGCCAGTAACAAAACAGCATTCAGCCAGCGGTTGGAAGTTTCGGTTCTCATAAGATTGGATTTGGATATTGGATGACACAAACCTAATCTCCTTCTAATGTCGCGGCAAGTTTGGAAAAGGCTTTTTTGAAAAATCGGGCGTTTCTGCGCAGGGGCGTATCGTAGATCTACGAACGCGCGATCGTAAGTCCCCGCTATCTTTGATTATGACCCGGACCTTCCGTACCCGCGCGGGCGCCTATGAAGAGATGCGCCGGCGCTTTTTCAGCCGTGTACTTCCCATTTTACTTATTGCCGGCGGCGTTGTGGGCGGCATCCAGCTTTGGGCGCGCCCGCCGCGCGATGGGCTTTGGGGGCTCGCCTTCCCGGTGCTGCTGTTCGGCGGCATCATCACCTTCGCCTGCTTGCGGGTGCTGGGGCGCTACCGGCGCTTCTTCCGCTCCTTCCGCCTGGAGGTTTCCGACCGCGAGCTCACCCGCCACGCGGAAGGCGCCGAACCACTGACGCTGCATGCGTACGATATCTCGTCCATCGAAGAAGATAAAAGCGGCGCCCTGGTCATCCGGGGCCGTGAGCCGCGGCATACGATCGTGGTGCCCGCGCAGGTGGAAGAGCGCGCCGAGCTGCTGGACCGGCTCAACAGCCTGCAGCCCGTCACCATCGGCGTGGTGGCCACGGCTTTTGAAAAAGGCCGGGCGCTGCGGGGCGTCCTCCGCCTGGTGGGCGTGGTGCTGGTATCGACGGTCCAGAACGACCTCCTTTTCGTGCCGGCTGTTGCCCTTACCCTTGTGCTGCTGGCCTGGGACAGCTACGATGTGCAGCGCATCGGCCGGCCCGCATCCCGCCGGGCGCCGCGGCTGGCGGCCAACGCTTTCTTTGCGTTGCTGGTGCTGTTCCTCGCCTGGAGCCACTGGTATCTTCGCTGACCGGCAACCCCGTTAGCGGCGAAGACGCCTAAAGCCGGCAACAACGTTTTTCCAACCTTAAACGGCTGCTATCTTCCTCCGCTTACTTCTTGGTACCTCGCTTGCCGTTGGGGCTACCGCGGCTTCCGCCCAACTCACCGACCGCGCCATCCACGACCTCAAGACCGGCCGCCGGCGCGATGATACGAGCTTCGTGTACACGCTGCCTTACGCCGCCGGCGCGCGCTACCTCTTTGTGCAGGGCGCCAACAGCAAGATGTGCCACCGGGCCGAGTTGTCGTATGATTTCAAAATGAAAAAGGGCAGCACCGTCTGCGCTGCGCGCGGCGGCGTGGTGGAAAGCGCCCGTGCCGACTCCGACAAAGGCGGCCTGCAGCCCGAAAACCTGGCCGACGGCAACTTCGTCATCGTGCGGCACGCCGACGGCGGTAAAGCCTGCTACTGGCACCTGCAGCAAGGCGGCGTGCTGGTGGCCGTGGGCGACAGCGTCCGCGCGGGGCAGCCCATCGGGCGCTCGGGCAATACGGGCTACACGGCCTTTCCGCACCTGCACTTCCAGGTATACGACGGGCAGGACCGCGAGATCCTCGTGCGCTTCGCCACCCGCAAGGGCGTGCGCTACCTTCGCCCCGGGCGCTCGTACCGAAGCGTGGCGCGCTGATTGCCCCGGCGTACCTTTAGCCAACGAAAGTTCCCGATGCCCCTCGTATCCTGTCACCATCGCCCCGACCGCTCCTTTTATTGGAAAGGCAAGCCCTTCCCGGTCTGTGCCCGCTGCACGGGGCTTTACCCTGGTCTGGCGGCGTTCCCGCTGTTCCTTTTTGGAGTGCTGCAGCTGCCGTCGCTGGCAGCCGCGGCGCTGCTGCTGCCGATGCTGATCGACGCGGGTACGCAGGCCGGCGGCTGGCGCGAAAGCCGCAACTGGCTCCGCTTCGTTACGGGCCTCGCCGCCGGCGTGGGTGCGGCCGCCCTGGCGGTTAACGGAGCGGGGTTCCTCGACCGAGTTCTTTTCTAAACCAATCGTTCCAACGCATGTTTGCAAGACGCCTGTTGCCGCTCCTGGCCCTTCTGCAACTTTCCACCGTGGCCGTTGGCCAAGCCACCCACCGCCTCCGCGACCGCAGGACCGGCGCGCCCGTGCCCTGGGCAACGATCAAAGTGCTGAACCGCCCGCAGGGTGCCGTGGCGAACGGGGAAGGGTTTTTCGAACTTACCCTCAATGGGGGCGATACCGCCCTGATCAGCAGCGTGGGCTATGCGCCAAAGCACTTGACGCAGCTCCCCGACGTGATCGACCTGGAGCCCGTGGCCAGGCCGCTCGATACGGTGCGGGTGCGGCAGACCGTACCCGTCCGCACGTTGCTCCTCGGAAACGGCGTGCCTTTCCTGGATATCAAATTGAGTTGCTCCATTTCCGGGAATTCTCCTGCAGGTATCTGTTTTCCCTGGGGAGTGGGGAACGATGAGGGAAAAGCGGAGTTTGCCGAGCGCATGGAGCTGCCCGACAGCACCCGCGCCTACCGGCTGCTGCGGCTGTGGCTGCCTACGCGCAAGACCGACTGCTATGGAAAGCTGCTCGTGCACCTCTATGCCGAAGACCCCCTCACGGGTGGCCCCGGCGAGGAACTCTGGGTAAAGCTCATCGAGGTAGACGCAGCCTCGGTGCGGCGCAACCGGCTAAAGATCCTCGTGGACCTGACGGCCGAAGCAGTACAGCTGCCGCCGGGACAGGCGTTTTTCGTCAGCACCGGCTGGCCCCCGGGTACGCCGCATACCTGCTTTTCCATCATCCCCCTTTTCCGCGGCACGCAATCCAACACCTGGCGCCGTTATGTGCGCAGTAATGGATTTTCGTTCTTTCCCTCGGAAATGAACTGGGTGGACGAGCCGGGCGGTCACGCGGCCAATACGGTGTACGCCGCCGAGCTCGAAGAGCGCGTCTACAAATAATTCCGGATGTACCTAAAACCCGCCCAGGCCTTTCCCGCTGCCTGAGTTTTTGCGTTTACCACCGCTTGCCCGGCCGCCGCTGCTCTTGCGGCCGCCGTTTCCGCCCCGGAAGTAATACGAAAAGTTGAGGCTCCAGGTGCGCATCTTCAGCGCCGGCTGGTTGCTGCTGGCGTTGACGTTTTTCAGCCCGAGGTCGTACAGCACGTGGAAGCCGAGGCGGCTGCCCATAACGAATCCGGTGCCGAACTGCAGGCCCGCGTCGAAGGGGGTGAAGTCGGCCGCGTCTTTGCCGCCCACCCGGAAGGAAACGTCGGCCTCGCTGCCGTCGTAGCGCTTCTGCGTTTGCTTCGCCTGCACCAGGTAGCCCACGTAGGGGCCGGCGCCGATGTCGAAGCGGAAGCCGTCGCCGAGGGAGGAGCCGCCGTAAAACGGCGCGGCCAGCTGCACGAAGCCGAGGCGGTTGAGGTACTTCTCGTTGGGGTTGGTGCTGCCGATGGGAATGGCGGGATACACCGTGGCGCCCTTGACCGACCAGGTGAGCGCCGGCTGCCAGACCATCGTGCCGCGCAGGGCCTTGCGGTAAACGAGGCCCGCATTGAACGACATCAGGGGCCCGCGGTCGGACACGTACGAATACTTTGCGATGTTCAGTCCGCCGCTGAGGCCCACCTGCGCGCCGGCGCCGCCGGCGAGGAGGAGCGGCAGAAAGGCTGCAATTGCTTTTTTCATGTGTGCGTGGTTGTGATGCCGTCAAATGTAGCGGCGCCGGTGACGCGCCGAAATACCCTCCAGACGGTAAATCCGGCGGCGCGGCCGCGCTTTGGGAAACGGCACGGCGGCGTACCTTCACCCCGCATTTTCGCCCAACCCTAAACCCGCCCTCATGACCCACGCCGAACTCCTGCGCCGGGTAGAATGGAAAGACCTCCGCCGCCTCACGCTGCGCGAGCTCCTCATCGAGAACAACCTCACCATTCCCTGGTTCCTCGCCTCTATGGCCCTCGCTTATTTTCACTACTACCTCCTCGCCCTTCCGTTCTCCGCTTTCTTCTTTCTTACGGCCTTACGCCAGGTACACAACGGCTTCCACAACTCCCTCGGCACGAACCGCTTTCTTACCTGGTTCACCCTCTACAGCAACAGCATCCTGATGATGGTGTCCATCCACGCCGTAAAGTTCAACCACCTGCGGCACCACAAGTATTGTCTCGCCGAGGAAGACTACGAGGGTAAGTCGGCGGGCATGAGCTGCTGGGGCGCCATCCTTTACGGGCCGGTCCACATCTTTCTCATTCACAAAGTGACGCTGCAGCTGGGCAACGCGCGCTACCGCCGCAACCTGCTGCTGGAGCTGGCGTCCATCGCCCTGTTTGCGGGGCTCGTGTGCTACTTCCAGCTGCACTTCCTTATCTACCATATCATCGTGATGATCGTTGGTGAATTCCTCATGGCCTTCTTCGCCGTATGGACCGTGCACCACGACACCCACGACGCACCGGAGCTCGCACGCACGCAGCGCAGCGGCTGGAAGAACAGGATCACCTTCAGCATGTTCTACCACCTCGAGCACCACCTGTTTCCCGCCGTGCCCACCATCAAGCTTCCCGAGCTCGCCCGCCGCATCGACGCCGCCGTTCCGGAGATCGAAAAGCGGAGTACGTTCTGATGAGACGCCTGCTTCCGGTACTCCTGCTCCTGCTGGCCTGTGGCCACCAACGGGAGCCCGACGCCATTCGCAAACCCGATGGCACAAAACCTGCGGCTGTAGCCGCGCCGGCCGCCGAAGTGCGCGCCTTCGACAGCAGCAGCGCCCGCTGGAACGCCTATGCCCAACGGGTGGCCCTGCGCCCGCAGGAGGAGCGAACCCGCCAGGTGCATGCCGACAGCGTGTTCACGATCGGCCGCCACCGCGTGGAATGCCACGACACCGACAGGGAGACCTGGCTGAAGATCGACGGACGCGTGATTCGCCTTGCCGGCAAGGTGACGCTCAACGGGGTCACCGACCGGTCGCCCGACAGCGTCGACTTCGCCAACAACAGGCTTTGGGCACGCCTGTACCGCCACGGGGAAAAGGAACTGCTGCTGCTGGCGCTCGGCTCCGAACCCTGCACGGGACTGGGCTGCTCGGTAAAGGAATTCCTGCTGTACGATGTGGCTACCCGCGCGCTGTCCTTCTTCGGCTCCTTCCGTGGCGACGATCACCCGCTCGTGCTCCTGTACCAAAACGAATTCGCCTTTGTAGCCGAAGACTTTTCCGGCGACCCGCAGGGCAGCACCGCGATGACCTTTCGCCAGCACCTGTATGCGCGGGCGGCCAACGGTCGCTTCCGGTCCGTGACCGATGCGCAGGGCCGGCCCTATGAGCGGGTCGTGGTGGAGGAAGCGACCGACGACCGCTACCCGGGCCGCCAGCGCCTGCACTGGTTCGAGCCGGTCCGCTGACTTTTGCCGAAAAGCTGTAAACTGCGCCCCAAATGCTTTTCATGCGCTTCCGACTCCTGCCCCTGCTGTGCCCGCTCCTGCTCCTTTCCTGCGCCGATGCACCCACGCCTGCGCCCGAAGCGGAGGGGATGAAGGCGGTGACGGCGGTGTTCGGCGGGTCGGTGGATACGGCACGCCGCGCACCCCGCAACTTCGTGCTGACACTGGCGCGCTCCGCGGCCGTGGACAACAACTATTTCCCTTCCAACAAGCACGTGGCCTCGGGCGCTGCCTATGCCTTTTACGAAGGCCTCGGCGCCGCCGCCGGCCGCTACGACAGCATCGTGGTGGGCGTGCAGCCCACGGGCCGCCCGTTGGAAGAAGCGACCTTCAGCCACGCCCAGCTGGCCGAGGCCGCCTCGGTGATGCCCTTCGTGCAGGAACTCACGGGTCGCCTGCGCCGCAAGCAATACGAGGGGCTGGCGAACTACTTCGCGTACGACCCGGCGCTCATGACGCGTCCCCTCGACTCCGTGCTGGCTACCCTGCGCGCGCAAACCGAGCGCAACCGCTACGATACCTTTCAGCCCACGGGCTTCCGCCCGATGGAGCGCCCCGGCAGCAACCGACTGATCGTCGTATCCGGACTGCTTTCGCAGGACGGCGGCAAGCCCACGCCTTTCAGCGTGGCCGTAGATCCCGCATCGCAACCCCGGAAGGCGTATTTCGCGCTGTTTGCTTTGTATTAAGAAAGCTGTTCCCACGAGGGCTGCTCCCTTAAAAAGATGCATTTCCCACAGGGCAAGGTTTCTCGCAGAGGGCGCAACGCGTTTTCGCAGAGGGCACGGAGACGTTTGCGCTACCAACAGATACGTGGGCCGTTCAGCAGATCTGAAGCGTTGCTTCGGCCCGGGTGCGGGAGGGCTGCAAGCAGCGAAGGAAAGGCAACATTCTTTCCCGGCGAGGGCGGCCTTCGGCCGCCCTCGCCCTTTATTATCCCTTCCTTGACGGCCGTCATCCCGTTCGCCTGCGAACGGGATCTCTTGCGAAAGAGGAATGCGTATTGCGAACAGGGCCTCGCCTGCCCAATGTTCGCCCTTCCGCTGCTTGCAGCCCTCTTGCACCCCTAATGATAATCGACCTGCACAACCGGAAGTCCTGTCCAAGTGTCCTGTTGGTGAAGTACCAGCCTCGGTGCCCTCTGCGAGAAACCTTGCCTTGAGGGGAATGCCGATCTACCCGTCCCGTTGCTACCTTGAAGCCCCATGGCGTCCTTCCTGCTTTCCCTGGCCTACCGTGTGTTCCGGAATCCCTTCGGCGCCTGGGCCCTGCTGGCCCTCACCCTGGCGCTGGGCATCACGGCGCTGCTCAAAGCCCTGTGCTGGCTGCTGGCGCCGGTGCTGCTGCGCCCCGACACGCTGCGCAGCTTTTTCCAGCTGGCGCCCTTCGGCTTCATCCCGCTGGCGCTCTACCTGGGCCTTGCCGAATACCGCTGGAAAACGATGCAGCAGGGCCGCCACCCCGTGGCCCGCTGGAGCACCCGCAACGCGCTGCTCGCCGTTACGCTCTGGCTGCTGGCGCTGCTGGGGCTGCTGCTGTTCAATGTAAAGGCGTTTCCCGCCGCCCCGGTTTCCTGATTACCGCCTGCTCCGTGGCCACAAGCACCGCCACCGTGCCCGCGCAACCCGTTGAAGAAATACCTACCTTACCGGTACAACCAGCCTACTACCGCCATGAACGTACGCAGCACTTACGCCCTGCCCAGCCTCCTTTTGCCGGCCCTGCTCCTGGGCGCGTGCGAAAAGAAAAGCACCGTGCCGCCGCCGGCTACGCCCTACAACGGCCCGCGCGACACACTCACAACCGGCTGGTCGGCCTACAACACGGGCCTGCCCGGGAGCATCTACGACATCTACTTCACCGACAACCAGCGTGGCTACGCCTGCGGCACGGCGGGCATCTACCGCTCCACCAACGGGGGCACTTCGTGGGTGGACTATGCCTCGCCCTATAACCCGGGTAATATCGCGGCCTTCGGCAGCAGCGCCGCCGTGTTTACCGGCACCGACAACAAGATCATCAAGACCATCGACGGCAGCAGCTTCTTCTCGTATATCTATAACACGCGCGATGTGTTCACGAACTTCCACGACGTATACATGCCTGCGGCCGGCACCTGCTACGCCACCAGCGCCCGCTATTTCTGGAAGATTAATCCCAGCTCGCAAGCGGCCGATACGCTGTACAATTTCGGCTCCTTTGCCAACACCCGCACAACGCTCCACTTCATCGACGCGTCCAACGGCTGGGTGAATCGGGAGGGGCGCCTCTACCGCACGGCCGACGGCGGCACGAGTTGGACCGCCGGCTTCAGCGCCAGCGGCAACGCCGGGGGTATCGAATTCCTGAATGCCCAGACGGGCTACTTCGCGGCGGGCCGCACCGTGTACAAGACCGTCGACGGCGGCGCCACGGCCACGCCCGTGCTGACGGCCTATACCGGCACGACGGGTTATATGGACGTGGACTTCCTCGACAGCGCCAACGGCTACGTGAGCGACGGCAGGCGGGTGTATAAAACCACCGACGGCGGCGCCCGCTGGAACGTGGTGCTCGTGTTCCTGAACCTCACCATCAACGAGATCCACTTCAGCGCGGCCAACCGCGGCTGGGCCGCCTGCAACTACGGCTACGTGGCCCGCTTCGTACAATAACGGCGCTCCTGCCTGCCATGACCGGTCACCCCTCCATGAATGTTGCGGGAGGGGTCTGCAACATTCATTCTGGTAAAATGAACATTGCGGGAGGGGCTTGCAACGTTCATTTTACCATCCGCAACATTCATTTTGTCATCGGAAACGTTCGTTTCGCCAACCGCAATGTTCCTTCCGGCATCCGCAACGTTGCTTTTGCGGCCGTGAACATTCCGGTTGCCATCCGCAACATGAAGTGGGGCGGCGCCAACGTTCCCTTCCGGACCCGCAACCTTCGGGGCCGGTGCCGCAACCTTGCAGGCGGGGTACCGTATTTTCCGACCGTATTTCTACGTTGGCCGGAATGGCCGGGCTTACTAGATTCGGTTTCTAAATTCTTATTTCATGGCAAACACAAACCCCAGGATCCGCATTCCGCAGGATCCCAAAGGACTGCTGGCGCTGGCCGGCGACGTGAGCGCCCAACATGTGCTGCTGGGCGCGGCATCTCCCCTCAACGCGATGGAAGACAACAACTGGACGCAGGTACTCCCCGACCTGCAAAAAGCGACGTCCCTCCAGGAAAAGATCACCGCCATGGAGCGCCAGCTCGAAGAGCTGTACGGCGAGCGCAACCGCTACCTCCCCGCCATCAAGGGCGCCGTTACCGCCAGCCGCGACGCGCTGAAAGGCACCTATGCAAAGAATTTGAAGAAACTGGGTGAGTTCGGCTTTACGGTCGATCACACGCCGAAGGCGAAGAAAGTTACGGGTTAGGAAGAAGGAGCCGGGCGCTCGCCCGGCTTTTTTTTAAAAGCAATAAGAGGCTGTCTAAAATTAATTCTTTGGAAATGCGTCGGTAACGAACTGCCCCGGAGGGGCAGCCTGTCGGTAGCCCCGGGTGCAACCCGGGGTTAATGCGGGTAGGAACAAAGCGCATCCGCCAGCTGGCGGGGTGCCACCGCATAGAATGGGCCTTCCCCGGGGGCTTAAGCCCCAGGGATAAAATGGCGCCCCTACAGGGCGCGCCTTCGCGGCCGGGCGTATCCTACCCCGGGCGTGCCGCCCGGGGCTAACGATATTCCGCCCCCTTCGGGGCGGGTACCTACCGCGCTTGTTTGGTGTTGCCATGCGATGACGCGTTTCGTGCCTATACGGACATGGTAACAAGACGCACATAGTGCGTCTCTACGGAACCCCGACTTAACTACTTCCTTCCCGAATGCCGTACCTTACCCGTATGTCGCAATACATCATCGCCGGCGGCGCCTCGGGCAAAGAGCGCCTGGCGCTCCTCGGCCGCATCCTCAACGGCGGCACGCTCGACCTGCTGCGCCGCCTCGAGCCCGGCCCCGTACACCGCTTCCTCGACCTGGGCTGCGGGGGCGGATCGTTGTCAATAGCCGCCGCAAAGACCGGCTATGCCCAGCAGGTGACGGGCATCGACTTCGACGAAAAACTGATCGGGCTGGCGCGGAAAGATGCGGCCGAAGAGGGCGTTCCGAATGTCACCTTCACCCAGGGCGATGCGACTTCGTTCGACAGCACGGATACCTACGATGTCGCTTATGCGCGCTTCCTCTTTTCCCATATGACCGACGCCGGAGCCGTGCTCCGCAACCTCGCCAGGGCCGCCCGCCCCGGCGGGCTCGTGCTGCTGGAGGACGTCGATTTTGCCGGCCACTTCTGCTACCCGGCCAGCGCCGCCTTTGACCGCTACGTAGACTGGTACGAGCGCGCCGCGCGGCACAACGGCCAGGACCCGCACGTTGGCCGCCGCCTGTTTGAACTCCTCGGCACCGCCGGCCTTCAAGAGGCCGGCTTCGACCTGCTGCAGCCCGTCTTTCACAAAGGCGCCGGCAAATGGATGGCGGTCTATACCCTCGAAAAGATCGGCCCGGCGCTGCTGCAGCAGGGGCTGGCAACGGAAGAAGAATGGCAGGTGACCGTGGATGAACTGAAAGCCTTTACCGCCGACCCGCGCACGATCATCAGCATGCCGCGGATCTTCCGGGCCTGGGCCCGCCTTCGCTGACGCTACGGCGGGCGGCCGCAAGCGGCCTTGTTCGCTACGGCACAACGGCGCGGCGGCGCCACGACACGCTACTGCTGGTTAAACGTATCGTAGCGCCGTTGTGTCGTAGCGACGTTGCGACGCGCCGCAGGCGCAACCGCCGCTTGCGGCGCCCCCGACCCTGGTTTCGGTGGAGGGGTCTGGAAAAAGACTTGGCCCTTGCCGGGTTTCTGCGGAACTTGATCGCAAATCGCTTCCATGAGCTTCCGTCGCTTCCTGCTCCTGCTGCTTTGTGCCTGCGGACTCCATGCCGCGCAAGCGCAGCCCCCGCGCTTCAGCCGCCAATCCTTTGTGTCCGACAAGGGCGACACCCTGCGTTACCGCCTGCTGGAGCCCGACTACAATAAGGGCCGCCGCTACCCGCTGGTGATCTTCCTGCACGGCTCCGGGGAGCGCGGCAACGACAACGAGTCCCAATTGAAGTGGGGCGTCGGCGCCTTTGCCAGCGACGAGAACATGAGCCAGTACCCCGCCTACGTCCTCGCGCCGCAATGCCCGGCCGGCCAGCAGTGGGGCCACTTCAACAACTTCGGCGACGTGCAGGGCGCGCGCCTGGACGCTGCCCCCAGCAAACCGATGGAGCTGGTGCTGGCGCTCGTGCGCAAGCTGTGCGCGCAGGGCCTCATCGACACGACCCGCATCTACCTCACCGGCCTTTCGATGGGCGGCATCGGCACCTTCGACGCGCTGCAGCGTTACCCGAAGCTGTTTGCAGCCGCCGTGCCCGTGTGCGGCGGCGGCGACCTCAGCGGGGCGCCCGTATTCGCCGGCGTGCCGATCTGGATCTACCACGGCGCCGAAGACCCGGCGGTGCTCCCCGACTATTCGATCCAGATGGTGCAGGCGCTGACCAAAGCCGGCGCCCACCCGGGCTTTACACTGCTTCCCGAGGTAGGCCACTTTTCCTGGATCGCGGCGTATAACGACAAGATGCTGCTGCAGTGGTTGTTCCGGCAGCATAAGTGAAGAAAGGTTTAGTGAGGTTTAGAAGGGTTAAGAAAGGTTGGAGCACTTTGTACATTTTTGAAAAATCGTGACGCGATGAAACAAGCCGTACTCGGATTCGGCAACAGCAGCAAGCCCGTGCTGGAAAGCCGGGAAGCGCTTTTCCCGGGGTGGACCTTCGGCGTGCTCGACAGCTGGTCGGTAGTGCAAACGCTGCAGGTGCCGGAAGTAGACGAAGACGGTGCGGAGACGGTGTTCTTTTCCGACTACAGCCAGTTTATCGAGGAGCCTTCGGTGGGCCTGCGCTTCGGCGGGGACAAATACCGCCCGTCCGACACGGAGAAAATGCTCCGTTTTCTGCCGCACTACGAAGACTTCCTGGAAGCGGAGAAAACCGGCTTGCCGGCCATCACGGAAAGCCTGCGCCCATTCGGCCGCATCGTGGCGACGGCCGACTTGTCGGCGGCGCTCGCCACTTGCTGGCTGGCGGACTTACTGCGCGTGTTGGCACCCTACGGACCCGAACTGATCGTACTTTCTGTTTACCCGGCGCCGTTCCAGGGCGAGCGCACCCGGCGCTTCGCACAGGGAGTGAGCGAAGCCCTCATGGACCTGCCGGTGAAGCATTTTACGCTGTTCAGCGCCGACGTTGGCCGCGACTGCGGCCACATGACCCTGCCGCAGTATTTCAACGTGCTGCAAAGTCTCCACGGCGATGCGCTCAGCGCTTGCCTCAGGGGTGAAGCGCCCGATCCCGAATGGTTTCAGGCGATCTGAAAACGGATCTGATACCTGCGCACGTCGTCTAGGTGAAAGCTTCTTATTGTAACTTTCAACAGCATGCTCCTCCGGTTTCTTTTCCTTATTTCTTCATTCAATCCTTTGTTGCCGGCGGCCCAAACCTGCCGCCACACGAAGCTGTCGCGGCAGTTCGACCTGCGGGTGCAGCTGCAGCGCCGGGAAGGTGACGACGAGCATTCGGGCATCATCCACATCCGTATTTATTCGAAAGGAAAAGCGACGCCGCGGCAACGGCTGGAGCTTCCATCGGCGCTGCTCTATTCCTCCGAATACGCCGGCTGCAGCAACGTGCGCTCCTACAGCACAGGATGGGGCAACCAGCGCGAAGTGGTGGACCAGGACTTTGGCGACATCGTGGTGGCCGACCTCAATTTCGACGGCCGCGACGACCTGGCCGTGAAGCACGACTCGGGCGGCAACTCGGGCGCCTATTATACATTTTACCTGCAGCAGCCCGACGGCACTTTTGCGCTCCATGCTTTTCTCACCCGCGAGGTACAGGTGTTTCCCGAAAAGCGCGACCGGCGGCGCCGTGAGCTTACGGCTGCCTGGCCGCACTACTGCGGCGTGGGGCTGCATACCTACCGTTGTGCCACCGACGGGAACACCTATCGCTTTGTGCGGCGAAAGATGCTGGGCAATTGCGAGTATTGAATGGCTTTGCAGGAAAAACGGTTGTCCGTATACGTTTATCGGTTCTGGAGCGTTGAAGCGATATGCGCGCTCAATTCCTTGCCTTCTTTCTGCTATGTGCGGCAGGGGCAGCTGCCCAGGCGGATGCTTCGTTGACTTCAGCGCAACGGTTCGTGCAAGAGCATGGCATTCGCCTGAACACCGTCACGCCCCTGCCGGGCTTCCGTCTATATTACAACTGCGACTCCTTCCTGTTCCTACGTGGTGATTTTGGCGACACCATTCGCATCTTGACACCGGGCCTATCATCCCGTACCTCTCAGGCCGAAATGCTGGAGCTGTTGCGATCGCCGGACTATGGCCGGACTGTTTTCGTGGAAAGCATCATGGACGATTCGGACCTCTATGTGAGCTATTACCGCGAAACGATGTTTTTGCGCCGGCATGATTCCTTGTTTGAATTTGTCGATACCTTGTCCTACCCGCCGCTGTATCAGGAAGTGCTGACGCGCTTGTTTTCCGACAGTACCAGCGATGCAGAACAGGCCCGGCTTCAGGCCCGGCTCGACAGTATCCAAAAGGATCACGAGACGCGAAGCCGCCTTACCACCAAGTTGATCTTCGCGCCCAAAGCTTTTGCGAGAAGCCGGCGCCGGCGCTTTCCCCGGCGCCTCAACCCAGTGGGGGATTGGATCCTTCTCGAAGACAAGAGTCGTGTCATGGGCCGCTGGGTATATACCATCCGGATCAACAACAACGAAAAAAAAGGCGAAGAAACGAGTTATGCTTATGCGATTGATGAGCACTTCCGGTTCTTCTGGTGGGAGTTTTGCCCGGGACGCTGATCATAGCGCATCGCGGAACTCCAAACTACAAACCCCAAACTACAAACTACTTCACCTTCATCCCTTCCAGTTTCTTCTGTAGGGCAAACATTTCATCCCGCAACCTGGCCGCTTCCATGAAGTCCATGTCGCGGGCGGCTTTTTCCATTTCCTTTTTTGTTTTGTTGATGGCTTTTTCAATGAGCGGGATGGTAGCGTACTCTTCGGCGTCTTCGGCGGCGGAAGCAGTACGGCTAGCGATCTCCGGCATCGCGAGGGGCGAGTCGGCATCGTAACCCTTGATGTCGAGCACGGAGGTCTGGGCCATCACCTGCTCGATGGACTTGCGCACCGTGGTGGGGGTGATGCCGTGCAGCGTATTGTAGGCGAGCTGCTTCTCGCGGCGGCGCGTCGTTTCGTCGATCGTGCGTTGCATCGATTCGGTGATGCTGTCGGCGTAAAAGATCACCAGGCCTTCCGAGTTCCGCGCCGCGCGGCCCGCGGTTTGGGTCAGCGAGCGTTCGTTGCGGAGGAATCCTTCCTTGTCGGCGTCGAGGATGGCCACCAGCGACACTTCGGGCAGGTCGAGACCTTCGCGGAGCAGGTTCACGCCCACCAGCACGTCGATGGTGCCGAGGCGCAGCTGGCGCAGGATCTCGATGCGCTCGAGGGTGTCCACATCGGAGTGTATGTAGCGACTCTTGATATCGATCCTGGCGAGGTATTTATCCATCTCTTCGGCCATGCGCTTCGTGAGCGTCGTCACCAGCACGCGATCACCTTTCTTCACCCGCTTGTCGATCTCGTCGAGCAGGTCGTCAATTTGGTTTACCGAGGGGCGGATCTCGATGGGCGGCTCCAGCAGTCCCGTGGGACGCACCACCTGCTCTACCACCACGCCGCCGGTCTGTTCCAGCTCGTAGTCGCCGGGGGTGGCGCTTACGTATACCACCTGGTTGATCAGGTTTTCGAATTCGTGGAAGTTGAGGGGGCGGTTGTCGAGCGCCGACGGCAGGCGGAAGCCGAAGTCCACGAGCGTGAGCTTGCGGCTGCGGTCGCCGCCGTACATGCCCGACACCTGGGGGATCGTCTGGTGGCTTTCGTCGATCATGCACACGAAATCTTTGGGAAAGTAGTCGAGCAGGCAGAACGGGCGTGTACCCGGCTTGCGGCGGTCGAAGAAGCGCGAGTAGTTTTCGATGCCATTGCAGAAGCCCAGCTCGCGGATCATCTCGAGGTCGTATTCCACGCGTTCCTTGATGCGCTGGGCTTCGATGAACTTGCCCACGCTCTTGAAGTATTCCACCTGCGCGGCGAGCTCGTCCTGGATCTCGTAGATGACGTCGCGCATGATGTCTTTCGGCGCCACGTAGAGGTTGGCGGGAAAGATGGCGCAGTTGTCGAAGGAGCCGATGCGCTTGGAGCTTTGCACGTCGATGGATTCGATGCTCTCGATCTCGTCGCCGAAGAAGGTAATGCGGTAGCCCACGTCGAGGTAGGGCAGGTTGATGTCCACGGTGTCGCCCTTCACGCGGAAGGTGCCGCGGGTAAAGTCGACGGTGGTGCGGGTATACAGCGAGGACACGAGGTCGTGGAGAAAGCTTTGCCGGCTTTTGCGTTCGCCCTTGGCGATGCGGATGATGCCGCTCTCGTAGTCGGTGGGGTTACCCATACCGTAGATGCAGCTCACGGAGGCCACCACGATGATGTCGCGGCGCCCGGAGAGGAGGGAGGTGGTGGCGCGGAGGCGCAGCTTGTCGAGCTCCTCGTTGATGTTGAGGTCCTTCTCGATATAGGTGTCCGTTGTGGGCAGGTAGGCCTCGGGCTGGTAGTAGTCGTAGTAGCTCACGAAGTACTCCACGGCATTGTCGGGGAAGAACTGCTTGAACTCGCCATAGAGCTGGGCCACGAGGGTCTTGTTGTGGGTGAGCACGAGGGTCGGCCGCTGCACGTTCTGGATCACGTTGGCCATCGTGAAGGTCTTGCCCGAGCCGGTCACACCGAGGAGCACCTGGTGGCGCTCGCCGCCGTTGATGGCTTCGGTGAGCTGTTGAATGGCCGTGGGCTGGTCGCCAGCGGGCTGGTAAGGGGATTGGAGTTGGAAGGGCATAATCGGCCCCCTGTCCCCCAAAGGGGGCACTTAGGGCGAAGTGTTTTTTAGTTAAACGAACATTTACTCAAATCTACGTTCAAGACAAAGGCCGGAAGCGCAAACGCTTCCGGCCTTTTATTGCTTTAGGAATGACTGCTACCGTAAGACGGCGCCACTTAAGTTCCCCCTTTGGGGGACAGGGGGCGGGGGTTTACGCATTCTGCAGTTCCTTGATCTTCTCGCGGATCTTGCCTTCGATCTCGTCGGCAAGGGCAGGGTTGTCCTTCAGGAGGCCCTTCACGCCTTCGCGGCCCTGACCGAGCTTGTCGCTGTTGTAGGAGAACCAGGAGCCGCTCTTCTGAACGATGCCCATTTCCACGCCCATGTCGAGGATCTCACCGATCTTGGAGATGCCTTCGCCAAACACGAGGTCGAACTCGGCGGTGCGGAACGGGGGGGCGACCTTGTTCTTCACCACTTTCACTTTCACGCGGTTACCGATGGCCTCTTCGCCGTCCTTGATCTGGGTCATGCGGCGGATATCGAGGCGTACGGAGGCGTAGAACTTGAGGGCGTTACCGCCGGTGGTGGTTTCGGGGTTGCCGAACATTACGCCGATCTTCTCGCGGAGCTGGTTGATGAAGATGCAGATGGTGTTCGTCTTGGAGATGGTAGCGGTGAGCTTCCGCAGGGCCTGCGACATGAGTCGGGCCTGCAGACCCATCTTGGAATCACCCATTTCGCCTTCCAGTTCGCCTTTGGGCACGAGGGCGGCAACGGAGTCGATCACCACCACGTCGAGGGCGCCGGAGAGGATGAGTCGGTCGGCGATTTCGAGGGCCTGCTCGCCGTAGTCGGGTTGGGAGATAAGTAGGTTGTCGATGTCCACACCCAGTTTCTGGGCATAAGCGGAGTCGAAGGCGTGTTCGGCGTCAATGATGGCGCACATGCCGCCCTTCTTCTGGGCTTCTGCGATGACGTGGGTGGCGACGGTGGTCTTACCCGAGGATTCCGGACCGTAAATTTCGATCACCCGGCCCTTCGGGAGGCCGCCGATACCGAGGGCCGCGTCGAGGCCGATGGAACCGGTAGAGATAACCTCCTGGGTCTGCTCACCACGCTCATTCATCATCATCACGCTGCCCTTACCAAAATCCTTGTCGATCTTGTCCATGGTAAGTTTCAGCGCCTTTAATTTTTCAGCATTTGACATTGTCGTACGTATTTGTAGTGTTAGTGAAACAGGCCTTTGAAGGTACACTTTCGGAGCCGGTTCCGGGATTGATTAATTGCATGTAAAGCTAATGATTTTAGCAAAATAATCCGTGTTTTTTTTCCCCGTCTTTTACCCAAAAAAAGGTGAAAGAAACGGGGGTGAAAAACACTACTTTCCGGTGCGAAAAACAACGTATGCCCGACGCCGTAAAACCTGCCACAGCAAAGGTCCTTGCCTACCTCGAAAGGCTTCCCGCCTGGAGCCGCGCCCTCGGCGCCGAACTGCGCCGCATCGCCCTGGCCGCCGACCCCTCCATCGAAGAGGAGTGGAAGTGGGGGCCCAATTACGGCAGCCACGGAATGGTCTGCGGCTGGAGCGCCTTTAAGGGGCATGTGAAACTCACCTTCTTCAACGGGTCGGCCATGAGCGACCGGCTGCGGCTTTTCAACCACTGCGTGGATAATGACTTCAACCGCTCCATTAAATTTACCCGGCCCGAGGAGATCAACGCCACGCAGTTGACGGAGTATATCCGCGAGTCGGTCGCAGTGAACCGCGCCGGGTTCAAGCGGGTGGCCAAAAACGAAAAGGCCGAAACCCCGCCCGGACTGCGGGCGGCGCTGGAAAAGAACAGGAAAGCCCTGGACTTTTTCGAGGCCCTTACCCCGGGCTACCGCAACGACTATATCGAACAGGTGGTCTCCGCCAAACAGGAAAAGACCCGCGCGGCCCGCATTGAGAAGATTGTGGCCGCCTGCGCCCAAGGGCGGAAGCCGAATGAAGCGTACAAAAAATAACCGGATCAACCGGTTAATGAATGAACCGGTTAATGAATTAATGGGAAGCCGTCCCCGGCCTCCCGCCCCCGACTTCCGACTTTAAGACTTTAAGTACTATCTTTACTTTCGTAATAACTGCAATATGAAAAAATACTTCTTTGTACTCTTTCTCGCCACTGGTATCGCCGCCGGCGCACAGGAATCCAACGCACCGGTAGCCGCCGCCAAGGGAATCAGCTACGGATCGGCCGTACCGACCGGCGTCAACATCCTCTCCACGGAAAAGGTCAACTACGAAGTGAAGGAAGGCCAGCCCTACACCGGCGTGGTGGAAGGCAAGGTGAAGGAAGTGTGCCAGACTATGGGTTGCTGGATGAAGCTCGAAACGCCCGACGGCACCATCATGGTGAAAATGAAGGATCACTCCTTCTTCCTCCCCAAAAACATCGTAGGCCACACCGTGCAGGTGGCCGGCACCGCCGAGGTGAAAGAAGAAACCGAAGCCAAGCGCAAGCACTACGCCGAGGACGCCGGCAAGCCGAAAGCCGAGGTAGCCAAGATCAAAGGCACCGCCAAGGAAGTACAGATCCAGGCTACGGGCGTGACCGTGATCGACTAAGCCTATCGCGAACAAATGCTTTATAAATGGACCCGCCCCGGCGGGTCTTTTTCTTTTCTTGCAAGGGCTCCGCTTCTTTAGTCCCGTTAGTTTTTGTACATTGGTAGTATGGCCGCGCTGACCACCATAACCCGCCCCGCGATCGGCTTTGCCGTGCAGGCCGACGCCCTCGAGGAGCGCAGCACGGTGGTACACTGCCGCCTCACCATCGCCTGCCTGCTCCGCATCGCGCCGCAAACCTGGCTGGTGCAGGACGACGGCCGCCGCCGCGCGCTCGTGGGCGCCTACCGCATCGTGCAGGCACCCGCCTGGGCGTTCGTCGCCCCCGACCACTGCTTTACCCTTGTTTTCGAAGGCCTTTCCGCCGGCTGCCGCCGCTTCGACCTGATCGAAGACATCGAGGAATTATATCCCTTCCGCTTTACCGGCATCCTGCGCAACGGCACCGACGTGTACCACCTGGAGTACCCGAACTTTCCGCTCGATTGAAGGCGTGAGGCGTGAGGCGTGAGTTGCTGTCGCCCGATTACGAAGAACGGATGCCCAGGGCATCCGTTCTTTATTGCCGCGCCTTACGGCTCACGGCTCACGCCTCACGCCTCACGCTTCACGTACCTTCGCCGCATGCCCTCCCAGCCCAACTATCGCATCCGCCTGCTTTTTCTCATCCTCGTCGCCTCAGGCCTCCGACTGTTGCTGGCCGGCCTGTTCGAGCTGGGCAACGACGAAGTGTATTACTGGACCTACGCGCAGCACCTGCAGTGGAATTATTTCGATCACCCGCCGCTGGTGGCGCTGTGGATCCGCCTCTTTACCGGCAACCTGCTGTTGCAGTACAACGAGATCTTCGTGCGCCTCGGCTCCATCGTGAGCTGCGCGCTGGCTTCTTCCCTGCTGTTTCATGCGGTGCGGCGGCTCCATTCGGCGCGGGCCGGCTGGATCGCCGCGGTGCTGTACCACTGCTCCGTCTACGCGGGCATCATCGCCGGCCTGTTCATCCTCCCCGACTCGCCGCAGATGCTGTTCTGGTGCGCAGCCCTCTACGCCACCGTCCGCATACACGAGAACGACCGCCGCTGGGGTCCCTGGCTCGCCTTCGGTCTGCTGGCCGGGCTGTCGGTGTTGGGTAAAGTGCACGGCATCTTCCTCTGGTTCGGCATGGGCCTGTACCTCCTCTTCCGCCAACGCGCCTGGCTGAAGCGCCCGCAGCTGTATGTATCGGGCCTGCTTACGGCCGCCGTTATCAGCCCCATCCTGCTCTGGAACCTGGAGAACGACTTTATCACCTACCGCTTTCACAGCGAGCGCGTAACAGTGCGGGAATGGGCGCTCAACGGCAGCGGCTTCGCCCGCGAGCTGGGCGGCCAGGTGCTTTATAACAACCCTGTAATCGTGTTGCTTCTGGTAATGGCCCTGCTGGCGCTCCGCAAGCGCCGCTTTCCGTTGCCGCCCGCCGCGCGCCTTTTTCTCTGGATCGGGCTGCCGATGATCGGCGTGCTGCTGCTGCTGTCGCTGCTGCGCGACACGCTGCCCCACTGGAGCGGCCCCGGCTATGTTACGCTGCTGCCCATAGCGGCCGTCTACCTCGCTGAAGGCGCCCCCCGCCGAACCGCCCGCTACCTGGCCGGCGCCCGCGGCTTTATCCTCACGCTCTGTATCCTTGCACTCGGCCTCACCTGGGCCTGGCCGGGCACGATGGGCTCGAAAGACCGGCAGGACTACGGCTTCGGCGACTTCACCCTCGACCTGCACGGCTGGGGCGAGGTGGCACCGCGGTTTGCGGAGCTCTATTACCGCGAAAAGGGCAACGACATGCCCTACGGTGCGCCGCTGGTAGCCTACAAATGGTTTCCCGCTGCCCACGAAGACTACTACTGGTGCGCGCCGAACGACATCCCGGTGCTCGGCCTCGGCGACCTGCACGACTTGCACCACTATGCCTGGGTAAACCGCTGGCGCCTGCACAACATCGATCCCAGCAAGGCCTGGTGCGTGGTGCCCTCCAACGAATACTTCGACGCCCGCACACAGTTTGCCCGCTGGTACCACCGCGCCGACTCGGTGACCACCTTCGTGCAGGAGCGCGGCGGAACGCCCGCCCGGTATTTTACCGTTTGGAAACTGAGTGGCTGGAAGAAAGCGGCGGTGATCCCGGTGCAGCGGCATTGACCCATCCCCGGCCCTTCCCGAGGCGAAGGGTGCCTGTGTGAAGCAGGTCTTATTGCCATTTTCTGTACCCAGGTCATAGTCTCTGACTGCAAAGCCCCGATGCCTACAGCATCGGGGCTTTGCGTTCCCCGCTCCTTTGGAGCGGGGTCAGGGGTGAGGTTTGTTCCCCTTCCCTTCGGGAAGGGGTCAGGGGATGGGTCGGAACGTAAAAAACGCATTCGCCCCGTAATTCCAGAAAAAGACGATCACGATGGCAATGGCCTTGCTGAGGTAGAAATTGAGCTTGCGGTGGTTGAGGAAATAGATGATCGCGGTATTGAGACCGAGGCCCACCAGCGACACGGCCACGAAGCGAACCAACTGCCCTTGCACGTTCGGCGTGTGCGAACCGAAGGTCCAGGCGCGGTTGAGGAGGAAGTTGAGCACCACGGCGCAGCTGAAGCCGAGGGCGTTGGCCACGTAGCGGTTGATGCGCACCTTTTCCTTGAACAGCCAGGTAATCCCGAAATCGACTACCATGCCCAGCAGGCCCACAAGGCCGAATTTCAGGAGTCGGAGCAGGTGCTGAAGGATCATGTTGGCGCAAAAATACGCCCTGGCCCTGCTGCGCTTCCGGATTTCAGCAGCAGAAATATCGGATTGCACTTAGCCGGACTACGGTCAATTCCGGATTATCTGAAACTTGCGCAGCACCGAAAAAACTTGCGCTTAACTTTAGCGGAGCCAAACATACTTCCTATGAGATTGCTTGCGATGAACGGACTTGAGTCGGCCACTGTGCTGCTGTTCGTATTCAACCTGTCCTTTCTGCTGTTGCTGGCGCTGGTGCACGAACGGCCGCTCCGAAACAACGAAAATGCATGAAAAAGCCCCTCGCTGAAACGAGGGGCTTTTTTTATTCAGTAGGCGGATCAGGCGGGAATGGCCTTGCCGTACATCTCGGCGCGCAGTTCTTTCACACGCTTGTCTTCCATGTATTCGTCGAAGGTCATGAGGCGGTCGATGATGCCGTTGGGCGTCAGCTCGATCACGCGGTTGGCCACCGTTTGCAGGAAAGTGTGGTCATGCGAGGTGAGGAGCACGATGCCGGGGTAGGCCTGGCAACCTTCGTTGAAGCTCTGGATGCTTTCGAGGTCGAGGTGGTTGGTAGGCTGGTCGAGCATGATGAGGTTGGGGTTCTGCAACATCATGCGCGAGATCATGCAGCGCACTTTCTCACCACCCGACAGCACGTTGGTCTTCTTCTGGATGTCGTCGCCGTTGAACAGCATCTTGCCCAGGAAGCCGCGGAGGAAGGGCTCATCGGCGTCGGTCACGTGCGGGGGCACGTACTGGCGCAGCCATTCCAGCAGGGTCAATCCTTCGGTAAAGAACTCGTTGTTCTCCACCGGCAGGTAGGCCTTGGTGATGGTGGTGCCCCATTCGAATTTGCCGCCTTCGGCGTCGCGGAGGCCGTTGATGATCTCGTAGAACACGGTTACGGCCGAGGGGTCGCGGCTGAGGATGGCGATTTTTTCGCCTTTATTGACCGAGAAGTTCACTTTGTCGAACAGCTTGCGTCCGTCCATTGAAGCCCTCAGGCCTTCCACGTTGAGGATCTGGTTGCCTACTTCGCGCAGGGGCTGGAAGATGATGCCCGGGTAGCGGCGGTTGGAGGGCTCGATCTCTTCGATGTTGAGTTTTTCGAGGGCCTTCTTCCGCGAGGTGGCCTGCTTCGACTTGGAGGCGTTGGCCGAGAAGCGGGCGATGAACTCGATGAGCGCGGCGCGCTTGTCTTCGGTCTTCTTGTTCTTGTCGGAAAGCTGGCGGGCCATCAGCTGCGAGCTTTCGTACCAGAAGGTATAGTTACCGGTGAATACCTTGATCTTGGAGCGGTCTACGTCGGCCACGTGCGTACACACGGCGTCGAGGAAGTGACGGTCGTGGGAAACCACGAGCACCACGTTCTGGTAGTCGGCGAGGAAGTTTTCGAGCCAGCCGATCGTTTCGATGTCGAGGCCGTTGGTCGGTTCGTCGAGCAGCAGGATATCGGGGTTGCCGAAGAGGGCCTGCGCCAGCAGCACGCGCACCTTCATGTTGGAGGGAATGTCCTTCATGAGGCTGTGGTGGAAGTTGCCGTTCACACCCAGCTCGTTGAGGAAGGTGGCGGCATCGCTTTCGGCGGTGTAGCCGCCCATTTCGCCAAATTCGGCTTCGAGCTCGGAGGCTTTCATGTAGTCGTCTTCGGTGGCTTCGGGGTCGGCGTAGATGGCGTCTTTCTCGTGCATCACCTTCCACATTTTCTCGTGGCCCATGAGCACGGTGTTGAGCACCGTCACCTCGTCGAAAGCGAACTGGTTCTGCTTCAGCACGGCCATGCGCTCGCCGGGGGTGATATCGATCTTGCCTTTGTTGGGCTCAATCTCGCCGGAGAGGATCTTGAGGAAGGTCGACTTGCCGGCACCGTTGGCACCGATCACGCCGTAGCAGTTGCCCTTGGTAAACGTGATGTTGACTTCGTCGAACAACACGCGCTTGCCAAAGGAGAGGGAAACGTTATTGACACTGATCATAGTAAGTTGGGAGCGAAGCGGTTTATTGGTTTATTGGTTAAGTAGTTAATTAGTGGGGCGCTTCAAAAAGACCACGCTGACTGGTTATGAAAAGCGCGAACGGTGCCGCGAACAGTACCAATAAACCAATAAACTAATTGACCAATAAACGCGCCCTCAGGCGCCGCTCCGGGCGCGCAAAGGTACGTTTTTCACACCCTTTTCCACAGCCGTGTTTCGTTAAGGATTCCCCTTTTTTCGGCCGAATGGCAAAGTACTTGTATTAGACAGGTCGACTAAAGATGCTAATCATGAAATATACCTTTCCCAAGGTGCTGCTGGGCTGTCTCCTGCTCGCCGCCTGCAGCAAGTCCGGTACCCTCAACGAGCTGAGCGCCGAGCGCGCCCCCGCCCGCCTCGGCGTCGTCCGGCAGCTCGACAACGTGGAGCTGCCCCCGGCGCCCATCCCGGCCGATACCCTGGAGATCGACTCGCTCCGGCACCCGGGAACGAACTAGTTCGCCAGGCGTCAGGCGTGAACAACGAGCCCTTGGTTTAACGTCTCACGCTTGACGGTTCACGCCTCACGTTGTACCTTACGCTTCATGTGGCAAGCGATACTCGACCATTTCAGCAACCTGGAGCAACGACCCCTGGAGCGCCTCGCCTTCCTCGTGGGCGGCCTGCTCCTGTTCTGGATCATCGAAGGCGCCATCCCGCTGCTGGAGCCGCATTACAAGCGAACGAAATTGCGGCACGCGGGCGTCAACTTCGGTTTTACGCTCATGCACCTCGCCATCCACACCGGGCTGGCCGTAGTGATCGTACTGCTGAGCGACTGGTGCCGCCGGCAAGGCTTCGGCCTCGTCTACTGGACCGGCGCCGGGGTATTGGGTACGATCCTGATCTCGTTCCTCGTGCTGGACTTTTTCGGTGGCTGGCTGGTGCACATCACCGAACATAAGCTGGCGCTCCTGTGGCGCTTTCACGTGGTGCATCATGCCGACAACAACGTGGACGTCACCACGGGCCTGCGCCACCACCCCGTGGAAAGCGTGCTCCGCGGCCTTTTCTTTATCGCCGGCATCGGGCTGTCGGGCGCGCCGATGTACGCCGTGATGATCTTCCAGACGGCACTCGTGCTGGCCACCGCCTTTACCCACGCCAACATCTCGCTGCCCCGCTGGCTCGACCGCGGCCTCAGCTACGTGTTCGTTTCGCCCAACATGCACAAGGTGCACCACCACTGGCAGCAACCCTTCACCGACTCCAACTACGGCGCCGTGCTCTCCATCTGGGACCGCCTCCTGGGCACCTACCGCCGCCTCGACCCGAAAGACATCCGCTACGGCCTCGACCGCTATTACCCGAATGAAGAAGACGAGAATTTCGGCATGCTGCTAAAGAAGCCGTTCCAACCTTTAGAGAAAGATTTTAAAGAAGAAAAAGCGTTTTTAACCGCGAAGGAAACAAGAGAATAAGCGTTTCGCGAAGAGGATAATAAAGCCTCGCCTATGGCGAGGCTTTATTAACGATTCAACTTCGCGTACCAACTTCTTTTCTTCTTTTCTTCGCGGTGAGAAACCTTGTTTCTCCCCTCACTTTCCCTCCATGCAACACCCGTCCGTCCGCCGCCTTCATATCCTGGGCTATGCCGAAGCCGTTTCCTGGCTGCTGTTATTGTTCATCGCCATGCCGCTCAAATACATCTGGGGCCAGCCCCTGATGGTGAAGTACGTGGGCTGGATCCACGGTGTGCTGTTCATCCTGTACTGCGCGCACCTGCTGATCGTGAAAAGCCTCCTGAAGTGGCCGTTCAGCAAGCTCGCAACGGGTGGCATCGCCGCCTTCCTGCCCTTCGGCACGCTTTGGTTCGACAAGCGAATAGAGCGGGTTGAATAGCTTTACCGGTTGTAAACGATCCTGTTTCGAAAAGGGCGCATCTTTGGGAATATTCAAAACGAATAACGTATGTCCGAACTAAGTGCCCCCTTGGGGGGACAGGGGACCGTAATAGCCGTCCTTCCCGCCCGCTACGCGGCCACCCGCTTCCCCGGCAAGCTCCTGCAGCTGCTGGGCGATAAGACCGTGATCCGCCGTACCTACGAGGCGGCGCAGGCCTCGGGGCTTTTCGATGAAGTGCTGGTAGCCACCGACTCGCCCGAGATCCGCGCCGAGGTGGAAGGTTTCGGCGGCCAGGTGGCCATGACCCGCGCCGACCACGAAAGCGGTACCGACCGCATCGCCGAAGCCGTGGCCGACCGCGATGTGGACATCGTGGTCAACGTGCAGGGCGACACACCCTTTATCAACACAAAAGCCCTGCGGCAGCTGATCGACCTGTTTGAAGACGAATCCGTGCACGTGGCCTCGCTCATGGACCGCATCACCGACCCCGCCGACCTGGCCAATCCCAACGTGGTGAAGGTGTGTACCGACCTAAGGGGCAACTCCCTCTTTTTCAGCCGCAGCCCGGTGCCTTTTCCGCGCGCGCAGGACATCGACATCCCGCACTACCGCCACATCGGCGTCTATGCCTTCCGAAAGGCCGCACTGCTGCAGTTCACGCAGTGGCCGATGACGCCCCTGGAGGCCGCCGAAAAGATCGAGTGCCTCCGTTTTCTCGAACACGGCGTGCCGCTGCGCATGGCGCTCACAGAACCCATCGGTGTGGATATCAACACGCCCGAGGATCTTGAAAAAGCAAAGTCGCAGTTGTAACTTACCCACTCAACCCGGTTGCCCAATGAAAATAGTCATCCTGCTCTTTCAATCCCTGGCCCTGCTGGCCTGTTCGGGCAACGACCCTGTTGCCACCCCTAAGGAAGCTGACGGCAACACCGCCGCAACAACAGAAACACTGGCCACCGCATCTTCCGACGCCGGACGCGGTCACTACGAAGGCGTATTCAGCAACGGTATGAAAGAAACGTTCCTTTCCTTCGATGTGTCGAAAGACGGCAATGAGGTACGCAACCTCACGTTCAAAGGCTGGTGGTACTGCGACAGGCGCCTCACCCAGGAGCGGGGCATCGGCCCCCAAAAAGGGTTCGCCATCCGTGCAAACAAGGTGGACGGCGTGGTATCGGAGCCCGAAAACGGCGGCGCATCGGCGGTGCGCTTCGAGTTGCACGGCACCTTCAGCGGCAACAAGGCCAGCGGCACGTTCCGGATGAATATCAACGGCCTCGGTTGCGACACCTACGTGCTCAACTGGACCGCCAACCGTAAATAGGGCGCAATATTTATTGAATAATCAATATTGAATATTGCATAAGTACTTTGTCGACCGACCAGACCCTATTCAATAAACATTATTCAATAGATATTATTCAATAGCATTTCCCATGGCGTCCCGCAACTACCTCCGCTTCCTGCTTCCCGACGTGCTTTTCGGACCGAAGCGCACGAAGGAAATCCTGCACGTGAACCCCACCGTGGAGCGCCTGCCCACGCCCGTGACCGCCATCAGTGTTTACGTGTACAACTACGATGGGCAGGCCATGCACGAACATCGCTTTGAAAAGGTGGATGACATCTTTTCGTGCAAGAACAACGGGCTCATTTCCTGGATCAATATCGACGGCATCCGCAAAGAAGATGTGGAAAAAGTATGCGCCCATTTCGACATCCACCCGCTGCTGGCCGAAGACATCCAGAGCCGCGGGCAGCGCCCCAAGATGGACGAGGTGGACGGCATTCTCTACTGCCTGCTCAACATGCTTTATTTCGACCCCAAGGAATCCAGCGTGGACCATGAGCAGGTAAGCATCGTGCTCGGCCGCGACTTCGTGATCACCTTCCAGGAAGACCCCGCGCGCGACGTGTTTACGCCCGTGCGCGAACGCCTCAAGATGGTCAACTCCAAGCTGCGCCAGCGCGGCGCCGACTACCTCTGCTACTCGCTGCTCGACGTTATTGTGGACAACTACTTCCTGGTGATGGAAAAGCTCGGCGAACGCATCGAGGAGCTCGAGGAGGAAGTGGTGCGCAACAACAGCAACATCACCATGGCGCGGATCAACAACCTGCGCAAGGAGCTGATCGTGCTCAAGCGCAACATCATGCCCGTGCGCGACCTCGTGAGCAACATCATCCGCAGCGAAAGCGGCCTGCTGGAAGAAAGCACCAACAAGTATTTCAAAGACGTATACGACCATATCGTACAGGCCGCGGACCTCTCCGAAAACTACCGCGATATCATGATGTCGATGCAGGATCTCTACATCAACAACGTCAACCTGCGCATGAACGAAGTGATGAAGGTGATGGCGGTGGTTACCTGCCTGCTGGCGCCCGCCACCGTTATCGGCGGCATCTTCGGAATGAACTTCGAGCAGATCCCGCTGCTGCACAACAAATGGGGCTTCCTCATTTCTGTTTGCCTGATGCTCCTCATCCCGGTATGGATGATCGGTGTGTTCCGCAGAAGGGGCTGGTTTTAATCCCGGGGGATGGGTGGCGGCACTATGGGTGCGTTTTTATAAAAGAGACGCATATGATGCGTCTCTACGTGGGGAAAAAAACGGGAATTCCTGTTGGTTTTCACATGGCTGCCACCTACGTCGTTTTGAATTTTGGTGCTACAAACGGCGTATCATGGAAGAACGTTTTCGCAATAAATACCGAATCGGAAGCGCCCGGCTGAAGGGATACGATTATAGCCGGGGTGGATATTATTTCGTCACCATTTGCACAAAGAACCGGGAGCGGTTTTTCGGAACGCTGACCAACGGGAAAATGCAGCCATCCCCTGTAGGACGTATCGCTGAAGATTATTGGATGCGTATACCGGAACATTTCCCGTTTGCACAGGTGGAGGCCTTTGTGTTGATGCCGGATCACGTGCACGGTATTCTTTTTTTCAAGAACCAATCTATTCTTCAGCAGGACACATTTCCGGCCGACGATGCGTCGGAAGTGACGGTTCCGAAAGAAAAAGGAGCATCGGCCGGAGGTATTTTCGGCCCACAGTCAAACAACCTCGCTTCGGTAATCCGCAATTACAAAGGTGCCGTGAGCTCTTATGCCAAACACAACGGCATTCCCTTTCAATGGCACGCACGTTTTCATGATCGGATCATCCGTTCGCCGAAAGGCCTGGAGGCCGTGCGCCGGTATATTGAAAACAATCCGGCGAAGGGATGATTTCATCACCCGTAGAGACGCACCATGTGCGTCTCCTTGATTCCGTGTCGGCAATGAAGAGACGCACATGGTGCGTCTGTACGGATGCGGTGTTGCCGGATAAAAGAGACGCACATGGTGCGTCTCTTCAAATTATTTTTCAAAATCCTTTTGCACCAGGTCGGCGGGATTGCCGGTGAGCAGGGTCGGATAGGTGCTCGTCCAGCGGCGGCCGCTGGCCAGGTCGTATTTGTGCAGGAGCACGCGGTAGCGGTAGGTACGGTCCTGCCCGCGCCCTTCGAGCTGCGCCTGCGCCAGCAAAACGGTGTGCGGATCGCTCCACACCGCGTCGAGGCTGAGGGCGCCGGGGCCGGCAAAGAGCAGCTGGCGGCGCGTGCCTTTGGGGAAATCGAGCGCGGCGATCTGCATATCCGGACCGGCGCCTTCGAGCACGGCGCGTCCGCCGCGGCGTTCGATGGTATAATTGTACGATACGAGGTCGATGGCGCGGCTGCTGTCGGCATTGTACAGGAGCCAGGGCTTCCAGTTCTCGAATTCCCGCCGGTCGAAGCGGAGTGTGTCGGGCGCCAGCGACCCATCATCCGCGAAAGCGGAAAAATTTTTTGGATCGAAGCCCGCATCCACGCCTTTCATCACGGAAAAGAGCGCGGTCAGCGCCGTGGCCTGCGTCTCCACAGGCTGCTCGTCGTGCGCCTTCGTAACCAGCGTGTCGGACGACGCGGGTGCGTCGCTGTTGTCGGAGGCATTGCAGGCGGCGAGTACGATCAGTATCGGTAAGACAGGGATTATTCTTTTCATGACGCTTGCGACCCCCCTCCTTCGGAGGGGTTTGGGGAGGCTTTCTTTTTATACACCGGCACCGTGCTGCAGGGCTCACCGTACATCACGCTTTTGGCCAACGGCAACAGCTTTTGCGTGATGGCCGCATAAGCGTAGGGCTCGATGGCCACGTCGCCGCAGCCCTTCACCACCACGCGCTGGTCCTCATAGTCGGCGGCGTTGACGGCCTGGATATTATTCAGCACGATGTGTTTATACAGCTCGGTCTCGCTGCCCACGAACACCTCGCGGGCTACGGGCTGCAGGTAGCTCGCTACCAGCATATAGGCCCACACGGGAATGATGGCGTCCACGCTGCAACCCACGGCCACGTACTTGCCGGCCCATTCGTTCCAGTCTTTCGCCTTGAGGGCTTCGCGGAAATCCTTTTCCTTCAGGATGAGGCCCATAAACAGGTGGTCCTTCAGGTCGAAGAAGGCGATGGGTGCTTTCGGGAGAAAGGTTTCGAGGTCGAGGGTCAGCAGGCCGGCGGCCGCGACTTTATTGACGAAGGGGGTGTTTTCGGTCATGTGCGGGGCATTGAATAATGTCTATTGAATAATAGCTATTGAATATCGGAGGGAAAGTCAAACCGTTATTCCATATCCAATAATGATTATTCGATCTTCAATAGAAAAGGCCCTCCAAAGTTACTGGAGGGCCTTTTCGATACCGAAACATTTAACGCTTAATAGAACTTGGCGCGGTAGTCTTTGATGCTGGCGGCTTTTTTCAGGGCCTCGATGGGGCTGGCCTGGCCGGCGCGCTGGCGGGCGTCCTGCATCAGCAGGGCGCGTTGCTGCTCGATGCCGGCGGCTTCGGCGGCGGCGGCGCTCACGTTGTCTACACGGAGCACGTATACGGCACCCTGGCCTTCGATGGCTTCATTCACCACCTTGCCTTTGTTGGCGGGGTTGAAGGAAGCACCGATCACTTTGTACTCGAAGCCGAGCACGTTGTTGTTGCCATTGAAGTGCAGGCTGTCGGCGGTGGCGATGGGCTGGTTCACCTTGGAGGCTACCGCTTCGAGGGTGCTGATCGTACCGATATTCTTCTTGATCTGCTCGGCTTTTTTCTTGTTGCGCAGCACGGGCTCGAGGGCAGCGCGGGCCTGGGCAACGCTCTGCACACCGGCGGGGTTGATGGCGGTAACCACGGCCACAATGTACCCACCCGAGGTGAGGCGTTGAACGGGGAGCACCTCGCCTTTGCTGGCGGTGAATACTTCTTTCACCAGCGGGCGCGAGGTACCGGCACCCGGGATGTTGAAGTCCAGTTCGCGCAGGTCGGCCGTCTGCTTGTTGATGCCTTTGGCGCGGAGGTTCTTGTCGTAATTCTGGTTGAACGATTCGAGGCTGCGGCTGTCGGCGGCAAACTGCGAAGCGGCGGTGTTGGCGTCGTTCTCGGTCTGGTCGCCGGTTACGATGGGGCGGGCCATGTAAGCGATCTTGTACGCCATGTCGGAGCCGCGGGCGCCGAGCACTTCGATGATGTGGTAGCCGAAGTCGGTCTTTACCACGCCGCGCTGGCCGGGGCTGTGGGTAAAGATGAAGTCGTTGAACTGGGGCACCATGCGGCCGAAGCCGATGCTGTCGTATACGCCGCCCTTGTCTTTCGAACCCGGGTCGTCGGAATATTTCGTTACGAGGCTGTCGAAGCGGGCGCCGCTGTTGATGGCGTTGAGGATCGAGTCGGCGAGCGTCTTGGCGGCGGCGTCTTCACGGCCGGGCACCTGCTGGCCCGACTGCGGGTCTACGCGGGCTACGCTGAGCAGGATGTGCCGCACCTTCACGGTGTCGGCGATGTTCTTGGCTTCCACGATGCGCGACAGCACCAGGTACGACTGGTTGTTCTGCTGGTTGCGGTCGAGGTAAGGACCGTAGGTCACGCCCACGCCGGCGGCGAGGATGGAGTCTTTGTTGGGCTGCTGCATCTGCTTCTTGCTCACGAGGCCGTCGTAGTAAGGCATCGTGCTGCTGTTGACGGCAGTGAACTGTGCATAATTGGTCGTGGTGTCGAAGCCGGCGCGGAGCTTTTCGAGCTCGCTGCGCGTAGCGGCGGTGTCGGCGGCGGTGGGCAGGGTGGGGAAGAGCACGTAGGAAATGCTGCGGGTCTCTTCTTTCTGCTCGTACTCGGTGCGGTGCTTCTTGATGTACTGGTCGATCTCGGCGTCGGTCACCTTCACGGCGGAGTCGGAGACCGTGGTGTACGGAATCGCTACATAAGAGGCGCGGGCCACGAGGGCGTTGTCGGCGGTCTGCTTTTCCACCAGCCACTTGGGCATATAGATGGTGTTGCTCAGCAGGGCGCTGTATTTTTCGGAAGCGCGTTGCTTGCGCAGGCTTTCAAAGTAGTTGGCGAGTTGCTCCTTGTCTTCGGGCTTGCCTTGCTTCTTGATCTGGTTCACGGCCTGCACGGCGAGGGCGCCGTTGTACTGACCGGTGGAGTCGGTAAAGCGCTGGCGCAGGTCGGCGGGCGGGTTGGCGCCGAACAGGTAGTCATTCATTTCCTTGGTGGTCACGGTGATGCCCAGCTTTTCGTACTGGTCGGCCAGCAGGTTCTCGGCGATCTCCTGGTTCCAGGTCTGCTCAATGAGGCCCTGGCGGCCGGCGTCGCCCACGTTGTAGCCCTGGGCCTTCTGCATGTCCTCCATGTTCTTCAGCTTGGCCTCGAACTCGGTAAGCTCAACTTTCTTTCCGTTGATCTTACCCACGGTGGTCGTGTTGCCGCTGAAGAGGTTGCTGCGGCTCGAAAAGGCGTCCATCAAAATGAAGCCCAGGAGGGACACGGCAATGAGCACAACCATCAAACGTGCGTACTTGTCCCTGATGTTCTGAATAACTGACATAGGTGGAGTTTCGGTATTTATTTTATTACAGAGTGGGCAAATTTAGGGGTTTCGGGGTTATCAACAAATTGTGGAAAACCGCAATACGGGCCGTTTTTTAGGGCTTTTCGCCGGGTCGTGAGGCGTCGGGCGTGAGGCGTGAGGCGTGAGCCGTCAGTGGTCTGGTTCCTTTATGCAAAGGATCCTCTTTCCGCGGCCTACAGGGTGGGGGACGGACAAAAAAGATCTTTTTTGGGGAAATAACAGGGGGGAGAAGGGCAGAAAAGATCTTTTTTCCCCAACCTACAGGGGGGTGGAAGCCCGAAAAAGATCTTTTTTCCCCAACCTACAGGGGGGTGGAAGCCCAAAAAAGATCTTTTTTCGGCAAACTACAGGGGGGCAGGCCCAAAAACCTTTTTCGGACTTCTGCCCGGGGGAAAGGCCTGCCGGGAAAATTTTGGGGGCTGTCGATCTTATTATATGGTGCAGGGAAATGCATTTCGGATATTCATCGGGAGACGCACGTGTATAGCGAGACGCACATGGTGCGTCTCTACGGGGACCGTTTTTCCCTGTGGATAACGGTGGAAAACCGGGGCATAACCCCCGTGGAACGGGTGGGTGAAACGTGCACGCGGGTGGAACAACCGCGTCGCCGGCGGTCGGGGTTCGAAAGCACGTGGGTTATCCGCAACTTATCCCGGTCTCATTCACAACCCGAAAAAAGACCATATGTCCGGAACGGTTTTCACAGGGCTCTATCCACAGGGTGGTGAAAAAGAGGAGGAATGAAGCGTCACCCGGTACCTTTGCTGGGGATAAACGGTGGATAGCGGTGTATAACTGCACCCTTTTTGTAAACTCCCGAATGGGCGGAACCGTTATCCCCAAATCCACAGCCCTAATAGTAATAGGTCTCTTTTAAATAAATAAGGAATACTATAAGTTATTATATGCCCGAAGAAATGTTGATAGCGCAGGAAAACGAGTTGCTCGAGAAGGGATTCATCGATGCGCCGATCGACCCGTCGCTCGACCTGTTTGCCGAGATCGAACGGCTGAAGAAAGAAAAGAACGCCGTCATCCTGGCGCACCTGTACCAGGAGCCCGATATCCAGGACATCGCTGATTTCATCGGCGACTCCCTCGGCCTCGCCCAGGCGGCGGTGAAGACCGACGCCGACATGATCGTGTTCGCCGGCGTGCACTTCATGGCCGAGACGGCCAAGATCCTCAACCCTTCGCGCAAGGTGGTCATCCCCGACCTGAAGGCCGGCTGCTCGCTCAGCGAAGGCTGCCCGCCGCCGCTGTTCCGCAAGTTCCGCGAGCAGCACCCCGACCACATCGTCATTTCGTATATCAACTGCTCGGCAGGCATCAAGGCGCTCACCGACGTCATCTGCACCTCCTCCAACGCCAAGGCCATCGTGGAGTCGTTCCCGAAGGACCAGAAGATCATCTTCGCCCCCGACAAAAACCTCGGCGGCTGGATCAACCGGACCACGGGCCGCGACATGCTGCTGTGGAACGGCGCCTGCATGGTGCACGAGATCTTTTCGCTCGAAAAGATCACCCGACTGAAGGTGCGCCACCCCGAAGCCAAGGTCATCGCCCACCCCGAGTGCGAGGAGCCCATCCTGCGGGTGGCTGATTTTATCGGCTCTACGACGCAATTATTGGCCTATGTGAAGCAATCCGGGTATCAGAGCTTCATTGTGGCCACGGAGGCCGGCATTCTGCACCAAATGGCCAAACAGGCCCCTTCCAAGACGCTCATCCCCGCGCCGCCCGACAACCACTGCGCCTGCAACGATTGTCCGCACATGAAGCGCAACACCCTGGAGAAGATCTACCTCTGCATGAAATACGAGCAGCCCGAGATCCTCATGGACGAAGAGCTGCGCCTTGCCGCCAAGCGTCCGCTGGACCGGATGCTGGAGATTTCGGCGGCGGCGGGGCTGCTCTGAGCGTGAGCCGTGAAGCGTGAGGCGTGAGGCGTGAGCCGTCACTGACGCCTGATAACGGAAGAACGTCCCGCAAAGCGGGACGTTCTTAATTTCTGCACATCGGCCTGCGCGCGGTTGACGCCTCACGCCTCCCGCCTCACGTTTTGGCTTTTCCCCAACAGCAGTGCGGCAAGAAAATTTTTAGATTCCCTGTTTTCGCTGTAAAATTGCAGCGGAATCCCGTTCGGAACCCTTCCTGCACCAATCCCCCTTTACCGGTTATTTCTCAGGTATTCCGTTCAAAACCATTCAAAAAAGATCATTCACGCCATCGGTTCTTTTAGCCGTGTGACTAAAACTCAAGCACTCGTATGTACGATATTTTGCAGTTGAACGACATGCTCGTTCCTGAATTGCTGGACGTTGCTGAACGTCTTCAGATCGACAACGCCCGGAAATTAAGCAAGCAGGATCTGATCTACAAAATCCTCGACAAACAGGCACTCACCGCCAGCCCCGCCGCCAAGCAGGACGACGGCAAGGGCGCGCGCAACCGCCGTACCCGCATTGTAAAAGCATCTACCGCCAACTCCACCGAAGAAGCCATCGTGGAAGATACATCCGAAGAAACCGAAGAAGCGCCCGTAGCCGAAGAGCCCAAGAAGGGCGGACGCCGCGGCGCCGGCCGCAACGAAGGCGAGCGGAAAGCCGCTCCCGAGCGTGCCGCCCGCGCTGAAGCCGCTCCCGAACGCACGGCAGCAGCCCCTCAGGCCTCCGCCGCTCCCAAAAAAGAAGAGCAGCGTCCCGCGCAAAACGAGCGCGGCGCACAGGGCGACCGCACGGCAAACGCCGAGCGCCCCAAGCGTGGCCGCCCGCGTAAGAACGAGACCCAGCCTTCGCAATCGGAGCTCCCCATGGAAACCGACGCCGCCATCGCCGAAGCGCAGGCGCCCTCGGCCGAGAGCAAAAGCAATAGCCAGCAGCAGCCGGCACAGCCGCAGGGGCCCCAGCCCCAGCAGGGTCAGCCCGGTCAGCCTGGCGATGTGCAGATACCCGAGCGCATGATCTCCGCGCCCAACATCAACAAGTTTTTCCAGAAAGCGGAAGGGGCTTCCCGCGGCAATAGCAACCGCAACGAAAATCCCTTCAATGTGGAGTTCGACGGCCAGGTGATCGGTGAAGGCGTGCTCGAGATGATGCCCGACGGCTACGGGTTCCTGCGCTCTTCCGACTACAATTACCTCTCCTCGCCCGACGACGTTTATGTATCGCCTTCGCAGATCAAACTGTTCGGCATCAAGCCGGGCGATACCGTGTTCGGCAGCGTGCGTCCGCCGAAAGAAGGAGAGAAATATTTCGCGCTGCTGAAGGTGGAAACCATCAACGGCAAAACGCCCGAAGCCGTGCGCGACCGCGTGCCCTTCGAATACCTTACACCGCTGTTCCCCTTCGAAAAGCTCAACCTGTTCATGGCGCCCAATGGCTACAGCACGCGCATCATGGATCTCTTTACCCCCATCGGTAAAGGCCAGCGCGGACTCATCGTGGCCCAGCCGAAAGTAGGTAAGACCGTACTGCTGAAAGAAGTGGCCAATGCTATTGCAGCCAACCACCCCGAAGTATACCTGATGGTGGTGCTCATCGACGAGCGCCCCGAGGAAGTGACCGACATGGAGCGCTCCGTGCGCGCCGAGGTGATCGCCTCTACGTTCGACGAGCCCGCAGAAAAGCACGTGAAGGTGTCTACTGTTGCCCTCAACAAGGCCAAGCGCCTCGTAGAGTGCGGCCACGATGTGGTGATCCTGCTCGATTCGATTACCCGCCTGGCCCGCGCCCACAACACGGTTGCGCCCTCTTCGGGTAAAGTGCTTTCCGGCGGTGTGGAAGCCAACGCGATGCAGAAGCCCAAGCAGTTCTTCGGTGCAGCCCGTAAGATTGAAAACGGCGGCTCGCTCACCATCCTGGCCACCGCGCTGATCGACACCGGCTCCAAGATGGACGAAGTGATCTTTGAAGAATTCAAAGGCACCGGCAACATGGAGCTGTCGCTCGACCGCCGCCTGGCCAACAAGCGCATTTTCCCCGCCATCGACCTCGTGGGTTCCTCTACCCGCCGCGACGACCTGCTGCTGGAGCGCGACGTGCTGCAGCGCATGAACCTGCTGCGGGTATACCTCAACGACATGAATCCCGAAGAGGCGATGAACGAGTTGCTCCGCCGCATGCGCGGTACGAAAAGCAACGAAGAGTTCCTCGCTTCGATGAACGGTTGAAGCCCTGGTGCTTCGTCGGCTTCAAAGGGAAAAAGAAGATAATTCCCCAGCGTAAACAATATTCTAAAGTCCCCTCCAAGGGGACTTTTTCATTTCTTACTCAGCCATTCACGCATGTTTGTCAGCCTGAGCGCAGCCGAAGGCTGTGGTATCTCCGCCCCAGCCCGGCCGATAGGAACCATTTTTGCAGGCTGAGTAACGAAACAAACTCAACGCAAGATGAAACAAGCAAAATGGCTGAGCATTGCTGCCTTCGCAGCTACGCTGGCCGCCTGCAATGGCAATGGCACCAATAACGGCACAGCCGATACCACCGCCACCACCACCACTACCACTACAACGGAATCGACCGGCGCCACGGCCAGCACCGGCAACTACGCCGCTATGGCCGACTCCTTCCGCGTCAACAGCCAGGCGGGTAATTACCTCGACGCAAAAACGGGTAAGCCCATCCGCATTAAGTATGATGCTACCACGCGCCGCGCAGTCAACGAAGAAACCAATCAGCCGGTATGGCGCTATGTAGACCGCCGCACCTGGTGGGTATACGGTGCCGACAACGACAACTGGAACCAGGTGGGTGAAGCCCGCATGGATGGCTCTACCCTGAAATACAAGAGCTCGTCCAACGACAACTGGCTGAGCTACGATGAGCGCTGGAGCGAAGACGACCAGCGGTATATGAACTCGATGAACGATACGACCACGGTAGCCGGCAGCACCGAGGATGCCGCAACGGGTTCCAATGGCGAAGTAAAGGTGAAAGACAACGGCAATAAAGTGAAAGACAAGGATGTGAAGGTCAAGACGAGCAATGAAGGCGACATCAAGATCAAAGACAAGCAGACCGGTGAAAAAGTGAAATACAATGCCGACAATGGCAAGGTGAAATCCGGCCATTAACCAGTGCTTCACCCTTAACCAACGAGAGCCCCTCCTGTGAGGGGCTTTTTCGTGAGTGAAAGAACGGATACGCAGATTTGTTATGATTTATTATGATCTGATTCGCGGTAATACAATCCGCGTAAATCTTAATCATCATAAAAGATCTGCGTTCTTTCTCTCCAGCGCGCGTGCGCGCCACGAATCCCGATCTTTGCCCCCGTGCCCATTCAACGCCACCCCATAGAGGAATTCCTCACCCTTTGCAAAGACGCACTGCTCTTCGACGTACGCTCGCCGGGCGAGTATGAGCACGCGCAGCTGCCGGGTGCGGTGAGCCTGCCGCTGTTCACCAACGAGGAGCGCGCGCTGGTGGGCACCGCCTACAAGCAGGTGAGCCGCGAGCACGCCATCAAGATCGGCCTCGACGCCTTCGGCCCCAAGATGCGCAACATGGTGGAAACCGTGGAGCGCGCGGCTAAGAGCAGGGGGCTCGACAGCACCGCGCCGGTATATCTCTACTGCTGGCGCGGCGGTATGCGCAGCGGCGCCGTGGCCTGGTTGCTCGGGCTTTACGGCTTCGACGTACACGTGCTCGACGGCGGCTACAAAGCTTTCCGCAACTGGGTGCTCGAACAGTTTACCCTCGCCTATCCCTTCCGGGTGCTTGGTGGCTATACCGGCAGCGGCAAGACCGAATTACTGCACCTCCTCAAAGCAGCCGGTGAACTCGTGATTGATCTGGAAGGATTGGCCGGCCACAAGGGCTCCGCCTTCGGCAACATCGGAATGCCGGCGCAACCGTCGCAGGAGCTATTCGAAAACCTGCTGGCACTTCAACTCGACGCCGCCCGCTCACGGCTCACGGCTGACGGCTCACGATTGTGGCTCGAAGACGAAAGCCAGCGCATCGGCCAACGGCACATACCCCATGCACTCTGGCCGCAGTTGCTGGCCGCCCCGATCTCTTTCGTCGACATTCCCTTTGAAGCGCGGCTCCGGCATATCGTGGAAGAGTACGGCGTACTGGACCGGGAACGTCTCCGCGACGCCATCGGCCGTATCAGCAAACGCCTTGGGGGCCTCGAAACAAAAATGGCCCTGCAGCACCTTGATGCCGGCGACCTCACAGCCTGCTTCGCCATCCTGCTGCGTTACTACGATAAATTGTACCTTAAAGGACTGCACGGCCGCCAGGATCTCGAAGGGCGCCTGCAAACCATTTCCGTAACCGATGTGACACCCGAAAATGTGCACGCTATCCTGTCTGCCCTATGAAACGAATTTTTTTCTTTTGGATGACCCTTCTTTCTTTCGCCGCCGGTGCGCAGGAAGTAACCGGCCTTTATACCGGTACGCTGCGCAACGACAGCACCGGGCTGGTGCAGCAATACGAGCTGTCGCTGCAGCAACGCGGTGAAAAGGTGGAAGGCTACGCTTACACGAGCTTCTTGCTGAATGACCGCTTTCACTTCGGCTTCCGCAAGGTGCGGGGCGATGTGAAGGAAGGACTGATCCTGCGCCTGCACGAAGACGAAATGCTCGAGAACAATTTTCCAGCCCCGCCGCCGAAAGGTATCCGCCGCATGCTGGTGGTAGAGCTGATCAACGGTATCGATTCGCTGAAGGGCAAATGGTCCACCAACCGCACCCGGCAATGGGCGCCGGCAACCGGCACCTTCGCATTGAAGCGCAAGCGCGACAGCACATCCTCGGCCCTCGTGGCCAAGCTGCGCGAGCACTACCCGCCGCCGGCAGCGAAGGCCGAACCGCCGCGCCCGCTGGCTTTCACGGAGCGGCAGGTGCAAACCATCCAGAACGTAACTCTCCGTGCCGACAGTGTGGAGATCGCGCTTTACGATAACGGTCTTGTAGACGGCGACAGCGTGAGCGTGTATCTCAACGGGCAACCGTTGGTGCAGCATGTGCGCCTCAGCGAGCATGCCTTCCGCTATACCGTGCGCCTGAAACCGGGCGTAGTGAACGAGCTGTCGCTCATGGCCGAAAACCTGGGATCACTGCCGCCTAATACGGGACTGCTGGTGCTGCAAAGCGGCAGCGCCCGCTACCAGGTTTATTTCAGCGCCGACCTCAAAACCAACGCACGCATACTGATCCAAAAACCGAATTGATGGAACCCACGAACGAACTGAAGCTTACCCAGTTTTCCAAAGGCGGCGGCTGCGGCTGCAAGATCGCACCCTCCGTACTGCAGGAGATTTTACAGGGCGGCAGCAGCGGCTCTTTTCCCAACCTGCTCGTAGGCCACGGCAGCAACGATGACGCGGCCGCCTGGCGCCTGCAGGGCGAGGACGTGGTGATCTCCACCACCGACTTCTTTGTGCCCATCGTCGACGATCCCTACGACTTCGGACGCATCGCCTCGGCGAATGCTATCAGCGACGTGTATGCCATGGGCGGAAGGCCGCTGCTGGCCATCGCCATCCTGGGCTGGCCGGTGGAAAAATTGCCGGTAGCCGCCGCACAACAAGTGCTGGCCGGCGCCCGCGCCATCTGCGCCGAAGCGGGCATCCCGTTGGCCGGTGGCCACAGCATCGACACATCGGAACCGATCTTCGGACTTGCCGTTACCGGCCTGGTAAAGGAACCCGACCTGAAACGTAACAACACGGCGCAGGAAGGCGACCTGCTCTTTCTCAGCAAACCGGTAGGTGTCGGCGTATTCGCTACCGCGCTGAAGCGTGGCCTCCTGGCTGAAGAACACTATGCACCGCTCCTAACACAAATGACGGCACTCAACAAAGTGGGCGCAGCGCTGGGTGCGGTCGAAGGTGTGCACGCGCTCACCGACGTTACGGGCTTTGGACTGCTGGGGCACCTGCTCGAGATGGCCGAAGGCTCTGGATTAAGTGCGGAGCTGCAATACGGCAAACTGCCCAAGCTGGATGGCCTCGATACCTACCTGCAGCAGCGTACCATTCCCGATGCTACTTTCCGTAACTGGAACAGCTACAACAAGGAAGTGCAGTTTGAAAAAGGCGTGAACGTGATGGAAGCGTTCAATGTGCTGCCCGACCCGCAGACCAATGGTGGTCTGCTGATCGCCGTAGCTCCTGAAGCTGCGGAGGAAGTTCAGGAACTGTTGCGGAAGGAAGGCTGTTATGCCGAGCCGGTCGGCCGCTTTATTGCGAAAGGGGAGAAGCGCCTGCTGGTGCTGCCTTAGGTGTCAGAAAGATCTCGCACAACATACAACGCACGCTGCCGCCATTTACGCGCTCGATGGTGGGCACGGCAATGGGCAGCAAGGTGCCGTATTGCTCGAGCTTATTTTTTGTGGCCGGTCGAAAAACATCGAAAGCAGTTTGGCTGAGCGCAATGACCCGCTCGCCTTTCCGGTTTTGCAGCTGCAGCAGGTTGGCGCCAAACGCTTCGAGTTCGGCGAAGTCCAGGTCGATCCATTCGTGGCCGCTCTCGGCCAGGCGGCGCTGCACCTGCATTTGTTCTTCTTCGTTTACTAACGCGGCACTACAGCCGAGGGCAAAGCCGTCGCCGATGCTGAGCAGCACGTTGGTATGGTAGATGGGCCGGCCTTGTGCGTCCTGCGCATCAAAAGAAACCGGGGCATAGCCGTGAGCGCCGGCCAGCAGCATCAGTGCCTCGCGGCTCGTGCGCGGCGACAGTGCCGCATAAGCTGTTTTCCCGCTGTGGTCAAACACGATGCTGCCCGTTCCTTCGAGGAACAATCCATTCTCTTCAAGAAAAGACCAGTCGTTTACACGCTCCACGTTGAACAGCCGTTGCAATAAGGTAACGATGCCGCTGCGTCGTTCGGCGCGCCGGTTGGGTGCAAACAGCGGGTAGAGGTGCACCCGTCCATCGGCGGTTGTGCTGAGCCAGTTGTTGGGAAACACGGCATCGGGCTTCACGGGTTGCGGTGAGTCTTCAATCACCAGCACTTCCACGCCTGCGCGCTGCAGTTGCTGCACCATCCCATCAAACTCCTGCCGGGCAAGGGTTTGCAACTCCTCCGTAGAAATACGGGAGGGCTGCTGAAAGTAATTGTTCACCGCTGTCTCTTCGTTGTAGCGAAAGGCTGCAGGTCGGATCATCAGCACGGTGCCGGCGCAGGAGTTCATACCAGCGCGTTGATCGATTGGGAAAGGCGGCGGTCTTTATCGGTCACCACGTCGCCGGCATCGTGCGTAGACAACCATAGCTCTACCGTGTTCCAGGTGTTGGTCCATTTGGGATGATGATTCTGCGCTTCGGCAATCAAAGCCACACGCGTCATGAATGCAAACGCTTCACTGAAGTCTTTAAATGTAAATTTTCGGTAGAGGCTGTTGTTGGTTTCTTCCCACATAACGTACAAGTTTTAAGCCTGAAGTGCGCTCGGAATTTGCGTGTTGAATTCCGACTTCCCATTTCCGACTTGGTTACTTAAAACACGAGGTGTTCTTTATTCTTGATCTGTTCGTTGGTCATTTCCACCACCAGCTGCACGCCCTTGATGCTGCGTATGGTTTGCAGCACCGAATCCATTTCGGTATCGCTCACGGGATCACCTTTGAACAACCAGAGAAAATCCAGGTGACGGAATTCCGGCAGCAGGTACTCGCCATCGTATTGGTTGTTGTAGAGGTAATGCGTGAGGCTGGTGTTTGGCTGCAGATATTCAAAAACGGTAAAGAAGTAGTCGCGGTTTTTGCGCTTCAGCTGGATCTCGATCTCGTTGTTGATCCGGAAGTCGATACCCATCACCTGGTTGATGTGCCAGCAGAAGGTATAGTCGCGCAGGGGCGCCATGATGCCCAGGAGGCGGGTGTCCTCAAAAAAGCTGTCCGTCATCTCCCTATGGTCCAACACGAGTTTCATCTGCGCCATTGCTGCTTGCTTTTTTAAAATTGTACGGTTGTCGTGGCTTCCTGGCCGCCACGCTGGTAAGTTACCGTCGTGCTGTCGCCCTTCTTGAATTTCCCCAGGGCTTCCATGTAATTCTCCACCGAGGTTACCTTGTGCGGACCGAGGGCCGTGATGATGTCACCTGCTTGCAGGCCGGCCTTTTGTGCCGGGCGGCCGTCGCTGACACCGTCCACTTTTACACCCGCACCGGCGAAAGTGTAATCGGGCATAATGCCGAGCGTAACGCTGAATCGGGCCGAGCCCATTTGTACTTCGCGGGTTTTGCTGAAGGCGAGGCGGCCGGCGCCATCGGTGTGCTGCACGAGGCTCAGGATGTGGCGCAGCACCTGCACCTCTCCATTGATATTGAGTTTGTCGGCCACATCGCTCGGCTTGTGGTAGTCGCTGTGCAGGCCGGTGAAGTAAAACAGCACGGGAATGTCTTTGCGATAAAAGGACGTATGATCGCTGGGGCCGGTGCCGCTGCTGTCGAAGCGGTACACCAGGTCGCCGGCGGTGAGCGCTTTTTTTCCTGTAAGGCCATAGAGTTGCCCCCAGGATGGCGAGGTGCCGTAGCCGCCGATGGTGAGTACATGCGTCGAGTCGTTGAGACGACCGAGCATGTCGAGGTTCACCATGTAGTTGATGCTCTTCAGGTCGATGGTAGGATGCTCCACGTAATACTTCGAGCCGTAGAGCCCGAGCTCCTCGCCCGAGAAGGCGATGAACAGGTAGTTGTTGTGCTTGTATTTCGATGCCTTCAGCAGGCGCGCCAGCTCCATCAGTGCCGCCGTGCCACTCGCGTTGTCGTCGGCACCATAATGAATTTGCTTATCGGTACCACGGTACATGGAGTTGCCGTCCTCGCCGTGGCCGAGGTGATCGAAGTGCGCACCAAACACAATGGTTGTCGGCGCGCCATTGTCGATATAGCCCACCACGTTGTGGCCCTCGCGGGTTTGCGGGCTTACCTGCGACACGAGCGTTACATCGTGCGAGGCGCTTTCGTCGGAAAAGTATTTTTTAAAAGCTTCCTTGCGGAGATAGAGTACCGGGATCTCCACGCGCGGGCGGTGGTCTTTGGGCTCAAAGGCCAGGCCGTCATCAATGGAGGAACTATTATACAGCAGCAGGGCTGTGCCGCCGCGCTTTTTTACGCTGGCCGCCATTTTCTGGAGGGCTTCCTCGAGGTCGAAGTGGGGGTTCTGCTTGTTTTCTTCGAGCAGCTCCTTCATGTCGCGAAACCAGGGACTGCCCTGCTCCTCGAGCGCGAGCGCCGGGCTTCCTTTCACCTGGGCGTTGCCGCTCCAGGCCAGCGGGAAATAATCCTGGTTCAGCCGGAGCTCGTTTCCGTTCACCAGCAGCTTGGTTCCTTCCACCTTTAATCCGTCGTTTACTTCGAAAGCCTGGAGAAATCCGTCGCTGCCTTTTTGGGCGAGGCCGGCCTTTCCAAACTGAAGCATGATGTATTCGGCGGCGAGGCGCTCGCCTTCGGTGCCGGTGCGGCGGCCTTCGAGTTCCCGCGAAGTAAGGAACGTGACGTGGCTACGCAGGTTGGCCGCCAGTTCGGCGTCTTCCTTGCGGGATTTCTGAGCCAATGAAGAAGCCGACAAAAGGACCAACAGAGGCAGCAGGTACAAGCGCATTCGATAAGGTTTATGGGAGTGAAACAAAAGTAAGGATAGGTTCTTTGGGATCTCCCGGTTTTTAAGGTTTGGAGGCTATTCGTTTACCGGTGTTTCGCTAATAGGACGCATCCTGGAAGAATAAGGTTGGTAGCGGGCTGGTTACCAGGTAACTAAGGGACCCATTCCACCAATAAACCTTTGGTAAAACTCCTGAATTCGTAACCCCAGCCGCGACGGGCAGTTTAACTTTGCGCCACTCGTGGCGAAACGGACCATACATATCGCTTTAGTGGGCAACCCGAACAGCGGCAAAAGCTCGCTTTTCAACAGCCTCACCGGCCTCAACCAAAAGGTGGGCAACTTCCCGGGGGTGACCATGGAGAAGAAGACGGGCACGCTGCGTCTTTCCGAGCAATTCAGCGCCAACCTGGTAGACCTTCCCGGCACCTACAGCCTTTACCCGAAGCGCCTCGACGAATGGGTAAGCTACCGCGTACTGATCGGGCAGGATCCCGAAGTGCATCCCGATGTGTTCGTGGTGGTGGTCGACGCTTCCAACCTGAAACGCAATCTCCTGTTCTGCACCCAGATCATCGACCTGAAAAAGCCGGTGGTGCTGGCCCTCACGATGGTGGATCTCGCCCGCCGCAAAGGCATCGAGATCAACCTGGCCGAAATGGAGCGGGAACTCGGCGTACCCATCATTGCCGTTAACCCGCGCAAGGGCAAAGGCATCCCGCAGCTGAAGAAAGCGATGGAGCTGACAGCCACGCAGGTGTATAAAGTTCCCGCCCGCGATTTCATCGACCACCGCGAGCTGGCCGGCGCCGCCATCAGCGACGTGCAGGCCCTGCTGCCCGAGGTGAGTGATTATTCGGCCATCCATTACCTGATTAACCACGAGCATTTCGACCTGCCGCAGCCGATCCAGGACAACATCGAAAGCATCGAGGAGCGGCACCAGTTCAACCACACCCGTACGCAGGCCAGCGAGATCATGCAGCGCTACACACGTATCAAGCATGTGATGCAGGCCTCCGTATCCGAGCCCGACCCGAAGCAGCAAACGCTGTTCACCGACCGGCTTGATAACCTGTTGCTGCACCGCAAGTGGGGCTACCTCATTTTGCTGGCGGTACTCTTCTTGTTATTTCAATCTGTATTTCTACTGGCCCAGTACCCGATGGACTGGATCGATTCCGGCTTTGCGGCCGCCAGCGGCTGGTTGTCGAACGTGCTGCCCGACGGCTGGTTCAGCGACCTGCTGATCAACGGTGTGGTGGCGGGCCTCGGGGGCATCCTGGTGTTCGTACCGCAGATCATGATCCTCTTCGGGCTCATCACGCTATTGGAAGACACGGGTTATATGGCGCGCATTTCTTTTCTTACCGACCGCCTCATGCGCAGTGTTGGCCTGAATGGTAAAAGTGTAATGCCGCTGATCTCCGGCTTTGCCTGCGCCGTGCCCGCGATCATGAGTGCCCGCGCCATTGAGAACCGGAAGGAACGCCTGCTCACCATTCTGGTCACCCCGCTGATCTCCTGCTCCGCGCGCCTTCCGGTGTACGTGATCCTTATCGGGCTGGTCATCCCGAATACCTATTACATCGGTTTCGTAAGCCTGCAGGGCCTGGTGATGATGGGACTGTATTTACTGGGGCTCCTGATGGCGCTGTTCGTGTCGTGGGTAGCCAAGCAGTTCATCCGCATCAACGAGAAGAGCTTCTTTATCCTCGAGTTGCCCATTTACCGCGCGCCCCGCTGGAAGAACGTAGGCACCACGATGGTGCAAAAGGCCCGTGTGTTTGTCACCGAGGCCGGCCGCGTGATCATGATCATCAGCCTGGCGCTCTGGGCACTCAGCACCTTCGGACCTTCGAAGCGAATGGATGCTGTGGAAGCGCAACGCGCACAGGCGGTGAAAGAAAACAAATTGTCGGCCGAAGATATCCAGACAGCCTACCGTGCGTCGAAGCTGGAGGCGTCGTATGCCGGCATACTCGGCCAGGCCATCGAGCCGGCCATTAAGCCGCTCGGCTACGACTGGCGCATCGGCATTTCCCTCATTACTTCGTTTGCCGCGCGCGAAGTGTTTGTGGGCACAATGGCCACGCTGTATAGTGTGGGTGAAAACGATGAAGGCCAACGCCTCAGCCAAAAGCTGCGTGACGCGAAGAAGGAGGACGGCACACCGCTGTTCACGCTCGCCACGGGCGTGTCGCTCATGATCTTTTATGTGTTCGCCATGCAGTGTATGAGCACGCTCGCTGTAGTGCGTCGTGAAACCAAATCCTGGAAGTGGCCGCTCATTCAGTTTACCTATATGACGGCCATCGCGTATGTCATGAGTTTTATCGCCTACCAGATCTTCAGCTGATTATTTTTTCTTGGCCGCGGCTGCCAGGTAATCCGTTACCATATAGCAAAACGCTTTGATGCCGGTTTTGAACCCGCTTTCATCCAGGTAAAAGTCCGGGGTATGGTGCGCTGCCGTCGACTTCGGATCGGCGTCTTTTGGCATTCCGCCAACGTACAAAAAAAGCGAAGGCACTTTGTCTCCGAAAAAGGAAAAGTCCTCCGCGCCCGTTACAGCTTCCATCAACTGCACGTTGGCCGCGGCTTTGCGGAGCGATGGCAACATTTGCTCGGTCAGTTTCGGATCGTTGTACGTCACCAGGGTTTTGTGTTCGAAGGTCACAGTGGCCGTTGCCCCCGACGCTTCGGCAATGTGTTCGGCGGTGCGGGTCACGCGCTGCAGCACATCCTGCTGCATCAACTTGTCCAGCGTGCGGATGGTGCCGCTCAGCACCACCTGCTCTGGAATGATGTTCTCGCGCACGCCGGCCTGTACCATGGTAGTGGAGATGACGACCGCGTTTTTCGTCAGCTCCGACTGTCGGCTTACGATTGTTTGCAGCCCATTGATGATCTGTGCGCCGATCACCACGGGATCGATCCCCATCCAGGGTTGGGCGCCGTGCGACTGCTTTCCTTTGATGGTAATGTGAAACCAATCGGCCGCGGCCATCATTCCTTCGGCACGATAGCGAATCGTGCCCACGGGTGTTTGTGCGTTGATGTGCAGACCAAACAAGGCATCCACCTTCGGGTTGTCCAACACACCTTCTTTGATCATAAGGGCAGCGCCGCCTTCTTCGCCGGCAGGTGCTCCTTCCTCCGATGGCTGGAAAATGAATTTCACCGTTCCGGGAAGGTCTTTCTTCAAGGGCGCGAGCACATCGGCTACGGCCAGCAACATCGCTACGTGGCTGTCGTGGCCACAGGCGTGCATCACGCCTACTTCCTGGCCATTGTATTGCGTACGTACTTTCGAGGCGAAGGGTACATCGGTTCGCTCGGTCACCGGGAGGCCATCCATGTCGGCGCGCAGGCCAACGACTGCGCCGGGCTTGCCACCGCGCAGGATTCCGACCACACCAGTATGGGCCACGCCTTCCTGCACGTCAAAGCCAAGCGCGCGCAAATGATCCGCGATCAGTTTGGCGGTGCGGCTTTCGCGGTTGCCGAGTTCGGGCGCCGCATGTAGGTCGCGTCGCCAGGCAATGCACTGGGGCTCGATGCGATCGGCGCCTCTTTCGATTGAAGAAGCAAAGCGATCCTGTGCGGAAGTGGTCACGGTGGAGAGCAGAAGCAAAGGCAGGATGATGGAGCGCGTCATGTGAGCATTTGTATGGGAAAGATACTTAGGCCTTTTCGTTAATTTAGCCCCTCATGTTGCTGCGCCATATACCTTTTCTTAAATCGGTGTTCCTGCATGCCCTTACGGCGGTGGGTGGACCGCAGGCCCATATGGCGATGATGCTGAAAACCTTTGTGCGGCAAACGCCCTACGTGACGGAAGAGGAGCTGCTCGAATACAATGCATTTTGCAACCTGTTGCCCGGGGCTTCGTCTACCCAAACGTTGACGCTGATCGGGTACAAGCGGGGAGGAGTGGTGCTGGCGGTGCTGACGCTGCTGGTTTGGATAGCCCCGGCCTGCATCCTGATGGGTGCTTTATCATTCTTGCTTCCGCACCTCGATCGGCGCTCAATGCACACCGATATTTTCCGCTACATACCGGCGATGGCTATCGGCTTCCTGGCCTATGCCTCGGTGGCCGTGTTCAACAAGTCGGTGCGTAATACTATCACCTGGATCATCATGCTGTTGTGCACCGTGGTCACCTACTCGTTTTTCCAGTACCCCTGGATCTTCCCGGCGCTGATCCTGTTGAGCGGTGCGGCGACCAATTTGAGCCGCAAGCGTATTCCGCAACGGGAGGTGAAGCCGCGAAAGATCAAGTGGTGGAACATATGGTTGTTTGCGATCATATTTATGTTTGCCGGTGTGCTCAGTGAGTCGGCCCGAACCAACAACTGGCCCGACCGGAAACCTATTAATCTTTTTGAGAATATGTACCGGATGGGCAGCTTTGTGTTCGGCGGCGGTCACGTGCTGATGCCCCTGATGTACGAGCAGTTCTCCGTGCGGCCCAACGACACGCTGGTGCGGGCCAACAATCCCAACGCGATCCGGATCGACAAAGAGGAGATGATGACGGGTATCGGCCTGGTGCGCGCTATGCCCGGACCGGTGTTCTCTATCGGTTCATTCACCGGCGGTATGGCGCTGCGCAACGAAGGGCCTTGGCACCAGGTGCTGGGCTGCGTCATCGGCACGGTCGCCATCTTTCTGCCCAGTGCGTTACTGGTGCTGTTCTTTTTCCCGATCTGGACAAACCTAAAAAAGTACGCGGCCATTTATCGCTCCCTCGAAGGGATCAATGCCGCCGTAGTGGGTATTATGATCGCGGCTACATTCTACATCGCGCGCGACGTGGCAATGTTCGACGGCCATAGCCGGAGCCTCCTCAACATCGCGGTGATCGTCGCTACGTTTTTGTTGCTGCAGTTCACCCGCGTCATCTCCCCGGTGCTCGTTGCCGGCTGCCTGCTGCTTGGCTATTTCGCATAGGCCACCTCGTTAGCGGGTACCAACCGCTTGCTGCAGGTGTCCAGCCGTTTTCGCCAAGCCCTATTTCTTTCGAAAAACTTACAGGTGCCTTCGGGATTCAATAAAAGCCTTTATAAGATGTTGTTACTGCCTTTCGGCTAGCGGATACTGGTGCTAAGAAGTTGTCGGTGCCTGTCCCGAACGAAGGAGGCATTCCTAACTTTTTATAGGTGCCTATCCCGTTCGATGGAAGTCTTCCTAAGATGTTTTTACTGCCTGTCCTGTTCGAAGCAACCACTTACAAAAAGTTGGGAGTGCCGTTTTCTACGGAAAAGGTCTTCCCAAGATGTTTTTGGTCCCCGGAACGTATGCGACAGGCCTTCCAAAGATGTTTTCACGATTTGCGAGCTTGGGCGAATCCAGAAGGTAGGCTTCGGGGAAGGCTAGGGGCGTCTGCCTAATGATAAACCGGCTCCCTTCAACAGGTTGGGTTAGCCGAAATGCTGCCTTGGAAGAATACCCCTTTCTGCTTTAGGACGGTCAGTGCCTGGAGACCATTCCGGTCTACGTGCCCCCTTTGGGGGACAGGGGGCCGGGAGTGGTATAGAACCGGCTGGCCGCGATTTCATCGGCCACTACTTCAGGCACCAGGTAGCGGATCGACTTGCCGGCTTGCACCAGTTTCCGGATATGCGTTGCCGATATCTCCAACAAGGGCGCCTGCAGCAGTTGTACCTCCGCTCCGAGGGTATCCGTCACCGGGAAGCCGGGGCGCAGGTAGACCAGGATCGGGTAGTGGCGGATAATGGCTTCCGGGTTCTTCCAGTTATTGAGGTTCTGGAATGAGTCCGAGCCCATGATGATCTTGAAGCGGTGGGTGGGATACTTCTCGGAAAGATGCGCCAGGGTAAAGGCGCTGTAAGATGGGCGGGGGAGGCCAAACTCCACGTCGGAGGCGCGGAGCCGGTCGTCTCCCTCAATTGCTTTCTGAACAAGGTGCAGGCGGTCGTATTCGTTGAGGAGGCTGGCAGAAGGCTTGAAGGGATTCTGCGGGGACACAACAAACCAGACTTTGTCCAGCCCGCCTTCATTCAGCACGTGCGAGGCAATGATAAGGTGGCCGGTATGAATAGGGTTGAAGGAACCGAAGTAAAGGCCGATGTTCATGGCTTATTGTTCAACGATGATTTCCTGGGCTTCGTTGCGGCGCAGGCTGAGGGAATAGCCAGCGACTTTGATCGAGATCGGGTCGCCGAGGGGGGCCACCTGCTCTACTACTACTTCCTCGCCCGGGATGCAACCCATCTCCATCAGTTTCAGTTCAAGCTCTGAGCTGCTGAAGCTGTGGATGAGGCCGCGTTGGCCCTGGCGGAGTTCAGATAAGCGTTTCGTCATGAGAGGACAAAGCTAAGGCAGGTATTGGGTGCGCTTTCCCGAATTTTGGGTCATGAACTCCTCTGCCATTCACTTTCACTACACGGATCAGCGCTTCCACTTCACCAAACGTACCGAACTGAAGGCTTTCCTGCTGAAGTTAGCCAAGGCAGAGGGGCAGAAGGTGGGTGGGATCAATTACATCTTCTGTTCCGATGCCTATTTGCTGGAGATAAACCAGCAGCACCTCAACCACGATACCTATACGGACATCATAACCTTCCCGTACAATGCTCCGGGTGCGCCCATTGAATCGGACATCTATATCAGTATCGATCGCGTTCGGGAGAATGCTCAAAACTTCGCGGTTCCCTTTGCCGCTGAGCTCTACCGGGTCATGTTTCATGGTTTATTACATCTCTGCGGGTATAAAGACAAGTCAAAGGTGGAACAGGCCAAAATGCGCGAGCGGGAGGATTACTGGTTGAAGCGCTACACCGGTTCCACGTGGAACAAGGGATGAGCAGGGTGTGGCGCTATGGCCCAGTTCCACGTGGAACGCTTTTAACAGGTGGCGCCCGCCCGTTTCGGTAATTTTGCACCCTTATGTTTCCTGTTTACGACGTCATTGTAGTAGGCGCGGGGCACGCCGGCTGTGAGGCCGCCGCCGCTGCAGCCAACCTTGGTTCAAAGGTGCTCCTGGTTACCATGAACATGCAGACTATTGCACAAATGAGCTGCAACCCGGCCATGGGCGGTATTGCGAAAGGCCAGATTGTGCGTGAAGTGGACGCTTTGGGGGGCTACTCGGGTATAGTCTCCGATGCTTCCATGATCCAGTTCCGCATGCTCAATCGATCCAAGGGGCCTGCCATGTGGAGCCCCCGCACGCAGAATGACCGCATGTTGTTCGCCCAGAAGTGGCGGGAGATGCTCGAAGAGACCCCGAACGTCGACTTCTACCAGGATATGGTGCGTGAGCTGATCGTAGAAGGAGGCACCGTAGCCGGTGTTGTCACGGGTATGGGGCACAGCATCCGCGCCCGGGCCGTGGTGCTCACCAACGGAACCTTCCTGAATGGGGTGATCCACATAGGGGAGAAGCGCCTCGGCGGAGGCCGGGTGGCCGAGCGTGCTGCCGAAGGCATTACCGAGCAGTTGGTGAGCCTGGGCTTTGAAAGCGACCGGCTGAAAACGGGCACCCCGCCCCGTGTAGACGGTCGTTCCCTCGACTACAGCAAGATGGAAGAGCAGAAAGGCGATGACGAGATTGTCGGCTTTTCCTACCTGGATACGCCCAAGCCTAAGGAACAACGCAGTTGCTGGGTCACATATACCAGCAACGAGGTGCACGATATCCTGAAGTCCGGCTTTGACCGCAGCCCTATGTACACCGGCCGCATTGAAGGAACCGGTCCCCGCTACTGCCCGAGCATTGAAGACAAGATCAACCGCTTTGCCGAGCGCGACCGCCACCAACTCTTTGTAGAGCCCGAAGGCTGGAATACCGCCGAGATCTATGTGAATGGCTTCTCCACCTCCCTGCCGGAAGAAGTGCAGCACGATGCCCTGCGCCGTGTGGCCGGCTTCGAGAATGTGCGGTTCTTCCGTCCCGGTTATGCCATCGAATACGACTACTTCCCGCCTACACAGCTCCAATACAGCCTGGAAACGAAAGGCCTGAACAACCTGTTCTTCGCTGGGCAGATTAACGGAACGACCGGTTACGAAGAGGCGGCCTGCCAGGGATTAATGGCCGGTATCAACGCCCACCTGAAAGTGCGCGGTGAAGCGCCGCTCATCCTGAAGCGTAGCGAAGCTTACATCGGGGTGCTGATCGACGACCTGATCTCCAAAGGCACGCAGGAGCCCTACCGGATGTTTACTTCGCGCGCCGAATTCCGTACGCTGCTGCGGCAGGACAATGCCGACCTGCGCCTGACCGAGCTCAGCTACCGGCTTGGCCTGGCCAGCGAAGAGCGGATGCAGAAAGTTCTGCGCAAACGCGCCGATGTGGATGCCATCAAGGAATACATGGGTGCCACACAACTGGAGCCGGCAGAGATCAACCCGTTCTTCGAGTCCATCAGCAGTGCGCCGATTACCGAAAAGCAGAAGCTCGAAAAAATCATCCTGCGCCCGGGGGTGCAACTCGACGCCCTTCAGCAGGTGGTGCCGCGCATAGGGACAGAGCTCCAGGTTTATGGAGTTGAAAGCCGCGAACAAGCGGAGATCCAGGTGAAGTACCAGGTCTATATCGATAAAGAGCGGGAACTGGTGGCGCGTATGAGCCAGATGGAAACACTCGCCATTCCCGAGCAGTTTGACTACCACCGCATCCAGTCATTGGGTATCGAAGCCCGCGAAAAACTCAGCAAAGTGCGCCCACAAACGCTGGGACAAGCAAGCCGCATCTCGGGTATCAACCCCAGCGACATCCAGATCCTGATGGTATTTATGGGTCGATAGATAAAAGCTGAACCTGATAAAAAATAAGCGCCTTGATCAGGCGCTTATTTTTTGAGCGAATATGCGGTGGTTGAGCACGGCTCTTATTTCACCGAATGTATACTCGTCGCCCAGCTTATTCTTGATGAGCCCCAAGCTCTCGGTGCCCACCTCGTCCATGACCTTCAGGATGTTCTTCACTTTCTCTTCTTCAACCACTTCAGTAATGGCCAGGCGCCCGTCACGGACAAACTGGGCCAAGTGGCTTTCCACGGTGCTGATGGCAAGGTTGCGCACGGTAGCGATCTCGTCGATGCTTTTGCCGGCGCGGAACAGGTCGAACGTGATTTCCTGGCTGGCGCCTTTCTCGGTCTTCCCCTTCGTTTCTTTCGCCTCCTTTTTAACCGGCCCGGCCTCCGCGGGGTTCAGGGACTGGTAACGGGCAAAATCGTGGAAGAAGCGCAGCTCACCGTAGGAAGCCGTCATCAGCCGTTGTAGCTGCTGCCAGATGAATCCTTCCAACGTACGCAGGTCTTCCTTGTATTTCTTGACGCGTGTATTATAAGATAAATCTTTAATGTGAGCTTGGAGCGGTTGCAGCAGGTGCTCGGCGATGAAGCCCGCGAAATAGGCCACGGCTTTCTCCATCCGCTCCTGCAGCGCCGTCGTGTCGCCGCTGCGCAGCATGTCCTCACAAATGCGGCCGAGCTGCATCTGGTACTTGCGCGCGGTTTCCGCGCCCAGCTTGGCTTTCAAGACCATTTCCCGCCCCAATACGAGCGTTGCGGGAACGTCGGGAAGCTTCTTTTCCGGCACCGATTCCACCCATTCGTGGATGTAATACACGAGCTTGTGCCAGTCGAACAGCTTCAGCAGGTCGGCGGCCCAGCATTGGTATTTTTCCTGCTCCAGGCGGGTGTAAAGCGCCTCCTCCTCCGGTTCATTCTGTGCGTACGCCAGCACCCGCGCATCAGTGGCGATGGCGTTGGGATAAATGCGTGAACGGAGCACCATACCGTCGAGGGCGGTGCAGCGGCTCAGCGCCACGTATACCTGGCCCGGGGCAAAGGAGGCACCGGCGTCGATCACGGCGCGCTCGAAGGTGAGGCCCTGGCTTTTGTGAACGGTGATTGCCCAGGCCAGCCGCACCGGGTATTGCTTGAAAGAGCCCAGCTCTTCCTCGTTGATGTCGTCGGCCTCCCGGTCGTAGGTGTACTTAATATTCTTCCAGGTTTCTTTCTCCAGCTTCAGGTCGGCAGAGCCGTCATTGAACGACACGGTGATCTCGTCTTTGAAAATCCGTTTCACCGTAGCGAGCTTGCCGTTGAAATACCGCTTCTCCGGGTCGTTCTTTACGAACATCACCTGGGCACCTTCCTTCAGCTGCAGCTCCTTGTCGGTAGGCAGCGACTTCTCATTGAAGTCCCCCTTGACCTCGGCCGAAAACGTATGCAAGGTTCCTTTCAACTGTTGCAGCGCGGCGCCGTTTATGGCGTCGGCTTTTCGGTTGTGCGTGGTGATGGTAATGTAGTGCTGGTCCTCGCGCGGCTCAAACTGCGGTTGGTAGCGCTCGTTGAGCGCCTGCAGGTCCTGCGCGGTGGCCACGTTGTTGCGGATGCGGTTGAGGATGTCGATAAACACCTGCTCATTCTGGCGGTAGATCTTTTTCAGTTCCACGTAGAGCGGTTGCGCTTCCTTGAGGGCCTGCGCGCTGAAAAAGAAAGGGCTTTCGTAGTACTGCTGCAGGATCGACCATTCCTCGCCCTGCACCACGGGCGGGAGCTGGAAGAGGTCGCCGATGTACAGCACCTGCACACCCCCGAAGGGCAGATTGTTGCGCCGGAAGTGCCGCAGGATCGCATCGATGGCGTCCAGCATGTCGCAGCGCATCATACTTACTTCGTCGATGATCAGGAGCTCGAGCTGTTCGAGGATCTCGCGCTTGTCTTTACCAAAGCGGATGTTCTTGAACAGGCTGTGCCGGTCCGTTACTTCCACGCTGGTAGCCTGCCCCGTGCGGTGAAAGGAGCCGGGCACATAAGCGCCGAAGGGCAACTGGAAAAACGAGTGCATCGTTACGCCGCCGGCGTTGATGGCAGCTACGCCCGTAGGGGCTACCACCACGGTTTGCTTGCGCGTGTGCTGCACCACGTGACGCAGGAAGGTGGTCTTACCCGTACCGGCCTTACCGGTCAGGAAGAGGTGCTGCGTGGTGTGGTTCACCAGGTCGAGGGCGAGCTGGAATAAGGTATTGGAGGGGTCTTTTGCCTGCATGTCGGTACCCATAAAATTACGAAAAGGGCCCGGCCCGGTAACGTTAAAAAGCCGCTGCAACGAGGCGCTGCAGCGGGCTTTTGGCCACTCCCTACTTCACGGTTTCCTTCTTTCCCAGGAGCAGCACTTCGTTGGCCACCACTTCGGTGACGTACTTCTTCTGTCCTTCCTTGTCGGTGTAGCTGCGGTTGTTGAGGCGCCCCTCGATCACCACTTCCCGTCCTTTGGCCAGGTGCTTCTCCACCGTGTCGGCGAGCTTGCCCCAGGCCACCACGTTGTGCCACTGCGTTTCCTTTACGGATTCGCCTTGGGCGTTGCGGTAGCTTTCATTGGTGGCCATACTGAAGGAGGCTTTCTTTTTTCCGCCCTCATAGGTGCGGATCTCGGGGTCCTGGCCCAGGTTGCCGATCAACTGGACGCGGTTGCTGAGTGCATACATAGGTCAACGATTTTGTGGTGTAAAAATGCACGCAGCCTGGTGGGATAACCGTCTGTTAACCGTTTTTTCCCGGATATAAATGGGTAAAACACTTTGCTGGCGCAACGGGGTCTGCGGAGCTTTGGGAAAAGTCATTACCTATGCTTTCCACCACTACCAGCAACTGCCGCCACTGTGGCGAGCCGCTGCGCGGCCGCAGCGACAAAAAATTTTGCGACGACGGCTGCCGCAACGCCTTCAACAACGAACAAAACTCGGGACGTTATGCACTGGTGCGGCGCGTCAATGCCGTATTGCTGCGCAACCGGCGGATCCTGGCGGCGCTCGTCGGCGCCGGCGAAACGACCAAGGTGTCGCGCGAAGACCTGCTGCTGCACGGCTTCCAGTTTCGCTACAGCACGCACCAGTATGTCAACGGGCGCGGCGCGACCTATCATTTCTGTTATGAATACGGATGGCTGGAACTCAACCCCGAACGCTACCTGCTCGTGCGCCGCAAAGAAACCGGCGTCCATTTGTTGGAGCAATGAACGGCGCCAGGAGAAGACATGCTGCTATTGCCCTGCGACCTTAGTGCAGCGCAGGACCAGATCAGCCTCGTGCCGATCGTGCTGGAGTGATTACTTCCGCAGCAGGGTCATCGTTTCCGAAACGCCCGCGCGGTTCATGTCGAACACCAGGCTGTCGGCGGTGAGCTTCACGATCTTCACCATGATGTCCTGCCCACCGGCCGGCGTTGTATAGAGATTGTTGTCGTCGAGTTTATACAGGCCTTTTTCCTGCTGCCCCGAATTGGTATAGGTATAGTTGCCGTTGGCATCGAACGTGAAGGTGATGGCCGAGGCATCCTGCCCGAACGGTTGACCATCGCGCAGCCAGGAAGCGCCGCGCCAGTTGCCCTCGATCTTTTTGGCGTTATCGGTAGTGGTGCAGGAGCCGAGCAGGAGGGTGGCGAGGATCGTGGTAAAAAAGATTTTCATACAGCCGGTTTTGCGTTTGATCGTTAACGGGAGCGGCCGTTTTTTATTGTTCGCGCAGCGCGGCCAGGAACCTGCGCACCAACGCCGCATCCTTGAGGCCCGGCACGCGCTCGAAGCGGCTGCAAAGATCCACGGCGGCGAGGTTGCCGGCGACGCTTTCGCGGGCAAACTGCCGCACGTAGTCCGCGTCGCCGGGGCCGATGCCGCCGCTGAGGATGAACGGCTTCGGGATGTCGAGACCCCGGAGGCGGTTCCAGCTGAAGCGCCGCGCGGTGGCGCCGCTGGCCAGGGCCGCGTCGCGCTCGGCGCGTGGCAGCGGCACGCCGGTGTCGAGCAGCAGCAGGTCGGTGCACGAAAAATAATCCTTGATGGTCCACAGCACATGGTCGTTCTCCACGAACCGGAAGGCTTTAATGACGTCTACATGGGGGAGGAGCTGCTCGCACTCCCAGGGCGATTCGTGGCCGTGGAGCTGCACCGCGTCGAGGCCCCATTCGTCTACCGTTTGCCGGATGTGCGCATAGGAGGCGTTGACAAACACACCGACTTTATACAGGGGTTCGCGAAAGCGGCGGACGGCCTCCGGCTGCAGGCCGAAGCGCTGCGCCTGCCGGGGGCTGGGCGGGTAAAAGATGAAGCCCGCATAACGCACGCCCAATCCGGGAAGGGCCTGCAGTTCTTCGTAGGTAGTGATGCCGCAAACTTTGACGTCCATAACGATCGCTTTTTAAGAGGTGACAGCAATCGTTGGAATCCTTTTAAAGATAGGCATAAAACGCGGTGCCCGCCCCCGGCCTTCCGCTACGCCTCAGGGGCGGAGGGCGCGCTGCAGGGCTTCCTTCACGAAGTCGTTGAGCGACTGGCCGCGCCGCGCCGCCTCCAGGGCCGCTGCGCGGTGCAGCTCCGGCGGCACCCGCACGTTGAACGAGCCCTTGTAGCTGCGGCCCGGTTGCTGGTTGCGCTGGGCGCAGGCCGCCCGGTAATTTTCAACCGCCACCCCGAAGGCTTCCTTCAGCGCCGCCACCGAGCTCCCCTGGAACGTGACCGCTTCGTCGACGCCGATCAGTTTTCCGTGAAAGAGGTCGTCGGTTCCGCTGAAATGCACTTCGGCGTGAAACTCTTTGTAGCGGAGCAGGTTGGTCATCGCACAAACCTAGTGCAACTGAAATTCAGTTGCAAGGGGCCTTTTGTGCCGCTTCACCCCGGGAATTACCCTCTGGAAAGCAATTTTTCTTTCCGGAAAGAAACTTTTCCCGCGGCGAGGGAAAAGTTTCTTCTTTTCCGGGAAATTTTTCCTCCGCGGGAAGAAAGATTTCCTCCCCGGGAAGCAATTTTTCTCTGCGGAAAGAAAAGTTTCCTCGTTGCAAAGAAACTTTTCCCGGCCCGGGAGAAAACTTTCTCCCGCGGGAGGCAATGTCGTGCTCCCAAAAGAAAAAGCGCCCTTGCGGGGCGCTTTGCAGCGGGATGTTCGAAAAGATCAGGCGTTGTCGGGCGCCGCTTTGCGTTTGCGGCCGGGATAGCGCTTGCCCATATCGGCAGCGATGCTGCGCGCCTCGGGATCGTCCTGGCGCTCCGCGGCCAGCTTTACCTGTGCATAGATGGCCAGCGCCGTTGCATAGGCTTCGCCGTTGCTCACCAGCAACAGGTCGCCGATGCCTGCCACGAGTTGCTGCAGCTGCCGGAACACCGGCGTCACGCCTTCCACGTTCGCCATGTCGTTTTCAAATTCATGGGTTTCCACAAAGGGCGGAAGGTACCGGGGCTGGCTGCGCGACAGCTCGAGCGACTTCTGGGCAAAGGGCAGGCTTTTGTCGCTCATTTTCGGAAGGGCGTCGCGCTCGGCGGGATCGATGTGAACGAAGTAGGGGCGCCATTCTTCGAGCAGCTCCTGGATCTTGCGCCGGGTTGATTCGATCAGCGTGGCCGGAACGGCCTGGAACGCTTTGTTTGTAGGCATTTTGATTTTGGTTTAAATGATGGATTGAATTCACCGTACAGAAGTACGCTACTTTTCCGACCTGCACAATCGGTATAAATACGGAATTTTTGAATGCGTCAAAACCTTATATTACCGCAACGAAAAAGCCCCCCGGCAAGTGTACGGGGGGCTTATGCGGTACAGGGGGCTGACCTCACTCGTCGTTGATCGAAGCGCGGTCGCCGCCGAGCAGCTGCTCGTTCTTACTGGTATGGTCGTAATCCTCCGCCTCCCGCTGGATCGTAGACTGCAGGCCGTCGGCCGGCGAGCTCACCGGCTGGGGCTGTACGCCACGGTCGGGGTTGCGCTCGTTCTCGTTCCAGGTCTCTTTCACGTTGTTGAGTTCTGAGCCTCTATGAATAGGTGCCATAATCTGCTGATTTAGAACATAAGGGTCCCACAAACTATGCCCTTCCCCAGAAAGGGGTGTCCTTTTTACCGAAGCCTTAACCCTTGTTGACGATTGTTGTTTTACAACGCTTAGAATCTGCCCCGTGCAGCACAGAAATGGCTCCCGCGTAGATCTCAAAAGAAAGCCCCGACGGTAGCGTCGGGGCTTTCTTTTTTCCCGCCCGGATAGAGCGGATGGAAGAGGTTATTTCGAAGCCTGCGGCGTTTCGAGCAGCTTGAAGAACTGGTCGAGCTGGGGCAGGATCACGATGCGGGTGCGGCGGTTGGCGGCTTTGCCCGAGGGCGAGTCGTTGGGCTGCACGGGCAGGTATTCGCCACGGCCACCGGCGGTCATGCGCTTCGGGTCGATGCTGTACTGCTTTTGCAGGATGCGCACGATCGAGGTGGCGCGCTTCGTGCTGAGGTCCCAGTTGTCCTGGATGCCGGGCAGCGACACGGGCACGTTGTCGGTATGGCCTTCCACGAGGAACTCGATCTCGGGTTTCGAGTTGAGCACCTGGGCCACTTTACCCAGCACGGTCATGGCGGCGGGCGTTACGTCGTACGAGCCGCTCTTGAACAGCAGCTTGTCGGAGATGGAGATGAAGATGGCGCTCTTCTCTACTTTCACTTCGATGTCCTGGTCGTTCACGTCCTTGAGGGCGCTTTTCAGGTTCATCACGAGGGCCATGTTAAGCGAGTCCTTGCGCTGGATGGCGCGGTTGAGGTCGGTGATGAGGGCGTCTTTGCCGTTGATGTTTTCGAGCGATTTCCGGATGCTTTCCGCCTGCGAAGCAGAGATCACCGAGAGGCTTTGCAGCTGGTTCACCATCAGGGTGTTGCTTTCCTTGGCGGCGGCCAGTTGAGTGCGGGCCGACTCGAGGTCGGTCTCGAGCTGGGCGCGGCGGCGGGCTGCTTCGTCCTGCGCGTCGCGGCAGGTTTTCAGGTCGGTTTGCACCTGGGTGTAAAAGGTGTTCAGCTCGGCATACTTGGCCTGCTCGGCGGCGAGCTTCTTCTTACTGACACAGGAGGTGCTGCCTATCAGCAGCAACGCAGAGGCGATCAGGATACGTCCGTTCATACGTGCATGTTTTTGATACGGGCCAAAGATAGCCGCGCGACTGACCTGCCTCCAAGCTCAAACGTTAAAAAAAAGCTTAGCCTCAGCGGGTGTGCGTGAGCGGGTGCTCACCCGCTCACCCATGGCCGATTTTGCCGCTTGGTGAAAAAGGCGGAACTTCCTGCGTCCAAAATAAACTGCATGAAGAACTGGCTTTTTGCCGTGCTGCTCATCCTGGCTGCCGCGCCCGCCGACGCGCAGTTTTTCAAAAAGAAAAAGAAGCCGTTGCCCGACTCCACGGCCACTGCAGCGGTTGCGCGCAAGCAACCCGTGAGCAAAGACCCCGGGTACGGCAACCAGCAACTCTCGGTAGACGATCTCCTCGACATCATGGACCGCCGCGACGACTCCGGCTACGTGCGCTCGCTGCTGGTGAAGGCCGGTTTCAACCGCCACGCCAAGGGGGAGAAAAACCAGATCGTGTTCATGGGCGACACCGCCATCGGCGTAACCAAATACACCGAGATGGTGCTCCTGCAATCCGACACCTCCGAGATCCAGCTGCTGCAATGGTGCACGCGCCACCCCGAGAACTACGAAGGCATCCGCCGCGCGCTGCGCTCCGAGCGCCGCTTCACCGGCACGCCGATCCTCACCGAAGACGGCGAGGTGAGCGAAGCCTTCTATACCCGCGACTACAACCTGCTGATCGAGTCGGTGAACAAGAAGTCCAAATGGATCATCTCCATCTGGCTCCGGGGAGCAAGGCTATAGTGAAAGTGGATAAGTCGGAAGCCGGAAGTGGAAAGTAACGGCAGATCGAAGCAAAAGCGTTGGTACGTCCCGGATTACCAATAAACTAATAAACCAATAGACCAATTAACTATCCCTCAAAACACATTACTTTAGCGCCATAAAATCTTTTCAATGAAACGCTTTGTGACCCTTTTTCTGATCGTAGCAGCCGTTTCGGCCCAGGCGCAAAAGCCGGAGCTGCGTGTAGGTGCCGCTCTTTCGGTAAACCAGACGAACAACGGCTTCCCTAAAACCGGCTATGGCGGTGAGGTAGTGGCTACGCAAGGTTTCGGTCAGTTTTTCCGCGCCGGCATCGGCGTTCAGGGCTATAACATGAAGGAAATCGGTTTTGTAGCGCCCTTCTTCGGAACGCTGGGCGGACAAGCCGGCCGCTTCTTCTTCCACCTCGACCCGGGCTACCTGCCCCTGTCGCGCACGTTCACCCAGAACGGAGCTTCCGTGCAGCAGCAAGGCGGCTTCTACATGGGCGCCGGCGTGAAGGTGGACCTTCCCTACCACATCTACATCAACGCACAATACGCCGACTTCCCCATCACGTTCGTGCCGGGCGACAAGACGCGCACGAGTTCGGCGGTGTTCTCGCTCGGCTACGCCTTCGGCGGCGGCAAGTAAGCACGTTGTTATCGAATCAGAGCCCCGGCCATAGCGTCGGGGCTTTTTTATGGGGCTTCGTCGCCGCGCAGGCTTTCTTCGGCCTCCTGCTGGTCGCGCGCGTCGGGCTCGTCTTCGATATTGCCGCCTTCGCGGAGGTAGGTTTCGGCTTTTTCGCCGAGGAGGCTTTTGCTTTGCTCCGGTGCATCGGCGGGATTGCGGGGATCGGGGTTGCTCGCATTGCCGGCCGAGCCGCTGCCTGGGGTCGTATCCATATCGCTGTTTTACTACAAACGCCTAAAAATGGTGCCACCGGCCGCCCCGACCGGCCCGTACTTTCCCCAATCCGTCCGTGGCGACGGAACGAGCCATCGCCACTGAACCGCTTCGCTTTCAGGCAATTAACACGATATGCACATTTCCACAATCACGCTTGTGCATAAGCGTGCATAAATCGTTTAGCCGTTCAGAATCAAATTCTTGCAGCGAGCGCGGGTGCGCGGACCGCCGGAGTGGCCTGCGGTTTTCAGCTTTGGAGGAGTATGAGCCATCGCAAAACCACCAAAAAAGCCCGTGCTCCCCGCGCCCGCGCCGCCGGTGCCCCGGCCCCGGAAAAGCCGCTGGTGCTGGCGCCCGCGGCAGCACGCAAGGACTACCGGGCCCTGGCCACCCGCCTGCTGCGCCCCTATGCCGGTGTCAAGCGGGTGCCGATGCCCCTCGACCTGAAGCCGATGCTGGCCACCCTTTCGACCGAGGCCTTTTCGCACCCCGACTGGCAGTTCGAGATCAAGTGGGACGGCTACCGCGCTATCGCCTACCTGGATGGCAGCAAGGTGTCGCTTCGCTCACGCAACAACCTTTCTTTCAACGATGCTTATGCGCCGATTGTAAGCGCCTTGCGCACCTGGAAGCTGCCGGCCGTGGTGGATGGCGAGATCGTGGTGCTCGACGAAGAGGGCCGCGCCGACTTCGGCGCCCTGCAGCAATGGAAACGCACGGGGAAGGGGCACCTGTATTACTACGTATTCGACCTGCTGTGGGTGGATGGCGTGGACCTGCGCGACAAGCCGCTTACCGAGCGCCGCGCCCTGCTGAAGCAGTTGCTCCCCGAAGGATCGTTGCTCCGCTACAGCGAGGCGATCGAGGAATATGGAAAAGACTTTTTCGAAATGGTGCGCAAGAGCGGCCTCGAAGGCATGATCGCCAAAGACGGCAACGCGCCCTACCGCGACGGGCAGCGCAGCGACCGCTGGCTCAAGGTCAAAGCCGTCGAGCGGCGCGAGGCCATCATCTGCGGCTACACGAAGAAGGAAGATACCGACCGGCTTTTTTCATCGCTCGTGCTCGGCGTGCCCGATGGGGATGGCCTTCGCTACATCGGTCAGGTGGGCACCGGCTTCGACCGCGCCGAACAGGAGTCGCTGATGGGGAAGATGGTGCCGCTGCAAACGCGCCAATGTCCCTTCGCGGAAGTGCCGAAAGTCAATAACCCCGTGGACTGGCTGCGGCCCTTTCTCGTGTGCGAGGTAACCTTCACCGAAGAAACCCGCGACGGCCTGCTGCGTCATCCTTCCTACAAAGGACTGCGTCCCGATAAAACGATCCTCGACTTCAACCCCGAAACCCCGCATAATGCCTTGCTGATCGCGCCCGGCGAAGAAGCCACCACGCTGAAGCGCAATGGACATCCCCTCAAGCTCACCAACCTGCAAAAGCCGTTCTGGCCGCAGGAACGCATCCGGAAGGGCGACCTGCTCAATTACTACGCGGCCGTCAGTCCCTTCCTGATGCGCTATATGAAGGACCGGCCGCAGTCGCTGCACCGCCATCCCAACGGCATCGCCGGCAATTCCTTTTACCAGAAAAACATGGCGGGCCGCCTGGAGAAGTGGCTGCATACGTTCCGGCGCGTGAGCGCGTCGTCGCTGCTGCCCAAGTACTTTCTCGTGTGCCACGACGAAGCGCACCTGCTGTATATGATCAACCTCGGTTGCATCGAGCTCAACCCCTGGCACAGCACGGTGCAGCAGCCGCAGCACCCGAGCTGGTGCGTCATCGACCTCGACCCCGGCGACAACATCGGCTTCGGTAAAGTAATCGAAGCGGCGCAGGTGGTGCACGGCATCCTCGACGCGCTGGGGCTGGACTCGTACCCCAAAACTTCGGGCGCCACGGGGCTGCATATTTACATCCCGCTCGGGCAGCGTTATTCGTACGAGCAATCGCGGCAGCTCGCCGAGCTCATTGCGCGCCTCGCGCATGCGCAGTTGCCCGACACGACGAGCCTGGAGCGCGACCCGCAAAAGCGTACCGACCGCATCTACCTCGACTTCCTGCAAAACCGGCCCATCCAAACGATCTGTGCTCCCTACTCCGTGCGGCCGCGGCCCGGTGCTCCGGTGTCGACCCCGCTGCACTGGAGCGAAGTGATGCCGGGTCTGAAGCCGGAAGCGTTTACCATAAAGAACACGGCCGCCCGGCTGCGTGCCGAAGGCGATCTTTTCGCCGGTGTGCTGGGCCGCGGCATCGACCTGAATCACGCCTTGCACCAGTTAGAAAAATGGACCAAATGAGCCCTGAACACAGCGCCGCCTCTTCCCCTAACGAACATTACCTCCGCTGCCCAGAGTGCGGTGCGCTGTTCGACATGCGCGACCTGATGGCCGTACTCGAGCACCAGCACCGTGCCGCACCCCTGCCTCGGATCCCCTATAGCCACGCGGAGCCGGCGCCGCTGCCCATGCAGTTTCCCCGCCGTCGCACCCATTCCAATTAATGGTGTTCTGTTCGTTCATAGCAGAAGCCCCGCACGAGCGGGGCTTCGTTTATTGGTTAATTGGTAAGCGTCGCTTGTGGTTGAAGTGCGTTTTCATTTGGTTGTAGCTTGAAAAGTTTTAGGTGCTGCCAACTACGGTCCATACTTTCCAACTAATTAACTCCACGCATCGCGCAACTCCAAACCCCAAACTCCAAACTCCAAACGAAGCGTGCTACGCACGCTTCTTCTTTCCGATGCTGGCCTTGAGCACTTCCATCAGGTCTTTGACGCCGGCATCTTTCGGCGCGGCGGCGGGTGCGGCTTTGAGCTTGCGGCCGCGGGCTTTCGCTTCGATGACGGCGCGCAGCTCCTGCACATAGGGATCGTGGAATTGGGCGGCGTCGAAAGGGGCACTCAGTTGCTTCACCAGCTGTAGGGCAAGCTGCAGCTCTTTGTCGGATACCGTCATGTTTTCCTCGAGCGAAGGGAGCGCCCGCAGTTCTTCGGCATAGCGCAGTTGCGCCAGCACCAGGCGGCCCTTGTAAGCGCGCAGCAGGCAGATGTGCGTGCGCTGCCGCAGCGGAAAGGACGCCACGCCCACGAGCCCGCTCTTTTCGAGCGCCTGCTGAAGCAGCGCATAGGTTTTGCCGCCGCCTTTGGCGGGTGCGAGGTAATAGGGCTTTTCGAAAAGGAGCGGGTCCACCTCACCGAGCTGGCTGAATTGCAGAATATCGATGGCCCCCGATTTGGTGGGCCGCACCTTGTCGAAGTCGGCATTGTCGATGATCACGAAGCGTCCTTTCTCGTATTCATAGCCTTTCACGATGTCTTTGAACGGCACCTCCTTGCCCGTGCTTTCGGCCACGCGCTTGTAGCGGATGGGGCTGTGGTCGTCTTTCGACAGCGAATGAAATTTGATCTCTTCACTTCCCACCGCGCTGTGCAGCTTCACGGGAATATTCACGAGGCCGAAGGCGATGGATCCTGACCATAGAGTTTGCATAACACACGATTTTTTCGTTCACACAAATGCGTCCTCATAAAAAGGCAAACCGGGGGCCGGGATGCCCTTCGTGGAGAAAAAGCAAAACCCGTTGCCAATCAATGAAAAAGCCCCGTCGGGTGGGGCTTTTTCGGGTTTGTAGTTTGTGGTTTGTAGTTAGGGAGGACGGCCATAGCTGTTTCTTCTTTTCTTGCTGCGCCTTGCGCAACATCAAAACACAAACTACAATCCACCAACGAACCGCGCCTAGTGCGTTTCCGCTATTCCAGCATCAGCGTCAGTTTCAGGCCGGGGCTGAAGTTTTTGAAAAAGTTGTTGAAGACGAACTGCGGCTCGAGCAGGAGGTTTTTCGTTTGGAGGCCCGGCAGCGTAAACTTGAACGTGTTTTCCTCGAAGGTGTCGCTGCGGCGGCGGCGCAGGTAGCTGAGTGAATAGCTTTGCGAAAAAGTCGGGACGCGGGTGCCGGGCCGCGCCTGCTGGCGGCTATACTGCAGCGTAATGAAGTCGTTGCGTGCCGTGGTGACCTTTCCATCCGTGTTGCGGCCAAAGTCGAAGTTCGGCTCCCACAGAAAACGGACCTGTTGCGTGTTGGTCTGGTTGCGGCGAAAGGTCAGTTCAAAGCCCACGCCTGCGGAAGGCATCCAGGTGCCGCGCATGTATTGCAGGCCTACCTGCACATGCGGGGAGATCGACACATCGTCCTGCGGCCGCACGCTGCGGTTGCTCACCTTGCGGCGCGTGCCGGCATCGTAGGAGGCCGAATAGCGCGTCCAGTATTTCGAGCGGTTGTTATAGAGATTGCGGCCCAGTTCTTCCTTCACGTGATTGAGCGCCCAGTGCAGGTCGGCGGCTGAAAGACGCGGCAGGTCGGAAATGTTGTTCAGCAGCAACGTGAACGAAAAAGGCATTTGCGCCGTGCTCACCAGGTAACCGCCGTTGATCACATAAGGGCGCACGCCGTCGGCAGTGTCGGCCGAGAACATCAGGATGCGCAGCGTGTCCTGCTCCACTTTTACCTGGCTCGTGTCGCCGGAGCGGATATGGAACACCTGGCCGTCCTGCGGGTATTCGAGGAGGCGCACCTGCACATCGTTGCCGCGGCCGATGCGGTAGTCGATGCGACGGTTCACGAGCGGCTTCGACAGGCTATCGTAAAAAGGCTGGAGGCCGGTCCACACGGAGCGGAGGAGCGAGTCGAGGTCGTTAACCAGTTGCAGCTGGCCCACGTAGGTCAGCTCCATGCGGAGACTGTTGCCGTTGCCCAGGCCGAAGGTGAACTGGTGCGGCAGGGCGCCCGGCGGTGGCGTGTTGAAAATCGCGTCGGCGCGGCTGGGTGCGGCGGGGATCAGCGGGTTGGCGTACGGCTTCGGCACGTCCGATTGGGCAAACGAAGGGGTTGTGCTGCCGGCGAACGCCAGCAGCAGGACCACGAAGAAGTGTTTCATATACTATTGATGGGGTTTGAAAAGCGACATGAGTGTGCGCGGCTTCCGTTCTACGGTTTCGATCGTGCCGGCATTGGGTCCGGCATTGCCGGTGAGCGGGATATGGATCAGGCCGTAGTTGCTGCGGTCGTCGGCGGGAACGTCGGCGATGAGCACGGGCTCTTGCGGGGCATTGTCGTTGATGTGACCTACGCGGAAGCGCCGGCGGGCGGGGGTAGTAGCCGTCGTATTAACAGAGGCAATGGTAGCTTGTTCCAGTGTATCGATGGGAGCAGGTGCCTGCGCGATAAGTACAGGCGCATCATCATCTTCATTAGGTGCCGGTGCTACGATCGTCTTGTGTTGCGGTTGAATGATGGTCCGTGTTTCTACGGTACGGGCTGCGGCGTTGGCAACCGGTGCGTTTTCCGGCGCCGATGCCGGGGCCACTGCGGGTGCTGTGTGCAGCGGTTCTTTCCGCGCCACTTCCTTATTTACATCCGCGATAGGGCGGAGCCACCAGCCGAGCGCGAGGGCCAGCAGCAGCGCGGCCGCTGCCGACCAGCGGATCAGCAACCCGCGGCGCTTGCGGCGTTCCAGTGCGCCCTCGAGACCGGCCCACACTTCCGCCTGGCGGAAAGAAACGCCCTCGGGCAGCTCCGTCAGCAGGTCGGTGGCGGCAAAGGGCTTATCGGGTTTGGCGGAATGCATAGTCGGGGTTTGACTGGATGAGTAAATGCTGGAGCAGCTGTCGGGCCTTGCTCAGCTGCGATTTCGATGTGCCTTCGGAGATGCCCAGCAGCGCTGCGATCTCCTTGTGGCTGTATTCTTCGAGCACATAGAGGTTGAATACGGTGCGGTAGCCGGTGGGCAGCTTCGTTACCAATAGAAAGATCTCCGATGCTTCGAGTCCGTCGAGCACCCGCTCGTTGTCGGGCAGCTCAGGGGCCTCTTCGAGCGCCACCTGCAAAAAGGAGTTGTGGCGGCGCAGGTGCATCAGGCATTCGTTCACCATGATCCGCTTGAGCCAGCCCGCCGTGGCGGCTTCGCTCACATACTCGCGGCGGCCGATGCTGGCGAAGCATTTCAGAAAGCCGTTGTGCAGCACTTCCTCGGCGGCTTCATCGGTGCGCAGGTAGCGCCGGCACAGCAGGAACAACGGACGGGCGAAGCGTTCGTAGAGCGCTTTCTGCGCCGAAGCGCGTCCTTTCCCACATTCTTTGACCAGCAGTTGCAGTTCCATGGCGTTGTGCTAAGGTAAATGCGCCTTAGCGTCGTTCGGTTGCCCGGTGTTGGTAGTTTTTTCAAAAATTTTTTTTTTGACGCGGTGGAGGACCGGCTTGTTCGCGGCGTTTTATAGCCGAGGGCGGTTGAGGGCAGGAGTACGCGTTAGCGCAGCAGCAATCCATCCCAAAGAATGCGCGGTTCATGATGAGCGTGCTTGACAGCAGCACCCCGTATTTCTACTTTCGGCCTTCAAACAACGAAACCATGCGAAAGAAAATCTTCCAAACCATGCTGGTGAGCGCCGGCGCGTTGCTGGCGTTCACGACGCATGATGTAGTGTCGGAAATGGGCACGACCGTAGCCGAGGTGAAGGAACTCACCGTGAAGCAGGTGTATGCACAGCAATGGAGCATGCCCTGGGTGAACGCGAAGGTGCGCAGCGCCTGCAAGTCGCTGCCGGCCGGTGCCCGCGAGGCCGCCCTACTGGCACTGGGCAAGGTGGTGCGCGACTATGTGGGCTCGCCCGAGTTTGAAAAAGATTACTTCGCTTATGTCGAAAGCAACCGCCGCTATAGCGCGCCCGCAGCCGACGACGACAAGACCGCCGCCGAGCGAAAGCGCCGAGAGGACTACGAAATGGGCCACCTGAAAGACCCGCTGTCGTTCGGCGGGGCTGTGATGTATTGCACCGCCATCGCCACCTCGGCCCGCACCATGCTCGACCTCATCAAAGACAATCCCGACCTGCCGCTTCCGATGGGTAAGGACGAATACGAGCGCATGGAGCGTGAAGGCAAGCGCCTGCGCAGTCTCTTCGATACCGACAAGGAATCGTTCAAGAAACAATACGTGGCGTTCAAGGTGGACAACGAGCTGCGCTCGGAGCGTGCGTCGAAGCAGCACGACGCGCAGCAGGAAGCGACGCAGGTCGCCGACCGAAAGGATTACAAGAAATACATCCGCGCGCAGATCGAGCAGTTTCTGCAGGCCACCGCCCACATCAACTTCAAAGCCGCCACGAAGCAGCAGGGAGGCAAGATCGTGTTTGTGGATGCGCCCTACGAAGCGATGCCCAACGACTGGAAATTTTATTACCGCTGCGGCCCCGAGGCCGTTGGTGGCGCCCGCAAGGCCGCACAGGAGTGGCTCAAAGAATTGAACTAGGTTTTCGAGCAGTACGTGTTATAGGTACGGAAGCCCTCGCGTCAGCGGGGGCTTTTGTTTGAATGCTGCTTCCAGGTGTAGGTGAATACCGTTTCACTGAAGCGACCGCCGCCAAACAGCTTGCGTTCGGTCCGGGTACGCAGCAAGCCATTGGAATAATAACGGTTCGTCACCAGTAGCCGGTCGCTGGTTTTGCGTGTCAGCCTTCCCGCAGCATCGTATCGATACAGGATCGTGTTGACTCCCCAGATGCCTTCTTCGGTATCGCGTAGCAGGCGTCCCCCGGCGTAGGTATAGGTGCGATTGGAAAACAGCTCGCCGGTGCTGTCTTCGGCATTGACGTAGTGAACGGTGCGGGTGCTGGTGAGTCGGCCACCGGCATCGTAGCGGAAATCGGTGCGGGCGCGGTAGGCGAGTCGCGGGCCGATGCCGGTGCGGCCCCGCCGCCACTCGGCGCGCACGAGGCGATCCTGAGCGTACTGGTAGGTTACCTCGTCGCCGGAAGGCAGCCAATCGAAGCCCGACACTTTTCCGTCGGTATAGCGGTATTCGGCACGATATATTTCCGCACGTAGCACGTCCGGCACCTTTGCCTCCACCGTGGACAGCAAGTTGCCCGGGTTGTAGCGAAACGTATAGGTGGCACTCCGCTTTTGGTCCCGGTCGAAATACAGGGTACGCAGCACTTTCCCGCTGCCGTCGAATTCCTGCTGCCACGACTCCAGCGTCACGCCGTCGCCCACCACCGCTACCTGCAGCGACGCAACGCTCTTGCGGCGAACGAGGCCCGTGTCGATATCGTTATTCTGAAACGACTCGTAATCGTAAGGCAGGTATTGTGCGGATCCTGTGCTGGCGGAGAACGCAAGCGCGGCAAGGAGCAACGGGCGAAACATGCGATCAAATTATCGATTCGCGCCCACATGTTCCCACCATTTTACCTGCGGCCCCGGTGCATCCAGGTCTACAAGCTGGCCGATCATCGGGTGCAGCAGGGGCAAGCCCTGCTTTTCGGCTTCGACCACGGCGCGGCGGATGGGCTCGTCCCAGTCATGCATCGAGAGGCTGAACTTGCCCCAGTGCACGGGCAGCAGGCGGCGGGCGCCGAGGTCGCGGGCTGCGGTTACGATCTCTTCGGGCATCATGTGAATGTATTTCCAGAAGGCGTTGTACTGGCCGCATTCAAGAAGGGCGAGGTCGAAGGGACCTAGTTTTTCGCCGATCTCCTTAAAGTGTTTTCCATAGCCCGAGTCGCCACCGAGAAAGATCTTCCGCCCGGGTGTTTGCAGGGCGAAGGCCGTCCACGCGGCGCCGTTGCGTTTAAAGCCGCGGCCAGAAAAGTGGCGGGCCGGCGCGGCCGTGATCCGGAAGCCGTCGCCAAGGTCTTTGCCTTCCCACCAGTCGAGCTCCACGATGCTGTGCGCGGGAAAGCCCCAGCGCTCGAGGTGGGCACCGGTGCCGAGGCCCGTAATGATACGACCTGCCTTTCCTTTGAGGGCCAGTACGGCCCCGTAGTCGAGGTGATCCCAGTGGTCGTGGGTGAGCACAAGGAAGTCGATGCGGGGAAAGTGTTCGGGCTTGAATACGTCGCTGCCGGGGAACGCCCGGGTGCTGAACGAAAATGGCGAGGCGTGGCCGCTGAGCACGGGGTCTACGAGGAAGGACTTGCCTTCGGCCACGAGCAGGTACGAGGAGTGGCCAAACCACACGACCCCGTTCCAGGCGCGCGACAGGTTCTTCAGGTCGCTCTGCACCGACGGCAGCGGCGCCGGCGGCTTCTTGCGCGGGTTGCGGGTGAAGAAGAAAGCGCGCATCACCCGGGCCATCGACACGCCTTCGGTGAGCTGCGGCGTAGGCTCGGGGTTCTGGAATTGCCCGTCGCGGTAATGGAAGGAGGCTTCCACGCGCGCGCGGCGTTTGCCGGCTGGCGCCGCGCCGAAGGGGGTGGAGCGGAGGACAAAGAAAGCGACCAGGACAATCAGTAAAACAAGGTTTGCCAGGATCAGGACGACGGTCAGCATAGTAGTCGGGTTCAGGCCGAAGGTACCTGATGGACAAGGAGCGGAAGTAAATAAGGGTCGGAACCGCGAAGAGAACAAGAAAAGAAGTTGGTACGCGAGGGGTGTTTAAAACAACGCGTTGCGCGGAGGAAAAAACATTCTTTTCTACGTGGAAAGCTCTTGGCGGTCCGAGCTCAGCTGGGATAGCTTTAATAAAAAAAGATGGAACTGGATATTGAGAAAATTGCGACTGATATTGTTGATGCTGCCATTGCTGTGCATCGGGCGTTGGGGCCGGGCTTATTGGAATCAGCGTATAAGCTGGCCTTTGCAAGAGAGATGGAGTTGCGTGGATACAGAGTGCAGCTGGAAGTGCCGGTGTACTTTCATTACAAAAGGGATCGACCTGGGTAAAACGTATTCGATGGACGTGCTGATCAACGACCTGGTGCCGGTGGAGATCAAAGCAGCGGAAGAGATTGCGTCGATTCACCTGGCGCAGACGTTGACCTACCTGAAACTTTACGACCGCAGGTTGGGATTCATGCTCAATTTCAACGTTGTATTAATGAAGGAGGGTATCCGCCGGATCGTGAACAACTGGCATTACCAGAATCAGGCGGCAGCGAATGGCCAAGTTAGATAAGAAAAAGAAGGTTCGGAACGCTACAAAAGAGAAGAAGAGGGTACGCTAAGAAACGCCATTGTAAAAACGTCCCCGCCAAAAGCGGTGACGTTTTCGTATCTCTTTGCGAATACCTTATTCACTTCTTTTCTTCGCGGTGAAAAACCTTCTTTCCCTTACCCCGCCTTTCTCTCCACCGAAAGCCGTACCTTCATAAACCTGAAATAGACACCCGATTATGAAGCGTACTGATTTCGTTTATGCCTCCGGCCCCGAGCCGCACCGCGCCCGTACCCGCGCTATCCTCAAAGCCCACCCCGAAGTGCGCCGCCTCATCGGGAAGAACCCGCTTTCCTTTTTCGCCATCCTGGGCCTCGTGGGCCTGCAGGTGGGCGGCGCCGGTCTCCTTGCCGACGCGTCCTGGTGGTGGATCCTGGGTGCCGCCTACTGCGTGGGCGCCTTTGCCGACCACGCCCTCTTCGTGATGATCCACGAGTGTGCGCACCGCCTGTTGTTCAAGAGCCCCGCCGCCAATCGCCTGGCCGGTATGCTGGCCAACCTGCCGCAGATCTTCCCCAGCTCGGTATCGTTCGAAAAATACCACATCAAGCACCACTCCTTCCAGGGTAACCACGACCTCGACGCCGACCTGCCCAACAAGTGGGAAGCCAAGCTGATCAACAACTATTTTATCGGCAAGGCCCTTTGGTTCCTGCTCTACCCGTTGTTCCAGGCCTTCCGGGTGGCCCGCCTGAAGGAGATCAAGCCCTTTGATGCCTGGACCGCCGCCAACTGGGCCGCGCAGATCGGCTTTGCCGCCGCCGTGTGGTATTTCCTCGGCGGGAAGGCCGTGGCCTTCCTTACGCTGAGCTTCTTCTTCTCCGTAGGTCTGCACCCGCTGGGCGGCCGCTGGATTCAGGAACACTACCTCACCCATAACGAAGAGCAGGAAACCTTCAGCTACTATGGTCCGCTCAATGCCGTGGCCTTCAACGTGGGCTACCACAACGAGCACCACGATTTCCCCTCCATTCCCTGGAATAAGCTCCCCGAGCTGAAGCAGCAGGCACTGCCTTTTTACGATTCGCTGCACGCGCACCGCTCCTGGACGAAACTGTGGCTTCGCTTCCTGTTCAGCCGCGAGCTTTCGCTCTTCTCGCGCGTGGTGCGGAAGAACCGCGGCGCCGTGAAGCTGACCGACGAATCGAAGCCCGACATCGAGCTGGTGAAGCCGGTGGCAGAGGCGGAAATGGCGTAGCGGGCACACAGATATCGCGGAACACGCAGATAGAAAAACCCATCGCATAGCGATGGGTTTTTTGTTGAACGAGCCGATCCCCGTCCGCTGCGTGCATCCCCTTGGCCCCGAGTTTGCATCCCTTAGGTAAACCCCCGTTTCCCATGATCGAGAAGCAGCACATCAATGGCCGCGACGTGTGGCTGAAGGTAGACGTCATCCCCGCCAACCGCGCCAATCCCAACACGATCCCGACCGAGTATTTCTCGGCCTCCTACTTCACCGAGGAGCCCGAGGGCGACGGTGCGGCCGGCATCGTCATTCTCGATGGCGAGGGGGAACCCAAATTATTCGAAAGCCCGGTGGCCGCGCTTACCTATGCCCGCAAGCGCTTCGAGATGGGCGAGGTGAAAAGCGTGGACTAATACGGCCTGGCCCAGTTCACTGTCCCCCAGGGGAGTAATCTGGAGGAAGCACCCTTGGCCCTTTGATGCTTCCTCTGTAGGACACACTTCAATATTTTACGGGAAGCCCCGACGGTAACGTCGGGGCTTCTTCTCATCATCTTCTTCAGGGGGTATCGTACCTTAAAGAAACGTCTGGTTATTTGTTCCCTTCGGAGGCGAGGCTGCTTCCTTACGGCTCGCTGATCTTGCCGCTCATGGTCGAATGCAGGTTGTTGGTCTGCCCCACCGTGGCGACGTTGCAGAATTGGGCCGTCACCTTGCCGGCGGCGGAAACGGTTACATATACCTTATCGTTAGCAGTGACCCAATTGTTGTTTGAGGAAACGGCGCGGAGGCGCACATAGCCATGCCCCCAATCGGTGCCGATCGGGATGCTGTACAGGCCCGGACCGGGGCGCTCGGTGCCCGGGAATTCGAGTTCCACGGTGCCGTTGCTGCTGTTGCCTTCGAGGAACCAGGAGCCGCCGGTTACGTAGGCATTGGTGCGGGAGAACGAAAGGGTAGGCAGGCCGTTGATCGTGGTGCTGTTGGCTGCTTGCGTGCAGGGAGCGGCCGGAACGCCCACGCGCACCGGCACAGAGGAGGCGGTAACGCGGCAGCCGCCGGTAAAGCCAACTTCCACGGTATATACGCCGGCATTTGCAGGCTGTATGCGGGTGATGACGGGCTGCTGGTCGGTAGAGGTGAAGCCGTCGGGACCCGACCAGAGGTAGTACTGGGCACCGCGCACTGAGGAGGCGGAGAGGCGGAGTTCGCTGCCGGCGGTGAGCGTGTCGGCAGACAGGGTGATGTCGGGACGATCGGCGTCGCTGCAGCTTTCTTTCTTGTCGCAGGCTGCGAGGACCCCGGCCGCGAGGGCGGCACACAGGAGTACATTTTTTCTCATACAGTGGTTTTTTGTTTGGGCGGCAAAGATAACGGGATCGCTATACAAGCAGGAAGGCCCCGGAAAGGGCCTTCGTCGAAAGTTGTGTAATTGAGGGGTTGTGGCCGGTTGTGTGTACCCCGGATCCAACGGTGCAAAGCAAAGGACGGGCCGCACCTGGGTCAATACCGGGAAGGCGGTATTTTTTGGTCGCGCACAAAACGCGGGGGAACGAAAGCTTTGCCGCCCGCACCAGCGTCCACCTGTGTTGGTACGCTCCTCTTACCAATTAACCAATCAACCAATCCACCAATCAACAAGAAAGCCCCGGAAGGGGCTTTCGTCAGGAGACTGTTTACTTGACTGTTTTTTGGTTGCGACCGTTCGATACGTTTTGTTCTCTTGAACACTTCAAAGCAACGCCTTCTGCCGGCCGCGGCCTATACCTAGATAGAGGTATTTTTTGAAAGCCGTAGAAATACCGGAAAGACAGTAGCGGCCGCCATCGCTGCGCCGTCAGCCCCTGGCCATCAGTTTGGCCCGGTCTGCCGCCCCCATCTTCTCGATGGCGTAGCGCAGCGCCGTGCGGGGCATACGGTCCTTGCGGGCTTCCACGAACGCATACAGCGCCGCCTCGTTCTTTTTGCCCTGCTCCTTGAGCAGCCAGCCGTAGCCTTTCTGCACGAGATCGTCGGCGTCGGTGAGCAGGAGGTCTGCTACGCGAAAGCTTTCTTCGAGAAAGAGTCCCTTTCGAGCGGGGGCGATGAGCGACACGGCAGCGGCGCGGCGCGTCCAGCGATTGGGCGAAAGGGCCCAGGCTTCGGTGCGGGGCAGCAGCGCCGGAAAGCGGGTGAAGAGCGCACCCACGGCCTTGTTGCAAAAGTTGTCGCACACGGCCCAATTGGTCACGTAGCGGTCGATCCAGCGTTCGAAGCGGTCGAGTTCGGCTTCGCCGAACTCCTTGCGGCGGCTCCAGGTCCAGGCGGCGGCGATGTGGCCTTCCTCCATTTTGCCGGAGCGAAAGAGGTCTTCGCAAAGGGCGAACAGGGTTTCTTTGTCCAGGTGCAAACGCCGGCGATATTGACCACCCTGCGCCGGTGGAAGTTGACCACCTGGCGCCGGAGCAAACTGACCACCCCGCGCCGGAGTAAATTGACCACTTCCGCCGGAGCAAATTGACCACCCTTTCACTGACGCTTTACTAATCCCTGAGCCGGGCATCTGCGGCAACCATTGATCTGCTGCCACCTTTAGAAAAAAGGGCAGCACCGATGGCTAATCA
>NZ_SKFH01000017.1 GCF_004343705.1 Flaviaesturariibacter aridisoli
TTCTTTCCACCACCCATCTGACAGGAAGGGGGGAGAAGCGGTTGGAGTGTCTGCGCTGAATGAGCACCCACCGGATCCTGCCTCCTGCGGTAAAAGCCGGTGGTCCGTCGTAGCCGCCGTCGGCGACAATAGTGCGCACCGAAGGGCGGTCCTCCACATCATCGCGCAGCACGCGCGCCCCGGTCTTGTCATGAACAAAAGCGGAAGTAACGCCGGCGGCAATGACGGTGCCCTGGGTGTCCACAGCCAGGTGGCGCTTTCTTCCCTTTACCTTTTTGCCCGCATCATAACCCACCTCGTCGCCTGTGCCGGCCACGGTTTTTACCGACTGGGCATCAATGAGCAGCATCGAAGGCTCGCCGCTTCTGCCTTGCCGGCGCCGCAGCTGAATGCCCACCAGGTATAGCGCCCGGTCCAGCAGTCCGTAGCGGGCCCACTTGTTCAGGTAGTACCATACCAGGCGGTAATCGCCGTACTGCGGCGGAAGCGAGCGCCACTTGCAGCCGTTGCTCAAAAGATAAATGATGCCGCTGAAGATCAGTTGAAGGGAATGCTTGCGCCGCCGCACCTTCGGCTCAAATATTGTAGCTACTTTATTCCAAAGGGCGTCAGGCACCTGATACAGAGTTTGCATTGTAACCAATGTTTGTTCACCTCTCTATCAGCAAGCAAGACGCCCTTTTTCCTTTTGGCTCAGCTCAAACCAGACATACTGAAAACCAACTAACTAATTTTAGACAGCCTCTAAGCACCGTGCTGGTCACTGCCACGCGCCCCGTGATGCGGCAGGAAGACGACAAAACGATCGTGGAGCCCGAAAACCTCGCCGCCGCTTCCACCAGCGCCTACGAGCTCATCGAAAAAACTCCCGGGATCTTTATGGACGGGGACGGCAACATTTACCTCAACAGCACAACACCCGCTTCCATTTACATCAATGGCCGTGAACAGAAAATGAGTACGGCCGATGTGGCCACGATGCTCAAGAACCTGCCGCCCAACTCCATTGCCCGGCTCGAGCTATTGCGCACGCCCTCGGCACGCTACGACGCTTCCGGCTCCGGCGGCATTGTGAATGTGGTGCTTCGCAAAGGCGTCAAGCCCGGGCTCACCGGCTCGGTGAACGGCATCCTGAGCCAGGGTCGTTACAACACCGCTTCCGTAGGCCTCAGCCTGAACAACAACAACGGACGAACGACGACGTTCCTGAATGTAAACGTGGGCCGCCGCGATGGTTTCGAGGAGCTGCGGTCGGTCCGCTACTTCCGTGTCGATTCATTGCTGGCGCAGCAAAGCGTAACCCGTTACCCGGTGAACAACCTGTATGTCGGCTACGGTGTTTCGTTCCCGGCCGGGCGGCGTTGGGAGCTGAGCTACGATGGCCGCCTCGGCTTCACCCGCTCGCGCAACAACAGCAGCAACCTGTCCGCCATCAGCAGCGCCCTTACTGGTGTAAAAACCGGCGAGAACGAAGCGCTTGTGCAAAACCGGGCCGACTACTGGAACCTGAACCAGGGCTTTGCGGCCAAATACAAGCTGGACAGCCTCGGCTCTGAATGGAACACCGACGTTTCCTACACACTTTCCCCGAGTAAGACCGACCAGCAACTGGCGACGCAGTTTCTCCTCCCGGCGGCAGGCCACAGCGACGTACAGGGACATATCGATAACCGCCTGGAGTTCCTGTCGGCACAAAGCCATGTACTTCGCAAATTGTCGCACCGCCTCACGCTGGAAGGAGGCCTGAAAACGACGCTCGTAAACTTTCGCAACACCACCACCTACACGCGCGCCAGTGCCTTCCGCTACCGCGAAAACATCAATGCTGCTTACCTGCAGGCATCGAAAACACTGGGCAAGGGCATCGTGCTCAAAGCCGGCACGCGCCTGGAAAATACCAACATGAGCGGTCGGCAGCTGGCGCCCGGAGACACTTCGTTCGAGCTGCACCGGACCGACCTCTTTCCCTATGTTTACCTGAGCCGCGATATCATGAAGATTATGGGCTACCAGCTGCGCGCCTACCTCGTGTACCGACGCACCATCAGCCGGCCGGCTTACGAATACCTCAATCCCTCACCGCGGCTGGTGGACCCGTATTTATACGAGACGGGCAACCCGTCGCTGCGGCCGCAGTTTACCCGGAATTACGAAGCCAACGTGTCGGTAGACGAGCGGCCCGTGGTGGCCGTGGGCTTCAACGAAACGCGCGACATCTTCAACCAGGTGGTGTACCAGCAGGCCGGCGCCGACAGCAGCCGCAAGGTGGCCTACCGCACCTACGACAACCTGGGCACCAACCGCGAGCTGTACCTGCGCGCGCTGGGCGCCATCCCGGGCAAGAAAATCTTTATCGTGGCCGGCTTCCAGTACAACCGTAATTTCTACCAGGGCTTGTATGAAGGAAAGCCGCTTTCCTTCCGCCGCGGCACCTGGATGATCTTCACGTACCAGACCTACAAGTTCACGCCCACCACGCAACTCACCGTGAACGGCTGGTGGCGGATGCGCGGACAGGCGCAGTTTTACGAGCTCAGCTCCTTCGGGCAGCTGTCGATGGGCATCACCCAGCAGCTGTTCAGGCGAAAACTCGCGGTGACCCTCACGGGCAATGACCTCCTGTATACGAATAACTATGAATTCGAGCTGGCGCAGGGTTCGGTGCGTGCCACGGGTATGCGGCAATCGGATACACGCCGCGTTACCCTCAACCTCCGCTACCAGTTCGGCTTCCGGAAAAAAGAGGAGCGGGAACTGAACCTCGAGGCGCCCACGAACTGAGCGCAGGCGGCGGATTGTGGATCCCGGATCAGGGATCCCGGGCAGGGTAAAACACGAACCCACCCTTCCCGTTTTCGCCTTGCTCAGCCTATCTTTTAATGGTATTCTAATTGAGTTGCGGGCCCCGTGTTTTTAGCTTTGTGACTGCTGATTCCCTTGTGAGGGGAGCAGTTTTTCTGGTCAGTTAGTTTTGGTTTATAGAGCCCCTTTCAAGGGGCTTTTCCATTAACGCCGGCCGCTTATCCATCGCGAAAAACGTAACTTGTGGAAGGAACCATGGAAGCAGGCAAGATTTTGCTGGTAGAAGACGAAAGAAAGATCGCCGACACGCTGCGTGTAGGCCTGGCGGAGCATGGCTTCGACACGACGGTGGCCTACGATGGCCCTTCGGGATTGCAGGCCTTTACCGACGGCGCCTTCGATCTCGCCGTACTCGATATCAATCTTCCCGGTCTCAGCGGCTACCAGCTTTGCCAGGAGATTCGCAATTCAGACACCCACATTCCCGTCATCATGCTCACGGCCCTCAGCTCCCTCAACGACAAGATCGAGGGCTACGACGCCGGCGCCGACGACTACGTGGTGAAGCCCTTTGAATTCCGGGAACTGCTGATGAAGATCCGCGTGCTGCTCAAGCGCACGCAGGGACAGGCGCCGCCGGTGAGCACCACCCTACGCGCCGACGACCTCGAGATGCAACTCGACCGGAAGGAGGTGCGCCGCAACGGGCAGGTCATTCACCTTACGGCTAAAGAGTTCCAGCTGCTCGAATACCTGCTGCGTCACAAGAACCGCGTGGTGTCGCGTGCCGACATCGCCCTCAATGTGTGGGAGATCGACTTCGACACCAACACCAATGTGATCGACGTATACATTAATTACCTCCGCAACAAGGTCGACAAGCCCTTTGCGTACAAGTTGATCCACACCCAGGTGGGGATGGGGTACATCCTGAAGGAAAATTCCTGATCATGCCCATTCGCCTGCGCATTACCCTGGTTTATTCCATGATCGTCTTCCTGATCCTGGGCCTGGTCTGCGGCGGCACCTACTACTTTTCGTATGAGGCCCGAACCCGGCTGATCCGTTCCCGACTCACGAGCCGCGCGCTCAACACGGCTCGGCTGTTGAGCCGGCAGGAACTCTTCAACCGCGCCCTCGTACTGCAGATCGATTCGCTGAGCCGCCTGACGTATTCCAACAAGATCATGCAGGCCTATTCGCCTACGTTTGAAAAAGTGTACAGCTACACCGACCGGCCCGGCGATTCGCTGCCCGTATCCCGCGCGATCCTGAAGCGGGCGCTCAGCGGCAGCCCCGTATTTTTCGAATCGGGACGGATCGAGGCCGTAGCGCTCTACTTCTCCGACCCCGACAGCCATTTCATCATGGTGTCGGCAGGCGAAGATGTGGAGGGCAACGCCAGCCTGCGCCGGCTTGGGCGCGTGTTGCTGCTGATGTTCCTGGGCGGCAACCTGCTCGTGTTGCTGAGCGGGTATTTCTTTTCCTACCGCCTGCTGCGGCCCGTGCGGCGCATTACGGCCGACGTGGCAGAGATCTCGGCGCAAAACCTCGCGCGGCGGCTTAAGACCCGCGAAACCCGCGATGAATGGAGCCGACTCGCCAACACGCTCAACGACCTGCTCAACCGCCTGCAGGACTCGTTCGACATGCAGAGCCGCTTTATCAGCAATGCGTCGCACGAGCTCTCTACACCACTTACTTCTATATCGAGCCAGCTCGAAGTGGCCCTCCAGCGGGAGCGCGGGGCCGAAGACTACCGGCAGGTGATGCGGTCCATCTACCAGGACGTGCAGCACATGAGCAAGCTGACCCAGACCCTTCTTGAATTTGCCAAGGCTTCGGGCAATCCCGGCGGCCTTGAGATCGACCTGTTGCGGATCGACGAAGTGCTGCTGCGCTTGCCGGCGGAGATCGTCAAGTCGGGGCCGCGGCACCAGGTGCAACTCCATTTCGACCAGCTGCCCGAGGAAGCGTCGCAATTGCTGGTATACGGCAACGAAGCCCTGCTGTTCACCGCCATCAAAAACATCACGATCAACGCCTGCAAGTATTCCGACGACCACTTGGCGCAAGTATACCTGCGGGCGGGTCACGGAAGGATCGAAGTGGAAGTGGCCGACCGCGGCCGCGGCATCAGTCCCGAGCATATGGAACAGATCTTTTATCCCTTTTACCGCGTGGAAGAAAACCTGCAGGGCGGTTTCGGCCTTGGCCTGTCGCTCGCCAGCCGCATTGTGGGGCTGCACAAGGGGCAGATCAAAGTGTATTCCGAGAAAGGAAAAGGCACGCGTTTCCTCATTTACCTGCCGCCGGCCCATGGCGATTAGCGGAAAGCTCTTCTTTGTTTGGCATAATCTTTTATTTTGTTGCACCGTTCAGGCCCGGAATACCTACAGCAGCACAACATGACGAATCAAAACAGCAAGCCGACCTTTCTTTACGCCGAAGACGACCTGGATGACTACGAGGCCTTGAAGGAAGCGTTGGCACAGATAACGGATAAATACGAGCTCGCCCACGCGAAGAACGGCAGCGAGGTCATCGAATACCTCGAGGGCGGCCACGGCCCCAGGCCCTGCCTCATCGTGCTCGACCTGAACATGCCCATCATGGACGGTAAGGAAACCCTGCTCTGGCTCAAGGGCCAGCCTTCGTTCGACGGGATCCCGACCATGGTGTTCACCACGTCTTCGCGCGAGGAGGATATCAAACTCTGCCAAAGCCATAATTGCACGTTTTTCCGAAAGCCCACCCTGTATCGCGACCTGCTGCATGTCGTACAAATAATGCTACAAATGTGCGGCGAGCCGAAAGGGTGAAAACGGGCCCGCTGTTTGTTTCCTATACAACGATTTTGTGTCGTAAGAAAACTGTGTATTATGGAAAACCGAGAACGGCGCCAACTGGAGAAGCTCTACGTGCACGCCACGCAGGAATACCTGCAGCAACTACGTGTAGGCGCTCCGCCGCAGCAACTCGCCGAGCAGAAGTCCCGGATCCTGCATTTGTCGCGTATGCTCGATCAGCGCGGGCCGGCCACCGATCCGTCGGCTAGCCCCCTGCGCCGGCATCGTTAAGGATCCGGAGAAAAAGGGAAGGCAATAAAAAAGAGGCGCGTGAGCGCCTCTTTTTCTGACCCGTATCCATGCGGTTACGGATTCTGGTGGTGACCGTCGGTACCTTCGAGTTTCACCAGTTTGTTGTACAGGCCCATGATGAGGAAGGCTGCCGGCCACTGGCCGATGAACAGGCTCGTCTTCTGCTTGCGGAACAATTGCAGCGCGAGCGAAACGCCCATGCAGGCTACTGCCGTCCACAGGTATACATCCGAGGGAATCTTGGCCGTCTGTTTTTCGATAGCGGCCGCTACTTTACCTTCTTGAAAGGCAGGGTTGTAATTTGTTGCCATCGTATTCTGCTTTTAGTGCGCGAATCATAAGTCAAACTCCTTGCCAACCAAAAGCGCTAAATTTGAGCATGCCCCCGTTTGTAGCGGATTCATCGATCGTGCGGCGCATCTGGAGCCGGAGCGAAACCGTATTGTTTATCTTTGCCGGTGCGGCCGCCGAGTTCGCCCTCAACAAAGCGGTGGACTGGCTCTATTTCACCGGCCGCCTGCCTGCCGACCCACTCGGTCGGCTTTTTTCCACCGTTCAATACGCACGCCGCATCGTATTCGCTTCCGAGGAAAAAGCGCACGCTGCCATCGACCAGATCACGAAGATCCACCAGGCCGTGGAGCAGGCACGCGGCAGCGTTATCCCCGACTGGGCCTACCGCGACGTGCTGTACCTGCTCATCCACTATTCGATCGCTTCGTACGAGCTCCTCGAGCGTCGCATGACCGATGCTGAAAAAGAGGAGCTGTATACCGTATTTCTACAGATCGGGCAACGCATGGGCCTTTCGGCACTGCCGCCCACCTTCGCCGCCTGGTTGCCCTCGCGCGAAGAGCACCTCCTCCGCGACCTCGCGCACAGCGCCTGGACCGACGACCTTTACCAGCAGTACCGCAAGCACCTCGGCGCTTTCCGCTACTTCCTGGTGCGCCAGCTGCAGTCGGTACTTGTGCCCGCTTCGGTGCGGGAAATGCTGTCGCTGAAACCCTCGCTGCTCATCCGGGGATCGGTGCCGCTCTATAAAGCCTGCTATGCCGTGGGGCTCGACAAGCCGATCAAGGCCATCCTGCTTCCGGATAAATACAAGGCGGAAGTCGCCGCGCTTGACGTGGCGCCCGGAAGCTGAGGTAGATCAACTATGTCGAGGGAATAGGTATGCAGACCGGGGGCCACCGGCTCAGCGGCCGCCGAACCAACGTTGGCCGATGTTGTTCCGGACGTAGATGGAAGGCTTGCCCAGTTCGTCTTTGCCGTAATACCCTACGAACCAATCCTCGCCCGACATTCCGTTGATGATATGGATCGGGCCTTTGTATTTATCCGGTGCCGGGTTGATGTCCCACTTGCCTTCCAGATGCTCTGTACTGATCGGGTCCCATTTCCAGGTATGGTCCGGATTGATAGTGATGGTGCCGTGGCTATAGGCATGGACCTCGGTAGTGGTATACGTTTCATCCTCCGTGGTCGTCGTGCTCACAGTGCCCGTGCGCCAGGTGCCGTACGCATCCTCTGGATTATTGCTTCCGGGTTCCGCGTAGGATTTCCCCCGGGGCTTCAGCCGGTCCTTTTCCTGGCAGGCATTGGGGTAGGTGGGATTCTCGTATTTTACTTCGTAGCAATTCTTTGAACGGTCGTAGCCGACGATCGTAGCGGGATAATAAGAAGCTGCCCACAACACATCTACCGCATCGCCTTCCTTGAACTCGATCACGGTCGGTTGCTTGCCAAGGGAGCCCGATGAAGGATTGGCGTCGCCGCCGTCTCCTGAAGGCGCTTGGGTGGTTTTATCGGCACTGCCGCAGGAGGTTGCCAAACAAAGCGTCGCGATCAGGTAGATGCTGCGCATAAGCAGGGTTTTATTCCTTTAAGGTAATAAAGATGCACGACGTTTCCTCCGGTGCCGCAAAAATCAAGGGGCCTTCCGGTCCGTTCATCGCGCGATCCCGATCAGCAGGAATACAACGCAGAGGATAAGCAGCCATACGACGAGCATGCGGATAAAGCCCCACCAGGCCTTGAAGCTCACGTTCACCAGTGCCAGCGACGGCAGCACCAGTCCGGTGGGCGTGAGAAAACCCATAATGCCCATCCCGAAGAGATACGCATTGACCATCTCGCGGCCCGGCACGCCGGCCATGATGGCAAGGGCTCCCATGATGGGCATCGTAAGCACCGCCATTCCGGAGGAAGAGGAAATGAAAAGCGTGAACAGGATGTACAGCCCAAGCATCAGCAGGATAAACAGCACCGGCGACAATCCGGCGAGTCCCTGCGAGCTGCCATGGAGTATGGTGTCGCTGATAGCGCCGTCGTTGAGCACGATGGTCACGCCGCGGGCGATGCCTACGATGAAGGCAACGCCCAGCAGCTCCTCGGCGCCTTTGAGAAAGGAGGCGATGAATCTTTTTTCCGGCAGCCCGATAATGAGCCCGAGCAATATCGCGGCGCCGAGAAAGAGGGCGGTCATTTCAGGCAGCCACCAGTTGAGCGCCACAACGCCATAGATCATGACGCCGAAGGTGCCCAGGAAAAGCAGCAGCAGGGAGCGGTCGCGCCAGGAGAGGCGCGCCGAAGTTGCCGTCGGCAACTCGGTGGGAAACGGGCTTGCCACGACACCGTCCACGCGGTACACCCAGGAGCGGGTTGGGTCCCGTTTCACCCGCTGGGCATAGCGCACCGTGTAGGCGATCGTCAGCAGCGCGGAGGCGCCGAACATGAAGATGCGTTCGTCGAGACCGTCCTTCCAACTGATACCGGCGGCGTTGGAGGCGATGATGGTGGAAAAGGGGTTGGAGAAAGATGCGAGCGTGCCCAGCTGCGTACCGCCGAAGATGACCATGACCGGCACCAGCAGGTCGTAGCCGGCGGCCAGGAAGAGCGGAACGAGGATGGGGTAGAACGCAAACCCTTCCTCGGCCATCCCATACGAGGCGCCGCCGAAAGCAAAGAGAAAGGTCAGGATGATGATCAGCCAGGACTCGCGGCCCTTCATGCGGTAGGAGAGCGAGGACAGTCCGCGCACCAATGCCCCCGACTCGTTGAACACATACATAAATGCGCCGATGAGCAGGATAAACAGGATAATGTCGATGCTCTCGTAAATGCCCTTGATAGGAGCCTGCAGCACGGCTACGGGTCCTTGTGGCCGCGCGGACAAACGGTGGTAAGTGCCCGGTACGGACACGGGCTTCCGGATGTCGCCGTGTTCGAAAGAAGCAAGCGGGATGCGGATCTGCAGGGAGTCGAGCGTGCGCTGCGTGCCCGGCAGCGGCACCTCCACCGACGTGTCGCGCAGCTCGCCCGTAGAACTACGGTACTGCTGCGCCGAGCTGAAGTTGAAATGCCCTTCCGCGTAGGCCAGCGTTCCGTACTTGCCGGCAGGCAGCAGCCAGGTGGCCATGGCAGCCAGCACGATAACGATCATTAGGATCGTGATGGGAGTGGGGAAAGAGCGCTTTCTTTTCGACATGCCACAAAATACAACAGCCTCCGCAAAGCGGAAGCTCTCGTATTCCTTCGCCCCCAGGCGAGGTCGCAATGACGGGCTTTGCCCGTCGTCCATACAACAAAAAGCCCCGACGCAATGGACGGGGCTTCTTAAACTGGAATCAGAGATCTGAAATCAGCGATTATGCATTCTGCGGTTGCTCCACATCGTTGCGGAACACGACCACGCCGTCGAATACATCCACCAGCACGGGATGGCTTTTGTCGATGGCACCAGCGAGGATCTTCTTGCTCAGCGCATTGACGATCTCCTTCTGGATGAGGCGCTTCAGCGGCCGGGCGCCGAACTGCGGGTCGAAGCCGTTTTCAGCGAGGTAGTCTACCAGGTAATCGGAGAAGTGGAGCTGGATGCCGCTTTCGGCCACCAGGCGACGCAACCCGTCGAGCTGGATGCGGATGATACCGCGAATCTCGCCTTTCATCAGCGGGGCAAAGAGAATGATCTCGTCCACCCGGTTGAGAAACTCCGGCCGCACGGTTTCGCGCAAGCGCACCATTACTTCCGATTTCGTCTTTTCCAGCACCGTTTCCTTGTTGCGATCCGTCACGTCGGCGAAATTTTCCTGGATGATATCGGACCCCATGTTGGAGGTCATGATGATGATGGTGTTCTTAAAGTTCACCACGCGACCCTTGTTGTCGGTGAGGCGTCCGTCGTCGAGCACCTGGAGCAACACGTTCCATACGTCCGGGTGGGCTTTTTCGATCTCGTCGAGCAGCACCACCTGGTAGGGCTTGCGGCGCACGGCCTCGGTCAGTTGGCCCCCTTCTTCGTAACCGACATAGCCCGGAGGCGCACCCACAAGACGCGACACGGTGTGTTTCTCCTGGTATTCGCTCATGTCGATGCGCGTCATCATATGCTCGTCGTCGAAGAGGTAGTCGGCCAGCGCCTTTGCCAGCTCGGTCTTACCCACACCGGTAGTTCCGAGGAAGATGAACGAACCGATGGGGCGTTTCGGATCCTGCAGGCCGGCGCGGCTGCGGCGCACGGCGTCGGCCACGGCGGTGATCGCTTCATCCTGCCCCACTACGCGCTGGTGCAGTTCTTCTTCGAGGTTGAGCAGCTTCTCGCGCTCGCTTTGCAGCATCTTCGTTACCGGGATGCCGGTGGCCTTGGCCACGCTCTCGGCAATGTCTTCGGCATCCACCTCTTCTTTCATCAGGCGGCGGCTGTTGTGGCTCAGCTCGTCGAGCTCCTGCTGCAGGGTGCCGATCTGGGCTTCCTGCTCCTTGATGCGGCCATAGCGGATCTCGGCCACCTTGCCGTATTCACCTTCGCGCTCGGCCTGCTCGGCCTGCTGCTTGAGACTTTCGATTTGCGCCTTCGCATTCTGGATCTTATCGACCAATTCTTTTTCCTCGTTCCACTTTGCCTTCAGCGTATCGCGCTCCACGGCCAGGTTGGCCAGCGTGGTGTTCAGCTCTTTCAGCTTCTCGGCATCGTCTTCGCGCTTGATGGCCTCCCGCTCGATCTCGAGCTGGCGGATCTGCCGTTCCAGCTTGTCGAGTTCTTCCGGCATCGAGTTCATCTCGAGACGAAGCTTAGCGGCGCTTTCGTCGATGAGGTCAATGGCCTTGTCGGGCAGGAAGCGATCGGAGATGTAGCGGGTAGACAGCTCCACGGCGGCGATGATGGCCTCGTCCTTGATCCGCACATGGTGGTGCGTTTCATAGCGGTCTTTGAGGCCGCGCAGGATGGAAATGGCGTCTTCGATGGAAGGCTCGTCGATGAATACTTTCTGGAAGCGGCGCTCGAGGGCCTTGTCTTTTTCAAAATATTTCTGGTACTCGTTGAGCGTGGTGGCACCGATGGCGCGCAGCTCACCACGGGCCAGTGCGGGCTTCAGGATGTTGGCGGCGTCCATGGCGCCTTCGCCGCCGCCGGCGCCCACGAGCGTGTGGATCTCGTCGATGAACAGGATGATCTCGCCATCGCTCGTGGCCACTTCTTTCACCACGCCTTTGAGGCGTTCTTCGAACTCGCCCTTGTATTTGGCACCGGCAATGAGCCCGCCCATGTCGAGCGCATAGATGATCTTCGACTTGAGGGTTTCGGGCACGTCGCCGTTGACGATGCGCATGGCCAGGCCTTCTGCGATGGCGGTCTTACCAACACCTGGCTCGCCCACCAGCATCGGGTTGTTCTTGGAGCGGCGCGACAGGATGTGCAGCGTGCGGCGGATTTCTTCGTCGCGGCCGATCACCGGGTCGAGCTTACCCTGGCGGGCGAGCTCGTTGAGGTTCTTGGCGTATTTCTGCAGCGTATTGAACTGCGTTTCCTGGGTTTGCGAATTGACGGTGCCGCCCTTGCGCAGGTCCTTGATGGCCGTGACGAGGCCTTTCTCGGTAAGCCCGAAATCCTTCAGCAGCTTGGCTGTATCATCACTGCCTTGTACCAGCGCCAGCAGCAGGTGCTCGGGCGTTACGAATTCGTCGCCGAATTGCTGGATCACGGAGCCCGCACGGAGCAGGGCGTTGTTTGCGTCGCGGCCGATGTTCTGGGCCGGCTCGCCGCCTTGTACGCGTGGCAGCTTTTCGAGCAGTGCGCCAAGACGGGATTCGAGCTGGTTCACGTGCACCGCGTTCTTCTTGAGCAGGAACTCCACAGGTGAGTCCTTCTGGTCGAGCAACGCCTGCAGGATGTGCTCGGTTTCGATGTTGGCATGCTGGCGGTTGAAGGCGGCCTGCTGGGCACCCTGTATCGCTTCCGCTGCCTTGATGGTATAGTTGGATAAGTTCATAGACGTGCTTTTAGCGTTTTGTTTTCCCTGTTTTATGTATGTTCACAAATCCAATTCCAAGCCCCCATAACCGGAAATTATGACGTTTTCTTCCCGTTCGATCTGCCTGAAAGTCAGTGCTGTAGCTGTTTTCCTGCTAATCTTTCAGTCTTCCCGCGCCCAGCTCTCTCAAATGGACACCGCTTCGCTCAGTGGATTGATGGAGCAAAAGGCGCGCCTGCTCAAAAACAACAACCTGGTGCTCGCCGTGGCCAGCAAGGATACCATCGTATATAAGAACGATACCAAGTTCTTTAACGTCGGCCGTGGGCAGGGCGAAGCCGGCTACATCAGCGAATGGTTCACCACGGCGCTGGCCCTCATGCTGGTCGACGAAGGCAAGTTCGCCCTCGACGACAAGGTGGTGGACTACCTGCCCGAGTTCGGCAAATACGGAAAGAACTACATTACCATCCGCCACTGCCTCACCCACCAAACGGGTATCCAGGTGCCTTCCAAGCCGGAGCTCTTCGATTCCTACAAAGGCGAATCCTTTGAAAAGGTAGCCAATTCCATGGCTTCGAAAGAGATCCAGACCAACCCCGGCACCGAGTTTCGCTACAGCGACCGCGGCTATTATATCGTGGCGGCCATTATCGAAAAGGTGACGAAGCGCAAGTTCGAGCAGCTGATGTCGCAACGCCTCTTCCGCCCGCTCGGAATGCGGGGCTCGGGCTTTCTGAGTCTTGACGGCTCGCTCGTGAGCCCCGCCTTCGGCGCGAAGACCACCGCCGCCGACCTGACGAGCTTCGGGCGACTGCTGCTCAATAGGGGCAACTGGCGGGGCCAGCAGCTGCTGCAGGCTGAATCGGTGGAGCAATTCCGCGCCCTCGTTACCCCGGCTGCTGATGTCAAGGGCGCGCCGCGCGAAGCCCTCGGCCACGATTACGCCCTCGGCGGCTGGGTGCTCGAAGCGGAAGGCAATAAGGCAACGGCCCTCGCCATGCCTTCGTTCGGCGGTACCGCTGCCGTGATCGACTTCTGCCGCGGCTATGTATTCGCCTACCTCCTCAAGGAAACTGATAAGGACAAGAAAGCCGAAGCCCTGCTGGATATCAAGGCCAGCATCGACGGCGGCGCCGAAGTAAAATGCCAGTAGGATTGGTGTATTGGTCAAGTAGTCTATTGGTTTATTGGTAAGCGAATTCGTCGGTTACAAGTTGTGTACAATAAAAGAAGAAGGTCGCCCTGAGAGGCGACCTTCTTTATCACGAATAGACGAATAGACCAATAGACCAATTTCCTCGCATGGTACAAACTGTTTTCGCCTTTTTAACGAGCCGGGAGCGCGGGCTGCGGTCAAAAAGCCGGACCTTTGCCCCCCGCATGCCCACTACCGCCGAAAATACCCGATGGATCAAAGAAGCCGCGCTGCGCCACGGTTTCGAGCACTGCGGCGTCGCGCGTGCCGTGCCACTCGACGACGATGCCCGCCGCCTCGAGCGCTGGCTCGGGCAGGGCTACCAGGGCGACATGCGCTATATGGAAAATCACTTCGACCTGCGCGTCGACCCGGGCAAGCTGGTGCCCGGCGCCCGCTCGGTAATCACCTTCCTTAAAAATTATTACCCCGAAGAAACACCCACGTCCGACCTGCGCGTGGCGCGTTATGCGTGGGGACAGGATTACCACGACGTGATCCGCGCGCGCCTCAACACCCTGCTCGCTGAGGCCCGCAGCGCCATCGGCGCTATCGACGGACGCGGCTTCGTGGATTCAGCGCCCGTGCTGGAACGCAGCTGGGCCCAGCGCAGCGGCCTTGGCTGGGTGGGCAAGAACGGCAACCTGATCAACAAAGGCGCGGGCTCCTTCTTCTTCATCGCCACGCTGATTACCGACCTCGAGCTCGAATACGACGATCCCTTCGCCCGCGACTTCTGCGGCTCCTGCACGCGCTGCATCGACGCCTGCCCCACGGATGCGATCCTGCCCGACAAGACCATCGACGGCAGCCGCTGCATTTCCTATTTCACGATCGAATTAAAAGAAGCGCTGATCCCTTCCGAGATGGAAGGGAAGTTCGGCAACTGGTTCTTTGGCTGCGATACCTGCCAGGAGGTGTGCCCCTGGAACCGCTTCAGCAAACCCCACCGGGAGGCGGCTTTCACACCGTTCCGTGAGGTGCTCCACCTTTCGAGCGGGGAGTGGGAGGCGTTGAGCGAGGAAGCCTTCCGGAAGATCTTCCGGGGCTCGCCGCTCAGCCGCGCCAAACACAAGGGGATCCAGCGCAACCTCCGCTTCCTGAAGGGGACTTCCGGCGATTAATCAATACACCTGTATGCGGCTCAGCGCGGTCAGCGGCTGCCAGGCGCCATAACGTTCGTAACGGTATTGATACAAGCCATCTGCCGCCACCAGCAGCAGCAGCCCGTTCTGCGCGATCACATCGTAGGTGCCCTTCACCGGCACGGTTTCCAGCAGTTGCAGGTTGGAGGGATTCTGCGCGTCGTACACTTTCAGCCCCGCATCGCCATCGCACACAAACAGCCGGTTGCCGTCCTTGGCCAGCCCGTGCGGGTTGGCGAGCGGGTAGGTGCGCAGCGGCACCGGGTTGCGCAGGTCGGTCACGCGGAGCACGTTGAGTTCGTTTTGGCTGCCGAGGCAGAATCCACCGCTGCGCAGCGTTACGTACGCATCGGTGCCGTCGGTGATCACCGGGTCGCAGAGGCGGGCATGGTCGAAGCGGCTCAGGTAGGATGGGTGCGCCGGGTTGCTGATGTCGTAAATGTGCATGCCCGTGGTGGTGCCGATAAAAAGGCTGTTTCCGAACGGGTACACGGTCTCGGCATTGGCGTTGAGCAGTTGCGGTGGGGGGCTTTGCGGGTCGGCGGGGTTGGCGAGGCTGAAGGCGCGCAGGTCGTTGCCGTTGACGGTATAAAGGTGGCCGGCCGTCAGTGCGAACCGGGCCATCGACCCGGCAACACCCGAAGCGGACCCGCCCGATGCGTTGGCCAGCATAGGTCCGCCGCCCATGCCCCACCCGGAGCTGCAGGCCACCACCGTGTCGCGCACGTGGTAGCCGGCGATCAGCATCGAGGTATCGAGCGCATTGAGCTGGCTGTTCCAGGGACTACCGATGTTGGGAAAAACGCCCGGGAGGAATGTAACCGCGACGATTTGGTTCAGGTCCGACAGGTCGAATACCACCAGGTCCGACCAGGAGTCTGCATAGAGGTAGTGGCCCTGTACGGCAATGTCGTTGTTGCCGGCAACCGTCAGGAACGCTTTCTGAACCGGTACGGCGGGATTGGAATTGTCGATGATGTGGATGCCGGTGTTGACGTCGCTGAGAAAGACATACGAACCGTAGATATACAATTTGCCCGGCTGGTCGATGTTGCGCGCAGGCCCGCTGTGCATGGCGCTGCGCACTTCGCTTCGCGGCTTGTAGTACGGCGTGCGGATCTTTTGCACCGTGCGGCAATCGCCCGCCTGGCGGGCGCAGGAGCCAAGCAGGAGTGCAGGAAGCAGCAGGGCGAGGAGCAGGCGTTTCATGTGTGTCGGTTTTGCATCCTGACAACGGCCTGCGCGGTCGCGTTGCACGAAATCAAAAAGAAAAGCGAAGCGCGGCGCCTGCCTGCACGAGGCGGTTATTGCCGGTAAAGTGGCGGATGCCGATGCCCAGCTGCGGTCCGAGCTCGATGCTATGACGGCCCGCCCGGGCGATGCGGTAACGCGCGCCTGCCTGCAGCGAAAATTGCGTGCTGCGCAGCCCTTCGGGCGCGGCCGAAAGGAGGCGGGTTACGGTAAAGCCGCCGCTGAGGGCAAGGGGCAGCCGCGGCGCCGGTTGCCACTCGAGGGCAAGGGGCAGCTGCACCGAAAGGAGGTTGTACGCTATGGTCTTTTTCACCGCACCCGACGATGCGGCGCCCGGACCGCCAAAGGGATTACCGCTGCTGCTCAGCGTCATCGCTTTTTCGGTATCGTAGGCCAGGTGCCAGAGCCCCAGGTCGAGGCCGGTGACGAAGCGCAGGCGCCCCTGCAGCGGCAGCGTCAGCCGGGCGCCGATGTTCCAGGTGCTGCCGCCGCGCCAGTAGGCGGTGCTGTCGGCGCCGGTGGCGTAGTTGACCCCGATCGATTGCATACCGCCCGTACGCGCGCCGAAGGCAGCTGCGCCGCCGGCTTCCAGCGCCCATTGCAGGCGCTTTTGATGGGCCTTCGGTGTTTCCGTCGTTGAGGCAACGGCTTGTGCGCTGTCTTTCGGGCCAGCTGCCGCCCCTGCCTTATTCTTTTGCGCGCTGTCGGCCCCTTGCTGCGACGGAAGGGTTGCCCGCATCGGCTCGTCGGGGATCGGTGCCATCGATACGCGGTTGTCCGTGAGGGCGGTAACCGGTTCGGTTCCCTGGCCGGCAACGGGAGCGCCGGGTTCCATCGTGGCGGCATGCTTATCCCCGCTGCGCCCCGTGCTTCGCTGGGCAGAAGGGCGCGGCATTTTTTCCCGGGAGATGCGTGCGCTGCTTTTCTTTTCAACTGTAGTCCCCTCCGCTGGCGTCACCGGTAGCGATCCATCTTTGGCATTTACGAAAAGCACGGACGAGCCGTTGTCGCTGTGTGCGGGCTCGCTGCGTTTGTCCGGAGCCAAAACCGTTTTGTGAGCGTCCGGTGAGAGTGCAGGAGGTATAGAAGCAGCGGTTGCACCGGACAGGCCCGGCTCGTTGTTCGTTGTATCTCTGTTGCTCTTTTGGTTTCCGGGCTGCACGTTGGCCGAGGGTAGGGCAACGCTGCCTTGTTGCGGGCGCAGCAGGCACCAGGCCGCGCCGCCGCCCAGCAGAAGGAGCGGGGCGAGGAGCCAGAAAAAGAAGACCCGGCGCTTCTTTCGCTCGCGGCGGATGCGGGCTTCCACTTCTGCCCACACCGGCGCCGAAGGCGTCATACGCATGCCATCGAGCTTGCCCTGTACGTCGCGTTCGAATTTATTTGCGTGCATAAGAAACCGTTTGGGTGTTATCCTCCTGCCGCCGGATCCAGGTGATGAGCAGCGCGCGGGCGCGGGCATATTGCGAGCGGGAGGTGCCCTCCGCGATGCCCAGCAATTGCCCGATCTCGGCGTGGCTGTAGCCTTCCACGGCGTAGAGGTTGAAAATGGCCTGGTAGCCCGTCGGCAGCTGCCGCACGAGGGCCGCCAGTTCTTTGGCGTCGAGGCGCACCTCGGGGTCTTCCTGCGCCACCGGGTGCAGGTGGTCCGAATCGAAGGAAAACCCGCTGTTGTAGGGCGCGCGCTTTTTCAGGAAGTTGAGGGCGCTGTGCACCATGATGCGGCGGATCCAGCCGCCCAGCTCACCCTCGAACCGGTACTGGTGCAGGTTGAGGAACGCCTTGACGAAGCCTTCCTGCAGCACGTCCTCGGCGTCTTCGACGGATTTGGTGTAGCGGTAGCAAACGGCCAGCATGTCGGGCGCAAACAGGTCGTACAGCGCCTTTTGAGCACTGGGCTTTCCTTTGAGGGCATTGCGTACCAGTTCGCGGTGATCCATCGACAGCTTTGGGTTCGGGCTACTGACAAGCCGTTTTCCATTTTCGTTGCACAGGGCTGGAAAAAAGGCTGCAGTCAAAAGGCAAAGGTCAAAAAGGGACGCAAATACCGCTGTCGGAACCTGTTTCAATCGCCCCGAAGGGCGTACCGGTTGTGCCACCGGTAGATCCCCCGCAGGCAACGCCTTTACCGTTTGAGTGTTGCTCCTAGTGCACTTCGCGCTTCAGCCGTTCCAGCCCGGCCTGCATCGTGCTGCCGTAAGAGCTTTCAAAAAACAGCGAGCTGAACTTCTCCCAGGGGTACCAGCGCAGGTGGAAGTCGATGTACCACTGCAGCGTCAGGGAATCGGAGTTGGGGTATTGGTAGAGACGGAACCCGTTGTGGAGGTCGCGCACGCCGGGGTGGGTGAGCGTCACGCGGGCAAGGGAGTCGCTCCGCTCTTCCCAGCGAAAGCGGACGGCCTTCGCCATCTCCGTGCTGCTGTCGCTGAACCAGGGGTGCCAGCGCCGCCACTGGCTGCTGTCGCGCACGAGCGTCCAGACGTCGGCCGGTGCCGCGGCAAGGTTCGTCGCCTTCGAGATCCGCACGTTCGACGGGATCAGCAGGGACAGCAGGGTCCAGAGGAGAAACAGCAAAAAGGCAGAGATCAGTCCGAGTTTGAGGATGCGCACAGGAAAGGTTCTTAAGGTTCTGAAAGTTTTGAGGGTTCTGGTGGTTGTGGGCGGACAAAGGTAGCGGAAACAGCGGGGAAGCGGGGGGCCGCCTGCGCGGTGGATCCTGCGCTACGCCAGGCGCTACGCCAGGGGCGGCCTGCTCCTTTCCGTCAAAAGGCATCCCTTGGGGGCTACTTGCGACACATTTTATGTGGAAAAGCGCCTTAAAAGCTGCAGGAAAGGGTTCTCGCTCGCGAAAACGGATTTCTGCAGGGTGCAGGAAGGGGTTTTCGCCCGAGAGTAGGGCTTCCTGCAGGGTATGGAAGGCCTTCTCTACCGCGATACCTGCTTACTAAAGGTTGTAAAAGTGCCTTTTCGCGGGCGAGAAGGGCTACCTGCTGCCTGATTAGCTCACGGTTCAGGCCCCTACTCCCAGCGGAACACCCGCACCGTCGCCGCATACACCACCACGCCCCAGGCGCAGAGGATGAGGATCTCGGGCCAGCAGGTAACCAGCGAGGCGCCTTCGAAGGCCACCTTGCGCATCGAGTCGTTCAGGGCCGTCAGCGGCAGGGCCTTCAGCACCGGCTGCAGGAAGGCCGGCAGCGCGTCGCGCGAGAAGAAGGTGCCCGACAGGAAGTATTGCGGGAACATGAACAGGTTGGCGTAGATCGGGATCACGTGCTGGTTGCGGGCCACCGAGGCGATGAAGAAGCCGAAGCCCATAAACACCAGCAGCGCCAGGAAGCTCAGAAACAGCATCGAAAGCAGGGTGAAGATGCCGTTGGCGAGCGTGAAGTGGTAAAAGAAATAGCCGAAGGCGATCAGCACCAGCACCACCAGCAGCTGGAAGATCACCCGCGAGAGGCTTTCGCCGAGGATGATGTAGCCGCGGCGGATGGGGGTGGAGTACAGCCGCTTCAGCACCAGCGTTTCGCGCATCGAAAAGAACACGAAGGCGATGCTGAAGATCGAGGCGCCGATAAGCGAGAAGCCGATCATGCCGGGCAGCAGGAAGTCGATCATCTTGTATTCACGGCCTGGCTGGAAGTGGGGTACGATCTGTACGTACTCCGTGCGATCGGTGAACACCTCGGTTTCGAGCTCGTGGATGGCGTCGCGCAGCACAGGCCGCAGCACCACGAGGTCTTTGGCCGAAGCCTGGGTAAAACGCATCTGCAGCTGGTACGGTGCCGGGGCGCCCGCAGGTTGCTTTTGTATGGCAAGGATGGCGGTCAGCCGTCCCTTTTTGAGCATTTCCTCGATGTCTTTGCCGGGCTGGTTGTTGGGCACGATCCGCAGGCCTTCCGCATGACGCAGCTTCTGGTACACCTGCGTCGTGCTGTCGGTGCCTTTTTCAAAGGCCACGTCCACCGAAGACCCGCCGCCCCCGCCGATCGACCCGAAGATGACGATCAGCACGATGGGAAAGAACAGGCCGACAAACACCGCCTGCGGGCTCTTGAGCGTAGACCGCAGGCTGGCAACGGTGATGGCCAGCATGGCGCGGACCTGACTGTACGGTTGGGACATAAGTATGCAAATGTATGGTTCGACAAGCTCACCGGGACAGGCTGACTGCCCGGTCCTCTAAGGAAACTAAGTTGAATCAAGGTTCTTAACCGCGAAGAAAAAAAGGAAAGAAGTTGGTACGCGAACTGAAGGGTTATACAAAGAAACACGCCCCGAGACTTCGGGGGACCTTATTGGTGACTGGCCGCCTGTCAGCCTGAGCGCAGCCGAAGGCAAGGGGGCCTACCGGATCTCCATCTGGAACGGCATTCTCGCTTGAGGTGCGCGGCAAAGTCTGTTCAGTTCGATAAGCTGCTCGTATACCGCGAATTGTTCGGCGCCGAGTTGCTGGCGCAATTGCGCCATCGGCTCTTCTTTCTTGCGGTTGAGAAGCTCGTCGAGCCAGTTGCTGCGTTCGGGGTATTCGCGCAGTCGGTAGCTGCTCGTCTTTGCCATGCGGGCGGCGCAGCGTACGGCGTCGTCGAGGGTGCCGATGCGGTCTACAAGGCCGATCCGCAGCCCTTTGCCGCCGCTCCACACGCGGCCCTGCGCGATGGAGCCGATGTAGGCCGTGTCTTTCCTGCGGCCATCGGCCACGCGTTGCTTGAAGAGTGTATAAATACGGTCCACCTCCCGCTGCTGGAAGCCTTGCTCGGCAGTCGTGAGGGCGCGGAAGGGATTGTTGCGGTCGGCATAGGTGGCCGTCTTTACGCCGTCGAAGGTGATGCCCAGCTTTTCGTTGAAAAACCCCTGCAGGTTGGGCAGCAGCGTAAACACGCCGATGGAGCCGGTGATGGTATTGGGCAGGGCGAAGATCGAGTCGGCGGCGGAGGCGATGTAGTAGCCGCCCGAGGCCGCCACGTCGCCGAAGCTGACCACCAGGGGCTTTTCCTGCTTCGCCAGCTGCAGCTCGCGCCAGATGTTTTCCGACGCCAGCGCGGAGCCGCCACCCGAGTTGATGCGGAACACGATGGCCTTGATCGACTTGTCGAGGCGCGCCTTGCGGATCCACTTGATATAGTCTTCGTCGCCGATGCTCTCGCGGTCGCCGGGGCCGTCCACGATCGTGCCTTCGGCATAGATGAGGGCGATGCGGTCGCTGCCGCTTTGCTTGTAAGAAACGGCTTCGGCATAGGTATCGAGCTCCACGAAGGAGAGGCGGTCGTCTTTCCGGAGACCGGCGCGCTGCTTCAGCTCGTCGCGCACCTGGTCGTCGTACCGGAGTCCGTCCACCAGCTTGTAGCGCAGTGCGTCGCCGGCGTTCTGGATACTGCCTTCGTTGGAAAGGCGGCGCAGTTCGGCGGTGTCGATGCCACGGGCAATAGCCACGCGCTGGAGCAGCTCGCGGTCGATGTCGCCGAGGAATTCGGCCGTTTGCAGTTTGTTCTCCGGCGTCATGCGGTCGGAGCGGAAAGGCTCGGTGGCGCTTTTGAACTTGCCGGCATAAAAGATCTGGGGCTGGATGCGCAGGCGGTCGAGGGCGTTCTTGAAAAACAGTAGTTCTACGGCCAGGCCCTTCCACTCCAGCAGGCCTTGCGGGCTCACATACACGCGGTCGGCCACGCTGGCCACGTAATAGGCTTTCTGCTCCATGCGGTTGCCGTGGGCCAGCACGAACTTGCCTTTTCCTTTGAAGGCAGCGAGTGCCGCGCGCAACTCCTCGGAGGCCGCGTAGCCGTTGCCGTTGCCGTCGGCCTGCAAATAAATGCCGGCGATGTCTTTGTCGGCAGCTGCTTTGGCGATGAGGCGCACCACGTCGTACAGCCCGGGCGCATCGGCCTCGCCGCCGCTGATGCGGCGCAGCGGGTTGTGGCGCGACTGCTCGGAGAAGTGCTGCCCCAGGTCGATGCGCAGCACCGACTTCCGGGCGATCTGCGGCTTGTCCGAGGAGCCGAGCGCAGCAATCGTAACGAAGACGAAGAACAAGCACACGAGCATAAAGGCGAGCAGGGCCAGGAAGGAGGCGAGAAACATCTTGAGGAAGGCACGCATAAGGGGCAATTGGTATTCCGTTCAAAAATAGAGGATATTTGACGCCCTTGGAAGCAACGACACATACGGCGTACCTGCTGCTGGGCGGCAACCTCGGCGACCGCGTAGCCCTGCTGGCGGCCGCGCGGGCGGCCCTCGAAGCGGCAGCCGGACCCATCGCGGCGGCGTCCCCGCTTTTTGAAACCGCTGCCTGGGGTCTCGAAGAGCAGCCGGCTTTTCTCAACCAGGCTCTTTGCCTGGAAACGGCTTTGGGGCCGCAGGAGCTGCTCCGAACGGCGCTGTCGGTGGAGGCGGCCCTCGGCCGCGCCCGCAAGGAGCGGTATGGCCCCCGCCTGATCGACATCGACATCCTGCTGTACGACGATGCTGTGATCGACGAGCCCGGGCTGCAGGTGCCCCACCCGCAGCTGCCCGCGCGCCGCTTTGCGCTCACCTGCCTGGCGGCCATAGCTCCCCGCCTGCGCCACCCGGTGCTGGGGGCAACGGTGGCCGAATTGCTGGAGCGCTGCCCCGACCCACTGCGCGTGCATAACTTCCCCGGAACGTGAGCCCCGAATTCCTTTATTTTGCCCGACTGCAAGCGACCCGTGAAGTACAATTTTATTACCATTGAAGGCAATATCGGCGCCGGGAAGACCACCCTCGCCAACCTGCTGGCGAAGCATTTCGACGCACGCCTCGTGCTGGAGCAATTTGCCGACAACCCCTTTCTGCCGAAGTTTTACGAAAACCCGAGCCAGTACGCGTTCCCGCTGGAACTCTTTTTTATGGCCGAGCGCTTCAAGCAGCTGAAGGACCTGGTAGGGCAGAAAGATATGTTCCAGAGCGTGACCGTCACCGACTACCTGTTCACCAAGTGCCTGCTCTTTGCGCGGGTGAACCTGCCCGAAGACGAGTACCGCCTCTACCAGCGCCTGTTCGACATCATCCTGCAGCAGCTGGTGCAGCCCGAGCTGCTCATCTACCTGCATGCGCCGGTGAGCAAGCTGCAGTCCAACATCGCCAAGCGCGGCCGCCCCTACGAGCAGAATATCCCCGACGACTACCTCTTCTCGATCCAGGAGACCTACACGCACTACATCAAGCAGCACAACATGAAAACGCTGATCATCGATGTGTCGAACGCCGACTTCCTGTACAATGAAAAGCACTTTCAGACCATCCTCGACGCGCTCGACCGCGAGTATACCGAAGGGCAGCATTACCTGACGCTGCCGTAGAGAAAGTTTGTAGTTTGGGGTTTGTAGTTTGGAGTTGGCTGGCGCACCTGGGTGGCGTTGTCGCGCATCGCGGTCATTGCGAGCGTAGCGAAGCAAACTCCACAACCTAAAAACTGCTCCCTACGTAAAATAGCTTCGAGGCAAGACTTCTTTGCGTTGTACGCACTCCGCGAAACGGCGGAGTTTGCTTCGCTACGCTCGCAATAACGGGCCTTGCCCGTCGTCGACGCCTGCCAACCTCCCTGAACCACTAAACCTCTTGAACCTTCAGGAACCTTCCCGTCTGTACTTTCGCGTTCATGCCCGCAACCCTCGAACAGCGTCCCCACAGTTTGGCGCCCCTGTTATACCATTCCGAGTTCCGCCTCTTCATCATTGCCCGGTTTTTTTACACGATGTCGTTGCGGATGGTGGGCACCGTGGTGGCCTACCAGCTGTTCCAGCTCACACGCAGTTCGTTTTCGATCGGCATCTCGGGACTGTCGGAGTTCGTGCCGGTATTTTGCCTGGCGCTCTACGCCGGCTACCTCATCGACCGCTCCGACAAACGGACGCTGCTGCTGAAGGGAATTCTCAGTTACAGTCTTTGCGTGGCGGGCCTCGTGGTGCTCACAATGCCCCAAATGACGCAGGTGCTGTCGCGGAGCGTTTTGCCCGTCTTCTTTTACGGCATCATCTTCTTTACGGGCGTTATCCGTGCCTTTGCGGGGCCCACCACCAGCGCCATCATCGCGCAGCTGGTGCCGCGCAACATCCTGCACCTGGCTTCCGCCATCAGTTCCTCTACGTTTCTCATCTCCTCGATCGTGGGGCATGCGTCGGCGGGGCTCCTCATCGCGGCCGTGGGTGTGCACGCCACCTTCGTGGTGGTGCTGATGTACGTGCTGCTGGCCGCGTTCCTGGTTTCGCGCATTTCCAGGAAGCCGGTGCTGCACAACAGCGTGGGCATCCGAGCCATGGATTCGGTGAAGGAAGGGCTTCGCTTCGTGTTTCGCAACAAGATCATGCTCGGCGCCATCTCGCTCGACCTCTTCGCGGTGCTGTTCGGCGGCGCCGTGGCGCTCATTCCCGAAATCGCCGACCGGATCCTGAAAGTGGGGCCACAGGGCTTCGGCCTGCTCAATGCGGCCATCGACATCGGTTCGGCCGTGACGCTGCTGTTCAATACCTTCTTCCCGCTGCGGCGCCGTCAGGGTACGATCCTCCTGTTCGCGGTGTTCGGCTTCGGCTTGTGCATCATCGTGTTCGGGTTGAGCAACTTTTTCTGGATGTCGTTCGTGGCGCTGCTGGTGGCCGGGATGCTCGACGGCATTTCCGTAGTCATCCGGGGCACGGTGCTGCAGCTCACTACCCCCGACCAGATGCGCGGGCGTGTCAGCGCGGTGAACTCGATGTTTATCAACTCCAGCAACGAGCTGGGGCAGTTCGAGAGCGGCTTTTCCGCCCGACTGCTGGGCACCGTGCCCGCTGTTCTCTTCGGTGGCTTTATGACCATCATCGTGGTGCTCATCACCTGGTGGCGCGCGCCGGGACTACGGAAGTTTGAATACTAAAGAAAGTGGGAAGTCGGGAGTGGGAAGTCGGAAGTGCAGGACGTACGTAGTGAACGTGAACAGGTATGGGGACGGTTGTTTTTGTTTGCTCCCTACCTTTAAAGATCCCACCCCCAACTACAAACCCTAAACGACAAACCACAAACTTACTTCCCATGAACCGTAAAGACTTCCTCCGCTACACTTCCCTCGTTGCCGGGGGCACGCTCTTGTTCCGTAATAATGTATGGGCGTCCCTTCTTCCCCGGGCGGGCAACCTGAAGCTGCTGCGCAACAGCGTGGGTATTTATACGGAACGTGGCGGTACCATCGGCTTTCATGCGGGGAAGAACGGTTTCACGGTGATCGATACGCAATTCATGGACACAGCGCCCAACCTGATCGGGGAGCTGAAAAAGATGGCCGAAGAACCCTTTCTGCAACTACTTTATACGCACCATCACGGCGACCATACCGGTGGCGGCGCGGCCTTCAAGGGACTCGTGCAGGACGTGGTCGCTCATAAGAACGCGGCGGCCCACCACCAGTCGGTGAGCGCGGCGGCAAAGAAGCCCGCCGAGCAGCTCTATGCCACGATCACATTCGACGAGGAGCTGAAGCTCAAGAGCGAGGAAGCAAAGCTGAAGGGATTTTATTTCGGTGCCGGCCATACCAACGGCGATGCGGTGTATCATTTCCAGGACGCCAACATTGCCCACGTCGGCGACCTGGTATTCAACCGCCGCCACCCGTTTGTAGACCGTGCCCACGGCGCCTCGATGGTGCACTGGGCCGAGGCGCTGACCCGCATCGTCAAAAAATTCGATACCGATACCCTGTACGTATTCGGACACAGCGCCGAGGGGTACGAAGTAACCGGCAACAGCCGCGATGTGCTGGCGTTTCGCGAATACCTCGTGCGGGTGCTGGAGTTCGCCCGGCAAGAGCAAAAGGCCGGCAAAAACCGCGAGGAATTTGTCAAAAACACCACGGTTCCCGGCGTCAGCGAATGGAAAGGCGACGGCCTCGAACGATCGCTAGGAGCAGCCTGGGATGAGCTGACGGAAGCGAAGGGGGCTTAAGGGTTCTTAAAGTTTTCGCGGGTTCTTAAGGTTTTGCGTTGTTGGTAGTCGCTACCAACCAATAGACGATTTGGCTAGTTGCCGACTGTTATAAGGTTGCGCTGAGCCGGTCGAGCACCTGGTGCGCGATGGGGCAGAAGGTAGCATTCTTCAGGGACAGCCTGGGGCGCTTCAGCAGCACATCTTCATTGGTGTAGGGAAAGCGCGCGCAGTCGGACGGGCGCACGTCGTAAATGCTGCAATAGTTGTCGGTGCCCAGGAAGGGGCAGGGGCTCGACTTCACCACAAAATCACCGTCTTCGTCCACATTCAGGTAGGTTTCGATGAACACGCTTTCGCGGAGGCGGAGGTGTTTGCTGATGCGTTTGACGTCGGGCGTTTTGAAGCGGGGTGAGTAGTTCTTGCAGCAGGCGGCGCAGGCGAGGCAATCGTTGTCGGCCGTCGCTTCCTCGTGCAGGGCGGGCAGTTGCCGCAGCACCTTCCGCGCGTCGGCGCGCTGCAGGAAGCGCTGAAACTTCTTCTGCTGCTCTTTGGAATGAAAGTCGATGGGGCGCGCCATGCTGCAAAGTAAGCACATCCGGCGCGGACCGCTGCCTTCGGTCCTGTTAAATAGCGGCATAAAAGTGGCTGTAGCAGGGGTATAATGCTTGACTATGAGTACGTATTTTTTCCGGACGAACCTCCACGGTATCGGCAACATCTTAGCCATTAAGCAACAGCTCGACCAGTGGGAGCAGCGCGGCGAAATCGACCACTGGCACATCGATGTCAACAATGCCGAAGCGCCGCTTGAGATCGTGACGCAGCAACTGACCCCCGAGCTGGTGAAACACCGCATCCGCGAGCTGGGAGTCGACGTAGAGTTTACCACGCCCCCGGACAGTGCCGACCGCGGCAGCGACCGCAGCCGCCCGCCGGGCCGACCCTGATGGAGATGTCAGATCCCGGATGTAGGATGTAGACGTATACGAACTCCAAACAGTAAACTTCAAAACAGTACACTTCACATGGCTGAACATATTCTCGAAGGTTATTCCAACCTGGAAAAGGGTGCCTACCTGGGCGCCATCGCTTCTATTGGCACGGCCGACCGCACGGCTACAGACGCTGAGCTCGAGCACCTCGACACGCTCTCCGAAGCCGCCGGTCTCGACGACGAGCAAAGCGCCATGATCCGCCGTGCGGCTACCGAGCTGCAGGGAGACGAGCTAAACCGCTGCCTCGATGTGTTGAAGAACAGCGACCTGCGGTTTTCGCTGGTCACCGACTGCATAGCGTTCGCGGAAGTGGACGGCGACTACGGCGCTGATGAGAAGGCGCATATTCAAAAGATGGCCGATTACCTCGGAGTGGACCAGAAGCAGTTTTCGCTGCTTGACGAATTTGCCCACGAGGCCAAGGCGAAGGCAGCCGACCCGGAGACAGCGGCCAGCCCGCAATTCCTGGAGTCGTCGGGGCTGGGGCGCAAAATGGAGAGCGCAGGCATCAACCCGTCGAAACTGCTCAAGGGCATGCTCGGTGTAGTTGGACCAATTGTGCTGGCCGGGATGCTGAGTGGCGGAAGGCGCCGCGGCGGGCTCTTCGGGGGCATGATGGGCGGCCTCGGTGGCAGCCTCATCGGCGGCGGCATGGGCGGCCTCGGTGGCGGCCTCGGATCACTCACCGGTATGTTTGGCGGTGCCTTCCGCGGGGGCGGGTTCGGACGCCGGGGAGGCTTGCTGGGCGGATTATTCGGATTTTAAATCATGCAGCAGTATACCCGTTGGGCCATACAACAAAGCCGTAAGTGGCAGGCCGAAATGCAAAAGCGGCCTTCGGCACTGAGCCGCGTGTCGCAGCGCGTGCAGGCGAAGGTCAACGCGTTCATTCCTGAGAAGGCGCATCGCGTTATTACCGCGGCGATCCGCCATATGGTGGAAGGCGTTCTGTTCGGCGCCCGGCACCTGTCGCGCACGAAGGCGCTGGCCGGGCCGCTGCACCGCGTGGAGGCCGCTGTGGAAGAACGCATCCGTTATTACAAGCACGCAGCCGCGGCCGAGGGTGGCCTCACCGGTGCCGGCGGCTTCTGGACCAGCATGGCCGACTTCCCGCTCCTGCTCGGCTTCAAGCTGAAGCTGCTGTTTGATGTGGCGACACTCTATGGCTACAATCTTTCCGATTACCGGGAGCGTGTGTACCTGCTGCACATTTTCCAACTGGCCTTCAGCAGCCAGGAGCGGCGTCGGACTGTGTTTGCGCAAATGCAAAACTGGTCGGAGCACGCCCACGAACTTCCCGAAGACGTGCAGGATTTCGACTGGCGCCGCTTTCAGCAGGAATACCGGGATTATATCGACATCGCAAAGATGGCGCAGCTCATTCCGGGCATCGGCGCCGTAGTGGGCTTCGTGGCCAATTACCAGTTGGTAGACCGCCTTGGCCAGACGGCGATGAATGCTTACCGTATGCGCTGGATGGAAGAGGGGAGGCTGCGGTAACAGCCTTTGAATAATATTCATGGAAGAAGGTGGGCAGCACCCGTTATTCAATAGTTATGGATTCAATAGTCAATCAAAATATGCCTTCTTCCTGCTGATCAACAAGCGCCGACACGGTGGCGCGGTCGAACACGAGCTCGCGGTTGTTGATGACTTCGCGGAGCAGGTCGTGGATAGTTACGACGCCGACAAACTGCTCGTCGTCGTATGCCAGCAGGTAGCGGGTTTTATGGGCGTTCATCAAGCGCATGCACTGCTCGATGGTTTCTTCGACGTTGACGATGGGCAGGTCTACCGACATCACTTCGCGCACCGGTGTGCTGTTGCTCGCGTGTCCTTTGAGGATGACGTTGCGGGCGTAGTCGCGCTCGCTGAACAGGCCGCGGTACTGGCCGTCTTCCGTCACCACGAGGTAGCTCAGGTTGAGTGAGTTGAGCAGATTGAGCGCTTCGAGTACAAGCGCATTGGGCCCGATCTGATTGAACAAGGGCGGTTTGGTGGTAAGCAGCTGGGCGACGGTGCGCATGTTGGTTTTGTTTGTACGAATATACGCAAACCCGCGCGGGACGGGCATGATATTGGTCAGCGTCGTCGGTGCGGCATAATTTTTTTACGCTTCCTTCAAACTAATACATCTTCGTCATGGAAAAAATGAATGATCTCCGCGACCTGCTCAAAATGGAATTGCAGGATCTCTATTCCGTAGAAGAGCAAATCATCGCGGCCCTTCCGAAAATGATCGAGAAGGCCGGCAACCGCGAGCTGAAATCCGCGCTGAAAGAGCACCTGCGCATCACCGAGCAGCAGAAGGCCCGCCTGGAGACCCTGCAGCAACAAATGGGTGCTGCCGAGCAGGAGAGCGCCGGCCTTCTGGGCCGCCTCTTCAAGTCGCGCATTGTGTGCGAAGGCATGCAGGGGATCATCAAGGAAACCAACAAGGTGCTGAGTGAAAACATGAATCCCGACGTCATGGACGCGGCCATTATCGCCTGTGCCCAGAAGGTGGAACACTACGAGATCTGCGGTTACGGCACCGCCCGTGCCTATGCCCAGGAGCTGGGCTTGAATGATGTGGCCCAGACACTCCAGCAGACCCTCGACGAAGAATACGAGGCCGACCAGCGCCTGACGGTGCTGGCCGAAAGCCGCCTCAACCGGCAGGCCCAGGAGGCTGGCTCCAACGGTGCTTCGCGCAGCGCTTCCTCCAACAGCGGTGGTCGCAGCGGCAGCGTTAGGAAAACAGCGAAGCCCGAGCCTGTGCTCGAGATGGCATCTGCCGGTCGCGCTAGCAAAGCCGCTTCGGGCGGGAACAGCCCACGCGGTACCGGCAGCAGCCGCACGGCAAGCGCCGGCAATATGTCGGGCAGCAACACGCGCAGCAGCAAGAGCGGCGGCACGGCATCGCCGGCTTCCACGCCCGCAAGCAAGAGCACTTCGAGCCGCAATGCAGCCAGTAGTGGCAGCACCGGGCGCAACGGCACCTCTACCGGCCGAAGCATCAGTGGTAGCAGCTCGGGCGGCTCGGGCACGCTGGGCAGCGCCCGAAGCACGGCCAGCTCGGCCGGCAGCGCGACGCGCGGCGCGGGCAGCAACAGCGGCTCTACCCGCGGCACCGGTGGCGGCACTACCCGCTCGGCGGGCACCGGCACCTCCGGCACTACGCGCAGTACCCCCGCCCCGCGCGGTAGCGGCGGCGCCAGTGGCTCGGGCAGCAGCAACCGCAACACGGGCAGCAACCGCGGCAACGGCAATTCGTCACGCACACGCTAAGATATTCCCGCATAAAGAAAAAGCCCCCTGCTTCCGGCAAGGGGGCTTTTTTTATGGCATTCGATCACTTCTTGCGGCGGAAGTGGATCTGCATCGTCTTGCATTTTTTGCCGTCTTCGCCCTTGCCGTACATCTGCATGAGGTGGTGGTCCCGGTCGATGAAGGTGAAGGTTTCCCGCACGTCCACTTCTTGCGCCAGCGCAGGGTCCATCATGCGGCCGGCGAAGTTGATGGTCTTGGTGGTAGAATCCCAGCTGCCTTCCATCGTCATCACACCCGTGCCCATGTTGTCGATCCAGGTGGAAATGAATTTTTTCTTGTGGTTGTCGAAGGCGGTCGTGGAGATGCCTTCGAAGGCGGTGCCCATCATTTCGCCCCTACTCACCGACTGCTGGTAACGGTCGCCGAGGAGCATTTTGTTTTCGGTGGTCATCGTGGATTTTTGCTCGGGCGCGCCGGGCGCCATCCACATCGTCACTTCGGCTTCCCAGGTGCCGTTGGCGTCTTTGAGCAGTTGCTGCTCGGCGCCGGGCGTCATATAGGTTTGCCAGTTGCGGGCCTGCGTGGCCGAGTCGGGTTTGGTGCTGGCCGGCGGGGGCGGCGGGGCGTCACTGCTGGCGGCGGCTACTACGGGAGCCGATCCGCCCGGTTTGTTTTCGCTGTTGCAGGCAACAAGTGAAAGCGCCAGTGCTGCAGAAATCCATTTTTTCATAAGGTGAATTTGCTTAAATATACTACAAACCGGCAAGGATGGGCTTGCTCGGAACTTAATGCTATTTTAATGTTCTTTTAGCAAGAAGCTGTACCGGAAAAACTATCTTTGAAGCTCGATACAAATACCAAGGCAATCAACTCCACTTCGGTGGGGTTTTTTGTTTGCCCCAACAGCTGTTTTATTAGTCTATCGGACGATTTGTTTATTGGTAAGCCTGATCGCTGCCAGCTTCGTACTACGCCAACGTTTTAATAAATAAAAAGCCCCTGACCATAAGGTCGGGGGCTTTTTGTGCTGTATCGTCGCTATAAGGAGGCCTATTCCGCGTACATTTCCGTCGGCGGGCACACGCACACGAGGTTGCGGTCCCCGTAGGTGTTGTTGACACGGGCAACCGAAGGCCAGAACTTGTTCACCTTAACGGCGGGCAGCGGGAAGGCGGCCTGCTCGCGCGAGTAAGGCTTCGTCCAGCTGTCGGCGCAAACCGACGCCTGGGTATGAGGCGCGCCCTTCAGCACGTTGTCTTTTTTATCAACCGCGCCGCTTTCGACGGCAGCGATTTCATTACGGATCTCGAGCATCGCGTCGCAGAAGCGGTCGAGCTCGGCCTTGTCCTCACTCTCCGTAGGTTCCACCATGATCGTGCCCGGCACCGGGAACGACATTGTGGGCGCGTGGAAGCCGTAGTCCATGAGGCGCTTGGCAATGTCTTCCGCTTCCACTTCGGCGTTCTTCTTGAACGGCCGCAGGTCTACGATAAACTCGTGGGCGCACTGGCCATTGTGGTTCGTATACAGAATGTCGTACTGTCCTTTCAGGCGTGCCAGCATGTAGTTGGCGTTGAGGATGGCATACTCGGTGGCCTTGCGCACGCCATCTTTGCCGAGCATCCGGATATAGCCGTAGGAGATGAGCAGGATGGAGGCCGAGCCGTATTGTCCGGCCGACACTGCCCCCTGGCCGGGCTGCTGGGCGCCACCGCTAGTGAATACGTGGCCGGGCAGGTGCACGGCGAGGTGTTGCTTTACGCAGATGGGGCCCATGCCGGGGCCGCCGCCGCCGTGCGGGATGGCGAAGGTTTTGTGGAGGTTGAGGTGGCATACATCGGCGCCGATGAGGCCCGGGGCGGTTAGGCCAACCTGGGCGTTCATGTTGGCTCCATCCATATACACCTGTCCACCGTGTTCGTGCACGATGCGGGTGATCTCGGTCACCGTTTCCTCGTACACACCGTAAGTGGACGGGTAGGTGATCATGATACCGGCGAGGTTGGCGGCGTGCTGGGCAGCCTTGGCCTTCAGGTCTTCCACATCGATATAGCCGTTCTCCAGCGCCTTGACCACTACCACGTCCATACCGCACATGACGGCCGAAGCGGGGTTGGTGCCGTGTGCCGAGATCGGGATCAGCATCACGTTGCGATGGCCCTCGCCGTTGGCTTCGTGGTAGCCTTTGATGGCCAGCAGGCCGGCGTATTCACCCTGGGCGCCGCTGTTGGGTTGCAGGCTGCAGGCGTCGAAGGCGGTGATGCGGCAGAGGTATTTCGAAAGTTCCTTTACGATGAAGGCGTAGCCCTGAGCTTGGTCGACCGGTGCGAAGGGATGGATCTTGCTCCAGTGGCTCCAGCTCAGCGGCATCATTTCAGAAGCGGCGTTGAGTTTCATTGTGCAGGAGCCCAGCGGGATCATTCCGTGCACCAACGAGTAGTCTTTGCTTTCGAGCTGACGCAGGTAGCGCATCATCTTCGTTTCGCTGTGGTGTGTGTTGAACACCGGGTGCATCAGGTAGTCGGAGGTGCGGGTGAGCAACGTAGGAATGGTATCAAGCTGGCCTTCGTGCTGCACTTCAAAAGACACGGGGTCGGTGTCGTTTTCAAAGGAGTTGATCAGGTCGAGCAGGTCGGAAGCAGTGGTCGTTTCGTCGAGCGAAATGCCTACGAGGTTCTGCCCTTCGAAGTAGCGGAAGTTGAGTCCCTGGCGTTCGGCCTTGGTGCGTACCGCGGCCACGTTGTCGGCCTTTACCACGATGGTGTCGAAGAAGTATTCATTCAGCAACTCGTAGCCGCGCTCTTCGAGCGCGTTGGCCACGGTCTGCGCGAGCAGCGCTGTGCGCTTGGCAATGTTGCGCAACCCGTCGGGACCGTGGTACACGGCGTACATCGCGGCCATGTTGGCCAGCAGCGCCTGCGCGGTGCAGATGTTGGACGTAGCTTTTTCGCGCTTGATGTGCTGCTCGCGGGTTTGCAGGGCCATGCGGAGCGCACGGTCGCCGTTGGCGTCGATGCTTACGCCGATAATGCGGCCGGGGATGCTGCGCTTGAATTCGTCTTTGGTGGCGAAGAAGGCCGCGTGCGGGCCACCGTAGCCGAGCGGCACGCCAAAGCGCTGCGCCGAGCCGAGGGCGCAGTCGGCACCGAGCTCACCGGGAGGTGTCAGCAGCGTCAGGGCCAGCAGGTCGGTGGCCATGGCTACATACGCGCCGGTTTCGTGCACTTTCTCAATGAAGGCGCGGTAGTCTTCCACCGAGCCCTTGTCGTTGGGGTATTGAACGAGGGCGCCGAAGTAGGTGCCGTCGATGGTAGTGGTTTTGTAGTCGCCGAACACCACTTCGATGCCGTAAGGCAGCGCGCGTGTCAGCACCACGTCCTTTGTTTGGGGGAAGGTCTCGGCATCTACGAAGAAGCGCGGGCGCGCAATGGCGTGCGTGTCTTTATTGAGCATATTGAAGAACATGCTCATCGCTTCGGCGGCGGCGGTGCCTTCGTCGAGCAGCGAGGCGTTGGCGATGGGCAGCGCCGTGAGATCGCTTACCATCGTCTGGAAGTTGAGCAGGCTTTCGAGGCGGCCCTGCGCGATTTCAGCCTGGTAGGGCGTGTACTGGGTATACCAGGCCGGGTTTTCAAACAGGTTGCGGCCAATGACGCTGGGGGTGATCGTGTCGTAGTAACCCTGGCCGATATAGCTTTTGAGCACCTTGTTTTGCAGCGACACTTCCTTGAGGTGTTGCAGGTACTCGTGCTCGCTCATCGCCGGGGGCAGGTCCAGCTCTTCTTGCATGCGGATGTTGGCGGGTACGGTCTTGTCGATCAGCTCGTCGAGGGAGGCTGCGCCAATGGCTTTCAGCATCTCGGCGGTCTCGCGGGGATCGGGGCCCATATGCCGTTGATGAAATTCGGAGGCTTGTGCTTCAAACAGGCTCATGGAATAGATTTAGAAGTCGCAAAGGTACAGGGAAAATGCCCCATTCCGACGGCCTTAAGGCCCCAAGGGGTTTGTGGTTTATGGTTTGTTGTTTGTAGTTTGCAGCCGCCGGCAGAGGCCCGGGCTTCCTGCAGAATTTCCTGGTCCTAGCAACCACAAACGACAAACTACAAACTGTCCTATGGCGCTAAAACGTTCCCCGCAGCTCCAGCCCTTTTCCCGCGAGCACCACGAAGGCCTCCTGCTGGCCTGGAAGATCCGGCGCGGACTGGCCAGCGGCATCGCCCTGCCGCGCATTGCGGACTATGTGCTGTGGTACTGGAACCGTGCGTTGGAGGACCATTTCCGCCGCGAGGAAGCGGCCTTTCACCCCGCGCTGCCGGGTGCGCCCGGGCTGCAGCGGATGCAGGAAGAGCACGAGGAGATCGAAGGACTGCTCCAGGTACTGGCGCAGATCCCTGACGAAGCGCTGCTGGAAGAGATCGCCGCCAAAGTGCACGATCACATCCGCTTCGAGGAGCGCGAGCTCTTTCCCTGGATCGAGGAAGCGCTGGGAACCGAACGGCTCGACGCGCTGCAGGTATTGATCGAGGGGAAAAAAGAAAACGCCGGCCCGGGCTGGGCCGACGAATTCTGGCGATAATTCTTCTTCTAGAAGTCGATGACCAACACATCGCGAAAGGTCTTTTCCACCTCGTCGTCGTCATCCCGGTTTCCGGCGCGCCCTGCTTTTTTCTTGCGCAGCTCCAACACTTTTTCAAAACGCTCTTCATTGGGCCGCCCCCAGTTCTTATAGGCATGCACCAGGACCTTGCTGGTGGCCGCCGTTTGCACCCGCGAGTCGCCGAAATAATCCACGTCGATCCGGTAGCTGCCCGCCGGGGCTTTTTCCAGGTAATACATCTCGGGTCCGAAGCCATCGGTGGCGTCATTGCTCAGGAAGCCGCCCGACGCGGTCTTACGGTGGCTGTAGTAACACTCTTCACCCGATGGCTCGCGCAGGTGCAGGTCTACGTCGGTGTTGTCCGTATTCCAGGTGATCACCACCATCAGGTCGGCTTCAGCAGCCTGCACACCGCGGCTCGCCAGGAAGCTTTTCAGCTCGCTGCGACGGGCCTCCAGGAAATTACCCGGCAGTCCCGAGGAAGCTGCGGTCTGCGGATCGATCAGCAGCCGGTAGTAGTCCAGCGCCAGGATGAGGTCGAAGCCGTCGAAGCGGTGGTCCCAGTTCGTGTGAAAGGCAATGTCGTAGTAGGCAACGGCCAGCGCGGGGCGGTTCAGTTGGCGCAGGTTCGCCGCCAGCAAGCCCCAGGTGGCGGGCTCGGCCGGCCGGGCGCGGAGCAGTTGGGCCAGTAGTTGGTAGGCCTGCCCGCTGAGGCGCCAGCGCTCCAGCTCAAAGGCGAGGTCGCGCAGTAGGGCGAGGTCGTCGCGGTTGCTTTCCGCCATCGTGCTCAGCAGTGTAAAGGCGTCGGCGGCGCCGGCTGCCTGCTGTTCGGCGCGCACCTGTTTCAGCAGGCGGGCGTATTCGGGTTGCCCTTCGATCGCCTGCAGGGAGCGGGTCATCCACTGACGCCGCAGCAGGTTCCGGCCATGAAGGGCGCCGATGGGCACTTCGAAGGCTGAGTCGGGGAGCGCTGCGAGAGCCTTTGCCAGCAACCCGTCGTCTGCGATGGGCCGCAGGTTGTCAGCGCGCAACTGCCGGAGCCAGTCATTGAATACAGCGCGCGCACTGCCCAGGCTGCCACTGCGGGCGGCTTCCGCCAGCACGCGGGCCACGATGCGTCCTACCTCGCTGCTGTCCATAAAGGCGCGGAAGGAAACCGAATCGATCCCAAAGCGCCGGTAGAGGGCTTCGCTTTCCAGCATCACGAAGGAATGGTCCTCGTCGGGCACATCGTACCAGGCGGCAAAGCGGTCGGCGGCGGTACGTGTGGCGAAGCCGAATGCCGACAACTGCTGCACGGCTACCTGTCCGAACACACGGCGGGCCAGCGGCGAGGTGATGCGCGCTTCCGGCACAACCTGCAGCGTGCGCACCTCGCTGCCGCGGCGTAACCGTATTTCTACGGTGCCGCCAACGGGCAGCCCGCGGCCGGTGACCAGGAGCTTTTGGCCGGGGAAGAGCGCGTTGGGGCGCCCGGCGAGGAGCAAGTCACGGCCGCCCTCGGCGCTTACCGATTCGATATACCAGGGTGCATAGCGGATGGCGCGTGCCGCTTCAGCCAGTTCCTCTTCATTCAATACGGAGAAAACGGCGCCGCCCGACTCGCGGCTCAGGTGATGCAGCACCCGGGTGTCGGTGCCCGAAAGTCCGGTGACGAAGGCGTACAGCCGGTCCTGCGGGCGCAGGCTTTGCGACAGAAGGTACAGGTTCTGGTCGCCCCAGCTGGCGTCGCCATCGCTGAGGAGGAAGAGGCTGCGCGCGGCAGGGGCGGGGCCAGTTTCCCAGGCGGGGTGGGCGCTTTCGCGCAGGGCCCTGCCGAGGTCGGTGGCGCCCACGAGACTCAGCTTGCCGGCATAGCGCAAAAAGGACTGCAAGTTGTGCTCCGTGTTGGCCACAAAGCCGCGTTGCCACCAAAAGGCATCCACGTGAAAGCACAGTACCGCGAACTTTTTGATCTGGCGGCGGTTGCCGCGCAGCACCGCTTCCAGTGTTTTGAGCCAGATGTTGAACTTGTCCGGCTGGCTGCTCCAGCTCACATCGAGCAGGAACAGCGCCGATTCCGTGGACGCTACCGCCTGCGCATCGAGCGTAGCCGTTGCGGTAAGCGCGAAGCCCGGTTCGTCGCCGGCGGATTCCAGGAGCACCGAGGCCGGCGTCCGGATGTTCATCGTCAGCGCCGTTTCGGTGAAGGCATCCGAATGGTAGCGGCGATAGCCCTCCAGCGTGCGTTCCGGAAGCGCGGGGCTCAATTCGACCTTGCCGGCCCCTGCTTCGGCCACACTGACATCGACGCTGCGTCGTACGTTGGGGAAGGGCAGGTTCAATTCAAGCAATGCTTCGGTGCCCGACTGCAACAGGTTGATGTCGTAGCCGATCACGAGGTGATGCATCTTGCCGGCCTCGAGCGGAAACACGGAGCAGGAGAATACGTCGGCACCGGCCCATTCGGCCAGGGCGGGATCTACGTTGCCGCGCACCGTTTCATTGAAGGCATAGGCGGCCTTTGCCTTGGGCACCACGCGGGCCTCGCGCAATCCACGCCGCGGCGGTCGCAGACTGTCTTTCAGCAGGTTAAGCGGGGCATCGAGTGCATAGGGGATGACCGGTGCCACCGGGCCGCGCTTGTCGCGGTTGAGCAACTCCACGCCGCCGAAGGCAAAGTAGCAGGGGCTTGCTCCAGCCGGCAGTTTAAGCCGGAAGTTGCCGCGCAGCCGGGAGCCGCGATCGTTCAGAAAATAAAAGTCGAACAGCACCCGGGCCCGGAAGCCGTCTACCTGCACCGCTACCTGTGCGGCGCGCAGGCGCAGCGTGTCTTTGTCGCCCACAGTAAGCTTCACGCTGTTCTCACCGAGCCCGGAGCGCTTCCAGGTTTTTAGTTTTTTGTCTTCGTCGCCACTGCCACTGCCCTCCGTTGTTCCATTGAGTCCTGCCACGCGGCCCTGCAATGCGGTGGCGGCATAACCCATTTCCCGTGACCTTCGCTCGACGCCGAGGCCACTCGTAATGACGACAGTTTCCAGTTGGTTGTTCCCGGCCCTGTCGAGAACGGCCGATGCGGTGGTTCCGCTGAATGAAATGGTCAATGGCTTAAAGCCGGTGGCAGAAATAGCCAGGCGATTCGTGTTGGGACCGACGCGGATGCTGAAGTTGCCATTGGCGTCGGCGGAAACGGTATTGCGGGTGCCCGGTTCGTTTACGGTTGCAAAAGGTACCGGGTTGCCTTGTGTGTCGCGAACCGTTCCGGTGATCGTGCGTACCTGTGCGCAAGCGCCTGCCGCATAGAGCAACAGGGCTAGAAAGAATAGCCATCTCATGTGCATGAATTATTAGTGTGCGAATAACGGTCCTGCGGGACCGCACGGGTGTTTGCGAAAGTCAGCGGAGACGGATGCGCATCGGTCTTGCTAACTAGGCAATCGACCGGTTTATTTCGCTGCACGATACCGCAGAAATACGGTAAAGACCGCTCATCCGCTTTCTACCAGCGTGCGATGATCTTGAAATTGAGCAGGCGAGGGGTAAGCCGGTTGGGCATCGTGTAGGTCGTGTTGGAAAAATCCTTGATCAGGAGGTAGGAGATCGTATTGGCCCGGTCGATGAGGTTGAACACCTCCAGCGAGGCCCAGATGTTTTCGAAGTTTCGGAAGGGGCTGTGGCTGCGGCGCTTCGCCTTATCGCCGTCGAGCAGCAGCGCGCTGAAGCCGATGTCGGCACGGATGTACGCAGGAATATTGAGCGCATTGCGGTACTTTACGGAGCCTGGGATATTATAAGGCAGGTTGGAGCCGTACAGGAGGTTGAGGTATACCTTGAAGTTCTTATTCGTGGCCAGGTAATCCTGGAAGAACAGGCCTACCGTCAGCAGTCGGTCGGTGGGGCGCCGCAGCCAGCCGCCTTCCACCTGCATGCTGTCTGCCGGGCGCCTGAGCGAGTCGAGCGTGTACTGGGTGTAGGTGTCGCCCTGCAGGTCTTCGCGGGTGCGCATCAGCCCGATGCTGAGCCAGCTTTCGGCGTCCTTCACCAGCTCGCCGAAGAGGCGGGCTTCGAGTCCCATCGCGTAGGCCCGGGCACTGTTTTCTCCAAAGTAGCGTACCCGCACGTTGTCGATGTCGTAGGGTACAACGTTCGTCAGGTATTTGTAATAGCCTTCCACCGTGAGGCGCAGCGGGCGCCCAACCCCGATGAAGTTGTAGTCGAGCCCGGCCACGCCCTGCCAGCTGCGCTGGGCTTTCAGGCCTGTATTGAGCGTACCGTCGTAGCGGCGGAGCTCCCGGTAAAAGGGCGGTTGCTGGTAGGCGCCGGCGGCCGCGCGGAACACGACGTCGCGCTTCCAGGAAGGCTTCCAGGAGGCGCCTGCACGCGGACTCAGGAGCAGCTCGTTGTTCAGGTCGTTGTAGTGGGCGCGGAGGCCGGCGTTGAGCGTCCAGGTAGTATTGCCATGCCGGAACACGCGGTTGCTTTGCAGGTAGCCGCTGAATTTGTTGATGGCCAGTGCCGCCGTTCCGCGCAGCGATTGACTCAGGGTGAGTGCCGTGGGCGAGTAAGGTAACGAGTAGCCGGCGGAGTCCTGGTATTGCCACTCGCGAAGGCGGTCGTCGATGGAAGCGCGGTCGTAGCCAAGGCCCCACTGCCACTGGTTGCGGCCACGGTCGAAGGTGCCTTTGTGCGAAAAGTTGTAGTTGGTGATGTTGAGGCGGTTGCGCGCGAAATCCTGGCTGATGCCCGCACCGAGCGGGTTTACGATAAGCCCGAAGGTGGCGCTGTTGGCGTCGAAGTCGCGGTCGCCGAAAAGGTAAGAACCCGATATGTCGCGCTCCTCCCATTCTTCGTTTTCAAACCGCGACACGAGAAACTTCAGCCGGAGGTCTTTGCGCGGCGCATAGCTCGTCGAAAGACCCAGCATCCGCGTATAATACTGGTCGCGCTCGCGGCCTTCGAAGAAGATATCCACGCCCAGGTTGGCGGTGAACAGCGGTGAGAACACCGAGGAGGTCAGTTGGCTGAAAGCGGGGAGGAGCGTGAATTTCGTTTGCGAGTAATTGGCCAGCAGCTCGGTGCTCCACTTGTCGGAGAGCTGCCAGCTGAGCAGCGCCTGCAGGTCGGTGGACGAAGGGGTGTAGGAGCCTTGCGTTTCCTGGCTTTGCAGCAGGTTGCGGTTGCTCCGGTTGCGGAGGCCGATAAGGTAGGTGAAGCTATTCTTCTCGTTGGCACCTTCCACGTGCACCCCCTGCTCCAGCAGGCCTACGTAGGCCGAGCCGCCGAAACGCTTCGGCTTGTTGTACTGGATGTCGAGCACGGAGCTCATTTTATCGCCGTAACGGGCCGCGAAGCCGCCATTATAAAAAGAGATGTTGCGCACCAGCGCCGGGTTGATAAAGGAAAGGCCTTCCTGTTGCCCGCTCCGCACCAGATAGGGGCGGAAGATCTCGAAATCGTTTACATAAATGAGGTTCTCATCGTAGGAGCCGCCGCGCACGTTGTATTGCGAGGTGAGCTCGTTGTTTGAACCCACGATCACCTTGATCATGCTTTCCACGCCGGTTACGGGTGAGGGCAGGTTGAGCACGTTCTTCGGGTTGGGCCGGATGAGGCCGGCCTCGCTGCGTTCGCGCTGGTCTTGTATAATTACGGTGTTCAGCTCGGTGCCGCCGCGCTCGAGGTGCACGGTTACCGTTTCCCGCTCATCCGGGTTGAGCAGGAAATTCTGCTGGTAGGTTTTAAAGCCCGTGTAGGAGAATACGAGGGCGAACGCGCGATTGGCGGGTACCCGAAGCGTAAAGGCACCGGAATCGTTGGTGCTGATGCCGCGTTGCTGTCCGAGCACGATCACCGTTACCTGCGGCAGGGGCTGCTCGCCCTCGTCAAGCACGGTGCCGCTTACAGTGGCCCATTTGCCCTGGGCGGCGGCGATGATCGTTGCGAAGGTCAGGATGAACAAAAAGGCGGCGGCGCGAAACTTCACGAAGTCGGAATTTGGGCTAAGATACGGAGGTGGCCTCAGCGGCGCACGCGGCCGGCCTTCAGGAAGAGCGGGAAGCGCACGTCGAGCACGCGGCCTTCGGCAAGCACGCGCGCCAGCGGCTCTTCCACCAGCCTAACCGGCGAGCTCCCGTGGAGGCGCAGGTATTTTTGAGTTGCCGACCACGTAGCGAAGTAGCCGAGCAGGTCGGCGCGGGTCCAGCGCATCAAAGAGGTAAAGCGGGCCGTTTCCACGTCGTCGAAGTCGAAGGCGAGCGTAGCGTAGTCGTTGTCGACATGCGCGCGCTCGGGCTCCCAATAGGGGCCGGTCACCTTCACATAGAAATCCAGGATCACTTTGTTGACGGCATCGTCCGAGGTCGTGGGAAACTTGTACGACCAGGCGGCCACAACGGCTCCCGGGCGGCCGACGCGGTTCATCTCGGCGCAAAAGCGCGGAGCATCCATCCAGTGAAAGGCTTGCGCCATCGTAATCAGGTCGAAGTGGGTATCGGGGAACGGCGTATGCTCCGCTGTCGAACGCTGGTAGTGGATGTTGGGTCGTTGCTGCGCCTGCGCCAACTGGCCTTCGCTGAGGTCGATGGCTTCCACTTCGCGGAAATGCTCCGCCAATGCCGTGGCTGCCTGCCCGTTGCCTGTGGCGCAATCGAGCGCGCGTTCACGACCCGCGGTTCGCTGCAGCAGCCAGTCAAACAATTCGGCGGGATACGTCGGGCGATACCGGGCGTAGGTTGCGGCCTGGTTGGAAAAAAGGTCTTTGGGCATTACCGGATATTTTTCAATGCATCGATCATGCGCACCGGGTTGTCGGATTTGAAAACAGTGTTGCCCGCCACCAGCACGTCGGCGCCGGCGTCGATGATCTCTTTCGCATTGGCGAGGGTCACGCCGCCGTCGATCTCGATCTGTACGTTCAGGCCATTGTCATCGATCATCTGGCGCAGCGCCCGGATCTTTTCGAGCGTCCGGGGAATGAACGACTGTCCGCCGAAGCCGGGGTTGACGCTCATGAGGCACACCAGGTCGATATCGCCGATAATATCTTCAAGCAGCGCCACGGGCGTATGCGGGTTTACCGCCACGCCGGCCTTCATGCCGAGAGCGCGGATCTGCTGGATGTTGCGGTGCAGGTGCGTGCAGGCTTCGATGTGGACCGTCAGGTGGTCGGCGCCGGCCCTGGCAAACGCCTCCGCGTAGCGCTCGGGTTCAAGGATCATCAGGTGCACGTCGCACACCTTGCTGGTGGCTTTGCGGATGTGCTCGATGACGGGGATGCCGAAGGAGATATTCGGCACAAAGCGGCCGTCCATGACGTCCAGGTGAAACCAGTCGGCCTGGCTGTCATTGAGCATCTTGCATTCGGTTTCGAGCTGCAGGAAATTTGCTGAAAGGAGCGAGGGAGCGATGAGTGCCATGCCGCAAATGTAGACAACAGGAGCACATGAGAAAGTTAGAACATGTGCGCCGGAAGGTGCCGACCGGCTGACACCTCATGCACTAATTCTTCCCGAGCCGCTCTGCGGCTGCTTTTGCCTCGCCATTCGACTTGTCCAGTCCGAAGGCGCGCTGGTAGTTGGTTTTCGCATCTTCCCTGTTTCCGAGCGCTTCTAGGCATTTGCCCACCCAATAGTAGCCATCGGCATACGTAGGGGTGATGGTCAGGGCGAGCTGGAACACCTGCAGTGCTTCGCTGTAGCGCTTGCCTTCGTAAAGGATCGTTCCTTTTTCCATATGGGCGTCAAGGAAGTTGTAGTCGTGGCGGATGGCCTCGTTGAGCCAGCGAATCGCTTCGGTGCTGTTGCCTTTCGCTTCGTAATACAGGCCTTTAAAATAATAAGGTTCTGCGCGGATACCTTCACGGTCGCGGGCAATGAGCGAGTCGGTGAGCGGAAGGGTACGTGCATCGCCGGCCTGCGCCAGCCCGAAGCCGAGGCGGTGGGCCAGGTCGGGGTCCGTGGGGGCGTAGCGGTAAGCGGTTTCCAGCGTTTGGAGGGCTTCGGCGGAACGGCCCGCGCCTTCGAGCAGCTCGGATTTAAGCACCAGTGCGTCGAGTTGATTGGGATAGGCTTTAATAATATTATCGCACAACTCGAGGGCATCCGCGGGCCGGTTCTTTTTCTGGTAGCCGCGGGCCAGCCCGATGGCGAGGGCGAGGCTTTGGGGCAGCGCCCGGCGGGCCGACTGTAGAAATACGAACGCGGAATCTTCCGACTCGCGGCGCAGGGCCGTGGCGAGGCTGAGACCGATGTCTTCGCGCGGCTGCAGCGTCCAGGCAGTGCGCAGGTCGCGCTTTGCTGCGGCGTACTCCTCGTTGCCGAACAGCAGCTGCCCGCGCCGGTAATACAGGTCGGCCTGGCGCGGCGCGAGGCGGATGCTGTCGCTCAGCGCCGCATAGGGCGTGCTGTCGAGCAGCGGGTCGCGCTCCTTGTCGTTGCAGGCGAAGAGCAGTGCGGAGAGCAGGGAGAAGAGGAGGATGCGCATGGCGTCAAAACTAAAAATAGCGCCGGCATTACGGTCAACTTTCTGTTTCTTTAAGCAATTTTTTACGCATGCTCCGACTCCCGATCCTTGCCTGCGCGCTGCTTGCCGCGCTGGCTGTGTGGGCGCAGCGACCCGCCGACACGCTGCATTATTCCGAAGAGCGGCACTTCCGCAACGTGCGGCAGCTCACCTTTGGCGCCGATAACGCCGAAGCGTACTGGAGCCCCGATGGCAAGTGGATCGTGTTTCAGCGTACGGCCCCGAAAGACGGGGTTCCCTGCGACCAGATCTACATCGGCAAAGTACCGCGCGCCGGGAAACCCTTCACCTACCGCCGCATCAGTAGTGGGGCGGGCCGCACCACCTGCGGCTTTTTTACCGGCGACGGCAAGTACGTGATCTACGCGTCCACGCATCTCGCCGATACCGCCTGCCCACCACTTCCCGACCGCAGCAAATACGGTAACCGCTACATCTGGCCGGTGTATGCCTCCTACGATCTTTTCATGGCCGACCGCCAGGGCCGCATTGTGAAGCGCCTCACCGACACACCCGGCTACGACGCCGAGGCCACTCTGTCGCCCGATGGCCGGCGCCTTGTATTTACGTCCATGCGCGACGGCGACCTCGACCTCTATGTGCTCGATCTCAAAACAGGCACCGTGACTCGAATCACCCGCGAGCTTGGTTACGACGGCGGCGCCTGGTTCAGTGCGGATGGCAAGCAGATTGTCTGGCGCGCCAGCCGCCCGAAGACCGAAGCGGAAATCGCCGAATACAAAAGCCTGCTGGCCGAAGGGTTGGTAGCACCGACGCAGATGGAAGTGTTCCTCGCCAATGCCGACGGCTCCAACGCGCGGCAGGTGACGAACCTGGGCAATGCCAATTGGGCACCCAACTTCGCCCCCGACGGACGCATCGTTTTTTGCAGCAACCACGAATACCCACGCGGCTTTCCCTTCAACATGTACCTGCTCGACCCGAAGAGCGGCGCGTTGGAAAAGATCTCGCGCGACAAGGGTTTCGACGCCTTCCCGATGTTCAACCGGCAGGGAAGCCGGCTGCTGTTTTGCTCTAACCGCAACAACGGCGGCACGCGTGATACCAATATCTTCGTCGCCGACTGGGTGCAATAGTGGCCCCAGTTTTGCACACGCGGGCTAAACCGTTTTCATGCGCTACTCCGTCCTTCTACTCGTCATCTTGTTGCTGTCCTGCAAAAAAGACCGCAACGCAGCGGGCAGTCCCATCGACGGCCGCAACACCGGCTACGCGGCCCACGAGCTGCTGTCGGCCGACAGTTACAGCAGCCTCCAGGTGGAAGTGAGCTATATGCCCGGCTTTGCCCCGGATGCTGCGGCCCTTACTTCCCTGCAATCCTTTTTACAAAGCCGGTTGCACAAACCCGGTGGGATCAGCATCCGCACGCAGCCTATTGCCGCGAGCACCAACAGCATATTGGGTGCCGGCGAGCTGCCGGCGATCGAAAGCAGTGTGCGCACCCTGCACTCCGGTAACGGCGTGGCGACGGTACATGTGCTGTATACGAACGGGAGCTACAGCAACGCCTCAGTGCTTGGGGTGGCCTATGGCGGTACCTCGCTGGCCATTTTCGGAAAAACGATCCACGATAACTCCGGAGGTCTTGGGCAGACGAGCCGCACGAAGCTGGAAGCCACCGTGCTGGAACACGAGTTTGGGCACCTGCTGGGCCTTGTTGATATCGGTACCGAAATGCGCACGCCGCACAAAGACCCCAACGGCACGGCCCATTGCACTAACAGCAATTGCCTGATGTACTATGCCGTCGAGACCACCGATGTATTGGGCTTCCTCATCTCGGGCCCGGTGCCGGTATTGGACGCAGCCTGCCTGCAGGACCTGCAGGGCAACGGAGGAAAGTAATCGTTTGAAGTTTGTAGTTTGTGGTTTGGAGTTGGGCATTCTCCTGTAGTTTTGGGGCGAACTGAAACCGACATTATGTACAATGGTCTTTTACACGCCCACAGCGGTCTGCGCTGGGTGGTCTTTATCTTATTATTGCTCGCCATCTTCCGCCACGCCACCGCAGGCAATAAGCCCTACGGCCGCAAGAACGGCCTCCTGCTGACGATCTTTGCCGACGTGATGCTGCTGATCGGTCTGTACCTGTGGTTCGCCGGTGCCTGGGGGCTCACGCAGATTCAAAACCGCGGATTCGGCGAGGTGATGAAGGATCCCGTAGCCCGCTTCTTCGCCGTGGAGCATATGGTGGGTATGATCGTGGCCATTGCACTCCTGCACGTTGGTAAAGCCCAGGGCAAGAAAAATATTCCCGACCGCAACAAGCACACCCGCGCGCTCGTGTTCTATGTGCTGTCGCTGCTGATCATGCTTTTTTCGATTCCCTGGCCTTTCCGGGCTATCGGCGCCGGCCGCGGCTGGTTCTAAGGCGTTGAATCCGAAGAAACATTTTAAACCGCGAAAAAAAAAGATAAAGGTTTTCGCGAAGAGTATTGGAAAGGTCCCGCAAAGCGGGACCTTTTGTATTGATCATCTTCCTGTACCCACTTCTTTTCTTACTTCCTTTGCGGTTCTGAACCTTATTTACTCGTCTCACCTTGGCCCCAGTTCGATGACCTCACAATGGCGGATGTCGTCCCCATCGATTTCAAAGCGGATGATCGTGCGCACCTGGTGCCAGCCCTGGCGTCCGCAGGCGCCGGGATTCATGTGCAGGCAGGAAATTTTCGGATCGTAAATCACTTTCAGGATATGCGAATGCCCGCTGATGAACAGGCGTGCACCTTCCCGAACGAGTTCGTCGCGCACGCCGGGTGCATAGCGGCCCGGGTAGCCACCGATGTGGATCATGTGCACGCGCACGCCCTCGCAGTTCCAGGTAAGGGTGCGCGGAAACTGCGCGCGGATGTCGCCCCCGTCGATATTGCCATATACGCCCCGCAGCGGCTTGCCCGTGGCCACCAGTGCTTCCGCTACGCCAGGGCCGAAGTCGCCGCCATGCCAGAGCTCGTCGCAGTTGTCGAAATGCCGGAGCACGGCTTCGTCAAGCCAGCCGTGGGTGTCGGAAAGAAGGCCGATGCGGGTCATGCGGCGAAAGGTAGTTAAATTTGTAGCCGGCCCAATAGCCGCCACGATTGTATGCCCTATTACCACAAGCTCGGTAACATCCCGCACAAGCGGCACACGCAATTCCGCAAGCCCGACGGAGGCCTTTACTCCGAACAACTGTTCTCCACCGAAGGTTTTTCCAACGACTACTCGCTGCTTTACCACGTGCATCCGCCTACGCGGATCATCAAGACCGAAAAGCCGGTGGATGTGTCGCCGCAGATCGCCGAGGAAAAGATGCTCCAGCACCGCTCCTTCGAAGGCTTTCACGTAAAGCCCGTAGCAGACTACCTCGAGAGCCGCGTGCCCGTGCTGGTGAACAACGACGTACACATCGTGCTGGCCGCCCCGAAGACCGGTAACAAATCGTATTTCTACAAGAACACCGATGCCGACGAGATGATCTTCGTGCACGAGGGCTCCGGCGTGCTGCACACGATGTACGGCAGGCTCGATTTTGCTTATGGCGACTACCTCGTGATCCCGCGCGGCACCATCTACCAGATCGAATTCAAGACCGAAGATAACCGCCTCTTCATCGTGGAGTCGTTCAGCCCCATCCGCTTTCCGAAGCGCTACCAGAGCAAATACGGTCAGTTGCTGGAGCATGCGCCCTTCTGCGAGCGCGACATCCGCGCCCCTTACGGCCTCGAGACCTTCGACGAGCAGGGCGACTTCATCATCCGCGCCAAGAAACGCGGCATCCTCTACAACCTGCACTACGGCACCCATCCCTTCGACGTGGTGGGCTGGGATGGCTGCTGCTATCCCTTCGCTTTTTCGATCCACGACTTCGAGCCCATCACGGGCCGCGTGCACCAGCCGCCGCCGGTGCACCAGACCTTCGAAGCCCACAACTTCGTGGTCTGCTCGTTCGTGCCCCGCCTCTACGACTACCATCCGCAGGCCATCCCGGCACCCTATAATCACAGTAACATCGACTCCGACGAGGTGCTGTATTACGTCGATGGCGACTTTATGAGCCGCAAAAACGTGACGCGCGGCATGATCACCCTCCACCCGGCGGGCATCCCGCACGGCCCACACCCCGGCGCCGTGGAAAAAAGCATCGGCAAAACCGAAACGAAAGAACTGGCCGTAATGGTGGATACCTTCCACCCGCTGATGCTGACGAAGCAGGCACTGGAGATCGAAAACGATGGGTATACGATGAGCTGGGCGGAGTAACGATTGGAGATCCCGGATTCCGGATCCTCGTTTTGAGTGGGATGCAGCATTTTGCCCGGCAGCGTGGTCATAGGCGCAGGACCGCCCTTTGCGTCCGCAACCTTATGAAGAGAAACCGCAACCTGACTGCCTGTGCCGCCTTGCTTACCGGACTGCTGCTGGCCTCCTGTGGCCAGCAGTTTTATTCGCCGCGTCCCAACGATCCGCCGCTGCTGGCCGCAAAAGGCGACCTGAAGGTGGACGGGCGCCTCGAGCTGAGCGCCCTTTCCACGCCCCGCCTGTCGGCGGCCTGGTCGCCGGTGGCGCACCTCGGGCTACAGGCCGGCTATGGTTCCAACAATTCGCGCGGCTACACCAGTCTCGACAGCACCGGCTACGACTACTACGAGCAGCGCTCGCTGGGCTACGTGGGTGCCGGCTATTACGCCAACCTGCGGCCGAATGTGCTCTTCGAGGTATACGGCGGGGTAGGAGCCGCCCGCTATCATTCCAGCCACACCGGCTACATCGACCGGCTCAACATGACCAACTGGTACGTGCAGCCGGCCATCGCCTACCGCCAGGCTTCCATCGAGATCGCCGCTTCGCTGCGCTACGACTACCTGCACCGGGGCCGCACCCTGCTGGACCCTTCCTGGGAATACAGCCGCGACCGGCACCGCTTTCTCGACTTCCGGGGCTACCAGTTCCTGCAACCGGGGCTAACGCTCCGTGCCGGCCGTACCGTCAAATTCTGCTTTGAATTCTTTGAAAGCTTCGTGCTCAACCGCGCCTACGAGTCGGTGTACGGCGCGCGCAGCCAGCATGCCGTGGCACGCTACGCGGTGGGTCTGCAGCTCGACGTGTCGCGGATTATCCGGTCCGGCGGAAAGTGAGGCTGCAACCGTGCGGCTTCCCGGGAAGGCCTCCGAGCGCTTCTTGCTGGAGGGGCACGCGTTTCAGGATGCCGCAATTCCCGGACGTGAAAAAGCGCATACAGTTGGTCGCCTGGACGGTCAGGATAAGCTCTGCCGTTTTCTGGGGCGCGCGAGGCCGGAACTTTTTTTGCATATATTCGGAAAAACAAAGGCTATATGATTAAAATCTCGGATCTCAAGCCCGGCGACGTGGTTCGCGTGCTCGACGAAGGCACGGAGCGGGAAGGCATCGTTACCAACACCAGCCGTGATGAAAACATGGCCTGCATCGACAACGGCGTGCAGGAGTTCTGGTATCCCCCCGAGCAGATCGTACCCATTCCCATTTCGGAGCACGCCCTGATCGAAATCCTGGGCTTCCAGAAGGAAGTGTCGGACGACGGCTCGGCGAAGTACAAAAAAGGCCCCTTCCGGGTGTTGCTCCGCGAGCCCGGCAATTACACCCATATGGAGGTCTGGTACCGCGAAGATCACCGTCATTTCAACAACCCGCTCTACCTCCATGAGCTGCAGAATCACCACCTGCAGATGACCAAAATGGTCCTCGAAAGAGGGGCGACCGCTTGATTTTCTTTTCAATTTGTGAAAAATACGCACCTTTGAGCCGCAAAAAGCGGCTCTTTTTTCTTTTTACGGGAAAAGAATGCTATCTTTGCGCTCCCAAAATCTGTATGTCAAAGCAGCCATTAATTAAACAGGACGGAATTATTCTCGAGGCTTTGTCGAATGCCATGTTCCGGGTAAAACTGGAAAACGGGCACGAGATCATCGCTACCATTTCGGGAAAGATGCGGATGCACTATATACGGATCCTTCCGGGTGATAAAGTGGGCGTGGAGATGAGTCCCTACGATCTTTCGAGGGGACGGATCATCTTCCGCTATAAATAAAAAAATAGCGGAGGCGAAGAGCCCACGCACAAACTGAGAACCATGAAAGTAAGAGCTTCCATCAAAAAACGCAGCGCCGACTGCAAGATCGTGCGCCGCAAGGGCAAACTGTACGTGATCAACAAGAAAAACCCCCGCTACAAGCAGCGCCAGGGTTAATCCTTGATCCGCCCCTCACATTCGTAATTAGTAAAACTGAATAGATCTTATGGCACGTATTGCCGGTGTTGACTTACCCAAAAACAAAAGAGGCGAAATCGGTCTGACCTATATCTACGGTATTGGTCCCGCCACTGCCCGTTACATCCTGGACAAGGGTGGTATCGACCGCTCCAAGCGCGTGAACGAGTGGAACGACGAAGAGCTGAACCACATCCGTACTTCCATCACCGAACAGTTCAAGGTGGAAGGCCAGCTGCGCTCCGAGACCCAAATGGCCATCAAGCGCCTGCTGGATATCGCCTGCTACCGCGGTCTTCGTCACCGTAAAGGCCTGCCGGTTCGCGGCCAGCGTACCAAGACCAACTCCCGCACCCGTAAGGGCAAGCGTAAGACGGTTGCCGGTAAGAAGAAGGCTCCGAAGAAATAAGATAATGAGCCTTGGGTGCTCCGGCCAGACTGCAAGCGCAACCCGCTTGCAGTTTGCTGCTTGAAATCCGGGGCCCTTTATAGCACTGAGACATTCCTTTTCTACGCTGGATCCCGTTGGTGCCGGGGGAGGGTAGAGGCGGGCCCGCTGTCAGCCTGAGCGCAATCAAAGGCGACGGAGGTTTTTATTCATTCATAGATTACCTGTTTCAAACATGGCAAAAGCACAAAAGGCCCAGCAGTCCGCTAAGGCCGCCGCCAAGAAGCGTATCGTAAAGGTGGATTCCTACGGCGACGCGCACATCAACGCAACCTTCAATAACATCATCATCGCCCTCACCAACAAGAGCGGCCAGGTGATCAGCTGGTCTTCGGCCGGTAAAATGGGCTTCCGCGGTTCCAAGAAGAACACGCCCTATGCCGCCCAGATGGCCTCCAGCGACGCCGCTAAAGTAGCGATCGACGCAGGTGTGAAGCGTGTAGACGTATTCGTGAAAGGCCCCGGTGCCGGCCGCGAAAGCGCCATCCGCGCCCTCGCCCAGAGCGGTATCGAAGTAGCGATGATCAAAGACGTGACCCCGCTGCCCCACAATGGCTGCCGTCCGCCCAAGAAGCGCCGCGTATAAAAGCAAAGTTTACAAGTCGGAAGTGGGAAGTTGGAAGTACTTCGCACTTCGAACTTCCGACTTGCTTACTTATATCTCTCCCGCCAGGGCTTTCATTTAACTAAAGGGTGCACCATTTATTTTTACCGTTTTTACCGATGGTTGTGCCGAATTCAAAAAAGCGGAAATGAATACACTATGGCACGTTACACTGGTCCCAAGACCAAAATTTCCCGCATTTTCGGAGAGCCCATCCTGGGCAATGGCAAGTGGCTGAGCAAGAACTCGAACCCTCCCGGACAGCACGGTGCGCTGCGCAAGCGCAAACAGCTCGGTGAGTACGCCCTCCAGCTCCGCGAAAAGCAAAAGGCCAAGTACACCTACGGCCTGCTCGAAAAACAATTCCGCAAGACGTTTGACGAAGCAGCACGCCGCAAAGGTGTTACAGGTGAAAACCTGATCAAGTTACTGGAAGCCCGTCTGGACAACACCATTTTCCGTATGGGTATCGCTCCCTCCCGCCCGGCTGCCCGCCAGCTGGTGTCGCACAAGCACATCACCGTTAACGGCGCGATCGTGAACGTTCCTTCCTACCAGCTGAAGCCCGGCGATGTGGTAGCCCTGAAGGACAAGTCGAAAGACAACGCCACGGTTACCTCGTTCGTACGTGAAAAGAACCCGAAATTCGGCTGGATTGATTTCAACGCCGGCAGCTTCACGGGTACCTTCATCACCTACCCCGAGCGCGATTCCGTTCCGGAGAGCATCAAGGAGCAACTGATCGTCGAACTGTACTCGAAGTAATCAATAGCCGGAGACGATGCTTGCATCGTCTTCCGCTTTTTTGCACTTCGACTGCGCTCAGCGCGACAAATGCGTTTCGTGCAGGACTGCTGCCCACTGTTCTAGTGAGCGCAGTTGAACGATGACGAAGGACCATTAACTTGTTCAAACTCTAAAACCTGAAATACATGGCCATTTTAAATTTTCAGAAACCCGACAAGATCGTTCTCCAGAAAGTAACGGACTTCGAAGCCCAATTCGAGTTTCGTCCGCTGGAGCCGGGCTACGGCGTCACCATCGGTAACGCCCTGCGCCGCGTGCTGCTGAACTCGCTTGAAGGCTACGCCATCACCGGTGTACGCATCGAAGGCGTGGATCACGAATTTGCGACCATCAAAGGCGTTTCTGAAGACGTGGTGGAGATCATCCTCAACCTGAAGCAGGTTCGTTTCAAGAAGATCGTCGACCACGAGGTACAGAATGAGAAGATCACCCTGTCGGTGAAAAACCGCACGGAGCTGACCGCCGGCATGCTGGGCGAGGGCACTTCCTCCTTCCAGATCATGAACCCCGAGCTGCTCATCTGCACCCTCGATTCGTCGGCCAAGCTCGAGATCGAGCTCAGCATCGGCCGCGGCCGCGGCTATGTGCCCGCTGAAGAGAACCGCCCCAAGGATGCCGCCCTCGGCCTCATCCCCATGGACGCCATCTACACGCCCATCAAGAACGTGAAATACGCCATCGAGAACACCCGTGTGGAGCAGCGTACCGACTACGAGAAGCTCGTGATGGAAGTGACCACCGACGGCACCATTCACCCCGAGGAAGCCGTGAAGCAAGCTTCGCGCATCCTCATCCAGCACCTCATGATCATCACCGATGAGAACATCACCTTCGATTCGAAAGAAGAGAAGAAGGAAGACATCGTGGACGAGCAGACCCTCCAGCTCCGCAAGGTGCTGAAGACCCCGCTGGAAGACCTGGATCTCTCCGTTCGCGCTTTCAACTGTCTTAAGGCAGCCAAGATCAACTCGCTCAGCGAGCTGGTACAGTACGAGCAGGAAGACCTGATGAAGTTCCGCAACTTCGGCCAGAAGTCCCTTTCCGAGATCGAGCAGGTGCTCAACGAGCGCGGCCTCCATTTCGGTATGGACCTCAGCAAACTCGGTCTTGACCGCGAAGAGTACTAAAACAATCGCCTCGTCTGCTCATGTGCTAACCTGCTCATGGATCCCTGATGTCGGATGTCTGATATCTGATCTGGTTGGTAGCGAACAAGCGTTAGCAGACTAGCACATCAGCACATTAATCCCTCATGTAGGCTGCAATTCCTGACACGGTGCAGCCGATAAAACTCAAATGTCATGCGTCACGGAGACAAAATCAAAAACCTGGGCCGAACCAAATCGCATCGCGATGCCCTGATGATGAACCTTACGATCTCGCTGATCGAGCACAAGCGTATCGTTACGACCCTGGCCAAAGCCAAGGCCCTGCGCGTTTACGCCGAGCCCCTGATCACGAAGGCGAAAGAAAACACCACGCACCAGCGTCGTATCGTTTTCGCCTACCTGCAGAACAAGGAAGCCATCAAGGAACTGTTCGGAACCATTGCCGAGAAAGTGGCCGGCCGCCCCGGTGGCTACACCCGTATCATCAAGCTGGGCATCCGCCCCGGTGATGCCGCTGAAATGGCAATGATCGAGCTGGTTGATTTCAACGAGATCTACGGCAAGGCAACCGCCAAGAAGGACGAACCCGCCAAGCGTACCCGCCGCGCAGGTGCTGCCAAGAAGAAAGCCGAAGCCCCCGCGGCCGACGCGCAGACCGAAGCACCGGAAGCCCCCGCAGCCGACGCCACGGAAGCTACCGAGCAACAGCCTTCCTAAGCGAACCTTCGCTACAAGTCATAGAGGCAGCGCATGTGCGCTGCCTCTTTTTGTTTGTTAGGGCTGAGTTTCCTACTTTTACACATAACTAAAACTTATTATAGCCAACTGCTTATGAAATCGTTATTGCTACCCGTACTCCTCCTCCTGGGCCTCTGTGCAACCGCCGGCGAACCGGGCGATACTACCCAAATCAACAAACTGGCCGAAGAGCTGGTAAAGCTTCAGAAGATTGAGCAAGGCCTCAAGTACCAGACCGGTAAAATCAGCCTGACCAATGGCGTTGCCACCGTGAACGTACCCAAAGGCTTCCGCTTCCTGGGCCCCGAAGACAGTAAAAAAGTGCTGGAAGACGCCTGGGGCAACCTCCCCGGCGACGCGCCGCTCGGCATGATCGTGCCTGGCGATGAAGGCAGCGCCATCAACGCCGACTATGCCTTTATCGTTCAGTACGAAGGCATGGGCTATGTGAAGGACAACGACGCCGACAAGATCAACTACGACGACCTGCTGAAGCAAATGAAAGAAGACGGTGTTGCCGCCAACGCCGAACGCCGCAAGCAGGGGCTGCAAACCCTCGACCTGCTTGGCTGGGCCAGCAAGCCGCATTACGACAAAGCCAATAAGATCCTCTACTGGGCCAAGGAAATCCGGGCGGAAGGCTCCGAAGAGCACACGCTCAACTACGACATCCGCGTGCTCGGCCGCAAAGGCGTGCTCGTGTTGCAGGCGGTAGCCGGTATGAGCCAGCTCGATAGTGTCAACGTGCATATCAAAGACGTGCTGGGCATGGTGGCCTTCAACGAGGGGCACCGCTACGCCGACTTCGATTCCAACACGGACGAAATCGCCGCCTGGACTATCGGCGGCCTCGTAGCCGGCAAGGTGCTCGCCAAGGTGGGCTTCTTCGCCATCATCCTGAAATACATCAAGCTGATCGTGCTCGGCCTCGTAGCCATCGTGGGCGGCATCTGGCGCCGCATCACGGGCCGCAAAAAGGAGGACGACGGACCGATTGCCTACGATCCCGCCCCCGACCCTGCCCCGGCTCCCGAGCCGGCGCCGGTGGAAGAAAACGCCTGATCGGACAGTTTAGTTGAAGGGCCCATGTGCAATGCGCATGGGCCCTTTTATTTTGGGCTTTTGGATTACCCAAAATTTTACAGAAAATTTCCCGCTAATTGCCCCCTTCGGAAAGCAGGGGGCTATTTTTGCGCCCATGACCCCTCAACGTGAAGCCCTCCTTGTACTCGAAGACGGCACCGTGTGCCGCGGAAAAGCCTTTGGCGCTATCGGAACCACCGGCGGCGAGATCTGCTTCAATACCGGGATGACCGGTTACCAGGAAGTGTTTACCGACCCCAGCTACTACGGCCAGGTGCTCATCATGAACAATGTGCATATTGGCAACTACGGTGTGAAGGAAGCCGACGTGGAAAGCGATGCGATCAAGATCAAGGGACTGATCGGCCGCAACCTCGAGGAGCTCTTCTCCCGCCGCCAGGCCGAGGGCTCGCTCGACCAGTACCTCATAGACCAGAACATCGTAGCCATCGAAGGCGTGGACACCCGCGCGCTGGTGGCGGCAATCCGGGACAAAGGCGCCCAGAACTGCATCATCTCCTCCGAGATCCTCGACCCCGAAGAGCTGAAGAAGAAGCTCGCTGAAGTGCCCGATATGGACGGCCTGGAGCTCGCTTCGCTGGTAAGCACACGCGTGTCTTACGAACTCGGCGACCCTGCTTCGCCGGTGCGCATCGCCGTGCTCGACTTCGGGGTGAAGCGCAACATCCTCAACTGTATGACCGACCGCGGTGCCTATGTGAAAGTTTTTCCCGCGAAGGCCGACCCGGCTGAGATCCGGGCCTTCGGCGCCAACGGCTACTTTATCTCCAACGGCCCCGGCGACCCCGCGGCTATGGACTATGCCATCGGCACCGTGCGCGAGCTGCTCAACGACAACAAACCCACCTTCGGCATTTGCATGGGCCACCAGCTGCTGGCGCTCGCCAACGGCATCCCCACATTCAAGATGCACCACGGCCACCGCGGGCTCAACCACCCGGTAAAGAACCTGCTTACGGGCCGCTGTGAGATCACAACGCAGAACCACGGCTTCGGTGTAGACCCTGAAGCGGTACGGAAAGCCGATCACATCGAAATCACCCACGTGAACCTCAACGACCAATCCATTGAAGGGATCCGCGTCAAGGGAAAGCCGGCCTTCTCGGTGCAATACCACCCGGAAGCCACGCCAGGCCCGCACGACAGCCGCTACCTCTTCGACGACTTCGTGGAGATGGTCCGTAGTTATACGGGAACGAACTAAAAAGAAAACCGGCCCCAGGGGCCGGTTTTCTTTTTAGCGGGAAGCGATCAGCAACTGCAACCGCGAAGCACCTTTTTTTCGCTGACTCAGCTCGAGCCAATAAACGCCGGGCGGGAGGCCGGCGACCGGGATGGTGGCCTGCGTGCCCGACGGGAAGGGCCGCTCCAGTACTTTCTGCCCGGCGGCATTGAACAACCGAAGCGTAGTGCCGCTCCAGTTGCCGGCCGGCAGCCTTATTGTTACCGATGTGCGCGCGGGGTTGGGGTACACCGCCCATTGCCCGGGCGGCAATAACTCCGGCACCGAGGTGAGCACGCGCTGTACGGTCTTCGTCTTGCTCAGGATCCAGAGTTGCGGATCGATGATCATCGTGTCGGGCGTAAAGCCCAGGTTGAACGTGAACAGCTGTCCCGTCTGCGTATGATTGGCGACAACGGTGGTGTCGTGCGTGGCGTCTTTAAACTGCAGCGGTACGGGCATTTCATAGAAGGAAACAGAAGGATGCGACTGCGTCTGGCTGAGCGTTACCTGTACGGAGCCGCCACTGAGCGGCGTCCATTGCGCGCTGTAGTTGGGAAATCCCTGGCCGTAAAACCAGTCGTTGAAAAATTCAGCGAGCGATTGCACGCTTTCCGCTTCCAGGTTGCGCTGCAGGTCGGCGGTGAGCACCGTGCCGTAGGCGATCGTCGGATCGTTGAGATAACGGCGGAGGCCCCGGTAAAACACGGAGTCGCCCAATTTCCAGCGAAGCATCACACCCAGGTAGCCGCCTTTTTTGTAGGTAAGACGGTTGTCGAAGATCCGCGCCTCGTTGACGGTGTCGGCCGGCGGTATGTAAACCGATCCATTCGTGAGCGCCGTAACGGTGTTCGTCCAGCTTTGCAGGAAAGGCACGCGCGTGGCCGGCGCGGTGAGCAGCATGAACTGGAATTCCATGTAGCTCGCAAAGCCTTCGTTGAGCCAGATGTCGCTCCAGCTGCGGCAGGTGACCTTGTCGCCGAACCATTGGTGGGCGAGCTCGTGCGCCACCAGTGGCTGCGAGGTGGAGCCCAGGAATGTATTGGTCTGGTGCTCCATCCCGCCACCCAAATTCCATTGGGTCTGGCCGTACCGTTCGTTGAGAAAGGGGTAGTCGGAAATGAGCGGTGTGAATTCCTGCAGGCAGAATTTCGCTGTGCCCAGGATCGGCTGGAAGGCCGTGGAGTTTTCCGGGTAGGCGTACAATACCAGCGGCAGGTCGCGGCCCGGGAGCGTAGCGTTGTCCGTGCTGATAACGTAGTTGGTGGCGGCCACGGCCACGAGGTACGGCGCAATGGGATAGCGGTGCTTCCAGCGCGTGGTGCGCATCCCTGCCGTCACGCTTTCCTCCACGGGCAGCCCGTTCGACGAAGAAATATATTGGGAGGGACAGGTGATGTACAGGTCCACGGAGTCGGCCTTGTCGGCGTTTACATCTTTGCAGGGCCACCAATGGCTGGCGCCGTACGATTCGGACTGTGTGAAGAGCAGGGGCGTGCCGGCATGGTTCGTGGTTACGTAATACCCGCTGTTGGGCGGCGTGCCCCGGTAGTGTACACGCACCGAGTCAAGCGCCCCCGCCGCGATCGGGGCGGCGAAGTTGATCTTGAGGCTGTTGTCGGTGCCGCGCACGAAGGTGGCATTGCTGCCGTGGTAAACAACGCTGTCCACCGTCAGCTGGTTGTGCAGGTCGAAGGTGATGGACGTGGCGGTAGCCGTGGCGCGGAAGCGCGTCATGACGGCGCCGGTGATGGTGCGCACCGCGGGGTTGACGGTCCAGTAACAGCGGTAGTAGGTTACGTCGTAATTGGAAGAAGCCACCGAGTTGACCCGCTGGGTGCGGGCGGCCTGAAAATGGCGCCGCTCGGCACTGATCAGCGCTTTGGTTTCGGAAGCAGTTAGCTGGGCGGCCGCGGAAAAAGAGCCCAGGAGCAGCAGGTAGAGGAATGTGTTTCGCATAGACGGGAATACGCGTTCGCGCCAGCCAATTTACAGCATAATTGCATCAAGGCTCCGAACCGTTGCATTAACTGTCGATTTACCTTAGTGAAATGAAGATCGCCATCATCAATGGTCCCAACCTCAACCTGCTGGGCAAGCGCGAAACGGATATCTACGGCAACGAGCCTTTCGAAACCTACCTCGACCGCCTGCGCGGACGCTATAAGGAACACGAGCTGCACTACTATCAAAGCAATGTCGAAGGAGAGCTGATCAACGAATTGCAGCGCGCCGGCTTCGGCTACGATGGCATCATTCTTAACCCCGGCGGCTACACCCACACATCGGTGGCCATCGGCGATGCCATTGCTGCCATCCCGGCGCAGGTGGTGGAAGTGCATATTTCGAATGTGCATGCCCGTGAAGAATTCCGAAAACTGTCGCACGTGTCGGGAAAGGCCGCCGGCAGCATCTTCGGACTCGGCCTGCGCGGTTACGAGCTGGCGCTGCTCTGGCTGCTTGGGTAGCTTTCGGCAAGCACGCGCTGCATGTCGGCGCACACCTGTGCAATGAAGGCCAGCTGGCCTGCGAGCAGCGGCTCGGGCGTCGCTTCCCCGGTAGCTGTCGGTACTGCGGCTGTATCCGCTTTTTCTTTCGCTACCGGGGCTCCCACCAGTTCGGCGGCAGAGGAAAGCGACAGCAAGGCTTTGTGCGCCAGCTGGCGCAGCGGTGCGGGCGCAGGCCGCGGCTCCTTCTGCCGCAGCTCGGCAAGCGCCGAGGCAATGTTGGAGAAGAGGATATGCTGCAACACGATGAACTGCTGCAATTGCTGGGTAGCACGCTGCAACGTACGCGGCTCATTGAGCATCCGTTGAAAGGCGGCCGAAAGGTTCGCGGTCTGCACGTAGATCTCCTTGCGCGTCAGCTTATAGGGCAGCGGCGCGACCGTCTTACCTTCCAGTGCCTGTGCCAGCAGCGACAGGTAGCGGCGGTCGGCGGAGAGCAGTCCCTGCAGGTGGGCCGACAACTGGCGAGCCTCCCAGGAAGGGAACAGCAGTACGCTGCAGCCGAAGGCGAGTGCGCATCCAAGCACCGTGTCGAAGAGGCGCTCGAGCGCTACTTCCCGGAACGGCATGCCCAGGAACGAAAACAGCAGGATCACAAAAGGCGTGGTGAAGATCACCATCACGAGGTAGTTGATCCGCATGAATGAATAGGTGAGCAGCATGCACAGCACCATGATGGCAAACTGCGCTTTCGTTGAAGGGACCAGTAGTAATACGGTCACGCCCAAAAGTCCGCCGGCCACGGTGCCGATGATGCGGTGGATGTTGCGCTCGCGCGTCAGGCTGAAGGCCGGCTTCAGGATGAAGGCGATGGTGAGCAGCACCCAGTAGCTGTGTTGCCCGTAGCCGATGAGCAGCGTCATTCCGTATCCGGCGAGACAGGCCACAGCTACGCGAAGGCTATGGCGGAACACGCCGGAGCCGAGCGTAATGTTGTCGGCGAAAATGCGCGGGTCGAGGGGTTGGTGATTAACGAAGCGGCCGTGGTCAAGGCGGTTGCTGCGCTCTCCGGGCTCGGCGGCGAAATAGCGTTCCAGCTCACTCATCCGCTGCGTCAACCGCCGCAGGTTGACGAGAATCTTGCGGAGCACCAGGTGACTTTCACTCGGCAGCTTCGGCAACGCATCCATTTCCGCCTTGAGCGCGGTCAATTGCTCCTCAACGGCGAGCCCGTTTTGGTATGGCCGGTTCATCTGCACGGCCGCGCCCATCGCGTCGATCTCGCGGGCCAGCGTGCCGATCAGCGCCGATATTTTTTCGAGCATCCCTGTTGCGGCAAAGCGTTCGCGCAAGGAGGCATAGTCGTAATAGATATGCGTCATCTCCTCGAACAGGTCTACGGCCTCCACGAACATGAGCACGAGGCGGCGGCCGGGCAGTGTCGTTTCCTGCACGATCTGGCGCGTCTTGAACAGGATCTCCCGCACGGCGTCCTGCTTTTCGTGCACGATCACCTGGCGCGCTACCATCTTGCGGTAATCTTCGAGCAGGTCGGTGGACGGGTCGTAGAAGCGGGCTTTGGTTTCCAGGTAACGGGCCATCTCGCGGAGGCAGTCGCCCAGCACCCGTTGTGCCGGTCGGTAGGGGCTCATGAGCGAAAACAGCTGGCTCAAGCTGAAGTACCACAGCCCGCCCGCGGCGATGAGCGCCGCGTGGACCAGCGCCCCGGCCGGCGGCGTTTCCTTGTCCATCGTCAGGATCATGATCAGGATGGCGGCATTGCCCACACCGGCGGCGCGCGGGCCGTAAGCATTGAACATCGAAAAGAAAAAAGCGACCGCCACCAACTCAACGGCCATTGTGGCCGGGTGCATCCGGGCAAAAGTGGTGAGCGTGGCGATGACGAAGAGGGCAAGGGTGGCGAGCAGCATGCCGTTGCGCTTGTTGGTCAGGGGACCGGGTGCATCGGTGAGCGACACGCAAAGGGCGCCCAGCGACAGGGTCATGCCCAGCTCGAAGCGCCCGGTGTAAAATCCGGCCAGCGCAGGAACAAGGATGGCCACCGTCGTGCGCAGCCCGTCCGCAAAGGCCTGGCTGTAGAGAAAGTAGCGGATCTCCCGCCGTTCGAAGCGCAAGGGTAGGGGCATCATGGGCTGGCTGCGAAAGTACGCCCCGGCCTTTCCTGAGCAAAAACAGGCCGCCGGCTAAGTTGCCTCATCAGGAGCTTTCCCGTTCCTGCCGTTCTTTGCAGCTGTATGAAAACTCCCGTCCGTTACCAGTCGCCCGCGGAAGCGCTTTCCATCGTTCAGTCCGGCCAGCGCGTCTTTGTTCAGGGAAGCGCGCAAACGCCTACCTGCCTGCTGCGGGCGCTTGCCGCCGAGGCCCCACGCCTGCGGGACGTGGAACTGGTTTTTATTACGGTGTATGGCGACATACACGTGAACCGCCCCGACCTGTCGGAAAGCTTTCGCCTTAACTCGCTGTTCGTGTCGGCGTCTATTCGCCAGGATGTGGCCGAGGGGCGCGCCGACTATGTGCCGGTATTTCTCAGCGAAATTCCCAACCTGTTCAACCAGGGCGTGCTGCCGGTGGACGTGGCGCTGGTGCAGGTGTCGCCGCCCGACGCACATGGCTACTGCTCGCTGGGAGTATCAGTGGACGTAGCCCGTTCCGCCGTCAACAATGCGCGCTTCGTGGTTGCGCAGGTAAACAGCCATGTGCCGCGCACCCACGGCGACGGCCTCATTCACTCCAGCCGCTTTCATGCGCTGGTAGAATGCCATGAGCCGCTCTATGAAGCCCGCTTTGGCGACAAGGCGGGACCCGAGGAGGAAAAGATCGGCATCCACATCGCCGGCCTCATCGAAGACCGCTCTACACTGCAGATGGGCATCGGTGCCATTCCCGACGCCGTGCTCCGCTCGCTTACCGGCCATAAAGACCTGGGCATGCACACAGAGATGTGCTCGGACGGCGTCGTTGATCTCTTTGAGCGCGACATCATCAACAACCGCTACAAGAAGATCCATCCCAATAAAGGCGTCGCCGGCTTCGCGCTCGGCACCCGGCGCCTGTACGATTACGTGGACGACAACCCGGCATTCCAGTTTCTCGACATCGACTATGTAAACGACCCGCACATCATCCGCCGCAACCCGCGGATGGTGGCCATCAACAGCGCCATCGAGATCGACCTTACGGGGCAGGTGTGCGCCGACAGCATCGGTACCTACCAATTCAGCGGCGTGGGCGGGCAGATGGACTTTATGCGGGGCGCGGCCCTCAGCGAGGGCGGCAAACCCATTATCGCGTTGCCATCGCGCACGGCCAAGGGCGTTCCGAGGATCGTGCCTTTCCTCAAGCCCGGCGCCGGTGTGGTCACCACGCGCGCGCACGTGCACTACGTAGTGACGGAATACGGCATTGCGTATTTATACGGTAAAAACCTGCGGCAGCGCGCCAAAGCCCTCATCGGCATCTCCCATCCAAACGACCGCGAAGCGCTCGAGCGGGCCTGCTTCGAACGGTTCAAGGTGTTTTAAGGGTTTCTGCTCCAGGAAAGAAGAAAAGGGGAAGAGGCCACGCATTTGGGCTGGTCTTTTCAATCCATACCGCAAAAAGCGCAATTCATACCGAAACCGCCCCGCGCCGGCTTGCCTTGTATTTATACGGGGCGGAACCTTGCGTCCGCCACCAGCCTGTGTTTGTGATCGGGCGCGGTCTCTCCGTGGCGTATGGGCCCCGGTAACTTTCATTTGGACAGGTTTGCGAAAAAAATAACTTTGTCAGTAGTAATCACCCTTTTTCGTTTCCCCAACGCTGATTACGGCGCCAAATTCCGGCGAGAAACCCGTCTGCTGAACCTACTGCACCAATCCATCCATATTATTTGCCCGCAGTGGCCCGAAGCCCTGCGCCTCCCCGTTATCCTTTGAATAACTACCGAAAATACCTGCCAGTCGGTATAGGTACGCTATGCCCATCCCGGTACTTTCACCGAGTTTTTCGAGACCAACCCTAAACTGTTATACGATGAAACGGAGCCTGATCCTGCTGCTTACCTTCTTTGTCGCCTGCATTGCCCAAGGGCAGACCGTGCAGATCGGAACCATTGATCCCGCCGTCTTCTGCGCCGGGTCTACCCTGAACATACCGTATACGGCGGATGGCGTCTTTGACGGCGCCAACGTTTTCAGCGCCGAGCTGAGCTCCGCCAACGGTTCATTCGGAAGCCCGGTGACGATCGGTTCCGTGCAGGCTACAGCCTCCGGCACGATCAGCGCCACCCTTCCTTCCGGCGCGGTCACTGGTAATGGCTACCGCATCCGCGTTGTGGCCTCTAACCCGGTAGTGACCGGTCCCGACAACGGTCTCAACATCAGTATCAATGCACCGCCGGTGCTCCAGGTGTCCGGCCCAACCACTACCTGCTCGGGCAGCACGGCCACGCTGGTGGCTTCCGGCGCTGGCACCTACAGCTGGTCGCCCGCTTTGCTGCCGGCCGACGTGGCCCCGGCCAACGTGCGCATGGCGGTGGGCTTGCGGCTGCTCAAAGCCGGTTACACCGGCTCCATCATCCGGCTGCGCCGCGCAAGCGACAACGCTGAGATGGACTTCGGCGCTTCCGGTCCGCACCTCGACCTGGATGCCATACACACCTGGCTCGGCGGCTCGGCCGGCTATTGCGTAAAGCTCTACGACCAGTCGGGCAACGGGCTCGACGAAGTGCAGGCGACGGAAGGTGCCCAGCCCCAGTTCATCGAAAGCAGCCTGCTCAACAGCCGTCCGGCACTCGTGTTTAACACATCGCAATACATGCAGATGCCTACTTACCTGACGAACCCCTTTACCGTTATCTGCGCCTCGCGGCAAACCGGCGGCGCGCGTGCCCGCGTACTTTCGTCGGTGAGCAATAACTGGCTCCTCGGCTTCCACGGCGGCCGCCACGGGGATGCTTACTTCGAAGGCTGGGTACATCTTGATTACAGCATGGCCGCCGACAACAGCATTTACGTGCATACCGGCGCCTCCAACGGCAGCGTGTCGCAGGTGTATGAAAATGGCTCCCTCCTTTCCAGCAACAGCAATGGCGTGTACCCGCCGTATGGCCTGCAGCTGAACGGCAACGGTTACTACGGCGAGCGTTCGGATTGCGAATTCTACGACATTGTTGCCTACAATACGGTGTTGTCGCCCGAAGCGCGCAGCAAGGCCGAGAGCAGCATCTGGAATTATTACGTTGCCGCCAACCAGCAGTTCATCAGCCTGTCGCCGGGCCAATCGGTGCAATACACCGTTACCGGCAACACGCCGGGCTGCAGCAGCGTCAGCCAGACGGTGACCGTTGCCAACAGCGCTATCGGCGATCCCTCTGTTTTTGGAGACAACCAATGGAATGTATACGCCTGGAATGCCGGCACCTATTACGACAACGGCTCTTCCTGGAACGACAACTATGCCGGTTACTACACCGCCCCCGGCCTCAATTTCAACTCGCAGAGCCAATGGGATCCCAACGCTTCCCCATCGAGCGCGCCGGGCTACCAGGGTTGCACTGTAAACAATGATTACTTCTCCTGGGCTGCAAAGCGCAAAGGCTTCCCCTGCGGTTATTATAAAATCATACTTCCTTACCACGATTACTATGCGCGCATTAAGATAAACGGGCAACAGGTGTATTATTCTTGCTGCGGCAATACCACTGTGTGGACCGGCTATCTCAATGATACCAGTACCGTGGAGCTGGCGATCACCGACGATACCTACAGCTCGTACGGGGCCCTCAATTTCGAACTCGTACCGGAAATCGGCATCAGCTACCCGTCGGCTACGGCCTCCACGGGATGTAATACGGGCAGCGACCTGACACCGACCGTGGTACTGGCGCCCGGTGCACCCGCTGGTTACTTCACGGCCACACCTGCCGGCCTTGTAATCGACAGCCTCACCGGTGTCGTATCCCCATCAAGCAGTGCTGCCGGTGACTATACGATTTATTACATCGACACCCTGCAGGCCTGCGGCCAGCACGTAGACACGGCCACAACTACACTCAAGATCCGCAACGCCCAGGGCGATCCTGCGGTCTTCGGCACTAACGCCTGGATCGTATACGGCTGGAACTCCGGTTACTACTATGACATCGGAAATTCCTGGAGTACAAACTATGCCGGGTACTTCGTCGACTCGTCGCTGAACCACAACTCGCAGAACTTCTGGCCTTACTGGACGTCGCCTTCCGACGCCCCGGGCTGGCAGGGCTGCCCCATAAACGTAGACTTCCATTCGTGGTCGGCCAAGCGAAAAGGCTTCCCCTGCGGCTACTACACCATTTCGCTTCCCTATCACGACGACTACGCACAGGTGCTTGTTAACGGCGTGCTGGTGTATAACACCTGCTGCGGCAATACGAACGTGTGGACCGGCTATCTCAATGATACGAGTACCGTAGAATTCCGGGTAACGGAAGGCAGCAGCTATTCGTATGGCTCCATCGTATTCACGCCCACGGCCAAGGCTACGATCAGCTACCCGGCGAGCACTTATTGCACCTCCGCAGGCGACCTGACGCCCACGCTCACCCAGGCGCCCGACGGTGCAGGCGGTTACTTCACCGCTACGCCCGCGGGCCTCAGCATCGACAGCAGCACCGGTGTGATCCATGCGTTGACCAGCCAGGCGGGCGACTACACCATCGCTTATCATAATGTATATTCGTCTGCTTGCGGGGTAGATTCGACGCAGGCAACGTTCAGCCTGCATCTCACGGCGGTTGCCGGGGATCCGGCCGTGTATGGCAACAATGTCTGGAACGTATATGCCTGGAATGGCGGCACATCCTACAACGACGGCAACTCCTGGACGACCAACTACGCTGGTTATTTCACGGATACGGCACTGAACCACCACTCGGATGCCTTCTGGTATGGCTATTATTCGCCTTCGTCGGCACCCGGCTGGCAGGGCTGCGCGGTTAACTGGGATTACCATTCCTGGGCAGCGAAGCGCCAGGGCTTCCCCTGCGGTTATTACCAGATCAACATCCCGACCCACGACGACGAGGCCGAGCTCTGGATCAACGGCGTCCGCGTATGGACGCACAGCGGTTGCTGCGATTACCATGGCGACGTATGGCGCGGCTACCTGTCGTCAACCGACAGCGTCATGTTCCGCGTTACAGAAGGTGGCGGTTATTCAAATGGTTATATCGACCTTGTTCGAATTGAGCCGGCCGCGATCAGTTACCCGCTGTCGCCGTATTGCAATACCGGCGGCTCTGCACCGGTAACGCTCACTGGTGTTACGGATGGTACCTTCTTTGCCGGCGACTCGCTTTCCATCGATCCTGCAACCGGCACGATCCATCTCAACGCATCGGCCGTGGGTATGCATACCGTATCTTATGTGCTTTCGCACGCCGGTTGCGCCAACGACACGGTGACCACCACGGTGGAAATTTCACCGTCACCCTCGGCTGCCATCTCGTACGCACAGGCAGCTTATTGCACCACGATGGGTGCGATAGAAGTAGTGCGCAACGGCGCCGGCGGCGGTACCTTTGTCGCTACACCCGCGGGTCTTGTCATTGATGAAACGACCGGTACCATTACCGGCTACAGTTCTCTTCCGGGAACCTATACGGTGACCTATACGGTGCCGGCCTCGGGTGATTGCGCCTCGTTTACCAATTCGACGCAGGTGACGATCTCCAACCCGCCCTCGGCAACCATTACTTACGGAACGAACACATTCTGCACCAACGTGGATTCTGTGCAGGTGCAACTCACCGGAACGCCCGGAGGCCACTTCTACAACTATGCCGGGTTCAACGTGAACCCCGTATCAGGAACGCTGTATCCCTCGAGCAGCGGCCCGATCAGCAATTATATCTATTACGATGCCTTCACGCCTGGTTGCCAGTCGAGCGGCACGTATGTATTTGTACAGATCAACCAGGCGCCGACGGCCAGCATCAGCTACGGCGGCACGCCTTATTACGTGGGCGGCGGCGTGGTGAACGTGAGCCTCAGCGGCACCACCGGCGGTACTTACAGCGTGAGCCCTTCTGGTCTCAGCCTGAACACGACCACCGGTTCGGTCAACCTGAACATCACTGCGCCCGGCACCTATACGGTGACCTACACCATGCCTTCGGGTACCTGCCCCGGCGCTACAACCAGCACGACGATCCAGGTGCTGCCCACGGCATCGGCACAGATTTCCTATACCGGCAACCCGTTCTGTTCCGGCTTCGGCGTGGCTACGGCAACACAGACCGGCCTCGGCGGCGGCGTATACAGCGCCCAGCCTTCCGGGCTGGTGCTCAACAGCGGCAATGGCGACATCAACGTGTCTTCGTCTACGCCCGGTAATTATACGGTCACCTACTTCATCCCTTCCGGCAACGGCCACGGTGAAGTGACGGCAACCACCAACATAACGATCACCGCTACGCCTTCCGCTGCGATCAGCTACAGCGGTTCCCCTTATTGCAACAACAGCGGCAGCGCAACGGTTACCCGCACGGGTACCGGCGGCGGCACCTATACTTCGGCACCGGGTGGTCTTGCCCTCAACGGCAGCACCGGTGACCTCTTCCCACAATCGAGCCTGCCGGGAACTTATACCGTCACCTATTCCATTCCTGCTACGGGCGGCTGCGCTGCCTTTAGCACCAGCAGAACCGTAACGATCCTGGCTTCCGGAACCGTGAACACGCCGGCAGGTCAAACGCTGTGCAACGGCGCCGGCACGACTCCTGTCCTGTTTGGCGGTGGCACGGCGGGTACCGTTTACAACTGGACCAACAACGATCCTGTTATCGGCCTCGGCGCCAGCGGCGCCGGCGATATCCCGTCCTTCACGGCCATCAACAACAGCGGCTCGACGCGGGTGGCTACCATCACCGTTACGCCGGTTAGCGGCAGCGGTTGTGCTGGTACCGCAAGAAGCTTCCAGCTGATCGTTAACCCGAGCCCCGCGGTTACCATCAGCGGAGGCAGCGAAGAAAACTATTGCATCGGCAGCAGCGTCACGCTCACCGCATCGGCGGGCACGTCGTACCAATGGTCGACCGGCTCCACGACGCAAAGCATCCAGGTTGCCGCGAATGGCACTTATACCGTGACCGTTACCAATGCCAATGGCTGCGCGGGCACGGCTTCGAAGACCGTTACCTATGGCACGAACCACCTGCCTTCGCTCAGCTTTACGGGTGCCACCGGCTTTGTAAGCAGCGTGATGAACCCAGCCTCGGGCCTGCCCACAAGCGATTACCGATTCGAGGTGCGCTATACCGATGCCGACGGCGACTTGCCGCAGTCGAATACCATCAAGCTGCTGCTTGACTTCGAAGGCAACGGCAGCTTCAACGATGGTGGCGACCGTACGCTCTATCTTACTGAAAAGGATCCGGCCGACCAGAACGTAACCGACGGCAAGGATTACTTCATCGTGGTGAACTTCCTGCAGGCTTCCGCCAACTGGCACACGACCGTGCAGGCGACCGACCAGGGCGGCTGTGCTGCTTCCTTCGGGCCCTTCGCCGGTCCCGTAGTGCTGCCCCGCGTGGATGTATCCATCTTCGCTAACGACATCACGTTCTCCAACGCGCACCCCGACCCCGCGCAGCCGCTGACGATCACGGCTACAATCCACAACAACTCGGGCCGCGACGCGAGCAACTTCCAGGTGCGGCTCGTGAACCAAAACGATACGGCCACGCATTACACCGTACTTAGCGTTCCGTTCCTGTCGGGCGCCGGTGGTACGACGCAGGTAAGCTGGAACATCACGACGCCCAATGTGCCGATGTGGTGCCCGATGCAGGTGTTCATCGACGACGCCAATGTGCTTGATGAAAGCAACGAGCTCGACAACCAGGCCATCCGTCCGTTCATCAACGGCAACTACCAGCTGCCCGGCGACATCGGCATCACTTCAGCGCCGACCCCAAGCAGTATTTATACGGGCGACAATATCACGTTCTCGGGTGCCGCCTGGTACCGCAACACGGCCGTGCAGTTGCAGGATTCTTCCTGTGCCGGCGCTACCGTGACGATCAAGGTTGTAGAAACAGGGCAGACGCAGGTAGTATATAGCAATGCCCTTGGCGCCTATGCCGCATCCTTTAGCGGCCCCGCCACGCCAGGCACTTACCATGTGCAGGTGACGATCACCGACTACACGCTCGAGGGCGACACCACGACCCAGTTTGTGGTGATTCCGCGTCCCCTGTGCACGGGCCCTGATCTTACTTCTGCCCTCAGCATCGGCGCGGGAACGATCACGCCACAATACCCGGCCAGCAACACCCGCTATATTGTCGTGGGTCAATCGCTCAGCGGCTCGGTGACCGAAGGCAACGGCGGTGGGGTAGATGCCGGCAGCCACAAGCTGTCCATCGAAGCACCGACGGCTTCCGGTGTTCCCGCACCTTTTGCCATTTCCTCGATGGCCTCCGGCGCCCAGCAAACCATCACGCTCCCGGCGCTGACCTTCAACAGCATCGGCAGCACCTATATCCGCTCGCTTGCAGACGCCGCCAACGACGTGGATGAGCTCTGCAACGGCGAGTCCAACAACAGCTCTTACACCGGTGTAGTGGTGCTGCCCAACGCACCCGACATCGCACCGGCCAACCTGTTGCCGTCGTACTTCAATGCCAACCAGTGCCAGGGCATCCCGAACGTCAGCTTCCTGGTGCGCAACCTGGGCGGCCTGCCCACTGGCTCCTTCAACGCCCGCCTGACGGTACTGCGCAACGGCGTGGTAGAGACAACCCTGACGCAACCGGTAGGGAACATCAACCCACTGTGGGAAACGACCGTCAACTTCAACTATGTGTACAGCGGTCTCACCGGCGTATACACCTTCACGCTTGACTGCGACGTTCCCAACGCCATCAGCGAATACAACGAAGGCAACAACGGTGCCTCTTACCAGGTGCAGGTAGCTGCCTGTAATCCCGACCTGACCGTATGGGGTTGCGGCAACGTAACCGTGATGCCCGCCGAGCCTTCGCTGCCGGCCAACATCACCATCAGCGCGCAGCTCGCTAATACCAGCCTCGTGGCCATCTCCGGTCCTTTGACCGTAGACTTCAACGTGGCGGGCACGCACTATACGCACACCTTCACGGGTACGCTGGCGCCGGGCGCCAACACGCTCGTGTCGGTTACCGTGCCGGCTCCTGCCCCGGGCAACAACGATCTCACGATCACCGTGGATCCGGGTAACACGCTGTCGGAGACCAATGAGGCGAACAACAGCACGAGCGCCAAGCTTTGCTGGGACTTCCAGCCGACCAACGGCGCTTGTGGCAGTGGCCTTTATATCCAGCCGACGCAGATCGTCAACACGCCCGTAACACTGGCAACGGGCCTCTTCAACTTCGGGCTGTACAAGGCTACGCATGCCCAGGTGCGCTTCGAGGTAAGCGGTCCCGGCATCAGCGGCTGGCTCAACCTGGGCACCGTCAGCACCAATATCGCCAACACCTGCGCCTGCCCGCTGGGCCTGGGCTTGCCGAACGCTTACGTGTTTACGCAGACCGGTGACTACCAGGTGCGCATTACCGCGGATCCGGCCAATCAGTACACTGAATGCAACGAAGGCAACAACCAGATCGTGGTCAGCGTGCACGTGGTGCTTCCGCTGCCCGACTACCTGACCCGTTCGGAATACATTGCACCCTCGCTGCTGAACCCCGAGCCGGGTCAGCCGATCGACATCGACATCAGCTACCGTAACAACGGCGCCAGCACCACCGATTCAAGCACCGTGTACACGCAGGTAGACAACGACTCGCTGACACAGGTGCGCGTTCCGGGTCTTGTTAACAGCCAGCTCAGCACCGTGCGCTTGCCGCGCCAGTGGTCTTCCGACCTTCGTGGTATCCACGTAATCCGCGCGGTTGTAGACAAAGACGATGAGATCGGTGAAGGTGACGAGCTCAATAACGAAGCGACGCGCGCCGTGATCGTGGGCAAAGCCCCGAACCTCCTGTGGCAGTCGTTTACACTCGACAACAACAGTCCGGCCGCCGGCACTACGCTGCACATTATGGGACGCATCCACAACATCGGCTTCGAGGATTGCGACGCTGTGCTGCAGCTGCTCTATCTCAACGACCAGGGCCAGGAAGTACTCATCTCGCAGCGCAATATCAGCGTGGCCGAGGGTGCCGACTACGACCTGCAGGCCGTCTGGCGCGTGACCGACGCACAAACCCGCGTCATCGCCCGCATCATCAACAGCATGCCTTCCGAATACAATACGGATGATAACGAAGCCGGTGCCGACATCGGTGGCATGAGCGTACTCGCTACGAGCACGCCTGCCAGCTGCACCGGTACTACCGACGGGGTGGCCCGTGTGGCCATCAGCGGTGGCCTGGCGCCTTACAGCCGCCTTTGGAGCAACGGCGAAACCGGTGACAGCATCATCGTAGGCTCCGGTATTTATACGGTCACCGTCAGCGACGCCAACGGCAGCATCGTGACCGATACGGTACAAGTGGGCACCAACGGCAGCAATTGCCAGGAAATTGTTTCGGCAACTGGCGCCAATGCCCTGTGCAGCGGCAGCAGCCTCAGCGTGAGCTTTACCGTAAGTGGGACATTCAGCGCCGGCAACCAGTTCATTGCCCAGCTGAGCGACGCCAGCGGTTCCTTCACGAACCCCGTTACGATCGGATCGGTAACGGCCACCGGCAGCGGCGTCATCAACGCCACCATTCCGGCCAACACCGCTTCGGGTAACGGCTACCAGGTGCGCGTGGTCAGCACGCAGCCGGTGATCACCGAAGCCACCGGCCACAGCCTTTCGATCTCGGCACCAGCCAACGCTTCAATCAGCTACAGCGGCTCGCCCTATTGCACGGGCAGCGGCAGCATTGCAGTCACGCAAACCGGTACCACCGGTGGCACCTACAGCGCTACACCGGCAGGGCTTTCGCTGGATGCCACGACCGGGGCCATCAACCTGGCAACGAGCCAGCCGGGTACCTACACGATCACGTATCACATCGCAGCCGTCAACAGCTGCGGCGCCTTCAGCACAGCTACGACGGTGACCGTCAATGCGGCGCCGGCAGCTACGATCAGCTACAGCGGTCCGTTCTGCCCCAGCGGCACAACGCAGCCCAGCCTCAGCGGCAACGGTGGCGGTGTGTTCAGCTCTACCGCCGGCCTTGTGCTTGATGCAACAACGGGCGCCGTCAACCTCGGTACTTCGGTATCCGGAACGTACACGGTGTATTATACACTCGCTGCCAGCGGCACCTGCCCGCAGGTCCAGGCGAGCACCATGCTGACGATCTATCCCAAAGCGGTGGCCAACGCCATCAGCAACCTGACCACCCGAAACGGCGCCACGACGGCACCGGTGACCTTCACCGGCTCGCCCGCAGGCATCGTATACGATTGGGTCAATTCCAACCCCGCCATCGGCCTTGCGGCCAGCGGCTCGGGTAACCTGCCTTCCTTCACGGCTGTAAATACGGGCAGCATGCCTGTAACGGCTACCGTGACTGTAACGCCGGTGTACATGGGCGGTGACCTGCCCTGCGCCGGTGCCCCGCAAACTTTCACCATTACGGTAAATCCGTTTGTGGTCAGCACGCTTGCTTACCCCGCCAGTCCGTACTGTGCGCGCGGCAACGCGATCCCCGAACTGGGCGGCCAGGGTGGCGGCACCTTCGCAGCTCCCGCCGGACTGTCGATCAGCAGCAGCACGGGTGTGGTGAACCTTGCCGGCAGCACCCCAGGCACGTATACGGTTACGTATAACTACAGCAGCTACGGCCAAGCCGGTACGGCTTCCGCACAGATCACGGTGGCACCGCTTCCCTCGATCAACACGGTTGCTAACCAGCTGGTCTGCGGTTCGACGACACTGCCCGCCATCGCCTTCAGCGGCAACGGCACGTCGTATACCTGGACCAACGACAACCCGTCGATCGGGCTGCCGGCTTCGGGTACGGGCCAAATTCCCGCCTTTACCGCAATGAACAACGGCCCGGTCAACGCCATCGCCACCATCACCGCCACGGCCGTTTCCGGTGGTTGCACGTCGACGCCGGTTTCCTTCCGCATCACGGTGAAGCCGACTCCCAACGTGACGATCCCGGCCAACACGATTGTGTGTGCCGGTACGGCATCCCCGGCGCTCAACTTCACGGGCACGATCCCGGGTGCGGTGTATTCGTGGACAAACAACAACAGTGCTACGGGTATCGCGGCTTCGGGGACCGGTTCGATCGCGTCGTACAACCCGATCAACAACACAGGCGTCAACCAGGTGTCAACCATTTCGGTAACGCCGGCCGCCAACTCCTGCACGGGCGCCGCGCAAAGCTTTACGCTGACCGTGGTTCCGGCAGCAGGCACGATCTCCTACAGCGGCTCGCCGTTCTGCCCGACCGGCTCCGCCAGCGTCAACCGCAGCGGCTCCGCCAACGGTACGTATAGCGCCAGCCCCGCCGGCCTCGCTATCGACCCGGCAACCGGCCTGCTCAACCTCGTGGCTTCCGCGCCCGGCACCTACACCGTCACCTACACGGTAGGCAGCGGCGGCGGTGGCTGCAGCAATACGGCCAGCACGCAGGTAACGGTCAACAGCCGCCCGACGGTCAATACCATCGGTAACCAGGTGTTCTGCCCCGGTGGTACGACAGCGCCGGTTGCCTTCAGCGGCACGGGTGCCACTTCGTACACCTGGACCAACAGCAACACGGCCATCGGACTTGCCGCCAGCGGCTCGGGCAACAGCATCCCGGCATTCATCCCGGTGAATAATGGTACCAGCACGGCCAACGCTACGATTGCCGTAACGGCCGTGGGCGCCTGCCCGGGCAACACGATATCCTTCCGCATCTCGGTATCGCCGATGCCTAAGGTGAACGCCGTGGCCGACCAGGTATACTGCCGTGGCGTCAACGCAGCGGCGGTGAGTTTCAGCGGGCCGGTTGCCGGCACGCAGTACCAGTGGTCGCAGAGCAACCCGGCCGTCGGCCTGCCCTATACCACGGGCTACGGAACGATCCCCGGATTTACCACGCAGAATGGCACCTCGGGCTCCATCCTGTCGCAGGTGACGGTAACGCCGATCGCCAACAAGTGCCTCGGAACGCCGGTACCGTTCAGCTACATCGTCAACAACTGCGTGGCCCAATCGGGCAACACGGGTGGCAGCGATGCGAACGCCCGCCTTTCGACACAAGTGACCGTAGGTCCCAACCCAACGCAGAACCAGGTAACGATCTGGCTCTCGGGCAAGACCGAAGGCACGCATACTGTAGAATTACTGGACCAGTACGGCCGCACGCTCATCAAGCCGGCTTCTTTCACCGGCAGCAGCTACACGCTGAGCCTCGTGGGATTCACCTCCGGCACCTACGTGCTGCGGATTGTGAACACCCAGACGAAGGAAACGGCCGAGCGCAAGGTCATCAAACTCTGATCCTGATTCCATTCATGCAAGAAGCCGCCCCGAAAGGAGCGGCTTCTTTTTTATTTGTTGAAGAAGCATATGATCAGTCTATTTCGCTGGGCAGCGGCTCTGGTTCTCCCTTCGGTTCCTCTTTCTTCTCTTTCGCCCTCGCGGCTTTCTTTTTCAACCATTCCGGGTCCTGTTGCAGCCCCTGCACATCTTCCAGTTTTGCGATGTAAAGACTGCGGCCGTGTGTGCCGAGCACAAGCTCATTTTCGCGTTCCTGGATGGCAATGTCGTGCACCGGAACCGAATAGGGGAGGCCGGCCGTCCAGGCCATGAAGTGCCGCCCACGGTCGAAGGAAACGTACACGCCGCCGTCGGTGCCCACGTAAAGAACATCGGCATTTTTGGGGTCCTCGCGCAGCACGTTCACCGGCTCGTGCGGGAGGTCGGTGCCAATGGCGCTCCAGGTGCTGCCCTCGTCTTCGCTAACAAAAAGATAGGGACGGAAGTCGTCGTTCCGGTAGCCATTGAGGGCGAGGAATACACGCGGCGCGCTCCAGCGCGAAGCCGTGATCCGGCTTACCCAAAGCCCCTGTGGCAGTGGGTTCCGGCGCTTGCCCTCGCTGAGCGGCGTCCAGTTGTAGCCGCCATCGCGGCTCAGGTGCACGCGGCCGTCGTCGGTGCCGGCATAGAGTAGCGAGAACCGCAAGGGCGATTCGCTGAGCGCCGTAATGGTGCCGTAGGGCACGTTGCCGCCGCCGTCGCCTTTGGTGAGGTCACCGGAAATAACGAGAAAGGTATCGGCCTTGTTGAAGGAGCGGAACAGCTGGTTGCCGCCGAAGTAAACGATGTCGGGATTGTGGCGGCTGAGGAGGATCGGCGTTTGCCAGTTGTAACGATAGGGGCGCTGGCCCAAAGCGTGCAGCAGTGTGATACGCTTCGCCGTTGCCTGTGGACTGGCCCGGTTGAGGCGGCTGTAGTTGCCGAACTGGAAGCCGGTGTACGTCGTTGTGTTGTCGCGCGGGTCCACCTGCACCTGCATGCCGTCGCCGCCCATGATGGGTTGAAAAGGATATTTCCCATCCGATAGCCACTCCGGGTTTTCGCGGTTGTTGGAAGGGCCCACCCATACACCGTTGTCTTGCAGGCCGCCGTATACGTTGTATGGCTTTGCGTCGTCGACCGTTACGGAGTAATACTGGGCCACCGCCGGTGTGTTGGCCTTGAACCAATGCTCCCCGTTGTCGTACGAGATGTTGAGCCCGCCGTCGTTGGCATCGAAGATCTGCTCGTTGCGCTTCGGGTTGATCCAAGCGGCGTGGTGGTCGGCGTGCACGTTGCCTTTGTCGATGTGGCGAAAGGTGGCGCCGCCATCGGTGGACAGCTCCAGGTAGAAGCCGGGAAGCATCACCTTTTGGTCGTCGTCGGGTGCCACGTAGATCTTGCCGAAGTAGTAGCCGTAGGTGCTGTACAACGTGAGCGGCTTCGTGTTGGTTTTGCGCCAGCTGCGGCCCGCGTCGTCGCTGCGGTATACTTCGGCACCCACGGGTGGGTTTTCAAAACCGGTGTTGACATAGAGGTAATCGTAGATGGCCGTCGGGCGCAGCTGGCCGGTGGCCACGAGGCGCTTCACTTCAATGGCGTTGTAGCGACGGGCGAGGCCGTTCTTTTTGAAGAACGTATCGAGCTTGCGCTCGTCGAGCTGTGCAAAGCGGTCCAGCGAGAGTTCTCGGAAGTCGCGCAGGAAGTACCGCGTCGTATCACCGATAGTCGTGTCTTTGGCCGGCGTCTGGTTGTCGACCACCACGTATACCGTATTCGGGTTTTTGGGAAAAACGGCCACCCCCATGCGGCCTACGACCTTGCCGGTGGGCAGTCCCGAGCCTTCCGTAGATATACGGGTCCAGTGTTCGCCGCCGTCGCTGCTTTTGTAGAGGCTGCTGCCCGCGCCCGCGGGCTCGAAGTTCCAGGCGCGGCGCGTGCGGTACCAGGCAGTGGCATACAGTTCCTGCGGGTTTTGCGGGTTGGCGTCGATGTCTACCACGCCCGTGTTCTCGTCCACATAAAGTGTCTGCCGCCAGCTGGCGCCGCCGTCGGTGGTCTTGTACACGCCGCGCTCGCGGTTGGGCGAGTAGAGGTGGCCGAGCACCGCTACCCAGGCCGTGGCATCGTCGCCGGGGTGCAGCTGGATCTTACCGATATGGTGCGACTCTGGCAGGCCGGCATAGCGCCAGGTCTTGCCCCGGTCGGTGCTGCGGTAGAGCCCCGTGCCGGCATAGGAAGAGCGGCTGCTGTTGACTTCGCCCGTGCCTACCCAGATCGTGCCGCTGCGCCAGTTTACCGCGATGTCGCCGATGGTGAGGGTTTCGGAGCTGTCGAAAATAGGAGTGAAGCTCTGGCCGTTGTTCCGGCTGTACCACACGCCGCCGGAGGCGTAGGCCACGTAAAACTCCGTCGGATCGGTAGGGTTGACGTCGATGTCGGTAATGCGGCCGCTCATGACACTGGGGCCGATGTTGCGAAAGCGCACGCTGTCGAGCACCGAGGCGCGGCGCAGGGCCGCCTTACGCTCCAGGCCCCGCATCCGCTCGGCCGCGGGCGTGGGACCGGTCTGGGCCTTTGTGAAAAAAGTAACGGATAGCAGGGCGCCGGTAAGCAGGGTTTGGGGTAATTTTAGGGGCATAAGGATAGATTCTATGGGGATTTCAAACATACGGATGTTCCGCTGGTTGCTGGCCTTCGTGCTGCTGGCTGCCCTGCCCGCCGCCGCCCAGTACAAAAGCTTTATTATCGGTGTCAAAGGCGACACGCTCAACCGCGTGGACAAGAAAGGCCTGCAGCAGGGCCCTTGGGTCGTGAAGCAGGCGGCGGTTCGCGGCGAGCGCGGCTATGAGGAAGAAGGTGTTTTCAACGACGGCTACCGCAACGGTGTCTGGCGCCGCTACAGCCTCGACGGCGACCTGATCGCGCTGGAGCAGTACCGCTGGGGTATGAAAGACGGCAAGCAGGTGTATTTCGACATCGAAGGCAAACCCCTCCGCGAGGAAATGTGGCGCGCTATCGACCCGAAGAGCCCCTACGACACCGTGCCGGTGCGCGACCTGCAGGATCCCAACAAGATCACCGGCTACCGCATCGTAAAGGTGGAGCCCGTGGCCCACAAGCACGGCACCTGGAAGTTCTTTAACGCCCGCGACGGCCGCCTTGAAGAAACCCAGGAATGGTTTATGGACCGCCTCAAGAAAGAAGGCGAAAGCGATGCCGATGCCCTCCTGGCGCCCATCGTACCCGCTTCCACCCACGCCACCGATACGATGACCGTCAGCGCCAACGCCAGCGTGCGCGAGGCGACGCTTTCCACCCGACCCGATTACAACAAACCCGAAAAAGACAAGCTCAAAAAGCCGCCGGCCGTGGTGGACTTCGAGAAAAAGCACAAGGGCCGGAAGAAGTATGATGTGCGGACGGGTGAAACCGGTGGGTAAGAGAAAGAACGCAGATTGCTATGATTTAAAGGATGAACGCAGATGCTATTTAATACGGTTGAAAGCTATTCTTGATCGCGAGCTTTCTTCAATTCGTTACAGCGTAAGATTTTTTGTACGATCTGATAAGAAATAAAAAAACGAGCTTCCGTTTCCGGAAGCTCTTTTTATTTGGCGGTAACAACAACTACAAACTACAAACCACAAACTACAAACTGCTTTTCCCGCGATTAAAGAAGTTTCGGAAGTACAGCAGCTGGTATTGAACGGCGTTGTTCCAGTACGGCCAGTCGTGGCGACCGGGGCGTTCGGTGTAGTCGTGCGGGATCCTGAGCTCCTGCAGGCGCTTGTGCAGGGCGCGGCTCATTTCCACGATGAAATCTTCCGTGCCGCAGTCCACGATGAGGGCGAGGCTGTCGCTGCGCTTGTCGTTGAGGACGCCGAAGATGGAATATTCGCGGTAGCGGGCTTTGTTGCTGGTATCGCCGAGGCGCTTCTCAACACCATACATCGGTGCGGTGATGTATTCGAGCTGTACAGCGCCGCTCATGCTGCCTACGGCACCGAAGGTGGCCGGGTGGCGGTAGCCGATGAACAGCGCGCCGTGGCCGCCCATGCTGAGGCCCGAGATGGCGCGGGCGCTGCGCGCGCGGATGCTGCGGTAGTGCGCGTCGATGTACGCCGGGATCTCGGTGCCCACATACGTTTCAAAACGCGCCGAGCTGTCTACCGGGCTGTCGAAATACCAGCTGTTGACCGCCCCGTCGGGGCAGACCACGAGTACGTTGAGGCGGTCGGCGGCGGCCTTCAGCTCGGGCGCCTTCGTAACCCAATCGCTGTACCTGCCGCCGAGGCCGTGCAGTAGATATACGGTGGGGTAGGCCGCTTTTCCTTTCTTATACGATTCGGGCTTGATCACCACGCAGCGATAGGCGCGGTTCATGGCATTGCTGAAGATGGAGACGGTATCTACCTCCGCGGCCAGCGATGGGAGCGTAGCCAGGAGCAGGAGCACGGACAAGAGTCGTTTCATGGGGCATGTGTTGGGTCAAAGATAGGAGCTGTGGCTCAGCGGCGGGGCTGCAGGCGCAGCAGCAGCTGGTAGTAGGCGAGCAGTCCTTCCTTGTTGGTCAAGGGTGCCCGAAGCAGCGCGTCCCGCGATGCGGTGTCGCCATGGAGCGCGGGCACGATCAGCTTGCGGAGCAGGAAGTAGTTCTCTTCCAGCTTCATCGTGGCCTGCGCCTGCAGGCGGTGCACGGTGGCGATCCCTCCCGGTGACAACGGTGGTACTTTCAGTACCCATTCCGCCGAAACGCGGGTGATGCGGCCGGCACGTGCGCGGTAAATCTCCCGGATCGCTGCCCGGTCGGCCAGGCCGTCGCGCCATTGACCATCGGGCTGCAGCGAGTCGTATTCAAAAGCCGACTCCACCCACAGCGCGCCGTTGACCGACTTGACAAAGTATTGCCGCCAGGTTGTCGGCAGCCGCTTTCCGGTCGCGCAATCGAACAATTCACCCAGGCTGTAATTGGAGAGCGGTTGCGTTGTATCGCGCAGCGCCTCTTCCCAGGTGACTCGCCGGCTGCCGTTGCGACCAGTGCGGGTGAAGCCGCCTTCCTTGCAGGGCAGGATGCTGTCGCCTGCAACGCGCAGCGTGAGCAGGTAGCCGCCTTCGGGCTCACCGCAACCGCAACGGCCCTGGGCGCGCGGCGCGGCCTCCGGAGCTTCCCGGTCACCAAGGTGGTAAGGATCAATGATGCGGTTGCCGCTATCTGTTTTTACTTCCAGCAGGCGGCGGTCTTTAGCGATGCGTACATCGTCGTAGAAGGGCGTCAGCGCGCGGCCTGTTACCGGGTCGAGCACGGTCACGCGGCGGTTGCGGACGCCGAGGAGGTATTGAAAGGATAGAACGTGCAGGTCGTCGTAAGCAAGCGGCACGACGAGCTTGCGGTTGGGGCCGATGGCGCCGGCCTTATTTCCTTTTTTTACCATCGTTATCCGGGCGTCGCGGCCCACGCGGGGCATGCTCGTTTCAATGCGGTCGTAGATGTCGGTTTTGCCGCCACTGGTAATGGCATCGATGATCTGCGTGCCCGCCGCGTTCTTCACCCAGATGCCGAGGCCGTGCGGCTTCAGGTCGTCGTACTCCGGGGCGATGATCCATTCGCCGTAGGTATTGATAAACCCCATCTTACCAGGACTGCCTGCGGCGGCATAGTCGCCGCTGAAGAGATCGTATTTCTCGAAATAGCGTTGATACAGAAAGGCAGGGTTCGGACGATAAACTTTTCGGATGATCCACTCCGTTTTTTGCAGCGCCCAGCGGCCGGCCTTGCAGGCGCCGCCGCGGTCGGTGAGGTGCCACTGCCGCCGCAGCGTGTCGCCGCGGTTTACCGCCTGGTCTACGAGCCAGGACGAGTCGCGGTGCAACAGGTAATAGCGGTCGGCACGCGGCACCAGCAGCCCGTTGGCCTCCAGGTAGCGGAGCAGGCAGGCTTCATCGCCCCTGAAGGCCGACGCCGGCCGGAAGGTGACCAGCGGCGACTGTGCGCCGGCGATCCCCGCCAGCAGTAGCCATACGGAGAGGAGTACGGAACGCATGCGCATCAGTCGAGCGAAGAAGCTTTGTCCACCACCGACGTCAGGTTATCGGGCGCGCCTTCCGTAACGAGCAGGTTGTCTTCAATACGCACACCGCCGATCTTCTTCCAGTGTTCCAGCTCAGACCAGTCTACGTTCTCCTTGAACTGTGCCTGCTTTTCGGGGTCCTGGAGCAGCGCGTCGATGAAGTAGAGGCCGGGTTCCACCGTAATCAGGTGGCCGGGTTCCAGCTGGATGTCTACCCGCAGGCGGGCGCCGAAGTAGGTCTTCGGGGCCAGGTTTTCGGCATGGCCCGTGTCGCGCACGCGCAGGCCCACGAGGTGGCCGAGGCCGTGGGGGAAGAAAAGCGAGACCACTTCCTTTTCCAGGAGCGTGGAGACGTCGCCCTTCAGGATGCCGAGCGAGCGGAGGCCTTCGGTAAACATCCGCGCGGCGGTATTGTGCACGTCGCGCCACCAGTTGCCGGGGCGGCACAGTTCGATGCAGGCGAGCTGCACCTGGAGCACGAGCTCGTAAAGGGCCTTGCTGCGGTTGTCGAGGCCGGGGGAGGAGCCGTAGGTGCGGGTGATGTCCACACAGTAGTCGTATACGTCGGCGCCGGCGTCTACCAGCACGAGTTCCTTGTCGCCGATCACCTTCATGGTGGGGAGCGCGTGGAGGATGGCGGCGTTGCGGCCAGAGCCCACGATGCTTTCGTAGGGCACGCTGTGTGCGCCGGCACGGTAGATGGCGCTTTCGTAGGCTACGTGCAGGTCTTTTTCAGTAATGCCGGGGCGCAGCGTTTCGGTGATGGCCCGGTAACCGGCGTTTGCGATACCGGCGATGGAGCGAATCAGGCGCACTTCCGCCGCATCTTTCACCCGGCGCGTTTGATCGAGGGCGGTGTTGAGCTCGAACGCTTTGCCCTTCGCTGTATACAAATCCGTTTGCCCCAGCTCGTACAGCGACGAAAAGCGCTGCGCTTCCAGGTAGTGCTTGAGGTCATCGGTCTTCCTGCCGGGTTCGTCTACCAGCAGGTCCGACTTGGGGCCTTCCCACACGGCCTGCTCCTTGGTGAAGGGCGTCTGGAATTCGATCCAGCCGCTGTTCGGGTTATAGAGCAGCACTTCGCCCTCGCGGCGGCGGCCGGTGAGCCAGAAGTAAGAAGGGTGCGGCAGGAAGGGATAGGTCTGGTCGAGGCCGCCGGGCTTTTGCAGCGGGTGGCCGGAATGCACGAGCACGGCTTCATCGGCAGTTAGGATGCTGTTCCATTTGGCGGCGAGGCGCGCGCGGCGGGCCTGTATGTCTTGCGATGTGAAATACATGACGAAGAGGTTAGGCCGTGAAGATAAGCAGGAACGGGGAGGGGCGGAGGGACGTCGCCAACCGGAGTCATGAACCGATTTTCCGCCGGCTGGCAACTAGCATGGAGGAAATGTTTTTTTAACGCAGAAAAGCAAAGCGTTTCCCGGAGGACACAGAGACAGGTTCGCTACCGGCAGGTTACCTGGGCGACCCCATCGACCTGAAGCGGTCCGACATTCGGGCGTCTCTCGCTGGCTCGCAGAAAACGACGTTTCGGGCCTTTCGTTCACTTCATGGGTTTGTTGGTACGTTCAAAGCTCTCTGTGCCCTCCGTGAATCGCTCCCTGAACTCTGCGAGAAAAAATACCGTCTTCCTGATGCCTCCGGATCCTCAAGCATCCGCGTTCTTTTTCTCCAACCGCGCGATCACCTTGCGTATGCGGTCGCGGTTTTTGGCGAGCTGGATGAAGTGGGGCAGCCGCCGCGTCCATCCCCGACATCCGGGACGGAAAGATCCTCATCGACTTCAACAAAGCGTATAATCCCTATTGCTGCTACACGACGGGCTACAACTGCCCGATCCCGCCGAAGGAGAACAGCCTGCCCGTTGCCATCAACGCCGGGGAGATGAAGTATACGAAGCCGGTGCATTGACCCGGAGGAGTTTCGACGGTCCGCATGTTCCCACTTGTAGGGTAGTACGCCCCTAAACCGTCCTCTGCGCTCCCGCGAGCCTCTGCGGTGAACATTTCGGCGAACGAAGCGCCGCCCGGCCGATCAATCAACCGGCGCTATTTTTCACTTGGTCATTTAAAGGCACTGGCGCCGACGGCCCCCAAAATGCGGCCCGGCACCGCCCTGTTGATCGCGCAGTCCCACTCCCGCGAAATGAAGTAACCCTGTGCGGCGTCCGCGAAGCCGTCCTTCAATCGAAGGAGGCGGTTACCGCGCCCGCGATGCCTTCCAACGATCCGCGGATGGCTTTACGCCGTTGCGGAAGGGCGCCATCAATTGGAAAAAGCCCGCTGCGGCTCGCGGAAGCCCTCCCCCGGTTGTAAAAGGGCCGCTGCAAACCCGCGCAGGCTCCCGCGAACTGTAAAAAGGGGGCTGCAGGCGCCGCAACCGCATCCCCCGATTGGAAAAGAGGCTTTGCAAATCCGCGGAGGGCATTTCCCATTTCGCGGAAGGCTGCCACGAAAAAAAAAGGCCCCGGCTACGTTTTTTTTCGAAAAAGAGTAAATTAGGGAAACCATAAAACTTCTCCTTATGTTGCAAACGCTCTACTTCGAACGGCTTCCGCAAGCCGAAGCCATCCGGTACATCGAACAATTCATCCGCGTACTACGCGCCGCCGGCAACCTGTCGGAAGCGCTCAGCGAAGCCCTCAACGAGCTGGAAGCCCGGATGCGGGAAGCGGCCATCGCCTACCGGCAGGCCACCGGGTCCTCGCAAACAACGGCGTTGCAGGCCAAGGAAGACGAGCGCGACGCCTACGTGATCGGGCTGGGAAAGATCTGCGACGGCCACCGCAATAACCCGGATCCTGCCAGCGCTGCGGCCGGCAAAAAGCTGCACGCGAACTTCGGCCTGTATGGCGGCGCCAGCAACATCACCAAGCTCACCGTCAAGGCAGAAACGACTACCATTAATTCGATGATGCGCGACTGGCGCGAAAAGCCCGAGCTATCCGCCGCCGTGACCGCGCTTGGCCTGCAGCCCTGGGCCGACCGCCTGCAGACGGTCAACACCGAATACGACACGCTCTCGGTTGCCCGCGGGCAGGAGCGCGCCGCCCTGGAGCAGCAGGTGGATTATACCGTGAAAGACAAGCTCACGGAGGCCCGCCCGCTGTACGACGAGGTAGCCACCCATCTCAAAAGCGGCAAAGCCGCGGCCCGCCGCCTGCGGCAGGACGAACAGCCCTGGCTCAACGCCATCGGCGCCGCCAATGCCATCACCGAGGAATACAGCACCCTGCTGGCATCGCGGGCAACGCGGGCCGAGGCCCATCCCCAAACCCCTGCCCAGGGAGGAGGGGCGTAGGCGCAATCCATTCGGATAGGAAAGAGGAAAGAAATGGAAAGGCCGCCCGGGAGGGCGGCCTTTCCATTTGTTTACCATCTCGGCTCAGGACGCCAGCCCCAGGTACCGCAACAGTTCCTGCATGCCTCCCGCCGCACCACCCGGGCGAACGTGCCAGTGATCGAATTCGTAGATGAAGCGCCCCTCCGGGTCGTAGGCGGCGCCCTGCGCCTCCAGCAAAGGCTGGTACACTTCCGGGTCGGTCACGTAGAGGAACAGCAGTCCGTGCTCATCGAAAGCGATGTAATCGCCGTTTTCGGGATGCATCGCGAGTAATTCGTGGAAGCCGTCGTGAAAGATAAAGTCGCCGAAGGCGTCCAGCGCGCCCAGCAACTGCGTTTGCGACACGGTGCCCTCGTACTCGTTGGCATCGCCCTCGCTTTTCCCGTCAAACAGCTTTACGCGCAGGTAGCCATTGCCGCGCCCGACAAAGGCGCACAGCACGGCCCGGATCGCATCGGCGCTGTTGAAATAAGCCACGAGGCGCTGCGCCGCGCCGTTGGATTGCAGCAGGTAAAAAGGTTCGGGCCGGTAGTCGCGGCTGGCGGATTTGATGGGATAGGCGTTCATGTGCCGGGGGGTCGGAGTGAAATGGCTGGTTCAGGAAGACGGTGTCGGCGCTGGCATTACCCGTCAATCAAAATCCCCGTCGCTTCCCACTCTTCAAACTCGATGGTGATGTGGTGGTCGAGGTCGTGGGCGCTGGTGTGGAAGGCAAGGTCCCAGCGGCGGGGCAGGGGTGCGGGGCGCGGGATGCGGAGGTGCGCGAGCGAAAATTCGCCGTCGAAGTCCTGCAGCACGTAGTCTTCGCGCCAATTGCGGAACTCGTCTTCGATAAAAGGACGCGCCTTTTCTTTCAGCAGGGCGTAGTCGCGCTCCACGCTGCGGAAGAATTCCCGCTGCTCCTCGCTGGGGCCGCTCTCATCGGCTTCAATCAGTATTTCTACGGGGCGACCAAGGGGCGCGAAGTCGCGCGTGCCGCTGTAGAAGTTGCCGCTGGCCGCTTCGTAATAACGCAGCGCGCCGAAAAATGGATCGTTGAAGAGGGGTTTCTGTTTGAAGTGACCGAACAGTGCCATAGTGCTGTTATTTGTAGTTAGGTGCCGGCGCCTGCCGGCGGTTCTCGTTCTCTCGTTCTCTCGTTCTCTCATTCTCTCGTTCTCTTGTTCTCTCGTTCTCTTGTTCTCTCGTTCTCGTCTCACCGCAGGATGCCCTCTACGTTTCCCCTGATGTTGTCGGCCATCTTCTGCATCGGCAGGTCGTTGGTATCGTGGCCGAAGGGGTCCTCGATCTCCTCGGCGATGAGTTCCAGCGAGGCCAGCACGTAGAAGATGAACAGCGTCACGGGCACCGTGTAGTAGCTGAGGGTAAAGGTGAAGCCGAAGGGGAGCGTGGCCACGTAGATGAAGATGAACTTCTTGATGAAGGCGCTGTAGCTGTAGGGGATGGGGGTGTTCTTGATCCGCTCGCAGGCGCCGCAGACGTCGGTGAAGGCGGACAGCTCGCCGTTAAGAAGAATGAGTTGCTCGCCGCTGAGCAGGCCTTCGCGGTGCAGCGCGTACACTTTGGCGTAGAGGCTTTCCGCCACTTTGTTGGGGCCGTGCTGGGCGCGGTCGAGGTCAGGCAGCTCGGGGTGGGCGCCTTCGTCGAGGGCGAAGCGGGTCGTGTCTTTGAGCAAATGCTTTTGCAGCACCTGGGCATAGAGCGGGATGGCCTGGCGGAAGAAGACGCGTGCGCCGCCGTCGGCTTCGGGCAGCATGGCGGCGAGCTTCAGGGCCAGGTTGCGGCTGTTGTTGACGAGCGAGCCCCACAGCTTGCGGCCTTCCCACCAGCGGTCGTAGGCGGTGTTGGTGCGAAACACGAGCAGCATCGAGATGGCAAAGCCGAGGAGCGTGTGCATCGTGGGCGTGTTGCGCAGGAAGCTGTCGGGTGGCAGGTGCAGCAGCGTTTTTTCGGCATACACCACGCCGGTGCTGTACAGCAGCATCAGCAGCAGGTAGGGCACCAGGGCGCGGAAGGTGTCCGAGCGGTGCACGAGAAAGATGGCGCGGTGCCAGTTTTTGGAATTGTAATAGATCATGGTATTCAGCGCCCGAAGTTCACATCGAAATGGTCGCTGCGGGGAAAATTCTTTGTACCCGGCCGGAAGGGCTTGCCCGGTCTGCCAGCACGGAGGGCAGCGGGGCGCGGCCGTCGCCATAGGCTATGGCCGGCGGGGCGGCAAGCGCCCCTTGGTCGC
>NZ_SKFH01000018.1 GCF_004343705.1 Flaviaesturariibacter aridisoli
GCGGTGCCGCCGGGGTTCACCTGCGACGTAGCCGTGGTCAGCGCCGTCACGGTGGGAAGGGCGTCGATACCGAAATCGATCACCGTATTGGCGGTTACGTTGGCACCGAAAGTAAAGGTGCCGTTGGCAAGACCGTCGCCCGTCGTGCCGGTGGTGCCTTCTGCCGTGTAGGTAAAGGCGGCCGAAGGCAGCGTCGAGGTCGTGGCCAGCGCCGTATTGGTCAGCACCAGCGTGTAGTCGCCTACGTTGTTCTGCAGGCCGTCGGCGGTGCTGAAGCTATAGGTACCGGCAGCGCTCACAGCTTTGGAGGCTACCAGCGTCGTGCCGCTCACGAGGTTCACATATAATTGACCGCCGGCGTTGCTGCGCAGCGTGCCGTTGATGATGCCGGCATCCGGGTCGTCGTATACCGAGCCCGAGATGCTCACGTCGCTCAGGGGCTGGCGGGCCGCGCCGCTGGCAAGGCTTTCCTTACCGGCATTGTCTACCGCGCGGTAGGGGATGTCTACGTTCACCGCACCGTTCACCGGGTCTACTTTAACGGCAGCCGCGTTGGACAGGTTGCCGTTGGCAGCCGTGGCAATATACACGCCGCCGGCCGGGAAGGTGGCCGACGTGTAGATGGTCGTGGTTACCGGGCCGCCGATCGTGGTGGACCCGATGAGCGTGATCGTCGTGGCATTGGCGGGGAAGTCGGTGATGTGCACGTAGCTGATGACGCCGCCGTTGGCTGCATCGGCATCGGTGCCGCTGAAGGCCGTGGCCGGAACGGTCACCGTGTTGGTGCCGCCGGGATTTTGCTGCGTCGCAGCGGTGGTTAGGGCCGTGGTAGCCGGCAGTGCGTCGACACCGAAGTCGATCACGGTACTGGCCGTGATGCTGGCGCCGAAAGCATAGGTGCCGTTGGGAGCGCCGTCACCGGTAGTGCCGCTCACACCTTCGGCGGTGTAGGTCCAGGCAGTCGAAGGCAGCGTGGAGCCGGTTGCAGTGGCCGCGTTGGTGAGCACGAGCGCATAGGTGGTGATGTTGTTCTGCAGACCGTCGGCCGTATTGAAGGAATAGGCACCACCGCTGACCGCCTTGGAAGCGACCACCGTATTGGTGGCGGCGTTGACCAGGTTCACATACAGGGCACCGCCGGCGCTCGAAATGAGCGGTCCGTTGATGGTGCCGCCGTTAACATCGTTGTATACCGAACCCGATACCACCAGGTCGGTGAAGGACACGCTAGCCGTTCCGGTGCTGGCCGACTCGATACCGGCAGCATCCACCACCTTATAGGAAAGCGCCACCGAGGCCGCACCGTTGACCGGGTCTACCTGAACGGCATTCGCATTGGACAGGTTGCCGTTGGCACCCGTAGCGATATAGAGACCAGCGGCGGGGAAGGTACCCGCTGTGTAGGTGGTGGTCGTTACCGCACCGCCGGCCGTCAGGGCACCGGTAACGGTAATGGAAGTAGCGTTGGCGGGGAACGCCGTCAGGCGCACATAGCTGATGCTGCCACCGGCCAGGTCCACCGCGTCGGTACCGCTGAAAGATGTGGCCGGAACAACGGCATTGTTCGCACCACCTGGATTCACTGCAGAAGTAGCAGAAACGGTAACCGCAGCAGGCAGGGCATCTATGCCGAAGTTGACATTGGGCTTGCTGGCCGTCACCGCGCCCAGCGTGATCACGGGGTTCGTGACGTTCAGGCCGGTGTTGATCGAACCGTTGTTGTTGTAGCTCACGTCGGTCCAGCCGGTAGCAAGCGCCTGCGTAATCGTGTTGAGCGCGACGCCGTCGGTAGGCTGCGCGGCCAGCGAGGCCAGGCGCACTTCATAGCTGTTGCCCGAAGGGACGTTGCTGAAGCTGTACCCCGTGGCGTTCGCCGTCACCGCCGTGGAGGCGTATACGGTCGGAACGCCCGAGTAGGTGCCGGAGGTCTGTACGAGCAGCGCATAGAGCGTCTGGCCCGCATTGGCCGGTGCGGCAAATACTTCCGAAGCGTCTTTGCTGCCGTTGCCGTTCACGTCGTCCCAAACATTGCCCGATACCACGATCGGAGCGGCCTGGGCGATGAAGTTGATGGTCACCGTGCTGGGTTGGGCGTTCACATCCGTAACGACGGCGTTGTCGGTGGCGCGGAAAGGAATCACCACGCTCGTGGTGCCGGCGCCCGTGGGGTCAACGACGATGGCCGGAATATTGGCCACCGGCACCAGCACACCGGCCACCGGGAAGGCCGTACAGGCCGACTGCGGCGGGCAGGTGCCGCCGTTGGTGTAAATGATCCCGTTGAGGCGAATGTAGTTGGCGCCCGTGGGGAACGAAGTAATGGTGATGGACGACACGGAACCGTCTTCGTCGGCATAGGTAAAACCGCCCGTGGTGGGCACTGTATAATAGTTGTAGCCGCCCGGGTTGGCCACGTTGCTCAGCGTGCTGCTGGCCGTGGTGGGCGGAAGCTCGATACCGAAGTTGGCGTTGGTCACGGTGGAAGAACCGAGGGTCACCACGATCTTACCGTCTACCAGGCCGTCGTTGCCGGCCGTGGCGCCGATGTTCTCACCGATGCTCTTATAGGTGCCGCTGCTGCCGCTCGGGTAGGAGGAAGCGCTGATGGCCGTTCCGGAGGTGACCGCGGCGTTGCGGAAATAAATGAAGTAGTTGCCCGGGTCAACCGTACCGAAGCTGTAGGCACCGCCGGCGGCGACGCCGACACCCGCTTTCACAGCCAGGCCGGTGCTTTGGCTTACAAGTACCGCGTACACCTGGTTGGCGGCTGTGGTCGGGGTACCGTTGGCGCCCACCGTGTTATCGGTAAGGCCGTTGGCGTCGTGGTACACGTTCCCGCTGATCGACACGCAACTCACCGTAGCCGAGAAGATGGCATCCGGACTGGCGAAATTGCTGGTGAAGGCGTTGACGGTAAAGTTGCGGGTGCCGTTATTGGCCGAAGTAGCATTGTTGCTGTATTGCAACGCGTCGAGCAGGGCCTCGATGTTGGCCGCCGTGCTGTTGGCGCGCGTGAATTTGAGAAAGCGCACGCCGCTGCGGGTAACCGCCGTAGCCGTATAGGAAATGCCGCCGAGGGTAACCGTGGTGGCGCCGAAATCGGCATTGAGGCTGAGCGTGGCGCCCGCCGTGGCGTTGTTGACCAGGATTCTTTCGTTGGCGCCGTCGAGGATGTCGGCGGTACTGAACGAAACGACGAGCGAATCGAACACGTTGTTGCTGGGCGTCGCTTCGTTGGTAGCCGACGCGCCATTGGTGAACGGCATGGCCGCCGAGCAGGCGGAAGCTTCATTGTTCACCCCCGTGGCGGTAGTGTTGAGATCGATGCTGGGGGCGGTGAAGGTCTGCGCCGTGGCGAAGGCCTGGCCGACGCTGAAGTCGACAAAGTAGTAAGCAAGCCCCGCGCCGTCGGCACCGAGTGTAAAGCTGAAGTTGCCCAGGTTGGCGTGAAACATCTTCACGCGGGTGGGGTCGGCGTACACGGTGCCGTTGTTGGTGTTAACGCTGGAGCGGAACCTGGTTCGGCCGCTGGCATCGAGCGAAGGCACCAGTTGCGTACCGCTGCCGAGCTGGTATTGGTTGAAATCGCCGGCGATCACATACTGGTTGCTGTTGGCGCCGCCGTTGCCGTCGATGTCGTACACGTTCGACACCACGTTCTGTAAAATCACCGCCGTGCCCGAGGGGTTGGTGCCCGCGTTGTAGGATCCGCCGAGGATGAACTGGAAATTAAAGGTGGCGCTGCCGGCCGCTCCGAAGTTGAACTGCGGGGCGAAAAATTCGGGCTGGTTGCTGTTGAAGTTGGTGCCCGAGGTGGCGTTCTGATCGTAGGTATCGAACGTACCGCCGGTACCCAGGATAAGTGCGCTGGTGGTAACGATACAATCGATCGTCTGGCCGCTGATCGTGGTCACACCCGAATAGAGGATCTTATCCCCTACCGTTTTGCCCCCGTTGGTGCCGCTTATCTGCGTGGCGTTCGCGCTGAGAAAGGATACCTGCGCGTTGGCATTGTTGTAATAGGAGTTGGTTACCTGGATACTGAGCGTCGTGTTGGTCGAACCCGAGGCGTTGGTGGCCGTCACCGTATAGGTAGTGGCGGCGCTGCTGGCCGTTGGCGAACCGGTAATGGCGCCCGTGTTGGTATTAAACGACAAACCCGACGGCAGTGTCGGCGAGATCGAATAGGTCGACACATTTCCCGACACCGTCGGCGTGAGGGCCACCGTGCTGATATTTGTCCGGTAAACGTTCGGCGTGGGATACTTCAATGCGGTGGGCGGCTGCTGGGCAAAGAGCAGGCTGCTGCACAGCACGAACAGGAGCAGCAGAACGGGTCTTGCCGCGCGGACAGGGTACACTTGGGCCATATGCATGTTGTTGAATAAGCGGGGGAAGCGGGCAGGAACTGCCGGCAGCGATCGGGTTTGGCTTCGGGTCATTGCGCTAAGCGGTTTCGGGAGAAAGCTCATCAGTACTTTTAGGTAGTATTACTTACGCAAAAGTATCCGGAGTCGATAAATACTTAGCTAAAAATAGCTGAAAGCCACTTTTTGCCCGGCCAAACCCCAATTAACATTTATTGAAATAAGTAGTAACTATTACTTGTTGACGAGCTGACCGAAAACTCTTGTTTTAGTTTCCGGCCCCGTCCAGCTCTGCTGATTACACAGGCATTATCAACAAACGTTAAATAGGTATTTTCCCTAAATATTAGAAAAAGATGTACCTTGTCCGCATGAGCGAGCATTTACCGGAAGAAGACCGCCTCCGTGCCCTCGAGCGCCTCGACCTGCTGGACACGCCGCCGGAAGCTGATTTCAACGACCTCGTGTCGCTGGCGTCCGACCTTTGCGGGGCACCGATCTCCCTGCTCACCCTGCTCGACCGCGACCGGCAATGGTTCAAGGCGGCCAAAGGCATCGGCATCCGCGAAACGGAGCGTTCCCTCGCCTTTTGCGACAAGGCCCTGCTGCAGGACGACATCTTCGTGGTGTCGGATGCCCAGACCGATCCCCGCTTTGCCGACAACCCCTTCGTAACCGGCGATCCCAACATCCGCTTCTATGCCGGCGCCCTCGTTCATTCGCCCGAAGGCCAAAAGCTGGGCACGCTGTGTATCATCGACACCCGTCCCCGCGAGCTCTCCTGGCGCGAGGCCAACATCCTCGGCAAGCTCGCCCGCCAGGCCACCCAGCTCATCGAGGTGCGAAGCCGTCGCCAGGAGCTGGAAGCCGCCCGCAGCCGCGAAGAAGCCCTCCGCGCACGAACCGACGAACTGCAGTTCCAGTTCCAGCGCCTCGCCCACCTGTCGCAGCTGCAAAACGAAAACCTCGGCGCCTTTTTCCAGAATGCGCTCGACCCGCTGAAAACAGGTCGTTTTACCAAGAAAGAAATCGCGGAGATCAACGAAAAGGCCGCAGCCCACCGGGAGCAGGTCGACGCTTATAATGAGGCGCTCGCCCTGCTGGCCGCTTACCGGCGCCAGGCCGGACCGATGCCTGCGGAAGCCATCCGCCTGCTCGATTTTGTACAGGATGTATTCCCCGCGCTCATGCCGCTCGTTAAGGCAAGCGGCAACCGGGTGCAGCCCTACATTCCGGCCGACCTGGAGTTGCGCCAGAACCGCGCCGCCGTGCACCTGATTTTCAAGGCTACGCTTGGCCTACTACTGGGGGCGGTCAGTAAAGCCGACATTTCCCTGGTGGCCAAAAGCCGCCCCGACGGCGTAGCGTTCAGCATCTCCATCCCGGAACACAATCTGGTGGAAGCCCTGCAGCGCTACTTGCCCGACGCGCCCCAGTTGGGCTCCGAAGCGCTTACGGGCCGCTCCTTCCATGTGGAGGTCGCCCTGCTGAAAGACCTGATTTTTGAAATGGGCGGCAACAAAGACGTGCACCCGCTCGGCAACCGGGGCACAGGCATCGAGCTGTTTCTCCCCCACGCTTTTTAAGGACGCTGGCGTTCCCGGTAGGCCCTGAGCCCGCAGTCGAGCCACTCGTTGAATTCCTTCGGATCCTGCGTGTACGACTTTGTACGTGTCAGCGCTTTTTCATCGGGGCTGATAATGGCATATTGCGGCTGCGAAACGGCGAAGAAGTTTTCCGACTGGAAGGTGGCCCACTTATCCCCTACCGTTTCAATCGAGCGCTTGTCGCCGCGGCGCGAGGTATACTCCTGCTGCAGGGCGGCGGGCAGGCGGCGGCGTTCGTCCACATACAGCGACACCACCACGAATTCTTTTTGCATCCGCTCCGACACCGACTTGTCGGTCCACACCCGTTCTTCCATCCGCCGACAGTTGACGCAGGCCCAGCCGGTAAAGTCGATCAGCAGGGGCTTGCCTTCGGCGCGGGCACGGGCCAGTGCGCCCTCGTAGTCGTTCTTCATGGGCTCGAAGGCCAGCTTGTGGCCGCCCTTCGTTGCGGGGTAAATACTGTAGTCGCGCGGCGGTGGGAACCCGCTGATAAGGGTCAGGTTGGCGAAGCGAGTATTGGTAACACCAGGAAGCAGGTACAGCGTGAGGGTGGCAAAAAGGGCGATAAACCCGATGCGCAGCGGTGTAAAGCGCCGCCGGCCTTCGCCCTTGAAGCGCAGCAGGCCCGTCAGGTACAGCACGATCCCGGCACCGATGAGCACCCAGAGACCGATGAATACCTCGCGGGGTAGAATGTGCCAACCCTTGACGAGGTCGGCGTTGGAAAGAAACTTGATGGCCATCGCCAGCTCGATGAAGCCGAACACCACTTTCAGCTCGGTCATCCAGCCGCCGCTCTTGGGCAGCGACTGCAGCCAGCCGGGAAAGAGCGCGAACAGCACGAACGGCAACCCGAGCCCGAGCCCGAAGCCCGCCATCCCCGCCGTCAGCTTCCAGGCCGCCTCCGGACCATTGTAGGAGCCGCCAATAAGCGCGCCAAGGATACCGGCGGTGCACGAGAACGAAACGATCGTCAGGGTCAGCGCCATGAAAAAGATGCCCCAGATATCGCTCACACCGGCCTTGGAATCGACCTTGTTGGCGAGCCCGCTGGGCAGCGTGATCTCGAAGGCACCGAAGAAGGAAATAGCGAACACGATAAAGATGGCGAAGAACACCAGGTTCAGCGGCACGTTCGTGGAGATGTTGTTCAACACCTCGGGCCGCGGCTTGAACAGGTGAAAGGGAACGCTGAGCAGGGTATAGATGAGAAAGATCGAAAAGCCGTAGAAGAAGGCGTTGAAGATGCCGCGCTTGCGGGAGGGCGCACGCTTGGTGAAAAACGAAACGGTCAGCGGGATCAGCGGGAAGATGCAGGGAAACAGCAGCGCGAGCAGGCCGGCACCCAGGCCGATAAAAAAGACGCTCCAGACGTTCTGGTCCGCGGTGCTCACATCGCCGCAAGGCGCCGCGGGATTGTTGATATCGATGGATGGGATGAGGATGCGATTCTGGACCGACACGCCGCCTTCGAGTGCCACGGTAAAGGGTGCCTCGGTACCGGGGTACAGTTCGTCGTTTCGGCCGTAAGTATACAGCAACGTGCCGCGGAGCTGCGCCGGTACGCCGCCGTTGAAGCGCAGGTCCACGCGCCATTCCACCGGGCCGTTGTTAACGGCCACGATGCGTTCATCGAAGAGCGGGCTTTTGAACTGGCTGCTGGCAACCGTCTGCGTGGTTACAGGAGAAGGCAGCACGCTGCTGTCGCCCAGCTTCAACTCGGCAAAGGCAAAGTCGCGGATGTTGGCCTGCTCGGGCTGGTACAGCTGCCAGCCGCCGGCGCCGGTGCTGTTGAAGCGAAGCTCGTAGTGATGGTCACCCAGCCGCTTTGCCGTTACGGTCCATTGATACGGTGCTGTACCCTGCGCCCAAAGGTCGGCAGAAAAAAGTAGGAGTACCAGGAAGGGCAGGATGCGGCGCAACATACACAGGTGATTTAAAACAACAAACGGATCCTGTAAAGAATCCGTTTGCAAAGCACGTATAAAAACAGTTTAATTGAGCGCGAAGGTAAACGGCACCGTTTCAGGACGCAGGCACTTGTCGCCATTGCAGGTCTGGAACTCGAGCTTGCCGGTGACGGCGGTCTTCGCCCGGGCCTTCAGCTTCACCACCTGCACAAAATCCACTTTGTTGCTGTACTGGTGCGCCGTAACGTTGAGCACTTTGTCGTTGTACTTTTCCAGCTTTCCCTTTTCCCTCACATTACCCTCGAAAGCGAGCAGGGGGTTCTTGTTGAAGGCGAAAGTAGTCGGCAGCGCAATGGCGTCTTTCGGCTGGTCCTGCGCATACAGGTGCCACTCCTTCTGGATGGAAGCGGTCATATGCAGCTCGTAGGTTTTGTCGTTGATCTTCCTGGTGGAAAACGACCAGCTGACAGGGTTCTGCGCCGACACGGCGGCCGACACCAGCAGGAAAAGCGTAAGGGTAAAGGCGAGTTTTTTCATAATCGAGGACTGTGAAACAAATTTCGGAAACAAATCGGAGCCGCACTGTTAAAGATTCCGGAGCAAGGGTTTAGGAGGTGTAGGAGTTGGTAGCGAACCGGCTTGCCCATTAACTAACCAACCAATAGACCACGAAACCAGACCTCAGGCACCAACGTATTCCTGCAGCGCCGAAAAGAGTACGCCGAAGATCCTGCGCCCATCGGTATTACCGAGGAAGGTAGAGCAGGCGCGCTCGGGGTGCGGCATCATGCCAAACACATTACCCTCTTCGTTGCAGATGCCGGCGATGTTGCGGACCGAACCGTTCGGGTTCGCCTCGGGTGTTACGATGCCCTCTTCGTTGCAGTAGCGGAACAGCACCTGCCCGTTGCCCTCAATGCAGTCGAGGGTTTCCGGGTCGGCGTAATAACGCCCCTCGCCGTGGGCGATCGGAATCTGGTACACAGTGTCGCCACGGTCTTTAATGAACAGGTTCTTGCAGATGTATTGCTGGTTGTTGTTGCGCAGCAGCGCGCCCGGAAGGAGGCCGCTTTCGCACAGGATCTGGAAGCCGTTGCACACACCCAGCACCTTGCCGCCGCGCCGCGCATGCTCCGTAATGGCGCCCATGATGGGACTGAAGCGCGCAATCGCGCCGGTGCGCAGGTAGTCGCCATACGAAAAGCCGCCGGGCAGCACGATACAGTCGTCGGTGCCGAAGACCGAAAGGTCCTGGTCCTTATGCCAGAGCATGACGCACTCCTGGCCGAGGTCGTGCACGAGGGCATCCTGCATGTCGCGGTCGCAATTGGAGCCGGGGAAAACTACAACGCCAAATTTCATAAGGCAAAGGTAGTTTGGAGTCAGGAGTTTGGAGTTTGGAGTTATTGACAAACGTGGAAAATAACAGGGTTTTAATGGCGCCCCTTCCCACTTCCGACTTCCCACTTAATTACTTCCTGATCATACTCACGCCGTACTGCAGCGCCAGGATGTAGCAAAGGATCACGAAAAACAGCAGCAGCGGCGTCCAGCGGCGCGCGGGGTACAGAAAAGCGCAGGCATGGAAGGCGGCCAGCGGCGTGGCCACGAGCAGCCAGCCGGTATACAGTCCGTCGTTGTTGAAGAATGGGATACCGAGGGTCAGCAGGAGGTAAAACAGCGCGAGGCTCCAGTTTTTTCGCGCCTGGATCAGCATCTTCCGCAGGTTGGCCTGCACATAGAAAGAGCCGAGCAGGAAGGGCATCACCAGCAATACGATGGAGCCGAGCAGCAGGTAAGACGGCCGCTTCTGGATAATGCCGAAGTGCAGCCAGGGCACCAGCGCACGCCAGCTCAGCGTGTCGTAAAGAAACAGCCCCACCCCGTAGAAATACGTGGGAGTGAGCACGCCAAGCAGGTACAGCAACAGCTCCTGTGCCCGGAAGGGACGCAGTACCATCAGTCCGAGCAGCGCGATGACGCCGAAGAGCAGCGCCGGCGCAAAGAAAAAGCCGGCAAGTCCCGTCAGTAGCCCGATGTTGAAAATGCGGCCACCGGCCCGTGGGGCGGCATACAGGCGCAGGATGAGGCCGAAGGCCAGCACCAGCAGCGTGTTGGCGCAGAGCGGCGCCGACAGGCGGCTCCACTCGGGCAACAGCGAGGTGATGAGCAGGTAGGAAAGGGCCGGCAGGAAGGTCTGCCGGCTCATCATGCGGTACTGGTTCACGAACGAATTCATCGCCAGTGCCGCCACGAAGAGGAGCGTAAAAGCCAGCAATCCCGCCAGCACGGGCGGCGCGCCTTTGAGCTGGGCGGTAAGCAGCCGGAACATCGGACCGTCGGAGGGAGCGGTCTGCAGGGCTGTGCCGGTAAAGAGGGGCAGCTTCAGCAGCAGCCCCGTAATAAAAAGAATCGCGATCGTTCCGGGCGCTTTCTGTTTAAAGAGTGCAATCACTAGGATTATGGATTGGTATAGTCAACTTTTGCAAAGCAAATATAGTTGCGATAGTAACAGGGCACAATAAAGGTGCGCGCCGACACCTGCTTGCCGTAACGGGGCAGGAAGTCGAAGTTGCGGTCCAGGTTCTTCAGCGTCGGGTTGCGGGTCATGGCGCCGTCGGGCGTCAGCACGTAGTCGTTGAGCAACTGCACGCGCTTTTCGTCCTGGTTGAACAGGAAGTGCAGCGCCCCGCCGGTGTTCATCACCTGGTAGGATATGGCATCGTCGGCGTCGTCGTTGAACTGGTTCTTGTGGATCACCGAGCTCCACTGCAGCTTGCCCGTGGGGTCGAAAGACAGTACCGTGATGTTGTCGGCGTGGTAGCGCACCGCCTGGTTGCTGTTGTAGCGGTTGCGCCAGTACCAGCTGTTGTAGGGCGAATAGTTGTAATAGCCGTAGTTGCCGAAGCCGTAGGGCGACCCGTAGAGGTAGTCCCAGCGGTTCCAGTTGTTCAGGCGCGATGTGGTGTAGTAGCTCTCGGCGCCGATAAGAAAGCCGCCGTCTTTCTTGACAATGATGTTGCGGATGAAATAGTCGTTGAAGGCCATCCGCGAGTTAGCGTCGCCGCGGGCCTCGCGGCGGATGTCGTCGCCGAGGGCGGTAGCGCTTTCCAGCACCGGGCGCTTTGTGGCCTTGTCCCACACGTAGAAATAAAAGCCCTCGATATTGCCGCGGCGCTTCGTGTAATAAAAGGAGGTGAGAAAAATCCGCTTATTGGGATTGTCGGCTTTGATCTTGATCTCGTCGAGGAAGATCTTGTCTAGCCTGATATCCGATACGTACAGGCTGTCGGAGCCGGCCGCTTTGTAAAAGAGCGAGGCCTGGCCGATGTTGTCGTCGTTGACGCGGGTAAAGCGGGTGAATACGAGGTCGCCGTCGTTGTCGAGCTGAAACTGGCCCAGGTTATCGTCGCGCTCCTCCATCGGGATATTGTGCATGCTGCGGCCCAGCTCCCTGAGGCTGCTGTCGAGCAGCACCGTACTCAGGCGGTAGAGGCTTTTGTTGCGCGAGTTGATCTTAAATACCATCAGGCGCGCTTTGTCCTCGCTGCCGATGACGCTGTAGATCTTATTATTGGTGACGGCATTGATGTGGGCGGTGTCGAGCAGCTGCGGGTCACCCAGCTTTCGACCCAGCTCGTCTACCTTCACCGATTCGCAATAGACCACGTTCTTCCGCTGGTATTCATAGACAACGAAGGCATGGTCGGGGTAGTTGAAAAAGTCGACGTTGATGAGGCGGTCTTCGGGCAGGTAGGCCTGCACTTCGGTGGCTACATCCTTCATACCGTTGTCAAAAGCGGTGATGTAGCTGCGGCCGCGGTTGTTCTTATACACGAGGTAGTTGGCGCCCACCTTGCCGATGACCTCGAAGGTGGTCCGGCGGTTATCGTCGCGGGCGGGCTCGGAATACACGATCTTCTGGGCGCCGGCGGCCAGGGTGAGCAGCAGGGCAGGTACCAGGAACGAATAGCGGGTAAGACGCATGGGACTCGTGGGTTTTCAGGCTAAAATTAGGGGTTCCGCCCCTTTAAACGGGGTTAAACTTCGGCTTATTGCCGGCCGCGGAGAACAGCACCGTTTTTTCTGTGGGGATGTGGTCTTTCCGCTACCTTTATGCGCTAAAGACACTCACAACCGGCTCATCAAATGCCTTCACAACATAACAGCAAGGCGACCCTCGGGGGTCTGCTCATCGCACTCGGGATCATTTACGGCGACATCGGCACCTCCCCGCTTTACGTACTCAACGCCATCACCCGCGACCGCGTCATTACCGAAGGCCTCATCGTCGGAGCGCTTTCGCTGATCATCTGGACGCTCACGCTTCAAACCACCATCAAGTACGTCATTCTTACCCTGCGGGCCGACAACCGCGGGGAAGGCGGCATCTTCTCGCTCTTCGCACTGGTGCGGCGGCGGAAGCGCTGGCTCGTGGCCCCGGCCATGATCGGTGGCGCGGCGCTCCTCGCCGACGGCATGATCACGCCCCCGGTGACCGTTACATCGGCCATCGAAGGTCTCCGGCAGATCCCCACGTTCCACCACATCAGCCAGTGGACGGTGATCTATATCGTCATCGGCATCCTGTCGGCGATGTTTTTCCTCCAGCAATTCGGATCGGCGCTCATCGGCCGCTTTTTCGGCCCGGTGATGATGGTGTGGTTCCTCATGCTGGCGGTGTTCGGCGTGTACCACCTGTCCGACTACCTGCCCATTTTTAAAGCCTTCAACCCCTATTACGGCTTCAAGCTCCTGGCCTCGCACAGCAACGGCTTCTTTATACTCGGCGGGGTTTTCCTGTGTACCACCGGGGCCGAGGCGCTCTACTCCGACCTGGGGCACTGCGGCAAATGGAACATCCGGTACTCCTGGATCTTCGTCAAGTGCTGCCTGATCCTGAATTACCTCGGACAGGGCGCCTGGCTGCTCACGGCCCGCTACAAGGTGCCCGGCACCAACGAGCTGGTACCCATCCTGGGCCACAAGGTGACGCCCCAGATGATCGAGGGCGGCTTCAACCCTTTCTTCGGCCTCATGCCCGAATGGTTCCTGTACTTTGGCATCACCATCGCTACGGCGGCGGCCATCATCGCCTCGCAGGCCCTCATATCGGGCTCCTATACGTTGATTTCCGAAGCGATGCGCCTCAACCTCTGGCCCAAGCTGCAGATCAAGTACCCCACCGAGGAGCGCGGGCAGGTATATATCGGCGGCGTCAACCTGATGTTGTTCGTGGGCTGCGTGGGCATCGAGCTGTATTTCAAAAAATCCTCCGCCATGGAAGCGGCCTACGGCCTGGCCATCACGCTCTGCATGATCGCCACGTCCATGCTCTTTGCCAATTACCTCGTGCTGCGGCGCGTCAAACCGGCCTTCATTTACCTGTACCTGTCGGTGTACCTCACCATCGAGTTCGGCTTCCTGTTCGCCAATGCCGACAAATTCCCGCACGGCGGCTTCGTGACGCTGATCGTGGGCGGCTTCCTGTTCTTTGTGATGTACGACTGGTTCAAGGCCCGCAAGATCAAGAACCGCTACGTAGAATTCGTGCGCCTCGATGACTACATCCCGAAAATCCAGGAGCTGAGCAACGACCGGTCGGTGCCGAAGTTCTCCACCCACCTCGTATACCTCACCTCGGCCGACAACCCGCGCGAGATCGAGCACAAGATCATTTACTCCATCCTCAACCGGAAGCCGAAGCGCGCCGACATCTACTGGTTCGTGCACGTAGACACGCTCGACGATCCGTATACGATGGAATACAAGGTGGACCATATCATTCCCAACGATATCATCCGCGTGGAATTCCGCCTCGGCTTCCGCGTGGAACCGCGCATCAACCTGATGTTCCGCAAAGTGGTAGAAGACCTCGTGAAGAACCGCGAGGTGAACATCACCAGCCGCTACGAAAGCCTCGAGCGCAGTAAGGTGGTGGGCGACTTCCAGTTCATCGTGATGGAAAAATACCTGAGCCAGGACAATGAGCTGCCGCTTTTTGAGCGGGTGCTGATGAAGTTCCACTTCTGGTTGAAGGAAGCTTCCCTCTCCGAAGAACGCGGCTTCGGCCTCGACGTCAGCAATGTGACCGTGGAGAAGTTCCCGCTCATCGTGGCCCCCGTGACGAACCTGAAGCTGCGAAGGGTGGAATAGGCCGCACGCAGATAACGAAGATGAGTAATTCAAAATAGTGAAAGCCATCGCATTGCGATGGCATTTACATTACCTGCGCGATCCGCGCTATCTGCGGGTCACTTCTTTATGCGCTCCTCCAGCCGCACTTCCTCGCGCTCCACGCGCAGCGCATGCAACACACCGTGCTTCAGCGCTACGTTATCGGCGCCGTGCGACACGGGAAAATCGTAGCACACCGGGTATTCGTACCCCGAGACGGCATCGCGGATGATTTCATAAACGTCCTTACCGAAGGGCCGCGGTGTGTCTTTAAGGTCGGTGAAGCCCCCCACCACGAGGCCCGCGAGGCGGGCCAGCTTGCCGCTGCGCTTCAGCTGCTGCAGCATGCGGTCCACGTTGTACAGGTATTCGCCCACGTCTTCCAGGAACAGGATGGTCTTTTTGGTTTTCAGCTCCGAGGGCGTGCCGATGCAGTGCGCCAGCAGCGTGAGGTTGCCGCCCACGAGTGCGCCCTTCGCATGTCCCACCCGGTTGTAGGGATGGGCGGCGACGGTGTACGAGGAAGGCTCGCCCGCCAGCGCGGCCTGGAGCGTGGCCAGCGAGGCGTGGCCGGGGCCGTCGGGATTGAAGGCCGCGGCCATGGGGGCATGCAGACCGGCGATGCCGTACTCCTGCCACAACTGGCTGTGCAGCACCGTGATGTCGCTGAACCCGATGATCCACTTCGGATGCTTGCGCAGGGCCTGGAAATCGAGCTGGTCGATTATGCGGCTGATGCCGTAACCGCCGCGGGCGCAGAGGATGGCCTCCACCGACGGGTCGTCGAGGAAACGTTGCAGGTCGATGCGGCGCTCGTGGTCGGCATCGGAAAAGTAGTTGCTTGACTGGCTGTGGGTCGTGTCGCCCAGCTTCACGGTGTACCCCCACTCCTGCAGGGTGTCGATGCAGGCGCTCATTTGCTCGAGAGCCATGAAGCCCGAAGGGGCGGTGATGCCGATGGTAGCGCCTTTGGTCAGTGGTGGCGGGATCTTGCTCATAATGAATCGGTAAGGGTGGTGCCCGCGGCGTCGACCGTCAGGCGGTGGCGCAGGCCGCACCGGAGTGCGAAATTAGCACGTTGGTGACCAACGGGAAAATTAAACCCGACCGGGTAGTCCACCGGACCGATCCGCTGCAGTACGATATCGTACAGGTCGCGGCCGAATTCTTCGCCCGGGTCGTCGGGCTTCATCCGGAATCCGCCCACGATCAGCCCTCCCAGCCCGCACAGCTTCCCGCTGCGGTGCAGGTTTTGGAACATCCGGTCTACGCTGTAGGGATACTCGCCCGTGTCTTCCACGAAGAGGATCTTTCCCTTGGTGTCGATGTCGGAGGGCGTGCCCGCCAGGTTTTCCAACGTGCGCAGGTTGCCGCCCACCAGGACGCCGGCAGCCGTTCCGGGACGATTGCGCTCAAAGGCCGGAACGCGGTACGAGAGCGGCTTCCCGGCGAGGGCATCGCGAATGGACAGCACGGTGTCGCGCTGCACCGGTTCGGCGGCGGCCCAATCGTCCGGGAAGGAGTTGCACATCTTTGAATGGATCGTGGCGATGCGGCACTGGCGGTGAATATGGCTGTGCAGCACCGTGATGTCGCTGAAGCCGATGACCCACTTCGGGTGACGTTTGAAGCCCGACCAGCTGAGGCCGTCCACGATCCGCACGGCGCCATAGCCGCCACGGGCGCAGAGGATGGCGTTCACCGATGGATCGTCGAGCAGTTGCTGCAGGTCGAGGCAACGCTCGTCGTCGGTGCCGCCGAAGGAAAAGTCTTTTTTGCCGATGCTGCTGCCGAGCCGCACGCGGTAGCCCCAGGAGCGGATTTGCTGCAGCGCGGGTTGCAGCTCGACTTCGGTGATGGCGCCCGCCGGCGAGGTAATGGCGATGGTATCGCCGGGCTTCAGGAAAGGCGGGCGGCGGACCGGGGCCTCTTCCTCATCGGGAACGAAAGCGGCAGCCGCTCTGGGGCCGACGCTGCCGGCGAGCAGGGTACCGAGGGTGGCGAGAAAGGACTTACGTTGCATCGGCTCAATTTACGGCAATGCGACCGAAGGGCTCCTTCCGCCCGCAGGCCTTCACCAATCCTCAAAACCTTCAAAACCTTCAAAACCTCCCTAAACGTACATTTGTCGCGATGACAACTCCCAAGCGCTACTTAATTACCTCTGCCCTCCCCTACGCCAATGGACACAAGCACATCGGCCACCTGGCGGGCGCCTATATTCCCGCAGATATTTACGTACGCTACCTGCGCGCACAGGGCCGCGACGTGGTGTTCGTGTGCGGCTCCGACGAGCACGGCACCGCCATTCCCATCCAGGCCATGAAGGAGGGCACCACGCCCCAGGCCATCATCGACAAATACCACGCGATCATGAAGGAGAACTTTGACGACCTCTCGGTCTCCTTCGATGTATACGACCGCACCTCCGCACCGGTGCACCACGAAACGGCCTCCGAATTCTTTACCTACCTCAACGACCGCGGCGAGCTGATCGTAAAGGAAAGCGAGCAGTACTACGACGAGGCCACGGCCACCTTCCTCGCCGACCGCTACATCAAGGGCACCTGCCCCAACTGCGGCTTTACCGGCGCCTACGGCGACCAGTGCGAGAAGTGCGGCACCGCCCTCAGCCCCGACGAACTGATCAACCCCGTAAGCACGCTATCCGGCAACCCGCCGGTGAAGCGCGCCACCAAACACTGGTACCTGCCCCTCGACAAATACGAAGGCTGGCTCCGCGAATACATTCTTGAAGGACATAAAGACGACTGGCGCGCCTCCGTGCTCGGGCAGTGCAAAAGCTGGATCGATGCCGGCCTGCAACCCCGCGCCGTTACCCGCGACCTCGATTGGGGCGTCAAGGTGCCGCTCGCCGACGCCGAAGGGAAAGTATTGTATGTATGGTTCGATGCGCCCATCGGCTACATCTCCGCCACCAAAACCTGGGCGCAGCGCGAAGGCAAGGACTGGAAACCCTACTGGCAGGATAAGGACACCAAGCTGGTGCACTTCATCGGCAAAGACAACATCGTGTTCCACTGCATCATCTTTCCGCTGATGCTGAAGCTGCACGACTACATCGTTCCCGATAACGTGCCGGCCAACGAGTTTCTCAACCTCGAAGGCGACAAGATGAGCACCTCGCGCGCCTGGAAGCTCGATATGCAGGATTACATCGACGACTTCATCAAGAAGGCGAACGGCGGCCCCGCGCTGGCCGACTGCCTGCGGTATTACCTGACGAGCATCGCCCCCGAAACGAAAGACAGCGACTTTACCTGGAAGGGCTTCCAGGACGCCGTCAACGGCGAGCTGCTGAACAAGTTCGGCAACTTCCTCAACCGCACGCTGGTGCTGATGCACAAGCTCACGGGCGGAAAGGTGCCGAAGTGGCACGCCGATATCGTTACAGAACGGGACAACAACCTCATTAAAGAAATCCAGAATTCGAAAGCAAAAGTGGAACACCTGCTCGAGGAATACAAGTTCCGCGATGCGCTGAGCGAAGTGATCGCGCTGTCGTCGCTGGGCAACGTGTACCTGCAGGAATGCGCCCCCTGGTCGGTGGCCAAAAAGCTGGCCGAAGGCGGCTCCGTGGCCGAGACCGCGCAGAAGGAGATCGACAACTGCCTCCACCTGTCGTTGCAACTGAGCGCCAACCTGGCCATCCTCATCAACCCCTTCCTGCCCAATACGGCCAGGAAGATGTGCCACCTGATGAAGGTCGTGGACGGCATGCTGGAGTGGAAGAACGCCGGCTCGCTGAAGCTGCTCTCGGTGGGCTATTCGCTCCGCGCGCCCGAGCTGCTTTTCCGCAAGATCGAGGACGAGGAAGTGGCGTACCAGGTGGAAAAGCTAAAGGCGGGCATGGAGGCGTCGAAGGCGGCGCAAGAGGCAGCGATCGTGAGCCGTGAGGCGTCAGGCGTGAGCGATGCTTCGGACATCGGCGCTTCGACTGCGCTCAGCGTGACAAGTGCAGCAACAACGACCGTAGCAGAAACCAAATCTGAAATCGTCTATGACGACTTCGCCAAAATAGACCTGCGCATCGGCACCGTGACGGCCTGCGAAAAAGTGCCCAAGGCCGACAAGCTGCTGCAGCTGACCGTGGATATGGGCAGCGAGGTGCGTACGATCGTATCGGGCATCGCACAGCACTTTTCGGTGGAGGAGATGATCGGCAAACAGGTACTGGTGGTGGCCAACCTCGCGCCCCGCAAGATGCGCGGCATCGAAAGCCAGGGCATGATCCTGACGGCCGAACAGCCCGACGGACGATTGATCCTAGTGGGTCCGAACGACCGCACGGAGCCGGGATCGGGTGTGCGTTAAGCCGCCCGCAGATCGCGCAGATAACATTGCCAAAGGCGTCGCAAATGCGACGCCTTTGGCGTCATTGCGAGCGCAGCAACTTCCCACTTCCGACTTTCGAACTTGTTTTTGCTTACTTTTAGCCTAAATAGTTGCATAACTAACTAATTTATGGACAAGCGCATCATAAAGAAGGTAGCCGTACTCGGCTCGGGCGTTATGGGAAGCCGCATCGCGTGCCACTTTGCCGGCATCGGCATTCCCGTATTGCTGTTGGACATCGTGCCGAAAGAAGCACAGGAAAGCGACAACAAAGCAGCCCGCAACAAGATCGTCAACGACGCCCTGGCGGCCGCGATCAAAAGCAACCCCTCGCCCATCTACACCAAAGACGTGGTGAAGAAGATCAGCACCGGCAACTTCGACGACAACCTGAAGGAGATCGCTTCCTGCGACTGGGTAATCGAAGTGGTGGTGGAGCGCCTCGACATCAAGCAATCGCTCTACGAGCGCGTGGAGCAGCACCGCAAGCCGGGCACGCTCATCACCTCCAACACCTCGGGCATCCCCATCCACCTGCTGGCGGAAGGACGCTCGGCCGATTTCAAAAAGCACTTCTGCGGCACGCACTTCTTCAACCCGCCGCGCTACCTGCGCCTCCTCGAGATCATCCCCACACCCGATACCGATCCCGCCATCGTCGACTTCCTGATGGACTACGGCGACCGCTACCTGGGCAAGACCACCGTACTGGCCAAAGACACACCGGCCTTCATCGCCAACCGCATCGGCGTATGGGGCATGATGGCCATCTTCGGGCTCATTGATAAAATGGGCCTAACCATCGACGAGGTGGACGCCCTTACCGGCCCGCTTATCGGGCGCCCTAAATCGGCCACCTTCCGCACCGCCGACGTGGTGGGGATCGACACGCTGGTGAAAGTGGCCAAAGGCGTGTACGACAACTGCCCGCAGGACGCGCAGCGCGAAACCTTCGCCATCCCTTCCTGGCTCAACAAGGTAGTGGAGAACGGATGGCTCGGCGACAAGTCCGGGCAAGGATTTTTCAAAAAGACAAAGGGCGCCGGCGGTGAGAAAGAAATTTTGACCCTCGACCTGAAAACATTGGAATACGGCCCGCGCGTAAAGCCGAAGTTCGCTTCGGTGGACGCCGCCAAGCCCCTGGAAGACCTGAAGCAGCGCCTGCAGCTGCTGACAAACGCGCCCGACAAGGCCGGTGAGTTCCTGCGTCATTTTCACTACGGCCTGTTCTCCTATATCTCGCACCGCATCCCCGAGATCTCCGACGAAGTATACCGCATCGACGACGCCATGATGGCCGGCTTCGGTTGGGAGATCGGCGCCTTCGAAAGCTGGGACGTGCTCGGCGTAGAGCGCTCCGTGGGCAAAATGAAGGAAGCGGGCTACACAGTAGCCCCTTGGGTGGAAGAAATGCTGGCGGCCGGCAACAAGTCCTTCTACAAAGTAGAAGGCGGCCGGCGCCTCGCCTACGATCCTGCTTCGAAAACCTACAAGCCCATCCCCGGCGGCGGCGACTTCATCGTGCTGCGCCACAATAAGGAAGTGTGGAAGAACAGCGCCGCCCAGGTGTTCGATATCGGCGAAGGCGTGCTCGGCCTGCAATGGCAAACGAAAATGAACTCCATCGGCGGCGACGTGCTGGCCGGGATCAATAAGGCCATCGAGCTGGCCGAAAAGGGGTATAAAGGACTCGTGATCGCCAACGAAGGCCCCAACTTCTCGGCGGGCGCCAACGTAGGGATGATCTTCATGCTGGCCGTGGAGCAGGAATACGACGAACTCGACTTCGCCATCCGCCTCTTTCAGAACACGATGATGCGCGTACGCTACAGCTCCGTGCCCGTGGTGGTGGCCCCGCATGCCCTCGCCCTCGGCGGCGCCTGCGAGATGAGCCTCCATGCCGACAAGTGCTGCCCCGCAGCGGAGACCTACACGGGCCTCGTGGAGCTGGGCGTGGGCCTCATCCCCGGCGGCGGCGGCACCAAGGAATTCGCCCTCCGCGCCTCCGACGAAATGCACGAGGACGAGCCCGAGACCATTACGCTCAAGAACCGCTTCCTCACCATCGCTACCGCCAAGGTGGCCACCTCGGCCCTCGAAGGCTTCAACATCGGTGTGTACCGCAAGGGACTGGATGAGGTTGTGTTCAACCCGGGCCGCCGCATCGCCATCGCCCGCCAGTCGGTGACCGACCTCTACGATGCCGGCTATGTGCAACCTGTTCCCCGCACCGACGTGCGCGTGCTGGGCCGCTCCGCCCTCGGATCGCTCTACGCCGGCATCCACGGCATGACCACCGCCGGCTATGCCACCGCCCACGACGCCCTTGTAGCCCGCAAGCTCGCCTTCGTGATGTGCGGCGGCGACCTCTCCGAGCAAAGCCTCGTTTCGGAGCAATACCTCCTCGACCTCGAGCGCGAAGCCTTCCTCAGCCTGTGCGGGGAGCGGAAAACACTGGAGCGGATACAGGGTGTATTGAAGAATGGAAAACCGGTGCGGAATTAAGGGCAGAGTAAATGAGTACAGGAATACATGATTACATGAGGTAAGAAATCAACCCGCTCCCCCCTCATGTAATCATGTACTCATTTGATCATGTAATCGCCCCTCCTTGGCTTTGCACAGCTTTTGCATGGGCAGCCCCATATGCCCCGTCGCCTCTTGTACCTGCACCTGCGTTCGCTGGTCCTCATCTCGCTGATCTGGATCATTTTCGGCGTGGTCTTTTTCGAAAACCTCATCCGTAACTGCAACGACCTCGGCGTGCGGGTGGAGCTGTACCAGTTTTCGATCGCCTTCGGCCTTATCGGGGCCATCATCTCGGCCGTGATCATCTTTTACCTGAAGCCCGCCTTCAGCCACCACCCCGTGTGGCGGGCCTCGCTGTATAAGCTCCTCATTACGCTCGTGCTGTTCTTCTTCATCGCCTTCCTCCTGCTCTTTCTCTACTACCTCTTCCTGTACAAAAAAAGCTTTCACTTCGGCCACTTTCTCGACTCCTTTTTCACCAAGATCATGCTTACGCGCACCTTCACCATCTTCATGGTGGACATGGCGCTGATGACCGTGGTGTCGATCGCCATCCTGGAGGTGAAGGACAAATACGGCCCCGGCATGTTCTGGGCCATGATCTCGGGCGAGTACAACCAGCCCGTGGTGGAGAACCGCATCTTCATCTTCCTCGATATCAACGAGGCCACCTCCATCGCCGAAACCCTCGGCCACGAGCGCTATTTCCGGATGCTGCGCCGGTTCTTCGCCGACATCACGATGCCCGTGCTGGCCTCCGAAGGCGAGATCTACCAGTACGTGGGCGACGAGGTAGTGCTGAGCTGGCCCAACACCCCCGAGAACAAGCTCCAGGCCCTCCGGTTTCTCCGCTATGCCTACTTCCTCATGGAGCGCAAGGCGGCCGAATACGAGAAGCGCTTCGGCTACATCCCGCGCTTCAAGGCGGGCGTGCACGCCGGCGAGGTAACGGCCGGCTTCGTGGGGGTCGTGAAAAAAGAGCTGCTGTACACCGGCGATACGGTCAACACCACGGCCCGCATCCGCGGCATCTGCCACGATGTCAACGAGAGCTTCGTGCTCTCCGGCGCCTTCATGAGCGAGTTCGACAAGCCCCACGGCTACCGCATCAAGGCCATCGGCCGTATCGAGCTGAAGGGCAAGGTGGAGTGGGTGAAGCTCTATTCGATGCGTTTTGAGTAAGCCGCCCGCACCCCCCCGTTTTTCTGTCGTCCCGCGCCTCCCATATCTTTGCACTGCAGTTTTTTGAATAAGTCCAATCTTGAATATCTTTAGCCGAACTTGAAAAGCATTCAGGTAGCCCTCTCACGGGCTTCCGGTTGATACGGGCACAAAGAGGAAAGCATTATGAAACGAACGGTGATCACGGGCAGCGGAAGCTTTATCCCCGAGGAAACAAAAAGCAACCAGGACTTCCTGGCGCAACCCTTTTATGGTGCCGACGGCCGCCGCCTCCCCACCGAGCCGGCGGTGCTTATTGAAAAGTTCCGGGCCATCACCGGCATCAGCGAGCGGCGCTATGCCGACACCGGCGATGTCACCTCCACCCTCGCCGCCGCGGCCGGCGCCCGCGCCCTCGAACGCAGCGGCATCGACCCCGAGGAGCTCGACCTGCTCATCGTGGCCCACAACTTCGGCGACGTATTACCCGGCGGGCTGCAGTGCGATACCGTGCCGGCCCTCGCCAGCCGCGTTAAGAACACCCTTGGCATCCGCAACCCGCGCTGCATCGCCTTCGACACCCTCTTCGGCTGCCCCGGCTGGCTGATGGGCGTCATCCAGGCCGACGCCTTCTTCAAGGCCGGCATGGCGCGCAAGGCCCTCGTGATCGGCGCCGAAACCCTCTCGCGCGTGGTGGAATCCTTCGACCGCGACAGCATGCTGTTCAGCGACGGCGCCGGCGCCGCCGTACTCGAATTCCGCGACACCGATGGCGGCATCCTGCACAGCAGCTGCCTGAGCCACTGCACCGACGAAGTGGCCTACCTCAAAATGGACCGCCCCTTCCGCGAGCTACCCGACGGCGACCAGCGCTTTATGAAAATGAACGGCCGCAAGGTGTATGAATATGCCCTCACGCACGTGCCTTCGGCGATGAAGGAATGCCTGGACGGCAGCGGCCACAGCCTCGGCGACCTCAAAAAGATCTTTATCCACCAGGCCAACCAGAAGATGGTCGAGGCCATTGTGCAGGCCTTTTACAAGCTCTATGGGCAGGAGGCGCCGGCCGACATCATGCCGATGTGCGTGCACCGCCTCGGCAATTCCTCCGTGGCCACCATCCCCACCCTCTTCGACCTCGTTACGAGGGGCCAGCAGCCCGGCCACCAACTCGAAAGCGGCGACCTCGTGCTGTTTGCCTCCGTGGGCGCGGGCATGAACATCAACGCGGTTTGTTATCGCTGCGATTGACCGGAGCGTGCCGGAACAGCCAGCCGAAACCGACACTGAATACGAGGTACAGCCCGGCCAGGACCCAGACGGCGCGCGGCAGATCGGGGTGCTTCGGCAGGCCTTTGAGCAGCGCCAGGCCTCCCACCAGGAAGTGCGCGAAATTGCCGATCGCAATGGCGCACAGGCTTTGCATTCCTCACACCGGTGCGTTGCCCGCCCTTTGTAAAGAATTCCCTTCCGCACGCGTGCGGAGGCTTCCCCCTTCGAATGTTTGCCTTCCGCACTGGTGCCGCGCGCCCCATTTTCACCGGGCCGAATAAAATCCGCCCGGGCACGTAGTGGCGCTACGCGCCACCCGGGCGTGCGGCGCCTATCAACCCGGGTTGAACCCCCGGGCTGACACATACCGCCGCTATGCGGCGGCGGCAGAAGACGCACCGTATGCGTCTTTCCGGCAGCGCCCTTTACGGGCGGATAACCAACAGCAAGGCGCAAAAAAAGCCGCGCCCCGGGCGCGGCAACAATCCGTTGTGCTCACCTACCCCATCGCCGGTTGCCGGCGTGCGCTGTAGGCGGCCTTCAGGCCCTTTTGCAGGTCGTCGCGGTTCATGACCGGGCAGAATTCCACCTGCGCCTGCAGGCGGGTAAAGAGCGGCTCGGTGATGGACGGGATGTCTGATGGATCTTTCAGGTCGAAGACCATAAAGCAGGCGCGGTTGCCGTGCTCGGGATAGAAGTAGGTGCATTCGGGCTTGAGGCGATCAATGGTTTCCTCGATGATGGTTTGCAGCGAACCGTCGGCGATGGCGGCATTGCCGGCGGCCATGTCCATAGTGACCTTGAGAAGCGTGCGCATAGGTATCGTTTTAAGATGAAGAAATACAGGCACGGGTATTCAGAGAGGTCTAAGCTATGTTCAACAAACCGGGAAAAGCGATTCCTAAAGGTAAAACGAAAAGCGCCGCTGGTGCGGCGCTGAGCTGGAAAATAAAACCGGTGTTGCCGCATCCATTCGCGGTCCGGCAAGCTCCCGTTAATAGGTCAGCGTTACGCCGGCGCCGGGGCCCATATCGCTGTCGTAGTGGGTGGACAAAGCGAGCCATTTGCGCAGCACATAGCGGAAGCCCAGCATGTATTCCTTGTCGCTGTTGCCCATCAGGTTGAAGCGCAGGCGCGGCGTGATGGGGATGTCTTCGCGGCTCAACTGGAAGCGAAACTTGCCCTTGCCGTCCACCCGGGCATCGGCCAGCACCAGGAAGGGCGCCAGGTACTGCACACCCACCGTAAAGGTGCTGCGGTTGGCCTTGTTGCTTTGCTGGCCAAACAGGTTCCGCTCCTCCGCCGCCGCTTCTTTCGGCGAATCGTAACGCTTGTGGTGGTAGTCGTAGCCGATGTAGGGAAACCACCACTGGTTCGCCCCCAGGTAGCGGCCGAAAGCCAGCTCGGTCTCATAGCCGTGGTGCGGCTGTGTGCCGATGTGCCAGGTGCCCTGCAGCGCGTAGCGGTTGGAGGAAAGCATCGCCTCGCCGTCGCTGCCGTTGCTTTCGATACCTGCGCGGGCCATGAGGTGCAGCATGTTGTTGTCGTGGCGAAACATACGCGCCGCCATCGCGCTGTCGGGCAGATCGGGGTTGGGCGCGCGCTCCGAGTTTTCAAACACGCGGCCCATGCCGGCCATCATATGAAACAGGATGTGGCAGTGAAAGAACCAGCTGCCTTCCTGGTTAGCCGCGAATTCGATCGTGTCGGTCTCCATCGGCAGGATGTCGATCACGTTCTTGAGCGGCGCGTAGTCGCCTTGCCCGTTGAGCACGCGGAAGTCGTGGCCGTGCAGGTGCATCGGGTGCCGCATCATCGAGTTGTTGGTCAGGATGAGACGCACCTTTTCCCCTTTTTGTACCAGGATGCGGTCGGCTTCGTTCACGGTCTTGTTGTCAAGCGTCCACAGGTAGCGGTTCATGTTGCCGGTCAGCTGAAAGTGGAGCGTCTTCGTGGGTCCGCCGGCCAGCGCGGTGGCCTGCGGCGCGCGCAGCATCCCGTAGTTGAGGGTCAGCAGTTCGGGGTTGTAGGTAGGATGTGCCGTATCGGCCAGCTCGGGATACATCACCGAGTTCATATCCATCTGCTGCAGGCTCATCTTCATCCCCATATCGTTCATGCTGCCGTCGGTATTCATCATATCGTTCATCATCTTCATCCCGGCGAAATACTGCAGCCGGCCGAGGCGCGGCGCGGGATGCTGCGTGCCGGTGCCGAGCCACATCGAGGACGCGCCGGTGCGGTCTTCGGCCGTGGCGCGCAGCTCGTAGCTGCCGGCGGCGGGAAGCAGCACGCGCAGGTCGTAGGTTTCCGCGGGCGCAATGAGGAGGCGGTCTACGGGCACGGGTGCCACGTCGTTGCCGTCGTTGCCCACCACCTCGATCTTACCCCCGGCCCACTGGAGCCAGAAGTAGGTAGAGGCGCCGCCGTTGACCACGTGCACCGTCACCGTATCGCCCGCGTGGAACGGGCCCGCGCTTGCTTCGGGCTGCCCGTTTGCCAGGAAGCGCTCGTAATAATCGTCGCTCACATCCATCGCCTTCATGCGCTTCCATTCATTCGTCAGCTTGGTCCGGAAGTGTCCCGCGCGGATCGCTTCCGAATAGCTTTGCGTGCTCCGCTTTTGGATCGAATACCAATCGTTGCCGCTGCGCAGGCGGCGCTGCGTCTGCACCGGGGCCTCATCCGCCCACTCGCTCAGCACGAGGTTCACGTGCTTGCTACCCATCGACACGGCACTTGCCGCCACCGCGGTTTCTCCGCGCTTCAGAAACTGCAGCATGCCGTACATCCCCTGCTGCTCCTGCAGCGCCGTATGCGAATGATACCAGTAGGTGCCGTTCTGTACGACGCGGAATTTATAGAGATGCGATTCACCCGGTCCGATCCGCTTCGTGGTGAGGTAGGGTACGCCGTCGAAGCGGTTGGGGAGGATCACGCCGTGCCAGTGCAGCGAGGTCGCTTCCTTTTGCAGGTTGTTGTGCACCCAAATCTCCGCGGTATCACCTTCGGTAAAGACGAGCGTCGGCGCGGGCAACTGCCCGTTGACGGCATAGGCGTGCCGTCGCTTCCCGGTAAAGTTTACCACGGTGTCGGTCACATAGAGATGGTACACGACCGTCTTGCCCGGCGCGAGGTTGACGGACTCGGGCCGGTACACAGCGGCCGCGGTACCGGGTGTGGCGGGCGGCGCTGTAACGTGCGGCAGCTCCATGCCCGGTGCTGCTTGCTGCACTTCGGGCGATACGGGTTCTTTTTCCGGGGCCTTCGGTTCGGCCGCCGGCCGCGGCTTGCGGGCCGGGGCTTTGGGCGCCGCCACACGCACCGTTCGTTTGAGCAGCGGCATCCCGCACTTGGGGCAGTTGCCCGGGCGGTCGCGCTGCACTTCGGGGTGCATCGGGCATTGGTAGAACACCCGGGTACTTTGCGCTTCGGCGCCTACTGCCAGGAACATAGCGAACAGGATCGCCAGCCAATACTTCATCACGTGCTTTCTGTTTAGGAGGGTCTTTATGGAATGGTGGACTGCACCTGTCCGCAGGTGAGCATCGCGTTGCCGTAGTAAGGATTGCGGATGGCCTTGCCGGCGCTGAGCCAGAAGGCTCTTTTCATCGGGCAGTAGTCGACATACAGCGGCGCGTCGGACAGCTTCAGCGATTGCGCTACGGCCACCATGTTTTTCGACAGGTTGGCGAACACACTGCGTTGCGCTTCCAGGCTTTTGGCGGCGCTGATCCGGGCGGCGTCGCCTGCCAGGATGCGGATATTGTCTTCAGAGATCAGCTTGTAATCGATCGTGTTGGCCACGCGCACAAAGCTGTCGGCAGCAGCGCCCGCGTGGGCGGCGTCGCCGGCCAGCAGGGCGTCTTTTACCTGCAGGTACGTGGCGAGCAGCTTTCCGGGAGCGGGATCTGCCTGGGCTTCGGCGGCGCCCGCAAACAGGAGCGCGAGGAGTAGCGGGAAAATACGTTTCATGGGATTGTTTTTTCGGGTGGACGAATGGAGGCAGGAATTATTGCGCCAGGGTTGTAGCGGTGAAGCCGGCCTTCTGAACGATACGGCATACGGTGTCGGCGTCCAGGCCTTCCGCTTCAACGGTCAGCACTTTATCGGGACTTTGTGTATCGACCTTCCAGCTCCGGATGCCTTCGGCTTCGTTGAGGCGCGGCGTTACCGCCGCCACGCAACCGCCGCAATTGATGTTTGTCTTGAATTGCAGTTTCATTACTTGATGTTTGCTGCAAAGCTCCCCCCTTCGGGCGCCCTGCCTGTTATACTTAGCGGGTTCAATTGTTCACTTAAATGTCAGATCCGGGCCCACTTGAGCCGGAGACTGTTGGCCACCACGCTCACGCTGCTCAGCGCCATGGCCGCCCCGGCGATCATCGGGTTGAGCAGGAAGCCGTTGACGGGATAAAGCAGCCCCGCCGCGATGGGGATGCCGACCAGGTTGTAGATAAAGGCCCAGAACAGGTTCTGGCGGATCGTGCGTACGGTCAGCCGCGACAGGCGCAGGGCCGTAGGAATACGGTCGAGGCCCGAGCCGATGAGGGTCATCCCGGCCACGTCCATGGCAATGTCGCTGCCTTTACCCATGGCGATGCTGACGTCGGCCTGCGCCAGGGCCTGGCTGTCGTTGATGCCGTCGCCCACCATGGCTACCACCTTTCCCTGCCGCTGCAGCTCCTGCACAAAGTCGGCCTTATCCTGCGGCAAGGCTTCCGCCCGGAAATGCCCGATGCCCACCTGCCGGGCAACGGCGGCCGCGGTTTGCGGGTTGTCGCCGGTAAACAGATACACATCGATGCCCAGGCTCCTGAGCCGGCTCACGGCGGCAGCGGAGCCGTCCTTAATGCTGTCGGCGATCGCAAAGGCCGCGAGCACTTCCCCTTCCGAGGCGAAGTACACCACGGTACGCGCTTCGCCCCGTTGCGCCGAGCTCCAGCTGACTACCGATGCCGGCAGGGTGACACCCTTTTCAGCAAGCAGCTTCTCCGTTCCTGCATAATAATGCTGGCCTTCGTAGACGCCCCCGACGCCGGCCCCGGTGATGGAAGTTACCTGCCCGATGATCAGGGGCTGCGCAGCTCCCTGCAGGCTCCGGGTGATGGCTTCGGCGAGCGGGTGCTCTGAGGCGCGCTCCAGCGCATACAGCAGCGACCGCAGGCCGGGACGGTCGTTGAGCCACAGGCTGTCCACCACGTCGGGTCGGCCGGCGGTGATGGTGCCGGTCTTATCGAGCACGATGGCGTTCACTTTGTGCGCGGTTTCGAGGGCCTCGGCATCCTTGATAAGAATTCCCTGCCCCGCGCCCCTTCCCACCCCCACCATGATGGCCGTAGGTGTTGCAAGGCCGAGGGCGCAGGGACAGGCGATCACCAGCACGGTAACGAGTGCCAGCAGGCCCTGCGAAAGACCATTGGCGCCGCCCAGCAGCCACCAGGCGGCAAAGGAAAGCAGGGCGATGCCGATGACCACGGGCACGAAAATGCCGGCGATGCGATCGACCAGTTTTTGCACCGGCGCACGGGAGCCCTGCGCGTCCTGCACGGCCCGGATGATTCCCGCCAGCAGTGTGTCGGCGCCCACCTTCTCCGCCCGGAACTGGAAGCTTCCCTTTTGGTTGATTGTCCCGCCAAAGACTTTTTCGCCCGTGCTTTTTGCCACAGGAACCGGTTCGCCGGAGATCATGCTTTCGTCCACGTACGAGGCGCCGGAAGTAACGGTGCCGTCAACGGCGACCTTCTCGCCCGGCTTCACCAGGAGCGTATCTCCGGTCGCCACTTTCTCGAGCGGCAGCTCCATCATATGCCCCCCATCGTGAACTACGGTAACGGTCTTGGGTTGCAGGCCCATCAGCTTCTTGATCGCCGACGACGTGGACGCCTTGGCTCCTTCCTCGAGCAGCTTGCCCAGCAGGATAAAGGCAATCACCACGGCAGCCGCTTCGAAGTACACGTGCGCGTGGAGCCCGCGCCGGTGCCAGAACTCCGGGAACAGCGTGTTGAATACGCTGAATGCATACGCGATACCGGTGCTGAGCGCCACGAGCGTGTCCATGTTGGCCGAGCGGTGCCGCGCCTGCTTCCATGCGTTGACGAAAAACTGCCGGCCGAACACGAGCAGCACCGGCGTTGCCAGCGCCCACATGAGGTAATTGGCGTAGGGAATATGCATGAAGAACATGCCGATGACCACGAGCGGCACCGACAATACCACCGACCAAACGGTTCGCCTGCGCAGCGAACGGAGCTTGTCGCGGTGCAGGTCGTCCAGGGCCTCCCGGGCTTCTTTGGAATCTTCGGTCACGAGGTCATAACCGATGGACTGCACGCTGCGCTTCAGCTGTTCGGGCGTGACGACCGTCGGCACATATTCGACTTTCACGGAAGCATTGGCAAAGTTGACGGTAGCGTCCACGACACCCGTCTGCGCCCGGATCATCGATTCGGTGCTGGCGGCACAAGAGGCGCAGCTCATGCCGGTAACGGGAAAAGTTTGCTTCACCGTTTCCACGTCGTAGCCGAGGTCGCGGATGGCGGCCACCGCGCCGGCCACGGCTTCTTCGCCGTCGGCGGTAATGACGGCCTTGTGGTTGTTGAGTTCCACGTGGTGCGCGCGGATGCCGGGCACAGTGGACAGTCCTTTGTCTACGATCAGCGCGCAGTGCTCGCTGTCCACGCCGGCGAGGGGAAGTTCGATCTCATTGATTGTTGCCATAACGATACAAAGGTTGCCCCGGGCGGGCGCTTCCCTGTTACATCCGGATGGCGAACTTGTATACTTTATTGGTTCAAACGAGGTCGTCGAGCGACTTGCGGAGGGGCGCGCCACGTTGTTTGAACTGGCTGGGCGTCATGCCGGTGATCTTCTTGAACTGGCTGGACAGGTGCTGCGTGCTGCTGTACCCGAGCTTCCAGGCGATCTCGCCCAGGCTGTACTCGCCGTACACGAGCCACTCCTTGGCCTTCTCGATCTTTTGGAGAATAAAATATTGCTCGAGGGTGATTCCTTCCACCTCCGAAAAGAGGCGGCTCAGGTTCGAGTAGTCTTTGTACACGGCGCCCGCGAGGTATTTCGATATGCTGAAGTGCTCTTCGATGGCGCCGGACTGTGCCTGCTCCAGGAGCAGCGTTTTCAGCCGCTCGATGAGCGCTTTTTTCTGGTCGTCGAGCAGCTCGAAGCCGGCGCCGGCGAGGGCTTCGGAAAAGTGCCGGAGCGTTTGCGGTGCCGGCGCTGCAGCCAGCTCCACCTCGCCGAGGCGGATGGCCTTTGCCTCCATGCCGTGCTCGGCAAGGAGCGCTTCCACGGAGCGGATGCAGCGCGGGCAAACCATGTTTTTGATCAGGAGCTTCACACGGCAAAGGTACCGCGAAAACGAGCGGCGCCCCTACCGCTTGTAGGCCAGCAGCCGCAGGGCGTTGAACACTACCAGCACTGTAGAGCCCTCGTGGCCGACTACCGCGGGGCCGATGTGGGCCAGGCCCGAGATGGTCAGCGGCACCAACACGGCCACCATGCCGAGGCTGATGACCAGGTTTTGCCGGATGATGGCGTGCGCCTTGCGGCTCAGCCCGATGGCGAAAGGCAGGTTGGTGAGCTTGTCGGCCATCAGCGCCAGGTCGGCGGTTTCCAGCGCCACGTCGGAGCCGGCGGCGCCCATGGCGATCCCGACGGTGCTCTTGGCCATTGCCGGCGCGTCGTTTACGCCATCGCCGACCATGGCCACCTTGCCTTCTTCCTTACGCAGGCGCTCGATGGCCTGCACTTTCTGTTCGGGCAACAGGTTGCCCAACGCTTCGGTGATGCCGATGGGCCCGGCAATGGCCTCTGCCACTTTCTGGTTGTCGCCGGTGAGCATGATCATTTTGCGGATGCCCACCTTGCGCAGGGCCGCCAGGGCTTCGGGCGCCTCGGCCCGGGCCGTGTCCATCAGCGTGATGATGCCGATGAGCGTACCGTTCTCCTGCACCAGCATGGTGGTATGCCCCTGCCCTTCGAGGGCTTCCACCTGCGTCCGCACTTCATCCGGCACGGCGTGGCCGGATTCCTCAAAAAGCTGCTTGTTGCCTACGAGCACCTCGGCGCCGTTGCGCACGGCTTTGATGCCGCGGCCCTGCACCGCTTCCACGTTGGAGGCCGGCGGCACTTCGCGCCCCAGCTTTTCGGTGCCGCCCTTCACGATGGCCGCCGCCAGCGGGTGGTCGCTCAGCTTCTCCACGGCAATGACCGTCTCCAGTAATTGCTCCTCGCTCATGCCGCCGAGCGGGTGGGCACCCGTCAGTTTGGGCTTGCCCTCGGTAAGCGTGCCGGTCTTGTCGAACGCGATAGCCGTGAGCGCACCCAGCTCCTCGAGCGGACGGCCGCCTTTTACGAGCACGCCGCCGCGGGCGGCGCGGGCCACGCCGCTCAGCAAGGCGCTCGGCGTGGAGATGGCCAGCGCGCAGGGGCTCGCCGCCACCAGCACCGCCATGGCCCGGTAAAAACTGCTGCTGAAAGGCTCGTCAATCACGAGGAAGGCGAAGTGCAGCAACAGAACAAGAATCAGCACCGCGGGCACGTAATAGCGCTCCAGTTTATCGGCGAGATGCTGCGTCGGCGACTTCTGCGTCTGCGCCTCGTTCACCAGCTTCACCAGCCGCGCGATGGTGCTGTCGGCGGCCACGCGGGTAACCATCACTTCGAGGTTCTCGCCGCCGTTGATGGAGCCGGCAAATACGCGGTATTTCGCGTCGAGGCTGTCGACCTTGGACAGGTCGGCGGGAATATCTGCAAGCGGCTCCTTGTCTACCGGGATGCTCTCACCCGTGATGGGCGCCTGGTTCACGCTGCTGTTGCCCTGCACCACGAGGCCGTCGGCGGCGATCTTGGAGTTGGGGCGCACCACGATGACGTCGCCCGTTTTCAATTCACCGATACCCACCTCACGGATATCCGCCCCCGCTTTGAGAAGGGCGGTTTTCGGGGCCAGGTCGGTGAGGGCCGCGATGGACTTGCGTGCTTTTTCCAGCGCATAGTGCTCGAGCGAGTGGCCGATGCTGAACAGGAACAGCAACAGCGCGCCCTCGGCCCAGTGGCCGAGAAAAGCAGCGCCCACGGCCGCTACAATCATCAGGAAGTCGATCTCGAAGGCACCCTTGCTGATGCCGGCCACGGCCTCCTTCGTTGCATAAAAACCACCGAAGAAATACGCCCCGACATAGCAGCCGATGGAAACATACGGCGACAGTCCGTGAACAAAGGACAGTGCGAAGCCGATGCCCAGCAGGGCGCCGCAGATGATGGCGAAGATCAGCTCCGTGCGCTCGCCGAACACGCCGCCAGGCGCGTGATCATGGTCGTGCGCAGGAGGCTTTCCCGGGTGTGCATAGCCGTCACCGGCAGGTTCATGGTCATGATCGTGCGGAACTCCCGGCGCTGGTGCAGGGGCTGCCCCGTGGCGGTGAAAGTCTTCGACCTTGCGGATGCGGAGGCCGGATTTCTGTACGGCCTTCAGGAGGGCTTCTTCCGATACGGTTCCCTTGTTGTATTCCAGTTCGAGGAAGCCCGTGCCCGATACCGATACCGTTTGCACACCGGTCTGCCGGCGCAACTCGGCTTCGATCAGCCGGGCGTGGCGGGGATGGCGCACGCCGCCCGTTTCGAGCAGCAGGTGCCCGTACTGCTCGGTCAGCTCCGCGCCGGCCCGCCGGGCCAGTTGTTCCACCTTGTTGATCGAGATCACCGTGGGGTCGTAATGGAAGCAGAGCTGCGCGCCGTGGTCTTCGCCGTGGGGCACTACATGCACCTTGTCGATACCCCTTTTGTAGGCGAGCATGCGGATGATGCGTTCTACGCATTCATCGCGTTCGTGCGCCACTTCGGGCAGCAGGATGTCGAGGTTGATTCTGGTCTTTTCCATACGGTCGTGTGCCTTTTCGGTGAGGGGTTTCCGGGGCAGGAGCTGCAAAAGCCGAGCCCGCTACATCCCTGCCGGGGTTGTACAAAGTTCCGATTGGGCCCGTTTTTGTAGCCAGGTTTTAAAACCCAGTTCTATGAATCATCAGAATCCTTCCCACCACCACTCCGGCCACCCGCATAGTGACCTGATCCGTACCTTGCTGGAATGTGCCCAGGCCTGCGAGCTATGTATGTCGGCCTGCCTTGAGGAAAGCGACGTCACGGCCATGGCGCATTGCATTGAGCTGGACCGTGACTGTGCAGCGCTGTGCTTCCTGGGCGCGCAGCTGCTGCTCCGCGATTCGGAGATCGCGCACCCGTTCCTGCGTGTGTGCGAGGAGGCCTGCCGGCTTTGCGCGGAGGAATGCAGCATGCACGACCACGACCATTGCAAGCGCTGCGCGGAAGCCTGCCGCCGTTGCGAGGAAGCCTGCCGCCAGGTACAGGGCGAGACCCAACCGCGGTAAGCCGAAGTGAAAGCTCGATTCACGCAGGGACCGCACTCAAAGGTCAGCTTCCTGCCATACCTCCACGATGACATAAGTGCGCAACCCGCCCGGCAGGTTGCAGCGTACCGTATCGCCCTTGCGGTAGCCGATCAGCGCCGTGGCAATCGGCGACACGAACGACACCCGGCGCCGGCTTACGTCGGCCTGGACGGGCGGCACCAGTGTGAGCCGGATGGGCTTGCGCCCCTCTTCCTAGATGATCACGGTGGAGTGGATTCGCACCACTTCGGGGGAAATCTCGTGCGGCTCTACCAGCACGGCCTTTTTCAGTTCCTCCTCGAGTTCGTCCCTTTCTTCAGGACAAGCCCCGTAGCGACCGCTGCCGAGGCGCAGTTGCGCGCGTATGAGGGCGTAGTCGTCCCGGGTCAGGGTAATCGTTTGTTGGGGTAGCATACCGGATCAGTTTAACGTGTTTTTGAATAAGGGTTTCCGTGTTTCGCCGTTCTTGTTGAAGTAGATCTCGCTGAAGTTTTTTACCTCCTGCTCACTGGTGCGTCGATAGAAGCGGGCGGCGTCCACATCGGCCACCCGGCGGAAGCCGCAGGCTTCCATCAGTTCGCGCGTGGCGGCGATGCTGTTGCGGTGAAAGTGGTAAATGCGCACGGCCTTGTCGGCGGGGTCGAGGCCCTTGTAGAGGGCGGGGTTCTGCGTGGCCACGCCCACGGGGCAGCGGCCGCTGTCGCATACCAGCGCCTGGATGCAGCCGAGGGCCATCATCATGCCCCGGGCGCTGTAGCACACCGAGGCCCCGAGCGCCATCGCCTTGAGCATATCGAAGCCGGTGATGATCTTGCCCGCAGCGATGACCGTGATGTGCTGGGCCAGGCCGTAGTGTGTCAGGGTCTGGTGCACGAAGGCCAGTGCCTCGTAAAGAGGCATGCCCAGGTGGTCGGTAAACTCCAGCGGTGCCGCGCCGGTGCCGCCTTCGCCGCCATCCACCACGATAAAATCGGGAATCAGCCCGCTGGCGGAGATGGCTTCGCAGATGTCTACGAACTCCTGCCGGGCGCCGATACAGAGCTTGAAGCCGACAGGTTTGCCGTCGCTCAACTCGCGGAGCAGTTGCAGGAATTCCACGAGGCCTTCGGCCGAATCGAACTCGGTGTGCCGCGCCGGTGAATGCACGGTGCTGCCGGCTTCCACGAGGCGGATGGCGGCGATCTCGGGCGTGTTCTTCGCAGCCGGCAGGATGCCGCCATGGCCTGGCTTGGCGCCCTGCGACAGCTTCAGCTCGATCATCTTCACCTGTGGTCGCAGCGCGTTCCTGCGAAAGGCCAGCGCGTTGAAGCGCCCGGTAGCATCGCGGCAGCCGAAGTACCCCGTACCGATCTGCCAGATGAGGTCCCCGCCCTTCAGGTGGTGGTCGCTGATGCCTCCTTCGCCCGTATTATGGGCAAAGCCGCCAAGCCGCGCACCTTCGTTCAGGGCCGCGATGGCGGTCTTGCTGAGCGCTCCGAAGCTCATGGCGCCGATGTTGTAAATGCTGGCACTGTAGGGTTGCAGGCACTGCGCGTTGCCTATGCGCACACGCAGGTCTTTTTCGGAGATGACCGCCGGGTACAGCGAGTGGGCGGCCCATTCGTAGCCCGGCGCCGAGGGGTTGGCCTGCATACCGAAGGCGACGGTTTGCCGCTGGTTCTTTGCCCGCTGGTACACCACCGAGCGCTGCCGCCGGTTGAAGGGCTTTCCATCGAGGTCCGACTCGAAAAAGTATTGCCGCAGCTCGGGCCGGATGGATTCGAGCAGGTAGCGCAGGTGGCCGAGCAAAGGATAGTTGCGCGTTACGGTATGGCGTTTTTGCAAGGCGTCGTACCCTGCGATAACGAGTAACGGAACAAAGAGCACCAACCACCCATAAGCGCCGGGATGGCCCAGGAGCGCCCGGGCCAGGAGCAGCGCTGAAACGGTGCTGAGCACCAACAAAATAAGGGTACGGGCCGAAGGCCGCAGGAGTTCTTTCCTCATGGGGAAGGATTTTAAATTGTGGGAATAAAAAAAGCGACGCGGAAATGCCAGGCTGCGCGGTACCGTTAGCCACCGCGGGCTGCGGGCTTCATGGCTCCTCCGATCCGTCCATCGCGAAAGGACGCATACACGGGACCGGTAGGCAGATAGGATCAGGAAAAAAGTAGAAGCCGGTTATAACGGCGGCAGGTGCCTGGCGCATCAGGCCGCCGGCTTAAAGATCTTAAAGCTGGAGATATAGTACAGGTCGGTACAAAAAGGACAAAACTCCGGGAACGACCAGGTATAGCAATCCTCGAGGTCGAGCACGAGACGTCGTACGGCAGGTGCGGTGGATTGATATGAAAAATTCGTGGCCACGGATACAAACTTAGTTGAAAACCCGGAACGGTTGGCCACGCAGCAGCGGTGCCCCTCCCCTTTCGGACCGTTGATGGGCGCGTCGGCCTTGATTTAACTTTTTGTAAACCAGAGAGCGGCGCCCCTATCGGTTCCCGGCTTAAGTTTGCAGCAATGGCAATGACCAGCCTCCATATAAAACCCGCAGTGATCGTTCCGGACCCCGTCTTGGACCTGAGCGACTGTTATACCTGGTCGTTCCCTGAATTCCTCCCCTTCTGCTCCGAGCTTTTCTACTACTCGAGCCTCAAGAGCTTTCGCGCTATCGCCTGAGCAACGCGCTCCCTTCTGCCCTCTCACATTTACTTACTAAAACAGCGTCATGCACCGAAACTCCAGGGAAGTTTCTGTGTCCGGCACGGTCACCCTAATGCTGGTCCTGGTCAACGGGACGATCCTGGCGGCGGGGCTTACCGACAACAGGGCCTGGTACAAGCTCTTGCTCTTCACCCTGCCCGCCCTGCTCATCGCCCTTATTGCCGGAAGCAGAATGCGTAGCCGCTGAATGCCGGCGCGCTCCCAAAAACAAAACAGGCGTTGCCCCCACCGCTATTGGCGGAACTGCAGCACCCACAAAAAACAAACAGACATGAACCCACTACTCACCCGGTTTCAGGAAGCGGCCCGCCGCCATGGGTTGGGCTGCCCCTGCCCCGAAATACTAAAAACCGGCGTCCTCGGACTGGATGCGCTCAAGCGCCGGCTGTTGTGGCTTTTCCAACCGGCAACGGGCGCGCCGCAGGAGCAGGTCATTGCCCTCGACGCCCTCAGCGCCTGCTCCATCAGGAAAGATTACAGCGGCATCCGTCCGGGATCGCTGCCGGCCCGACGGCTGGACGAATACCTGCTCCGCACCTACCTGCACCTCGAAGGAAGCACCGCGGCCGAAAGCGCCGAGATCCCTTTTTACGACAGCAAGTGGAACCTGTACCGCGACGCGGCACCGGCGGAGCGCACTGCCCGGCACTGGGCAGGCCTGATCGCGCCCCTGCTGGAACCGACGACCCGAAGGGCCTGAGGCGCCGGCAAAATAAAACGTAGTAGCAAGATGGTTGGTTTCTTCTTGATTACACGGCCAGTGCTTTGCCACGGGCACGGCCGAGTGTGTGTTGACGAGCCCCGGTTTCTACCGGGGCTTTCTTGTGCCCTTGCGCAGCACTTGTCAATCGGCAAAAGACCACCCGAAAAAATACCAGGCGCTTGCGGTTTCGAGCCAGTAGCGCTTGTCGTTCCATTCGTTGGCAAAAGCACGTGCCTGGAGCAGTTCTTCCTGGAGGAATGGGACAGTGAGCGGGACGGGCAACCCGTTCCGGTGCAGGCTGCTTTCCGGGCTGCTGAGGATCTCTGAAAAAAGCGAAGTGAGGACGGCCCGGGCGTCTTCCGTAGAAATACGGTGCAGCAGCGGACCCGACACGCAGCCATAGGCCAGCAGCCGGTCGAAAAAGGCCCCGCCCCCGGGATATTCCGGGCCAGCTACTGCCAAGGCAGGATCGGCGGCGAGCATCCGCTGGAAAACATACAGCAGCGCCGCGTCTTCGTCCGGCGCAACCGACTTCGCGAGGCTTACCAGCAACGGGCTGCCGAGGTAATCATCATTGGTGCCGAACCGGTATTCCACGGCCGCCTGGGCGTTGCCGTCGGCCAGCAGGGCGGGGATGCGACCGGCCATCTGGCGGGTAAAAAGTGCTTCGAGATCCATCAGGGCTACAAGGTATCGCAGGAAGCGTTCGCCGAAAGCATGCGTCCGGCAATTGCCTATTGCCCGGCCTTCCCTCCCAGGAAGTCCTGCAGTTCTTGCGGCGTAACATCTTTCTTCCGGATAACGCCTTTTTCATCCAGCAGGAAGTTGGAGGGAAACACCCGAACGTTGATCCGGTCCGCCTCCACGCCATTCACATCCAGGAACTGCGGCCAGTCCATTCCCACCGTTTCGATCGCTTTGCGCCAGTCGCCGCGGTGTTCCTCTTTGTCTACCGAAATACCAAGAAAAGCGACGCCTTTGTCTTTCACCTGCCTGTAAACCTCCTTCCAGGCGGGCGCCTGCTCCAGGCAGGGGCGGCAATGGGAATACCAGAATTCTACAAGGGTGTACCGGTGCGTGGCGGTGGTGGTGGCGATAGAGAGGGCGGGCTGCACGAGCAGTTCCGGGAACGCCTTCCCTACCACCAGCGTCAGTTCTTTTTCCAGGTCCCGGGCGAAGGCGCGCCAGGTATTCGAGCGTTTCACAGCAGCGGAAAAAAGCGCGGTATTGGCCAGTAGGCTGCGCTTATCGTCGTCGGTACGCGCCTGGCTTACATCCAGCACGAGGTCCCAAAGGGCGACATACGAATCCGGATGGGCGGCGATGTAGCTTTTCATCAGTCGCTGTTTGGCCGGCAGGTCGGGCACCGCGCCGGTCACGGTATCCACCACGCTGCTGTAAAACTTCCGCAGGCGCCGGTATTCGCGGTCGGCAGCGGAGCGGAAGTTGGGGCGCAGGGCCTTGTGTGTTTCGAGGTCATCCACTTCTATCTGAACCGGCCCGCCCTCGATAAAATAGTAATAGGAAACAGGCGCCGATTTCTTTTCGGCGTCAAAGTAAAAAACGCACAGCGGGTGCGGGTAGCGCAGCGTGCCGGCGCGGGCAAAGCGGGCATCCACCACCTCTACGGTCGGGTTCGGGTTGGGCAGCGAATCTCCCGGCCGCAACGCGTAGGAGAAATCATTGTAGTACACCGGGTACACGCCCACCATCACACCCAGCTTTCGGTGGTTGTAAAAATCAGAGCGGCCGCTGATGGTAAAAGTCTTTTGCTGGCCCTGCGCAAGGAAGGGCAACAAGGCGAGCAGGAGCAGGAATGGGGAATGCATGCAGTTGGGAGTTTATACAAAGATGCAAGCGACATTCTTTTTGCACACGCCCTTACGCTTTCCATCGAATGGCCGAACAACCCGGTGATCAGCGCCCGGTAAGAAGCGGAGTGCGGCACTGCGTAGTTTTCCCTAACGATCTTTTTCAGGGACGAATGCATCTTTCACCATAATTACCTTGCCCCGGCATGGTTTCCTTTGTGTTATACTGATGTTTTCGACCATATTGTATTATTTAAACAATGTTTTATGCTCCGATTCCGGGGCATTCCGGCTACCTTTGCCGCATGGCGGACCCTTCCTGTGACCTTTCGAGTTGTTTCCTGTGCCGGTTCTGCATCCCCGAGTGGAAGACGGCCCTCGCGGTGCACAAAACAACGATGGCGGTGAAGAAGGGAAAGACGCTCTTTCGCGAAGGCGACCCGGTAACCGGCATTTATTTCATCTACACCGGGGCCGTAAAGGTGCACAAACAATGGACGGAAGGCAAAGAGCTGATCCTGCGTTTTGCCAAAAGGGGCGACATCCTCGGCCACCGGGGGCTCCGCGACAAAGTGTACCCGGTTTCCACCACCACGCTGGAAGACAGCCGGTTTTGCTTTATCTCCACCGAATTCCTGGAAGCTACCCTGAAGACCAACCCCGCCTTCACCTACGAAATGCTTTATTTCTACGCCGACGAGCTGCAGAAAGCAGAAAACCGGATGCGCAACCTCGCCCATATGGATGTGAAGGGCCGCATTGCCGAGGCCCTGCTGCAGCTGCATACGTTTTTCGGCAGCGATCCGGCGGGCACGATCGACGCCAAGATCAGCCGGCAGGACATCGCCTCCTACGCGGGCAGCACCTACGAAACGGTGTTCAAGTTCTTCAACGAGCTGTCCGCGCAAGGCATCCTGTCTACGGAAGGCAAGAGCCTCCGGATCAACGATCCGTCGCGCTTGCGGGCCTTCGTAACGGTCCAGGCACCGGCGTCCCACCAGTAAATCCTTTTTTGCGATACCCATGAATCCCCTCCAACCCGACCTCAGCAACCATATTCCCATCGCCGTATCCTTCGACCCCGGCCCGGATGCCGCGGCAGCGCCCCCGCAGCAGCGGGGCGACAAAAAGCGGCTGCTCTACATCAGCGCCCTGGCGGTGGCCATCGCGGCTGTTATCAGCGTGGTGGCGCGCCTGCTGGTGTACCTGATCAACCTCATCACCAACCTGTCGTTTCACCACCAGTTTTCCCTGACCGCCACCTCGCCCGCCACGCACCACTACGGCGCCTTCGTCATTCTCATCCCGGCCATCGGCGGCGGGCTGGTGGGGCTGATGGCGCTGTACGGCTCAAAGGCCATCCGCGGTCACGGCATCCCGGAAGCGATGGAGCAGATCCTGACCAACGAAAGCCGCATCCGTCCTTCGATTACCTACCTGAAGCCCCTATCGGCCGCCCTTTCGATCGGCACCGGCGGCCCTTTCGGCGCGGAAGGCCCTATCATTGCCACGGGCGGCGCCTTTGGCTCGATGATCGGGCAGGTGCTGAAGATCTCTTCGTACGAGCGCAAGATCCTGCTGGCGGCGGGCGCGACTGCGGGCATGTCGGCCATATTCGGCAGTCCCATCGCGGCCATCTTCCTGGCCATTGAGCTGCTGTTGTTCGAGTTCTCCCCGCGCTCCATCATCCCGGTAGCGCTGGCCTGCATTACCGGCGCCGCGGGTCACCACTTCCTGTTCGAAGCCGGGCCGGCCTTTCCTGCACCGGCGATCGCCATCGCTGGCAACAGCGCCCTGGCGGTATACAGCGTCATCGGCCTCCTGTGCGGCGGACTCGCCGCGGGCATTACCAAGCTGCTGTACGCCATCGAAGACGGCTTTGAAAAGCTCCCGATCCACTGGGCCTGGTGGCCGGCGCTGGGCGGATTGGTGGTGGGCCTCGTGGGCTACGTCGCTCCACATACCCTCGGCGTGGGTTACGAAAACATCAGTGCGCTGCTTTCGGGTAAGACGGCGCTGTATACCGTGATCGCACTGTGCGGCTTCAAGTTCCTCTCCTGGGCCGTAGCCCTCGGCAGCGGCACCTCCGGAGGCACGCTGGCGCCGCTGCTCACCATCGGCGGAGCGGCCGGCGCCCTCCTGGGCATGGCCGCACAGCACTTCTTTCCCGGCTCCGGCGTTACCATCACGCTGGCGGCGCTGGTGGGCATGTCGGCGCTCTTCGCCGGCGCTTCCCGGGCGCTGCTTACCTCCATCATCTTTGCCATTGAAACCACGCAGCAATCCAATGCACTTCTGCCCCTGCTCGCGGCCTGCCTCGCCTCCTACGTGGTATCGTACCTGTTGATGAAGAATACCATCATGACCGAAAAGATCGCCCGCCGCGGCGTAACCACGCCGCACGTGTACCAACCCGACCTGCTGGAGAACAAACGCGTGGGCGAGGTGATCGGGAAGGAAGGCCTGATCCTCAGCGGCAGCAGCACGCTGGAAGAAGTGCGCGAATGGCTCAAGAAGCATACGGATCAGCAGCAGAATTTTTACATCGTAGCAGACGCCGCCGGCGTATTCAAAGGCATCATCAGCTCTTCCAACCTCTTTAGCCTGCACCACCCCGGCGACACGAGCCTGGAGCAGCTGATCAAACGAAAACCCTTTGCCATCACCGAAAGCGAAAACCTGAAAACGGCCGTGGAAATGATGGCGCGCGAAAACCTCGACGTACTCGCGGTGATCGACCCGGCCACGCAGGTCGTGGCAGGAATGTTGTCGTACAAAGATATCCTGTCGGTGTACCGCGACGCGTTCAGCGAGCACGAGGAAGCCGTGGCCATTTCGTTGAAGCAGCACAGCAAAAGGCTCTTGTTCCGCGTCCGCCCGAAGCTTCCCGCAGACCGGAAATGAGCAGCAACCGCCCATCAGTTTTCATCACCATAAAAACGAAAGCGATGAGCGCGCGAACAGGAGGCCAGCACTTTATTTTCCCGGTAACCCATTCGCTCCTGTAACCCGCGCCGCCCGGGGTTACATTCGCAGTACCGGCACCGCAACGGGTGCGGCGATAAAAACAGGAACCCATGGGTGAAGCCGAACTCTTTCCCGAACGCAGCGAGCTGGTTATAAAAGCGCACCTGGTTTTTTACGGCGCCTTCGCCACGGCCGCTCTTGCCGAACAGCTGCGAACCGAGACCGAAGAACTCTGGAACGAACCGCAGGGCCGCGTGCGCATCGGCGGCCGTAGTTATACGGTTGTCTTCCGCATCAGCGCGGAATGCATCCCCGGGCTCGATGAATACACGGTGCTCGCCAACTCCGACCCACGCGCCAACTTCTTCCGTATTGAAGACTATGCCGAGGGCAACATCTCGTTTGTGGACGGCCTCGGCTCGAACACGGGCTACTTCCTGCTCGAGAACCTCTACCCCGGGTCCACCACGGCGGCCCACGAGTTCGGCCACACACTCGGCCTCGACCACCCGCTCAACATGGACTGGCGCGGCATTGCACCACCGGGCATCATGTGCGCCCGCGGCACCCTCGTGGACCCGCAATTCCAGTACGACCCCTCCGTGCCCGCCGGCCAGAAAGGCGGCACCCTCCACCCGATGCACCGCCGCGTGCGGCAGGCCGACATCGACGACCTCCGCCTCGACCGGTTGCGGTTTACAAATGGAAAAGCGATCGTGGGCGACTTCACCAACGTGTATCATTGGGCGCACGTGCTGTAGCGAAAGGTGTAGAAATAAAATAAGTGTCGGAACCGACCTGCCGTCGCTAAAGCTTTGGCAGGCGGAAGAAGAAAGAAGAGAATATGTTGTTTCGCGAATAGGATGCGAAACGCACTGCCTTCTTCGTACCTTTTAGGTATCCAAAACCTTTATTTATGAAACGAAATGGATTGCTTCTGCTCCTGGGGCTGGCCTGCATGGGCGCCCGGGCGCAGCACCGGCTGCCCGCGAACTATTCCTGGCAGCGCCTCGAGAACGGGCTCGAAGTGGTGGTGATCGAGAACCACCGCGTGCCGCTGGCCACCATCGAGATCGCCGTCAAGAACGGAGCCTACACCGAAGGCCCCGAGTACAGCGGCCTCTCCCACCTGTTCGAGCATATGTTCTTTAAAGCCAACAAGGACTACCCCGACCAGGAGAAGTTCATCCGCCGCACCGAGGAGCTCGGCGCCATCTGGAACGGCACCACCGATGTGGAGCGCGTGAACTACTTCTTCACCTTTGCCAAAGACAGCCTCGAAGCGGGCCTCCGCTTTATGAATGCGGCGATGCGTTATCCCATCTACCGCGCCGAAGACATGACCAAGGAGCGGCCCGTGGTGGACGGTGAGTTTCAGCGCGCCGAAAGCGATCCCGGCTTCCAGCTCTGGCACGAAAGCCAGAAGCGCCTCTGGGGCGAACTCGTTACCCGTAAGAACCCGATCGGCGAGCACGACGTCATCAACACAGCCACACCTGAAAAGATGATGATCATCAAAGACAAATATTATCATCCCAACAACTCGCTGCTCATCATCGCCGGCGACGTGACCCCCAACGAGGCGTTCCGGCTTGCGCGCAATGTGTGGGGCGACTGGGCACACAGCGGTTTCAACCCGCTGGAGAAATACCCCATCCCGCCCTTCCAGCCGCTGGCGAAAACCGACTACTTTATCAAGCAAAGCTCGATCGCACAAACACCCTACATGATGCTTTCCTGGCAAGGCCCGTCCTTCGCCGACGACTCGGCCAATACCGTGGTGGCCGACGTCTTCTCCGCGGTACTGCGCCTCAACGCCTCCAAATGGAAGCAGGCGTTGGTAGACAAAGGACTCGCTCCCTATGCCGACATGGGCTATTCCACCTGCCACTACACCGGCCCCATTGCGATCACCGTAGTGCCCACGCCCACGAAACTCGAAGAATGCTACCGCGCCATGATGGACCAGATCGCACACTTCGGCGATGAGGACTATATCAGCGAGGAATTGCTGCAAACGGCCAAGGAAGTAATCCGACGCAACGAGATCCGCTCCAAGGAAAAGCCCTCCTCGCTGCCGATGCAACTCTCCTACCAGTGGGCCAGCACTTCGCTCGAATACTACACCGACTACGAAGCCAACCTGATGCGGGTGACGCGCGCAGACTTGCGCAACTATGTAAAGCGCTACATCACCGGCAAACCGTTCGTGGCCGGGTTGATCCTCAACGAGGAGATGGCAAAAACGGCCAGGCCCGAAACCTTTTTCAAAAACTAAGTCCAACCAAAGCACATGAAAAAGTTCTTCTTCCTGCTCAGCGCGCTGATAGCCGGCGGCGCGCTCTGGGCCCAAATGGGAGCACCCTACGAGCTTACCATCAACGGCGTTAAAGTAATCGTACAGCCCAGCGGCAACGACATTGTAGAAATACGGACCATCATCAAAGGCGGCGTGCAGAACTATACCGCCCGAAAGGCCGGCATCGAAGCACTTGCGATGGACGCACTCACCGAATGCGGCACCCTGAAGCGCGACAAGAATGCCTTCAAAAATGCCCTCGACGCCGTGTCGGCGGAAATGGGTGGCGAGACCGGGATGGACTACGCCACTTTTCGCATGAACTGCATCAAGAGCGACCTCGACAAAGTTTGGCCGCTGTACGTGGAAGCGCTGACGCAGCCGGCCTTTAACGGCACCGAGTTCAGCCGCATCCGGCAGGACGCACTGACGCGCATCCGATCGATGGAAAGCAATCCCGACAACGCCGTAGACCAGATGGCACGCCGCACTGCTTTTGCCGGCCAGCCCTACGCGCTTGACCCGATGGGCACCACCGAAAGCGTGACCAAACTGACGGCCGCCGAAACGAAAGCCTACTTCCAGAAGTTGCTGCACCGCGGCCGCATCGCCATCGTGGTGGTGGCCGACCTTCCCAAAGAAGAATTGGAGCAACGCCTCCACGGCCTGCTCGACAAGGTGCCCGCCGGCCCGGCCTTTGTACCGAAGAAGTCGGCCTTCACTGCAGCGGGCAACAGTTACAACGCCGCCAAGAAAGACCTGGCCACCAACTATGTGCAGGGCGTCAGCGGGGGGCCGCAACCCGGCACGCCCGACTTCAACGCGTTTATGCTGGCGATGCGCATCTTTTACAACCGCCATTTCGTGGAGATCCGCTCCAACAACGGATTGTCGTACGCGCCGGCCACCTGGTTCAGCGGTGGACTGACGCCCTACTCGGTGCTCTTCGCTTCTACTACCGAGCCCAATAAATATATCATTACGGCGCGGCAGCTGCTCGACAAGATCCGCAAGGAAGGCTTTACCGAAGACGAGCTGCGCAACATGAAGACCACCTACCTCACCTCCACCTATTACCGCCAGGAAACCAATGCAGCGCAGGCCGGCTCGCTGGCCGCCAACGAGGTGCTGCACAACAACTGGCGCCGCACCATCACGCTCAACGAAGATCTTAAGAAGGTAACGCTGGCCGACCTCAACCGCGTGTTCCGTCAATACGTGAGCAACATCAGCTGGGTGCTTCAGGGCGACCCGACCAAAGCCGATGAAAAACTGTTTAAACAGAAAGAAACGCCTGCGAAAACCTTCTGATGCGCTATGAATGAGGAATATTGAGGAAGACCCGAAGGCGCCGCGAATGCGGCGCCTTCGGCGTTATTGGGAGCTTGGAGGGCACCTGGACACCCGCAACCTCCAGAACCTTCTGGTTCTACTAATCGTCCTAAACCTTTTTCTTCCGCTCGAGGTTTTTCGCGGCCGCAATGATATCGGGGTAATGGAAGCCAAAGCCCTGGTCCTGCAGCTTGCGGCTGCTGACCGTGGTGCTTTTCAGCACTTCCACGCTCATCTCGCCGAGCAGCACCTTCAACACAAAAGCGGGTGCCGGGGCGGTCAGGTGAAAGCCGCCCTTTGCTTTTGCGATCGTTGTGATGAGCTTTCGGTTGGATACCGGCGTTGGCGCCACCAGGTTATAGGTTCCCGTATAATTACGGTTTTCAACAGCAGCCACGAAAAAGCGCACGAGGTCGTCGATGTGGATCCAGCTGACGATCTGCCGGCCATTGCCCATCACGGGTGCAACACCGAAGCGCATCGGCTTTCGAAACTCGGCATAGGCGCCACCGGCGCGGCTCAACACGATGCCGATGCGGGCAAAGACGAGGCGCTTGCCGAGCTCTTCCACGGGGCGAATCGCCGCTTCCCAGGCCGCGCAGGTGCGCCCGAGAAAAGTGGCGGTCGCGGCCGGGTCGGTTTCCACAAAGGGCTTCGGGTTCGGAATGACCGGGTCGGGGCCGTACCAGCCGATGGCGGAAGCGCTGACTACCGTCCGCACCTTGTTCGGAAGCTCGCGCAGGGCTTTGGCGAGCAGGGTGCCCGAGTCAACGCGGCTCCGGACGATCTCCTGCTTGCGGGCTTCGCTCCAGCGCGCATCGGCCACGCCCGCGCCGGCGAGGTGCACAACGGCGTCGGCAGCAGCCAGGGCCGCGGGATCGATCGTGCCGGCGGCCACGTCCCACACGGCATAGCGAATGCCCTTCTGCCCGGAGCTGCGCGCCGTACGGCTGAGAATGATCGCTTCATGTCCCTGCTGAACCAACGCCCTGGTAAGGGCTGTGCCGACGAGCCCCGTGCCGCCCGTGATGAGTATTGTTGCCATAATTTCTGAACCACAAAGGTGGGCCCGTGCTGCCGAAAAACGACCGGTCGCGCTAATCGTATTTTAACCCTCCTTCGGCGCCCCGGCTGTAAATTGCGCTTCCCTTAACCCGGCAATAAATTCATGAAGATCGCGCAGCTCATCTTCTTTGGTTTCCTGTTCGTGCTGGTTCTTTTCTCGCTGACCACCTGGATCAACTACCGCCAGATGGAAGCGGTAAAGGACAACACCGAGTTTGTGTCGCACTCGGCCACCGTCGTACGCCAGAGCAACCGCTTCCAGCGCAACATCCTCAATATCGTGAGCAGCCTCCGGGCCTACTTCCTCACCGGCGACAGCACGTTCATCCAGACCTTTCAATCAGCCGCGCAGGAAAACGAAGGCATCCTCGTGGAGCTGACCACCGGCGCCGACCCGGCCCAGGTGCCCGGCCTGCACCGTGTGCAGTCGCTTAATAAAAGCTGGACTTCCGAGTTCACCAGCATTCTCGACGACGTACGGCGCAAGGCCGTCAGCAGCCGCGACCCGGTTGACCTGAGCGCCGTTTACAAGAATGAGTTTCCCATCATCGCCAAGGGTGATGTGGCCGAAGATCTTCAGAACGAAGTACGCAACTTCATCAACGAGGAATACAAACGCCGCGAGGTACGCAAGAAGCAACTCGCCGAATCCATCCGCACCACGCGCCGGCTTTCGTTCGGACTCACGCTTTGCTCCATCGTCATCGGCCTGGTCATCGCCGGCTTCCTTACCTATACCATCTCGCGACGCATCCTGCGTCTTGTGAACATGTCCAATACCATCGCCAAAGGCAATTATAAAGTCCAGGTAGAGCCCGGCCGCGATGAGCTGGGCCGGCTGGCGATATCGCTCAACCATATGGCCCAGGTGCTGGATGCCAACATCTCGGAGCTAAAGCGCAAGAATGCGGAACTAGACCAGTTTGCCCACATCGTGTCGCACGACCTGAAGTCGCCCCTGCGCGGCATCGGCAACGTAGTGACGTGGATCGAAGAAGACCACGGCGCCGAGCTGACGCCGAAGGTACAGGAATACCTGGGCCTCGTTAAAGGTCGCCTGACGCGGGCCGAAAACCTCATCGGCGGCATCCTTACCTATGCGCGTGTGGGCAAGGAGCAGCAACACCGCGAGTCCGTAGATCTACGGGAGCTGCTGCAAGAAGTGCTCGAAAACCAGGCCCTCCGTCCCGGCACGGTAGTAAGCCTCCCGCCCACCCTGCCGGTGCTGCTGACCGAGCGGCTGCCGCTCTTCCAGGTGTTCAGCAACCTGGTGAGCAACGCCCTAAAGTACAACGACAAGGAAGAGCCCCGCCTCGCCATCTGGCACGAGGAAGAAGGCGACCGCTATTTTTTTTATGTGCAGGACAACGGCCCGGGTATCTCGCCGACCTATCACCGAAAGATCTTCCAGATCTTTCAAACGCTGCAGGCAACCGAGGTTCCCGACAGTACCGGGGTGGGCCTTGCCATTGTCAAAAAGATCCTCGATGCCCGCCAGGAAACCATCCAGGTAACCTCCCAGGATGGCCAGGGCAGCACCTTCTCGTTCACCTGGAAAAAAACGGAAACATGGAAAAAGTAATCAATATCCTGCTGGTGGAAGACGACGAACTCGATGTCATCGACATCCGTCGCACGCTCGACAAGATGAAGATCGTATATCACCTGCAGCATGCGCGCAACGGCGAGGAAGGATTGCAGGCCCTGAACAATGTAGGCGACAACCTCCCCGACGTGGTGCTGGCCGACATCAACATGCCGAAGATGAACGGCCTCGAGTTTTTGCAAGCCCTGCGCCGCTCGGAAACCTGGAAGGGACTCAAGTGCTTTATCATCACCACCTCCGACGAGAAGGTGGACCGCGAGGCGGCGCGCCGATTGGGTGTATCGGGTTTCATCGTGAAGCCCTTCAAGATCAATAATCCTTCGTCGATGGATTCCTTCAACCTGATGATCGACCTGATGAACATGCGCGGCTGACCGAGGGTCAGCGCGTGTAGTGATAGGTAACGCCGTCGGCAGCGTATTGCTGCAGCAGCAGCGTGTCCTGCCGTATCTCCGTCGGCGCGTAGCCGTTGCCGGAAGGGCCTTCGAAATAATAGCCATTGCCGAACAGGTTGGCCGGCCGCCACGTGATGGGGCCGCTTTCCACCACGCCGAGTGAATCGTTGCCGAAGGTCACCTGGCCGGGTGAAAGGTCCATATAGGACCCGGCCTGCACGGGATGCTCGCAGCTGCCGCAAATGCCGCCGCTGATGCGCCGGAGGATCCAATGTCCTTTTGTTTGCTGTTGTATAAAGGGCAGGTCTTCGCGCAGCAGGCTCGTGCTGACAGGATCAACGCTGTCCTTTCGGCATTGGGTGAAGCCCGTGGCCAGCAGGCCAAGCGCGAGCGAGCGGATGAATGAGCGGTTCATGGTGTTTCTTTTCAGCCCTGACAGGCAGTGAATCGAAAACGTTGCACGGGCTTTGAAAAAGCCGACGACCGTTTTACTCGGGAGCGAAACGTAATGCCCCGGTTTCTGCCGCCACCAACAAAAAACCCCCGGCACAAAGACCAGGGGTTTAACAACTAAAAACACAAGCCAACGAGCGGCTGTTTTCAACAGGATGGAAACCGGTCCGGGCAGGACCGGCACCGCGTTTTAGTCCGGCTTTTTGCCGTCTAAGAAAGTATTGATCGTGGAGATCTGAGCGCCGTTCTTGCCATCGGGCTGAACGGTGTAGTTGCTGTAAAAGTTTTCAACGGTACTCTGGTTGCTTTGCAGCTCCATGTTGCGTCGGATGTAGGCCGGCACCTGTTCAAACTCATTATTCGGGTCTGCCGAGTGCATGTTAAACGAGAGGTTTCTCAGTTTTTGCAAACGTTCGGCTTGCCTGCGTTTTTCCTCACCGGCCATGTCCTGCGGCGCAGGGTCCTCGACCGGTTTGTTGTTTGGCGTTTGAGCTTGTTGGGGTACGGCCACATCCGTCGCTTGATCATTACGGATCACCAGTTGCATCTGGAAGGTTTCCTCTTCTTCGTTCGATGCAATAGGTCCCGCAACGGGTTTTCCTGCAGAAGTGGGTGTAGACACATCCGGGTTGGATTCTGCGTAGATATTGGAGGGTCTGGCCAGATAACCACCCGCCGCTGCAGACGGCGGGATTGCGTTCGGGGCAGCGGACTCGGGAGCGCTGCCGATAATATTCTGACGGAGCTGTTCGAACTTGTCGTCGAGCTGCCGCTTTTGTGCTTCCAGTTCCAGGCGCTCGCGCTCACGCTCGGCCTCTTCGTCTTTCAGCTTCAATTGTAATAATACGGGACCTTCTTCGTCGGCGGCAGGCGCTTCCTCGCGGAGCGTCTGTACGAACGTCAGCTCGGGTGCTGCCGGCGCCTGCGTGCCATCTTCCACCAGCTGGGGAGCCAGCGGATCAACAGCTGCTACCGGGGCGGGCGCTTCCGGCGCTTTGGCCTTCGGCTGCTCGCCGAGCGTCAGCACGATCTTCTCCTCGCGCGGGGCGGGCGCTGCCTGCGCCTTCGGGGCGCTCTGGGTGAAGGGGTCTTTGTGCTCAAAGCCGGTGGCGATGAGGGTGATGCCCAGCTTGGCGCCGAGCGCGTTGTCGTAGCCGAGACCGAGGATCACATCGGTGTGCTCGCCGGCCTGCGACAGCAGGTAGTTCTGGATGATGTCTACTTCGTCCATCGTAAACTCGTGCTCGCCTTCGGAGGAGTTGATATTGATGAGGATCCATTTGGCGCCGCGGATCTCGTTGTCGTTGAGCAGCGGCGAATTGAGCGCTTCCTCGATGGCGCGCTGTGCACGGCCTTCACCGTCGCAGGCAGCATTGCCGAGGATGGCTACACCACCGTTTTTCATGACGGTGCACACGTCGGCAAAGTCAACGTTGATCTGGCCGGTGCTGTTGATCACGTCGGTGATGCATTTGGCGGCGGTGGCCAGCACGTTGTCGGCCTTCGCGAAGGCTTCGCGCATCTTGAGGTTACCGAACTGGTGACGCAGCTTGTCGTTGGAGATCACCAGCAGGGTATCTACGTAGTTCTTCAGGTTCTTAATGCCTTCCTCGGCCTGGAGCTGGCGCTTGCGGCCTTCATAGGAAAAGGGTGTGGTCACGATGCCCACGGTGAGGATGCCGAGGTCTTTGCACACCTTGGCGATGATGGGTGCGCCACCGGTGCCGGTGCCGCCGCCCATACCGGCGGTAACGAAGGCCATCTTGGTGTTGACCTCGAGGGTGGCTTTCAGCTCTTCGAGGCTTTCCTCGGTAGCCTGGCGGCCAATCTCGGGGTTGGCTCCGGCGCCGAGGCCCTGCGTCAGGTGCGGCCCGAGCTGCACCTTGTTGGGCACCTCGCTCGTGGCGATGGATTGTGCGTCGGTGTTGGCGATGATGAAGTTCACGCCTTCGATGTTCTGGCTATACATGTGGTTTACGGCGTTGGTGCCGCCGCCACCGATGCCGATGACTTTTATGATGGAGGATTTTTCCTTCGGGAGATCAAAGTGGATCATAGCTTATTATTTGGGAGCCCCTCCCCGACCCTCCCCGTAGGGGAGGGAGTAGAGAGGCGTGTTTTTTTGAACTTGGTGACTTCATTTCCCCTTCCTTTCGGGAAGGGGTCAGGGGATGGGCTTTACAGGTGCTGGTCTTCTTCTTCCTTGAAGATGTCGATCAGGCTGTTGCGAAACTTGTCCCAGAAGCGGGCGCGTTGCTTGACGGCAGTCTCGGCAGGCACCACCATGGTGTGTGTCTGCACGGCTACGTCGTCGGTGTCGGCCGGCTGCTGGCGCAGGTTGTCGGGGATCTCCACCACGCGGAAGTCTTTCTCGAACTGCTTGCGGTTGTGCTCGTAGTCGTCGTAGCCCTTCAGGATGAGGCCCAGGCAAGTCGAATACGTGGGCTTAGCCAGCTCCTCGATGTGGCCAGCGGCCAGGTGCTCCGTCGGCAGGCCGATGCGGGCGTTGAGGCCGGTCACATACTCGGTGAGCTGGATGAGGTGCTTCAGCTGCGAGCCGCCACCCGTGAGGATGATGCCGCCGTTGAGCATCCGGCTGTCGAGCCCTACCTGCTTCAGGTGATAGGTGACGAAGTCGAGGATCTCGCTCATGCGCGCCTGGATGATGTTGGCGAGGTTCTTCACCGAGATCTCCTTGGAAGGCATTCCGCGGAGACCCGGGATGGTGATGTAGGCGTTCTGTTTCGCTTCGTTGGCGAGCGCGGAGCCGAACTGCACTTTCATCTGCTCGGCCTGCGTCTTGAGTACGCCGAGGCCCGTTTTAATGTCGTTGGTAATGTTCTCACCGGCGAAGGGGATCACCGCAGTGTGCTTCAGGATGCCTTCGTAAAACACGGCCAGGTCGGTGGTACCGCCGCCGATGTCCACGATGGCTACACCCGCCTCGAGGTCTTCCTGCGCCATAACGGCGGCCGAAGAAGCGAGGGGTTGCAGCACGAGGTCCTTCGTGATGAGTCCGCTCTTTTCCACCGAGCGGTTGATGTTGCGGATGGCGTTCTTGTCGCCAGTGATGATGTGGAAGTTGGCGCCCACTTTCACGCCGCTGTACCCGATCGGGTCGGGAATGTTTTGGAAGTTGTCGACCGTAAATTCCTGCGGAATGACATCGATGATCTGGTCGCCGGCGGGGATGTACGTTTTGTACTGGTCGGCAATCAGCTTGTCGATGTCCAGCTGCGCGATCTCGTCGTCGGTATTTTGCCGAACGATGTCGCCGCGGGTCTGCAGGCTTTTGATGTGGTGACCGGCGATGCCTACGTACACCTCGTTCACTTCCAGGTTGGGGTTGGAAGCATAACAGTTGTCGAGGGCCTGCCGGATCGCCTTGATCGTCTCATCGATGTTCAGCACCTGCCCGTGCTTCACGCCGTTGGAGTTGGAGCGGCCGAAACCCAGGATCTCCAGCTTGCCGTACTCGTTCTTGCGTCCGGCAATGACGGCGATCTTGGTGGTTCCGATGTCCAATCCCACGATGATGGGTTGCTCGTTGTTCATGTTTATGGTTGTTTTTAGTTGTTGTAGGTAATGGGTTACGTATGGGGGTAAGGGTTTAATATTCGTTGGCGGTTCGTCGCGGTGGCTTTGGCCTTGCCGGCATGACGGCCCTTGGTTGCGCCCGCTGCGCGGGCACGGTGCGGGCTGCCGGCTGGCGGCGCGCCGGTTGCGGCCGCTGCGCGTGGGGTGTTGCCGCCCGCGTCGTTGCCGGCCGGGTGGCGGTGGGGCGTGCCGTGGCGGGTGCCGGATGCGAAGCGGCTGCCCGTCGCGTCGTATCCGTGCTGTTGTGTACAGGTGCCGCTGCAGGCGCCGAAGGCTCCGGCTGCGTAGCGATGGAGTCGAGCGGCAGCTGCACCCGTGCCCGGGCGGTGTCGTCGGCGAGGCCCAGCTGCACGGCAGCGAGACTGTCTTCCTGCATCTGGCGCTGCGAGCGCTCCAGCAACTCCTGTATGTTGCGCTGCAGCTGCAGCGAATCCACTTCCGAAACGGCGCCGCGGTGCACGCCTACCACCTGTCCGGCGTATTGCACGTCTACCACGGCGTATTTATCGAAGCCCGTGCGGGCCAGCACCTTCTTGTAAAAAAGGATCAGGCGCGCCAGCTTGGCGTTGAGGTTTTGAGCGTCGCCGAGGCGGATGATGTGGTTGCCCACTACCGGGATCGCCTCGAAACTCCCCGAGGGCGTGATGTCCAGCTGTGCGATCTGCTCTTTCCAGAATTCGTCAGCACGAACCGTCACGGCGATGGCCTTGACGTCGGCGGCGCGGAGACTGTCCTGGTGATTGAAGCGGGCGCTGCCGGGATAGTTGGTCACCACCAGCACGCGGGCGCTTTCCTTTTCGAGCAGCGGCATCCGCTGGCCCGAAGAGTCGATATAATACGAGGTGCCGGCTGTCGTGAACACACGGGCCACGGGCTCGCGCTCCGTCACCTGCACGTGCAGCACATCGCGGCTGTCGATCCAGAGTTCGGCCTGGCGGATCCAGACGCCCTTTTCGAGTGCGTTTTCGAGGCGGGCCAGGTTCAGCGCGTCGATGGAGCGTCCCTTGATTGCTGTGCGCGCGGCGGTGGTCAGCTGCTGGAGGATGTCGCTCTTGTCGATAAAGAACTGCTCGCCGTCGCCTTTGATGCTGATCAGCACTTCGCGCACGGCATGGCCTTGCTCGGGCCGGTTGGCGGCCACCAACAGCACGACCATCCCCGTTCCGGTGGTCAGCCAGAAGAGGGCGGTGAGTACTTTTCGGAGGAGGCGCTTACGGTTCATCAGGCGTTCTTAAAAATTTGGTACAGTTGTGGCACGAGGGCATCGATATCACCCGCTCCGGCGGTGATGATGACTTCTCCGAACTCCTTATCCAGTTGGGGTGCTTGCGCGGTGGCCCATTCCAGCAGTTGGTCTTTGCTCAACAGTTTCTTGTCCTCTTTGTCTATCGCGTCCAGGATCAGCTGGCTGCTCACGCCTTCCATCGGGAGCTCGCGGGCGGGATAAACGGGCAGCAAAAGTATGCGATCCGCCCATTCCAGACTCTTTGCAAATCCGTGAAACAGGTCTTTTGTTCGACTAAAAAGGTGCGGCTGAAAAATGACTGTAATTCTACGGCCGGGGAAAAGGCTGCGGGCGCTCTTCAGCAGGGCGCTCAGCTCCTCCGGGTGGTGGGCATAGTCGTCGATCAGTACCGGTTGCACATAGCCGCCCGGCTCTTTCGGCTGCGGCGCGATGACATACTCAAAACGGCGGCGCACACCTTTGAAAGCGGCGATCGCGTTGCTGATGAGCTGCCCCTCGATGCCGAGCGAGTGTGCGGCGGCAATGGCGGCCACAGCATTTTCCACGTTGTGCATGCCGCCGATGTTGAGGCGCAGCTCGTACAGTGATGTATCGGGCAGGTTGACGTCGAAGGTATAGCCGCCGTTCTCGATGCGGATGTTGGCCGCATAAACGTCGGCGGCGTCGTTTTGCAGGCTGTAGGTCCAGTGGCGGTCGGCCTTGATCTCCTTGGCGCGCGTGAGGCCGAACTTGGAAATAAGGAGGCCGCCCGGCTTCAGCTTGTTGCCGAAGGTCACGAAGGCGTCTTCCATGGTCTTCGCATCGCCGTAGATGTCGAGATGGTCCGGATCCATGGAGGTGATGATGGCCACGTCGGGACTCAGTTTCCAGAAAGAGCGGTCGTATTCATCGGCCTCCACCACGGCTACGTCGTTGAAGGAGGTCCAGAAGTTCGTGTTGTAGTTGACGGAGATGCCGCCCAGGAAAGCATTGCCCCCAAAGCCGCTGTGACGCAGGATGTGCGCCGCCATCGTAGAAGTGGTGGTCTTGCCGTGTGTGCCGGCCACGCAGATGTTGAACGACTCCTCGGTGATGCCGCCCAGGATGTCGCTGCGCTTCAGCACCGGGAACCCATGCTGTTGATAGTACACCAATTCGGCGTGCTCTTTCGGTACCGCCGGAGTATACACGACGACCTGCGCGTCTTTGGGAATGAGCGCCACGTCTTCCGTATAGTGTACCTCAATCCCCTCGGTCACCAACTGGCGGGTGAGTTCCGTTTCGGTCTTATCGTAGCCGCTCACACGGGCGCCGCGACCCTTGAAGTAGCGGGCCAGTGCACTCATGCCGATGCCGCCGATACCGATAAAGTATACGGACTTCACATTCCGTATGGACGGCACGTGGGTGGGTTCGTTCATCATGGTGGTTCTTACGCGATCTGTTTTAAAATGGCTTGTCCAATCTTTTGGTCGGCATCGGTCACCCCGAGCGTTCCTATATGTCGTCTCAATAGTTCCTGTTGGTTGCCGTCGCCGGCCAGGGCCAGCAGCTCGGGCACGATCTTGTTCTTTGCCTCGCTGTCGGCGATCATCAGGGCCGCATTCTGCTCCACGAGGTGGCGGGCATTGGCGGTCTGGTGGTCTTCCGCGGCGTGCGGGTAAGGCACGAACAGTACCGGCTTGGCCACCACGCAGAGCTCGGCAACCGCCATGGCGCCGGCGCGGCTTACCACGATGTCGGCGGCGGCATAGGCCTGCTCCATGTGGGTAATGAAGTCGCCCACCCAGATGCCTGGCTTTCCGTCGGCAGCTTCGCGCCAGCGGGCGGCGTCGGTCTTGCCCGTCTGCCAGATCAGCTGGATCCCGGCGCTCACCAGCGCATCAAGGTGGGAAGCGAGGGCTTCGTTGATGGAGCGGGCACCAAGCGAACCGCCCACGGCCAGCACTGTTACCCGTCCTTCCTGCAGCCCGAAAAAGCGCAGCGCCTCGCTTTTCGGCAGGGCGGCAGTCTTCACGATGCCGGGGCGGATCGGGTTGCCTACCACTTCGAGCTTGTCGGCCGGGAAGAATCGCTCCATCCCTGTGGCCGCCACGAACACGCGCGTGGCCTTTTTACCCAGCAGCATGTTGCTTTTTCCTGCAAACGAGTTGCTCTCGTGCAGGAAGGTGGGGATGCCCTTCGCCTGTGCGTAGCGCAGTACCGGGAACGAGGAGTAACCGCCGACGCCGATGACCGCGTCGGGCGCAAAATCGCGCACGATGCTCCGCACCTGGAAGAAGCTTTTTACGAGCTTGAAGGGCAGCCAGATATTTTTAAGCAAAGAACTCCGGTTGAAGCCCGCGATGTCGAGCCCCTTAATGGGATAGCCCGCCTGCGGAACTTTTTCCATCTCCATTTTGCCGCGGGCGCCCACGAACAGTATTTCTACAGTAGGCTCCAGCTGCTTCAGGGCATTGGCGATGGCCAGGGCGGGAAAAATATGCCCACCGGTGCCGCCACCCGCAATGATGATCCGCTTGCTCATACCGTGATGCCCTCCTCTTCTTCGATTACGCCGGCTTCGGCATCGGCTTCCGCTTCTTCACGGGCTCTGGCGCGCTCTTCCTTGAGGCGCTCCTTGCCTTCGTGCTGCTCTACGTTGCGGGCCACGCTCAGGATGATGCCGATGGCCAGGCAGGTAAACAGGAAGCTCGATCCGCCCATCGACACGAGCGGCAGGGTGACCCCGGTAACGGGAAACAGGTTGACATTGACCGCCATGTTGGCCATGGCCTGCAGCACCAGCGTAAACGAAAGCCCCAGGGCCAGGAAGGCGCCGAAAGCATACGGACAACGCTTGTACAGGCGGATGCAGCGAAAGAGCAACGCGAGGTACACGAAGATGATGAACGCGCCGCCCACCAGTCCGTATTCCTCGATGATGATCGAATAGATAAAGTCGTTGTAAGCCTGCGGCAGGAAGTTGCGCGCCTGGCTGTTGCCCGGGCCGAGGCCTAAAGCACCGCCCGTGGCAATAGCGATCTTCGCCTGGTCGGTCTGGTAGGAATCATCGTTCGATACTTCCTTGGAACCATACATGAAGTTCTCCACGCGCGAGATCCAGGTGTCCACGCGGGCGGTGAGGCGGTTGCTCTTCGGCTTCGGCGCGGCCACGGTGGTCGCTTCCTCCTCGTCGCCACCGGTCTTGTGCTTCACAACGGCTGCGGAGATGAGGATCGCGACGGGGATGGCGGCAACACCTATCGTTAGCAGCAAGTGCTTCGACGACACGCGCCCGATGAACAGCAGCATCATGCAGGTTGCGCCGAGCAGCAGGGCCGTAGACAGGTTGGCCGGCGCAATGAGCGCGCAGGTGAGTGCTACCGGCCCGATAACGGGCAGGAAGCCTTTCTTGAAATCTTTAATGACGTTCTGACGGCGGCTCAGGATCCGAGCCAGGTACATGAACAGGGCCAGGCGCGCAAGGTCGGAGGTCTGCATCGTCATGTTGATGATCGGCAGGCGGATCCAGCGCGAGCCCTGGTTGATGGTGGCCCCGAAGAACAGCGTATAAATAAGGAGTGGTATCGACAGCAGGAACAGCACTTTCGCCACGCGCGAATACAGCGTATAATTCACACGGTGGGCGAAGTAGATCACGCAGAAACCGAGGGCGATGAACACGACCTGCTTGAACAGGTACACCTCGGTGTTGCCCTTGTAGTTCTTGTAAGCCAGCGAGCCGGTGGCGCTATACACCACCAGCAGCGACACGAGCACCAGCAGGCCCACGAGGGCCCAGATGACCTTGTCGCCCTTGGTCTTCCGGAGCACATTGGCGTTTTTCGCCAGCTCGGCAAACGATATGTCGGCAGTTTGCGGCATCAGAGGTTCTTAACGGCGTCCTTGAACTGGATGCCGCGGTCTTCGTAATTTTTAAAGAGGTCGAAAGAAGCGCAGGCGGGGCTCAGCAGCACGGCGTCGCCGGGGACGGACAGCTCATAGGCGGCGCGCACGGCGTCGGCGGCTGAAGCGGTATCGGTCAGCGGCACCTTACCGTTGAACGCTTCGTGGATCTTGGCGTTGTCGGTGCCCATGCACACGATGGCCTTTACCTTCTCGGTCACGAGCTCCTCGATGAGCGTATAGTCATTGCCCTTGTCGATGCCACCGAGGATGAGCACCGTCGGCTTCGTCATGCTCTCGAGGGCATACCAGGTGGAGTTGACATTGGTGGCCTTGGAATCGTTGATGAACTCCACGCCCCGCACGGTGGCCACGGGCTCCATGCGGTGCTCCAGGCTCTGGAAGGTCTGCACCGCCTCACGGATCTTGCTCTTGCGGATCTCCATCGTGGCGCCCGCTACGCATGCTGCCATAGTATTGAATTGGTTGTGCTTGCCCTTGAGGGCGAAATCGTACACGCTCATCTGCTGCTGCTCGGCACCGGGCACATTTACATTCAGCTCATTATCCTGGATGTAGGCACCGGGCTCCTCTTTACGCTTCATGCTCATGGGAAGTTTTTTTACGCTGTTGGAAATAAGGTTCATATACTGACCGATCACTTCGTCGTCTGCATTGTAGAGGAAGTAGTCGGCGTCGGTCTGGTTCATGGCGATCCGGAACTTGCTCCGGATGTAGTTCTCGAAGCGGTACTCATACCGGTCGAGGTGGTCTTCGGTGATGTTGAGCAGCAGGGCCACATCGGGACGGAACGTCGTGATGTCGTCCAGCTGGAAGCTCGAGATCTCGGCCACATAGAGCGGCTTGGGTTCTTCGGCCACCTGCTTGGCAAACGAGTAACCGATATTGCCCACGAGGGCGCAATCAAGACCGGCCGTTTTGCACATATGGTAGATGAGCGCCGTGGTGGTGCTCTTGCCGTTGGAGCCGGTGATGGCGATGATGCGGCTGTTGCCCTTGTAGCGATAGGCCAGCTCGATCTCCGAGATGACGGGGATGCCCGCGGCGCGGATCTTCTTCACCAGCGCATTCTTTTCGGGAATGCCCGGGCTCTTCACCACTTCGGCGGCGCTGAGAATAAGGGCGTCGTCCACGCTTTGCTCGGCGAAGGGAATCCCGGCCTCCTCCAGCTCCTTGCGGTACGGAGTTTTCAGCGCGCCCTCGTCGTACAGGAACACGTCGTAGCCGCGCTGGCGGGCCAGCAATGCCGCCCCTACCCCGCTTTCGCCGCCGCCCAGTATGACCAATCGCTTCATCCGTTAATTAGTTTATTAGTCTATTGGTTGATGGGTAACCGGTTCGCTACCACATCTTCCGTTTATGTTTGCTCTTCGCTCTTCGTCGCCATTCTTTCCTAAAATCCGACATCCGAGATCCGAGATCTGAAATCAAGGTTTGGTGTTTAACATCCGGTCCGTTCCGTTTGAAGGGTGGTTCTTCATCAGGGTTTTTATCGTTAACGAAGCTTGAGCGTGACCACCGAGAGCACCACCAGCAGAAGGGTGACGATCCAGAAGCGGGTTACGATCTTGGCTTCGTGGTAGCCTTTCTTTTGATAGTGATGGTGCAGCGGGCTCATCAGGAAGATCCGCCGTCCCTCACCGTATTTTTTCTTCGTGTATTTGAAATAAGCCACCTGCAGCACCACGCTCAGGTTTTCCACCAGGAACACGCCGCAGAAGATCGGGATCAGCAGCTCTTTGTGCACGATGATGGCCAGTGCGGCGATGAGGCCGCCGAGGGTGAGCGAGCCGGTATCGCCCATGAATACCTGCGCCGGGTAAGAGTTGTACCACAGGAAGCCCACACAGGCCCCGATCATGGCACCGATGAAGATCGACAGCTCGCCCAGGTTGGGAATGAACATGATGTTGAGGTAGTCGGCAAACAGCAGTGACCCCGACGCATAGGCGAAGATGCCCAGCGCCACCGACACGAGCGCCGAAGTACCCGTGGCGAGGCCATCGAGGCCGTCGGTGAGGTTGGCGCCGTTCGACACGGCCGTGATGATCAGGATCACGATGAGGATATACAGTACCCAGGCATAGCCACGCATGCTTTGCGGCAGCAGGCGCCCGTAGTTGAATTCGTGGTTCTTCACAAAGGGAATGGTGGTCACCACTTCCTTCGCATCCACATACACGCGGGTCTTGCCATTGATCTGCGTTACGTGCGCGCCGGCGGGCGGGTTGGCACCCTGGTATTCGCGCCAGGTCTTCACGCTTCCGTTGAACCAGAGCGTGGCGCCGACCGTGATACCGAGGGCTACCTGCCCGAAGATCTTGAACCAGCCGGCGAGGCCGTCCTTGTCGCTTTTCTTATAGGCACTGCCCAGGGCCTGCGCCTGGCGCTTGGCGCGCAGCTTCAGGTAGTCGTCGATAAAGCCGATCACACCCAGCCATAGGGTGCTGAAGATCATCAGGCGCACGTACACCTTCGTCAGGTTGGCCAGCAGCAGCGTGGGGATAAGGATCGCCAGGATGATGATGATGCCGCCCATCGTGGGGGTGCCCTTCTTCTGGGTCTCGCCCGCAAGGCCAAGCTCGCGCACGCTTTCACCGATCTGCTTCTTTTGCAGGAAGCGGATCAGCCGCTTGCCGAACACCGTAGTGATCACCAACGACAACAGCACGGCCAAAAGCACGCGCGTGGCGATACCCATAAAGGCACCGCTGCCCGGGATGTGGGTCACGTTCGACTCGAGCCATTGTATGAGGTGATAGAGCATCTTCGATGAGTAATGAGTGATGAGTAATGAGTAGTTACCCGCCGCCCTGTTTTGTTTTCGTTGTTGATCCGGTCTGTGAGCAAGTAAAGAGTGCTCCCACTCATTACTGGTTACTCATTATTTATTTATCCAATAGTTCAAACATTTCCTGCAGCACTTCCTTGTCGTCGAAGTGCTGCTTTACGCCTTTGACATCCTGGTATTTCTCATGTCCCTTCCCGGCAATCAGCAGGATGTCTTCCGGGCCAGCCATGCTGACGGCGGTCTTGATAGCCTGCTTGCGGTCGGGTATCGATACAAACTTGCGGCGGGCGGCGCTGCTCAGGCCTTCTTCCATATCGGCCAGGATCTGCAGCGGGTCTTCGCTCCGCGGGTTGTCGGAAGTGAAGATCACCTTGTCGCTGTGGGTGCAGGCCACTTCGCCCATGATGGGGCGCTTCGTTTTGTCGCGGTCGCCGCCGCAGCCTACCACGGTGATGATCTGCTCGTGTCCCTTGCGCAGCTTCTTGATGGTGCTGAGCACGTTTACCAGCGCATCGGGCGTGTGGGCATAATCCACAATGCCGAGCACGCGCCCTTTTGCCGACACGAGGTAGTCGAAGCGGCCCTCAGCGCCCGTGAGGTTGCTAAGCACCTGCAGCACTTCCTGCTTGTCTTCGCCCAGCGACACCGCCGCGCCGTAAACGGCCAGCAGGTTGTAAGCATTGAATTCGCCGATGAGGCGGAAGTGCACTTCCTGCTCGTTCACCGTCATCACCAGGCCCGTGAGCGCGTTTTCGAGGATCTTGCCCTTGAAGTCGGCCACGGTGCGCAGGCTGTAGGAAAGTTTGTTGGCCGCCGTGTTCTGCAGCATCACAGCGCCGCGCTTGTCGTCGGCGTTGGTGATGGCGAAGGCGTCGGCGGAAAGCCCGTCAAAGAAGGCTTTCTTCGCCTTGATGTATTCGTCGAAGGTCTTGTGGTAGTCGAGGTGGTCGTGGGTGATGTTGCTGAACAGTGCGCCGGCGAAGTGCAGGCCGGCGATGCGGCGCTGGTGCACCGCGTGCGAGCTTACCTCCATGAACACGTGTGTACAGCCACGGTCGGCCATCAGCCCCAGCAGGGCGTTGAGGCTCACCGCGTCGGGCGTAGTGTGCGTGGAGGGGATGACCTCTCCGTCGATCACGTTTTCCACCGTGCTCACGAGGCCGCAGGTGTAACCAAGACCGTTAAAGAGCTTGTAGAGCAGCGTGGCGATAGTGGTCTTGCCGTTGGTGCCGGTAACCCCTACGAGCTTCATGCGGCCCGAAGGCTGCCCGTAAAAGTTGTGCGCGATGATGCCGGCCGCTTCGGCGCTGTCTTCCACCTGCACGTAAGTCACACCCTCTTTCAGTTCCGACGGAAGCGTTTCGCACACGATCGCCGTAGCGCCGAGCCCGACCGCTTTCGGGATGAAGGCATGCCCGTCGGAGGCGGTGCCTTTCACGGCTACGAACAGCGCGCCCGCTTCCACTTTGCGCGAGTCGATCTGCACCGAGGATACCGGCGCATTGCTGTCGCCGTTCACTGCCCGGAGGCGCACTGTATATAATATGTCGGCGAGTACCTTCATTAGTTGAGCAGCAGGGTTACCGTTTGATTTTTGGCGACCTCGGTGCCCGGCGCGATGTCCTGTAGGAGCACCTTGCCACGGCCTTTGGCCACTACTTTCACATTCATATTCTCGAGCACATAGAGCGCGTCGCGTAAGGTCATGTTGCGCACGTCGGGGATGCGCTTTTTCACCACGGTGATGGGCTTGGCCACGGCGCCATTCCAGGAGGCGTCGAAGCGCGCCCAGTCGCCTACCCTGGCCGAGTCGCGCACGGCCCGGACACCTACCGAGCGGAACACCTGCTTCACGCCGGGGGCATAGCCGGCGTAGTTGTAGCGCAGGCTGTCGGCAGTTACCGGCACTGTGGTACCGCGCTTCTGCTGCAGCTTCGTGGCAAATAGCTTCAGCGCCACTTCCTTGAACACCGGGGCCGCCAGGGCGCCACCGAAGTGCTTCACGGCATGGGGTTGCGTTTTCACCACCACGATGCAGGTATACTCGGGCACGTCGGCGGGGAAGTACCCGACGAAAGAAGCCTGGTACACGCCATCCGAATAACTGAGCGAGCCGCCCGCCACGTGCGCGGTTCCGGTTTTGCCGGCCACAGGGAACGGCATATCCTTGAAAATTTCCTTGGCGGTTCCTTCGATGGCCACGGCCTCCATGCAGGAGCGGGCATCGCGCACCACCGAAGCCTTTACGATCTGCGGGTCGAGCACTTCGGGCTCCACGTCTTTTACCACGGCACCGCTCTGGCGGATGCTGCTCACGAGGTAAGGCCGCATCATTTTACCGTTGTTGGCGATGGCGTTGTACAGCATCAGCGTTTGCACCGGGCTTACTTCGATGGCGTAACCGAACGACATGGTGAGCATGGCGTGAAGGCCTTCTTTGTTGCGGCGCCACTTGGGGAGCAGCGGTGCTTCTTCACCCACGAGGCCGATACCCGGCTTGCGGTCAAGGCGGAAGCGGTGCAGGTAGCTCTTGAATTTGCCGGGGTCCTCGGCGAAGGCTTTGTAGGCCAGCTTGGCCATGCCCACGTTCGACGAATGCGCAAAGGCTTCACGAACGGTGAGCATCGGCTTCGGAGCGCGCTCGGCGTCGTTGATGACGCGCACGCCCACGTATTCGGAACCGGCGCTGCCCACTTCCACGAGGTCGTTCACGCGGCTGCTGCCCGATTCGAGCACGGAAAGCAGGGTGGCGAGCTTGATGGTGGAGCCGGGCTCGGTGGTATGCAGGGCGTAGTTGAGGTCTTCGTCGTAGCTCCCGTCTTTGCGGCGGCCCAGGTTGGCGATGGCTTTGATCTTACCGGTCTTCGTCTCCATCACGATGCAGGTGCCGTACTGGGAACCATTTTCGGAAAGGATCTTGAGCAGGGCATTCTCGGCTACGTCCTGGATGTTGACATCGAGGGTGGTGATGATATCCTTGCCGTTCTCGGGGTCGATCTCGTAGCCTTCCACCGGCACGTAAGCGCCGCCGGAGATAAAGCGTACGAGGCGCTTGCCCGACTCCCCGCCGAGCAGCGAGTCGTAGGTGCGCTCGAGGCCTACATTCTGGGCGTTGGCGCGCGACAGGCCAATGGTGCGGCGGGCGAGCAGCCCGAAAGGATTAAGGCGGCGCGTGTTCGTTTCCACGATCACGCCGCTCTTGTTGCGACCGAGGCGCACCAGCGGCAGTGTGCGGAAAGTCTTATACTGGTCGAAGGAAAGGTTCTTGTGCAGGGAGAAGTAGCGGTTGCCCTGGTTGTAAGCGGCTTTCAGCTCCTTCTTGTATTCGCTGACGGTTTTTTCGGGCGCGCCGGTGCTGTCGCGGAAAAAGTTCGAAAGCGCCATGGCAAAGGAGTCGAGGTTGGCGCGGAAGCGCTTGCCGTTCTTTTCGCGGAGGCCTTCGGCGCCGAAGTCGATGTACACGTCGAAGTAGGGGATCGAGGTGGAAAGCATCTGGCCGTCCTCGCTGTAAATGGTGCCGCGCTCGGCGTCGAGCGCCACGTATTTCTGGTGCAGGGAATCCGAAAGCGCGCGCCAGTGGGCACCCTCGAAACGCTGAATGTAAAAGGCACGGCCAAGCACCACGAGCCCCAGCAGCACGATGCCGATGTAGCTCAGGTAAACCCGCCATAATATGTCCTTTTTAATTTCCAACTGGTTTCCTTTGTTTGTTCGTTATCTGGCTGAGTCGCTCAGTACCATCGGCGGAGCGCTCATTTCTTTCAATCCTAACGGAGCGACGGCTTTCACCAGCTCGCTTTGCTTGCTCTGGAAAAGCACCTGTCCCTTGACGGTCTTGTACTCGTACTCCAGCTCCTTCAGTTCGCGCTGCGTCCGCGCAATGTCGCGGTTCAGCTTGTCGGCCATATGGCCATTGTAGATATACACCACGGCCAGGCCGGCGAGGAACAGGAAAAAAGGCATCTGCTTTACCACGTTCCCGTAGTTCAGCAGGCGCTTCCAGCGAAAGCGCAGCTCGATCTCCCTCTTGTTGCTTACCTGTTCCAAGTGTTTGTTAATTGGTCTATTGGTCTATTAGTGGATTGGTACTTTTTTACTTTACCCACTTTATTCGCTACGCATCATCCCGTTGCCCCATTATTTCTTCTCCGCTACTCTCAGCTTCGCGCTGCGCGATCTCGGGTTCCGCTTCTGCTCTTCGGCGCTCGCTTCGATCGGCTTCTTGTTTACCAGCTTCAGCGGGTTGTGCCGCACCGTCGACTCGAAGGGATGCTCTTCCTCGGCTTCGAAGGTCCCGTTGCGGAAAAACACCTTTACCAGCCGGTCTTCCAGCGAATGGAAGGTGATGACGGCTGCGCGGCCACCCGGCTTCAGCACATCGGGTATCTGCTCCAGCAGTTCCTTCAGCGCGCCCATCTCGTCGTTGACCTCGATGCGAAGTGCCTGGAACACCTGGGCGAAATACTTGTTCGGGTTGCCCTTTACGACCGTGCTCACCGCGTTGCGGAAAGCAAGGGTCGTGTCGAGCGCCGTCGTCTTCCGTATTTCCACGATCGTGCGGGCCAGCGTTTTGGCGTTGGTCACCTCTCCATATTGCTCCAGCAGCTTGTGCAGCGCGCTTTCGCTGTAGGTCTGCAGCACACTGGCGGCGGTCTTTTCCCCGCGTTGGTCCATGCGCATGTCGAGCGCGCCTTCGAAGCGGGTGGAGAAGCCGCGGCTGCCTTCGTCGAACTGGTGGGAGCTGACGCCGAGGTCGGCGAGCAAGCCATCCACTTGCGCCAGGCCATGCAGCTGCAGAAAGCGCTTCAGGTGGCGGAAGTTGTGGGGCACGAAGGTCACGCGGGCATCGTCGGGCACGTTGCGGACGGCGTCGGCATCCTGGTCGAACACCAGCAGGCGGCCGTTGGCGCCGAGGGCCTTCAGGACGTGGCTGCTGTGGCCGCCGCCCCCGAAGGTGCAGTCCACGTACACGCCGTCGGGCCTGATCGCAAGTGCTTCGAGCACTTCGTGCAGGAGTACCGGGATGTGGTAGTCGGCGTTGGGCACGGACCCATCGTCAGCCCTAAGGCGTGAAGCGTCAGCAGCGTGCTGCTGGTCCGCGGCTTTGGGCTCACGGTTCACGCCTGACGCTTCACGCTTCTTACCCATTGATCCCTCCCGTCTTCGGTGCCATCACCTGGGCGGCCAGAACGCTGAATTCATTGGCTGAATAGGTATCAAAGAACTTCTGGTATTCGGTCTTATCCCAAACCTCGATCTTGTTCACAGCCGCGGCGAGCACGATGTCTTTGCCGAGACCAGCGTATTCGGCCAGGTTCTTCGGCACCAGGATGCGTCCGGCGGTATCGGGCTCCACCTCGATGGCTCCGTTGAGGAAGGTGCGGCGGAAGGCGCGTACGGCCGGATCGAAGTCATTGAGCGTCGCGATCTGGTCGTAGAGCGGCTGCCAGCTCTGTACGGGGTACAGTGTCAGGCACTTCTCGAACCCCCTGTTTATGACAAATCGCGTAGCTTCGCCTTCCGGCAGCTGACGCTTAAAACCAGCAGGCAACAGGAACCGGCCCTTCGCATCGAGGGTCGCTTCATGTTCACCGAGAAAGCTGATAGTTGCCATTTATTGGGATAAGTTGACACAAAATAACACTTTTTACCACTTTTGCACAGCATGTGGCGGGGCGTTATTTTATCCACGCATCCCGTTAGCACCGGAAGCATTGATTTCACTCCGTTCCACGCCATTTTACCGCGCATAGGCCACCAGGTTAGGTGAATAGCCTGTGTATAACCGGTTTAAAAATGTGGATAACCCGCCAGTTGTAAACATACCCATGACCGACTTCCCGATCAGCGCCTTTGATTACCCCCTCCCCGACGACCGGATTGCGGCCTTTCCGCTTGCGGAACGGGACGCTTCCCGCCTCCTGGTGTGGGAAAGTGGTAAAATCTCCGACCGCCACTTCCATAACCTCGCCGAAGAACTTCCCGGCGGCGCCACCCTTGTCGTCAACGACACCCGCGTGATCGAAGCGCGGATCTTTTTCCAGAAAGCCAGCGGCGGCATCATCGAGCTGTTCCTGCTCGAGCCGCAGCAACCGGCCGAAATGACGGCGGCCCTCCAGAGCGAAGGGCCCGTGCAATGGCGCTGCCTCATCGGGGGCGCCTCTAAATGGAAAGCCGGCCAGGTGCTCACAAAGACGCTGACCGTTCAGGGCGCCGACTGTGTGCTCGAGGCCCGCTTCGTATCGAAGGAGCCCGACGAATTTATCGTGGACCTCCGGTGGGCGCCCCCCCTCCCCTTTGCCGAGGTGCTCCATGCCGCCGGCGCCATCCCGCTCCCTCCCTATATCCGCCGCGCCGCCGAGGGCGCCGACGCAGAACGCTACCAGACCATTTTCGCGCGGCAGCAGGGCTCCGTGGCCGCACCCACCGCGGCACTCCACTTTACGCCCCGTGTGCTGGAAGCCCTTGAAGCCAAAAGCATTCGCCGCACCCCGGTTACGCTCAACGTGGGCGCCGGCACCTTCAAGCCGGTGAAAAGCGATACCATCGGCGGCCACCCGATGCACGGCGAATATTTCTCGGTAATGGCGTCATCGCTCCGGGAACTGGTCGATGCAACGCGCCTCGTAGCCGTGGGCACCACCAGCCTGCGCACCCTGGAAAGCCTTTATTGGCTCGGCGTGAAAACCGCGGCTGCCGGCATGCTGCAAACGGAGCTCGGGCAGTGGGAAGCTTATGAGTTGGAAACTCCATTCTCCTACCGCGACAGCCTGACCGTACTTCTACGGGAACTGGAGAAGAACGGCTGGAACGAATTGCACGGACGCACCTCCCTCCTCATCCGCCCCGGCTACCGCTTCCAGTCGGCCGAAGCGCTGCTTACCAACTTTCACCAGCCGAAGTCGACGCTGGTCTGCCTCGTAGCGGCTTTTATCGGGGAAGACTGGCGCAGGGTGTATACGCACGCGCTGGAGCAAGGCTACCGCTTCCTGAGCTATGGCGACAGCAGCCTGCTGTGGCGAAAATCGTGAGTCGTGAGCACCGCAGCCTGATAAAGAGAATGTCCCGTACGTAGTGCGGGACATTCTTTTGTTGCTGCGCTTTGCGGCTCAAGGCTCACGCATCCTTGTCTTCCTTGAACAGCGGAAAATCCATGGTAAACGCAGAGCCTTTGCCCAGTGTACTTTCGGCTTTGATATGCCCCTGGTGGGCTTCCACCACGCTCTTCACGTAGGAAAGGCCGAGACCGAAGCCCTTTACATTGTGGATGTTGCCGGTATGGGCACGGTAGAACTTTTCGAAGATGCGCTTCAGCGTCTCGCGGTTCATTCCGATACCATTGTCTTCGATACGGATAAAGAAGCGGCGCTCGTCGGCGCTGGTGGTCAGCTGGATGCGTGGCGGCACGTTTTCCTTGGAGTATTTCACCGCATTGTCCATGAGGTTGTTTACCAGGTTGGAGAAGTGCACTTCGTCGGCGTAGATGACGGGGTTGTCGGCGTCGAGGCTGAGGCCCAGGGAGCCGCCTTTTTCCTGCAGGCGCAGCATGAAGTTATCGGCCACGTCCTGGATGATCTGGTGGGCATCGAGTTCTTTGCGGTTCAGCTGGATCTCCTGCCGCTCCAGCAGGGCGGCCTTGAGGATCGTTTCCACCTGGCGGTTCATGCGCTGGTTCTCTTCCTTGATGATCTCGCTGAAATAGGAAAGCTTCTTCACATCGGCCTGCACTTTTTCATTGCGCAAGGCGTCCACGGCCAGGGAGATGGTCGCGATGGGCGTCTTGAACTCGTGTGTCATGTTGTTGATGAAGTCGTTCTTGATCTGCGCGAGCTTCTTCTGGCGCAGCATCGTGTAGAGCGTAAAGCCGAAAGCAGCGAATACGATCACGACAAACAGGATGGCCAGGGCGAATTTCCAGCGCAACTGTATATCTACAATATTCTCCACCCGCGGGATCACCACGATCAGCATTTCGTCGGGGGCGAGGTTCTCCACCGCCGAGCCGCCGGGAGGGGTGATAGGGCGCACGTATTGAAAATGGTTGGCCGAGTCGGCGTTCCAGGCTTCAAACTGGTTCGAACGGCGGCCGAGATAGTAGCCGTTCATATTGGTAACGATTCCGAACTCGAAGGGCACTTTGTTGAGCTTCTGCACGTCGAACTGTTGGCGGATCTTTTCGTAGATCTCCTGTGCGGTAAACCGTTGCGAGATGGAATAGTTATGCGGCAGGTCGAGCATATTGTCGAGGCCGGGGAAGGGCCGGCTTCGCCCGATCCCTGAAGCTGCCGACGCCCCCTTGTAGGCACCCAGCTCATCGGCCACGCGGTCGATGGCATCGCGCACCTGGTGGCGCACCTGCTCTTCCTGTACTTTCTGCACGTTGTCGAGCCATGCATACAGTATATAAAACAGGCTCAGCAAAGAGAGCGTGATCAATACCAATATGATGGGGAAAGCTTTTTTCACGGCGGGAAAGTAAGATTTAGCAGCGGTTCACAAAAATAGGGCGGAGTGCTCCCTAAACGTGGCATCAATTTGTTGGCCCCTACCCTTTAACAAACTTTGTGGTCTAACCCGTACATTTATTTTTATGGTATCCCCTGCAACCGGCGTCTTACTCATCGCGGATCCTTTTCTCAAAGACCCCAACTTCATGCGCACGGTAGTGCTGCTGACGGAGCACCGCGACGATGGATCGATCGGCTTCGTCATCAACCGGCAGTATGAGAACACGCTCGACGAGCTGCTGCCCGAGATCGAGGGGCACAAGCTGCCGGTGTATTACGGCGGCCCGGTACAGATGAACACCGTTCACTTCCTGCACCGCTATCCTGAGCGTATTCCCGGCGGTGTGGAAGTATTCAAGGGCGTATACTGGGGCGGCGACTTCGACTCCGTGGTGGCGCTCATTAACAGCGGAGCCGCCGACCCGACGATGATCCGCTTTTTCATCGGCTATTCGGGCTGGAGCAATGGGCAACTGCAGGGCGAGCTCGAAGAGAAGACCTGGCTCACCGTCGACGCCACGCGCCGCCTCGTATTTCACGAGCAGGCCGAAGAGATCTGGAAGGATGCGCTCAAGCACCTCGGCGGCGACTACGAGATGATGGTGAATTTCCCCATCGATCCGCAGCTGAATTAGTTAATTGGTAACCGGACTTACCAACTTTTTGCCTAAATGAAAGAGGCAGCCATTGGCTGCCTCTTTCAATATTGCGCATCGCGAGCGCACGGCTCACGGCTGACGATTTACGCTTCGTTGCTCGTGGCACCCTCTACGAGGACGGTCACCTTGTTGTTGAGCACCTCTACAAAGCCGCCCTGGATATCGAAGGTGGCTGTATGGTTCTGCTTGTCGCGCAGCACCTTCACGCGGCCGGCCTTGAGGGCGCTTACGAGCGGGGCGTGCTTGTCGAGCACTTCAAAGGAACCGCTGATGCCCGGCATCTGCACGCCGTACACCTCACCGGAGAAAAGCTTACGCTCGGGGGTCAGTATCTCTAATGTCATAAAAATCGGTTTGTGGTTTGTCGTTTGTTGTTTGTCGTTTTTTTCGCCGCCGTCAGGCAACTCCAAACCACAAACTCCAAACTATAAACTGTTCTTATCCCTGCGCTTGCGCCAGGAGCTTCTTGCCTTTCTCGATGGCGTCGTCGATGGAGCCTACGAGGTTGAAGGCCGCTTCCGGGTAGTCGTCTACCTCACCGTCCATGATCATGTTGAAGCCGCGGATCGTTTCCTCGATGGGAACAAGCACGCCTTTCAGACCGGTGAACGCTTCGGCCACGTGGAAGGGCTGCGACAGGAAGCGCTGCACCTTACGGGCACGGCTTACGGTCAGCTTGTCTTCATCGGACAGTTCGTCCAGGCCGAGGATGGCGATGATATCCTGCAGCTCCTTGTAGCGCTGGAGGATCAGCTTTACGCGGTTGGCAGTGTCGTAGTGGAGGTTGCCTACAACCGACGGCATCAGGATACGCGAGGTCGAGTCCAGGGGATCCACCGCGGGGTAGATACCAAGGTCAGCAATCTTACGCGACAGTACCGTGGTAGCGTCGAGGTGGGCGAAGGTGGTTGCGGGAGCCGGGTCGGTAAGGTCATCCGCAGGTACGTAAACAGCCTGTACCGAGGTGATCGAACCGTTCTTGGTAGAAGTAATGCGCTCCTGCATCAGACCCATCTCCGTGGCCAGCGTGGGCTGGTAACCTACGGCCGAAGGCATACGGCCGAGAAGGGCGGACACTTCGGAACCGGCCTGGGTAAAGCGGAAGATGTTGTCCACAAAGAACAGGATGTCGCGGCCTTTACCGGAGCCGTCGCCGTCGCGGAAGTATTCGGCGATCGTAAGACCCGACAGGGCTACGCGGGCACGGGCACCCGGGGGTTCGTTCATCTGGCCGAACACGAAGGTGGCTTTGGAGTCGGCCAGCTCTTCGGAGTTCACCTTGCTGAGATCCCAGCCGCCTTCTTCCATCGAATGCTTGAAGGCGTCACCGTATTTCATAATACCGGCTTCGATCATTTCGCGCATGAGGTCGTTCCCTTCACGGGTACGCTCACCCACGCCGGCGAATACCGACAGACCGGAGTAGGCTTTGGCGATGTTGTTGATCAGCTCCTGGATCAGAACCGTCTTACCCACACCGGCTCCGCCGAACAGACCGATCTTACCACCCTTCGCATAGGGCTCGATGAGGTCGATCACCTTGATACCCGTGTAGAGTACTTCGGTAGCGGTCGACAGGTTTTCGAAGGCCGGGGGCTTGGCGTGGATGGCGCGGCCGTTCACTTTCGAAACGGGGGGCAGGCCGTCGATGGGGTCTCCTGTTACGTTGAACAGGCGGCCTTTGATGGACTCGGAAGCCGGCATCATGATCGGAGCGCCGGTGTCTACCACGGTGAGACCGCGGGTCAGACCCTCGGTACCGTCCATGGCGATGGTGCGCACGCTGTCCTCACCGAGGTGCGTCTGCACTTCGAGCACCAGCTTGTCGCCGTTTTCTTTCTGTATCTCTAATGCGTTGTAAATCTCAGGAAGGCTGCCTTCGAACTGAACGTCCACGACGGCGCCGATGATCTGTTTTACCTTACCGACTTTTGCCATAAAAAGCGTTTAAAAGAGGCTGTTTTATTGGGTGATGGAGCGTACAGCAAGCAGCACACCCCGTTTTCAGGCTGCAAAAGTAGGGAAAAGCCCCCTGTCCCCCAAAGGGGGCACTTAGATCGGGCATATTTTTTCTGATCGCAGCACTTCCAAAGCGGCAACTTATTTATAAAGAGCCCTTTCTATTCCCCTTCCCCCCGGGAAGGGGTTAAGGGATGGGCTGGTCCAAATTGGGTTAAGTAGCGCTCCAGGGCCTTTTCCTTCATTTTCGCTTCCAGCACGATGTCCACGTCCTTCCCGTAGGTGTTGATCGGCTCGTACACGTAATCGGCGTGGGCTTCGGCCTTGGCGGTCGGCTCCTCGTGGTCGCGGCGGGAGCTCGAATAGTGAAACACGGGCCGCAGGTCCCAGGTGTCGTAGGCGAGCGAGAAGGCCTCCGCCTCGCTCATCCCGCCGTTGTGCAGGCGGTGGTGAAAGTAGTCGAACACGATGGGGATGCCGGTGCTTTCGTGGAGCCCCAGCAGGTCGGCCACGGTATACAGGCCGGGCTTGTCGTCGTTCTCCACCGTCAGCCGTTGCCGCAGGGGCAGCGACAGGCGGCCGAAGTTGTCGGCGAAGCGCTTCAGGGTGTCGGCTTTGTCGCCATAGGCGCCGCCCACGTGGATATTGATCTTGTTCCAGTGCGTCGGTGGCAGCCCCATCAGGTCGAAGAGGCGCGCATGGATCTCCAGGTCGCGGATGGTGTTTTCGAGCGTCGGCCCGCTGCCGGCCATCTTATTAAAGGGGCCGGGATGGGTGCTCATGCGGATGGGCAGCCGGCCGCAGGCCTGGAGCACATCGCGGATCGCCCCGAAATCGGGCATCTCCTCGAGCGGGTATTCGGAGGCCCAGGGAAACAGCTCGGAGGTGATCCGGAACACGCGGATGCCCTGCTCCACGTTCCACTGCAGGATGCGGTAGAGGGCCTGCACGTTCTGCAGGGCCAGTTGCGAGGCATAGGCCACCCCCTTCTGCTGGAAGGTGCGGCGGATCATGCCCCGGTTCGTGGTGATGCCTTCTTCGGCCAGCTGGACGTTGATGCAGGCGTATCCGAGATTGAGCATGCGGTGTACGTTCGAAAATCAGGCCATTCGGCAACGTGAGGCGTGAGGCGTCAGCCGTGAGCGAGCGAAAGAACGCAGATTTTTATGATTGGTTAGGATGGACGCGGATGACGCTACCACTGGCTCTACGCCAATTACGATTATTGAGTACGATTTAGCGGTACCTTACGTAACCCAAATCCCTCACGCCTCACGCCTCACGCCTCACGCCTCACGCCTCACGCCTCACGCCTCACGCCTCACGCCTCACGCCTCACGGCCTCCTTATGTTCCGTTACTGCCTGCTGGTACACCGGATCCGCGGCCGCCTCCTGCCAGGCCTTATAAAAGATGGCCGCGCTTTCGGCCTTCACCGGGTCGGGGTCGCGGGGAAGCTCGGGGCGGCCATGGGCGCCGCTCTGGCCTTTTTTACCGGCGGGCACGGCGCCCTTGTATTTCTGCCCCGACGCATGATTGGCATAGCGCCGGCTGCGGGTATAGCCCATCTGGAGAAACTTGCGCGCCATATCCATCCCCACGAAGTCGCCGGCGTCGCGGTAGGCGGCAAACAGCTCGAGGAGCTTCGCGGCCGAGGCCCGCGCCACTTCGGGCGTGCGGAAGCGCCAGTGGGGCAGCAGCTCGCCTTTATAAGGCTGCACGAGCAACACGCCCTGCTCGCCTTTCCCCATCCGGTACAACTCCGGGTGCTTCCGGAAATCGGTGTTGTTAAAATCGAGGTTATAGTCAAATCCTTTTGCCGCTTTCGCCATGTGTTTACGTCCTACAAATACGATTCCGGCAACCTTCGGAAAGCCAGGCGAAACAATTCACGGCTGACGGCTGACGGCTCACGTTGTCAGCGGCACAGCTTTTGTAAAATGCACTACGTATGAAAAAGCTCCTCCTCTACCTCGCTTTCGGCAGCACCCTGCTGGCGGCCTGCAACGCCCAGACCGGCAGCACCGGCGGCGACGACAGCACCGGCACCGAAGCCAGCGCCCGCACCGATAAAAAGATCAGCAAGCGCGACGGCAGCATCAGCCGCGCCAATGCCTACAACGACCTCTTTCTCGACAGCAACGCCCTCGCCGGCTACATCAGCGCCAACAAAGTGCCCGACTCGATCGCACGCCGCCTCACCAGCTTCTACAACGCGCGCAACTACCAGTATGCCTGGTTCGCCTCCAACGGACTCACCGAGCAGGCCCGCGGCTTCTGGAACCTCCTCGACTACACCATCAACCACGTAAAAGATTCCTCGCTGCGCGACAAGGCGCTGCAAAAGCGCATGGACGCACTGACCAGCGAAGAGTCGCTCCGTTTCGCCGCCGGCGACAAGGGCACGCTGCAGACCGAGCTGCAGATGACGCAGGCCTTCCTCAAATACATGCTCGGCTACTACGCCGACGGGCAGGTAAAGCGCAAGGAAATGGAGCGCTTCATCCCGCGCAAGAAGGAAGACGCCGTGTACCTCGCCGACTCCCTCCTTACCAAGAAACACAAGGACAATAAATATTACGAAGACGTGAACGAGGCCTATGCCGGGCTCAAGCGCGAAGCCGGCCGCTACCTCGACATCGTGCGCAAAGGCGGCTGGGCCCCCATCAGCGGACCGGTGAAAGGCCTGAAGCCGGGCGCTTCGTCGGCCACCGTGCTGCAACTGAAGCAGCGTCTCGCCCTCACCGGCGATATACCCGCAGGCGATACCAGCGCCGTGTTCAACGACACCCTCACGCAGGGCATCCGCAACTTCCAGCAGCGAATGGGCTATACGCCCACCGGCACCCTCACGGAGGGGCAGCTGAAAGACCTCAACGTGCCGGCCCGCACCCGCTTGGAGCAGATCCTGATGAACATGGAGCGGATGCGCTGGATGCCCGTAGCCCCGAGCGGCAACCTGATCGTGGTTAACATCCCCGAGTTTGTACTCCACGTATATGAAGGCAAGCAGAAAGCCTTCGACATGAACATCGTGGTGGGCAAGGAAGGCCACAGCACGATGATGTTCAACGGCGACCTGAACCAGGTGGTGTTCAGCCCCTACTGGAATGTGCCGCCCTCGATCGTGCGCAACGAGATCCTGCCCAAGCTGGCAGCCAACCCCGGCTACCTCGACGCCCAGAACATGGAGCAGGTAGGCACCGAAGGCGGCCTGCCCAAGATCCGCCAGCGCCCCGGCCCCGACAACTCGCTCGGCCGCGTGAAGTTCCTGTTTCCCAACAGCTTCAACATCTACTTCCACGATACCAATGCGAAAAGCCTCTTCTCCAAAGACAAGCGCGCCTACAGCCACGGCTGCATTCGTCTCTCCGAGCCCGAGAAGATGGCCCAGTACCTGCTGCGCAACGACCCGCAGTGGGACCCCGCCTCGATCGAGTCGGCCATGAACGCCGGCACCGAGCGCACCGTACGCCTCAAAAACCCGGTGCCCGTGGTGATCACCTACTACACTGCCTGGGTAGACGACGCCGGCCGCCTCAACTTCCGCGACGACATCTACGGCCACGACCGCGACCTGGCCGGTAAAATGTTTACCGGCGCCCAGCAAACGGCCAAAAGATAATGGGGTGATGGGATAATGGGATAATATGAATTATCATCTGGGAAAATGAAAATGCCGCTCCGGGGAGCGGCATTTTCATTTGGGAAGGAGCCCACCGGTAGCATGCCGGAGGCATGCGCGCTTCCCAGCCCGGGGATACCATCCCGGGAAACGGGGCGCCGGATGGCGCGGTAGCATGCCGGAGGCATGCGCGCTTCCCAGCCCGGGATATCATCCCGGGAAACGGGACGCCGGATGGCGTTGATGCATGCCGGAGGCATGCGCGCTTCCCAGCCCGGGATACCATCCCGGGAAAACGGGACGCCGGATGGCGCGGTAGCATGCCGGAGGCATGCGCGCTTCCCCGCCCGGGATACCATCCCGGGAAAACGGGACGCCGGATGGCGTTGGTGCATGCCTCCGGCATGCCGTGCCCGGCCGATCACCCCATCCCCCCATTATCCCATTC
>NZ_SKFH01000019.1 GCF_004343705.1 Flaviaesturariibacter aridisoli
TGATTAGCCATCGGTGCTGCCCTTTTTTCTAAAGGTGGCAGCAGATCAATGGTTGCCGCAGATGCCCGGCTCAGGGATTAGTAAAGCGTCAGTGAAAGGGTGGTCAATTTGCTCCGGCGGAAGTGGTCAATTTACTCCGGCGCGGGGTGGTCAGTTTGCTCCGGCGCCAGGTGGTCAACTTCCACCGGCGCAGGGTGGTCAATATCGCCGGCGTTTGCAGCTATAAGCTGGAAAGAGGGGTTTGGCAGGATTGGGTTCGCCAAGGTCATAGGCCTTAATAATTCGTTCTGCTTTTGAAAGGAGGGGAATCGCAGCCCGCACATCCGTTTTCTTTCGGCGCGTAAATATCCACGTCTTTCCGTCGATGCCCGGCAAAAGGTTTCCGTGTTTCAGCTTAGCCATATCACTATACGCAAGCCCTGTGTAACATTGAAATAGAAACATATCTCTGACGAGGCGAAGCCGTTCTATTTTGAAGGTCTTACTTTCAATCTTATCCAGTTCTTTTTGCGTGAGATAAACCCTTTCGACGTCCTTGTAATTGGATTTGTAATTCTTAAACGGGTTTTCTTCTATCCATCCGTTAAGCACGGCCATGTTCAAGATCTTCTTTAGGCTCTTTAAATACTTAGTGGAGGTATTGTGCTCATTCTTGTCGTTGCTTTTCAGGTAAAACTCAAAATCGGCCATAAAACCGTGAGAAAGATCCTTGAGCTTGATGTCCTTCTTTTGGTACTTATGAGCAATAAACGTTTCCACTTTTCGGCGTAAGATGTCGTACTTCTCGAACGTTGAATAGCTGAAGTCTATCCCTACCCGGCTCTCAAATTCCTTATTGTGATAAGTGATAAGCTCCATTAGGGTCATTTGGTTCGCATCCCTACCGAAAAAGCGTTCAACGAGAACATCCAAGTCTATATTCCTTTCCCGATGCATGGAGTTGAAGAGCTCCATTAGCTTGCCTCGGCTTTCGGTTATATACGTGTTGATTAGTCGGGCATCTTCCTTTGAACCTTTGACCTGCCCGCGTAGCGCGTCCCATCGCTCTGGGGTAATGGCAAAGCCGGTAGAGATATTCTTTCTTTTATTATCGTAGCTGATCCGCAGGTAAAGTGGAGCCTCTCCCTGTTTGTTGGACTTGGCCTTATACAGCCAGAAGAGTATGGTCAGATTGTTTTTTGCCATAGGAAACCTGATTTTTGGAGGTAAGCAGAATGGGATTTCTGAAATGCAGGCCTGTGGCGGGTTTCAAAAGAAAAAGTGGTAACCTGCTTTTTGAAAATGGGTAACCAATTAGAAACCTCGCAGCCTTACGAAAGGGGCAAAATCAGGGAGGTATAAAAACAATAAAGGCCTGAAAATCAATGACTTTCAGACCTTTCAGCTCCCCCTTCAGGACTTGAACCTGAGACCCTCTGATTAACAGTCAGATGCTCTAACCAACTGAGCTAAGGAGGAATTTCCCGCCACTTTCCACCACCGTGGAGCCGGTAGTTTCTTGCTTTGGGAGAGCAAAAATAGGGGATTCTGCAAAAACATACCGCGCCCGCGGAAAAATATTTTTCTAAATGATTCTGGCAGAAGGCATTGCCGGCGGCCCCGGTCGGGGCGAATACCCGGGGAGTTGTAACCAGCGGCTCCCTTTCTCCTGGCGTGGGGCTCCGGGCCGGTAATAAAAAATCCCTCCACCGGGGGGTGGAGGGATCAATACGGGAAGTCGGAGTTGGTCGCTTTTCTTAGGTTTTTCGATTTACAAAAATTCCGGGTCAGGGCTTTCGCAGGATTGGATTTCAACTTTGGTTTTTCAGGACTGGACAGGTTTTCATAAGACAGGATCAGGCTTTCATAAGATCGGATTCGGTTTCAAAGGATTCGGACTGGCTTTCATAAGATCGGAACTGGTTTTTCGAAGGACCCGGATGGCTTTCAGAGGATCGGATTTACTACAACATACGTAGCCGCAAAACTTTGGTTTTTGTTGCAACATTGTTTTTTTGCGTCGTAACGGATTTCCCTTAGGCGCGCCTACAAAAAACCGAAAGGGGAAAGGCTCAGACGCCCGGTTTGGGTGCCACCACTACCGGTGTGGAAGGAAGCGGAATGCGCACCACCACCTGGCAGCCGCGGTGGAGGCCCGACTGCACGTGCAGGGTGCCGCCGAGTACGGCGGCGCGGCTCCGCATGTTGGTGAGGCCGATGCCGCTGTGCTTCCCCGCCGTATCGAAGCCGCAGCCGTCGTCGGTGATGGTGAGCGTCGAAATACCGGCCGCCTGCGACAACTCGATCTCCACATGGGTGGCGGAGGCGTGGCGCATGATGTTGTTGAGCGCCTCCTGCAAAATGCGGTAGAACGCGAGCTTCTGCTCCATCGGCACGATTTGCCGGAAGGTTTCGTGGTGAAAGCGGATGTCGAGGCCGGAGGAAGGCGCCACCATCTCCACCAGTGCGGTCACCGAGTCGATCAATGAGCGGGTGCCCAGGGTGGGCGCCGACAATTCGCGCGACAGGTTGCGGATGCCCGAAATACACTGCTGCAGGTAACGCACCGAGTTGGCCAGCAGGCCCGGTGCCAGGCGCTCGTCGGATTGCGCCAGCTCTATGTTGAGCTTCACCGTGGTCAGCACCTGGTTGACATTGTCGTGCAGTTCGCGGCCGATGTTTTCGCGCTCGCGTTCCTGCGCGGCGATGATCTGCTGGGTGAGGCGGCGCTGGTTGCGCTTCTGGTCGCGGCGGCGGCGCTGCTCGGCGTCCTGGATCTCGAGGATACGCTTGCGGCGCTGCAGCAGCACGGCGCACACCATCCCCGAAAAGAGCAGCAGGAGCAGGCTGATCACCGCACCGAAGCGGTACTCGCGCCGGGCGGCCGCATGGTGCTCCATCAGCATATCTTCTTCCGAGGAACCCACGGTGGCGATCATCGGGTAGTCTTTCATCTTGCGGTAACTGAACCAGCTGGGAATGCCGTGGATGGCGTCGCGGGCGTAGTAGTAGCCGATCGGCTGTTGTGCTACGTGCTGGAACAGCGGGCTCTTATGGATGTCTTCGCCCGAGCTTTCCAGTGAGCCGGTGCGCCGGGCGTAGGTAATGCCGTTGGGCGCGATGAGCGAGATGAGGTCATGCGGCCCGAGGGCGGCTTGGGCGTAAAACCGGGTGAAAGTGACCGGCTCGATCTGCACCGTTACTGTGCCCCCGAAGCTGTTGCCGGGTCCCGGCAGGCGCCGGCTCAGCACGATCACCGGGCGGCCAAGCGTGCGCGACTGGATCGGCGTTCCGATATACAAGGTATCGCGGTGCGTCTTGTGCACGAGGAAGTGTTCCCGGTCCGAAACATCGATGGGCATTTTGGGAATGGCGCGGTTGCTCAGCCGCAGGTGCCCCTGGGCATCGATGATGCTGACGCCCGCGAGGTTGTTGCTGTCGATCACTCCTTGCGAAAGCAATGCGTTGAGGTCGAGTCTGTTGCCGGCTTTGGCGTGCTCGTAGCGTACGAGCTGCATGAGCGCATCGGCATTGCGGATGCTGTGCAGGGCGTGCTGCTCGAGGGTTACTACGAGGTTGTTGTTGCGCTGGATGGCCGCGTTGATGGCGGACTGCCTGCTTTCGGCGATCTGCCGCAGGATGACATTCCACACAAGGAAGAGCAGCAATGCGCAGAACAGTGCGACGGCGGCCACGAGACGGCCCGTTCGTTCCAGGTAGCGGGCAAGGTTCATGTTGGCTTTGAAAATTACCGCCTGCAAAGTAGCGAATCCTGTGCCGCCATAGCAAAGGATTCGGTAAGCGGTCAGTCGAAGCCGGCAAACCCGGGGGGCATGCCCACGTACAAGCCGTCGGGGCGCTGCTCCACGGGCCAGTGCTTCAGGTAATAGCCCTCACCACTGACGTTGCGGCCGTTGGCGAGGCAGAACTTGTAGCGGTGCAGCGGGCATACCACGTTGCCGCGCGCGTCGATGGTGCCGTGCACAAAGTGCCCCGAAGCATGCGGGCATTTCGGGGCCACGGCATAGATGATCCCCTCGTGGCGCGCCAGGCAAAACGAGCGGCCGGCCGCCTCGATCTCTGCCAGGTTGCGGTCGTTCCAGGGAAGTTCATCCGGCGATTCGGCGATCTTGATCCAATTCAAACGTCAAAATTAAAATGTCAAAAGAGCAGGCGTCTGCCGGGCATTCATCCTTCATTTTCGACTTAATAGAAGAACTCCGTTTTATAAGGATAGCGAATGCGGTACAGCTCGCGCACTTTTTCCAGGATCACTTCGCGCAGCTTTTCGATGTTGGTGCGCTGCAGGGCCGAGATGAAGAGGGCGTTGCCGTTCGTTTCGCGCTGCCAGCGTTCCTCGAGCTCGCGCAGGAGGTCGGCCTTGGTGGCGTCGTCGAGCCAGGCGTCGAAGGTTTTGGCTACGTATTCATCGAGCTTGTTGAAGATGATGAGGATCGGCTTTTCAAAGCTTTTGAGTTCCTGCAGCGTCTTGTTCACGGTGCCCATCTGGTCTTCATACTGCGGGTGGCTCAGGTCCACTACGTGCAACAGGATGTCGGCCTCGCGCACCTCGTCGAGGGTACTCTTGAAGCTCTCCACGAGGTGGTGCGGCAGCTTGCGGATGAAACCGACCGTGTCGGAAAGCAGGAAGGGCGTCGTTTCATACACGATCTTCCGGGTGGTCGTATCGAGCGTGGCGAATAGTTTGTTTTCAGCCAGCACCTCGCTTTTGCTGAGCAGGTTCATGAGCGTGCTCTTGCCCACGTTGGTGTAGCCTACGAGCGATACGCGGATGAACTCGCCGCGTTCCTTGCGCTGGGTAAAGGCCTGCTTGTCGATCTCCTGCAGGCGCTTGCGCAGCAGCGAGATCTTCTCGCGCACAATCCGCCGGTCCGTTTCGATCTCGGTCTCACCCGGACCGCGGGTGCCGATGCCGCCGCCAAGGCGCTCGAGGTGCGTCCACATACCGCGGAGGCGGGGCAGGATATATTGGTATTGCGCGAGCTCCACCTGGGCTTTGGCCTGGGCGGTTTTGGCGCGCCGGGCGAAAATGTCGAGGATGAGGTCGGAGCGGTCGATGACCTTCACCTTTGTTTCCTTTTCAATATTGCCGATCTGCGCGCCGGTGAGCTCGTCGTCGAAGATGATGAGGTTGATGCCGTGGGTCTGCACGTAGGCGGCGATCTCCTGGAGCTTTCCCTTGCCTACGAAGGTCTTGGGCTCCGGCCGGGCCAGCTTCTGCACAAAGCGCTTCACGGTGACGGCGCCGGCGGTCTCGGCCAGGAAGGCCAGCTCGTCGAGGTACTCGGTTACCTGGGTTTCGGTCTGCTCTTTCTGCACCACGCCTACCAGCACGGCCTTTTCTTCTTCCTGAATTTTATTCCTGTTATCGATCATCGCTCCAAATATAAGCCCCCTGTCCCCCAAAGGGGGCACTTAGGGTGTACCGGTTGTTTATACAGTAATCATTCCTAAAGCCATCGGGTCAAAACAAAAAGCCCGGAACACATTGTGTTCCGGGCTTTCGGGTAACATATTGTTGCCACTAAAAGGCGCAATACCGCTTTAGTACCCCTTGGGGGATTGGGTTAGAGGCCGGTCAGGCTAAGGCCAACGGTGAAGGGGTGCACGTTGGGGCCGTTGTTCTCCTTGAATACCTGCGAGATCTGGTAGGAAGCGAAGATGCCGAAGTGACCGTAGCCGATGCGGCCGGTCGCCGAAAAGCGCTGGCTGTTGAAGAAGCGCTTGCTGAATTCCTTCTCTTTATAATCGGAAATGGAGGTGCCGGCGCGGTCCAGCAGGTTCTTGCCTTTGGTCTTCGCGTTGAGCAACGTGCCCACTTTTACGCCAAGCGCCACCTTGAAGCTGTGCGCGTCGTCGTCGGGGCGCGAGGTCCAGCGGAGCTCCAGCGGCACTTCGAGGTAATCGGTGGTGAGCTTGTATTTCTTGAAGTGGTTCGTATCGGCCACATTCCGGAAAGCGATGGTGTTGACGTTATCGCGGATGCGGATGTCGGTGTTCTTGAAGAACATATTGTCGGAGCCGACGCCCAGGCCGATGGCCGCGCTAAGGTGCGGGTTGGTGCGGAAGGGGAAGGCCATCATGAAATAGATGTTGAGCGAGCGCGATATCCCGGTTGTGCTGAGGGTGTCGGGGCGGCCGGACCACTGGGTGATACCGCCTTGAACCAGGAAGTGATCGTTGCCCTTGGGCAGGCCGCGGCTGGAAAGCATGCTGCGTTTTACCGTAGAGTCAGATTGCGCCATCACGATACCAGAAAGCAGCAGGGAAAGCGCTACCAGGAAAGATTTTCTCATTCGTCGTTGTTAAAATTCAAATGTATGCGGCGAAGGGTTAATGAAAGGTTAAGTCGCCGGAACCGCGCAAAGATAGGTAGAATGGGGCTTCCGGCGGGTACGGCCGTTCGGCTGTCAGCTTCGCTGGAACGCTGCACCGGGCCAGGCAAACCTAAAGCCGCTCTCGCCCTGGGAAGACCGGCCCGTTCAGCTTTTTACGCCGATGAAGATCATCGTGGTCACGGGAAAGGGTTCTTCCAGCAGGTTGGCTCCATGCGCGCGGTACAGGACAGCCTTGCCCTCCCAACGATTGCTGCGGATCCAGTCGTTGGTAAAGGCTTTGGAATCAGGGTGGATGCGAAAGCCGGCTTCGGTCATCCGCTCGTCCCAGTCGCTGAAGCTCCAGGCACAATACGTTTCGTGCAGCTCGCTGCGCCAGTTGTCGGTGTAGTCCTTGTGCAGCAGGAATTCGGCGGCATCGCGGCGCGACAGGCGCAACAGGGCACGGCCGGCGACCGTCACCTCTTCATACGAAAGCACATAGCTTTCGGCTTTGCGAAAGCCCTCCGCAAATACACGAAAGCGGGCGCGGGTGCTGAGGCCGTCGAGGTGCTGCTTGAGGGCCGCGCCATCGGCGGGTAAGGAGGCGGCTACGTCATTGGTTCCGTCGCGGTCATCGAGCCACAGCAGTACGGGCTCGTCGCCGCCTTCAGGGCCCAGCACGTCGCGGTTGATCCACACACCGCCGGGCACGAGCTCGGCGTAGCGGTTGCGGATGAACTGCAGCAGGTCGGCGCGGCAGCCGTAGGATTCGATCTCGTGCGTGAGCGAAGAGGTATGGATTGTATTCATCGACGCCGCATCGAAGGAAAGGCCGGTTACGGCGTTGCGCTGGGCGAAGAATACGAAGGGATTGCGGAAGTCGCCGTTGGCCTTGCGCTGCAGGCAGATCTCGTACAGCGGGCGCGATACTTCCACGCCGTAAAAATCCGATTCGCGGAAGCGCTCGTCGGCACAGGCCTGCCGGATCCAGGAGCCCACGGCGCAGCCGATGTCGCCGATGCGGCCGGGTTGCACAAAAGGCGCCGTGTCGCGGTATTTCGTTTCGGCGATCTCGTCCATCTGCCGCACATATACATTGTAGTCGCGCGTGGCGGTGAGGTCGCCGTCGGAGCCGATCATGGCGTCGCGGAACAGCAGCTGCACCTTGTCGCCGAGGCGATAGTTGTCCCACACGCGCCAGGAGGCCGGGTGGATCTTTGCCCGCAGCGCCGCATCGGCGCGCCAGTCGGCGCTGGCGGCCACGGCTTCCACGAGATCCCAGGGCATCTCGGCGCGGCAGCGGCCGCTGGCGGCGTCTTCGAGCTCGGCGGGGAGGATGCGGAAGCCGAGTTCTTCATAGCCGGCGCCCACGCCGGTGGAGCATACGACGGCGCAATTGTCGGGTGTCAGGTCGAAGCGGCCCTCGCTTTCGTGGCGGATGCGCTTGAGCGTGTAGGTAGCGAAGTTGGGCAGGCTGCCTACGTCGTCGATCCCGTAGAGATACACCGGCACGCCGAGCCCGGTGCCAAAGGCCTCGAGGGCAATAGCACGGAGATAAAAGGGCAGTGGGTTGCGGCGGGTGTTGGAGTGATTTGCCGAAGTGACGGCGAAGAGGATCGCTTCCACGGCACCGCCCGGTCGAAAGGTATTTCCATCTATGTCGGTCCAGGCGGCGCCGGGCGCCAGCAGGCTGCGCAGGTATTGGTGCTGAAAGGCAGTGAGCAGGTGGTGTCGTCCGGGGAAGAGCAGGTACATACGAAGGGGCGCAAAGTGGTGCTGGCGGACAAGATAGCCGTTTTGCCGTTATCTTGCCGCCATGCCTTCCCGGAGCGCGATACAGGTGGCGGTAGACGCCGTGTTGTTTGGTTATGCCAAAACTGAGGGCGTGTCGGTGCTGCTCATTCGCCGTAAATACGCGCCCTTTGAGAACCGCTGGGCGCTGCCCGGCGGCTTCGTTCAGCCCGACGAATCGCTCGAGACGGCGGTGCGCCGCGAGCTGGAAGAGGAAACGGGGGTGCGGGTGCAATACCTCGAGCAGCTTTTCACCTTCGGCGACCCCGGCCGCGACCCCCGGCAGCGCATTATCTCGGTGGCTTATTTCGCCCTCGTAAAAAGCAGCCGCTACCAGGAGCTGCGCGCCAGCACCGATGCCGAGGAAGCGCAATGGTTCCCGATCGGCGCCCTGCCCAAGCTGGCCTTCGACCACAAAGACATCGTGCGCTGCGCCGTGGAGCGGGTGCGGGCCAAGATCCGCTACCAGCCGATCGGCTTCGAGCTGCTCGACAAGACCTTTCCCTTCTCCGACCTCGAGCGGCTGTACAGCGCCCTGCTCGACCGCCCTATCGACCGCCGCAACTTTGCCAAGAAGATCCATGCCCTCAATGTGCTCGATGAAACCGGCGGCGTAGCGCCCGCCGAAGGCAAAGGCCGTCCCAGCAAGCTGTTTCGGTTCAACCGCAAGCGCTACGAAGAGCTTGTGCGGAGCGGCATCTCCTTCGAGATCTAGCGAACGCAGATCTTATAGGATTAGTAAGATGATAAATGATTCATCGGTGCTCATTTTCGTACCCATACATCGATTATGGGCACGTTTGCCTGCGCTGGAAAGCTGGTAAAAACCTGCGGTAATCCGAAGAATCCTCCGAATCTGCTCCGTGCCCCGCAGGAGGCGGGGTTCCTTCTCTATTTAGCGTAAAAATGACGCAAAATTTGGCCGGCAATTTGTTCCGTTCTAATTTAGTGTAAAATATACGCAAAATGGAACCCGCAGCTGTGATTGTCGCCCGCTTTCAAACACCCCGCCTCCACGAAGGCCACCGCTTCCTGGTAGAAACAGTAGGGGCGCGCCACCGCAAGCTGGTGGTAGTGCTGGGCGTGGCACCCCTGAAAGGCTCCCGCCGCGATCCCTTCGACTTCTTCACCCGCGAGCGCATGCTCCGCGCCGCCTGGCCCTCGCTCACCGTTTTGCCGCTGCCCGATCATCCCAGCGATGCCGCCTGGTCGCAGGGCCTCGACCGCCTGCTGCAGCAGGCCTTTCCCGGCGAGTCCTTCCTGCTTTACGGCAGCCGCGACTCCTTTCTTCCGCACTACTCGGGCAGCCTGCCCGTGTGCGAGCTGCCCGCGCAGGAAGGACCCTCGGCCACCGAGCTCCGCCGCGATCTTGCCGGCGAGGTTCGCGACAGCGAAGACTTCCGCTGCGGCGTCAACTATGCCTGCCAGAACAGGTACCTGCAGGTGTTTCCAACCGTTGATGTGGCGCTGCTGCGCCGCGGCCGCAGCGAAGTGCTGCTGGGCCGCAAGGCCGGGCGGAAGGAATGGCGCTTTCCCGGCGGCTTCGCCGACCCTGCCGATGCCTCCTTTGAAGAAGCGGCCCGCCGCGAGCTTGCCGAAGAATGCGGTAGCCTCGAAACCGGCACGTTTCAATACCTCGGCTCGGCCCGCATCGACGACTGGCGCTACCGCCCGGTACCCGACAAGATCGTGACGCTCCTTTTCGCCACCGACCTCCTGTATGGCACGCCCCGCGCCGCCGACGACCTCGAGGCACTTTCCTGGTTCCCGCTCGCGGAGCTCGATGCACGGGACGTTTCCGGGGCGCTGGCTTCCGAACACGCACCCCTCTTTGCGCTGCTGCGCGGTGCGCTGACCCAACAACCCGATTCCTCACTTCAAAAGGTTTGATATGAAAACGAATGAGAACATCGCCCTGCTCGCCGACGCCTACAAGTACGCACACCACAAGTTGTACGCACCCGGCACTACGCGGATCTACTCGTACCTTGAAAGCCGCGGCGGCGCCTTCGATGCCACCGTCTTCTTCGGGCTCCAGTATTTCCTGAAGCACTACCTCGAAGGCCCGGTGCTGACCACCGAAAAAGTGGACGAGGCCGCGGAGCTCCTCCCGCAGGTCTTTGGCCGGGCCGACGTATTCGAGCGCGCGCGCTTCGACTATATCGTGAAGCGACATGGTGGCCGCCTCCCGGTGCGCATCCACGCGGTGCCCGAGGGCAGCCGCATCCCGGTGCACAACGTGCTGATGACAATTGAGAATACCGACCCGCAGTGTTTCTGGCTCACGAATTTTTTGGAATCGCTGCTGATGCAGGTTTGGTACCCGTCCACCGTGGCCACCCTGTCGGGCGCCGTGCGTGCCATCGTGCAACACTACTTCGATACGACGTCCTCGGCGGGCGCGCAAGACAGTATCGACTACGTGCTCAACGACTTCGGCTTTCGCGGTGTGTCGTCGGTGGAAAGCGCCGGTCTCGGCGCGGCGGCGCACCTGCTGCACTTTAAGGGCAGCGACACGCTGGCCGGCTCGATGCTGCTGCGCCGCTATTACGGCGCGGCAGGCATGCCCGGGCAATCGGTGCCCGCCACCGAGCACTCCGTGTGCACGCTGCTGGGCGCCGAAGGCGAGCTCGACGTATTCCGCCACGCGCTCAACACGTATCCGGATGGCATCCTTTCGGTGGTATCCGACTCATACGACATCTTCCGCGCCTGCACCGACTACTGGGGCGGCGCCCTGCGCGAGCAGGTGCTGGCCCGCAAGGGAACGCTGGTGATCCGCCCCGACAGCGGCGATCCCGTATTTACCTTGCTCCGTGTGTTCGACCTGCTGCTGGAGCGCTTCGGTTTTACCGTGAATGAAAAAGGCTACAAGGTGCTGCCGCCGCAGGTGCGCGTGCTGCAGGGCGACGGCATCAACCCCGAGTCCATCCGGGCCATCTACGGTGCCCTGCAACTGAACGGCATCAGTGCCGAAAACCTGGTGCTCGGCATGGGCGGCGCCTTGTTGCAAAAGGTGGATCGCGACACGCAAAAGTTTGCGCTGAAATGTTCCTGGGCCGAAGTGGCAGGCCGCGGCCGCGACGTACGCAAGCAGCCGGTTGAACTCGACGCGAAAGGCTCGCTGCATCGCTCCTTTAAAGAGTCGAAGGGCGGGCGCCTGAAGCTGGTGCTCGATGAAGGCCGCTATCGCACGGTGCGCGAAGGCGCCGGCCCCGCGCTCAACAACGAATTACTCCCGGTATTTGAGAAGGGTATGTTGCTGAACGAACAGCGTTATGCCGACATCCGCGCCCGCGCGCTGGCGCCGCAGGAAAAGCTGTGCTTTGCGTAAGTGGAGAATCCCGATCAGGCGGCCTGTTCTACACCGGCGCGTTCGGCTGCAATCCGCCCGTTGAGCCGGTGGTAGCCAAGCCCGGCGCCCGCCAGCAACAGCGTCAGCAGCACCCAAAGCAAGCCATAGCCCCAGCGTTCGGCAAGGAAGAACCCGCCTGCCGGGCCAATCACCTGGGCGCAGCTCCAGCAAAGCGTGTAGCCGGCGGCAAATTGCCCGCGGTTGCCTTCCCGGGCGCGGCTGTTCACAAAGGCATTGATAAAGGGCAGCGCGAACATCTCGCCGGCGGTAAAGAACAGCATCGACAGTAAGGCATTCAGCAGTGCGGTCGTCGCCGGCAGCAACAGGAAAAGATAGGAGGCGCCGAGCAGCAACGCGCCGAGAATGGCGAATTGCAGCGGGGCGCGCCTTTTCTCAATGCGGCTGATCAGCACCATCTCGAACAGCGCGATGAGGATACCATTGAACCCGAGCACCAGCCCGATGGTGGATTCGCGCAGCCCCCATTGTTCTTTGAAGAAGAGCGGGCCGATGCGGAACATCAGGAAGAAGCAGGTAGCGAACAGGGTGGTGACGGCCATGAATCGGAGAAACAGCGCGTCGTGCCAGATGTGTGCGCCCTTGCGTACCGCGGCGCGCGCCGCTTTCATCGCCGCCCGCAGCGGCGGAAGCAGGATCCAGAGCGTAATGCCTGCCAGCACCGAAATGCCTCCGTCTACCACAAACAGCAGGCGGTAGTCGACCGATGCCAGGAGGCCGCCCAGCGCCGAGCCTACCGCCCAACCGATATTCATGGCGAGGCGGTTGAGCGCGTACGATCGGGTATTGGTGCCCGGCTTCGCATAGGCATGCGTGGCCGCGAAGTTGGCCGGCCGGAAAGCTTCTGTAAAAAACGGGATCACCAGCGAGAGCGCGCACAGCGTAGGAAAATGCGTGACCCGTGCGAAGAGCAGAAACAACGTGCCGCCGAGGAGGAGGGCGCCCACCTGTACGGGGCGGTAGCCGACGCGGTCGGTGAGGAGTCCGCCGATGGCTGCGCCGGCGATGGAGCCGACGCCGAACAGGGTAATGACAAGCCCCGCATCGGTGGCTGGGCGGTGCAGGTGTTGCGTCACATAAAGGCTCATAAACGGCACGGCCATAAAGCCGCAACGGTTGATGAGGATCACCGTGGCCAGCAGCCAGGTTTCGCGGCTGAGGCCGGAGAACGACTGGCGATACGATCGGAATACCTGTCGGAGCAAACGCATGGGGCACAAAACTAGGCACCGGTGCCCGCCCCGAACCGCGGGAAAGTGTATATTTCACAAAACCGTTTATGCGACTGCTTCGTTTGCTGGTGCTCGGCCCCCTATTAACCTGCGCCCAGTAACCGGGCGCCCCTGCCGGCTGATGCGCAATGTGCTGATGAGCCTCTGGGAGATCAGCGACGGACAAACCCCCGAGCTCATGGCGCTGTTCACCCGCTACCTGGTCAACGAAGGAAAGGGGCAAACCTATTTTTCCTACGAAGCCTTGCGCCGCGCGGTGCTGGAGTACAAAAAAAAGCAGCCCGATCCTTATTCCTGGGCTGCTTTCTCCATGTGCGGCGTACCAATCTGAGCGCTATTTTTTCAACACCACGTATTGGTACGGCTGCAATGTCATGCTGCTGCCTACCGTCAGGGTGCCGCTCTCGAGCGCGTTGTTCCAGGAGCCTGCCAGCGCAGCATCCAGGCTGACCGTCTGCACGCTGTTGCGCGTGTTGACCAGCACCAGCAGCTGCTGCGTGTTGTAGCCACGCGTATACACAAGTACGTTGTTGTCGGGATAGGTTTGCAGCGTACCCCGGCGGGCTGCATCGGAGCTGCTGTAGGCGGCCATCAGCTTCGTATAGGCCTGCAGCGTGGCGGGATTAGCGTTCCAGTCGATCGTGCCGCCGGTATACACCGAGTTGCTCGGAACACCTACTTCCTGTCCGCCGTACAACAGCGGGTTGCCGGGCAGGAAGAGCGTGGCCGCTTCAGCAGCAAGTGCCCCGGTGGGTCCGCCGTAGCTGGTGGCCGGCGTGCTGTTGCCCATTTCGTCGTGGTTGGTAATGAAGCGCAGTTTGCGCTTGCCGGCGGGCACGGTGCTCCACTCGGCGGCGCTTGCGGTGAACAGGTTGGATGCGTTCTGCCCGTTGTGAAACACGCCGTAAAGCGCTCCCAGGTAGTTCCAGCTGAAATTGAGGTCAAACCCGGCGCTGAAGTGATCGGCGCGCGCGCCTTCGGCCAGCATGATGAGGCGGGGCTGCACGCGGCGCAGCGAGTCGATGGCCTGCTGCCAGAAGTCGGCGGGCACATAGTCGGCGGCATCGCAGCGGAAACCGTCCACGCCGGCCTGCTGCACCCAGTATTTCATGGCGCTGATCATCGCTTGGCGCATATCGGTGTTCGCGTAGTTGAGATCGGCTACATCATTCCAGCCGGTGCCCTGCGGCGACACTACTTGGCCGTTTACCTGCGTGTACCACTGCGGGTTGGCGGCAAGCCAGGGATGGTCCCAGCTGGTGTGGTTGGCCACCCAGTCGAGGATGACGGCCATGCCCCGGGCGTGGGCGCCATTTACGAGGTTCTTGAGGTCATTGAGGTTGCCCAGCGAAGGGTTGACGCCGTAGTAGTCGCGCACGCAATAGGGCGACCCGATCGAATTTACCTGTCCCACGGGTTGAATGGGCATCGTCCAGAGGGTGTTGACGCCCAGCGACTTGATGGCGTCGAGGCGCGCCGTGACGCCGTTGATGTTGCGTGAGGCGCTGAAGGCGGGAGTGTTCACTTCGTAGAGTACGAGGTCTTCGTTGTCCGCACGCGTAAACGGCGTGCTGACCACGGGTGTCGGTGTGGGTGCCGGTGCCGGCGCGGGATTCGTATCTTTCTTGGAGCAAGCAGCGAGCAGCCAGAGGGCCGCCAGCAGGAGTAGGGTGCGGGGCTTCATTGTGTTAAAGATACACATTGCCTTTGGCGGCCGGATGACTTTTCGGTAAAAACCCTTGCAACTGCCGGCGGCACCGGAATTGCAGCATCCCCGCAACCACTATGGAACAGGTCATCGCCCTTTTAACGCTCATTCTGCTGGAAGTCGTGCTGGGACTCGACAACGTGATCTTTATCTCGATCGTCGCCGCTCGCCTGCCCGCGGCGCAGCAACAAAAAGCGCGGCGTCTTGGTCTCATCCTGGCCATGTTCCTGCGCCTGGCCCTGCTCGGCGTGATCTCGCTCATTCTTAAACTTGAAGGCGACCTCTTTCGCTTTATGGGCCAGGGCATCTCGGGCAAAGACCTCATTCTCATCGCCGGCGGCCTGTTCCTGATCTACAAAGCGTCGAAAGAGATCTGGTACAAAATGGAAGGCGAGGAAGGTGATGAGACGAAGAACATCAAGGCCAACAGCTTCCGCAGCGTTATCGGCCAAATCCTGGTCCTCGACCTCGTGTTTTCCGTCGACTCCATCATCACTGCCGTGGGTATGGTCGACCAGCTGTGGATCATGTATGTGGCGGTAATCGTAACCGTTACGATCATGCTGTTTGCGTCCGGTCCCATCAGCTCGTTCATCAACCGCCACCCGGCCTTCAAGATGCTGGCGCTGTCGTTCCTGCTGCTCATCGGCGTGTCGCTTATGGGAGAAGGCCTCGGCTACCACATCCCGAAGGGCTATATCTATTTCTCGATGGCGTTTGCCCTCGGCGTAGACATTCTGCAGATGCGTATGAAAGGCGGGAAGGTGCCGCCGGTGGACGTGCGCGAACACTACGAAGCACCGGCTGCCGAGGCAACGGACACCGACCGCCATCCTGCGGAGTAGCGCCGACGCACGCTATTTTTGATCCACCACCACCCAAGTTTTCTATCCATGATCCGCCTTTTTTATATCAACGAGCAGGGCCGCCTGACCTGGGAGAAAGGGGCCGGCCTGCTCCAGCCCACCGACTGCCAGCGCATCGTTTGGGTAGACCTGCAGGAGAGCTCGGCGGTGGAGAAGGCCACGGTGGAGCGCCACTTCGGAATCGAGCTATTCACGGCGCAGGAAGCTGCAGAGATCGAAAGCAGCTCGCGCTTTTTCGAAGGGCACGACTACCTCGAAGGCAACAACAGCTTCATACTTTATTCCGACCGCAGCCTGGGAACCGAGCAGGTATCGTTCATTGTACAGCGCGGTGTGCTGTTCACCCTCCGCAACGCCGACCTGAAAGCCTTTGCACTGACGGTGAAGCGCCTGAAGACACTGCGCGCCGCCAAGGAAGTGGACGGCCTCTACATGTTGCTTACGCTTATCGAATTCCAGATCGACCTGGATGCTGATTTTATTGAGCACCTGTCCCGCCTTACCACCGACATCAGCCGGAAGTTGACCAAAGAGCGCTCCTTCAAAGAGCAGGTGCTGATCGACATCACCGAGTTGCAGGAAAACACGATCCTCGCGCGTGAAAGCATTGTGGACAAGCAACGCCTCGTGTCGTCGCTGCTCAAGAGTCACAACGTGGAGGAGTCCGACAAAGAGCGGCTGCGCGTCATCATCAAAGACATCGGCTCGATCCTGCAGCATACGCAGTTCAACTTCGAGCGCCTCGAGTACCTGCAAAATACGTTTTTAGGTCTTGTAAATATTGAGCAGAACAAGGTGATCAAGATCTTCACGGTGGTGACGGTTATCTTTATGCCGCCCACGCTGATCGCGTCCATTTATGGAATGAACTTCCGGCATATGCCCGAGCTGGGCTGGCGCGGGGGCTACCCGTTCGCGTTGGGACTGATGGTAGCAGCGTCGCTGCTTTTCCTTTGGTTTTTCAGGCGCAAGCGCTGGCTATAGCATTGCCCGTTTGTTGAACGCTTCCCGTAATAATACGGTACGAAGCCACACGGCACGGTCTTCGCCCGATGTGGATAAAAGCGCAAATGATTGGTACCCCGGAAAATAAGCGGCAATTTGTGCTGGAAGTGCACCGGCGGCTGGCGGAGGTGTACGGATCAGCCATCAGCTATTTTCACGACCTCGACCCGCTGAGCGAGCTGGTGTCGGCCCTGCTGTCGCACCGTACGCGCAACAGCCAGAGCGGCCTGGCCTTCCGCAACCTGCGGCGTCTTTTCGGCTCTTGGGAAGCGGTGCGCGACGCACCGGTGGCGGAAGTCGAGGCCGCGATCAGCGCCTGCACCTGGCCTGAGCAAAAGGCACCCCGCATTCGGCAGGTGCTGCGTCTGGTCACGGAGCGCATTGGCCATCTTACCCTCGATTTCCTGGAACGAATGCCGGTGCCCGAGGCGCGGGCCTGGCTGGAAGAGCTCCCGGGTGTAGGCCCCAAAACCAGCGCCGCGGTGATCTCGTTCAGTACGCTGCGCGGCAAGGCGATGCCGGTAGACTCGCACCATTTTCGCGTAGCGGTGCGCCTGGGGATAATTGAGGAAAAGCTGGGAGAGGCGCGGGCGCACCGGGTGCTGGAAGATTTGCTGCCGGCGGATTTCAGCGCCCACGATGTATACGATCACCACCAGTTGCTGATGAAGCACGGACAAAAAATATGTCACTGGCGCGAGCCCGATTGCGCGCACTGCGTGCTGCTGGCGCTCTGTCCCACCGGGCAGGCACGCCAGATGCGGAAGGCTTCTTGATGCAATGGTTAGAAAGAACTGACCAGCACGTAGAGGATGGCCACGAAGAAAAGGAGTACGAGGATGCCGGTGGTCACGGCCGGTACGGTTCGAAACGTATCGGTCATTTGTTGTTCACCGTTGGGAATCTGTTGGGTAGGCCTCATAAAGGTGTTTCTCATAAAGGTGCAATTCCGTGCCACTTTCCGTTAATGTGGCCGTCCAGCGGGGGATGGGCCGTGGTTTTTCGCAGGAAGGCGCGGAAGCGGTCACTTTTCCTGCAGGGTTGTGGTGCGGATGCCCCGATGCGGTGCGCAGGCCAGCTGTGCCGCAGCTTCCTGTCCCTATTTATTCGGCTTTCCACGAAGAATTGGTGTACCTTGAAGTAGGTCTTTTTCGCCATTTTCAAACCGGAATCGTATGGATAACCCATCACCGCGTACAGCCTCCTTTCTAACCGGCGGCCACGAAGCGCCGGAGATCGAGTTACTTCGTGCGGCGTTGCACCAGGCCACCGCGGAAGCCTCCGCGCAGTCGAAGGAGGCACAGCGGCTGGCGGCGGAACTGGCGCAGGTACGTCGCGAACTGGCCTTCCAGACCGAGCAGGCCACCTGGCGGGGAAAAGAACTGGAATTCGCCGACCGCCAGCTGCTGCGCGAGCATATCCGCACCGAGCGCCAGGCCGATGAACTGCTCCAGGTAAACCGCGGCCTCACCGATGCGCTCGACGAGCTCACGGCACAAAACCAGGAAATGGAGCGGCGGGCCGCCGAGCTGCATATCGCCAACATCGAGCTGGCTTACCAGAACTCCGAAAAAGACAAACGCGCCGCCGAGCTGGCCGCCGCCAACCGGGAGCTCGATTTTCAAAACCGCGAGAAGGAATTGCGCGCCGCCGAACTGCTGGAGGCCATCGCCGAACTCGAGGCCTTCGCCTTCGTGTCGAGCCACGACCTGCAGGAGCCGCTGCGCAAAATGCTGCTGTGGCTCGACCGCCTCGCCGATACCAAGGAGCGCCTGTTCAACGACAAGGAAAAGCAGCACTTCGACCAGATCGTGCGGGCCGCACACCGCATGCGGCAGCTGATACAGGACCTGTATACCTATTCGCGCGTCAACACGGTAGGCAAAGAATACGAGCGCGTCAACCTCGAAGAGGTGCTGGGCGAGGTGACCGCGGACCTGGAACCGGTGATCACCGAAAAGGGCGCCGTGCTCGAAACCGGTTTGCTGTGCCCGGTATACGGTGTGCGCGCCCAGTTCCGGTTGCTGCTGCACCACCTGCTCGACAACGCTCTTAAGTTTACCCGGCCCGGCGTGACGCCCCATATCCGGGTCAGCGCCGAAGAAACGACTGCCGAGGAGGAGCCGGCGCTGTCGCCGCAAAGCTCGTACTGCCGCCTCAGCGTGGCCGACAACGGCATCGGGTTCGACGTGTCGGTAGGAGAGCGCATCTTCCAGGTGTTTCAACGCCTCCATGCCCAGGACGTTTACCCCGGCACCGGCATCGGCCTCGCGCTGGTGCGTAAGATCGCTGTGGCGCACAAGGGCATTATCCGCGCGCGCAGCACGGTGGGCGAAGGTTCGGAGTTTACCCTGTATTTCCCGATGCCGGTGGGGCAGATCGATGTATAGCAACGCTTCCCCTCCCTCGCGCAAACGGACTGGACTGTAAAAGCCCCGGCGATACCGGGGCCTTTGTAAAAATCGTCTGATGAAAAAAGGCTTCCATCGCCGGAAACCCTTGCCTGTTGTGGATCCTGCCGGACTTGAACCGGCGACCCGCTGATTATGAGTCAGCCGCTCTAACCAACTGAGCTAAGGATCCTGAGACAAGTAAATAAAGTGGGAAGTTGGACGTGCGAAGTGGTTGATGTACTTCTCCATTCCCACTTCCGGCTTGCTGACTACTTGTCTGTGGGGCTGCAAACTTACGGTTTTCGTCCCTTTAGTCTTTGATTTCCTCGAAATCGATATAGTCGTCCTTGGTGGGGGCGGGGGTGGCGCTGGGGGCTGCTTTCTGGGTGCCGTTGCCGGCGCCGCCCTGCGGGCCAAAGCGGTCGTTCATCCGTTGGTTCATTTCGCGAAAGCTCCGCCGTACCTGGCGCGTCGTGCGGATCATCGGCACGAGGAAACCGAAAACGAAGCGGAAGGCCAGGTAGCCCAGGATCATCCAAAACAGAAAGGTCAGGAACATGATAGGCCAAAGGTACTCCAATCGGGAATCGGCAGCCGGCAATCGGCGACAGAGAATTCGTTAAAAAGGCGGCGGATGCCGGTAACAATTGGCCAGCCCCGGATCAACAAACGGTTTTTTTTGGGTGAAACGCCCTGTTTTCCGTACTTTTGTTCCGGATTTGACGCAAGAAGGGAACGAGGCCGTTCCCTTCTTCTTTTATACTATGACAACAGAGAACCTCATCGAAACCGTAACGGAGAAGATCCAAGGCCTGATGGCCGACCCGAAGCACTTCCTGGTGGAGGTGCGCATCAAGCCGACGAACAACATAAAAGTGTTCATCGACGGCGACGAAGGCATCCCGCTTTCGGACCTGGTGAGCTACAACCGCAAGCTGTACAAAGCACTCGAAGAAAGCGCCTTGTTTCCCGAAGGCGACTTCTCGCTCGAAGTGTCCTCGCCGGGCATCGATGAGCCCCTGAAGCTCCACCGCCAGTATGGTAAGAATGTGGGCCGCTACGTGGAGCTGACCCTCAACGACGACCCCGCTACGAAGATCGAAGGCAAACTGCTCGCGGCGACCGAGGACGGCATCGTGCTCGAAACCGAAAGCGGCAAAGGCAAGAAAAAAGAAGTGAAGCAGGAGACGATCCTGTTTAGCGATATTAAAACCACTAAAGTTCAAGTAAAGTTCTAAACGATTGAATAGTGACTATTGCCTATTGAATATTGTATAACGGCGCTCCCGTGGCTTCCCTACTCCTTATTCAATAGTTATTATTCAATATTCATTAAAACAGATCTATGGCAAGTATCAACCTGATCGAAGCCTTCCAGGAATTCAAGGAGGCCGAAAATATTGACCGCCCCACCCTCATGCGGGTCGTGGAAGACGTGTTTCGCACCCTGCTGCGTAAGAAATACGGCTCCGACGAAACCTTCGACGTGATCGTGAACGCGGAAAAAGGTGACCTTGAGATCTTCCGCCGCCGCACCATCGTGGAAGACGGCGACATCTACAATACGCTCGAGGAGATCGAATACTCCGACGCCATCAAAATCGAGCCCGACTACGCTGTGGGCGAAGAGCTCTACGAGGAAGTAAACCTCGAAGACTTCGGCCGCCGCGCCATCCTGGCCGCCAAGCAAACCCTCGCCTCCCGCATCGGCGACCTGAAAAAGAACATCCTCGCCAAGAAATACGGCGACCGCATCGGCGAGATCATCTCCGCTGAAGTATACCAGGTGTGGAAGAAGGAAGTGCTGCTCCTCGACGAGGAAGGCAACGAGCTCATCCTGCCCAAAAGCGAGCAGATCCCGCAGGACTACTTCAAGAAGGGCGAATCCATCCGATCGGTGGTGAAGAAGGTGGACATGAAAAATAACAACCCGGTCATCATCCTGAGCCGCACCGCGCCGGAGTTTCTGGCAAAGCTTTTGGAAATTGAAGTACCGGAAATTTTCGACGGCCTCATCGTGATCAAGAAGATCGTCCGCGACCCGGGCGAGCGCGCCAAGGTGGCCGTGGAATCCTACGACGACCGCATCGACCCCGTGGGTGCCTGCGTGGGCATGAAAGGCTCCCGCATCCACGGTATCGTGCGTGAGCTCAAAAACGAGAACATCGACGTGATCAACTGGACGGCCAACATCCAGCTGCTCATCCAGCGCTCGCTGACGCCCGCCCGCATCACCTCCATGGAGATCGACAACGAAGGCAAGCGCGCCTCGGTGTACCTGAAGCCCGACCAGGTGTCGCTGGCCATCGGCCGCCGCGGCGTCAACATCAAGCTGGCCTGCGAACTGACCGGCTTCGATATCGACGTATACCGCGACAACGAAGGCGAGGTGGAAGACTTCGACATCGACCTCGACGAGTTCAGCGACGAGATCGAAACCTGGATCATCGAAGCACTGAAGCGCGTTGGCTGCGACACCGCCCGTTCCGTGCTCGACCTGAGCACCGAAGAGCTGGAGCGTCGCACCGACCTGGAAAAAGAAACGATCTCCGACCTGCGCAAGATCCTGCAGGCCGAGTTCGACCGCGGGTAGTAAAGCGCGCCACCCAAAAGACCGGCGAAGGATGCGTTTGTCATCCTGAGCTTGTCAAGGAGGGTTACCTTTGGTGGAAACAGGTATTGCACCAGAAGACCTTCTGCCGGATGGCGGAAAACAAAGAAGGAACAAACGGCCCTGAACGTGCCTCTTGCAGAAAGCGTTCACGGCGACAATTGGTATAAAAAATATTAATGGCAGAAATTCAAACACCCAGGTTAATGGCTGCGGCCAAGGAATTCAACATCGGTAAAGACACACTGGTGGAATTCCTGGCGGCAAAAGGTTTCAACCGCGACGACCTGAAACCCACGGCCAAGTTGACCGAAGACATGTACCGCGCCTTGCAGCAGGAATTCCAGAGCGACAAGGTGGCGAAACACAAGGCGGAGCAGATCGACCTGCCCAAAGGCGCCGTGGCCGAACGCAAGCGCAAGGAAGACGAAGACGTGCTCGCCACCCGCAAGCCCGCGGCGGCAGCACCCGCTGCTGCGCCTAAGGCAGCGCCGGCGGCCGACTGGCCCAGCGCCGCCGCCAAGGCGGAGCCCAAACCTGCAGACGCTCCCGCCCCCGCCGCGGAAGCGCCCGTGAGCGCCGCCGCGCCGGTAGAAACGCCGGCCCCGGTGGCCGAGGCCCCCAAAGCCGAGGCTCCCAAAGCCGAAGCACCCAAGCCCGAGCCCGAAGCACCCGCCGCGGTAGCCGAAGCCACTCCCGCCCCGGAAGCGCCCGCCCCTGTTGCGGAAACACCGGCGCCCCCGGCGGAAGCCCCTGCCAAGATCGAGCCCCCCGTAGTGGAAGGCCCGCGCATCCTCGGCACGGTAGACCTGTCGGCCATCGACTCTTCTACCCGCCCCAAGAAAGGCGCCCCGAAGAAGGAGGAAGCCGCCAAGCCCGCCCCGGCACCCGCGCCGGCACCGGCCGCCGAAGCCGCTCCCGCAGTGGAAGCACCCGCCCCCGAGGTGACGGCCAAAGCCGAAGCCCCTGCGCCCGCGGCAGAAGCTCCCAAAGCAGAAGCCCCCGCCGCCGAAGCAGCGAAGGCTGAACCCGAAAAGACCGCCGAACCCGTAATTGAAAACATCCGCGCCGAGAAGCTCGAAGGCCCCAAGATCCTGGGTAAGATCGAGCTGCCCGTGGACAGCGATACCCGTCCGAAGCAGGACGAAAAGCGTAAGCGCAACCGCATTCCCATCAAGAAAGCGCCCGATACCCCCCGCCCCGGTGCGGGTGCCAGCGGCGCCCAGGGATCCGGCGGTGGCCGCTTTACCGTGCAGCGCCCCGGCGAAGGCAACCGCGGACGTTCGGGCAACCAGCCCGGACAGCGTGGTGGCGCCCGTGGCCCCGGTGGCCGTCGCGACGATAACCGCCAGATTGACGAGAAAGAAATTCAACGGAAGATCCAGGAAACGCAGGCCCGCCTGGCCGGCGGTGGCCGTAAACTGAGCAAAGCCCAGCGCAAAAAGCGCTTCGGCAGCAGCGGCGGCGACGATATGGACGGCAGCGAAGACAACAAGCTGCAGGTAACAGAGTTCATCTCCGTGAGCGAGCTCGCCAACCTGATGGACGTTTCCTTCGCCGAGGTGATCTCGAAGTGTATGGGCCTGGGCATCATGGTGTCCATCAACCAGCGCCTCGACGCCGAAGTGATCGAGCTCGTAGCATCCGAATTCGGCTACGACGTGGAGTTCATCGACATGGAGAAGCAACTCGAGATGGACGAAGAGGAAGATGCCGACGCCGAAGACGAGCTGAAAGGCCGTCCGCCGATCGTGACCATCATGGGTCACGTGGACCACGGTAAGACCTCGCTGCTCGACTACATCCGCAACGCTACCGTAGTAGCGGGTGAGGCCGGCGGCATTACCCAGCACATCGGCGCCTACCAGGTGCACCTGCCCAACGGACGCGACATTACCTTCCTCGATACCCCCGGTCACGAAGCGTTTACCGCCATGCGTGCCCGCGGTGCCAAGGTGACCGACATCGCCGTGATCGTGATTGCGGCCGACGACGCCATCATGCCCCAGACCCGCGAGGCCATCAGCCACGCGCAGGCCGCGGGCGTTCCGATGATCTTCGCCATCAACAAGATCGATAAGGACGGCGCCAACCCCACCAAGATCTACGAGCAGCTCGCACAGATGAACCTGCTGGTGGAAAGCTGGGGTGGTAAGTTCCAGAGCCAGGAGCTTTCGGCCAAGAAGGGCACCAACGTGGAGCTCCTCCTCGAAAAGATCCTCCTCGAAGCCGACATCCTCGACGTGAAGGCCAACCCCGACCGCGAAGCCTCGGGCAACGTGATCGAAGCCTCGCTCGACAAAGGCCGCGGCTATGTAACGACCGTACTCGTACAGAATGGTACCCTCCGCAACGGCGACCTCGTGGTCTCCGGCCAGCACTATGGCCGCGTGAAGGCGATGTTCAACGAGCGCAACAAGAAAATGAAAGACGCCGGGCCTTCCGTGCCGGTGGTCATCCTGGGCCTCAACGGCGCCCCCCAGGCCGGTGAGAAGTTCAAGGTATACGAAGACGAAGCCGAAGCCAAAGAAGTGGCCAACCGCCGCGCCCAGATCCTGCGCGAGCAGGGTATGCGCGCCAAGAAGCACATCACCCTCGCCGAGATCGGCCGCCGCCTTGCCCTGGGCACCTTCAAGGAGCTCAAGGTCATCATCAAGGGCGACGTGGACGGTTCGGTGGAAGCCCTTTCCGATTCGCTGCAGAAACAGTCGACGGAGGAGATCCTCGTATCGGTGATCCACAAAGGCGTAGGCCAGATCAACGAATCCGACATCGTGCTCGCCGAAGCCTCCGACGCCCTCATCATCGGCTTCAACGTCCGTCCCTCGATGCAGGCCTCGCGCCTCGCCGAGAATGCCGGTATCGAGATCAAGACCTACTCGGTTATCTACCAGGCCATCGACGAAGTGCGCTCCGCCATGGAGGGCATGCTCGAACCGAAGACGCAGGAGAAGATCGTGGCCAACGTGGAGATCCGCGAAGTGTTCAAGTTCGACAAGGCCACCGTTGCCGGTTGCGTGGTGCTCGACGGTCGCATCAAGCGCGACAACAAGATCCGCATCATCCGCGACGGTATCGTGGTATACCCCACGGGCGAGAACGCCAACGCCGAACTGGGCTCCCTGAAGCGTTACAAAGACGACGTGAAGGAAGTGCTCAACGGCATGGAGTGCGGTCTGACGATCAAGAACTACAACGACATCAAGGTCGGCGACATCGTAGAAGCCTACGAGCTCGAAGAAGTGAAGCGTACACTGTAGGAACGACGCAGCATCTGCGTCTCCGCAATAAATCTCGAGGCCCCGTAGAAATACGGGGCCTTTTTGTTGGCAAACGAAAGCATCCCATAGGGATGCGCGCCCGGTAGCCCGGCACGAAATAGCGCGAAATAAAAGGTGTTGGTATCGAGGGCGCCCCCCCGGGATGCACGTTATCCCGAATGCGTCCAATGACCATCATCCCGCAGCCGCACCAGCAGCGTCACGTTCCGGCCTTCCTCGCCGTACCATTCCACGCAATAGCCCTGCGGGTCGAGGGCGGGATGCCGCAGCAGCTCGCGGAAAGTGTTCCCGATCACCGATACGTCTTTCCTGAAGTCGGGGACGAAGCGGCAAAGGTAGCGTCCGCGGCGGAGCACGATCCTTTCGAGCGGTGCGAAGACCGCCTCTTCGGGGGTGAGTTGCTCGGCAGCGGCCCGGTATACAATGCCGCCGCGCCCCTCCGGTCTCGACAGTCCGAAATAGCTGCGCTCCCGCGCCGGCGGCACAAGGCGCCGGAGCTCTTCGTGGGCGCGCAGCACGCCGTCGGGGAAGGAAGCGGCTTCGAGGCAAAGCAGCGGGATATCGGTTTCGAGGGTAATGGTGTCCATGGTTTCTGGGATTGATGGGGCGGGCAAGGTCGGCTTTGCAGGCGGTAAAAGCGCGGTGCGCCTGCGACATTCCGCCGGGTCATTTGCGGCGCTATTCTTGCGCCCGAAAGGAAAAGGCAGGCCATGAAACGCAACGGGGAAAGCTTAGCAGGAACGGTCGTTGTGATTACCGGCGCCTCGTCGGGCGCGGGCCGCGCGATAGCGCTGGCACTGACGGCGCGGGGTGCCCGCACCGTGCTGGCGGCGCGCAACCGCGAAGCCCTCGAAGGGCTCCGCGGCGAGATCGCCGGCATTGGCGGCGACTGCCTAGTGGTGCCCACCGACACCCGGGAGCCGGCGCAGCAGCTGGCCCTCGCGGAAGCCGCCCGCAGCGCCTATGGCCGCATCGACGCCTGGGTGAACAATGCCGGCGTGCTCGCCGCCGGCGCTCTTGAAGACGTGCCGGCCGAAATCAACGAAGGCGTCATCCGCACCAACCTGCTCGGTTATGTGCACGGCGCGCAGGCGGTGCTGCCCCTGTTCAAATACCAGGGCCATGGCATCCTCATCAACAATATCTCCGTCGGCGGCTGGCTGCCCACGCCCTACATGGCGGCCTACTGTGCGTCCAAATTCGGGCTGAAAGGCTTTTCGGAAGCGTTGCGCGGCGAACTGTCGGCTTACCCCGACATCCACGTGTGCGACCTCTTTCCCGGTTTTCTCGACACACCCGGCATCCAGCACGCCGCCAATTATACCGGCAAGGTGCTGCGCCCCGCGCCGCCGCTCTACGACCCGCGGCTGGTGGCCGACGGCGTGGTGCAAACGATCCTGCACCCGCGCCGCGCGCGCGCCCTCGCAATTTTCCCGCACCTGCTGCATGCGGCCTACAGCCTCTTCCCGGCACTGTCGCGCCGGGTTACCGGCGGCGCCATCCGCCACTACCTGAAGGCCGCCGACAGTACCGTGCATACCGCCGGCAACGTGCTGCATACGGTCGACTACGGCAATGCCGTGGATGGCGGCTGGCGGGCCGGCTGCGGCACCCGGAAGCCGCCGGCAAAAAAGATCGCGCTGGGCGCGCTGGGGGCGCTGGCCCTGCTGGCCTTCCTCGGCCGGCGTTGAGCAGACCTCACCCCCGGCCCCTCTCCAAAGGAGAGGGGGGCAACCCATGCCTTCAGCCATTCCCAAAATTGTGAGCGGCATCCCGCGCCCGCTTCAGGCACCTCACAAAACTGTGACCGGCATCCCGCGATTGATCCATGCACCTCACAAAACTGTGACCGGCATCCCGCGACCGATTTACCCCATTCACAAAATTGTGACCGACCCCCGGCAGGCGATCTGCGGCATTCACAAAACTGTGAGCGGCATAAATCCTTTGCGCCACGCCTCTCACAAAACTGTGACCGGCATGGATCCTTTGTGCCACGGCCTTCACAAAACTGTGAGGGGCATAGATCTGCTGCGCTACGACCCTCGCAAAATTGTGAACGGATGCAACCGGGAACGATCTTCCGCGCTCTCCTGGAGAGGGGGTAGGGGGTGAGGATGGTTCCCCTCTCCCTTGGAGAGGGGTTAGGGGTGAGGTCTGCTCCCCTTCCCTTAGGGAAGGGGCCGGGGGATGGGTCGACGGAGAGTGTTAAAATATTCCCAGCCCCCGGCAAAGCCCCACCAATGGGTTACTTTTGAGGCACTTCGTATGAAAAAAGCTTTCCTTTTCCTCCTGTCCACCGTGCTGGCCGCCGGCGCCTTCGCCCAACCCAAAAAGCAGGTAGCCGACCGCGTCATCGCCGTGGTGGGTGACCGCATTGTACTGGAATCCGACGTCAAGAATGCCCTCGCCGACGCCCTCCGCCAGGGACAGCAGCTCCCCGAAAACGCCGAATGCGCCATCATGGAGCAGGCCCTCGTGTCGAAGATCCTCGTGCTGCAAGCCGAGCGCGACTCCCTCAAGGTAGACGAGTCGGACGTGGAATCGGAACTCGACCAGCGCATCCGCTACTTCGTGCGCCAGTATGGTTCGCAGGACGAGCTGGAGCGCATCGCCGGCAAAACCATTTACCAGATCAAGGACGACGCCCGCGAGGCCGTGCGCGAAACGAAGCTGGCGCAGCAGATGCAGCGCAAGATCGTCGACAACGTGCGCATCACGCCCACCGAAGTGAACGCCTATTTCAACCGCATCCCCGCCGATAGCCTCCCCCTGTTCGAAAGCGAGCTGGAGATCGGCCAGATCGTGATCTACCCGAAGCCTTCCAAAGACCTGGAAGCCTACGTGATGAGCGAGATGAACAACTTCAAGCGCCAGATCGAGTCGAAGCAGATCACCTTTGAAGAAGTGGTGCGCCAGAAGTCGGAAGACCCCGGCTCCAAAGACCGCGGTGGCCAGTACCAGATCAACCGCACCGACAAGAGCTGGGACCCGGCCTTCGTTGCCGCCGCCTTCCGCCTCAAGGAAGGAGAGATCTCCAACGTGGTCCGCTCCAAGTTCGGCTTCCACCTCATTCAGTTGCTGCAGCGCAACGGCGACGACGCCCTCGTGCGCCACATCCTGATGAAGGCGCCCGTAACGAACGAAGAGATCAACAGCGCCACCCGCAAGCTCGACTCCGTGCGCTCGCGCCTCGTAGCCGGCACCATCGACTTCGCCACCGCCGCCGGCCGCTACAGCGACGACGAAACCTCCAAGTTTACCGGCCCCTTCATCCAGGGCCGCAACGGCAACTTCGTAACCATCGACGAACTTGAAAAAGACATCGTGCCCCAGCTGGCCCGCATGCGTGTCGGCGACCTGTCGCAGCCCTTCGCCTTCACCAACGAGCGGGGCGACAAAGGCGTGCGCATCATCTACCTGAAAACCCGCACCGAGCCGCACCGCATGAACCTGAAGGACGACTTCAACCGTATTTCCACGGCCGCCCTCGAAGAGAAAAAGATGCAGACGCTCGACAAGTGGCTCAACAGCCACATCGCCGATCACTACATCATGCTCGACCCCGACCTGAATCACTGCGGCCAGCTCCAGCGCTGGACGGCCGGTGCCCACACCGCCGCCCGCTAATTTTGTATCTTGGTGGGACCATCCCACAATCCTCCTATCGTGTATCCTATATCCTCCCAACCCACTATTCTTCCCGGCAACAGCGGGCTCGACCAGTACCTGATCGGGCAGATCCAGGACATGGTCCTGGTGGCAGACTCGACCGATCAACGCATTTGTTCCATCAACGAAGCGGCCTTGCGCTGCTTCGAGCTCACCGAGTCGGAGGTCGTCGGCCAGCGGATCGACCACCTCGTTCGCTTCGACCCCGGCGAGCAGGGCATCGAGGCCCTGCGGCAATTCCTGGTGGCAGAGGGGCAATGGGAGGGAACCCTCGGCTTCACCACCCGCTCGGGCCGCCACTATTACTACCACTTCCGCCTGCAGCGCCTGCCCCAGGGAGCCGGCCTGCCCGACGGGTTCTACGCCATCGGCCGCGACGTAACCGCCGCGCGCGACGCCGAAGAAGCGCAGCTGCGCCGCGAGCGCTTCTTCCACGGCCTCATCGCCGACGCCCTCGACGGCATCCTCCTGCTCGATCCCCAGGGCCTCATCACCTTTGCCTCGCCTTCGGTGCGGCACGTGCTGGGCTACGAGGGCGAGGAGCTGCTGGGGCAAAACGCCTTTCTTTTCGTACACCCCGACGACCGGCTCAAGGCCGCGGATTCGTTTGCGCTCGAGGTGCACGAAAACCCGGAGGTGAAGTTCATTACCGTGCGCCTGCTGTGCAAGACCGGCGAATGGCGCTGGTGCCTCGTGCGCGGCCACAACCTGTTGGCCAACCCCGCGGTGGGGGGCATCGCCATCTACTTTCACGACGACAGCCAGCGGAAGCATGCGGCCGAAGCCCTGCGCGAAAGCGAGCAGCGCTACCGCATGCTGGTGCGCAATATCCAGGTAGGCGTGATGATGTTCGACCCGAGCGGCACCGTGGTGGACGTAAACGAAGCGGCCACGCGCATCCTGGAGCTCAGCGAGGGCGACCTGCTGCAGAGCGGCGCGCCCCACGAGCGCTGGCAGGCCGTTTTTGAAAACGGGCAACCCCTGCGTATGGAAGATACGCCCGCCTTCCAGGTGCTGCAGCACGGCAAGCCGGTGCGCGACTTCCTGATGGGACACGTGCAGCCCCGCAGCGGGCGCCGGATCTGGCTGCTGGTCAACGCCGACCCCGTGCTCGACGAGCGCGGCGGCCTCCGCAACATCATCGCCTCCTTCTCCGACATCACCTATCGCCGCGACCTCGAGCAGCGCCTCCTGGCCGAAGGGATCGCCCACCAGCGCGCGCTGACGCAGGCCACCATCGACTCCTCCGAAAAAGAACGTACCGAGATCGGCAAGGAGCTCCACGACAACATCGGCCAGCAGCTGACCACCATCAAGCTGTACCTCGACCTCGCGCGCTCCACCGCCGACGAGGAAACGGCCGAGATGATCTCGCTGGCCACCCGCAACATCTCCGACGTCATCAACGAGATCCGCGCGCTCTGCCGCAGCCTCATTCCCTCCACCCTCGGCGACCTCGGTCTCGAAGAATCGGTCACCGATCTCATTCACACCTTCACCCGCACGCGGCAGCTCCACATCCGTTTCATCGCCGCCGGCTTCGACGAGGAGCGGGTGCCCGACAACCAGAAGCTGATGCTGTTCCGCATCCTGCAGGAACAGTTGAACAACATCGCCAAGCACGCCTCCGCCCGCAAGGTGACCGTAACGCTGCGCCAGGCAGCACCGGGCGTGCAGATGGAAGTGCGCGACGACGGCGTCGGCTTCGACCCCGCCACTGTGCGCCGCGGCCTCGGCCTGACCAGCATGCGCAATCGGGCCGAAATGTTCGGCGGGAGCCTGCACATCGACTCCGCGCCCGGAAAAGGATGTACGCTGACGGTTTCCGTGCCGGAAACCATTGAATAATGATTATTGAATATTGGATATTGAATAAATGGCTTATCCCTCCTTATACAATATTCAATAGTCATTATTCACTATTCAATGCGCCGCAGGCGCCTACCTTTGCGGCTCATTCTCTTTTATGAGCGATGCCATCAAACACGAGTGCGGCCTGGCTTTCGTCCGCCTTCGTAAGCCCTTCTCCTGGTACCAGCAACAATACGGGTCTGTGCTCTGGGGGCTCAACAAGCTTTACCTGCTGATGGAAAAGCAGCACAACCGCGGCCAGGATGGCGCGGGAGTGGCGGCGGTAAAGCTTTCCGTAGAGCCCGGTTATCCCTTCCTGGCCCGCCTCCGCAGCAGTCACCCGCAGGCCATCGCCGACCTCTTTCGCCAGATCGGCGAGGAATACAACGAGCTCCAGAAATTCAATCCCGATATCGTCCACCATCCCGGCCTGCTCAAAGGACACCTGTCGTTTCTCGGCGAGCTGCTGCTGGGCCACCTCCGCTACGGCACCCAGGGCAAGAACAACGTGGAGTTCTGCCACCCCTTTGTAAAGAAGCATACCATACCCGGGCGCAACCTGGCGCTGGCGGGCAACTTCAACCTCGTCAACACCGAGGAGCTCTTTTCGCTCGTGGGCGTCGATCCCGGCGCCTTCCAGAAGCAAAGCGACCTGGCGGCAATGATGGAAGTGCTGCACTACTTCCTGGTGCAGGCCGACGAAGCCGCGCCGCAGGGCGCCGACGTGCTGTCGGCGCTGCGGAAGGCCGTGCCCCTTTTCGACGGAGGCTTCCACGTGGGCGGCATCACCGGCAACGGCACCGGCTTCGTGTTCCGCGACGCCCACGGCATCCGTCCTTCCTATTATTATATCAATGAAGAAGTAGTGGTGGCCGCCTCGGAGCGCGCCGCCATCCGCACGGCGTTCAACGTAGGCGAGAACGAGGTGCAGGAACTGATGCCCGGCCACGCCATCGTGGTCTATCCCGACGGCCGCTACGTGATCGAGGCGGTAGCGGAGCCCAGGGAGCGGAAAGCCTGTTCCTTCGAGCGCATCTACTTCTCGCGCGGTTCCGACGAAAAGATCTACAAGGAGCGCCAGCGCCTCGGCTACAACCTGAGCAAGCCCGTGCTCGAATGCATCGACTACGACCTGCGCAACACGATCTTTTCCTTTATTCCCAACACCGCCGAAGTGGCCTTCTACGGGCTGCTCAAAGGCTGCGAGGATTACCTCAACCAGATCAAGATCGAGCGCATCCGGAGCTGGGGCAATAACGTAGACCCCGAGAAGCTTACGGAGATGATCAGCCGCAAGGTGCGGATGGAAAAGATCGCGATCAAGGATGTGAAGATGCGCACCTTCATCACCGCCGACACCGGCCGCAGCGAGATGGTGCAGCACGTGTACGACATTACTTACGGCACCGTGCGCGCCGGCGTGGATACGCTGGTGGTGATCGACGACTCCATCGTGCGCGGCACCACGCTCAAGGAAAGCATTATCCGCATGCTGGCGCGCCTCGAGCCGAAAAAGATCATCGTCGTATCCTCGTCGCCGCAGATCCGCTACCCCGACTGCTACGGCATCGACATGAGCAAGCTCGGCGACTTCATCGCCTTTAATGCCGCCGTGTCGCTGCTGAAAGAACGCGGGCACGAGGAACTGTTGCAGAAGCTGTACGAAGAATGCGTGACCCTCAACGAGCGCGGCGACCTGCATACGGTGAACCTCGTGAAGCAGGTGTACAAGCCCTTTACCAATGGCGAGATCACCAACAAGATCGCGGAGCTCATCACGCCCCCCGAGCTCGACATCCCGGTGTCGGTGATCTTCCAGACCATCGAAGACCTGCACGAGGCCTGCCCCAACAACCTCGGCGACTGGTACTTTACGGGCAACTACCCCACAGCCGGTGGCAACCGCGTGGTCAACAAGGCCTTTATGAACTATATGGAAGGGAAAAATACCCGCGGTTATTAATGGGGTGATGGGATAATGGGGTAGTAGGGAAATGAGCTTCGGTTGCGATCGCCGTAACTATTGAGTGATCAGCAACGATAAAAGGGTCGTTGGTAGGTGTTTTGTTACCAATAAACCAATTAACCAATAAACCAGTTCACATGAAAGTGCTCTTATTGATTCGCCACGCCAAGGCTTCCTGGGACGACATTTCGATGAAGGACTTCGACCGGCCGCTCACCGAGCGCGGTAAAAAAGACGCGTCCGAAATGGCCGAGCGCGTCAAAGAGAAAGTAAAAGTAGAGCATTTCGTATCCAGTCCGGCGAAGCGCGCGAAGCGGACGGCGCGCGCATTCGCGGAAGCTTTCGGCTTCGGCAAGGACGACCTCGTGCTGGTGGAGCCGCTCTACGAGCCCACGCCGCAGGCCTTTGTAGACGCGGTGGCCGCGCTTCCCGACAACAAGGACGTAGTGGCGCTTTTCTCGCACAATCCCGCCATCACCGAATATGTGAACCTGCTCACCAATGTCCGCATCGACGATATGCCCACGGGTGCTGTGTTTGCGGTGGCTACGGACGAAAAAAGCTGGTCCGCCTTTGCATCGGCGGACAAGCGTTTCCTGTTTTTTGATTACCCGAAGAACCCGATCGCTTAGGGGCGGCCGAGGCTGAGGTGCGTGCTGCCCTGTTCGAGCTTCACCGTATTGGGATCGAAATATTGGAGGTCCCATTCGTTGCTGAGCACCGACGCATCGCTGTTGGCGCCATTAACCCGCAGGGTGAGTGACTTGCCTTCTACTTTCTGGTGCAGGCTCCAGTTGCCGCTGAAGGAAGCGCCGTTGTAGCGCAGCGTCAGGCCACCGTTCTCGGTGAACGTCACATCGTAGCCGGAGAGCGTGTTGTTGGGCACAGAGGGGCCATTGCATTCACGCACTTTCCATTGTCCGAGGGTGAGGTAAGGAACGGGGTTGTCGTTTTGCTCTTGCGCTTCGCGGCCGCAGCTGAAGAGGAGGGGCAGGCACAGGAGTGCCGTAAGCCGGAGTACGGTTTTCATGTTGGATTGGATTAAGCACCAAGCTACGCATTTCTCCGGAAAAAAAAGAATCAGCCCGTTTTTTTTGTGCCCTTCCACGTAGCGAGGGCCACGCCCGCGAAGATGAGTGCTGCCGCCAGCGCCTTTTGCCACGAAAAATTTTCGTGCAGGATGATCGTGGCAATGAGCACCGCAAATACCGGTTGCGTATAGATGTAAGCCCCGGTGGTGCCCGCGCCGAGGTGGCGGATTCCGTAAGCATTGAAGCAATAGGCGAGAAACGTACCGGTGAAGACGACCGCAACGAGCGTGGCCCCGTCGACCGCCGTAAACTGATCGAAAGGCGTGGCCATCGCTTCGCGCCAGCCGAAAGGCAGCATGAACAGGAAGCCGGCGGTAAATACCCAGCGTACCACTTCGAGTGGGCGGTAGCGTTCCATCAGCGGTTTTACCAGGATGAAATAGATCGAATAGAAGATGGCGTTGACGAGGATGAGCACGTCGCCGAGCAGCGGGTTGCTGGCGCTGCTGCTGCGGGCGCCGCCGGAGATGAGCCAGGCCGCGCCGCCGATACCGAGGGCCAGGCCCGGGAGCTGCAGCGGACGAAGCTTTTCTTTCAGCACCCACAGGGCAAACACCGTGATGAGCAGCGGCGTGGTGAGCATCAGCAGGGCGGCGTGGATGCCGCTGGTGAGCGTCAGCCCGCGGATGAACAGCATCTGGTTGATGGCTACACCCGCAAGGCCGCAGGCCAGCACGCGGCCCCAGTCTTCGCGGCGCAGCTTCGTCTTTCGTTTTGAAAAGAGCCAGAGCACCCAGAACAACAGCAGCGAGCCGCCCACGCGAAATACGTTGAGCCCGAAAGGCTGCACCAGCCGCGGGGCGATCATCTTTACAAAGCTAAAATTGGCGGCGAAGAAAAGGTTAGTGGCAAGCACCGCGAGGTGTGCCAGGGTTCGGGGACGCATCGGGCCGCAAAATAAGTCGGAAGTCGGAAGTATGTGGGTACGTAAGTTACCTCTTAATCGAACCGCTAATCATACCGGTGGTATTTACTAAGCCAAGCGTCTGATCTGCGTCAATCGTACGAATCATAAAAATCTGCGTTCATGCTCTCGGGGGTTGCTGCTCTTTCAACTCCGTTGCTTTTCCTGTGCAATGGCCCCTTCCAGTTCGTCGATTGCCGTGTCAAGTGCCCCGGCACCTCCAGCAGGTGGAAAACGATACGGGAAAGTTTCGGCGGCGGCGAGGGCGGCTCGCAGGTCGAAGTCCTCCTGTCGGTAGCAGGGGGCGATGCCTTGCTCCGTTACATGGCGGGCGAGGTATTCCTGTTCGGTTTGCCCGGGCGTGGGCACCAGGATGCCGCGGGCACGGAGGGCGGCGAGATCCATCACGGTGCTGTAGCCGCAGCGCGCCACCACGAAGCGGGCGTTGCGCAACTCGGCTTCCAGCGCTTCGGCTGAAAGGTGGGCGCGCACCGTAACCTGCGGCGGCGCCGGTGGGTTGTTGCTGCTGTTGCCCGGAAGCCCGCGGAGCAGCAGCACCGGGCCTTCCACCAAGTGCAACTGGGCCAGCAACTGTGCTTCCCAGATGGAGCGTTGCGGCTCGGGGCCGGAGAGCAAAACAACGAGTTGGTAGGTTGAAGTTTGTTGTTTGTAGTTCGGCGTATTCGAAGCGGACCCGTCCGCCGAAGCTTCAGCGGAGTCGGAAAAGCGCGAGAGCGGGCCTATGTATTGGGTGGGTACGGCAGGCAGGGCACTGGGGTGCGACAGGGCGCCGGCGAGGGAGAAATGTTCCCCATCGGGAACCCAGCAGCTGCGAAAGCGTTCGATGAGCCGGTAATGCAGGGCGCGCAGGGCGCGGTTGCCGGCGGCGCCAAAAGGCGTGCGGATGTCCAGCTGGTGGGTGATGAGGACGCAGGGAAGCTGCGGGTGATACAGGCCATAGCGGTTGTCGGAAATAACGGCTGCGAGCGGCTGCCGGCGCAGGAAGGCCGTGAGCCACCTGTGTTCGGCCCGGACACTGTGGCGGAGCTGAGGCAGTTGCCGCATTATTTTCCACAGCCAGCCGCGGCGGCTGCGGGCATAGCGCACGTTATGGCCGGGCAGCTCGTGGTAAGGCAGGTCCGGGAAGGCATCGCGGAGAAGCCGGCCCGAAGCGCCGCTGCCCCCGAGGTGCACGGCGTGGCCGCGGGCCAGCAGGTTGCGGATGATTGGAAAACAACGCGTTGCGTGACCGAGCCCCCAATCCAGTGGTGCGACGAGAATAGCGGGTCCGGACGATGCAGAATCGGAGCTCATGTTAAATTTTACGCCTTTGGCCGAAACGCATACCAAAAGGGTCCTAACTTAGTTAGTTTACAAACGAATCTATGAGAAAGTTGTCGGTATATGTGGCATTGTTGTTGACATTGGTTACTGTGACGACCAGTTGCCAGCGGAATTATTACTCAGGTAGTGGCCGCGGCAGTAAGTGCGGATGCCCGAGTCAACGTGGAATGTAACACATAAAGGGAATGCTATATGGAAAACGGTAAACGAGACCTCTTGGTCCTTCTGAAGGAGCAGAATCAGAGCCAGCAAGCACTGAATCGGACCGTGGATTGCCTCAACAAGATCCTGTCGCAGGTAGAATGCAACGAGGTCTTTTGCGGAGCCCACGAGCTCGTTGCCCGCAACCACATCACCCAAAAGCCGCGCAAGATCCTGAAGGCCGTTGCGACCTTTGAATTGAAACCTTTCTATTTCCTGATCAACAAGAATTAAGCGCGCAGCGCCCGCAGGGCAGCGCCCAGCTTTCCAATCATCTCATCGATCTCTTCTTTCCGGCAAGTGCCCACGCTCAGACGATACCAGGGGGTCGTACGCGGCGCACCGAATGCATAGAATGGCACCACTGCCAGTTTCGCTTCCTTTAAAATATACGACGTTACATCCGACTGGCTTTGCAGCACATTGCCGTCGGCAGTCGTGCGTCCGGCCGCATCGATCTTGATGGTGAGGTAAATGGCCGCTTCGGGCGCTACGGCATCCACCGGCAGCCCCTCGCTGCGCAGCAGCATAAAGCCGTCGTAAATGCGCCGCAGCCGCTCTTCCAGCTCCTTTTTAAAATGCGCGAGGTAACGCTCGATGGCATCGAACTGCACGAGGTAACGGGCTACGGCCTTCTGCTCGGCCATCGGCGCCCAGGCACCCACGTGCGACAGGATCGCCTTCATCTTATTGAGAATATGCGCGGGCCCGAGGCTCCAGCCCACACGCACCCCCGTGCCGGCAAACACTTTGCTCACCGCATCCACGAACACGGTGTAGGGGCGCATGCCCGGGTGCAGCGACACCGGGTTGTAGTGACGGATGTCGCCGTACGTAAGCTGCCAGTACATCTGGTCGAACAGCACATAGAGCTTCTTCTCCTGCGCGCCGCGACGCGCGTTTTCTTCCACCACCAGGTCGCAGATGGCTTGCAGCTCCTCGCGACGGAACGTCGTGCCCGTGGGGTTTTGCGGCGAGCAGAGCGACAGCAGCGCGGCGCCGGCAAGGTGCGGCCGCAGGTCTTCGGCCGTCGGCATGAAGTTGTTTTCGGCGGTGGCTTCCACGATAACGTGATTGCCGCCCACGAAGTGCGTATAGTGGTTGTTGTTCCAGCTCGGAACGGCGTAGATCACCTTGTCGCCTTTGTCGCAGATGGCGCGGTACAGGGCGTAGATCAGCGGGCGTCCGCCCGAGGCGACGAGGATCTCGTCGAGGCCGTATTCGAGGTTCTGGAAACGGCGGCTGAACGCCGCGATCGATTCGCGCAGATCGAGGTTGCCCTCGCCAAGCGGGTAGTTGGTGAAATGCTGGCGATACGCCTCCACGATGCCGTCTTCGAGTTCCTGCGGGATCGGGAAGATCTGCGGGTCGAAGTCGCCGACCGTAAAGTTGTAGATGGTCTCACCCTGGCGGATGCGCTCGCGGATCTCGCCGCCAAGCTTGACGATCTCGGAACCGATCAGGGTCTCGGAAAGGTGGGAAAGTTTCATGCGTACCGTATTAGCGCAAAAGTAAGGGCGGGCTTACGGGGAAAGTAAAAAAGTCCGAAGTGGGAAGTCGGAACCATTGGCTCTGCTTCCCACTTCGGACTTCCGACTTAAGTACTTAATTATTTGGCTTGTGCAAACTCAAGGCGGAGGTCGATGGCGATCTCGTTGCCCACTACGGCGCCACCAGCTTCGGTGAGGCTGTTCCATTTGAGGCCGTAGTCAAACCGGTTGATCGTGCCCGACGCCTTGAAGCCGGCCTTGATGTTGCCCCAGGGATCTTTCACGGTGCCACCATAGGTGACTTTGAACACGACGGGTTTGGTCACGTTACGGATGCTGAGGTTGCCTTTCAGCTCATACTGGTTGCCCGACACTTTGCGGAACGAGGTGCCGGTAAAGTTCATGGCCGGGTATTGGGCGGCATTGAAGAAGTCGTCGCCTTTCAGGTGCTTGTCGCGCCCTTCGTTGTCGGTGTTGATGCTGTTGACGTCCACGCTGAAGTTGATCTTCGCGTCGGTGAAGTCGGGCTTTGCGCTCTGCAGCGAACCGTTGAATTTCTTAAAGGATCCTTCCACTTCGGAGATCACGAGGTGCGAAACGGTAAAGCGGACGTTGGAGTGAACGGGGTCTACGTTCCAGGTCGATTGGGCAAAGAGGCCGGAAGTGCTCAGCAAAAGCGCGGCGGCTACGAACAGTTTTTTCATGTGGTTTGTTTAAAAGAAAGCAAACCTACACGCAATTCAATGTTAGAACATTGACATAGATCAAGAAATGGTGCAAGGACCCTTTTCGCGGCTTTTCTATGGAATGACCAGCCAATAAGGACGATTGAATACCGAAGGCAGCTGCGGATGAAGCCGTTGGCCTATAGCTCCTGGGCGGGATCCCAGAATTTTTGCGCGAAGTCCTGCACCTGGTCGTCCACCACGTTGACTCCTTCTTTTTCCAGCAACTGCTGCATCCGGTCGGGTTCGCCGAAGTGGGCCTTGCCGGTGAGGAGCCCAAGGCGATTCACCACGCGGTGCGCGGGCACTTTGGGCCGGATGTGGTGGCAGTTGTTCATGGCCCAGCCCACCATCCGCGAAGAGCCCCGCGTGCCGAGGGCCGCGGCGATGGCGCCGTAGGAAGTTACGCGGCCCTTGGGTATCTGCCGCACCACGTCGTATACCTGCGCAAAGAACGACTCCTTGTCGGTCTGACCCGAAGGTGTGACCTTTTTGAGCGGCGTCTTTTTCATACCGGAAAGGTAAGGGCATTCGGGTACGTGAGCCGTGAGGCGTGAGGCGTGAGGCGTGAATGCTGACGCCGTCGGCAATCGGCAATGCTGGCGCCCGTAACGAAGAACGGCTGCCATTGGCAGCCTTTCTTTATATCGTATTGCCGGCTAACGGCGCCTCACGCCTCACGCCTCACGCTCACGCTCACGGCTCACGGCTCACGCCTCACGGCTCACGGCTCACGGCTCACGCCTCACGCTTCCTTTTCTCCGCCAGCAGCTCGCTGCGCCGGGGCTCGGGCACGGATTCGTACTCGTAGGGACAATGCTTGCAGCCCATGCCGCAGCAGTAGCCGCGCCTCAGGTGGTGCTTTTCGGTAAGCACCACGTAGCCCTGCTCATTCCAGTAATAATCTTCGCCCTCAACCAGCGGGTTGTTCATCTTCAAACAATTGTTGCTGGAGTTGCGCATCCAGTTCCGTGCCGGGGAGCGTGGCCGGCAGCGTGAAGCACACGTAGTGCACGCGGGCCGCACCGGCGATGTCGAGCGATTCGTAGTAGGTCTTGATCTGCAGCTCCGGCTTTATGTCGGGCTCGGCATACACGTTGTCGGTATGCTCCAGCACGGTGCACCCGTATAGGTCGCACACCTTCCGGGTGAAGGCATACAGGTTGGGCGAGTCGGTCTTGAGGTGGATCTTTCCGCCGGGTGCGAGGATCTGCTGGTAGCGGCGCAGGAAGCGCGGGTGGGTCAGGCGCTTTTTGGCCTTACCGGTGCGCAGCTGCGGGTCGGGGAAGGTGATCCAGATCTCGCTCACTTCGGCAGGGGCGAAGAAGCCTTCGATGCCGTCGATGAGGATGCGCAGGAAGGCGGCGTTCTTCAATCCTTCCGCAAGGGCCTTGCGGGCGCCGGCCCAGATGCGGTTCCCCTTCAGGTCCACGCCGAGAAAATTGCGCTCCGGGTGCATGCGGGCGAGGCCCAGGGTGTATTCGCCCTTGCCGCAGGCCAGCTCCAGCGTCAGCGGGTGCTCGTTTTGAAAGAAGTCCTTCCATTTCCCGGCCATACCCTCGGGGTATTGCAGCACGTTGGGAAAGGTTTCAATTTCTGCGAAGCGAATGAGCTTTTTATGTCCCATGGGATTGATGGGGTAATGGGGTGGCTTCGGCTGCGCTCAGCCTGACATAAGCCGTCAACCGGGTGAGAAGAAAAGAGTCAAAAAAGAGGTTGCTCCACTGTCACGCTGAGCGTAGTCGAAGCGTTATTTCTGGAACATTAATTCTTTCACCTTCTCCTTGTCTTCCTTCTCTTTCTTCAGGTCGAACATGGTGCCGAATACACGGTCCCAGATGGTGGTGCTCACACCATAGCCCTTGCCTTCATCTTTGTAATGATGCAGGTGGTGGTTGCGCCACAGGGGCTTCATCCATTTGAAGGGTGGGTTCCAGGCGTGGATGGCGTAGTGCATCGTGCCGTACATCAGGTAGCCGAGCATAAAGCCCGGGAAGAACACGAACGTATTGCCGTGCAGGCCCAGGTACTGCAGCCCGAAGATGGCCGAGGCCAGGATCAGGCTCGGTACCGGCGGCATGAACAGGCGCTGGCGGTCGCGGGGAAAGTGGTGGTGGTTACCGTGCATCACATAAACCACGCGGCGCGCGCGCTCGCTGTCGGCGATGGCGTGAAACATAAAGCGGTGGGCGATGTACTCGAAGAGGGTCCAGGAAAAGGCGCCGGCCAGGAAAAGGGCCGCGATCCGCGCCGCGTCGAAGCCGTATTGGTTGTGGGCCCAAATGGGAAATCCGATGATCACGGGGAGGTACATCCCCCAGATCACCAGCGGGTGGGTTTTCGTCAGCATTTCCAGCACGGGGTTGCGGAACAGCTGGGCCTGCCCTTTATTATGGATCTTTTCGAATTTCATGCTACACGGTGTTTCCGGGGCAAATTTAAGCGTTTAACGCTTGATGTGACGGCGTTTGTGTCGGGCGGGCGGCAAGGGCGAGCAAGGCCTTCGCTTCGGTGCTGAGCATCAGGCCGTAGGTGCCGGTGCGCAGCAGCCAGTGCCGCCGGCGCAGGGAGGCCAGCAGCTTGGCGGCCCCGCTGGGGCTGAGGCCGAGCTCGGAGCAGATCCGCGGCGTCGATACCGGCCCGCCGCCGGCCGCCACCAACAGCAGCAGGCGGGCCGCGCGGATCACGCCGCCCGTCTTGGTGCCGGCCATGCCGTTCTTTTTGAGCACCGCCACCAGCTCCGCGCAGCCCGGGAGCGGTCCCGACGGCGCCGACGGTGCCAGCACCCGCACGGAGCAGGCCGCCAGCCCTCCGCCGGCCCGCGCCGGACGTTCCCGCTCCGGCCCGTCGCTAGGCCGGAGCGGCCGGGGATCCTCCGCCGCCGCCCGGTCCGAAACCCGGGTGGGAAGATGCAGCTGTGGGGTATGCCGATCCGGGAATTGGAGCGGTAGGACCGGCTCCTGCGGATGCCCCTCTGTTTTTTGAATGGGTAGGAGCAGGGGGTCCGTATGCCTGTCTGAAGGCGGGATGGGTGTGGGATGAGGATGCGTATTCCTGTCTGAAAATGGCATGGGTGGGTGCGGTGCCTGCGCCATCCCATCCATGCCCGGCTGCCGGAGCAGGTATTCGAGGACCCCGTTGCGGGCGCTGAGCGCCTGCGTCAGCAGCTCGAGGCGCCGGATCTCGGCCAGCAGTTGCTCTGGTTGCCATTCCATATGCTAAGGTTTTGGTGTCCCCTAATATACGAAACAAACCCGCCCGGCAACCGGCTCCCCGGGCGGCCTATCTTTGGCCCCTCAACAACTGTGATATGAAACTCGTTTCCTACCTCAAGGACGGCCAGGACCAACTGGCCGTGCTCATCGACGGCTTCGTGTACGACATGGAGCTGCTGCACCCCGACCTGCCCAACTCGATGGATATGTTCCTGGCTTACTGGGAAGACCTGCTGCCCGTGGCGCAACACGGGGAAGCGATGATCCGCGAAGGCCGCATCGCCGCCGGGAAAGGCATCGCACTTGATTCCGTAGAGCTGCTGGCGCCGGTGCCGCGCCCCACTTCCTGCCGCGACGGCTACGCCTTTCGCCAGCACGTGGCCGCCGCCCGCCGCAACCGTAAGGTGGACATGATCCCCGAATTCGACCAGTACCCCATCTTCTACATGACCAACCACCACGCGGTGTACGGTCCCGGCCCCGTACGCTGCATGCCCGACCACTTTGAAAAGCTCGACTTCGAGCTCGAGGCGGCCATCGTTATTTGCAAGCACGGGCGGAATATCAAAGCCGGGGAGGCCGACGAATACATCGGTGGACTGATGATCATGAACGACCTCAGCGCCCGCCGCCTCCAGATGGAGGAAATGCTGCTCAACCTCGGCCCGGCCAAAGGGAAGGACTTCGCCACCACCATCGGCCCCTGGCTGGTGACGCTCGACGAGCTGCAGGCATTCGAGATCGCCGCCAAGGAAGGACACGTGGGCAAGAACTGGAACCTGAAAATGACCTGCACCGTCAACGGAAAGCAGGTGAGCGCCGGCAACCTGGGCGATATGGACTGGACCTTCGCCGAGCTGGTAGAGCGCGCCTCCTACGGCGTGGACCTGCACCCCGGCGATGTCATCGGCTCGGGCACGGTAGGCACCGGCTGCTTCCTCGAACTCAACGGCACCGGTAAACTTTCCGACCCGGCCTACCCCGAACAATGGCTGCAGCCCAACGACGAAGTGGTGCTGGAGATCGATGGCCTTGGAAAACTGGAGAATACGATGGTGCCCGAGGAAACGGACTGGAGCATCCTGAAGCTGAAGAAAGCTGCAGTAAGGAACTAAGGTTTTTAACCGCGAAGAGAAGAAGAAAAGAAGTTGGTACGCTAAGTAGAGACGCATGATGCGCGTCTCTTTTTTCAATAAGACCTATTTCTGATTGCAATAAAACGTCCCGCCATCGGCGGGACGTTTGTATTGTTTGCACGTTCGTTTTCGCATCGCCAGATGCGAAAAGGCTTCAGATAACTTCTTTCTTCGCTGCCTTCGCTGCGCCCTTGTTGTGCACCTTGCCCAGGAAGGAGTCTTTTACCCTGAGCGACTTTTCGGCGTTCACTTCGGCCGAGCCCACGCCTTCGTTGTTGATCGTGACGGTCTGCACCACGAAGTCGCCGGCGCGGAGGGCGCCCACGGCATTGCTGGTGAATACGGCGTTCTGTGCTTTGCCGCTGAGCGTCACGTTGCCCACGGCGTTGTTGTCGAGGTCAAAGCTGTTGGCCGTCAGTTTCAGGCTTACGTTGCCCACGCTGTTGTTCTTTACCTTGATGTCGGTGAATGAAAGCGCTTCTTCCGAACGCACGCTGCCCACCATCTGGAGGTCCATGCGCTTCAGGTTGCGGAAGGTGACGTATACCGTCAGCTTCGTGCTTTTCTTCAGGTTGAAATTTTTGCGCTTGCCCATATCGATCACCAGCTTCGTGCCTTCGTTGCGCACGTGGAAAAGGGCCTGCAGGTTTTCGTCGGCCTCGATCTTTACGGATTCCTTATCGCCCTGGCTCAACTTGAGCTCGTATACGCCGCTGGCCTCCAGCGATTCGAAGGGCTGCACGGGCACGTTGGCGGTGACCACTTTGCCGTTGCCGGTGATGGATTCATTGTCTTGCGCAAAAGCGGCGGGCGCGGCTACGAAAAGGGCGGCGGCCAGCAGGAGGGTTCTCGTCATTTCAAATCGGTTTAATGGTTTCTAAAAATAAACGAAGTCTTTCGTAAGACGGAAAGGGGCAAGCGCTTGTTACAATGGGGTCGCCTTTTCGGATAAGCGGCCGGTAATGTGGATGAAGGGCGGCCGCGACGGCTTTTTCTTTTCCGCATCTTTGCCACATGATCCTCAACCTGGCCGAGCTCAAGGCTTCCGAAACGCAATACTTCCTGCAGCACGTGGTGGCGCCGCGCCCCATCTGCTTCGCATCGACCGTGGATGCGGAAGGGATTCCCAACCTGAGTCCGTTTTCTTTTTTCAACCTGTTTTCGGCACAGCCGCCGATCGTGGTGTTCTCGCCGGCGCGCCGTGTGCGCGACAACACCGTGAAGCATACGCTCGAGAACGTGCTGGCCGTGCCCGAGGTGGTGATCAACATGGTGTCGTACGACATCGTGCAGCAGGCCTCGCTCACGAGCTGCGACTACCCGCGCGGTACCGACGAATTTCTGAAAGCGGGTTTTACTAAAGAAGCCGCTACGCAGGTCCGCCCGCCAATGGTGAAGGAAAGCCCCGCGAAGATGGAATGCCGCGTGCTGGAGGTGAAGTCGCTCGGCGAAAGCGGCGGTGCGGGGCAGCTGGTGATTTGCGAGGTGCTCGTGCTGCACATCGACGACCGCCTGCTCGACGCCGACCGTAAGATCAACCAGGCCGACCTCGACCTGGTGGCCCGCCTCGGCGGCGACTGGTATTGCCGCGCCTCCGCCGACAGCCTGTTCCAGGTGCCGAAGCCCAATACGAAGCTCGGTATCGGCATCGATGCTCTTCCGGCCGCCATCCGCTGCAGCCGCTACCTCAGCGGCAACCACCTCGGCGCACTGGCCAACGTGCACGAGCCCCCGGTGCTGCAGCCTTCCTTCGCCGACGACCACCTGAAGCAGATCATGCAATACTATTCGCTCAACCCTGCCGACCTGGAAAAGGAAACGCATCTCTATGCCGCGCGCCTGCTGGACGAAGGCCGCGTAGACGACGCGTGGCAGGTGCTGCTGACATTGGAAAATCCCTGGTAAGGGTGTACATTCAGGATACACCAAACCGTAAGATCATGCGCTTTTATTTGCTGATCCCGATGCTGGCGCTGGGCGCCGGCCTCTGTGCCCAGGAGCTCCCCGACGACCGCCCGGCGCCCAACACGCGCGCATTCTACCTGGAGCGGAGCAAGCACCAGAAAACGGCGGCCTGGGTAATGCTGGGCGCGGGAACGCTGGCAGCCGTCATCGGTGCGGCCACCGCCGCCAGTGATTTCGACATCGACCTGTCGGGCAACAGCAAGCCGGACAAAAGCACCAGCGGGAGCGAAGTGGCCGCCTTCGGCGGCCTTGCCCTGATCGCGGGCAGCGTACCCCTGTTCCTTGCCTCCGGGCGCAACAAACGCAAAGCCGCCGTGCTGCTGAAAAGTGAAACCGGCGCTACGCCGGCCGGGCGCCAACCGTTTGCGGCCCTGGCGCTCCGCCTTTATCTCTAAGCTACTTCCATGCTCCGGTTCTCCTTCCACTTACTGGTTGCCTGTTTCTCCCCTTCGGCCTTCGCGCAGTTGCCGTTGCGCGTGGTGGACAGCGCTTCCGGCGCGCCGCTTCCATATGCCACGGTGCTGTGCGCGGAAGCCCGTTGGCTGCGCTTTGCCGACTCGCTGGGGCGGATGACCGTCCCGGACAGCCTGCAGGGAAAAGTGTTCACCCTGACTTTCGCTGGTCACTACCCGAAAGTGCTGCCCCTGACCGGGGGCGGCGATGTGGCGCTGGCGGCATTGCCGCCGCTTAGCCCGGTGCTGGTGCAAAGCTGCGCAGCCACACAACCGCTCACAATCGGTACGGCGGCGGCTGGCGAGCTGGAGCGGAAGATTCGCTTGCGTGGAGGAATCGATGTGGACGACCAGGACCTGCGCTGGACGGGGCCGGTAGACGGCGCACAGATGGCGCACTGGATTGAAAACCCGACCGGGAAGGCGGGCTGGATGCGTAGCCTGACCTTTGGGGTACATCCTTATTTCCACAACAAAAAATACCTTGGGCACGCCAACACGCCGGTGCGGCTGCGCTTTTTTGCGCGCGGGGCCGACGGGATGCCCGGTGAGGAGCTGGGGCGCAACGATATCGTCGTGGCCGCCGCCGGCTTCGGGGCGTTCCCGGTTGCGCTGGAAGCGCAGCGCATCCCCTTACCGCCGGAGGGGGTGTTCGTGGCCTTCGAGTTATTTGATGCAGGGCCGGATTACTGGTGGCCCGTATCGTTGCCGCCGGATGCGAGTCCGCAGGCGGTTCCGGAGGTATACGGGTTTGCCTTTGCGGCCCACGCAGGCGGGTCGATGTATTTCCGCAATCCCTGGATGGCGTGGACGCGGCGCAGCGGTCCCGCCTGCCGCGAGATCGCCCTGCGGATCGAAGCCCGCGTGTGCCGGTAACCGGGCACCTATATTCCATAGATGTTATTCAAGCTGCCTGAAGCAGTCTGTCGGGCTGAGCGCAGCCGAAGCCTAGCTGCCGCGGTTAGCGCCGGTAGAGCGCACGGGCTTCACAATGTTGCCTTTCGAATTGGGCTTCATGAATTTGGAGCCATTGCCCCCCGGCTTGTTCTTGCTATTGCCGCTTTGCTTGTCGTTGCCTTTCTTTCCGGAATTCATGATGGACATATGCGTAGTGTTTTTGTCGGCTAAATATAAGCCGCCGCCGCCGTAATGTGCCAACCCGGGCCCCGGGCACCCATTGCCGATTGCCGATTCCCGCTTGCCGCCCGTACCTTTGCGGCACTTTTCCCATCATGAGTACACAACACCTTTCCGAGCAGGAGCTGATCCGCCGCGAGAAGCTCGCCGAGCTGCAGCGCCTGGGCATCGATCCGTATCCCGCCGAGCTCTACCCCGTAAGTCATCACTCGACAGCCATCAAGGCGACTTTTACCGACGAACATAAAGAAGCCTTCGCCGCCGTGTGCCTCGCCGGCCGCATCATGAGCGTGCGCGACATGGGCAAGGCCGCCTTCGCAGAGCTGCAGGACGCCGAAGGCCGCATCCAGATCTACGTGCGCCGCGACGACATCGCCAAAGACGGCGACACGACGCTCTACGATACCGTCTGGAAAAAGATGATCGACCTCGGCGACATCGTGGGCGTGAAAGGCTTTGTGTTCCGCACCAAGATGGGCGAGATCTCCGTGCACGTGCAGGAGCTCACCTTCCTGGCCAAGTCGCTGAAGCCGCTGCCCGTGGTGCGCGAAGCCGAAGGCAAGGTGTTCGATGCCGTGACCGATCCGGAATTCAAATACCGCCAGCGCTATGCCGACCTCGTGGTGAACCCCACCGTAAAGGAGACCTTCCTGAAGCGCACGAAGATGATCAACGCCATCCGCGACTTCCTCAACGAGCACGGTGCCCTCGAGGTAGACACGCCGGTGCTGCAGGCCATCCCCGGCGGTGCCGCTGCGCGCCCGTTCATCACCCACCACAATGCGCTCGACGTTCCCTTCTACCTGCGCATCGCCAACGAGCTGTACCTGAAGCGCCTCATCGTGGGCGGCTTCGACTGGGTGTACGAGTTCAGCCGCAACTTCCGCAACGAAGGCATGGACCGCACGCACAACCCCGAGTTTACCATCCTGGAATGGTATACGGCCTATAAAGATTATTTCTGGATGATGAACGTGACCGAGCAGCTGCTCGAACGCACCTGCGTGGCCGTGAACGGCTCCGACGAGTCGGTCATCGGCGAGCGGACGATCTCCTTCAAGGCACCCTTCAAGCGCGTGCCCATCTACGACGCCATTAAAGAACATACGGGCTTCGACGTAAGCGAGATGGACGAAGCGGGCCTGCGCGACGTGTGCGGCAAGCTGGGCCTGGAAGTGGCGCCCTCCATGGGCAAAGGAAAGCTGATCGACACGATCTTCGGCGAACGCTGCGAGCACCATTATATCCAGCCCACCTTCATTACCGACTACCCGGTGGAGATGAGCCCGCTGACGAAAAAGCACCGCAGCAAGCCAGGCCTCGTGGAGCGTTTTGAGCTGATGATCAACGGCAAGGAGATCGCCAACGCCTACTCCGAGCTCAACGACCCCATCGACCAGCGCGAACGCTTCGAGGAGCAGGTGCGCCTGATGGAGCGCGGCGACGACGAAGCGATGTTCATCGACTACGACTTCCTGCGTGCCCTCGAATACGGCATGCCGCCCACGGCCGGCATCGGCATCGGCATCGACCGCCTGTGCATGCTGCTCACCGGCAGCGTATCGATCCAGGACGTGCTTCTCTTCCCGCAGATGCGCCCCGAGCGCTTCGAAGGAGCGGCGGAGGAAACAGGCCCCGAAGGCACGCCCGCCGAATAATTTTATACCGTTTTAGGAAAGGGCCTTCGGGCCCTTTTTTAATGCCGTGGAGCCGCTCCGGGCCTGCATTTTTTTGGCGGCCTATCGTCAAATCGGTAATATTGAGGAGTGAAGCACGCACGATGGGCAGCCCATGCTCCCGGCGTCCGTACTTCTTTTAAAACCATCTAACATGCTATTGAGTCCTTTACTGAAGAGAACCGGTATGGTCGCTCTTCTGGCTTCGGCCCTGCATCTGCCTGCGGGTGCCCAGTCGATCTCGGAAGACTTCGACAACATCACTACCCTTACGGCCAACGGCTGGTCCATGAAAAACAACAGTAACCCGCTCGGTACCGGCTCCTGGTTCCAGGGCAACACGGCGTCGTTCACCGCCTTCAACGGCGCGGGCAACGCCTACATCGGCGTCAACTTCCAGAGCACGGATGCCAATGGCGTTGGTACGATCAGCAACTGGCTCATCGGGCCCAACCGCAGCTTCCGCAACGGCGACGTCATCACCTTTTATTCCCGCATTCCCGCCGGCACCGAATACCCCGACCGAATTGAGCTGCGCCTGAGCCAGAACGGCACGAGCACCGATGTAGGCTCCAGCGAAACGTCCGTCGGTGATTTCACCACGCTGCTCGTATCCATCAACCCGACGCTCATCACCGGTGTATTCCCGAAAACGTGGACCCAGTTCACGGCGACACTTTCGGGCCTGCCCGCAGCCGGCGTCAGCGGCCGCTTTGCCTTCCGGTACTTCGTGACCGACGGTGGCGGCAACGGCAACAACTCCAACTACGTAGGCATCGACGCCTTCCGCTACACCACCAACGTGTGCGCGCAGGCTACCATCGCCACCCCGGCCAGCACGGGCGTCTGCCCCGGCACGCCCACGAACCTCACGGTTACGGGCACAGGCACAGCTTACCAGTGGAACCTCAACGGAAACCCGATCAACAACGCCACCGGCACTACCTACGCCGCTACGCAGCCCGGTACCTACACCGTAACGGCTACGGGCGCCGGCGGCTGCCAGCAGGCATCCACCAACAGTATCGTGCTGACGGCGCTGTCGCGCCCCACGGCTGCCTTCACATTCAACACCTACTGCCAGGGCAAGCCGGTGACCTTCACCAGCCAAACCACCAATACAGCCGGCAACAACGTCAGCTACAGCTATAACTTCGGTGTGCCGGGCGCGCTCAATGCTACCGGGTCCACGGCGACGTTTACCTACGCCGACACCGGCAGCTACAATGTGAAGCTGGTGGCTACTCCCGGCGGCTGCGCCGTACTGGCCGACTCGGTTACGCACCCCATCCGCATCGAGACCTTCACCCCCGGTACTCAACTGGAGACCGTAAACGTGAAGTTCAACGAGCCTACGCAGATCTTCGCCCGCGATCTCGGTCCCGGCTCCGTTTACATCTGGGATCCCCCGGTCATGATCTCTTCGGCTACCGTGCGCAACCCGGTCATCACCGCCCAGCGCGAGCAGCTGTACACGATCACGACGACCAAAGCCTCCGGTTGCATCACCGTGGATACCCTGCTGGTGCGCATCTTCCGCGACTACGACATCTTCGTTCCGACCGCCTTCTCGCCCGACGGCGACGGTGTGAACGACCGCCTGCGCCCGATGCTGGTCGGTCTGTCCACGCTCCGCAGCTTCCGCGTATACGACCGCATGGGCCGCGAGGTGTTCAACAGCACCACGATCAACCCAGGCTGGGACGGAACTATCAACGGCAAGAATGCTCCCTCCGACATCTACGTTTGGGTGGCCGATGGTTACGACCAGAAAGGCAACCCGATGAAGAAGACGGGTCATGTAAGCCTGCTTCGTTAACGAGTAATGATCAATGAGTAATGCGTAAAAACACGAACATGAAAAAACTTCTTGCCATATCGATCCTGAGCGCCGGCACCCTGTCGGCGGCCGCCCAGGACGCCCAGCTCTCGCAGCTGCACAACACCCCGCTGCTGCTCAACCCGGCACAAACCGGCCTCTACGACAAGACCTACCGCCTGTCGGGCGCCTACCGCAACACCTCGTTTTCGGGCGGCACCAACGCCTT
>NZ_SKFH01000020.1 GCF_004343705.1 Flaviaesturariibacter aridisoli
CGCCCCCTATGGCCGCACTTTCTTTCCAGCTCCATCAAACCGATGCCCAGAGCGCCGCCCGCGCCGGCACGATCACAACTGACCACGGGGTCATTGAAACACCCATCTTCATGCCGGTGGGTACGGTGGGTTCGGTGAAGGCCCTGTCGCAGCAGCAGCTCAAAACCGAGGTGGATCCCCGCATTATCCTGGGCAACACCTACCACCTCTACCTGCGTCCCGGCATGGAAACGATGGAAGCGGCCGGCGGCCTCCACCAGTTCATCAACTGGGACCGTCCCATGCTCACCGACTCGGGTGGCTACCAGGTGTTTTCGCTGGCCGCGAACCGCAAGATCACCGAGGAGGGCGTCACCTTCCGCTCGCATATCGACGGGTCGAAGCACCTGTTTACACCCGAAAGCGTGATGGACGTGGAGCGCACGATCGGCGCCGACATCATGATGGCGTTTGACGAGTGCCCGCCGGCCAATTGCGAATACCGCTATGCCCTCGACTCGATGAACCGCACCCACCGCTGGCTCGACCGCTGCTTCGCGCGTTTCAATGATACACCGGATAAATACGGGCACACGCAAAACCTGTTTCCCATCGTGCAGGGCGCGGTCTTCCACGACCTGAGAAATGCTTCCTGCGACTACATTGCCGCCAAAGGCGCCACCGGCAACGCCATCGGCGGCCTCAGCGTAGGTGAACCCGAAGCCGTGATGTACGAGATCGCGGCACTGTGCTGCGAGCGCCTGCCGAAAGACAAGCCCCGCTACCTGATGGGTGTGGGCACGCCCTGGAACATCCTTGAGAACATCGCCCTTGGCGTGGATATGTTCGACTGCGTAATGCCCACCCGCAACGGCCGCAACGCCATGTTGTTCACCACCCGCGGGGTCATCAACATCGACAACAAAAAGTGGGAGCGCGATTTCTCGCCCATCGACCCGGGGCTGGACTGCGAAACGAGCCAGTATTATACCAAGGCATACCTCCGTCACCTGTTTAAGGCCGGCGAATACCTGGCCCTCACGATCGCCTCCATACAGAACCTGGCCTTTTACCTCTGGCTCGTGCGCGAAGCGCGCAAGCATATATTGGCGGGTGATTTCCTGAGCTGGAAGAATGAGCTGGTTCCGGTGCTGAAAACACGGCTGTAATCTCTGTGTCCCGCCGCCTCAAAGACGCGTCGTTACCGGAAGTAAAGCCTCCGTGCCTGTCCCGCCTGCGGGACGCTTGAATTACGCAAGGCCACGAAGTGATGCCAGTCAAAGCCAAAAAGCGGGTAGCCCACACGGATACTCCTTTGTAGTCTCTCCTGTCTTTGCGTCAAAATGCTTTCTTCGTTTCTTGGCGTTTAAAAAACGCGGAGACAAAAAGAAAGTCCTTTGGACGCGGAGGAAGCAGAGGGCGCTACGTTCGCTTCCTCAATGGGTGAATGCATTGCCCGCACTGGCGCAACTGCCGTCGTAGGCGGAGCGTTCTGCTACGCAGAACAGGCGCGGAGGCCCTCCTAAACTGCCGGAGCTTTCAGTTGTACGTAAGGTTTTTCACGGCATCCCCGCAAATCCCATCCAGTAATCCACGCCTGTATTGCCGGCGCCATCGGGGTCGATGCGGAAGAATTCGGGGATGATCTCGTAGTCGTGCAGCCGCTGCTTTTCCTGCAGGTAGTGTGTCATGCATTCAAGCAGCTTCGGGAAGGAGGAGAAGATAACGGGGCCGAGTCCCTTCAGGTCGCCGCCGTATTCGTGGTCGTAGATGCGCACGGGGAATTCATTGCCGGGGGCCTCCTTGCGGCCGTCGAACACGAGCGGGCCGGCGTCGTTCCCGTCGTCGCCGAAGGGGTAGATGCGCTGGGGGGCGAGCCGCTCGGCCACGGGCCAGTCGAGGCGGTCTTCGAGCTCGCGGAGCGGCTCAGCGGGGTTGGAGGGCGGCAGGCGCAACAGGCCGCAGTCGGCGTCCATGAAGAAGCAGGAGCGGTGCCATTCGATGAAGCTCTCCGGGTAGCGCACGCCGAAGCGTGCTTCGAGGGCGGCATAATCCGAACGCTGCAGCGTGCCGGGCGCGGGCTTCCAGGCAACCCACCCGTCGGCATCCACTTCCGAAGCTTTCAGCGCGTCGGGGAAACCCGGTGTGTAGACGACTTTATCGAAAAGTGACAGCAGTGCATCAAAAAAAGGCCGGTAGCGTTCGTTCATGGGCTGAAAATTACACCGGTGCAGGCGAACATCCGCGACGGGGCGGTTTAACTTTGCTTGAGAAACCAAGCATATGGAACTCCGGGCCGGGATTTTTCTGCACAGTACGCCGTTGCTCGACGATACCGTTTTCGCGGACGTCGTTCTTTTCCTGAAAGAATACAACGCCAGCGGTGCCCTGGGCGTGATCGTCAACCGACCGCACGGTCGCTCGCTGCACGAGCTGGTGGAGTTCCGCCACAGCCGGCCGTTGCCCCTGTTCTACGGCGGCCCGGTAGCGGAGCAGCACCTGTATTTCCTGCACCGCCGCCCGGATCTCATTGGCGGCGGTGAACCAGTCGTTGACGGCGTTTATTGGGGCGGCGACTTTCCAAGCGCGGTGCGGGCCTACAACAACAAGACGCTGGATCTTTCCGGGATCAAGGTCTTTGTGGGCTATTGCGGTTGGGATGCCGGCGAGCTGGAAGCCGAGGTGGAAGAAGGCAGCTGGCTGCTCAGCGGGTTGCCGGTAGAAGTGGTATTCGAGCCGTAGAAATACGGGTTTTCAGCTCAATATACCCGAACGAAAGGGGCCTTAGTTTTCTTTCGGAACGTCGCCATGAAAAAGGCGCCACTTCCAGGTGCCGTTGCGGCGCACCAGCACGATCGATACCCGGTACGGTTCCTCTGCCACCGATCCGCCGCCGGCCACCCTGATCGTGCCTTCCACAAATACCCAGGCCGTATGGCCATTCCCGTCAATCCGGGCCCGGGACAGGTTGAGCACTACTTCCGAATAGTTGAGAAAGGCACTCAAAACCTTGCGGATGGCTGCCTTTCCCTGGAAGATCTCTCCCGGCGCCGAGCCTACCATGAGGGTTTGCGGGCTGTCGTCGAAAATGGCCAGGGCCTTGTCCAGGTTCTTTGCCTCCAGGGCCTTGTTCCAGGCGCGCAGGGTCGCCTTGATCGCCGTGGAGTCTTTGCCGGCTTGTGCCTGGGCGGACTGAAGGGAAAATGCAAGCAGCAGGAGGAGCAGGAGACGCATAGGCAGGTTTATAGTACAAAGGTGCCGGCTATTTCAACATGCGCTGCCGGCGTTTACCCAAAAACGGCTGCAGTGTCAGGGCTTCCGGATAAAAGCGACAATTGCCGGGATCACCTGTGGCGCCACCGGGAGCGTCGGGTCGCTGTAGCTTTTCTGGTTCGCCTGCGGGTCGTTGCTTTCCACCAGCTTGAGCACATGGTTCATGCCCTTTACCAATACGAATTGCGCTTTGGGCGCGGCGGCCCGGAGCGATTCGGCGTCGCTTACCGATACCTGCAGGTCGTTGTCGCCCTGCACGATCAGCACCGGTACCCGGAGGGCGGCAATCGCTTCGCGCGGATCGTGGCGGAACCAGGACACCAGATAGGGTTGCACGCTCGGCCGGAAGAGGCTGAGCAGCAGGATTGGCGGCTGCTTCACCAGGTGCCCGGCTTTGAGGCTGTCGAGTGTGGTCCAGGCGGCCTCTTTGAGCTTTTCAGGAAGCTGCGGCGCAAGTTGCTTGCGAAGCAGGCTGTCGGCGGGGATGCCCGCTCCGGCGAGCGATATTACGTGGTCGGCGCGGCCGGGTGCGGCCAGCATCCCGATGAGCGATCCTTCACTGTGTCCGATCACCGCGACGCGCGCGAAACGCCGGTCGCTTTTGAGGCGGTCCAGCCAGGCGGCGGCATCGGTTACATATTGATCGAAGCGCAGGTCTGCTTCTTTCACACCTGCTCCTGCCGAGGCCGCGATCCCGCGCTTGTCGTAGCGCAGCGTAGCGATGCCGGCGGTCGCAAGTTCCCGCGCCAGGTACAGCAGCGAGTTGTTCTTTCCGGGCAGCACGGTCGTATTGCCGTCGCGGTCGGTAGGGCCGGAGCCGGCGATGATCAGGGCTACGGGTACCTTGCCTTTTGCCTTTAGCGGCATCATCAATGTTCCGTACAGGTCGCCGGTAGCCGTGTGGAGCGTGTCGGGCCTTTCCGTCCAGGCGCTGTCGGCGGCAAAAGCAGGATGTAAGAGCAGCAGGGTGATCGCGAGCAGCAGGGTTCTCATGAGGTAAAGGTAGTTTCCGGGCAACGCCAAACCTACCGGTAGATCGGACCATACCGCTCCTGGTCGAGCACGGGACTCCATTGCTGGATGAGGCGCTTGAAGGCCTTGCCCACGGGGAGGATGTTGCGGTCGAGGTCAAAGAGCCCCACGGGATGCACCTCGTTCAGCTCTTCGCGCAGCGCCACCTGCCAGTCTACCTGGTGGGTGAGGCTGTACCAGGTAAAGCCGAGGATGGGCACGCCGTCCTGCTTGAGGCGATGGAGGTTGGCCCATTGCCGCCAGAGCCAGTCTTCGGAATCAAATGCCCGGTTCGTTTCCGTGTGCATGATGGGCAGTTTGTAGCGCGCGTAATACTGGTGGGTGATGACGTAATACCCAAAGATGTCGCCGGCGGCCTGCCAGGTGCCGTTGGGCATCACGAGGTGCTCGTTGGTGGCGTAATAGTCGTTGCCCATCACGCAGTGCGCCTGCACCTGGTTGCGGCTGAACCAGTTCAGTTCCTCTTTCGTCATGCCGTTGCTCAGCAGGTATTCATACATCACCACGCGGATGGGATAGCCATACGTCAGGTCGAGGGCCAGGAAGCGCTTCTGGTTGAGAAAGTCGGCCAGCCGCTGCACCTCGGGACGCACCGGGTGAAAATACTCCGACGACTCGCTTTGAATAAAGGTCGCGTTGGGCTGTATCGTCATGATCTCGCGCATCGCCATCACATTGGCTTTGCACAGGTGTTTCAGGGCGCGCACGAAGGCTTCATCGGAAGTAAGGCATTCGTTCCACCAGCCATACTGGGCCGAGAACATAGCGGTGATGAAGATCTCGTTGATGGGGGTATACAGGTGCAGGTCGGGGTAGCGTTTGGAGAAGGCGCAGGCATACTCGGCAAAGAACTGCGGAAAATCGGGGTTCTGGAAATTGCCCAGCCAGTCGGGCAGGCCAAAGTGGAGCAGGTCTACAATTGGGGTGATCTTGAGCGCCCGCAGCTGGGTGATGGCCTCGTCGCAATAGGTCCAGTCGTACTGCCCGGGGCCGGTATGCACCTTATAATAAGGAGGCCCCCAGCGGAGAAAGTCCACGCAGATATCCTTCGTCAGTTTGAAGTCGAGCGCCATGTTCTGGTAATGGCCGCACTTCTCCATTTCGTCGATGCGCTTCCAGCCGCCGTCGGGCGTCTTGATCAGCGGGTAAGAGTTCTCGATACCGGTTGCGAACATGAATTGGGATCCGATCATAAAAAAGCCTTTCGTTTAAAGTATGTCCAGCCGGCCGCCATCGGCCACCAGCGTTGTTCCATTGATAAAGGAAGCCTCGTCGGAGGCCAGGAAGCAGATGGCCGCCGCCAGCTCGACGGGCTCGCCCACGGCCCCGCTGACCATTTCGGCCCCGCTTTTCACGTTGGGGTTGTTCCAGAGCATGGGGGTGTTGACCGCACCGGGCGCCACGCAGTTGATCCGCAGCTTCGGCCAGGGGTATTCGAGGCTGACGCCGCGGGTAAAGGCTTCGAGCGCGCCCTTGCTGCTGGCATAAGGCACTACGTTGGCGGTGGTTTCGTGCGCGTGCACCGAGCTGATGTTGACGATCGCGCCGCGGTCGAGGTGGGGGATGCACTGCTTGCAAAAGAGGAACACGGAGCGCAGGTTAACGTGCAGCACCATATCCCATTCCTCCACGCTGAGGTCCACCAGCTTTTTGAAGGTCATCATCGCGGCGTTGTTCACCAGCACGTCGATGCGGCCCCAGGTATCGAGGGCAGTCTGCACGGCGGCGCGCACCTCCGTTTCCACGCCCACGTCGCAGCGGGCAAAGCCGGCTGAGCCGCCGTCGGCGGTAATAAGCCGCACGGTTTCGTTGCCGCCCGTCTCGTCGCGGTCGATCACCAGCACGCGGCCGCCTTCCTGCGCAAACTGCCGGGCGGCTGCCCGGCCGATGCCGGAGCCGGCGCCGGTTACGAGGCAAACCTTATCCTGAAAACGCATTCCTTTTTTACCGGTGGGGCGCAAACGCCGGGCCAGAGGAACGGCGGTTGGTAGTTTGAAGTTTGTAGTTTGGAGTTGAGAACCCAAGAAAAGCTTAAAACTCCCTTTACTACGGGACGCCCCACTACAAACCACCAACCACAAACTACAAACGGGTTATTTTCGCTATCCCATTCATGAAGAAACTCGACTGGTACATACTGCGGCAGCTGTTCCTGGCCTTCATCACCTGCATGCTGATCTTCACGGTCATTGCGGTGGCGGTAGACAGCTCGGAAAAGACCGACGACTTCGTGAAGTCGGGGCTTACGGGCCGGCAGATCATCCGGCAGTATTATATCGGCTTCGTACCTTATATATGGGGGATGCTGTACCCGCTCTTTGTGTTCATCGGCGTGATCTACTCCACGAGCCGTATGGCGATGCGTACCGAGATCATCGCCATCCTGGCCACGGGCACCACCTACAACCGCTGGCTGCGCACCTACCTCGCCGGCGGACTGTTCTTCGCCGTGGTGCTCTGGTTTGCGGCCCGCTACTACATCCCGGCGGCCAATGACCTGCGCAGCACCTTCCAGGCGCGCTACATCGACGGGAAGTCGCCCGATGAGCTGGCGAAGCCCGCGGCGTACTATATGCGCACCGATTCCAATACCTATATCGGGCTGAAGTATTTCGATACCAGCTCCAGGATGGGCAACAACTTTTTCCTCAACCGCATCAAGGGCCGCGACCTGGAGTTCAACCTGCGCGCCGACATGATCCAGTGGGATTCGGCCGCCCGCAAGTGGCGCCTCCGCAACGTTACCACCCGCACGGTGGGCCCGATGGGGGAAACGATCGGGCAGCAGGCCGAGATGCTGATGGACCTGCACCTGCAGCCCGCCGACCTGCGCCGCGACCAATACATCAAAGACAAGCTCACCACGCCCGAGCTCGCGCGCTACATTGCCGCCGAGGAGCTGCGGGGCAACGAAGGCGTCAATACGCTGAAGGTGGAGCAATACCGCCGTACCGCCACCTCGTATTCGGTGGTCCTGCTGACGCTGATCGGCGCCATCCTCGCCGGCCGCAAAACGCGGGGCGGATCCGGGGTGCACCTGGCGCTCGGCATCATCATTTCCGTGGTATTCATCATGTTCGACCGCTTCTCGACGGTCTTTTCCGTAAAGGGCAACCTGCCACCGCTGCTGGCCGCCTGGGTGCCCAACCTGCTGTTTACGTTCATCGCCATTTACCTGTACCGGAAAGCGCCGAAGTGAGGACGTGAGGCGTGAGCCGTGAGCTGTGAGCCGTGAGGCGTGAGCCGTGCGTGCGCCCGTCGGAAGGGCTTCGTTAGGCGCTCCGTGACGCCGCCGCTGGCGGGATCAGGCAAGCGACGCCTGGGGGCACGGCTCCGGTCTCCGGATCCGGTATGGTAACCCATTGACTGCCAGGTTTTTGTTGTAGCCGCAGCCCGCGGCGAGGGAAAAAACGCGTTTGTCAAGCCGCCGCAGTCCGCTGCGAGGGAAAAAACGCCTTGGAAACGCCGCCGCAGACCGCGGCGGGCAGAAAAACGGGTTCGAAAGCGCGCGGCGCGGCGGAGGCTATGGCGCGCGGTGCGCTGTGCCGGCGGCCTTCCCGGTTGTCCGTCCCCGGGGTTTCGCTAACCCGCAGGCAGATATTCGTTATTCGTTATTCCTCTGCCATGCCCTACCTTTAGGCCGCTTAAAAATCCTTTTCATCTTAAGAAACTTATATTTCTCATGGGTATCATTAAAGACAGGTTCAAAGCGAAGGCGGACAGCGTCGGGGCGGAGATCAAGGAGCTGGTCAAGGAACACGGAAACAAGGTCATCGGCGAAGTGCAGCTGGCCCAGATCTACCAGGGCATGCGCGGTATTACCGGGCTGGTAACCGAAACGTCGCTGCTCGACGCGCAGGAGGGCATCCGGTTCCGCGGCCATTCGATCCCCGAGCTGCAGGAACGCCTCCCCAAATACGAGGGCGGCTCTGAGCCCCTTCCCGAAGGCCTGTTTTACCTGATGCTGGTAGGCGACCTTCCCACCGAGGAAGACGTGCAGCACCTCACGGCCACCTGGCAGCGCCGCAGCCACGTGCCCAACCACGTGTTTGCCACCATCGAGGCCCTGCCCGCCACCACCCACCCCATGACCCAGTTCGTGGTGGGCGTGATGGCCCTGCAGACCGAAAGCCAGTTTGCCAAGCGCTACGCCGCCGGCATGGCCAAAAAAGATTACTGGGAAGCCGTCTTCGACGACTCCATGGACCTCATTGCCCGCCTGCCCCGCATCGCGGCCTATATCTACCGCCGCAAGTACAAGGGCGGCGACCACATCCAGCCCAACGGCCTGCTCGACTGGTCGGGTAATTTTGCCCACATGATGGGCTTCACCGACGACTCCTTCAAGGAGCTGATGCGCCTGTACATGACCATCCACGCCGACCACGAAGGCGGCAACGTGTCGGCCCACACCACGCACCTCGTAGGTTCCGCCCTGAGCGACCCTTACCTGAGCTACGCGGCCGGTATGAACGGCCTCGCCGGCCCGCTCCACGGCCTGGCCAACCAGGAAGTGATCAAGTGGATCTTCGAAATGCGCGAGGAGCTCAACACCGAGGCGCCCACGAGCGAGCAGATCGCCGATTACGTGAAAAAGACCCTCGCCGCCGGTAAGGTGGTGCCCGGCTACGGCCACGCCGTACTGCGCAAGACCGACCCGCGCTTTACCGCCCAGATGGAATTCGGCAAGAAGCACATGCCCAACGATCCGCTGGTGCAGACCGTCTGGAACATTTACGAGACCGTGCCCCCGATCCTGCAGTCGCTGGGTAAGATCAAGAACCCCTGGCCCAACGTGGATGCCCACTCGGGCGCCCTGCTGGTGCACTACGGTATGGTGGAATACGAATTCTACACGGTGCTCTTCGCCGTGAGCCGCGCCCTCGGCGTGCTGGCTTCGCTGTGCTGGGACCGTGCCCTCAACTTCCCGCTCGAGCGCCCCAAATCGGTGACCACCGAGCTGGTGAAGAAGTTCCTGAAGGGAGAAGACAACGTTTGGGGTGAGTAGACGTCCATCCCCAACCCCTTCCCGAAAGGGAGGGGAACAAAAAGCCCCTCGCACTGCGAGGGGCTTTTTGCTGCGCCGCATTGCGGCGGCACTTTATTGCCTCGGGCTTTAGCCCGGGGGCTTAAAAGAAGTTGTCCAGTGCTTTGAGGGAGATCGGTTTTTCCCAGATCGTCAGCTTTGCCTCATCGAGGTCGGGGGGAATGGTGGGGCGGAAAGCGCTGATGAGGTGATAGTTGATCGCCGGGTGCTTCCGGTACATCTCGGGAAGCTTGTCCCAACCGAGGCCGTCGGGCAGGTTGTAGTCGATGAACAGGTAATCGGGGATGATCTCGTCGAGGCGCTGCACACCGTCGTTGAGGGTGTGGGCGATGTATACCTCGTAGTTCTTGCGCAGGAAGTACGACTTCATCAGCAAGCATAAATCCACTTCGTCGTCTATAATCAATACCTTCTTCCGCAGTACCATAAGCTTTGATCCATTCGGTTTAACACTAAAATTATTATACCAATCCGTTGGGAAATTAACGGAAATCCACGTTCCCCCGCCGCGCGGGCTCTTTTTTCCCTAACGGCACAACTTCCGCGCCAGCTGCGCTGGTATGATTATTTCAACCATTTGGGTGCATTTGTAACTTTAAAAACAGGGATGATTATGACAACGAAATCGAAGATGGTCCTCGGACTTGTGGGCGCCGCTGCCGCCGGTGTGGCGCTGGGATTATTGCTGGCGCCGGAGAAAGGCACCGACCTGCGGGCCCGCATCGGCAAGACCGCCGGCGACTGGGGCGACTCGCTCACCGACCTGTTCGCCAATGCCAAGGGTGAACTCCAGAACCTGGCCCGAAAAGGACGCGATGCGGCCGACGATAGCCTTAGCAACGCCCGGGAACGCTTTAGCTAACTCCTTCGGAACAGGCTCCCGGAGCCTGTTCTTTTCTTTATCAACGAACCCCGCTTATGGAAGATCTGAAAACAAAGTCCGGCACCCTGACCCAAAGCGTCAGCGATTACCTCGACACGTATTACAAGCTTGCCCTCGTTACCCTTACGCAGAAGGCGACCAACGTCACCGCCGGTCTTGTGGCCGGTCTTTCGGCGCTGATCCTCACCATTTTCATCCTCTTCTTCCTCGGCATGGGCCTCGCCTGGTGGCTGGGCGGGTTGCTGGGCAGCACCGCGGCCGGCTTCTTTATCGTCGGCGGCCTCTTTATCGTGCTGGTGATCGTAGTGGTAGCGCTGCGCAAAAAGATTGTATTCCCCATCCTGAAAAAAGCCATCCTCAAAAAGATCTATGAGTAAGAAGATTGCCAGCTACGACGACCTGGTGGAGGAAAAGGCCCGCCTGGAAGAACTCCTCGGCCTCCAGAAAGCCGCCATCAAGGGCAGCCTTAACTCGCTGCAGGAAGATGTGCGCCCCGTGACCAACGGCCTGCTGGTGGTCACGCGCATCCTCACCAAGATCGGCAAACGCAACCGCCCCACCTCACCACTCCTCAACGTGGGTCTCGACATCGGTGTGGACATGGTGCTGCGCCGCTACCTGCTGCGCAAAGCCGGCTGGTTTTCGCGCACCTTCGTGCCGCTGGTGGCCAGCACGCTCATTGCCCGCTTCCTCAACAGCGAAAAGGAAACCGCCTTTACCAAAAAGATGAAGAACTTCTTCGCCAACCTGGGCAAGCACCCCGACACGCCGCCCGATATGACCAAGGCGGCCGATATGGAGCACGACGGAACGAACTGACCCTTCACCCAAAAAAAACAACCATATGAGCGATCGACCCCTGACCAACCACATGGGCCTGCCCAACGAGCCCGGTTACAGCAACCCCGCCGATGTGACGCCCCGCCGCGAAGGCGGCGACGACTCGTTGGCCGAAGCCAACCCCAGCGATCCCCGCAATGATGAGAAAGTGCTTACCCGCTCTGAGTCGGAGCGCACCCCGGCACCCGGCGACGCCGGCGCCAACAGCGCCCCGCGGAGCAACGAGGATTCGGACAGCTCGCGCTGAGATCGTGAGGCGTGAGCCGTCAGCCGGGAGCGTTGACACCGGTAACAAAGAAACGGGTGCCTGCGGCACCCGTTTCTTATTTTGTTGCATTGCGAGCTCACGCTGACGGCTGACGCCGCACGAATAAAAAAAGGAACGCAGGTGCGTTCCTTTTTTATTCAAAGGTTCCAGGCTTAGTCCACGCGACGGAAACCGCCGGCGATGAGGCTCAGCACGAAGAGAACCAGGAAAATAAAGAATAGGATTTTTGCGATGGAAGCGGCACCTGCGGCGATACCACCAAAACCGAAGATCGCGGCGATAATGGCCACTACCAGGAAGATTACTGTCCAACGTAACATAACAATAAGTTTTAGGAGTTAATAAATTTTCTGTTCTGTATAATCAAAGAATGGTGCCAAAAATGAATTTTCGGGCGCTCATTATTTTTCCCACGGTTTCCGGCGGTTGAGGAAAATGCTACACAGCGTCCGGGCCGCCCGGATGGACGGCAGGCGCCCCTATTATTGGTGCGGTTTTCGCTCCCGTAAAAGAAGAATTTTTGCTATGTATCCTTCCGATCGACGTACTGCTTTCAACAGCCCCGGCGCCGCCGGCCTGCACGCCCCGAAATCACCCGAGACAGTCCAGGCTTCTGTGGAGCGGCCCCGCCGCTTTGACCCGGCGGCCGCCTGCGGTGGTTCGAGTTACCCCATTCCCGCGCTTTCCGGGTACCGGGTGGAAGCCAGCAGCCGGCACTTTGCGTAAGGCTCCGGCGCACAGTAAGTGATGGGACGTAACCGGAGCGGTTACGTCTTTTGTTTTCCTGGAGGCCCTAAAGCCGGGCTTGTGGGGCCTAAATTCCACAGTTCAGCCGTAAAATCCCATAGCTGAGCCGGTTGCCCCAAACTCAACAGGAAAACGTAATTTTTAAGTGCATGATATTCAACGATTTGAAAAAAGTTGTGTTTTTGGTTCCACACTTGCCGTAGAGAATCCCGTACGCCAAAATCACCACAATGATCAACCAGCGTTTAGCCCAAAAGCAGCGCCTGAAAATTCTGCCCCAGCAGATTCAGTTGCTGAACTTCTTCCACCTCAATACGCTCGAGCTCGAGCAACGCATTTCGCAGGAACTGGAAGAAAATCCGCTCCTGGACGACAACAATTCCGAAATGGATTCGTCCATCGAGAAGTATAGTAAGGACAGCGTGCAGGATTACCAGGACTGGGACGAATACGGATACAACGACGTTCCTGATTATAAGACCGAGTATTGTAATTACCTGGCCGATGAAAAAATGCCGGAGCGCCCGATCACGAGCGGCTTCGACTTCCGCCCGCTCCTGAAAGAGCAGTTCAAGGTCGCCTCCACCGATGAGAAAGAGATCGAGATGGCCGAATTCATCATCGACTCGCTCAACGAGCACGGCCTGCTGGAGCAGGATGTGGAAGCGCTGGCCGAAGACTGGTCGTTCAAGCAGGGCAAATGGGTGGAGTCCGACTTCATCTCCCTGGTGCTGTCCAAGATCCAGACCCTGGAGCCCGTGGGCGTGGGCGCCCGCTCTATCCGCGAGTGCCTGCTGATCCAGCTGCGCCGCTACAACTCGAAGCGCCCCGACGTGAAAATGGCCATGCGCCTGCTCGAGCACCATTTCACGGACCTGCACAACCGCAACATGGACAAGATCAAGCACCAGCTGCACATCGACGACGAGGAGCTGAAGATCGTGCTGCAGCTGATCGCCACGCTGAAGATGAAGCCCGTGTGCGAGCAGGAAGATTCCATCGTGATCAACAAAAACATTCTCCCTGATTTCATCGTTACCCAAACCGGCGACGTACTCGACGTGCAATTGTACCGCAACCGCTCAGAGAACCTCGCCATCAACACCACCTGGAAACAGCTTGCCGAAGGCGGCGGCCAGGTAAACACCGACAAGAGCGCGCTTCAGTATATGAAGAACAAGCTGCAGTCGGCCCAATGGTTCATCAATGCCGTGCAGCAGCGCGAAGCCACCATGCTCAAGATCATGAAGGCTATCGTGCAACTACAGTACGAATACTTCCTCACCGGCGACATCAACCTGCTGAAGCCGATGATCCTGAAGAACATCGCCGAGATCGTAGGCGTGGATATTTCTACCGTGTCGCGGATCACCTGCAACAAATATGTGGAAACGCCCTTCGGCCTCCTGTTGCTGAAAGACCTTTTTACGGAAGGTATTGCTAACGCCGAGGGACAAGTGATTTCCAACAAGGTGATCCAGAGCGCGATCGAGGAGGTGATCGAAAGCGAGGACAAGCACAATCCCTACACCGATCAGCAACTCGTGAATATTCTTGCCCAGCGCGGCTTTTCAGTGGCCCGGCGCACCGTTGCGAAGTACCGCGAGCAGCTGCAGATCCCCGTTTCGCACGTGCGCGGTTTGTGGGCCTAACTCAGGCATAATAATTTTAACTTCGGAGAACAACTGACCTAAACGATATTACGAACCTTAACGACAACCCCTTATCATGCAAAAGATCCTGATTGTTGATGACGACCGTGACATGTGCCTGCTGCTGAAGCGTTTTCTCACCCGCCACAACTTCGAGGTGCTGGAAGCGTACAGCGGTAAAAAAGCGCTCGAGTTGCTGGAGACCGTAGAACCCGATTTAGTGATGTGCGACTTCCGCCTCGAGGACATGGAAGGCAATGTGCTCCTCGCCAAGATCAAGGACATTTACCCGCAGGTTCCCGTGATCATCATCACCGGCTACAGCGACATCAAGATCGCCGTGGAAGTAATGAAGATGGGCGCCTACGATTACATCACCAAGCCGCTGTTTCCCGACGAGATCCTCGTTACGATCAAGAAGGCCCTCGAAGCCGCTTCTTCGCAGGACACCGGCGCCGTGCACCAGCCCCAGCCGCGCCCCGCGGCAGGAGCACCCGCCCCTTCGGTTCCTTCGGTGAGCCGCCCCGCCAGCGCACCTGCCGCAACGGCCGGCGCCGGTCCGGTGGTCCACTCCGGCGACTACATCTTCGGCGACACACCCGTATTCCGCCAGCTGCTCCAGCAGATCGACCTGGTAGGACCAACGAATTACTCCGTGATCATTTACGGCGAAAGCGGCTCCGGTAAGGAAGCCATCGCCCAGGAGATCCATAAACGCTCGAAGCGCAAGAACAAACCCTTCATCGCCATCGACTGTGGCGCCCTGTCGAAAGAACTTGCGGGCTCCGAACTGTTCGGTCACGAGAAAGGCTCCTTCACCGGCGCCCTCAACATGAAGGTCGGCTCGCTCGAGCTCGCCAACGGCGGCACCATCTTCCTCGATGAGGTGGCCAACCTCGGCTACGACATCCAGGTATCGCTGCTGCGCGTGGTGCAGGAACGCAAGATCCGCCGCGTGGGTGGCCTCAAGGACATCGAACTCGACGTGCGCATCCTGGTGGCTTCGAACGAAAAGCTGTGGGACGCCGCCCGCAAGGGTAAGTTCCGCGAGGACCTGTACCACCGCTTCAACGAGTTCTCCATCGACGTGCCGCCGCTGCGCCAGCGTCCCGACGACATCATGCTCTTCGCCACGCACTTCCTCACGATCACGAACGCAGAGCTGGGCAAGCAGATCCACGGCTTCTCCGCCGAGGTCGAGCACATCTTCCGCAACTACGTGTGGTACGGTAACCTCCGCGAGCTGAAGAACGTGATCAAGCGCGCAACGCTGCTGAGCGACGGCGAGCTGATCGAGGCTTCCTCGCTGCCCTTCGAGATCTCGCACTACGACAAGCTGCAGTTCGACAAGGCGCCCGCCGAACCGGCTCCCGCCACGTTTGCACCGGTGATGCCCGCGGCATCGCGTCCGCCTGCCGAAGACATGTTCGACAGCTCCCGCCCTGTAGGCGACGGCACGCTGAAGAGCGCTTCCATCGACGCCGAGTACGACATGATCCTCAAGGCGCTGAAGAAAGTGAACTTCAATAAGAGCAAAGCGGCCAAACTGCTCAACATCGACCGCAAGACGCTCTACAACAAAATGAAGCAATACCAGGAGTTAAACAACCAGTAACATGCATGTAACTTCTGTTCATCCGGCTGAGAGGCTCCGCGGCAACGCGGAGCCTTCCGGCACTACGGACCTGAATACGCTGCTCGCCGGCCTGCTGGCCACGATGCCCGTGCCGGTGTCGCTTCGCTGCGATACGCTGCCGCCTGCCGCCGGCGCCGAAGAAGAATGGTGGCTGCTGCTGCAGTGGATCCTTCAGCCCCTGAAGCGACCCTGCCAGTCGCTCCGCTACGTGCACGTGCAATGCGGCGAAGACCCGGCCTCGCGCGACCGCCGCTATCTGCTCAGCCTGCGTTGCAACGACCTGGAGGGCGCCGCCACTCCCGGCCTCAGCAACCCGCAACTGTCGGCGCTGGCCGCACGCCTGCAAGTGCAGGTGCTCCCGCCCGCTTCCTACGACACCCATTGCCTTTTTATCCTGCAATTTGCCGGAAAGTAAAAACAAACATGCCCAGCAACAAGCCCACGATCCGCATACTCATCATCGACGACGACGAGGACGACTATTTCATCACTTCCGAATACCTGCGCCAGATCGAGGAATACAACCTCCAGATCAACTGGTCGTATAAATTCTCCGACGCCATCGAGCAGGTGCAGAAGCGCCAGTTTGACATTTACTTTGTTGACTACCGCCTCGGCGCCAAAACCGGCATCGACTTTCTCAAGGAGGCTATCCGTCTCGGTTGCGAAGAACCCATCGTGCTGCTGACGGGCAAGGGCAATAAAGAGATCGATATCGAGGCGATGCAGATCGGCGCTACCGACTACCTGGTCAAGACCGACCTCAACGCCGACAAGCTCGAACGCTGCATCCGCTACGCGCTGGAGCGCACGTCTTACCTGAAGGCGTTGCGGGCCAATGAACGCAAGTACCGCAGCATCTTCGAGCTTTCGAAAGACGTGGTATTCATTGCCGACAAGGACCTTTATTTCAAAGACGTCAATGCCGCCACTTCGGAACTGCTTGGCTTTGGTCCGGGCGAACTGCAGCAGCGCACGGTGTACGAGCTTATGGCGGACGATGTCGAGAAGGAACAACTTCGCCGCATCCTCGACGAGGAAGGCGAGGTGAACGACGTTGAACTCGAGATCAACACGGCCAATGGCGACCGCCGCATCTTCATCTTCACGCTGACGGCCCCGGCCGATGCGGAAGGTAATTTCTACTACCAGGGACTCATGCACGACATCACCAACATGCGCCGCGCTGAAAAGGCCAACCTGATGGTGGAGAAACTTGGCGCCACCGGGCGCCTCGTGCGCACGCTGGCCCACGAAGTGCGCAACCCGCTCAACAACATCAACATGTCGGTGGAGCAACTGGTAGGCGATGAGACCTTCAACGAAGAAGCAACGCTTTTCCTCGACATCATCCAACGAAACAGCAAACGCATCGGCGACCTCATTACTGAGCTGCTCGACACGAGCCGTCCCACGGAACTCACTTTCGAGCAAAGCACACTGCAAGCGGTGATCGATGAAAGCATCCAGGAAGCCCTCGACCGGATCACCCTGCAGCATATCCAGTTGAAGGTGCGGTACGAAGAGCAACCCTGCTACATCAACGCCAACAAGGAAAAGCTTCGCATCGCTTTCCTCAACATCATCATCAATGCCGTGGAGGCCATGCCCAACGACGGCAGTGGCCAGCTCGAGGTAACGATCACCCGGGAAGACGACCGCCACATTACCGTCATCCGCGACAACGGCTGCGGCATCCCCGAAGAAAACATCTCCCGGCTGTTTGAGCCCTATTATACGTCTAAGCGAAACGGCATGGGCCTCGGCCTCGCAGCCACGCTCAACATCCTGCAAGCACATAAGGCGCAGATCGACGTCAGTTCGGTGGTAGGCCAGGGCACGACCTTCACCATTTCCTTCCCCGATGCCGGGAATGAAACGAAGTGAACCTGCTGTGTTCTCAACGAACGGCTCGCCCTGGCGAGCCGTTCGTTTGCCGGTACTGCCGGAGCGCAACTGTCGAAGTGCCGTGCGCGTTAGCGCCTTACCGGCGCGCCGTTTTGAACTCGCCGCAGCGGTGTAAAATCAAATGCCCTTTTTCTAACGGTTGAACGAAAAGAGCGAAGCCCCCTGCGGCTTGTGGCCGTTGAACAGTCCGGCAATAATGTCGGCCGCCAGCACGCTGAAGAGGATGCCGTTGCCGCCGAAGCCCAGCGCGTAGACCGTGTGCGGTTGCCCAGGAACGGAGCCGATATAGGGCAGGCCGTCGGTGGTGCCGGCAAAGATCCCTGCCCACGACAGTGCCGGGCGAAACGGCAGGCCGGGCAGCAGGTGCTTCACGGACCGTTGCAGCGCCTTCGCCTTTCGCGACAGTGCCGGAAACCCCGGACGCCCATCGTACGGGTCGTCTTTGCCACCGATGATAAGGCGGTTGTCGGTGGTCGTCCGCAGGTATAAATACGGGTGCGCTGTTTCCCAGAGCAGGGCGCGGTCTTTCCAGAAAGCATCCGGCGGCAAGGGTTCACTCAGTTGCACGTAGGTTACGAACAGTTCCTCCACGGACTTTGGCAGGTAGCGTTGCGACTCGTAGCCGCAGGCGATCACAAGGCGTTGTGCTTCGATATGATGACCGGTAGACGTGCGCACGGAGATTCCTTGAGGGTGCCAGTCGATGTGGACGGCTTCGGTGTGCGTGTATACGGCGCCGCCATCGTCAACGATGCTGGCCAGAAGTCGGTGGGTCAGTGCAAAGGCGTCGATCTGCGCCGCTTTGCGGCTGAACAGGCCGCCGGACTTCTGCAGGAAGTAATCTTCGGCAAGTGCTTTGGTTCCGAGCAGTTCCACGTCGAAACCGATCGCCTTGCGCCGCGCCACTTCTTCGCGCAGTGCGGGCAGGTGTCGCCGTGAGGAAGCCCATTGCACACTGTTGCGCGGCTCAAACAGGTTGGCGGCGCCGCAGTCGGCACATACCTGCTCCAGCCCGTCGATGGCCTCGTAGCAAAGGCGGTAGCTTTCTTCGGCAGCGCGGTTGCCGATGCGGTCGCTCAGCTCGCAGAGCGAGGTGTCGAGCTCGTACTGGAGCAACGAAGTGGAGGCGACGGTGCTGCCCATCGCCGCACCGCGCCGGTCGATCAGGGTACAGTGAAAGCCGGCCTGCTGCAGCTTAAAGGCCGTGAGGGCGCCCGAAATGCCGGTGCCCAACACCAGCACCTCGCAACGCAGGTCGCGGTCCAGGGCCGTGTATCCGGGTACAGGGCCGGCGGCCCTGAGTGAGTAGGTATCGGGAGTGTGCAGGTACATGGAAGCATCACGCAGCGCTACTTTCTATGGAATAGCGGGCATCTGTTTGAAACAAAAAACGAAGGGGCTGGTTCAATTCGGGAGGTGCATTTTTCAGGCAGGTCGTCTCGCAGGTTTTTCTTCTGCTACGTATCGAGGTAAGAGGTGGGCACTTCTTTCGACTCGCGCTTGATAATAAATACCGCTGTGTCTTTGGGGCGGATGCCTTCGCCGTGGTGCAGCGCGTACATCTTGGTGAACTCCGCGCCGTAATACAGTATGAGCGCGCTGTAATAGATCCAGGAAAGGATGATAACGATGGAGGCGGCAGTGCCATAGGTAACGTCGAGATTGGACCGCTGGAGGTAGTAGCCGATGCCGAATTTGCCGAGCAGGAAGAGCAGCGCCGTAATGAGCGCGCCCGTCAGTGCGTCGCGCCAGGCGATGACTGCGTCGGGCAACACTTTGAAGATGACGGCAAACAGCCCGGTGATCACGATGATGATGATCGCTATGTTGATCCAGTTGAACACGTAGACCGTGAAGTGGGGGAACACGCGCGTGAGGCGTTCGCTCAGCAGGTTGAGCAGCGCATTGACCACCAGCGACACGAGCAGCAGGAAGCCGAGGCCCACTACAAGCGAGAAGGAGAGGAGCCGGTTGATGAGAAACTTGAGCCAGCTCTTTTTCGGCTTTGCACGCACCGACCAGATGTAATTGATCGAATCCTGCATCTCGGTAAACACACCGGTGGCGCCGATGATGAGGATGATGGCGCCAATGACGGCGCCGGCCATCGTTGCATGCGTGTGGTGGATGTTGCGGATGATGTCCTGGATCTGCAGGGCAGCTTCTTTGCCCACCAGTCCACTCAGTTGAACGTACAACTTCCCCTGCACGGCCTCGCGTCCGAAGAAGATCCCGGCCAGCGAGATGATGATCAGGAGCAGCGGGCCGAGCGCGAATACGGTGTAGTAGCTCAGGGACGCACTCAGCTTGAAGGCATTGTCGTGTACAAAGCCTTCGCCGGCTTTGTGGAAGAGGGCAAGAAAGCGGCGGATGCGTTGGATCATATTCGGTGGCATGTGGCCGGGGCGGCGCCGGCGCTGTGGAATTCGCTACCCATCACTGCCGGGCTCCGGCGGGTTTTGCCCCGCGAAGCAGCGGCGGTGAAGGGCAAGGGCGCGTGGCACCGGTTTTTTATTACAATCATCAGAGCGAATATAAACTTCTCATATACACGGTCCATTCTATCAGCAAGGCTGCAGTGTCCACTGCGGCCATTTTTTTTAAGCAGGCAAGTCGGGAGCGGGAAGTCGGAAGTACAATTCTGGAAGGAACGTCCGACTTCGCGCTTCTTACTTATTAACTGGTCTTCTGGAGGTCGCGGAGGCGCTTGATCTCGTCGTGGCCTACGCGCAGCTGTGTCTTCTGGCGCACGATCAGGTCGCGGAGGGAGGGCTCCAGGTTTTCATCCGTGTTGAGGGCGAGGTCATAAGCCTTTTGCGCGGCGTCTTCACCGAACTCGCAATTCTCCAGCACCGCTTTGCGGTCTTTACCGGCAACGACTGCTTTGAGGTCCATCCACACGCGGTAGATCTTGCCCGAGTTGGTGGTGCCTTCGCTGGGCGTGCCGCCCAGGCGGGTTACTTCGGAGCTCAGCTCCTGCGCATACTGGCGGCTTTCCTGGGCGTAGCGGACAAACAGCGGGCGCAGGTCTTCGGTCTCGTCTTTCAGTTCGTCGATGGCTTTTTCATAGCCTACGATGCGGTCGTGGTTGATGCGGATGAGATCGTTGAGCAGGTCGGCGACTTTTTCATAATTCGGCATAACAGAGGTTTTACCTAAGGTGGAAAAAATCATACCTCCGATGGTCTGGTACGAAAATTTTGCAACTTCTCCGCATTACTAACCCTAAACTTCAAACATTATGGCCCAGTATTCCAAAGGCGCCGGTTCCAAAGTAAAACGAGCGATGGAAGAGCGCAAGGAAGGCTCGCTGAAAAGCGGCCGCAGTGGCAAGAAGGTCACATCTCGCAAGCAGGCGATTGCCATCGGACTCTCCGAGGCCCGCGAAGCCGGCGAGAAAGTGCCCGCCAAGAAAGGCGCAGCCAAAAAGGCCGCACCGAAGAAAGCGGCGGCTAAAAAAGCAGCGCCCAAAAAGGCCGCGGCAAAAAAGGCTGCACCGAAGAAAGCAGCTGCTTCGAAAAGCAGCCGTTCCGGTGGCCGCAACAGCGCTCCCAAAAAAGCAGCCGCTAAAAAGGCGGCGCCGAAGAAGGCCGCCGCCAAGAAAGCTGCTCCCAAAAAAGCAGCACCGAAGAAGGCTGCCAGCAAGTCTTCCGGCGGCACCTCGGTCAGCCGCGCCGGTGGCTCCACGGCTCGCGGCTCCTCCAAGCGCGGTCTCGCTTCTGCCAGCGCCGCCACGAAAAAAGCAGTGGCGAAGAAGGGCGGCAAGGCATCGAGATAATGTGCTGGCCTGCTAAGGTGCTAATTTGATAAAATGACGAATGCCCCGACAAGGTCGGGGCATTCGTCATTTTAAAACGTCGGTAGCAGAAAAGATTAGCAGGCCAGCACATTAGCCGATCAGCACATTGTTTTCAGAATTTTCATCAGCACCCGCTCTTCGCTGGTCAGCCCGGACAAGTGGTCAGGTGTTTCGATGCTGTCCAGTTCCTTCAGGTAGCGGTGCAGGGCCCGCTCTTCGTACAGGCGGATGACGCCCGGGTGCACGTAGTACTTGCGGCAAACGGTACGGGTGTTGCCCAGCTTGTGGCTCACCTCATCCAGTACGGCGAGCGTATTCTTTTTGCAATCACTTTCATTATCTGCCGGGCCCAGCGCACTGAAGGCGCGCAGTGCGTTGAGCGTGCCCGCCCAGGTGCGGAAGTCCTTGGCCGTGAAATCGCCGCCCGTAGCGTCCTTGATGTACTGATTGACCATCCCCGAGTCGATCGGCTTGCGGTTGCCGTCGGCATCGTAGTACTGGAACAGCTCTTTGCCCGGGATGTCGCGGCAGGCCTGCACGGCCTTCGCCAGGCGCCGGTTGCGGAGCGAAATGTCGTGGTCGATGCCTTTCTTTCCGGTAAACGAGAACCGGAGCTGGTCGCCCTCGATCTTCACGTGCTTGTCTTTGAGCGTCGTGAGTCCATAAGACCCGTTTTGCTTCTCGTAGTCGCTGTTGCCGATGCGGATGTAGGTGCGCTCCATCAGCGAGATGACCGTGGCGATCACCTTGCGTTCGCAGAGCTCCCTGATGGCCAGGTCTTCTTCCAGCTGGAGGCGCAGCGACGGCAGCAGTTTACCGAATTCAAAGAGGCGATGGAATTTCGTTTCGTTGCGCAGGTCGTGCCACAACGGGTGGTAGCGGTATTGCTTGCGCCGGCGGCTGTCGTAGCCCGTGGCCTGGATGTGGCCATTGGCGTGCCTGCAGATCCATACTTCCGTCCATGCCGGAGGGATGGCCAGCTTGCGGATGCGTTCGAGTTCCGGTTTGTCGCTGAGTGGCGCGTCCTTCCAGGTATAGGAAAATCCTTTTCCTTTCTTGCTCCGGCGGATGCCCGGCCACTGGTCGCTTACATAAACCAGGTCGGCGGCGCGGGCCGCTTCGCTGTAGTCGCGGCCCAGCTTCAGGTATTCCTTATGGGTTAAGCTGCTTACTGCTTCCATTGGTCTGTTCATGTTGTTTTTTGCGCTCCAGTCGTTCCTGGCGGCGCTTTTCATGGTAGCTGTGTTTGGCGTGGTTCACGTCGGTGGCATCGTCTACCGAGTGGGAGGTATGCAGGTCGTCGCCCTCCTTGGCCAGCACCGCCAGCTTAACATAGAATTTCTTGAGCACGTCGAGCTCCTCCTGGCTGAGGTCTTCCACATCGATGAGCCGGTTCGATGCGCGCTCTTCGCAGGCAATGAGCTCATTGAGCTTCAGCTGCAAGGCCAGCGAATCTTTGTTCTGCGACTGCTGGATCAGGAACACCATGAGGAAGGTTACAATAGTGGTGCCGGTGTTGATTACCAGTTGCCAGGTATCGGACCAGCGAAAGATCGGGCCGGTGATGCCCCATACCACCACGACGAGCAGGGCCACGAAAAAGGCCACCGGCGTGCCGACGGCGCGGGTAACGGCTTCGGCAAACCGCTCGAATTTGGCTTTCACGCCTTTTTTGTTGGCCTGCAGGATCGATACTTCTTTCTGCAGGTCGCTGTTCAGAGACATATCAATAGGTTTCTACCAAACTATCGAAAAGCCGGGCCAAAAACGCTGGGGATAACCTGCCGGTGCTGCATTAACACCGAAATGACACAAAAAAGCGTCCCGCACGGGGTGCGGGACGCTTCGCAGGACAAAACGGGGCGCCTTATTCAGACTCCTGTTCAGCCGTGATGTTGATGCCCGATACGGCCAGCTCGGTGAGCAGCTGATCGGTTTCTTTTTCTTCTTCGAGTGTTTGCACCAGCAGGTCGGCTACTTCATTCTGACCCATGGTCTTGGCCAGCTGGGCCAGCGAGCCGTAAGCGGCGATCTCGTAGTGCTCAACCTTTTGCGCACAGATGATGAGGGCGGCATCGCGCACCGAAGAACCCTTGGGTGTGTCTTCAATGCCTTGCTGTGCTTCCTGCACGAGGCCTTCCATGGCTTCGCACTTCTTGGCCCGGGCGGGCAGGCCCAGGAGCTGGAACACCTGCTCCACGCGGCCGATCTGCTCTTCGGTCTGGCTCAGGTGATTTTGAAAAGCGCCGCGCAGCTCTTCGGAAGTGGCGGCCTTGGCCATTTTGGGGAGCGCCTTGGTGAGGTGCTTTTCCGCCCAGTAAATGTCACGCAGCTCTTCTACAAAAAGCTCGTGCAGGAGGGTGGCTTCGTCGAAGCGCTGGCCGCCTTTGCTGCTGCCATTGGCGCGTGAAGCGGCGCTTTTGCTGGCGCCGGCGGAGCGGGAGGCCGTGCTGCGGCTGCTGCCGTTGCTGCGTGCGGAGGAGGAGGCTGTGCGGGTGGAGGAAGACGTGGAGCGACCGTTGGATTTAGCGGCAGCTTTGGTAGCCTGACCACCGTTGCGGCCAGCAGCCGATTTTGTTGCTTTTGCCATAATTAAGGGTTTGTGTGGCCGGGATAAATGAAAAAATTAGGCCAGCCCGGCGGCGCGCTACGGCCGGGTTGTAGCGCATATTCCCCAATAGCAGAGGTGCATTCGGACGGGCAAAGCGGATTTTTTTGTGGTATTCTATTTGGTGCTTTATCCCTGAGTTCTTTTCGATTTCGTTAACAAAACTCTGTGTATGCCACTAAGTCAACACGCTCCGCAACAGCTGGCCTTCCTCCAGGAGAAAATTCGTCTGATCGGCAGCGCTATTTTTTTCAATCAGAGCGATGCCGTACTCAAGCTTCCCACCTCGCTGGTATCGATCCTGAAAACGGATGAATACGGCTACGTATGGTTCTTCGTCAAGAAGCCGAACCAGGAAGTAAAGCAATTTGAGCAGGACATTCCCGTGCGCCTCGACTTTTTCCGCAAAGGCGTCGACTGTTTCCTTCAGGTTTCCGGCAAAGGCTGGATGGTCACCGACCCCGAAGAGATGTATGCCTTTCTTGAGATGAACGAGGACATCAACCCGCAAGTGTTCCAGGACATGGTGCTGGTTAAGGTGAAGATGCAGAAAGCGGAATTTTACGAAACGGCGCCCGCCCGTCATTCCTGGTGGCAGCACGCGCTCAACTACGTCACCGCCCTGTTCCGCCCCACCGGCAGCGTCGGCTCCAACACGTTTTTCCCCGCTTCTTAAAGTCCATTGGTTCCTATGGCAACCGCGCGTTCCATCTGGTCCGGCACGATCTCGTTCGGACTGGTCAACATCCCGGTAAAGCTCCAGAGTGCCGTGCAGTCGGAGGAGTTGCCCCTGCATATGCTGGCGAAGAAAGATATGGCGCCGATCAAATACGCGCGCATCGACACAAAGACCGGGAAGGAAGTCGATTGGAAAGACATCGTCAAAGGCTACGAATATGCCAAGGGCAAGTTCGTGGTCGTGGAGGATGAAGACTTCGAAAAGGCGAGCCCGCAGAAATCGAAGTCGATCGACATCGTGCAGTTTGTCAAAGCGGAAGAGATCGACCCGATTTATTTCGAAAAGCCTTATTACCTGCTGCCCGCAAAGGGCGGTGAAAAAACCTATCGCCTCCTCGTGAAGGCGTTGGAAGAAGCCGGCACGGTGGGCATCGCAGAATTCATGCTCCGCAACCGCGAGCACGTATGTGCCATAAAGCCTTACAAAGGACTGCTGCTGCTCGACCAGATGCGCTACGATGAAGAGATCAAGGAAGTGCCCCAGCAGGAAAGCGGCCGCGTGGCGGAAAAGGAGCTGCAGCTCGCGCTCAAACTGATCGAACAGCTTACCGAAAGGTTCGACCCGGCCGCTTTCAAAGACGATTATACTGCCTCGCTTAAAAAAGTGATCAAGGCCAAAGCCGCCGGCAAGCACATCCGCATTGCCGAGCCCGAAGAGCGCAGCGCCACCGTAAAAGATCTCATGGAAGTGCTGAAGCAAAGCCTCGAAGGCAAGGGCAAAAAACGAGCATAGCATGTCGGATGGCTGATGTGAAAACGGATCGCAACGCGATCCCTTTTTGTTTTACGTACATCCGGGATCAGACATCCTACTTCCGAGATCCTACATCAGTCATTCTCCTTTCTCTTTCTGGCACGGGCTTTTTGTTTCATCCCACATGGGCCTGCAGAAGTATAAAGAAAAGCGGCACTTCAACGAAACGCCGGAGCCGGAGGGGAAACGCAAATCGTCGAAAGGCGCGCTGCGCTTCGTAGTGCAAAAGCACGACGCCTCGCATCTGCATTACGACTTTCGCCTGGAACTCGACGGCGTGCTGCTCAGCTGGGCGGTGCCGAAGGGGCCTTCGCTGAACCCGGCCGACCGGCGGCTGGCCATGCACGTGGAAGATCATCCGTTCGACTACCGCACTTTCGAAGGCATCATTCCCGAAGGAAACTACGGTGCCGGCACCGTGATCGTTTGGGACGAGGGCACCTATGAAGCTTTCGGACTTGAAGGGGCGGACCGTAGAACTACGGAAGCCGAGCTGCGCCGGCAATTCCAGGCGGGCAACATGAAGATTGTGCTCGAAGGACAGAAGCTGAAAGGCGCCTACAGCCTGCGCCGCATGAAGGACGAGCGCGCCTGGCTGCTGCTCAAAAGCCGCGACACAACGGCCTCCACCCGCGACATTACCGAAGAAGACCGCTCCGTAAAGTCTGGTAAAACGATCACCGAAGTAGCGCTCGCGAACGGAACGACGCCCAATCATCCCGAACAGGAAAAGGCAACGAAAAAGGAAGCGAAGAAGATCGCGGCGACACCCGAAGATGCCGCTGGCACGGGCGTCAAAGTGCATGCGGAAAAGGCCGCTTCGGCTCCGAGGGAAAGCGTGGCGAAGAATAGCAAGCCTGTCTCTAAGAAGGCTGCCCGTAAATCCCCTAGCCTCAAAGCGCTCCTTGGCGAGCACTTCGCATTGGCGAAGCAGGCTCCGATGCCGCAGCTCCTTCCGCCCATGATGGCTACGCTCGTCGACGCGCCCTTCGACGACCCGGCCTGGCTGTATGAGATCAAGTGGGACGGCTACCGTTCGGTGGGATATGTGCAGGACGGAAGCACGGAGCTCATTTCGAGAAACGAGAAACCCTTTACGGAAAAGTATCCACCCGTTGCCGATGCCCTGCGCCGCCTGCCCTTCGACGCCATCTTCGACGGTGAAATCGTGGCCGTGGACGAGCACGGGCGCGCCAACTTCCAATTACTTCAAAACTGGCAGAACGCACCGGTCTCGCTCCGTTACTACATTTTCGACATTATGTGGGTGGCCGGCTACGATATTACAGCGGTGCCGCTGCTGCAACGCAAGGCGCTGCTGGAGGCGCTACTGCCCAAGAAAGACGAAGTGCTGCACTACAGCGACCATGTGCTGGGTAAAGGCACAACTTTCTTTAAGGCAGCGCTGAAGCACGGACTCGAAGGAGTAATGGGAAAGCGCGCCGACAGTATTTATACGGTGGGCGCCCGGTCTGCCGACTGGCTCAAAATCAAGGTGAACCAGCGGCAGGAAGTGGTTATTGCCGGCTTCACGCAGCCGCGCAACACGCGCAAATTCTTCGGGGCGATCCTGCTCGGGGCCTACCACAACGACGAGTTGGTATACGTGGGCCACTCCGGCTCCGGCTTTACGAAGAAAAGCCTCGAAGACTTGTACCATCGCATGCAGCCCCTGGCCACGGAGCGCTGCCCGTTTAAAACCTGCCCGAAAGCCAACATGCCCGTGACCTGGGTGAAGCCCAGGCTGGTGTGTGAGATCAAGTTTACCGAGTGGACACGGGAAGGCATTGCGCGGCACCCCATCTACATGGGCCTGCGCAGCGACAAGAAACCCAAAGACGTGCACATCGAGATCAGTAAAAAGACAAAAGCCATGGTGAAGAAAGCGGCTCCCGCCAAAGCAGCAAAGACAGCCCCTAAGAAAGCAGCTCCGAAAAGGGCGGCTGTAAAAAAAGCGGCGCCGCGCGCTAAGAAGTCGGCACCGGCAAAGAAGACCGCAGCGAAGCCGGCGAAGAAATCCGCAGACGGGCCCGCGCGGCAACTGGCCGCGGCAGAGGGAACAGGAGTGGAGCTGACGCTGAATAAACACACGCTCACCCTCACCAGCCTGGACAAGCCTTATTGGCCGAAAGACGGACTGGTGAAGCGCGACCTCATCAACTACTACCTGCGGATGGCACCGTGGATACTTCCCTACCTGAAGGGGCGGCCCGAATCGCTGCACCGCCACCCCAACGGCATCAGTGGTCCCAATTTTTTTCAGAAAGACATGAAGGGTAAGATCCCCGAATGGATCCCGACGCACACCGACTTCAGCGAGTCGACGGGAAAGGATGTACACTACCTGGTGTGCAACGACGAAGCTACGCTGATCTACATGGCCAACCTCGGATGCATTGAACTGCACCCCTGGCACTCGCGCACCGAACGCTGGGAGTACCCCGACTGGTGCCTCATCGACCTCGACCCGGAAGGTGTAGGCTTCGACAAAGTGATCGAAACAGCGCAGGTGGTGCGACAGGTGTGTGACAGCATCGGGGCGGCCTGCTATCCCAAAACCTCGGGCTCCACGGGCATTCACATCTTAATTCCGCTGGGCGCCAAATACCGGTTCGAGCAAAGCCGGCAATTGGCCGAGCTCATCGTGACGCTGGTGCACCGCGAGCTTCCCGATCTCACCAGCCTCGAACGCAGTCCTTCCAAACGCCCCAACCGCATCTACCTCGACTTCCTCCAAAACACGGAAACGCAAACCGCCGCCGCACCCTATTCGCTGCGGCCCAAGCCCGGCGCGCCCGTCAGCACACCGCTGCATTGGGAGGAGGTAACAGCGGGGCTCACGCCGCAAACCTGGCATATGAACAACGTCTTTGAGCGGGTGCAGGAAATGGGGGACCTCTTCAAGCCCGTGTTGGGAAAGGGAATCGACCTGGCGAAAGTGCTGAAACGGGTGGAAAGTTTGTAGTTTGTCGTTTGATGTTCGTGTTTGTCCGGAATCCGCCGGGCTACGCACGAGCCAACACCAAACGGTATGGTCAAGATGTTTCATCCTGGTGCGCAAAACTATTTCAATGCCGGCTTCAGGCTGGAACTTTGGTCCGGTAACAACGAGTTTACCGAAGGGCCGGTATGGAACCCGGAGGGCTATTACCTGTACAGCGACATTCCCGCAAACCTGATCTGCCGGATCGACGGGCCTGGCCGGAGAACCGTATTTATACGGGACAGCGGATGTACGATCGCGGACCGGACTTTTCTCTCCGGTCAACCCGGTTCCAACGGCCTGGCTTACGATGCGGCCGGCCGGCTGTACATCTGCCAGCATGGCAACGGCGCGGTGGCCCGCTACTACCAGGGAAAGCTGGAGACGGTTCTCGCATCGCCCAACGAAAAGCCCTTTAACAGTCCAAACGATATCGTCGTCAGCAGCGACGGCGCCGTGTTTTTCAGCGATCCTCCGTATGGGTTAAAGGACCAGCAATTGCGTCCCGACCTGCGCCAGCCGGGTGCCGCATTCTATTGCTGGCGCGGAGGTGCGTTGACCGCATTTTGCAGCGAGTACCGGTATCCCAACGGGCTGTGTTTATCGCCCGATGAGCGTACGCTGTACGTATGTTCGAGCAAACCGTCCGAGCGCAAACTGCTCGCATACGATGTGGCCACGTTGCAATTGCAGCGCACGCTTGCCGAAGAAAACTGCGACGGCCTCAAGTGCGACCCGCAGGGCAACCTGTGGCTGTGTACGAAAGAAGGCTTGCTCCTGCTGAACCGGGAGGGAGCGCGCCTGGCGCTCATCGGGCTGGAAAAAGTTCCCGCCAATTGCTGCTGGGGCGGTGCCGGCGGAAAGGACTTGCTGGTGACGGCCCGTGAGCATGTGTATTGCCTGCGTGGTTTGCTACTTTGATCGTTGGTTTTTTGATTATTCGATAGTACCTGGGTTGCCCGAGTTGCTTTCTTCTTTCTCTTTTTTAAATTCCAGCTTTCCAAATTTCCAGGTGAAGTTGACGCCGATCGAGCGCACGGGGATTTGGCGCAGGCTCGAAAGTTCGAAACCTATGCCTTGCAATTCGGTAAGCTGGTCTGAATAGCGCGAAAAGAGATTGGTGGCCACAAAGGCAAGGCTCCCTTTTTTGTTCCAGAATTGTTTGCGAAGCGCAAAGGTGTACGTAGTCCATGAGGGGTAGCGCCCCTGCACTTCATTACGCGCTGAATTGAAGTTGCCGAACAATTCCGCAACGACGGACGACGCGAACTGGTAAGTCGTGTTGATGTTGAAACGGTAGTTCCAACTTCTCAGGTTCGCACCGGCATCGATGCTGTTGAGAATGTGGCGGTGAAATACGAAGGCATTACCACGGATATTGAATTTCGTCGTGGGTCGCAGGTCCGCAAACAGGTTGATACCCGTATTATTTTCCCGGCCGATATTCTCCCGCGTGCTGAGCGAAACGTTGGTGTACAATGTATCGCCAACGCGCAGACTGGAATAAAACGCCGTGTATGGCTGGATGTCGTGGTTGTTTGTCCGGTAGAAAAAAGTGAGTGTGGCCGACCCGGCTTTGCTGAATTCGTTCGTGTAGCTTAGCTCGTAACGACCGCCGATTTCGGGCAAAAGGTATGGGTTGCCACCGGTGAAATTCTTGGGGTCGCTTGTATTGATGAAGGGATTGAGGTCACGGTAATCGGGGCGCTCAATCCGACGGGCATAACTCAGCTTAAGCTGTTGCCGTTCACCAAGCCGGCGGAGGAAGAATACCGAAGGCACTAACGTGTTATAGCCACGAAATGGTTGATTCGTTTGGGCGTTGGAATAATAGGAGCTGCCATCCGTGCGTTCGTAGCGGGCTCCTAACTTGGCTTCCAGCCGTTTTGCCAGGGGAAAGCTGCCTTCAGCATACAATGCATAAACCTGCTGCCGGTAGCGAAGGCTGTTTGAGAGGTATGCATCTTGCGCAAAAGTGCCGGTGGCAGGCTGAAAGCGATCTACGCCGGAATTGCTCCCGATCGAAGTAAAACTACCCTTGCCGCCGAAGCCGAGCTGTACCTTCTCACGTAAGGGAAGCGTATAGTTGACCTCAAGCTCCGATTGGTTTTCAGTTCCTGGATTGTCACCGTTGTTGCCAAATACCAAGGCCTCGGTTGCCTTCAGGTACTGGCGGCTTTCCGCCGACGAGAAGCGGCTGCCGAAACTCGAGTTCACTTCGATGTCGAGCTCTTCATCCTCGCGCGCAAATTTCCGCTTGTACACAAGCCCGGCATCAATATCGTGAAATCGATAGAGCGAGCTGCCGTTTGAGCGCTGGTAGGTACCGCCCGTAAGAGCGCCATTGCTGTCGAAGCTTTCCTGTGCCTGTTCATAGCGGTTACTGCCTGAAAACCCAAACCGGTTAAAGGTTAGGTTGCCACTAAAGCTGTTGCGGGTGCCAGGCGACCAGTCGAAGCCGGCACCGGCCTGGTAGCCGTAGCGTCGGATCTCACCGCCCCCTTCCTGCCGAAGGATCGTAGTGCCGGTACCGTCTGCTGCGCGGCGCAGCGAACTGGCGGGTGTAGCAACATCAGGACGCAGGTTGCCACTTACAAAGGCGTTGGCGCCCAGCTTTCCACGGCGGGCATTGACATTGAGCGATCCGTTTTCCATGCGCGTGCCGCCCGTCAGCGAAAGCGATCCGTTCATGCCCCTGGCAGTGCTTTTTTTCAAGATGATGTTGATAATGCCGCCCAGGCCTTCGGCATCGTAGCGGGCGCCGGGTGTAGTGACTACTTCAATGCTTTTGATCTGGCTGGCAGGGATCGTTTGCAGCACATCGGCGATGTTACTGCCAAAGGCTGACGATGGCTTGCCGTCAATGAGAAAACGGATGCCGGAGTTGCCCGCCAACGACACGTTTCCATCAGCATCTACTGACACCTGCGGCACCTTGCGCAGCAGGTCTGTAGCCGAGCCAACCTGGGACGTCAGGTCTTTTTCGGCGTTGAATACGAGCTTGTCGATTCTATTTTCAACGAGCCTGGCCTGTGCTGTAACCACGACCGTTTCGAGCGTTTTGGCGCTCTTCCTGAGGCGAATCGTTTTCAGGTCGAGTACAGCTTGCGCGCCCAACGAGATTGGCCCTGTCCGGTGCGCCTGGTACCCGATCGATTCCACAAGTAACTCGTAGTCGCCGGCTCCTACGCCCGTCAGCGTAAAGCGGCCCTGCGCATCGCTGGTCGTGCCGTTTTTGGGTTGTTTGGATTCGCCGCTAACGTACAGGGAAAGGGTTGCATATTCGATCGGAGCGCCACTGGCGTCATCGACTACAGTGCCCGACAGGGATACCGCTTTCTGGGCATACACGGTCTGCACGAAAAAAAACAGGAGAAACAGTACAGGTAGCTTCGCTTTCACAGGTTGCATTTCGTGCACAAAATTGCTACTTAATTCTGTAGGTATTCTGAACGATCGACGCTTCTTCGAAGCCGTCCGCCGATTGCTTACGGACGCAGGTACGGTGCGATGATGCGCTGCCAGATCGTGTAGCCTTCGGGCTTCATGTGCAGGCGGTCGCCCACGTACAGATCCTCGCGCATCGTTCCATTGGCGTCGAGCATTGCGTCGTAGATATCGATGAAGGCTGCGTTGCGCTGCCGGCGTATGAATTTCCGGATGAGGCGGTTGGCCGCGCGCACCTTCGGCTGGATCGATGCCCGCACCGGGCTCGGCTTGATCGACACGTAGGAGAGCTGCGCGTCGGGGAGGTTGGTGCGGAGGATGGCGAACAGGGTTTTAACGCGCAGCAGCACTTCTTCCGCAGAAATACTGTCGGCCGAGGCGAGGTCGTTTTCCCCGCAATAGATCAGTACCTGCTTCGGATGATAGGGTAGGACCACGTCGTACGAATACCGGATAACGTCCTTGAGCGTGGAGCCGCCAAAGGCGCGGTTGAGAATCGGGTAGCCGGGAAAAGCCGCCTGCACGTCCGTCCAGCGCGTAAACGACGAAGAGCCGATGAGCAGGATGGGATGCTCGGGCGCCTTCGCTGCGCTGTCGGCTTTTTTGAAGGCAAGGATATCGTTCCAGAAGGGCGGCTCGGTCTGCGCCTGCGGGCGCGTAGCGGCGAGCAGAAAGAAGGCAAGGGAAAGGGTTCGGAGGAACGGCTTAATGGGCATGGCGGGAGGTGCGTCTTTTAACGGCGTGCCGCTATGTTACGACATAATCCGACAAGGCCCTCAGGCTGGGCTGTATCTTTGGCGCCACCCGTATGAAGTCGCTCAAGGAACTGTTTGCCGATTTTTTTCACAGCGAGAAGACCGCCGGCCTGTTGCTCGTGTGCTGCACGGTCGTGTCGCTTTTCCTGGCCAACACAGGCGCCGCGGAAGGCTACCTGCACCTGGTGCATGTTGACGTCGGGCCGCGAGCGCTGCACCGCAGCGTGGAAGGCTGGATCAACGACGGGCTGATGGCGGTCTTTTTCCTCATGGTGGGCCTCGAGGTGGAGCGCGAGCTTTACGTGGGGGAGCTGTCCGATCGCCGTAAGGCGGTGCTGCCGCTGGCGGCGGCGTTGGGCGGCATGCTGGTGCCCGCGCTCGTGCACTTCGCCCTCAACCGGGGCACGCCCACGCAAAGCGGGTTTGCCATCCCCATGGCCACCGACATTGCCTTTGCGCTCGGCATCCTGTCGCTGGCGGGCAAACGGGTGCCCGTATCCATCAAAGTGTTCCTGGCTGCGCTGGCCATCATCGACGACATCGGCGCCGTGCTGGTGATCGCCTTTTTTTATACGAAAAAGCTGGGCGTCGGCTACCTGCTGGGTGCCCTGGGCATCTTCGGGGGGCTGCTGCTGCTGAACCGCCTGCGGGTGCGCTTCCTTTGGATATACCTGCTGGCCGGCGTTGGGATGTGGTACTGCCTCCTGCAATCGGGGGTGCATGCCACGCTGGCGGGGGTGCTGCTGGCCTTTGCGATTCCTTTCCACGAACGCGACGAACGGAATATTTCCCTCCGCCTGCAGCATTGGCTGCACCGCCCCGTGGCCTTTGGCATCCTGCCGCTGTTCGCGCTGGCCAACACCGCCATCGTGCTGCCCGCCGAGGGGTTCACGGCGCTCGGAAACCGCAATGCGCTGGGCATTATGCTGGGTCTTTTCCTGGGCAAGGTGACGGGGATCCTGCTTTTCACGGGGCTGCTGCTGCGCCTGGGCCTCGGTCGCCTGCAGGAAGGCCTTAACTGGGGCGGCCTCGTGGCTGCCGGCTTCCTCGGTGGCATCGGCTTTACGATGTCGATGTTCCTTGCCAACCTTTCCTTCGACGACCCCGCGCTGGTAACGGCTTCCAAACTGAGCATCCTGCTGGCTTCCACGTTGTCGGCGCTGCTGGGCCTGCTGCTTTTGCGCCTGCAATGGGGCCGCCGCCAGAGGATATATGGCAAAATATTTAAATAATGGTATTTTCGCAGGAGCAACCAGCCTGTGAAAAAAAACTCCACGTCCGTCCTTTGGCTTCTCGCCGCCCTGCTGTTCCTGTCTGCCGCCTGCGACCGGAAGCACCAAAGCCCAACGACGGAAGCGGGGGAGCGCCGCTGGTGGGACGCCGCCCTGGTTCCCGGCTATCGCTCCATCGACAGCCTGCGGCACACGGGGTACATCCGGCAGCAATACGATTCGCTCCGGCACCTGGCGCCCGAAACGCCTTTCAGCCGCTCCATACCGTTCGAGATCAGTGCCAATTACCACCTCTTTTTTACACATAACTGGGCGGCGGGCTTCGCTGCACTCGATTCGGCCCTGGCCGGATTTTCGGAAAAAGAGCAGCGCCACTACCCGAAGACCTATTTGGGCTACCTCCTCTTTGCCGGCGATATGGCCTATCGCCTTGGTCATTACACGCAGGCCAACGAGCTTTATTTCCGCGCCAAGCGCCAATCGGACCGCTACCTGCCGCTTTGCGACCGGAGCGCGTATACCTATGCCATCGCCATGGTGCTGTATCGCCAGCAGGCCTTCGAGCAGTCGGCCGGCTTTTTCAGGGAGGCATTTACCGAGCAGGCCACCTGCGGGCGGGTCAGTGGTGCCATCGCCCTTCAGCAACAGGAGATCCTGAGCAATACCGGCCTTTGCTACCTCCGTCTGCAGCGCCCCGATTCGGCCCTGGCCTATTTCGACCAGGCACTGCGCTACGCCGAGGCGCACCGCGATTCCCTCAGCCCGCTATCGATGCAGCGCATCCGGGGTGTTATTGCCGGCCACCGCGCCGCCGCCTGGCTGCAGTTACGCAACTATGCCGCGGCGGAGCCCCTACTCCGCTATAGCCTGGCGCTGATTGCGCCGGCTGCCGCCGACCCCGGCTTCGGCCAGGGCGTGCGCCTCAACCTGGCATCACTGTACCGCATCACTCACCGCTACACCGCAATGGCCGCCGAGCTCGACACGGCGCGCCGCGCCCTTGATACGATCCCCGATGCTGTGAACGAGCAAAAGTGGAACGACCTGCGCGCCGCGCTGGCGGCCCATAGTGACGACGCTCTTTCGGAGCAGGCCTACTACAGCCGCGCCGAGGCGCTGCGCGATTCGCTCAACGCGGTGCAACGGGTGCTGGCGAGCGTCAACGTATCGCGGCAGATCCGCGACAAAGAGCGTGACATGCACGTAACGATGCTTGAAAAAAGCCGTCGCTTCGACCGCATCGTGTTCGGGCTGCTGGCGGCAGTGATCGTACTGGGCGGCCTCCTGCTCTGGTTTATCCTGCGTGGCTACCGGCGCAACCAGCAGAACCTCGAAAAGGTAAAGGCCCTCAACATCCGCATCCGGCGCCAGCAAAAAGAGCTCGACGCCGAAGCAGCACGGCGCCAGAAGCTGGTGATGGAGGCAGTGATCCAGGCGCAGGAAGCAGAGCGTACCGCCATCGGCCTCGAACTGCACGACAACGTCAACCAGATCCTGACCACCGTAAAATTGCACAACGAAATGGCGATCGACGGCATCGGCGACCGGGAGCTGATCCTGCGCCGCGCCGCGCAATACTTACAGCAATCCATCAACGAGATCCGCAGCCTTTCCAAGCGGCTGTCGGCACCGACGCTGGGTAAGATCAGCCTCCACGACTCGGTGGCCGAACTCGCCGAATCCATTAACCTCACCGGCCGCCTGCGCGTGCGCTTTGAGGGTATGGAGCCGCTCCCGGTGCGGCAGGACGCACACCTGGCGTTGTACCGCATCATCCAGGAAGCGCTGAACAACACCGTGAAGCACGCCGGTGCGCAGGAAGCATTCATTCACATTGAAGGCACCAACGACGGTGGCCTTCGCCTCGTGTATACAGACAACGGCGCCGGCTTCGACCCCGCCCGCGCCCGCGCCGGCATCGGCATGACCAATATGACTACGCGCGCCGAAAGCCTCGGAGGCACCTGCTCGCTGCAAAGCCGCCCCGGCGCGGGTTGCCGCATCGAAGTTCGCCTTCCCAACGCGCTCGTGCCGCAGCCCGACACGGCAACGCTCTGACCTTCCGTTCTGCGTTTGGGCAGATATGGCTACCTTTTCCGGACAATCTAACTGCATGAACCAAGGAGCATCCTCCGCAACGGCGCCCGCTGCGGTGCCTGCATTCGATACCTGGCCGGGTATGGACCTCACTTACCACTACAGCGCCGGCCCGCGCCTGAACCTTTCCTTCCGCCTCGATGTTAGCCGCTACGACGCCGCTACAGACACCATGTGGCGTGAGCAGGCCGATCGCGATAGCGAGACCTATGCTGCCCGGTTGCGCCAATGGGAAGAGCAGGCGGAAGCGGTGCTCCACCTGCGCTCCACCCTCAATCCCGAAACGGAGCTGCCCTTTGCCGTCGGCCACAGGGAACAGATCGCCGGCTTTCTTCGTTCGATCGTTGCTTACCTGGAAGAAGTGTCGCGGGAAGCAGCAGGAACTGCGCCCGGAGCACTGCTGCTTTCCTGGGAGGTGGCCGCCGGTGCCGCCAACGCGGCATCGCTGTTTGAGCTGCAGGTGTCAGTTGAACGTAGTGTTACCACGGCGGAGGAGGATGGTGAGCCTTCCGTAGAAATACAGGAGCCGCTTTCTTCAATGGCGATTTTGCCAAGGATAGATGCGGACGCTGTGGAGGCGGAAGCGCTTTGGGGTTTTTTTGCAGCCGGTTTTGCGGAGGCGTTTCCCGCCCGTGAAGCGGAAACGCTGCTGCCCGCCACGGGCGGTGTTCCGGAAGGATCAACAGATGGCGAGCTCGGGGGGCTCTGGGTACTGCGCCTGGGCACCGATCGCAGCCGCGATGCCTGGGTAGAAATCGGGGCGCCTGCGCCCACCCTGATGCGTCCGCCACTATTGCGCCTGCTCTTATCGGGTGCCGTGAATGTGCCCGTTTATGTACCGGGCGAAGGACTGCTGCCAGCGACCGTTGAAGGCAGGTTTTCGGCGATCGACGGCAACGTGTGGGCGAATAATTTCCTGGATGCGCTGGACCGGGTGATGGGAGATGGGGCGGGGCGGAAAAGGCTGGCTGTCGCCTGCGATGCATCCCTCTTTAACGAATACAGTACCCTGCGCGAGCGGCTCGCCGAGTTACTCTCTGCTGGGCACGAAGCCGTTTATGGGGACGAAACCCCGGAGGCGGATGCACTGGCTTCAGCCCGCAAAGCGTTGCGCCTGCGGTTGGAGGAATGCCTGTCGGCTGCTCATGACGCAGTGATAACTTACCCATTCACTGGCGGAGGGAACTTCCCCGATGGCGCGCAGGCCTGGCTGGCCGGTACGCGTCAGGTTCCGGGTGATGGCTTTTTAACGAACCACGCTCCCCACCATTGGCAACTGCCCCTGCGGCCCTTGGGACAGGAAGCCTGGCTGGCGCTGCTCCTGGCACCGCCCGCCGATGTTACGCGATCGTCTGCGGCAGTGGCGCCCCTTCATGACCTGACGCACATCGGGCTCCAAAGTGCCGGTGGAACGGGCGCTATCGCCTGGCTCCGTTTATTGAACAAACCGGCAGGTGCTGCTCCTTTCAACCCCTTGCACCTGGCGCCCGGCGAAACGATCCTGCCGCTTCCGCAACGCGTGTATCCCTCCGCCATTGCCCTGCACCAACAGCAAGCCCTGGCCGGCCCGTTGGCGCCACTGTCGGTCGCAAGCGCCTGTTCCTGGCGCTACGCCCTGGCCTATGGCCACGAAAAAGGGCCGCAGGACCGCTTCTATGCAACGCTTCAGCTGGACCGGCCGCTGGCTCCGTCGGCGGTAGCACCCCGCACGCAGGGTGGCGCTTTTTTTGAAGCCCTGGCCTGCTTCAACACCTGCCAGCCGCAGGTGCAGGCCGATATCGAAAATTTTCTCCAAAAGCCTGATGAAGAAGCGTCTTCGCCCGAAGCGCTGCGCATGGCGCGGGTTGCATTGGAGGCCTTTGTGCGGCTGGCCGCCGATGTCGTCGCTGCCTGGCCCGCGCAACCCGGTGCCGGCATCGTTCCGGACCAAACGGGTAGTCCCGAATATTCGTTTTCCATAGCGGAAAGCAGAGAAGCCGACGGCACACTCAAAGTGACGGCAAAGGGGGGAGCCGCTGCACTCTCGCTGCAGGTGGAGATTCCTGGTTATAAAAGCCGGCCCGTCGCCGACCAACCAGGCAGCTGGACTTTTGCCGGTGGTGCCGGTGACCTTTCTTTCGAAGCGGCACGAACGCTTTCGCGGCAACTGGTATGGGACGGGCTCCGAGTACCCATGAACCGCCAGGCCACGGCCACTCTTCGCATGCGCCGCAACGAGCAGGTGGAAGGCCGCGCTTTGAACCCGAAATTTGTCTTCGATACACCGCTCGTTACCTTCAAGCACACGGTAGCTCCCTCCCTGGATGAGCAAGAGACGATCGGGGCCGCCAGTTGGATGACAGGTCAGGGACCCTGGACGCTGGACGCGGTTTTGGAAGCATTGTTCCGCACGCTGCTGCCGGCCGGCTTCGGCAGTTGCCTGATCCGGGTAGGCTGCAGCTATCGATACCCGTTAGCTGCCGGGGGTGTGTTGCCGGATGTTGAGCTGCCCGTGCTGCTGCTGCCTTTGCGACAGTTTGAAGAGCAAAGTGATTTTGCGCCCGCTGCCGGGTGCAAGGAAACGGCTGCCGGACCTGGCGGACCGTTCGTTTGCGCGCTGGCCCAAGGCTGCCGCACCTGGCTGGCGCAAACGGCGCCGCCACGGGAAGGCGGTTCTTTCGTGCTCGATGTGACGTTGCTTTCCGACAACGAAACGCAGGCGCCGCTGCTGCACCTGCATTCCCTCCGCATCGCCCTGGCGCTGCTGCGCGACCTGCCGGTTTAGGATTACGCTCCGACAATTGGGGCGGCCCTCCTCCCAATTCATTCGCTGACCCGGCGCGGTTGGTGCGGGATGCTGTTTGCCGCTGCGCAGGCAGGTGCATTTTTGCAGCGCCGGAACAGTCGCATCCCCGGGCCTGTACCGTATTTATACGGTGCGCCGACCTGGAAAAACACCCTTGTTGCTGCTCCGCTTTAAACCCTGCAACATGAAACCAAGCCTGCTTCTTGTGGCAGTGCTCGCCTTCCTGCGCGTGCACGCCACTGACCCCGCTACGTCGGCGTCGAACGTTCAATTTCCCGCCGCGAATATTGATGGCGGCCAGTTCAACCTCACCTTCAGCACCGGCTCCGGTAACGGGCGCATCGTGGTGATCAAAGCCGGCAGCGATATCACCGGCACACCGGTGGATGGGGTTACGTACAATGCCTCCACCACCAACAGCAATGCTTCGCTGGCTTCGGCCGCGGCCTTTACGGCTCCCAACGAATGGGTGGTATACCGCGGCACTTCGGGCAACATTACGGTAACCGGACTTACGCCGGGTACCACCTACTACGTGGCCGTATTCGAATACAGCACCGTTGGTACGCCCAACCCCGATTACTCCAACGTGACGCCCGCCAACAAATTCGTTACCACGAAGTCGGCCCCCGTCACCAACGCTACCATCACCTCGGTGAATACGGTAACGGGCAACTCGGTGCGCGTGACCTTTACCAATGGCAGTGGCACCGGTCGCATTGTGGTGGCCCGCAAAGGCGCGTCTGTCACCGCGCTGCCCGAAGACCTGAAGGCGTACAATTACAACAGCTCCTTCGGCTCCTCGGTGGGAAGCTCGTTTGTGCTCGATGCTGAGACATTCGTGGTGTACAAAACCACCAGTGGGTCGCAGGGCAATACGTCCAACGCCGACATCAGCAACCTGGAGCCCAACACCCCATACAGCTTCGCGGTTTTCGAATACAACGGCACGAGTTCGCCTGTGTACAAAACCCCTGGTGTGAGCCAGAGCGTGAGCACCAACGCCGGGCCGAGCGTAGCCAGCGGCGGCGTCAGCTTCGGCACCATCGACGGCAATGCCCTCAGCACGAACTGGGGCCGCGGCAACGGCTCGCGCACCATCGTTGTAGTGAAAAAAGGCAGCGCCGTCGCCAACCTCCCGGTAAACGGGCAGACCTACACAGCCGATGCGGCCTTCGGCACAGCTGCCGCTGAATGGGTGCCGAACTCCGGCGAATACGTGGTCAGCGCGGGCACGGGTGTCAGTGTCACCGTCACGGGGCTGGAAAAGTTTACCACCTATTACTTCGCCGTATTCAGCTACGATGCCGATGCGGCCAACAACACTTATTACCTCAACACTACGGTGCATAAGAGCCAGAGTACGGCACTGGCGCCCACCTCCAACCGTACGATCTCGGCCACGTCGGTTACGGGCAGCACGGCGCAGCTCGCCTTCGGAAATGTGAATGCCAACAACGGTACGTATCGGCTCATGGCCATCCGCCGCGACGATCCGATCACGTGGACACCCCAGGACCTCGTGAAGTACAACAGCTCCACTTCGGCCTACGGCAGTGGCGTGCTCGTGGCGCCCGGCACTTTCCTGCTGCACAGCCAGAGCAACGGCGGTGCGCCGAACATCAGCAACCTCCTGCCCGGCCACGTGTATTACGTAACCAGCTGGGATCTCAACGGCACGAATGCGCCGGTGTACGGAGCGGGCAGCGGCACGCAGTTCACTATTCCCAATGAGCCGGCCGCCGGCCCCACCAATCCTACTTTTCCCACCATCGACGGCAACCGCCTGCGCATCGACTGGCAGAACGGTGACGGTGCCAGGCGCATCGTGATCATCCGCAAGGGCGCACCCGTAAGCACCCTGCCGGCAGACGCGGTGGATTACACCGCGGATGCCGATTGGGGCGAAGGTTCCGAGATGGGCAACGGCCTCGGCGAATACGTGGTTTTTAACAACAGCGGCAGTTCCGTCACCGTGAGTGGCCTGGATGCCGGTACGACCTATCACTTTGCCGTTGTGGAATACAACGCCACGGCCGGCAGCGCCGACTACCTCGTGACCACCGGCTCCTGGCTGGCGGCGGCGCGTGCTACCTATTCGGCGCCCGTGACGCAAACGAACATTACGGGCACCAACAGTATTTCTACGACAACGGCAACGATCGCCTTCAGCCTCGGTAGCGGCACCTCGCGTCTTTTTGTAATGAAAGCGGGTAGCGCCGTGGATGTGTTGCCTGCCGACCTGCAGGTGTACAACGCAACGTCGCTCTTTAATGCATCGGGCAGCCATATGGGCAACGGCAACTACGCCGTTTCCAACAGCAATTCGGGCCAGTTCAATGTGACCAACCTGCAGCCCGGCGTGACCTACCACGTGGCAGCTTTTGAATTCAACGGGACGACCGGTCCGGTTTACCTGAAACCGGCGGCTACTTTTTCCTTTACCACCAACAGCGTTATCGTAGCACCGGCCACCGGCGCCACCGCGCCGTTGGTAGAGAACGCCGACGGAAACAAGCTGACCTTCCGCTGGAGCCCCGGTGGCGGCGCTTCCCGGATCGTGCTGGCCCGCAAGGCGGCCGCTGTGGACTTCGTACCGGTAAACGGAACGGGGTATACCGGCAATGCCGACTTCAGCAGCGCCACCGACCTGGGCAGCGGCAATCGCGTTGTGTATAACGGCGCAGGTAGCTTCGTATCCATTACCGGGCTCGAGCCTTCGGTTACCTACCACTTTGCTGTGGTGGAATACAACGGCTCCGGGGCCACATCCGTGTACGCGCAGAGCCTGACGCTTGCCGCTTCCGGAAGCACGGCCACGGCGCCCGCCAGCAAAAGTTCCGCACCCGTCCTGACGCCCACGGCGACCACGATGCAACTGGCCTGGAGCGGCGGCAGCGGCAGCGGCCGGATCGTGTTGGCACGTAGGGGCGCGGCTCCCGTGGCCGATCCGTCGGACCTCACAAAATACAGTGCCGACGCCCGCTTCGGCAACGGACCCCAGTTGGCGGCTGGTGAATACGTGGTGTTCGCCGGCACCGGCAACAGCGTGACCGTCACCGGGTTGACGCCGGGCGTCGTGTATCATTTTAAAGTCGTTGAATACAACGGTGTGGATGCGCCGGTATACCTCAAGAGCGACGTGCTGACGATGAGTGCTGCCACGACGGCGGGGTCGCTTCCGGTGAGCTGGTTATACGTGCGCGGCAACCGCCAGGGCGATCGGAACGAGCTGCAGTGGGCTACTGCGCAGGAGCAAAACAGCGATCATTTTATCGTGGAGCGTGCCCTGCCCGGTGGCGTGTTTGTTGCCATCGGCACCATAGCGGCTGCCGGCAACAGTATAGCGCCGCGCTATTATTCATACACCGATGCATCGGCACCTGCCGGCCTCGCGCTGTACCGGCTCCGCCAGGTGGATAGCGACGGTCGCTTCCGCTATTCGGTAACAGTAACGCTGCGCGGCGAGGGTGCCGGAGCGGTGCACCTCCTGCAGAACCCGGTACAAGGCGCGTTGCTGGTAGACAATGCGGCCACGGCCGGCGCCGCCTGGCAGATCGCCGACGGGCAAGGGCGCATCGTGGCTGCGGGTACATTACAGGGCGGCCTGCAGCGCCTCGCCCTGCGCCCGCTGGCGGCAGGACGGTACCTGCTGCTGGTAACGCCCCGGCAGGGCTCCGTGCAAAGCCTGCCGTTCCTGGTGCCCTGAACTGCGCCGGCGCGCAAGAGAAAGCCCCGCCATCGGCGGGGCTTTCTGTATCCGGGTAAACCCGGGTACAGGCGCAACGGCTGTTAACGGCTGGCTACCGCCACATGGGTGCTTTGCTGCAGCTGTGTATCGATTTCATAGGTTTGTTTCCGGGTTCCTTTGCGGGCGCCGAGCCGCAACACGAGCTTTACATTCGGGCTGGGGATGTCGATGAGGAAGAAGCGGTCGTAGTGCGCGCCGCGGATCGTTTCGGAGAAAAGCACTTCACCTTCCGTGTCGGCGATGGAAAGTTCCATAGCTTCCTGGTCGCGCTTGTCGATGCGCACCTGGAAGGTAGGACGGCCGTCGGGCGAGGTAACGGGAATGATGCTTACATCGGGCGTGCCGCCGTCTTCGGGGCCTTGTGCGATGACCTGTGCCGGCAGGCTCAGGGTGGCGGAGAGCAGGGCCGCTAAAAACAGGGTGGTGCGGGCAAACTTGCTGGACTGAATGTGCTTTTTCATGTGTATTTCATTTTAAGGTTGCAAAATGGACATACAGCAGGCAACCTCATATGAGCAAGCAATACAGCAAATGGTTGTTGTCGTTGTGAACACCGGCGATCCGGCTTTCTATAGCACAAAACTAGGGACGTTTTTAGCCGCAGCACTGCTCAATCCGAAGCCGTTCTGCGTTCGCCAACGGGCGCGATGTCGCCGCAAAGCCCCGCCCTGCAAGGCTTTTGCCATTATGGATCCGGAGCGGCCAAGTGCGGAAAGGAACAAAAAAGCCCCCTAGTGGAGGCTTTTTCTTACTGGTATAAAAGGATGCGGGTTTTATCCATTCACAATCTCGCCTCCGTTGGGATGCAGCACCTGGCCGGTAAAGTAGGCGCCGTCTTCCGAGGCCAGGAACAGGTAGGCAGGCGACACGTCGGAAGGTTCGCCGGCGCGTCCCATGGGTACGTCCGAGCCAAACTCCGCTACCTTCTTGCCCTTGAACGACCCGGCGATGAGCGGCGTCCAGATCGGGCCCGGCGCTACGGCATTGACGCGGATGCCCTTCTTCGCGAGGTTTTGGGCGAGGCTGCGGGTGAAGGTGAGGATGGCGCCCTTGGTGCTCGAATAGTCGATGAGCGATCCCGAGCCGCGGTAGGCCGTTACCGACGTGGTGTTGATGATGGAAGCGCCCTTCTTCAGGTGCGGCAGCGCCGCTTTCGTGACCCAGAACATAGAGAAGATATTCGTCTCGAAGGTCTCTTTCAGTTGCTCGGTCGTGATGTCGAGCAGCGACTTCTGCTCGGTCTGCGTAGCGGCGTTGTTGACCAGGATGTCGAGGCGCCCCAGTTTCTTCACGGTGTCGTCGACGATCTTCTGGCAGTGGCGCTCGCGTCGGATGTCGCCGGGCAGCAGGAGGCAGCGGCGGCCGAATTCCTGCTCGATGGTCTGTCGGGTAACTTCGGCGTCTTCCTGCTCGTCGGGCAGGTAGGCAATGGCGACGTCGGCGCCGTTGTGGGCGAACAGCAGGGCCACGGCCCGGCCGATGCCCGAGTCGCCGCCGGTAATGAGGGCCACCTTTCCCGCCAGCTTACGCTCGGGCTGTCCCTTGATGTCTTTCGGGTGCGGCTTCATCTTTTGTTCCAGGCCGGGCATCGGCTGGGTCTGGTGCGGGCGCACCTTCCGGGAACGGGCTCCTTTCTGCATAGAAAATATTTTTCCGCAACGACAAAAAATTTGTGCCGGGAAATAGTCGGGTTCCCTATATTTGCAACCCGTTCGGGGGTAAAAGCCTGGCGGACAGTTCTTAAATGTTGTAGTGGCGACAAGGTGGTTCTTCCGCCTTCGCTAAAGCTACAGCGGACAGAGGGGGGATTAGCTCAGTTGGCTAGAGCGCTTGCATGGCATGCAAGAGGTCACCGGTTCGACTCCGGTATCCTCCACGCTTTAAAGAAGCCTCGCAGAAATGCGGGGTTTTTTTATGCCCCTACCTGAAGGTAGGGTGGCTAGCGCGTCCCGCCTGCGGGCGGGAAGGTCACCGGTTCGACTCTGGTTTCCTCCACGCTTTAAAGAAGCCTCGCAGAAATGCGGGGTTTTTTTATGCCCCTACCTGAAGGTAGGTTGGCTAGCGCGTCCCGCCTGCGGGCGGGAAGGTCACCGGTTCGACTC
>NZ_SKFH01000021.1 GCF_004343705.1 Flaviaesturariibacter aridisoli
CGCAGGTGAACCCCGGCGGCACCGCTACGGTGACCATTCCTGCCACGACCTTCAGCGGTACCGACGCCTCCGACCTGAGCGGCGGTCGCATCAACTACATCCACATCCTTTCGTTCCCGGCCAACGCCACGACGGTGACCTTCGCCGCCGCAGCGACTACACCGGGTGGCGCAACCGCCAACGCAACCTATACCACCGCCAACTTCCCGGTAGGAGGGGTGTACATCGCTACCAACGCTGCGGGCAACCCGTCTTCGGCTATCGTGGTCGATCCGGCCAACGGCGCGGTGAACGTTGACTTCACCTACAAAGTGGTCGACAACGCCAACCGGGAAAGCGCGGCTTCGGGCATTGCCCGCCAGCCGCTGACCGACCTGACCATTGCCGGTACGGTTTACGACGACGTGACCGCTGGTACGATCGACGGCACGCCGATCTCCAACGCCGGAGGCCAGCTGTACGTGAACCTCGTCAACACGGCGACGAACACCGTAGTGGCCAGCCAGGCCCTTACCGACGGCACGTTCAGCTTTGGCACTGCCGACGGTCTTCGCAACGACATCGGTACCTACCGCCTTGTGCTGACCAGCAGCGCTTCGGCAACCGCGTCCACACTGCCCTCCACCGCCTGGGTATACATGGCAGAAGGCAGCAGCGGCACGAGCGGCGACGCCCTGGCCAACGGCACCTTCGACTTCGGCGGCAACGTCGGCACGAGCCGGACCATCGACTTCGCCATCGAGGCGCTGCCGGTGCCTGCCGCACTGACGATCGCCACGCCGCAGGTGAACCCCGGTGGCACCAATACGGTGACCATCCCGGCCGCAACCTTTGTGGCTTCCGATGCGACCGACCTGGGCGGCGGTGCCGTCAGCTACATCCGCATCACGGCCCTGCCGGCCAATGCTACCTCGGTGACCCTCAGCGGCAGCACGACGCCTGGCGGCCCGGTCAGTACGGTAACCTATGGTACCGGCTTCACGGCCTTCCCGGCCGGCGGCGTGTACCTGGCTACCAACGCGTCGGGCAACCCCACGCAAGCCATCACGGTTGATCCCGTGAACGGCGCCGTGAACGTCGACTTCACGTTCACCGCCATCGACAACTCGGGCAAGGAAAGCCTGACGAGCGGCATCGCCCGCCAGCCCCTCACCGACATTGCGATCAGCGGTACCATTTACGACGATGTAAACGGCACCAAAGACGGCATCATCAACGGTACGCCGGTTGGCAGCCTCAGCAGCACGCAACTCTATGTGAGCCTCGTGAGCGGCGGCAACGTGGTAGCGACGCAGGCGGTTGCCGGCAACGGTACCTACAGCTTCTCGTCGGCCAACGGTGTGCAGACCGGTACTACCTACACGGTGGTGCTCAGCACTACGGCTGGAACCATCGGCCAGCCCGCTCCGGCCGCTGCCCTGCCCTCGGGTTGGGTGAATACGGCGGAAGGCACGACGGCCGCCGGCGACGGCGACCACAACGGCCAGGCCAGCACCGGCGCGCTCGCCGGTAACAGCACGGTGAACTTCGGCGTCAACGCACTGCCGGTAGCGACCAGCAGCACCAGCACCGCCCTGGCCAACCCCAGCGGCAACACGCTCGTGACCATTCCTTCGGCTTCCTTCCCGGGCACCGATCCGGAAGTAAACAACACGGGTGAGATCAGCTTCGTGCACCTGACGTCTTTCCCCTCGAACGTAACGTCGGTATACGCCTACAGCAGCACCTCGGTCAATGGACCGTTCGCCTTCGCTACCTATACGTCGTTCCCTGCCGGCGGCATTTACCTGCCCACCAGCCTTCCCGGCTACCTGTTGCCGGTAGACGCCCTGCAGATCGATCCCGTAGACAATGCGCTGAACGCACAATTCAACTATACCATCATCGATACCGCCGGCTACGAAAGCAACGGTGCCGTTACCACGGTTCCGTTTACCCTCGGTGCCATCAACGGTACGGTGTACAACGACTTCAACGCCCTCCTCGATGGACTTATCAACGGGGTTGGTACAAACCTGACCAACCAGCTTTATGTGAATGCAGTGAGCGGCACAACGGTGGCAGCTTCGGCACAAGTAGCCGCCGACGGTACCTATGTGCTTGCAGGACTCACCACCGGCACCTATACGCTGACACTTACGACTTCGGCCGCAGGCAACAGCGCAGCACTGCCCGCCGGCTGGAACCATACGGGTGAAGGCGTTTCGGCAACACAGCCCTCGGGCGACGGAACCCCCAACGGCCTCCTCACCGTAACCATCGGATCGGACGGTCTTGCCGGTGCCAACTTCGGCATCGACGCACGCCCGATCGCCAACAACGCCACGGCGCCCACGCAGGTGAATCCCGGCGGCACCAATACGATCACGATCCCTGCCACGTCCTTCAGCGGCACCGACCCCGATGCGGCCAACGGCGGCGAGATCCAGTACGTGCGCCTCATGACCTTCCCGACCAATGTGACCTCGATCACAGTGACGGGCGCGCTGACCCCCGGTGGCGCAGTGACGACGACGACCTATAACTCAACCGACTTCCCCGCGGGCGGTATCTACTTCGCTACCGAAGACAACGGCAACCTGTCGAACGCCAACGCGTTCCAGACAGACCCGGTGAACGGCAGCAACAGCATCGGCATCCAGTTCAAGGTGGTGGATAATGCCGGCCAGCAAAGTCTGGCGATCGCCACCCTGACGCAGCCGCTCAGCGACCTGTTCCTGACGGGTACGGTTTACGACGATGTGAATGGCGGCACCATCAACGGCACGCCGATCTTCAACGCCGGCGGACCGCTCTTTGTGAACCTCGTTGATACCGCTACCAATACGGTGATCGCAAGCAAGCAATTGACCGACGGCACCTTCAGCTTCAGCACCGCCAACGGCCTCCAGGGGAATGTGGGCAGCTACCAGCTGATCCTCGCCAAGAGCGCCACGGCCACGGTTGCTTCGCTGCCCTCCACAGCGTGGGTGTACCTCGCCGAAGGCATTACCGGCAGTACCGGTGATGGCAACGCGAACGGTGCCTATGCATTCGGTGGCAACGTAGCGACCAGCCAGGTAATCGACTTCGCCATCGACGCGCGGCCGACCGCCAGCAGCAACAGCGCTGTGACCCAGGTGAACCCCGGTGGTTCGAACAGCGTGGTGGTTCCGGCCGGCACCTTCAGCGGCTCCGATGCCGGTGATCTTGCAGGTGGTGCCATCAGCTATGTGCACCTCACGGCCTTCCCCACAAACGCCACCTCGATCACCGTAACCGGTGCCGCCACGCCCGGCGGCGCGGTATCGACAACGACCTATACCTCGGCTGACTTCCCTGCCGGCGGCCTCTACATCGCTACGGCGGCAAACGGCAACCTGCTCGACGCCAATGCGGTGCAGGTGGATCCCCAGAACGGTGCCGTCACCGTGGGCATTACCTACCAGGTGGTGGACAACTCCGGTGTGGAAAGCACGACGCCCGCCACGGCCAGCCAGCCCTTCAGCGACCTGCTGATTTCGGGTACGGTATACAATGACGCCGACGGCAGCACCGACGCGCTCATCGACGGCACGCCGATCTCCAACGCCGGCGGTCAACTCTATGTGAACCTCGTGAATGCCCAGACCGGCACCGTTGTGGCCAGCAAGCTGCTGACCGACGGTACCTACTCCTTCGGCACGGCCGATGGACTGGAATCTACGGTGACCACCTACCAGATCGTGCTCGCCAACAGCCCTGCGGCCCTGGCGCCGGTACTGCCCAACGCTTCGGCCTGGGTGAATACGGGTGAAGGCCTGACGGCTACCGCCGGTGACGGCTTCCCCAACGGCCGCTACCAGGTGGGTACGATCAGCGCTTCGCGCACCGTGGACTTCGGTATCGACGCCCGCCCCGTGCCGGCGATCCTGACCACGGCCCCCACGCAGGTGAACCCCGGCGCCACCAATACGGTGACGATCCCGGCGACCACTTTTGCAGCCAATGACGCTACCGATATCAGTGGCGGCCTCGTGACCTATATTCACATCACGGCCTTCCCCACGAATGCGACGACGATCAATTTCGCGGCGGCGGCTACGACACTGGGCGGCGCTACCAGCGCACTCAGCTACAACTCGGGCAACTTCCCCGCCGGCGGCGTCTATGTAGCCACCAACGGCAGCGGCAACCCCGTAAGTGGCATCACGGTAGACCCGGTAGACGGTGCGGTGAACGTGGACATCAGCTTCCGCGCCATCGACAACGCCAACCAGGAAAGCAGCACGACGGGCATCGCCCGCCAGCCCCTCAGCGACCTGCTGCTGACCGGTAACGTGTACGACGACGTAGACGGCGGCCTCATCGACGGTACCCGTATTTCTACGGCCGGCGGCCAGCTCTTTGTCAACCTGGTAGACACGGCCACCAACACGGTAATCGCCAGCCAGCAACTGACCAACGGCACCTTCGCCTTCGGTACCGGCAACGGCCTGCGCACAGACGTGTCGACCTACAAGCTCGTGCTGACCAAGACCGCTACGCTCGCTACGCCTTCCCTGCCTTCTGCTGCCTGGGTAAACCTGGCCGAAGGCCTCAGCGGTACCACGGGCGACGGCCTGGGTAACGGCGGCTACGCCCTCGGTGGCGTGGTAACGGTTAATACGACGGTAGACTTCGGTGTCGACGCCCGCCCGGTGGCCGTTCCCCTCACGGTGGCTACACCGAAGGTGAACCCCGGTGGCGCGCTTTTCATCGGCATCGCCAACAACCTCCCGCTCGCCTCCGACCCGGTGGACGTAGCTGGTGGCCAGGTGAAACGCCTGCACGTACTGACGCTTCCGACTAATGTCGATGCGATCAAGGTGACAGCTTCCGAAACACCTAATGGCGCCCTGGCCTTCACTACGTATACGGCTGCCACCTTCCCGGCCGGCGGTATCTACGTAGCCACCAACGCCAGCGGCTCAACGCTCGACTCCTTCTTTATCGATCCCATCAACGGAACAGTGACCGTAGAAATACAGTTCCGCTCCATCGACCAGGCCGGCGTGGAAAGCGCCAACATCGGCCTCGGACAGATCCCGGTGGGCGACCTCACGATCAGCGGTAGCGTATACAACGACGTCAACGGCAACAACGACGGCATCGTGAACGGTACACTTATTTCCAACGCCGGCGGTCCGCTTTATGTGAACCTGGTAGACGGCACCAACACGGTCATCAGCAGCAAGGCGGTGACGGGCGGCGCTTTCTCCTTCGGCACCGCCGACGGCCTGCGCAACGACGATGCCACCTACCGTGTGATCCTGGCGGCATCGCCCGCGGCTACAACGCAGGGCCTGCCCAACGCAACGGAGTGGGTAAATACGGGTGAAGGTCCGGGCAGCGCCCCCGATGGTCTGCCCAACGGCCGCTACACGTTGAGCGCCGCCGTAACGGCTCCGCTGACCGTCGACTTCGGTATCGATGCCCGCCCGGTAACCAATACGCTCATCACGGCCACGGGCCAGCTCAACCCGGGCGGTTCCACGCTCGTCACAGTTCCGGCCACGACCTTTGCCGGTACGGATGCCGATGCAGGCAATGGCGGCGTGATCAGCTTCCTGCACGTTACTTCGTTCCCGACCAATGCCACGTCGATCGCCTTTGCCTCCGCGGCAACGACGGTAGACGGCACCTACGGCGCGGTGACCTACACAGCTGCCACCTTCCCGGCCGGCGGTGTGTACCTGGCCACGAACACGGCCGGTAACCCCACGGCTGCCCTCCAGGTAGACCCGGTAGACGGCGCCGTGACGGTGGACATTTCCTACCGCACGATCGACAACGCGTCCGTGGAAAGCAACCATACCGGCATCGCCCGCCAGCCCTTCACGGCACTCCTGGTGAGCGGTAACGTATACGACGACTACAATGGCCTTACCGACGCGCTGCTCAACGGCACCGGTACCAGCGCCGGCAACATGCTCTATGTAAACGCCGTTAGCGCTGGTAGCGTAGTGGCCTCCGCCCAAGTGCTGGCCGATGGCAGCTGGTCGATCGACGACCTGACGCCCGGCAGCTACAGCCTGGTGCTCAGCACCGCCTCCAGCAGCAGCACCGCCGCGGTGCCCGCGGGTTGGGTGATCATGGGCGAAGGCACCGGCACGGGCTCCGACGGATCGGTCAACGGTAGTACGCCGCTGACCCTCGTTGCCGCCAACGTGACGAACATCAACTTCACCATCGAGCGCTACGCAACGGCCGACGACAAGATCTATAGCCTCGGCCCGAACACGAACCCGAACATCGAGCACACAACGATCGCCAACACGGCCAACCCGGCCCAGAGCTATGCCGCCCGCATCAACCTGAGCGGCGCCGCCTCCAGCGGCAGCACTCCAGGTGCGCTCACCGGCCTCGACGCCGATGGCAACAACGGTTCCGCCCTCACGCTCACCACCGGTACGCCCAACGTATCGGTGCTCATCGACCCGGCTTCGTACAGCGGCCTGCGCTACGGCCAGACCTTCGTGGACGCCATGGTGGTTCAATACGCCGGCATCCAGCTCCAGCCGGGCGGTTGCCAGGCCGGTGACATCGGCAACGGCGCCTGCTCGCTTTACAACAACGCGACGGGCCTGTGGGAGATTCCTGCCTACGACCTGAGCCAGCTCAAAGTGCTGGTGCGCAACGGAGCCGGCAGCGTTTCGTTCAACTACGCCTGGAAAGACGCAGCGGGTGCTACGGGTACGTTTGCTACCTACACCATCGGCTTCGAGCAGAACCTGCCGGTGCACCTCATCACCTTTACCGGTGAAAAGCGGGGCAGCAACGCGGTGCTGAACTGGAAGAGCGTGAACGAGTCGAACTTCCGCGGCTATGGCGTAGAGCGCAGCCTCGACGGACGCAGCTTTACCCAGGTAGGCTTTGTAAATGGCCGCAACCTGAGCTCCGAGCAGCTGTACAGCTACACCGACAACCTGGGCAGCCTGCCTGCCGGCCGCGTGTACTACCGCCTCAAGCAGCTCGACATCAACGGCTCGTTTACCTACAGCCCCGTAGTGACCCTCAACCTCGGCAGCCAGGGCATCGACCCGGGTGTGACCCTGCTCAGCAACCCGGTGAAGAGCCAGCTGCGCCTGCAGGTGCGTACGGCCGCGGCTACCAAAGCCAGCCTGTACCTCACCGATGGCAACGGCCGCGTCGTGTTCCGCCAGGAGCGCGAGCTGCCCGCCGGCACGACGGCGCTGTCCGTCGACCTGCCGTCCTTCCTCGCCGGTGGCATCTACCACCTGGTGACGCAGTTCGACGGGAATCAGTACAACAACAAAGTGCTGGTCGATCGCTAACGAATGTTCCTGTATGTGATACAAAGGGCTCCCGAACGGGAGCCCTTTTTTTGCCCCTTGCCGCTCATTCAAGGAGGGGCTGGAAAAACCCGTTTCCCGAACAATCCCTGATAGATCAGGTAACCTCCTAATTCATTAGGAGTATATTTAATGAAAATATTCGTTGATGATCAAGCTGGCCAAAAGAGAAGAACAGATCATGCTGGTATTCTGGGACCTCGGGAAAGCCTTTATCCGCGACGTGATCCCGTTGCTGCCCGACCCGAAGCTACATTACAACAGTGTGGCGACCACGGTGCGGATCCTGGAAGAGAAAGGCTTCCTGGGGCGTGAATCGGTGGGCAATATGCACCAGTATTTTCCTCTCATCCCGCGCGACGACTACCAGCGTCATGCGCTGAAGGACATTGTGAGCCAGTACTTCGGCAATTCCTACCCACGGATGTTGGCCTTCTTCGCCAAAGAGCAAAACCTGGGTGAGCGGGAGCTTGCCGAAATCCTGGACCTGATCAAAAAGCAAAAGCCATGATTCCGCACCCTGCCTGTGGCCGTCCTGCCGGCGTCGGCGGGTAGAAAAAAATTAATTTTTCTTTAATCTAGTAGAAATACTATACCTTCCATCCGCATCTCCCCAACGGGCGATGCGGATTTTTTTCCCGCCCTTCTATTATACGGTTCCGACAGAACATCCCAAACTAACCTGTCCTAAACGCCTGTCCGCACTAACCTATTCAAAGCATCTGTCCGCACTAACCTGTCCCAAACGCCAGTCGTCTAACCTGTTGTCGCGCACCACAAGGACCTGAAAGCCCTAACAAAAACCTTATCTGCTTTATGAGACAGCGCATTGCTTTGCCTGGCACAATCCCCTGTGCCCAGAAGCCGCCTATTTCCGGCGGCCGTACTTCCTCTCCAAAAGCCCGCTTTGGGCGTCGTTTGCTCGGCCTGTTCGCCACCCTGCTTGTAGCCGGTGCCGTGCAGGCGCAGACCAACTATTTTTCCAAAGGATCGGCCACCAGCTTCAGCGACCCGGCGAGCTGGGGCACGAACGCCGACGGTAGCGGCACCGCGCCCGCAAGCGTGTCGAGCGCCGACAATTTCACCATCTCCAACAGTACCGCTATGGTGCTGGATGCCAGCGCGTCGGTGCGCCAGCTGACCATTTCGAGCGGCAGTCTGACCGTCAGCAGCAATACGCTTACCGTCAGCCACGCTACCGGCAACAACAGCACCCTCGCCATTAGCGGCGGTACGCTCAACCTGTCGTCGGGATCCATCCTGGTAAACGGCAATTTTGCGATGAGCTCGGGCGCGCTGAACCAATCAGGCGGCTCGATCGTACTGGACGGCAACGACAACAATACCGCCGCCAGCTCTGTGCCTGTGTCGACGCACCTGTTCGCCATTTCGGGCGGTACGCCTAACTGCACCGCGGGCAGTATCACCATCGTTGACCCGCCGATCAATACGACCGCCCAGGGCTCCGCCCGCGCGGTCAGCATCGGGCTCGCCGCGAGCAACAACTATTTCTCCGGCACCCACACGTTTATACTGGGTGACGGTGTCAGCACGACGCCCGGCAATACGGACGGCTTCGTCGTGGAAAACTTCGCTTCCAGCCGCGCGCCCATTCAGAACCTGACGGTCAATGGCGGAAGCGCCACCGGTCGCTGGGGCGCACCTTCGTACGGCAGCTCCTCTTCGTGGGGCACTTATATTAAAGGAACGCTCACCATTAATAGTGGTTCCGAATTCCGCATCGTACAACTCGCCAGCGCCTCTTCGGGCAACGAGCTGATGATCGGCTCCATCGTCAACAACGGTACGTTCACCACCGGGCGCAGCGCTACCTCGCCCACTGTGTCGATCGGCGGCCTGACCAGCCTTAGTGGCTATACCCCCTCCGGGGCTTCGTCGATTTCGGGAACCGGTGTTTACCGCAACCTGACTACCGGCGCAACCGCCGCTTTCAACAACCTTACCTTCAACAATCCCAACGGGATCAATTTCGCCGCGGGCTCGCTGGCGCTGGGTGCTCTGACCGGTCACGTGTCGGGTACGCTGACGTTTACGAGCGGCATGGTCAACCTGGGCGGCCAGACCTTTGTGCTGGGCACATCGCCCAGCTCGGTCGGCACCCTTTCGTACGCTGCCGGCGGCTTCAACAACGGCACGTTCAAACGCTTCCTGACTACCACCACGCTGGGCGCTTCGTATTCGACAAGCACGCCCACGTTCCCGTTTGTGAACAGCCTCGGGCAGGCACGCCATGTGTACCTGTTCCGCTCGGCCACGCTCGGTGCCGCCGGCTCCATGAGTGCGAGCTTCACCGAAGTAGCTGGTCTTTCGCCGGCGAGCATTACCGACGGTGCGTATGTTATCGATAACCGTTCCAACACGTCCTGGTCGTTTGGGAGCGGCGATGGCCTGAGCGCCGGCTCCGCCACGTTTACGATCGGTCTTGCCGGTGAGGGCCTGATGCCGCTGGCCGCCGTGCCGGGTTCGGCCCCGCGCATCGTACAGTCCGCTTCGGCACTGGGCAACCACCAGGCGGCTACGGGAACCATCCCGGCACCCATTGCCGCACGCACCGGCTTCGCCCTGGCGTCGCTGACGGGCAATGCACATTACTATGGAATCAATGCCAATGATATCGCGATCTACACGGTTCAAAGCGGTAACTGGGAAGACGGAAGTACCTGGAATACGGGCACCGTTCCCACGTCGACCAATGCGGTGCAGATCATGGCCGGCCATACCGTTACCGTAAACGGAACGGCTGCTGCAGTCGCCTCGATGCTGATCAACAACACGGCCATCGTGAACGTAACCGGTTCTTCACTGACACTCAGCGCACCCGCTGCTTCCGGTGCCGTAGTGACCACCCTCGCGGGCGGTCAGCTCAATATCAACGGAGGTTCGGTCAACATCGGCACGCTTGCCGCCGCGACGCGGTATGCCGGCTACCAGAACAACGGTACGCTCACGATCGCTTCCGGTAACCTGAATATATATGGATACCTGATCAACGCATCGGGTGCCACCTTTACACAAAGCGGTGGTTCGATCAGCGTGGACCAGAACGCGGGTGGGGTAGTTGCCAACAGCTACACGGCCGGTGCAGGTCTGCAGTTCCTCAACAACGCTACCAACATTACCATCTCGGGCGGATCGATCACCATCGTGGATCCGAACGCCAATACCTCGGCCACTGCTGCCTTCCTTTATTCGGGAACGGGCACGGTATACGCGGCCAACAGCCACACGTTCAAGGTGGGCGACGGCGCTTCGACCGATGCGGGCGGCAACGTAGCCGGCTTCCGCATCACGCCGGGTACTGCTTTCGTGTTCGGCAACCTGGTGATCGATGCACTTGCCGGCGGTACCAACCGTTCGGTGAGCACTACAACGACTACCTATGTGCGCAACGACCTTACGGTTACTTCAGGTGAGCTGAGTGCTTCCAGCACACTGGGTGTAGGTGGAAACATCGTCAACAACGGCATGCTCACCGTTACCGGCACGCTCAGCTTCGTGTCGCACAGCGGCGGCTCGCCGGTGGCGGGTACCAACGCCCAATCGATCGGCGGCACGGGAACCTTCCGTAACAACGCTACGACCACGACGGCCTCCGTTGCTTCGCTGACCTTCAACAACAGCAATGCCGGCGGCGTTACGCTCAACGTGCCGCTATCCGTAAGCGGAACGCTGACGCTCACCAGCGGCATTGTGAATACTACCAGCAGCAACCTGCTGACGCTGGGTACGGCGACGGCCGGCGGCACGCTTTCGGGTACGCCGAGTGCCACCGCCATGGTGAAAGGGCCCTTCGCCCGCACCATCGCCGCGAGCCAGACAAACACGTCGACTTCTTATGTGTTCCCCGTGGGCAAGTCGGGCTACAACAACCTCGATATCGTTGGTCCGCAGACCTCCGCTTCGGGCGCGGTGACCATCCAGGCCGAAGTGTTCGACGGCAATGCCGGCGGCACGGCGGGTAACACCTTTACCTCGCTGAGCACGAGCCGCTACTGGCAGGTGCAGGTGCTGAACGGCGCCTCCAACCTGACCGGTACCTTCGTGCGCCTGAACGATACGCGCGGCGCCAACACCGGTATTGCTTCGAGCAGCACGCAGTCGGGTGTATACAACCTGGCAGGTGGCGGTCAAACGGTTCAGACGGCCAACTCGATCACGACGGTCGCCCCGGCTATCCCGGGCAGCAGCCTCGCCGGGTTCTACCTGATGGGCATTACGGCACCGCCGGTGGTAAGCGTTCCCGTTGCCGTCATGGGCGGCGGCGATCGTTGTGCCGGATCGGTTCCGCGCAATGTCTCGGTAACCGTTACGCCCGCCGCAGGAGCCATCACTTCAGTGGTGATCACCTACGCGGTGAATGGCGGCACGGCGCAAACAGTAGCGATGACCAACGCCGGTGGCAATAACTGGACGGGCACGATTCCTTCCGTTACGCCTTCCAACGGCATCGTTTCCTGGAGCGTTACGGCTACGGATGCAAACGGGCTCGTGGTGACGCAAACCGGCAGCACTTATTTCGACAACCCGCTGCTGGGTTACGCGGTATCGGTTGCCGCCAACCCATCCACGATCTGCCTCGGTGCTTCCTCGACCCTGACGGCCAGCACGTCGTTCAGCAGCGGACGCCCCGCTGTCTTCGGTGCCGGTGCCACCACGAGCAGCTCGGGTGCGGCTACACCGTTCTATCATTTTTACGGCGGCACAAAATCGCAATACATCATCCTCGCTTCCGAACTGCAGGCGAAGGGCATTACGGCCACGAACCTTGCCTCACTGGCATTCGACATCACGTCGGTGGGCACGGCCACGATGAAAGACTTCAGCATCAGCCTCGGTAATACGTCGGCTACGGCAGCTGTGTCCAACGCGGCCATCACCAGTGGTCTCACCATGGTGTACAGCAATGCCGCGCAGGCGCTGACCACGGGTGTGAACACCTATAACTTCAGCACGCCTTTCCATTGGGACGGCACGTCGAACATCGTCGTATCGGTTGTGTTCAACAACAACAACACGGGCGGTTCTTCCACTACGGTGAAGAGCGACGTAATGAGCTTTACGGCTTCCATGGATATCATGGGCGACAATATCACCAACACAGCCACGCTGATCGGTGCTACAACTGACGCGCAAACCGGTGGTTCGGCCACGACCAACGGCACCAGCAGCAACCGTCCGCGCATGACCTTTACCTACGCGGCTCCGCTCGGTTCGGTGTTGTTTGCAGCTTCCGGCTTTGCCGATTACAGCAACGGCAATACCCTCACCGTGACGCCGACGGCCACCACCGCTTACCAGGTGATGGGCTTCGAGCTCGCCGACATGGGCGGCTGCTCCACCGCGCTGTCCGCTGCCAGCGCTACCGTTACCGTGAACCCGCTGCCCGACGCCCCGTCGGCCTCCGGCAGCTCGCAGTGCGGCGCCGCAGTACCCACTGCATCGGTTACTTCCAACAACAGCGGCTTTGCCACGCATACGTTCAAATGGTACGATGCTGCCAGCGGCGGCAACCTGCTGCAGAACAGCACGTCGGCCACGTACAGCACCGCGATCGGTTCCACCACTACGTTCTACGTTGCGGAGGTGAACCCGACCACCGGCTGCGAAAGCGACCGCACGCCCGTAACCGTTACCGTTACCAGCGCTGACCTCATCAACGCATCGCGTGATGTGACAGACGTTTGTCCGGGCACGACCGTAACGCTGTCGGCCGCACAAGCCGGTTCGAACCAGAACTATACGTACACCTGGACTGCCTCCCCGGCTAACGGCTCGGGCATCACCGGCTCGGTCACCGGCCAGTCGGTACAGATCCATCCGACGCTGTCGGGTGTTTATACCTACACCGTTACCGGCATCGACGGCACCTGCTCGGCGCTCAGCACCGTGAGCGTGACCATCGCTGCCTCGCCGGCCGCACCGCAGATTACGGCTTCGGCCAGCACGGTTTGCGCCGGCAGTGCCGTGACGCTGACCCCCAACGTAGCCGACTTCCGGGAAACCATGGAAAACTTCCCGCTGACCGGCTATACCGTTGCCGGAGGTACCGCTACACAAAACACGACCTACCATGCCCAGGGTGCCTCGTCCGTGCTGTTCACGGGCGGCTCGAACGCCAACGCGTCGCTGAGCGGCACCAGCAACATGGACCTGACCTTCTTCAACGCCGCACAACTGACCTTCCAGCACATTGCAGCGATGGAAGGCCCGACCACGACTTACGACAAGGGCTTCGTGGAATATTCTTCCGACGGCGGCAGCACCTGGGTTCCCTTCCCGGCTTCGAGTTATGCGGGCAGCGGCACCCTTGTGGGTACCGACGTCAGCTTCTCGACGAAGAGCTATGCGGATTGGATCAGCGTATTTACCAGCGCCGACTCCCTGCCGAACAACGGGCTGTGGAAGACGGAGACGATCAACATCCCTGCTGCCGCGCTGACCAGCCAGTTCCGCATCCGCTTCCGTTATACTTCGGACGGCAGCGTGAACTATTACGGCTGGCTGATCGACAACGTGCGTATCGTGGCCGGTCCGGCCGTTGCTTCCTACAACTGGAGCACGGGCGCTACCAGCACCGTTGCTACGCCTTCGATCACGGTGAACCCGCTGACAACAACAACCTACACGGTTTCGGGAACAAACGTGAATGGCTGCACCGGCCCCAACGGCTCGATCACCATCACGGTGAACCCGCTGCCTTCGGCCCCGACGGCTACCGGCAGCACGCAGTGCGGTACGCAGGTGCCCACCGCGGCGGTTACTTCCACCAGCGGCCTCGCCACGCCTTCCTTCAAATGGTATGACGCGGCTACCGGTGGCACCCTGCTGCAGAGCAGCACGTCGGCTACGTTCACCTCAACCGTAGCGGCCACCACGACCTTCTATGTGGCCGAACTCAATAGCAGCACCGGTTGCGAAGGCGAGCGTACGCCCGTGACGATCACGGTCGTGCAGCCGAATGCCGTTACGGCCAGCGGCAATGCCAGCATTTGCCTCGGTCTCGGTGCGAACCTGAGCGTTTCGCAAACCGGCACAGAGAATACCTATACCTACAGCTGGTCGGCTTCGCCTGCCACCGGCTCGGGCATTACCGGTTCGGTTCCGGGTGCTACTCCTTCGGTAGTGCCGACGGCCGCCGGTACGTATACTTACACGGTAACGGCAACTGACGGTGGTTGCATTACGACCTCGTCGTTCCAGGTAACGGTAAAGGCCCCGGCTCCCGTTCCTTCGGTTACCGCTTCCGTTACAACTTCCTGCAGCGGCGCACCTGTTGTGCTCACACCGCAGCAGGCGGGCTTTGCCGACGCATTTGAAGCATCCAGCTTCAACGGCGGCGAGCTGACCCACTTTACGGTGGCCGGTAGCGGTGCCGCCGCTACCCGCAGCACCCTCTATTTTGCAGAAGGAACTTCCTCCGTGCGCTTTGCCGTAACGGCCAACGACGCTTCGGCCACCATGGCCTCTTCTTCCAACATCGACATGTCGGGTATGAGCAGCGCCCAGCTGGTCTTCTCGCACCAGGCCCTGATGGAAGGTCCCGGCACTTCTTATGACTTTGGTTTCGTAGACTACTCGTCGGATGGAGGTGCCACCTGGACGCCGTTCCCGACCACTAGCTACTCCGGCAGCGCTACCCTGATGAACGGTGTAGTGAGCTTCTCCACGAAGAGCTACGCCGACTGGATCAGCGCTTTCAGCAGTTCGTCGGCACTTCCGTCGAACACGCTCTGGAAGACCGAGACCCTCAACATTCCGTCTTCAGCGCTCAGCAGCCAGTTCCGCATCCGCTTCCGTTATACGACGGACGGATCGACCACGTACTATGGCTGGATGATCGACAACGTACGTATCGGCGGTGGCCCCACGGTAACGAACTACCTGTGGAGCACGGGCGAATCGACAACGGCCGCCTCCAGCGCGCTGACGGTGAACCCCACGTCGACCACGACCTACTACGTTCAGGCGGGTGATGCCAGCGGTTGCTACAGCGGCCTGTCGGCAGGCGTGACCGTGAACGTGAACCCGCTGCCTTCGGCCCCGACGGCTTCGGGCAGCACGCAGTGCGGTACGCAGGTACCCACCGCATCGGTCGCTTCCAACAACAGCGGCTTCGCTACGCATACCTTCAAATGGTACGATGCCGCCAGTGGCGGAAACCTGCTGCAGAACAGCCCCTCGGCTACCTATGCATCGACCGTTGCTTCGACGACGACTCTTTATGTGGCCGAAGTAAACACGACTACCGGCTGCGAAAGCGACCGCACACCCGTGACGATCACGGTGAACCAGCCCGATGCGGTGACGGCTTCCGCCAATGGTCCGATCTGCCTTGGTGCATCGATCAACCTGTCGGCCATCCATTCGGGATCGGTCAATAACTACACGTACGCCTGGACGGCAGCACCGGCTACGAGCTCCGGTATCACCGGGCCGCAGACGGGTATTACCGCCACGGTTACGCCCACAGCAACAGGCACCTTTGCTTACACGATCACTGCTACCGACGCGGGCGCCGGTTGCGCCACCACCAGCACGGTCAACGTGACGGTGAACGCCAACCCGACCGTTACCAGTGTAACGTCGAACACCAATTCGGTTTGCCCCAACGGCAGCCTCACCCTGACGGCCACTTCGGTAGCCGTAGCGGCCGGAACGGTAACGGTAGGAGAGGGCACCCTCACTTCTGCGAGCTCGCAAAGTCCGTTCTACCACCTGTGGGGTGGCCAGAAGCACCAGTCGCTCTTTACCGCCGCCGAACTGCAGGCCGCCGGTCTGCGTGCCGGCAACATCACCGGTCTTCAGCTCGACATGGTAGCGGGTGGCACCACCTACAATGGTTTTGCCCTCAGCATCGGCAGCACCTCGCAAACGGCGCTGACCACCACGATGGTCACCGGCCTTTCGACGGTGTACAGCGCGGCTTCGTATACAACGACGGCCAACAGCCTCAACACGATCAACTTCAGTACGCCCTTTAACTGGGACGGCACCAGCAACCTGGTGGTGCAAATGTGCTGGAGCAATAACAACGGCGGCGGCACCAGCAGCACGGTCCGCTACGACAACACGTCGTTCGTATCGGTTGCCTACATCCGCCTGGACAACCAGACGCCTGCGGCCATTTGCAGCAACAACACCGGCAGCGGCACGTTCAGTGCCCGTCCCAAGATGAATTTCTTCGGACAAGCTTCGGGTGACATCACCGGCAACTACAACTGGATCTGGACACCGGGTAATCTCAGCGGCGCCGTGGTGAATGCCATCGCCCCGTCCACCGCCGGCACGGTTACCTATACGGCTACCGCTACCAATGCCACCACGGGCTGTACCGCCTCCGGCACGGTCAATGTGGCGGTTGGTGCCCCGATCCTGATCGCTACGTCCAGCACGCCTGCGGCGATCTGCGCCGGCGCCAGCGCTTCTATCACAGCCAACGTCACCGGTGGTGGTGCGCCTTATACCTACAGCTGGAAAGATGCCGGCAACACGGTACTGGGCACTACGCAGACATTGAGCGTAGCGCCGACTGCCACCGCCGTTTATACGGTTACGGTGACCGACTTCTGCGGAACACAGGCTTCGCAAACCGTAACGGTTACGGTGAATGCGCTGCCCACTGCCAGCATTTCGCCCGCCGGTCCGACGTCGGTTTGCGCTACGTCGCAAACACTGACCGCGTCGACGCCCGCTGCTTCGCCCACCTACCAGTGGCAACTCAACGGAACCAACGTAGCCAGCAACGGCACTTCGGTTTCTTACAATGCGGTCGCTTCGGGTAACTATACGGTGAAAGTGACCGATGGCACTACCGGTTGCACGGGCACATCGGCTGCCGCAACGGTGAACCTGCTGGCCTTCCCGTCGTCGATTGCCGTGACGCCTTCGAGCGCCACCACGATCTGCCTGGGCAGCAGCCAGACGCTGACGGCCACGGCCACCCTGCAAAACAACACAACACCCAACGTTGCGGTGCTGAGCGAGAATTTCAATGGCAGCGGACCGTACAACTTCTCGGTTGTGAACGGAACGATGACCAACAACATCAGCGCCTGGAAGGTCCGGACCGCGCCGTACTCGTACGACACCGACCTGACCAACGTTTCGATCGATGGCACGAATTTCATCCTGGCCAACTCGGATGAAGCTGGCTCCGGGTCAACCACGCAAACGCGTCTTGTATCGAACTCCTTCAGCACGGTTGGTTACACGGCTGTGGAAGTAAGCTTCAAGCATTTCGCCCGCTCGGGTGGCACCATGGTTGTGGAATACTCGACCGACGGCAGCACCTGGACGGCACTCACGAACGGCACCTTCAGCTCCGGTACCACCGGTGGCGGCACCAACCCGCCCACCATCACTTCGTCGGCCCTCAGCCTGCCTGCCGCTGCCCTCAACAAGCCGGGTGTGCGCGTACGCTTCCGCTACGATGCCGGCTGGAACTGGTACTGGGGTGTGGATGACATCCAGATCAAAGGCGCATCGATGGGCTATTATTCCTGGAGCGCTGCGGCCACCGCCGGTGTTCCGACTGCCGCCCAATCGGCTGCGGCTTCCAACAACAGCATCAGCGTAACCCCGACGGCTGCCGGTTCGTATACCTACACCGTGACCGCTTCGGTGCCGGGCAACGCCTGCACCAATACGTCGACGATCACCCTGAATGTGCTGACGCCTTCCGCGGCGCCGGCCACGCTGAATGCCTCGGTAAGCAGCGCTACCTGCGCGGGTTCGAACGTGATCCTGACACAAACCGGCGGCTCGCTGGGCGACGGCGCCCACTGGCAGTGGTACAAAGACGCTGCGTTCACGCAGACCGTCGGCGGCCCGCTGACCTCGGCCAACGCCCAGATCACCGTCAACCCGGCGGCGACCACGACCTACTACCTCCGTTCGGAAGGCGGCTCGGCTCCCTGCGCCGCCAACGTATCGGGCGCGGCCTCGGTAACGATCACGGTACGAACGCCGCTGTCGGCACAAATCGCTGCTGCTAATCCCGTGCAGTGCGAAACGGGTGTAGCCGCTACGCTCAACATCAGCAACGGACCGGCCAACGGCACGGTAACGGTAACCACCAATGGCGCCAACCCCCAGACCGTCACCCTCGACGGCTCCGGCAGCGCCACCTTTACCACCGCTCCGCTGATGGCCAACAGCACCTTTGCGATCACTTCGGTGAGCGACGGTACCTGTACCACAACAATCAACACGTCGGCAACGGTATTCGTCGGCTCGCTGATCGCCAACCCGATCAACAACCAGTCGGTCTGCGCTACCAGCACCGTGGGCCCGATTGCCTTCACGGGTAATTTCCCCGCCGGCACGCAGTATGCCTGGACGGCTACCAACGGCACCGCCATCGGCATGGCTGCCAACAGCGGCACCGGTACGGGACTTCCCGCCTTTACCGCGGTGAACGCTGGTTCTTCGAACGTCTACACCGACATTTCCGTGACCCCGATCATCGAAGCCCAGGGTTGCAAGGTGCGCCCGATGGTGTTCCGGATCTTCGTGAAGCCGGCACCTTCGGTGAACGCGATCGCCTCGCAAACGGTTTGTGCCGGTACGCCGACCACCGCCGTTGCCTTCACGTCGCCGGTAGCCAATGCGACCTTCCTGTGGACGAACTCCAATACCGCGATCGGCCTGGCCGCGGCTGGCGGAGGCACGGGTATCGCTCCCTTCACGGCCCAGAACAACACGGCATCCAACAGCATCAGCGGAACCCTCACGGTGACGCCGGTAGCGGAAGGCTGCTCGGGCGCCTCCACCACCTTCACCATTACGGTGAACCGCTCGGTGGCCGCCATCGCTTACAGCGGCTCGCCCTACTGCCAGGGCGGCACCGTCAACCCGGTCATCTCCGGTACCCGCGGCGGCACCTTCGCCTCAACGGCCGGCCTGACCATCAATGCCACGACCGGACAGATCAACCTGGGCCAGTCGCAGCCGGGAACCTACACCATCACCTACACGGCGCCCGCCGCGGCAGGTGCCTGCGGTGGCGCAGCAAGCACGCAGATCAGCATCAAGCCCCAGGCAACGGTCAACACGATCGGCAACCAGGTATACTGCAACGGTATGGTGACGGCGCCGGTAGCCTTCTCGGGTACGGCCCAGAACTTCAGCTGGACCAACGACAACCCGGGCATCGGACTGGCAGCTTCGGGCACCGGCACGAGCCTGCCTTCCTTCACCACGGTGAATGGCGGTCCGGGCACACAGTATGCCTACGTGAAAGTGACGCCGCTGGGTGATGCTGCCACGTGCAACGGCAAACTGGTGGCCTTCCGCATCGCGGTGAACTTCTGCCCGCCGGTAACGCAGGCCGGTGGAACGAATGGCGGTGACGACAACGCACGGATGGCGGCACAGGTAGTGGTAGGACCCAACCCTACGACGAACCGCATCACGGTGAACTACTCGGGCACCGAAAACGGTCCGTTCACCGTGCAGCTGCTGAGCCAGCAGGGACAGGTGATCACGCGCCCGGCGACCTTCTCCGGCACGACCTTCACGATTGACCTGACGGGCATCACCCCGGGCAGCTACGTGCTGCGCCTGGTGAATACCCGCACCGGGGCCTCCGTGCAGAAACAGATCATCAAGCTCTAAGTACATTCCCTCATTTTCAAAAAAAAGGCCTTCCCGTTTGGGAGGGCCTTTTCCCGTTCTGGAAGGGGAGGAGCGGGGCGCGGACCGGTCTTTTCCAAGGAAATCCTAATCGGGGCCAATGATGTTTTCGTTAAAAATCTCCTAACTTTCGCCTGCAATTTTCCGCTCCGGCCGTCCGGTTGGGACCAGGAGCAGAGGATAAGCGGTTTGTTTTCAGACGATTATTGTTTCAGAATTTTACGGATCGACCAGCAAGCCGTCTTGCGCAGCCTACCTAGCAAAACACCAAAACGCCACTTAAGAAGCCTTTTTTCTTAAGCGCAACAAAAACCTTATCTGTTTTATGAGCCAGAGCATTGCCCTGACCGGTACACCTGTGTGTGCCCCCCGAAAACCATTGTCCGCCCCAGACATCCGTTCCCATTCCCGCCTGCGTCCCCGAATGGCCCGTCGCCTGATCGGGTTGCTCGGCGCCCTGTTCCTGACGGTTGCCGTCGGTGCGCAGAGTACGGCCAACTATGCCTTCAGCACCGCTACCAACGGGTCGCTGGTGGACATGAGCAGCGGAACCACGCAGTTGCTCGGCGCGAGCCAGGACGATGCGCAATCCGCCATCAGCAACCTTCCTTTTGACTTCTGGTTCATGGGAACGCGCTACACCCAGTTCTCCGTGAACAGCAACGGCCTAATCCGCCTTGGCGGAACGGCGGTTGGCGGCGCGGGCAATACGCAGATCGGCAGTGTGGCTTCCGCCCCGCTGATCTCGCCGTTTTCGCTCGACATCAAAACAGCCGCCGACGGAAAGATCCATTATAAGGTGACCGGCAGCGCGCCCAACCGCGTGCTGGTGATCGAGTTTATGCACATGCAGATCGGCTGGAACTCCGGCACCGACGACGGAACCTTCCAGGCGCTGCTGGGAGAAGACGGAACGATCCGCTTCATCTATGGCGACCTGACCTACCGCTATGTACCGGGAACCACCACGGTATCGGCCGGCATCCAGTCGTCCAACGTAAACAATACGTACGCCACCATCAATATCGGCACCAATGCCGTGACCACTTCCGGCGGTACGACCAACTACAACCTCGGTACGACGGTGCCTGCCCCTATCCCGGTGAGCTCCGCCAGCAACGGCAGCCGCCGCGTGTATACGTTCACGCCCACCGCGCCGACGGCCCCTCCGACGAACATGACGTTCACCAACACGTCGGCCCTGGGCATGACCATCAACTGGACGGAGCCTTCGCCCCTCAGCAATACGGCTGCCTATGCCGTGTACGTATCGACCGACAACGTGAATTTTTCCTATGTAGCCTCCGTACCCGTGGGCACTACTACCTATACAGCCGGCGGGCTGTCTCCCGCCACCAACTATTACTGGAACGTTTACGCGGTGGGAGAGGGATCCTTATCCGCGCCGCTGAACGGTTCCAACCCGACGCTGTTGCCCGCCTCGGCTACCTCCACCGCCACCGGCGGTCTCTGGAGCCAGCCGGCCACCTGGACCAGCGGCACCGTACCCCTGCCCGGCGACGAGGTGACCATCGTTGACGGTGCTACGGTAATCATCGACGTGAACCCGATCGTGAGCACGCTCACGGTAGGAGAGGGCACTTCGGGAACGCTGGTGTACAATCCTTCGGCCGCCCAGACGCTCACTGTTACGCAGCTGCTGACGATCAACACGGGTGGTGCCTTCCGCGCCGCCGATGCCGGCTCCACGAGCACCGTCACCACGCACGCACTGTCGCTTGGCGGCAGCCTGGTGAACAACGGCACGATCGACTTCGCTTCCACCGCCGGCGCCGGCGGCACCGTGGTCAATGCATCGCGAGTGGCCGTGACCTTTACCGGCACGGGCAACAACAACTTCGACCTGAGCAACGCCACGCGGAGCAACTTTGCCGGCGTGACCGTGAACAAAGGCACATCGAACGCAGCGACGCTGACGTTCAGCGCACCCGCCGGCTTCCTATCGGCAGCAGGCGCCACGAGCTCGGGCACTACCATCTCCGTAGCCAGCACCACCGGCCTCAGCGTCGGTATGAATGTGAGCGTTGTTTCCGGCACGGGCGTATTCGCAGCCGGTACCACGGTAACCGCCGTAAACAACAGCACCCAGTTCACCGTTTCCGCGGCACCTACTACGGCGCTGTCCGCCAACGCGGTAGTGCTCGGCTCTACAGTGTCGAACCTGTCGGCCGCGAGTTCCGGTTTCCTTACCCTGTCGAACGGTACGTTCGTAGCAGGTGGAACCGCAGCTTACAAAATGCCGCTCTTCGCAACGGCAGCTTACACGATTCCCGCAACGGCCGGACTGACGATCAACAATGCCAACGCGGTGATCACGGGTCTCAACGGTTCGCCCAGCCTCAATGGTAAGCTGACGATGAACGCAGGCACCTACAACGTGGGTGTGGTTGCGGGCAACGAAATGAGCGCCGCTGCTACCGCCAACTTCCTGATGAACGGTGGTACGATCAACTTCGCCTCGCGCTTCTATACCACCAACGCCCTCACCTTTAATATGTCGGGCGGCGTCATCAACGTGACGACGGTGGGCAACGCCACATCGACCAATGCCGGCTTCGGCATGACGAGCACCACGGCCAACGTGACCATCTCGGGCGGTACCATCAACCTGGTGCAGGCTTCGACGGGTGCCACGCAGCGCGACTACTATGTAGGCGCCACCACACCGACCATCACGGGCGGTACGCTCAATGTAGGTACTGCGGCTACGGCCACGAAGTTCAACTTCGTGATCATGGGCTCGATGCCCAACGTGGTGATCGACAACACGACCAACAACAAAACGGCGCAGCTGTCTTCCACATCGCCGGCCGTTGCCTATGGCACGGTGCTGGTGAACCCCGGAACGACGCTGAACCTGAACGGCACTTCGATGACGGTGCGCGGAACGACGCTGACCAATAACGGTACGATCAACGGCAGCGCCCCGGGCAGCCGCCTCGCCTTTATCTCGGCGGGTGCGCAAACCTTCGCCGGTACCGGTGTGCTCACGTCCCCGCTCGACGGAATCATCGTTCGATCGGGTGGCAACCTGACCATCACCCACGGCACCAGCTTCAACACCCTGCGTGTGGAGCTGCAGAACGGCACCATCATCAACAGCAACAAGATCACCCTCGGCACGGGTGCCACGGCAGCCGTAACGGTGCAAACGGGTTATCCCGGCAACACCGGCCCCGGCGGCTTCTTCGACGTAGCGCCGACCTTCAACCTGGGCACCGGCACCTACACGGTATCGGCCCAGCAGGAAAGCGCGCAGCGCACGCTCAACCTCGAGATTCCCGCTACCCGCAGCATCGGCGCCCTCATCGTCAACAATACCAACGGGGTGACCTTCAACGGTGCCCTGTCGTCCGGTACGCTGACGCTCACCGCCGGCCTGTTGCATACCAACGCCACCGACCTGCTGACCGTTACCGGTACGACCACCGGCAGTGTAAGTGGCGGCTCGGCTACCTCTTATGTTGACGGTCCGTTGCAGCGTACGCTGCCGGCCAGCCTCGCCACGGGCAGCACCTTTACCTTCCCGGTGGGCAAGAGCGGCTACAATGCACTTGACCTGGTAAACCCGGTTACCAACGCCGGCGGTACCGTAGTTGTACGGGCCGAAGCGTTTGACGGAAACGCCGGCGGCACGCCGGGCTCCATGTTCAGCAGCCTCAGCAGCACGCGCTACTGGCAGGTGCAGGTGCCCAGCGGCAGCGGCAACCTGACGAGCGCGTTCATCCGCCTCAACGATACCCGCGGCTCCTTCGACGCCATCGGCTCGAGCGCCACCCAGGGCGGTACATACACCCTGGTGGGCGGCGCTTCGCCCGTGCTCGCAACCGGCAGCATTACCTCGGTGGCACCAGCGATCAGCAGCCTCGCCGGCTACTACCTGATGGCCCTCAAGTCGCCCCCGGTGCTGAGCAACCTCGCCATCAATCCCAGCACGGTTTCCTGCACCAGCTCGGTTCCCCACACCGTAACGGTGGATGTGACCGGCGGCAGCGCTCCTTATACAGCAGTGCTCACGTACACCGTGAACGGCGGTGCACCCCAGAACGTTACGATGACGCAAAGCGGCTCGACCTTCAGTGGTACGATCCCCGCGGTAACGCCCGCCGGCGCCACGGTTGCGTGGAGCGTGACCGTTACCGACGCCAACACCATCAGCACCACGCAGGCCGGCACGCCGTACCGCGATGCTCCGCTGGTAGGGGTTTCGCCGCTGCTGCAAGCGAGCCCCACGACGGTGTGCGCCGGCCAGCCCGTAACGCTGACCGCCAACCCGTCCTTCGTGGAGCGCTTCGAGACCTTCCCGGTGACCACCTTCGCCGCTACGGCGCCGCTCACCGCAACACAGAGCACGACCTACTTCGCAGAAGGCGCCAGCTCGGTTCGCCTCGCCTATACCGCCAACATCGACGCCGCGTACGCGATGACGCAGAACTTCAACCTCACCGGCTACACCGGTGCGCAGCTGACGTTCTCGCACATCCTGGCCACGGAAACCGGCCTCGACTACGGCTATGTACAATACTCCAACGACGGTGGCAGCACCTGGACCTCCTTCGCACCCGGCAGCTATGCCGGCACCGGCACGCTGAAGAACGGCGTGGTGAGCTTCGACAAGACGAGCTACTCCGACTGGGCTGCCAACTTCAGCACGTCGGGTGTTCTTCCCACCAACGCGCTCTGGAAAAATGAAACCATCAACATCCCGGCTGCTGCCCTGACGAGCCAGTTCCGCGTGCGCTTCCGCATGACGAGTGACGGCTCGGTTCAGTACTACGGCTGGCTGATCGACAACGTACGCATCGGCCTCCCGGGCGCCGGCAGCTTTGCCAGCTACCTGTGGCAGGACGGCTCAACCACCACGACGAATACATACACCTATGTGCCCGCGGCCAGCGAAAACGCCGCCGTACTGGGTGTGGACGCCAACGGTTGCACGACCGATATCTCCAACCTGGTGGCCATCACTGTGAACCAGCTGCCGGCTGCGCCGACGGCTGTCAACAGCAACCAGTGCGGTCTCGCCGTGCCCGCTGCTTCGGTGACCTCCAACAGCGGCCTCGCCACGCCGACCTTCGAGTGGTTCGACGCGGCTACCGGCGGCAACCTGCTGCAGACCGGCACCTCCGCGACTTATACCACTGCCATCAGCGCAACGACGACCTTCTACGTATCCGAACGTAACAACACGACCGGTTGCGAAAGCGTACGCGTTCCCGTAACGGTTACGGTAGCAACACCGGATGCCGTTTCGGCTGCCAGCAACGTCAACAACGTGTGCCCTGGCACGGCAGTGACGCTCAGTGCCACCCAGACCGGCAACACGCAGCACTATACCTATACCTGGACGGCCAGCCCCGTTGCCGGCTCGGGAATTCCCAGCTCGGTAACCGGTGCTACGGCAACGGTAACCCCGACATCCGGCGGCACCTTCGTTTATACGGTGACGGCCGTTGACGGTACCTGTACCGCCAGCAGCACGGTAAGCGTAACGATCACGGCGCCCCCGGCGATCACTTCGGTGACGGCTACTTCGCCGGTATGCCCCGGCGCTACGATCGCCCTTGCAGCGCAAAGCGTTCCGGCACAGGCCGGCACGGTGAACCTCGGTAGCGCTTCCGGCACCAACCCCGACAATACCTCGTCTGCCGCCGCCTACCCGACCTGGTATGGTAATGGCCGCCAGCAATACCTCGTACTTGCCTCCGAGCTGCAGGCGCTGGGACTGGTGCCCGGCAACCTCACCTCGCTCGCCTTCGACGTAGTGAACGCCAATGGCGACCCCGCTACGCTCAACGGCTATACCATCAAGCTGATGGCTGTGCCCGCTACGACCACTTCGATCGCGGCGTTCCAGAGCGGCGCCTTCACCACGGTGTGGGGCCCGCAGAACTACACCCCGGTGGTGGGCATCAATACGCACACGTTTGCCACTCCCTTCAACTGGGACGGTACCTCGAACCTGATCGTGGACATCTGCTTCTCCAACGGCGTGACCGGCAACGGCAGCGCGGAAACGAAGCAGACCGCGACCACTTTCGCCTCGCATGTATATTATGCAGCCGACGGTACGACCGGTAACGGCGCCTGTACCTCCACTACGGTGAGCGGCTCGGCCAATATGCGTCCGAACATGATCATCGGCGGCATCGCCGGTGTGAACTTAACCTCGACCTACACCTGGACCTGGAACCCCGGTGCGCTCAACGGTGCCTCGGTGACCACCACGGCCCCGGCCAACAACAGCGGCGCCGCCATCACGCAGGCGTACACAGTAACGGCCACCAATAACAGTACCGGCTGCTCCAGCACTTCCACGGTGAACGTGACGGTGAACGCAACCCCCGCCAACCCGACGGCTACCAACAGCAACCAGTGCGGCCTCGCCGTACCGACCGCTTCGGTGACGTCCAACAGTGGCTTCGCTACACCGACCTTCAACTGGTACGACGCGGCTACCGGCGGCACCCTGCTGCAGAACAGCACTTCGACCACTTATACGACTGCCATCAACGCTACCACGACCTTCTATGTGTCGGAGATCAATGCCGCCACCGGTTGTGAGAGCGGCCGCGTACCGGTAACGGTAACGGTTGCCGCCCCGGATCCGATCACGGCTTCGGCAAGCGCGGACGTTTGCCCGAACACCGCTGCCACGCTCAGCGTAACGCAGACCGGTTCTTCGCAGAACTATACCTATACCTGGACTGCCAGCCCGGTTGCCGGTTCCGGCATCCCGAACAGCGTTACGGGTGCGACGGTTTCGATCACGCCGACCGCTTCCGGCACCTACACCTACACGGTGACGGGTGTGGACGGATCCTGCACGGCTTCGTCGACCGTAAACCTTACGGTGAAGCCGAGCCCGGCTATCACGAACATTACCGCTACGCCCTCGAGCGTTTGCCCGGGTGGCAGCGTAGCGCTGGCCGCCACGAGCATCGGCGTCGGTGCAGGCACGGCCACCATTGGTGCAGGCGCCACAACCACGGCTACCTACCCGGCACCGTTCTACTCGCTGTGGTCCAACAAGCACGAGCAGATCATGTTCCGCGCCTCTGAGCTAACGGCCGCCAACCTGCGCGCCGGCAACATCACGGCCCTGAACTTCCCCACCACTGCCGGTACGGTTGCCATCCAGAACGTGACCATCAAGATGGCCAATACGACGCAGAACGACATGAGCACCTTCGTAAGCAGCGGCTTCACGACCGTGTTTACGGCCGCTTCGCTCGCCCAGACTGCGAACACCAACAACCGCGTGCTGCTGCAAACGCCCTTCAACTGGGACGGCAGCTCCAACGTGGTGATCGAGATCTGCTTCGGCACGGCTTCTACAAGCGCCACGCTGAGCAGCACTTCGCCCGCCGACGTAACGTCGTTCACTTCCGTGATCAAGACGCACGTATCGGCCGCCACCGCAGGCGCTACCGTTTGTGGCAACAGCACGACGAACCTGCTGACTTACACGACGCGTCCGAAAGTGATCCTGGAAGGACAGGCCGTCACCAACATCACGTCTTCCTACACCTGGACCTGGAACCCCGGTGGCCTTACCGGTGCTACCGCAACGGCTACCACCCCGGCCAACAATACCGGCGCCGCGATCACCCAGGTGTATACCGCAACGGCTACCAATACGACAAACGGTTGCACCACCAATGCTACGGTGAACGTAACGGTGAACCCGACCCCGGCTACGCCGACGGCTACCAACAGCACGCAGTGCGGTTTCGGTATCCCGACCGCTTCGGTGGCTTCCAACTCGGGCATTGCCACGCCGTCGTTCGACTGGTACCTGGCGCCCACGGGCGGCACCGCGCTGCAAACCGGTGCGCAGACCACTTACCAGACCGCGATCAACACGACCACTACGTTCTATGTTTCGGAAGTCAATACGACCACCGGTTGTGAAAGCGCCCGCGTGCCCGTGACCGTTACGGTGAACCAGCCCGATGCTATCGATGCCGCCGCCAGCCTGGCCGCGGTATGCGTCAACGGCTCGGTAAACCTGTCGGTGACCCAAACCGGTTCTACGCAGAACTATACCTACACGTGGACGGCCAGCCCCGTTGCCGGCTCGGGTATTCCCAACCCGGTGAGCGGCGCCACGGCGACCGTGACCCCGACGACGGCGGGCTCTTACCTCTACACCGTAACCGGTGTGAGCGGTATCTGTACCACCTTCGACACCGTGCGTGTGAGCGTTAACCCCAACCCGCTGATCACTTCGGTAACCGGCCCGGCTGCCGCCGTATGCCCCGGCGCTTCGGTGGCCCTGACGGCAGAAAGTGTTCCCGCACAGGCCGGGATCGCCACGCTCGGCACCGCTACCGCTACCAACGCTACCAACACTTCCCTGGCTGCCGCTTACCCGACCTGGTTCGGCAACGGCCGCCAGCAATACCTGGTGCGCGCCTCCGAACTGCAGGCCCAGGGTGTGGTACCCGGCAACCTCACCTCGCTCGCCTTCGACGTGGTGAACGCCAACGGCGACCCCGCCACGCTCAACGGCTATACCATCAAGCTGATGCCGACCACGGCAACTTCCATCACGACGATCCAGACCGGCACCTTCACCACAGTGTGGGGCCCGCAGAACTACACGCCGGTAGTGGGCGTCAACACACACAGCTTCACGGCGCCCTTCAACTGGGACGGTACCTCGAACCTGATCGTGGACATCTGCTTCTCCAACGGTGTGACCGGTAACGGCAGCGCCCAGACGAAGCAGACCGCCACCACTTTCGCCTCTGCGGTGTACTATGCCGCCGACGGGGCGGCCGGCAGCGGCGCCTGCACCGCCACTACGGTGACCGGCTCGGGCAGCATCCGCCCGAACCTGATGTTCGGCGCGCGCATCGGCACCGTTCTGACTTCCAACTACACCTGGACCTGGAACCCGGGCGGCCTCTCCGGCGCCTCGGTGACCGCTACGGCCCCCGCCAATAACAGCGGCGCCGCCGTTACGCAGGTGTATACGGTAACCGCCACCAACGCCTCGACCGGCTGCTCCAGCACGGCAACGGTAAACGTGACGGTGAACGCTACCCCCGCCACACCCACCGCTGTCAACAGCAGCCAGTGCGGCGTTGCCGTGCCGACCGCTTCGGTGACCTCCAACAGCGGCCTTGCCTCGCCGACCTTCAGCTGGTATGCGGCCGCAACCGGCGGCACCGCGCTGCAGACCGGCACGCAGACCACTTACCAGACCTCGATCAACACGACCACAACGTTCTATGTTTCGGAAACCAACACGACCACCGGTTGCGAAAGCGCCCGTGTGCCGGTTACGGTGACCGTTACGCAGCCCGACGCCGTAAACGCCACCGCTACCTCGCCGATCTGCGTGGGAAGCACGGTGACCCTCTCAGCTACGCAAACGGGCAGCACGAACAACTACACCTACACCTGGACCGCCACACCGGCTACGGGCTCCGGCCTGACCGCCCCGGTTACCGGCGCCAGCCAGACCATTACCCCGACCGCTGCCGGCACCTATGTATATAGCCTGACCGCGTTCGACCCGGCAGGTTCCTGCACGGTGATTGACACGGCCACCGTTACGGTAAACCCCAACCCGGCTATCACTTCGGTGACCGCCAACCCGACACTGGTATGCTCGGGCGGTACGGTGACCCTGACGGCCGCCAGCATAGGCATCGGCTCCGGACCGGTTACGATCGGAACGGGCGCTTCGACGTCGACGGGTTACCAGAGCCCCTTCTACCACCTGTTTGGCGGTATGAAGCAGCAGACCATCTACCTCGCTTCGGAACTGCAGGCTGCCGGTCTTACGGCAGGCCCCATCAACGGTATCCGCCTCGACCTCGTGGCCGGTGGCGCTGCGTACGCCGACTTTGCCGTGAGCCTCGGCAACACAGCACTGACCAACCTTTCGGGCGGCATTGTGACCACGCCGATGACACCGGTGTTCAGCACCCCGTCGTTTACCACCACCGCCAACAGCCTCAACACGATCAACTTCAGCACGCCCTTTACCTGGGACGGTACGAGCAACATCGTGCTGCAAACCTGCTGGAGCAACAACAACGGCGGCGGCACGACCACAACGGCCAAGTATGACGCAACGTCCTTCGTGGCGCTGGCCTACTACCGCGGCGACAACCTGACCTCCGCGACCGTTTGCGGTGGAACGACCGCCACCGGTACCCTCAGTGCCCGTCCGAAAGTGGACTTTATCGGCCAGACTTCTACGGATATCAGCTCCACGTACACCTGGACCTGGAACCCGGGCAACCTTACCGGCGCCCAGGTGATCGCCCCGGCACCGACCGTCGGCGGCGTACAGACCTACACCGTGCGCGCGACCAACGCGGCTACGGGTTGCTTTACGACCGATACGGTGCGCGTAACAGTAGGCGGTTCCTTCACGGTGAACGCCAGCAGCACGCCGGTAGCCCTTTGCGGCAGCGGCACCGCTACGCTGACGGCCACGCCCAGCGGCACCGGTGTTCCGTACACGTACGTATGGAAAGATGCTTCCAACGCTACGATCGGCACCAGCGCCACCCTCACGGTGAGCCCGACGGCTACGAGCGTGTATACCGTTACGGTTACCAACTTCTGCGGCACTTCGGTAACACAGCAAGTGACCGTCTATGTAAACCCCGTACCGGTTGCGACGCCTTCGCTGACGGCCCAAACCGTGTGCGCCGGCTCGGCTACCACGCTCGGCTTCAGCACGCAGGCCACCGGCGGTACGACGACCTATGCCTGGACGAACAACAACCCGGCGATCGGCCTCGCTGCCTCGGGTAGCGGCAACATCGCCTTCACGGCAGCCAACGGCGGCAGCAGCACGGCTACGGCCACCATCACGGTGACGCCGACCTACACGGCCAACGGTGTGAGCTGCACCGGTGCGGCCACCACCGCTACCATCACCGTGAATCCGACGCCGACCGTGAACGCCGTAACGGGCCAGACGCTTTGCGCCGGCACGCCGACAGCTGCGGTAGCCTTCTCCGGCGCCGTAACGGGAACGGTGTTCAACTGGACCAACAGCGCTCCTTCGATCGGCCTCGCTGCTTCAGGCACGGGTAACATCGCTTCGTTCACCCCCACCAACAGCGGCACGACGCCGGTGGTAGCCACGATCACGGTAACGCCCCAGTTTGCTAACGGCGGTACCACCTGCCCGGGTTCGGCGCAGACCTTCACCTTCACGGTGAACCCGCAGCCTACCGGCACGATCACGGCGCCCAACGGTACGCTCATCTGCCAGGGTACGGCCGTACCGCTGCAGGTATCGGGCGGTACCTCGTACCAGTGGTTCCTCGGCGGTAACCCGATCCCGGGTGCTACCGGCGCCTCCATCAGCGCCACGCAGACCGGTGTGTATACGGTGAACATCACCAACAGCTTCGGCTGTACGCAGGCCGCCAGCAACAGCATCACGGTAGGACAAGTAGCGGCTCCGAACGCCGACTTCACGTTCAACAGCTATTGCGTGAACACGCCGGTGCAGTTTACCAACACCACTACGACGTCGGCCACCGTGCCGGTGGGCTACCAGTGGAGCTTTGGTGACGGCAGCACGAGCACGCAGACCAGCCCGTCGCACACGTTCACCAACGTAGGCATTTACCCCGTTCGCCTCATCGCTTCCTACACCGGTTGCCCGTCGCTGAGCGACACGGTGACGAAGAACGTAGCGATCGAAGCACCGCTGCCGGGTCAGCGCCTGGCCACGCAGGACGTGGTCAGCGGCCGCGCCACGGAGCTCCATGCCCGCAACCTGCCCAATGGCCGGTATAGCTGGACGCCCGCCACGGGCCTCAGCAACCCCTCCATCTGGTACCCGGTGGCCACCCTCAGCCAGCAGCAGGAATACCGCATCCAGGTATCCTTCGCTTCGGGTTGCGTCACGGTGGATACCCTGCTGGTGCGCGTTCAGAAAGGCGACGACATCTTCGTTCCCACGGCCTTCTCGCCCGACGGCGACGGCGTGAACGATCTGCTGAAGCCGATCACCGTGGGCCTGACCACCTTCCGCTACTTCCGCGTGTATGACCAGCTGGGCCGCGAGGTGTTTGCCACTACGGCCATCAACCAGGGCTGGGACGGTCGCTACAAGGGTCAGCCCCTGCGTGCCGATACCTACATCTGGGTGGCCGAAGGCCGCGACAGCAGCGG
>NZ_SKFH01000022.1 GCF_004343705.1 Flaviaesturariibacter aridisoli
AAGCAGAAGCCCCGTCCGCGGACGGGGTTTTTCATGGGCCGGCCGGCACTTTGTTTTTGCCACTTACAGGAGCGGCACCCGGTGCAAACACCCAACAGGCCCCGGCGCTTCCCGGTCGCACCCCCTGCCGCAGGCCGGCTCAGGGCGCCACTACCTTGTTGCACCGCCGGCAAGGGCTGGTAACCGGTGCTTCCACCCATTTGCACCCCGTGCAAGCTGCCGGATACTGCTGTTGCTACCCATCCGCACCCGGTGAAAGCCCCGGGAACAGCTGTCGCTACCCGGTCGCATAGGCGCAGGGCGCCGGCGACAGCTGTTGCTGCCTGGTTGCACCGCGTACAGCCCCGCGGCGACGGCCCCGGTACCTGGCCGGCCCGTTTGTATCTCCTATTTGCAACTGATTTTCAATGCGATGAGAAAGCTACCGGTTTTTTCGGGTGCCCATTGCTGTTTTCCCCGTAATTTAAGGCTACATAAAACCACTGCTTATGACACATCGAATGGGTTTTTGGCGCCTCCACAATGCCGAACTGATCGAGTTCCTGTCCCTTGTTCTCCAAACCGTCGCCGAATCGGGCGCGCTGCCGCCGAAGCTGGCCGAAACGGTAGCCGTGCTCCGTACGCGCCTCGCCGAGCTCGAGGCGATGCACAAGGCCGATCCCTCTTCGCTCTTCACCGGCGAATTGCTGCTGCTCGACGAGGAGCGCGACGATCTCTACACCGGCCTGCTGGCCTTCTGCCGCGCCTTTGCCTGGCACAACAACGAGGCGCTCGTGGGCCACGGCGCCGCCCTGGTACACTGCATCGACAATTACGGCACTGCGGCCGAAGTTGCCCGCATGCCTTACTCCAAGGAGTCGGCAACGATCGAATCGCTGCTTGCCGACCTTGCCCGTCCCGAACTGCATGCCGCCATCACCGCCACCGGCGCCGGCCTCTGGATCGCGCCCCTGAAGGCCGCCAACGACCGCTTCCGCGAACGCTTCATCGACCGCAACGACGAACAGCAGCAGAAGGAGTTTCTCCTTTCCATGAAGCAGCAGCGCGGGGCGACGGCCATCGCCTACGATGGATTCATTAAAACCCTCAACGCCGCCATCATTATGGGGGATGCCGGTCTGGGCGAGCTGGCCGGGAAAATCCAGTTGCTCACCGAATCGCAGCAGCACGTGCTGGCCCAACGCGCCGGCCGCGCCAAAGCGGCGAAGGCACCGGATGCAACTGCGTGAGTGCGCAAATTTTAAAAGCCCCCCGCTTTGCGGGGGGCTTTATTATGGAGTGGAACCGCGGAGGGCGGTGGAGGAGAAGAGTCGTACGGGACCTGTTTGCGGTCCATTAAGGAGCATTAATCTTCTTTGATCCGGAAGAATGTCAGCACGGAGCCTGAACGTTCGTCGTCGGTGTTCAGCACTACGTAGTACCAGTTTCTTTCGGGAAGGTCCACGGTAAACAGGTCCCCACGACGGTGTTGCCGCACGGCCGTTTCAAACTCTTTAACCAGCATCCCTTCGCGGCGCCAGCCCAGAACGCCGGTGCTGTTGCCGTCCATGGTATATTCAGCGGCGAGGTCGGCGAAGGGCGTGCCGGTACGATACCGGCTCATGATCACCTGTCGCAGGCTGTCGATGCGTGCAAGCGGGAGCTGGCTTCCGTCCAGGTAGATATACGACACGTGGAATTCAGGGAATAAATCTTTTTTCAGCAGCTTGTACCAATAGCCTTCAAAGCGGAACGTGTAGCCGGCTTTTTTCGCAAACAGGGCGCCACTGAGTGCGGTAGAGTCCGTACCGGAATCGAGGCGGAACAGTTCGGGCTTGCGTCGCGGGTAGCGGGCAATCAATATTTCAGCGTCGTTGGTGCTGTGAACTGATGCCAGCAGTTGCACGGCCGTTTGGGCCTGTACAACGAAGGGCAGTACAAAGAGGCAAAGCAGCAGGATCTTTTTCATCTGCTATTGTGTTTATACGGTGTTGAAATGCTGGGAGTGGGACGCATTATTTCATTCCTGCTTTCGGCTCCAGCAGGTCCCAGCGGTTGCCATACAGGTCTTCGAAAACGGCCACGGTGCCGTAGGGTTCTTCTATGGGTTCGCGAACAAAGCGCACGCCCGCGGCGGAATAACGCTCGTAGTCGCGTTGGAAGTTGTCGGTGTACAGGAAGAGGAACACGCGGCCGCCGGCCTGGTTGCCGATGCGGGATGCCTGCTCTTCGTCGGCGGCGCGAGCCAGCAGCAGGGCGCAGGCCCCCTCACCGGGCGGCGCCACCAGTACCCAGCGTTTGCTGTCGGAAAGGCGCGTGTCTTCCAGCAGGCGGAAGCCCAGTTTCTCCGTATAAAAGCCTATGGCCTCGTCGTAGTCGCGTACCACGAGGGCAATGTGTGCAATGTATTGGTTCATCGTTCAGCAGTTAGGGACGCTGCGGCTAAAACAGCAGCAGCATCCGGTAATTCGGGTTGGTATGGGTGGGGGAGAGTCGGAAGTCGTAGCGGCCCACTTCCACGAAACCTTTCTTCCGGTAAAAGCGCAGGGCGCGCTCGTTTTCGGTCCACACGTAGAGCCAGATGCCCTTTTGCCCGGCCGCTTTCGCTTCGGCTACCACGAAGTCGAACAGGGTGCCGCCGAGGCGCCGGTCGTGAAAGGATGCGAGCAGGTAGAGCCGCTCCAGCTTCGCCAGTGGTTGCTCGGCGCGTCCCGGGCAGGGCTCGTTGTACACCACCTTCGAAAAGCCGGCGGCTTCGTCGCCGTCAAACAGCAGCTGGTAGTGGTTCGACGCATCGAGCAGCTCGGCATGCAGGATGGCTTCCGTGTATTTCTCCCGCTTGTAGGTTTCGATGTCGTCCGGCGCGGCGCTCCTCCCGTGCGACTCCACGAAGGTGTCGGCGGCGAGGCGGGACAGCAGGGCGGCGTCATCGGGTGTGGCGGGTCGGATCGTGGTCATGGGGCAAAGATGCGGTACAGATTCAGGACGGTGTTCCGGCCAGCGCTTTTTTCAGCAGCACGATCTGCCCGAGGTGGTAGTAGCTGTGCTCGATCATCCCAAGGAGGTTGCGGTACCAGCTGCCGTATTTTTCCGCCACAAAGGTTTCGTCGAGCCGGCTGTCGGGCAGGTCTTCCACCAGTGCTGCGAGGGCTTCGGCATCGCTCCAGCAGCGGGCCAGCAGGGCCTGCCAGTCGCCCTCGCTTGCAATGGGCGGGTGGCGGAAGGCATCGCTGTCGCGGCCGTCGAGGGTGCCCCCTTCCAGCACTCGGCGCTGGATGGCCACGTAGTAGTGAATGTGGTAGGTGAGGGCGGCGATGCTGTTGGCCGAGGCTCCGGCAGCCAGCGCCTCCTGCCAGCCGACGCCGGCGAGGACCTCGCGCAGGCTGACCTCGGTCCAGTTGCCCCCGAAATAGAGCTGGCGTACCTGTTGGGCGATGTGTTGGGTGATGGTCATGGGAGGGTGTTTAGTAGAAGGGTAATCAGGTTTGCCGGTTCAATATTGCCGCAGGGGCCGCGCTTCGGTGCGCACCACGATGGAGTCGCCGGTGCTTTCGCTCCTGCGCACCGTGGCCCAGCCCGGGCGGCCGGGGATCTTTTCCACGGGCTTCTGGCCCTCGTCCCACTGGATGCAGTGGGTGGACAAGGTGTCGAGTGCGGGCTTCCAGCCGCCGGCGCGGAAGGTCCAGGTATAGTAGCCATGCCAGCAGCTGGTGAACCAGTCCGGGTGCAGGCCGAGCACATCGCGGCCATCGCCATACAGGTCGCCGAGGTTGTCGGGAGTACCGCCGATGCATTGCTTTACCGGAAGGGACGGCAGGCGGCTGTCGGAGAAGCGGATCGACGCCACGCAGGCGCCGTCGGCACATTCCATCGAGTCGCTGTCGTAGGCGGGTGGCACGAGCCAGGCCCATTCCGGCTGCCCGTCGCCGTTGAAATCGCCGCGGATGGAGTCAATGCGCTGCGGGCTGTCTGCCACGAAGGCCTTGCGATGGGGGGTATCGGTGGCGGAGGAAGCCGCCGGTGCAGCGGGTTTCGGATTTTCGTGCGGTCCTTCGGCGCAGGCCGGCAGGAGGAAGAGCAGCAGGAACGTGCGGGTGTTCATAACCGGAAGTTAGTGTTTCCGTTGCCGTTCGCATGCGGCGTGTTTTCGTACACGCGAAGCGATGGCGCTAGGGAAAGGGTACCGGGTACAGGCAGCGGAAGGCAGCGCCGAGTTGGGCCACCAGGTCCGTAGGCAGCAGGCTCTCGTACGATTGTTTTTCCACGGCGATGTCGCCGGCCTTACCGTGCAGCCATACAGCGAGCAGGGCCGCATCGGTTGGCGCGTAGCCCTGCGCCAGCAGTGCCGTCAGCAGGCCCGTGAGTACGTCGCCGGAGCCGCCCTTGGCCATGCCGGCGTTGCCCGTGCTGTTGAAATAACCCGGCCCGGCGGGCGTGGCGATGAAGGTATGGTGCCCCTTGAGCAGGATAATGCATTGTAGTGCGGCTGCCTGCGCGCGGGCCGTCGTCACACGGTCGAAGTCGGAGGCGTGCGCGCCAAACAGGCGGTCGAATTCCTTTGGGTGCGGGGTCAGGATCGATCCTTCGGGCAGCAGGGGCAGCAGGCCGGGGTTGCGCGCGAGGATGTTGAGCGCGTCGGCATCAAGCACGAGGGGCCGGCGGGCGGATTCCAGGCAGGCTTTCAGCATGCCGGTCGTTTCTGTTGACGTTCCGATCCCGGGGCCGATCCCGATGGCCGTATAGCGGTCGAGGTCGGCGGGAAGCGTGGTCAGCTGTTCTTCGGAATCGTCGGGTAAAAACATCGCCTCAGGTACCGTGGTTTGCAGCACGGGATAGCCGCAGCGCGGGCTGTGACAGGTGAGGAGCCCGGCGCCGCCCCGCAGGCAGGCGAGGGCGGCCATCACGGCGGCGCCCATTTTACCGTAACCGCCTGCCAGCAGCAGGGCGTGACCGTAGGTGCCTTTGTGGGCAAAAGGCTGCCGTGGGCGGAAGCGGCTCCGGGCCAGCGCTTCGTCCACGAATTCGTAATCCGCCGGCGTCTGCGCCGCAAAGGCGGGCGAGAGGCCGATGTCGAGCACGTGCAGGAGCCCCACAAAGGCGCCGGACTCCTGCAGCAGCTGGCCGGTCTTGGGTGCACCGAAGGTGAGGGTATGGGCTGCGCGGATCACGGGCCCGCCTGCCGAAGAAGCATCGGCATCCAGCCCGCTGGGCAGGTCGATGCTGATGATGGCGCGCCCGTGGCCGTTCAGGAATCGCACGACATCCGCGGCGGCGCCCTGCAGCGGCCCCTTCAGCCCGGTGCCGAAGAGCGCATCCACCACAACCGTCTCCGCGCTCAGCAGGGGCCAGGCCAGGCCCGGTCCGACCGCCTGCAGGGGGACACCCGCCTGCGCGAGCCGCCGGCGGTTTTCCTCAAAGTCGAAGGAGCCATCTTTACCGTTCTCCAGCACGGACACCGCTACGCGGCGGCCCCGAGCGTGCAGCAACCGGGCGATGGCGAGGCCATCGCCGCCATTGTTGCCTTTGCCGCAAAAGAGGTGAAAGGGCGTATCGGCCCCGTACCGCGCCAGCAGCCAGCGGGTGCAGGCCTCGGCGGCCCGCTCCATGAGATCGATGGAGCGAATGGAGGTCTGTGCGATGCTGTACGCGTCCCAGTCGCGGGTTTGGGCGGCGGAGAAGATCTTCATTTCTTAAAGGTAGCTGCGGGAGGGAGTTTGTGAGGCGTGAGGCGTGAGGCGTGAGGCGTGAGTGGTGAGCGCAAACGCCGTTAACCGAGAACGGAAGCCGTAGGCTTCCGTTCTCGGTGCCGCGCATCGTGATTCACGCCTCACGGCTCACGCTTCACGTTTCCTATTCTTCTCCTTCCGGTTGCTTGCCGTCGTAGTTGCCGAACGCATTGTACAGCGCGCGGGCAAAGGGATACACGGCCGGGTTGAAGCGGTTGCTGAGGATGATAACGGTGCCTTTTTCCTGCACGAGGCGGGCGAAAGCCGAATTAAAGCCGTGCCAATGGCCGTTGTGGTAGATCACCTTTTTGTTGTTGGGGGCGGAGAGGAGCCGCCAGCCGAGGCCGTAGTTGTGGATCGAAGGGCGCTCGTTGCTGTTGGGGGTGAAGGCCGAGTCGGTCAGTGCCGGGCCGATCACGAGGCCGGCATACCAGGCCTGGTCCCACTTGAGCAGGTCGCGTGGGGTAGAGTAAATGTTTTTGTCGCCGTAAGGACCGTCGCTGAAGTCGAGGGGCCAGGGCGCATTGTTGCGCTGGTACGACATATTGAACTCGAGGTCGGTGGGCTTCTTGATGTAGGTGTCTTTCATCCCGAAGCGTTCGAAGAAGTTCTTCTTCATATACGAGGGGAAGTCCTGCCCCGTAACTTTTTCCACCAGGAGCGCCAGCAGCACGTAGTTGGTGTTGTTGTAGCTGAAGTGGACATTCGCGCGGTAATTGCGCGGCAGGTTCCAGGTCATCAGCGACTGGAGTACGTCGGCATTGGTCGCCAGCTTGCGCTGGTCGGGCCAGTGCTGCTTGTCCATGTAGTAGAGGTAGTTGGGCAGTCCGCTGCGGTGGTTGAGCAGCATGCGCACGGTTATATCGCTGTAGGGGAAGCCGGGGAAGTACTTCGTCAGGAGGTCGTCCAGGCCCACCTTGCCCTGCTCCACGAGCTGCAGCACGGCGGCGGCCGTAAAGGGTTTGGAGGTGGAAGCGATCTGCAGGGGCGTTTCGGCCGTCAGGGAGTCTTTTTTCTTGTAGTCGCGGTAGCCGCCGTAGTATTCGTACACCGGTACACCGTTCTTGGCAATAAGGATGGATCCGTTGAAGTTCCGCAGAAAGCCGGTGCGGTTCATGAAGGCGGCAATGTTGTCGTGGTAGCGCTTTTTGACGTCTTCCGGCAGCGTCGGTACGGGCATGCGGGCCACATTGTCGAGCGTATCCACCGTTTCCACTTTCACATTCGCGCCGCCCTTGCAGGCACCCAGCAGCAGCGATATTCCAAGGCCGGCAACCGGCAGCAATTTATATAGATTCATTCGTTTCAATAGGAAAGGGGGCGAAGTTAGGGTCCGGAAGGTTTAGGACGTTTAGATGCTTCAGAAGGTTTGGAGTTAACGGCCTGTGAATGCATCTCCACCACGCCTCCAAACACCCTGCTGAACCCCTAAACCGCTAAACCGCCTGAACCTTTTAAAGCCTTTTATTTGCAATATGAATACCAGCTATCCCAAAGAGAAGATCAACATCCTGCTGCTGGAAAACGTGAGCGACACGGCCGTGGAGAATTTCCGCCGTGCGGGTTACACCGGGGTGCGCAAGCTTGCGCGGGCGCTGCCGGAGGAAGAGCTGGTGCACGAGCTTCGCAACACCCACCTGCTGGGCATCCGCTCCAAGACCCAGCTCACGGCGCGGGCTCTTGCCGCCGCCGAGCGCCTGCAGGCCGTTGGCTGCTTCTGCATCGGGGTAAACCAGGTAGACCTCGGGGCCGCTACCGAACGCGGCGTAGCGGTATTCAATGCGCCCTATAGCAATACGCGCTCCGTGGCCGAGCTGGTCATCGGCGCCGCCATCATGCTCATCCGCCGCGTGCCCGACAAGAACCAGGCGGCCCATGAAGGCATCTGGCTGAAGGAAGCTTCGGGCGCCTACGAGCTGCGGGGTAAGACTATCGGGATCATCGGCTACGGCAACATCGGCTCGCAGGTGAGCGTGCTGGCCGAAGCGCTGGGGATGAAAGTACTTTTCTACGACATCGAAACAAAGCTGCCCCTGGGCAACGCGGCCGACGCCCGCAGCCTCAAAGCCCTGCTTAGCGCTGCCGACGTGGTGACCGTGCACGTGCCGGAAACCGACCAGACCCGCAACCTGCTCAACAAAACCAACCTCAAGTGGATGAAGAAAGGCGCCATCCTGATCAACTACGCCCGCGGCGAGGTGATCGACCTTCCGGCGCTGCGCAAGGCGCTCGAAAGCGGGCAGGTAGGAGGGGCGGCCGTGGACGTGTTCCCGGTGGAGCCCGAAAAGAACGGCGATCGCTTCAGCTCGCCGCTGCAGGGCTTGTCCAACGTGCTGCTCACACCCCATATCGGCGGATCTACGGAAGAGGCGCAGGTAAACATCGGTGAGGATGTGAGCAACAAGCTGCTGCAGTACCTCGAAAAGGGTGCTTCTCTCGGGTCGCACACGGTGCCGGCGCTCGCGCTGCCGCCGCAGGAAGGTGCCCACCGGATCCTGCACATTCATCGAAATGTGCCCGGTGTTCTTTCGCAGATCAACGGACAACTCTCGCAGCACCGGATCAATATCGTGGGGCAATACCTGAAGACGAACGAGGCGATCGGCTACGTGGTAGTGGATGTGGACAAGCAGCTTTCCAAGCGGGCGCTGAGCCTGCTGAAGGAGGTGCCGGAGACCGTCAAGGTGCGATTATTGTATTGATCGGGGCGCGTTTGTAAACGACCCATCTATGAAAGTAGTCATCGTCGGTGCGGGCTTTGCCGGCCTGCGCCTCGCCCGGAAGCTGAACAATAAGGAAGGATTCGAGGTATTGCTGATCGACAAATACAACTACCACCAGTTTCAACCGCTCTTCTACCAGGTGGCCACCGCCGCCCTCGACGCCAGCAACATTTCTTTTCCCCTGCGCAAGGCCTTTCACAAGAGCCGCAACGTGCGCATCCGAGTGGAGGAACTTTGGCAGGTGCAGCCGGAGCAAAAAGTGATCGTCACCGAAAGCGAAACCATCCCTTACGACGTGCTCGTGCTCGCCCTTGGCGCCGACACGAATTTCTTCGGAAACCAGAACGTGACCACCAACGCCTTCCCGATGAAGTCCACGGTGGAGGCGATCCAGCTGCGGCACCGCTTTATCCAGAATTTCGAAGACGCTGTACGTGCCGGAACGCCCGAAGACCGGCAGCGCCTGATGAACATCATCATCGCCGGCGGTGGTCCGACAGGTGTTGAGCTGGCCGGCGCGCTGGCCGAAATGCGCAAGTACGTGCTGCCCTGCGACTACCCCGAACTCGATTTCAAGCAAATGAAGATCATGCTGCTCGACGGCGGCGAGCGCCTCCTCGGCGCCATGGATCCGAAGTCGTCGGCCGACGCGCAGCGCTACCTCGAAAAACTGGGCGTGGAGGTGCATTTGAAAACAATCGTGAAGGACTACGACGGCAGGAACGTGCTGCTGGCCGACGGCGGGTCGATCGCATCGGAAATGGTCATCTGGGCCGCCGGGATCCGCGGCAACGTGCCGGCCGGTATCGACAAAAGCCTCGTCGTGCGCGGCAACCGCATTACGGTGGACCGTTACAACCGCGTGCACGGAATCGACGGCGTCTATGTGCTCGGCGACCTGGCCTCGATGGTCACGCCCCGTTACCCGAACGGGCATCCGCAGGTAGCTTCCGCGGCCATCCAGCAGGCCGAGAACCTGGCGTACAACCTGCGGGCGCAACAAAAAGGCGAAGCGCTGCGCGAATACGAGTACAAGGACAAGGGCTCGATGGCTACCGTGGGCCGCAACCTGGCGGTGGTGGACGTGCCGAAGCCGAAGCTGCATTTCCGCGGGCTGTTGGCCTGGCTGATCTGGATGGGGCTGCACCTGTTTCTCATCCTCGGGGTGAAGAACCGGCTGTTCGTATTCCTCAACTGGGTGTACAGCTACATTACCTACGATCAGAGCCTGCGTCTCATTTTTAAAGAGTTCTACCGGGCCAAACAGCCGACCGATGCCACGAAGCAGGCACAGGTGAACCCGGCGGGTACTTGATCCGACTAATGGTGGAATCGTATGCGGTGGCGGGTGGCCGCCTTTTTCGCAACGACACGACGACGCAACGGCGCAACGTTTCCGGGTTCAAATGCCGCTGCTTGCCTGGTTGCCCAAATAAAATATTTTCAGAAATAATTGAAAGTTTATTTTCTTTCCTTACCTTAGTCTTATGAAACTCGCGGAAGCCAAAGCTTCTTTTATCCAGACATGGGCGCGCCTCGGTACCGAGTGGGGTATCAATCGCACAATGGCGCAGGTACATGCGTTGCTGCTGGCGTCCGACCGGGCGCTAAGCACAGAGGAAGTGATGGCCGAGTTGAGCGTATCGCGTGGCAATGCGAATATGAACATCCGCGAGCTCCTGAACTGGAACCTGATTTATAAAGAGTTGGTGCCGGGCGAGCGGAAAGAGTATTTCCGGGCAGAAAAGGACATCTGGGAAGTGGCGAAGCGGATCGCCCGCGAGCGTAAGCGCCGGGAGATCGAGCCGCTGCTGCGGGAACTGGATGGGCTGCGGCAGGTAGAGGAGAAGGAAGACCCCGCCGCACAGGCCTTTGTGAAGACCGTCCGCGACATCCGCGACTTTGCCGGCAAGATGGACCAGGGCGTGGATACGCTGCTGAAGGCGGAAGAAAACTGGTTCTTCGGAACGGTACTAAAGCTGTGGAAATAGCTTTTTTATTTACCTATACATTTCAATAAATATTGAAAGTATGAAAACATTAAAAGAACATACGATCCTGTACGACGCTGTTTGCCCGATGTGCCGCCTGTATACCGGGGCCTTTGTTCGGAGCGGAATGCTCGATGCCGCCGGCCGCACACCCTACCAGGAACTCCCGGCCGGAACTTGCCCCGGGCTCGATCGGGCGCGGGCCGTCAATGAGATCGCGCTGGTGAACCGAGCCACGGGTGAAGTGACCTACGGCGTTGCCAGCTTGTTCAAGATCCTGGCGCACCGCTGGCCGGTATTTCGGCCCTTGTTCCGGTTCCCGGTTTTTGCCTGGCTGATGCGGATGGCGTACGCGCTGATCAGCTACAACCGGCGGGTGATTATGCCGGCCGCCGGAGAAGGAGCGGGCGCCGCCCCGGCTTTTCACCGGGGCTGGCGGGCGGCCTGGATCGGGGTTGCCTGGCTGCTAACGGCAACCTTGCTGCACCGGTATGACACCCGCCTGGTAGGGCTCTTCCCGCCGGGCGGCTTTTGGCGGGAATATTTCGTCTGCGGCGGGCAGTTGCTGTGGCAGGGCGCGCTGGTTTGTTGGCTCGCCCCGCGCCGCTGCTGGGATTACCTGGGAACGATGATGACGGTGTCGCTTGCGGGTGCCCTGGCCCTCACGATCCTGGCGCCGCTGCTGGACCTTTTTCAAATGCACAACCCTTGGGAGGCGGCGGCTGTTTTCGGCAGCGTTGCCGGGCTGATGTTGGCCGAGCACCTGCGTCGCTGCCGCCTGCTTGAACTGCCCTGGGCCGTCAGCGCCGGCTGGGTACTGTACCGCCCGCTGGTGCTTTTTTTCATCCTCTAACCTTTCAATTTATGTTTCAGAAAATAGTCATGGCCGGGGGGACCGGCTTCCTGGGAAACGTGCTGGCGCAGCATTTCCGGTATAGCTGCCGCGAATTGGTGGTACTTACGCGTAAGCCGCAGGCACCAGCGCGAAACATTCGTTATGTGGCCTGGGATGGCGCAACAACCGGGGCCTGGGCACAGGAACTGGAAGGTGCCGATGCCCTGGTGAACCTTTGCGGCAAACCGGTTGATTGCCGCTACAATGCCGCCAACCGGGCGGAGATCCTTCGCTCACGGATTGAACCGACCCGGGCGCTTGGCACTGCCGTTTCCGCTTGCAACCGCCCGCCGGCTCTTTGGATCAATGGTACATCGGCAACGATCTACCGCCATGCAGAAGACCGCCCGCAAACCGAGCGCGATGGTGCCTGCGGCAGCGGGTTTTCGGTGGATGTATGCCAGGCTTGGGAAGCCGCGTTCTTCGAAACGGAAACACCCGGCACACGCAAGGTGGCGCTGCGCACCAGCTTCGTGCTCGGCCGCCGCGAAGGCGCTTTCCCAAGGTTCCGCAGCCTTGTATTGGGCGGTCTCGGCGGTCGCCAGGGATCGGGTAAGCAAATGGTCAGCTGGATCCACGAGCAGGATTTCGCCCGAATTGTACAATGGCTGCTCGAGCACCCGGAGCTCAAAGGTGCCATCAATGCCACGGCGCCGGTCCCGGTGCCGAACCGGGTGCTGATGCAAACGATCCGGAGTGCTTGCGGGATACCGTTAGGATTGCCGGCGCCGGCCTGGTTGCTTCGGATCGCGGCACGCCTGATGGGTACGGAGGCTGAGTTGCTGCTCAAGAGCCGATGGGTCGTCCCGGAGCGCTTACAGGAGAGCGGCTTCCGATTTTATTTCGAAACACTGCCGTACGCGGTGAATGACCTTGTAGGCACGCGATTGTGAACATAGCTCACTGAATGTCAGATCGTTAGTCTATCCTCCCGACTTAACAATCTTTCCTATAATTTATATTATGTTAAATAGCTCTTTGCGATCGGGTTCCTGCCAGGGTTCAGCTGATTCAAAAAGGAACAAGCGAAAAATGCCGGCCCCCTGGGACCGGCATTTTGCTATGGCTTCTTGGATAACGTTTACTTGATGGTCTTCGACTTGTCGTCCCACTTCTTCGCTTCGGCGTCGTTCTTTTTGTACTGGTACGCGGCCACGATCGAGTTGATCACGAACTTGAAGTTGGCCTTATCAGAGCCGGACAGTTCTTTTCCTTCATACAGCGCGGCTTCTTTCAGCGATTGTGCCAGCATGGCGTCGTACGCCGCTGCCACCTGCTTGTTGAGCTCCTGTTTTTTCTTCACGTCTTCCGGCTTGGTGCCTTTCACAGCTTTGGCGGCTGCTTCCAGGTCGCCGGTGCGGTACGTGAGGTGCTGCGTGTAAATATGGTTCCAGCGCAGGTCGGTCGGGTGATTGGCGAGGATCGTTTCGAGGGCGGCCGTGAGGTCGTCCTGGCGCTTCAGTGCATCGGCGGGTGCGTCTTTATAGATGTAGTTGAACAGCTCCACCACGTAGGTTTCGGCAATGTCCATGTTCTTCGGATCTTTCTTGAACATCTCCGCGTACTGCGCGATCTTGGCCGGCTTGTCGCCCTGCACACTCTGCAGTTCCCAGGCGTTCCACCACGGATCTTTCGGGAACAGCTCCCTGCCCAGCGCCATGTATTTGTCCTTGTTGGCAGCGTCTTTCTTAGCGCTGTAATGACGCACCAGGTATTGGTACACCCCGATCATCGTGGTGTCGGCAACGCGGTGGTCGGCAATGATGCCGTAATAATGCGCGGCCACATCGGAATGCTCGGCACTTTCAGCGGCATAGCCGGCATAGAGCGTCGACGTGGTGTCAAACGGCGTCGTGATCAGCTTCGCCTTCTTCAGGTAATCGAATGCGGCGAGCGCGTTGGTGAAGTAATATTCCGACAGCGGGTATTGCTTTGCATTGATCGTCTTCACACCATTGGTGAAATGGCTGTTGTAGATATCCTGTGCTGTTTTGTGGCCGTTGTCGAGCATCGAGGCCACGTATTGCTTGTTCTCGTCTTTGATGACGCTCTGCAGATCTACGTAGTGCTGCATGGCCACGAGTGCCTGGTGCAGGGCGGCTGTATCGCTGCCGCCGCGGCTCATGGCGTTGTAAATACGGGCGCGGGTGAACCAGTAATCGGAGTTTGTGGCGGCCTTCGGGTCGGCGGCTGCTTTTTCGATCTCTGCACGGGCCTCTTCCAGGTTGTTGTCCTTCAGTTTCTCCTGGGCCTTATCTACCGACTTCTGTGCGAACAGCGCCGTACTGCCGGCGGCAAGCAATGCCGTTAAAATCAATTTGCGCATTAGCGTGGGATTGTTTTATTGGGTGAATAGGGTTTTCTTATTCCTCAGATGCGGTTTCGGCCGAATCCGTTGTATCGGTGTTTTCTAAACCGCCTGCAGCCTCAGCCAGCGGTGCGTTTTCGGCGCCCTCCGCTCCTTCTTCCACAAGTCCGGTCTCATCCTGCACGTCGATACGGGTGATGGCAGCGATGGCGTCGCCTTCGTCGATGCGGATCAGCTTCACGCCTTGCGTGGCGCGGCCCAGCTCGCGGATGTCGGCCACCTTCATTCGGATGGTGATGCCGCTCTTGCAGGTGATGATGAGGTCTTCTTTCTCTGCAACGTCCAGGATACCCACCAGCGAGCCGGTCTTGTCGGTCACGCTGATTGTTTTCACACCCTTGCCGCCGCGGTTGGTAATGCGGTACTCTTCCACCGAAGTACGTTTGCCGAAGCCCTTTTCACTCACTACCAGCGTCGTGCGCTCCGGGGTTTGCGGGTTCACGCAGACCATACCTACCACTTCGTCGTTGCGGTCGTCCACTTCGATACCGGTTACACCGATGGCGCCGCGGCCCGTGGGGCGCACTTTGCTTTCGGGGAAGCGGATGGCGCGGCCGCTTTTGATGGCCAGCATGATGTCGCAGTTGCCGTCGGTCATGCGCGCTTCGAGTAACTGGTCGCCTTCCACGATCGTGATGGCGTTGACACCGGTGGCACGCGGGCGGCTGAAATCTTCCAGCGCCGTTTTCTTGATCACCCCCTGCTTCGTGCAGAGGATGATATAATGACCGGATACGAAGTCCAGGTCGCGCAGGTCTTTTACGTCGATCACCGCGCGGATCTTGTCGTCCTGTGCCAACTGGAGCAGGTTCTGGATAGCGCGGCCCTTGGCGCCCTTCTCCCCTTCGGGTATCTGGTAGACGTTGAGCCAATAGCAGCGGCCTTTCTCGGTGAAGAACAGCATCGTATGGTGCGTGGAGGCCACGAACAGGTGCTCGATGAAATCTTCCTCGCGCGAGCGGCTGCCGATGGCACCGCGTCCGCCGCGCTTCTGCGAGCGGAACTCCGATGCGCTGGTACGCTTGATGTAGCCGAGGTGGGAGATGGTGATCACCACGTCTTCTTCCTTGATGAAGTCCTTGATGTTCATCTCATTTTCAAGGAAGGAGATCTCGCTTTTACGGGCGTCGCCAAACTTGTCTTTCACTTCCTGCAGTTCGTCCTTGATCACCTGGAAGCGGAGTCCTTCGTCGGCCAGGATGGCTTCGAGGCGGGCGATGAGTTCCATAAGCTCGTCGTATTCCTGCTTGATCTTGTCGCGTTCCATGCCGGTGAGGCGCTGGAGGCGCAGCTCGAGGATGGCCTTGGCCTGGATCTCGTCGAGACCCCAGCCGGCATTCACGAGCGCTTCTTTCGCACTGTCGGGCGTAGCCGATGCGCGGATGAGCGCGATCACCTCGTCGAGGTGGTCGAGCGCAATAAGGTAGCCCTGGAGGATGTGTGCCTTTTTGCGGGCTTCGCGCAGCTCGAATTGCGTGCGGCGCACCACCACCTCGTGGCGGAACTCGATGAACTCGGAGATGAGTTCTTTCAGGCTCAGCACCTTCGGTCGGCCTTTCGAGATGGCCACATTGTTGATGCCGTAGCTCGTTTGCAGTTCGGTGAACTTATAGAGCTGGTTGATGACGATATTGGCCACCGCGTCGCGCTTCAGGTCGAGCACGATGCGGGTGCCTTCCTTGTTGTTGGATTCGTTGTTGATGTGGGCGATGCCTTCGATGGTCTTGTCGGTCACCAGCTGGCCGATGCGGTCGCAGAGGGCGTCGCGGTTGACCTGGTAGGGCACTTCGGTGATGATGATCTGCTCGCGGCCCGAGTTCTTCGTTTCCACATGCAGCTTGCCGCGCAGGACGCATCGGCCGCGGCCGGTGAGGTAGGCCTGCTTGATGCCTTCCATGCCATAAATCATACCGCCGGTAGGGAAGTCGGGCGCCTTAACGTGCACCATCAGTTCCTCCACGGTGATCTCGCGGTTGTCGATATAAGCCACGCAGCCGTCCACTACCTCGTTGAGGTTATGGGGCAGCATGTTGGTGGCCATACCCACGGCGATGCCGCTCGAGCCGTTGAGCAGCAGGTTCGGAATGCGTGTCGGTAGTACCGTCGGTTCCTGCAGGGTATCGTCGAAGTTGAGTTGAAAGTCGACCGTTTCCTTGTCGATGTCACCCATCATGCTTTCCGCGATGCGGTGCATGCGGGCTTCGGTGTAACGCATGGCCGCCGGTCCGTCGCCGTCCTGCGAGCCATAGTTGCCCTGGCCGTCGATGAGTTGGTAGCGCATGCTCCACTCCTGTGCCATACGCACCATGGCGTCGTATACGGAGGAGTCGCCATGCGGGTGGTATTTACCCAGCACCTCGCCTACGATACGGGCGGATTTTTTATAGGGGCGGTTGTAGCCCATCCCCAGTTCGTTCATCGCAAAGAGTATGCGGCGGTGCACCGGCTTCAGGCCGTCGCGGATGTCGGGCAGGGCGCGGCCTACGATCACCGACATGGAGTAGTCGATGTAGGCCGTTTTCATCTGCTCCTCGATGTTGACGGGGATGATCCGGTTGAAGTCGTTGGTCTCTTGCGGCAAAAGTGTTTCTTCCATTCGTTCAGCTTATAAAAATGAGGTCGGCAAATTTACCGATTTAGGCCCGTAAAACCGCGAAAAAAGCCCCTCTTTATCACCGGTTTAAGGCGCTTTATCCACAAGGGGGTGTTAATGTTCCGGGTGGGGCCTTTCCGACCCCGTTGGGGCACCCCGCAGGCGCCGGATTATTGGCATCCCGTTCGCATTACCAAGGTCGGAACCCCGAATTGTGCTGACTATGAAAGAGTACCTGTTGCTTCGTGCGAATAACGAGTCCGGCCCTTACCGACTGGAAGAACTGAAAGCCCTTCCCCTGCGCCCCCGCGACCTTGTCTGGGTCGCTGGTGAAAGCGCGCGCTGGGAGGATGTTTCCGAACGCCCCGAGCTGAACGGACTGGTGGTGCCGGAGCCGCCCCGCGCCGCGCCGCAAACGGCCCGCGCACTTCCCGAAACAGGCGAGCCCTTACCCGTGGCGCCGGAGATTCCCGTGCGCACCCGCCAGCCTCACCCCTTTCGCTTTGCAGCCGGCCGCCGCAGCACCGCCGGCGGGTTCTGGATCGTAGCGCTCTTCGGCTGCCTCGTAATCAGTGCCGTAGTGGTGAAAAAGATCATCGAAAATGGTACGACCGTTACCCAGGGCGCGGCCCTGGCGCTGGCCACGGGCACCCTTCCCGAACGTCCCGAGGGGGAAGGCGCCAACGCGCCCGCCGGCTTCCAGTACCAGAATGCACTCAAGCGCGAGACCCTCGGCCACCCCGCGCCGGAAGGCTTTCGCAACGTGTCGCTGCGCGAACTGCGCCGCCTCGTTACCCTGAGCACCAACACCGACAAGGAAGGCGTGTTCGACGGTATCAACGACGTACAGATCCGCGTGAGTAATGGCTCGGGCCAGGAGTTGGAGCAGGTGAATATCGAAGTGACCTTCCTGCATCCCAATGGCGCCTTCTGGCACCGCGAAAATTATAGTGTCAGCGGCCTGCGCCCTCATGGCGACAAGATCCTCGTGGTGGCCCCGCCGGTGAAGCGCGGCGCCCGCGTCAAGTACCGCCTGACCGGTGTAGCGCCGAAAGCGCCGGAGCAAACTCCCGCTTAAGCAGGTTGCAAAATTTGACGTCGGAGGTCCGAAGAAGATATTACTTCCCACTTCCGACTTCGCACTTAAATACTTTCCCTTTCTTTGGGTGATGAAGAAGATCCTGCTCTTCGGCGCCGGTAAATCGGCGACGGTTCTCATCGACTACCTGTTGCAGCATGCGCTGAACGAGAACTGGACGCTGGTGGTGGTCGACGCCAACCTGGCGCTGGCGCAGGAAAAGATCGGCCATGCATTGGCCGGCGAGGCCCGCTCTTTCGATGTGTCGAATGCCGATCTGCGCGCCACCGCCGTTGGCGAAAGCGACCTCGTCATCTCGCTGCTGCCCCCCACCCTGCATTTTCTCGTAGCGCAGGACTGCCTCCGGCTCGGCAAGCATCTCCTCACAGCTTCTTATGTAGACGACAATATGCGCAGCCTCGCCGATGCCGCCCGCGACAAGGGTTTGCTCTTCCTTTGCGAGATGGGCCTTGATCCCGGTATCGACCACATGAGCGCCAAAAAGCTGATCGATCATATCCAGGGAGAAGGCGGTCGCATTACCTCCTTTCATTCGCATTGCGGCGGCCTCGTGGCGCCCGAAAGCGACAACAATCCCTGGCATTACAAGATCTCCTGGAACCCGCGCAACGTGGTGCTGGCTGGGAAAGCCGGTGCGGTGTACCGCGAGGATAATGCGGAAAAACACATGCCCTATAGCCAGCTTTTTGCCGAAAAACGCTTCGTGCAGGTGCCCGGCTACGACCCGATGTGCTGGTACCCGAACCGCGACTCGTTGTCTTATATCCCCATCTACGGGCTGGATGATTGCCCCACCTTTATCCGCACCACCCTGCGTTACCCCGACTTCCTCTATGGCTGGCAAAACGTGGTGGACCTGAAGCTCACCGATGAAACGCCTGCTTACGATACCAACGGTAAGACGCTTTCTGAATTTTTCCACGAGCACCTCGAGCGTCACGGCTTCCGCGACTGGCTGCAACAGCGCATGAGCGACCAGTTCGAGGTAAGTAAAAAGATCCTCGAAGACCTGATGAATCTTGTAGAACTACAGGAGGAAGTGTCGGAGGTTTCGGAAGAAAAGGTGGAGCAGTTCATGATGGTCAACGAAACGGGCTCGTTACAAGATGTGGACATCGAGGAACTCAAGACCAATGCCGCCGCCACCGTTGCGATGAAAATGCACGATGCCAAGCTGACCCTGAGCCAGTTGTTCTACCTCGGCCTCGACGATAAAACGACGCAGATCAATCGCGGCCGCTGCAGTGCCGCCGATGTGCTGCAATTTGCCCTTGAGCGCAAACTGGCCCTGCAGCCCGGTGACCGCGACCTGGTGGTGATGCTTCACGAGATCGGCTACGAGCTCAATGGTCGACACTATATGGCCCGCAGCTCCTTCGCACTCGAGGGCGCCGACGACCACCACACTGCCATGGCGAAGACCGTCGGGCTGCCGCTGGGCATTGCCGCGCGGCTGCTTCTCAACGGATCGCTGCAGGAGCGCGGCCTGCACATCCCGGTGACGCCTTCTTTTTATAACCCGGTGCTTGCCGAATTGCAGCATTGGGGCGTCTCTTTTACCGAAGAAATACGGTCTGTATCATGAAAAATCAGGTCTCGCTGGACGAAGCAAAAAGCCTGCTCTCGAAAAGTGGAGGACAACCTTTTGTGACGTTGCTGGAGCGGGGTACGCTCGTCGTGGAATGGTATGCGCCGATGCACGAAGACCTGCAGCAGCCGCACCGGCAGGACGAGCTCTATATCGTTGCCTCGGGGCACGGAACTTTTGTCCGCGATGCTGAGCGAAGCGCCTTTCAAAAGGGCGATGTGCTTTTTGTTCCGGCGGGCATGAAACATCGTTTCGAAGATTTCTCCCACGACTTTGCCGCCTGGGTCATTTTCTATGGACCCGATGGCGGGGAAAAAATCCCGGACTAACGTCTGGAGACAGGGTTTCCATTCCGCGCCGCAAGACGAAATTTTCACGGAAATCTATCAGCAATATTCCGCCAGCAGCCTTTCCCGGAGCAGGCGCATGCCTTCCGTTGCCGGGGCCTCGATCACGGTAAGTTCCCGCAGGCCGGTGGCAGGCACTTTTTTGTCGACAATGAACTTCGGGCGGGCCGGGTGCACGAAGTCGACGAGGCCCGCGGCCGGGTATACCAGCAGCGAGGTGCCGACGATCAGGAACAGGTCGGCGCTGCCCGCGATGCGCGCCGCTTCGGTGATGAGCGGGACGGGCTCCTCGAACCAAACGATGTGTGGCCGCAGTTGCGCGCCGTCTCCGGCGGTGTCGCCCAGGCGAATATCTCCATCGATGGGGTAGATAAGGGCTTCGTCTTTTTCGCTGCGCATCTTGCGGATCTCGCCGTGCAGGTGCAGGATGTTGGACGAGCCCGCGCGTTCGTGCAGGTCGTCGATATTTTGGGTGATGATGGTAACGTCGAAATGCTGCTCCAGCTCCGCGAGGGTGTGGTGCGCTTCATTGGGTGCGGCGTCGATCACATTGCGGCGGCGCATGTTGTAGAATTCGAGCACAAGCCCGGGATTCTTCTTCCAGGCCCGCGGTGTGGCCACTTCCTCGAGGTCGTAACCTTCCCAGAGCCCGTCGCTGTCGCGAAAGGTCTTCAGCCCGCTTTCCGCCGAGATGCCGGCGCCGGTGAGTACGATCAGTTTCTTTCTGGGCAATGGTGAATGGTGAAAAGTAGATGAGTAATGAGTAAACCTTGTCGACGAACAAGTTACCAATTAACTGATAAACCGATAAACTCCCTCCTTGGCTGATGCTAGGGCGGGAAAAAATACTGCAGGCCTGTAAGCCGGATTCTGTCTCTGTCTGCCTTTGCCGGGGCGCAGGCAGGTCAGAGCGCTATCATTTATCTGGGACGTCCATTACTGGCCGCCTCAAGCTGCCTACCCTGGAACACTTCCCCTTGCGGAGAATGAAGCGAGCCGCCTCAGGTTGTTCCTATACATGGCATTTCAGCGCGCAAGGTTTACCCGCGAAGCACCTTCCGATGCAACGCCGTGGGCTCTTACCCCACATTTTCACGATTACCCTGTCTCCCCGCCGCAGTACGCCTGTGGGCGGACGAAGGCGGGCGGACACACGCTTCGGGGTTGCCCCCGGAGCTCAGGCTCCAATTTTCTGTGGCACTGTCTCGATCCCGGCTCTGCCGCCGGAATGTCCCGCCGTTAGCGGGATGCGCTGCCCTGTGCTGTCCGGACTTTCCTACCCCAACCTGAAAGTTTGGGATCGATAGCGCGGCCTGCAGTGTCGCAAAGGTACGCCGCTTTTACAGGATGGCAATTTCAGTGCGGCGGTTCTTCCGACGTCCTTCTAAAGAACCGTTATCCGCTACCGGTTTTTTAGCACCGAAACCCTTCGCCTCCAATTGTGTTGCCTGCACGCCCTTGCGCAGCAAGTACGCCCGTACGGCCTGTGCCCGCAGTTCGGATAGTTGCTTATTGGCTGCCGCAGCGCCAATGTTGTCGGTATGACCACCGATGCGGTAACGTTCGGTGGGATGCCTGCGCATGTAGGAAGCTATCCCATCAAGTGTTGGCAAAATCGCCGCCTGGAGCCGGGCGGTTCCACTGGCAAACAGCACGTCAGGCAATGTGTAGAGCCGCGGCGCGTCGAATTCAATCTCTATGGAAAGCGCCCGCAGGGCATAATCGTCCTGGCGCGGTTGCGGCGTATCGAAGTCCGAATACACCGTCGTATCGGCCAGTGTTCGGATGCGAACGCTGAAAGGCGCGCCGGCGGGGAGCTTTACCTGAAAGCTCCCGTCTGCGTCGCTCAGGGCTTTGGTTACCTGGCGGTTGTCGCGCCGAACGAAATGGATCTCTTCGCCGGGAAGGCGCTTGCCGGCGGAGTTGAGCACAACGGCTTTGACGAGCACTTCGGGGCTTTACTGCCCATGGGCAACTGAATGGATAGTAACGAGCAGGCACAGGGATCCCAGCAATCGGTAAAGGCGCATAAGACAGTTTTGGTGGCTGATGAAAATATAGGTTCTTTTTTTAATTCTTGTATTTTTACAGTACCATTAAAACTACTGCTGTGCGAAACGTACTGCTTGGGATCCTGCTGTTTGTTGCCGGCGGCCTCCGGGCCCAGGAGGCAAAAGGCGTATCGGCTCCGGCCGCCAAAAGTGCGGCCAAAGGAAAAACCTACGCGCTCATCGTGGGTGTGGCCGACTACCAGAACCTGCCGCGCCTCAGCTACTCTCCCGCCGACGCCCGGGCCCTCGCCGACTACCTGGTGCAGGTGCAGCGACTCCCGGCGAGCCAGGTTTTCTGCTATGTGAACGAAGAAGCGTCACGGATCAACATTGTGGACCGCCTATATGCCATCGCCGACGAGCTGAAACCCGGCGACCAGTTCCTGTTTTACTTCTCGGGGCACGGTGATTGGGAGTCGAAGCTGTCCGACAACGCACTCCTGCTGCTGAACCGGGCGCCCAACAAAAACTACCTCCGTTACCCCGACCAATACCTCGATTGCAGCCTGCTCAACGAGTTTCTCCGCCGACTGTCGGAGCAGCAGGTCAAGACGCTGCTCATTGCCGACGCCTGCCATTCGGGCAACCTGAGCGGCGGCCGCAGCGGCGTGGAAAACACGGCGCTGCAACTGAAACAAGGCTGGAAGAACGTCGTGCGCATCCTATCCTGCATGCCCGATGAATTCAGCTATGAAGATGCCCGCTGGGGCGGTGGCCGCGGTGTATTTTCCTACTACCTCACCGAAGGCCTCAAAGGACTGGTGCGCAAAGACGCCAACGCGCCGTTTGACCTGACTATCGGAGAACTCCGCTCCTACCTGGAAGACAACCTGAACCGCGAGACGGGCGGTAAGCAAACGCCTTTGTTTGAAGGCGATCCGCGGTTTGTGGTGGCGCGCGTGGAAAAGAGCGCGAAACCGGCCCGCCCCCACCCGGTTGCGGCCGCGCCCAAAGGCGGCGGCGCGCCGGTAGCCAAAGGGGCCGTCGATACGAGCAGCTCCGAGTTTCGCGCTTTGAGCTTGCAATTCGGGGAAGCGATCGATCGCCGGGAGCTGACAGCGCCGGCCTCCGCCTCCGCCTTTGGCCTTTACCGGCGGTTGTTGCGCCTGGCCCCCGAAGACTACCTCGAGGGCTATCGCCTGCGCCTGCTGGCGGCGGTGCAAAGCCATTATCGCACGTACCTCGACGGCTTTTACAAAGAGCAAGGCTTCCCGGAAGAGGAGCTCCAGGTGCTGCGTTCGGAACTGGAAGCCGCCCGCAACAGCTGCAGCCGCCGTAAAGCCCTCCGCGACCAGTTTGAAAGCGAACGCCTTTTTATTGAAGCCTGCCTCGTTACCTACGCCGCCCAACACGGCGGCGCCGAACGCCTTCCCGCCTCTGAATTACAACGTGCCGCTACTTTGCTCGACAGCGCACTGAAGCTGACTCCCTGGGAGCCGTCGCTTTACCGCAAGCTGGGGGATTGTTACATCGAAATGAATCCTGCCAAAGCTATTGCTGCGCTCAATCGCCTCGTGACCCTGCTGCCGCGCGACGGTGCCGCCTACAACGCGCTGGGCGTGGCCCACTTCGGCCTCGGCCAGTACGACGAAGCGATCCGTGCCCTGCAGACGGCCACCCGCCTCTCACCCGACGCTTCAAATTACTATTATAACCTCGGTCGCTGCTACGAAAAGAAAGGATTGCAAGGTGAAGCCAACCTTTATTTCAAAAAGGCACAAACGCGCAACCAGCCCGAGCCGCGCGAAAACGATTACCAATAAACCAACGGCATGACGAAACTTCTACTCCCCCTGCTCTCCTTTTTTTCACTGCCCGCCTTCGCCCAATGGGATTCAGTTTCCACCACCATCGATACGGTGCAGTCTGCCGGGGGCTCTTTCCAGGTTTCGGACGGCTGGAGTTTTTCTTCGGCCGAAGAATACGACGCCTCCGATTTTATCCAGGCCAAGGTGGACCAGTTTTATGTAAGCGTGGAGCGCAAGCCCGATTCGCTGGCGCAGGTGAGCTGGCGGCTGGTGCAGCAGCGCCTGCGCCCGGGAGAGCTGTTCGTCGACTTTCTGCTTACCGAGTTCAATGACAAGGAGTGCTTTCTTACCTCCATCATCCGGCCCTCCGGGCTGCCCGAGGTGGTGATCATTCCGCGGTTGCAGGAGCGCGGCACGAGCGTGAAGCAGGCCAACGCGCGGGGCATCGACGTCGGCAACGCACAGGCCGCCGGGTCCTATATGGCTTATAAAAATCTCCTGGCGCACCTGGAGCCCAAGCTCGATGGCGCGCAAACGATCTATTACTCCACGAGCAATGATCTCAACCTCGCCAACCTGAAATTTCTGAAGGGCATCGATGGTCGTTTTCTTTTTGAGAAATACAACCTGGTACGCCTGCATTCTGCCGCCTCTTTCCTTAGCCGCCATAACCGGCTCCTGTTTCCGAAAAAGATGAAAGTGCTACTGCTGGGCAATGTAGCCTACGATTGCGGTGGTGAGACCGAGCACTACTGGGACGCGCTTCCCGGCTCGGGCGTGGAGATCCGCAACATCGCCGCGCTGCTGAAAAGCGCGCACCAGGTCGACGTGCTCGACTCCTGCGCCGCCACGGAAAGCCGGTTCGTAGGAGCAGTGAATAAAACGCCGTACGACATCCTGCACCTCGCCACCCATGGCTTTTATTTTCCGCCTGCCGGCAGCCAGCGCTTCGGTCTTGCCGCAGGTTCATACCCGCTGCTGTTTACCGGCATTGTACTCGCCGGCGCCAACGGCAAGAACGCCAGCGTCGACTACGCCAACGAAGGCGGTATGTTCACGACGATGGATTTCAAAAAGCTCAATGTGGGCAATATCCGCCTGGTGGTGCTGAGCACCTGTTTTTCGGGTACCGGCTTTTCGGGCGAAGACCGGAGCGAGCATTCCTCGGCACCCTTCGGACTCACGCTGGCGCTGCTGCGCCAGGGTATCCAAGCCATGGTACTTTCCAACCGGGCCATCCCCGACAAGGAGACCATGGAGTTCATGACTCAATTCTATCGCAACCTGGCCAGGACGCTCGATGCCGATGCGGCCTTTACACAAACGCTCCGGGAATTGCAGAAGACAAAGCCCCGCGTCGACTGGAGCTTTATGGACCTGGTACATTGATCGTGAGGCGTGAGCCGTGAATCGCGACGCGCGGAAATGAAGGAACGGATGCCAATGGCATCCGTTCTTCGTAAAAGGCGTATTTGCTTACGGCTCACGCCTCACGTTATTTGTACTGGAAATGAATCTCCGTCGCACCAAACCCGAAGTCGGCCATGTATTGATTCACGAAGGATTTCACCTCTTTTTTACGGCGCAGGATGTCGTGGATGTCATCGCGGAGGCGGCCCTTTCCGATGCCGTGAATGACGGTCATCTTGGGCAGGCGATGCGCTAAAGCCAGGTCATACCATTTTTCAAATTCCTTCAGTTGGATGCCGAGGATCGCGGTGTTGCTCATGCCGCTGTGGTCGTCCACCAGTTTTTCAATGTGCAGGTCCACCACGGTGCGGGCAGGCGGCAGGTGGCGCCGCGCATCGCTGGCATCGTAGATCGGCGCACCCGCGTGGGCGCGGTAGCCGAAATCGACGGGCGCTTCTTCCACCTTTTTCGGATAATTGTCGAACAGCTTGAAGGTAAAGGTGGCGCCTCCCTCCTGCTTCAGCTTTTCTATGCGGTCGAAGAGCTGTTTCGGCTTCAGGCGAAGCGTGTATTCGTGGTAGTCGGCCTTGCTTTTCTGCGGGTTCTTGAGCGAAAATTCAAAAGAGAACACCGGGCTGTCGCTCAGGTCGGAAAAGGGAATGTCGTGCAGGTAGAAGTCTTCGAACGCGTGGAGCACGCCATTGAGGTCGAAGTCGCTCCGGCCGAAGAACAGTTGCTTGTAGGTGAACTTGTATTCGTCTTCGGTATGATTCACTAGGTAGATCTTCAGGGAAAGCACCACGTCGTCGCCGAATTCATCCACGTCGAACTTGGGCAGGAAGGAAAGCCATACACCGTCCACGACACGCTCTTTCGGGGCCTTTTCCTTGCGCACGTTCTCGATATAGGTCTTTTCCTTCTTCGGCTCGAACAGCTTCTTTTCGGTGAAGCGCTTGAAATAGGGAAAGTCCAGCTGGTCGATGTAGGCCGGGAATTTCACCCCCCGCACCTGGATCATGACCATTTTCTCGTTCATGATGTCGATCACTTCGCCCTCTTCGTTGGTGGCGCGCACCACGATCTTGTCACCGATCTCGAATTTCATAGTGTAAAGGTAGGTTAAGGAAAAGAAGGGTTTTGAACCGCGAAGAAAAGAAGAATGGAAGTTGGCATGCCAAGGTGCAGAGTCGCAACGTCCCGCGTTTGCGGGACGTTGCAGGCTACTTTGCGCAAGGCTTGTTCGCTACTTTTCTTCGGGGTTAAAAACCTTATTCAACTGCAAATCTTACGGTGTGCCCGCTCCCGCCAGCGTTTCCTGGTTCAGGCGGCTGTTGCGGTAACCGTAGGTGAAATACACCACGAGCCCGATACCCAGCCAGATCAGGAAGCGCAGCCAGTTGCTGTGGTGCTCCTGGGCCATCAGGTAAAAGCAGCTCGTAAGTCCCAGCACGGGAATGAGCGAGAAAGATTTCACGAAGGAAAGCACCGTCACGATGGTGGCAACGATCCAGAACAGGGCCATCGGGAACGCTTCCGCGGTCAGCGTGCTCCGGAAATGACCCGGGTCGAAGCGGAGGATCAGCACGATGGCGAGCAGGTAGAGGGCCGGCACGATGAACTTTCCATTTACATAGGGCACCTTGAATTTCGACTCCGGCTTGTTGGGCTGGTTGCGCAACACCAGCACGCCGGCGCACACCAGCACAAAGGCGAAGAGGGTGCCGATGGAGGTCAGGGCCAGCACCACATCGAGGTTGAGGAACATCGCGGGGATGGCTACGGCAAGACCGGTGACGATCGTGGAAAACGAAGGCGTTTTATACTTTGGGTGCAGGCGCGAAAAGATCTTGGGCAACAGTCCGTCGCGGCTCATGGCCATCCAGATGCGGGGCTGTCCGAGCTGGAATACGAGCAGCACCGACGCGGTGGCGATGATGGCGCTGACGGCTACGATGCCGGAGATCCAGGGCATGCCGCGGGCTTCGAAGATGAGCGCCAGCGGATCGCCCACGTTGAGCGTCTTGTAGCTGACCATGCCGGTGAGCACCAGCGCCAGCAGCACATAGAGAATCGTACAAATGATCAGCGACCAGATCATCCCGCGCGGCAGGTCGCGCTGCGGGTTCTTGCACTCTTCCGCCGTGGTGGAAATGGCGTCGAAGCCAATGTAAGCAAAGAATACGGCAGACACTCCCTTGAGCACACCCGACAGGCCATTGGGCGTAAAAGGCGACCAGTTTTCGGGGTGCGCGTAGTAGGCGCCAAGCACGATCACGAGGAAGATGACGGCCAGCTTGATGCCCACCATGATGTTGGACAGCGAGCGCGATTCCTTGATGCCGATGAACACCACGCGGGTAATGAGGGCAACGATGAGCAGCGCGGGCAGGTCGAAAATGAGGTGCAGGCCGCCGATGCTGGGCGCGGTGGTCCAGGCCAGGGCTCTTTCAGCGATGGCAGCGTCGGGCGCCGTGCCGGCCGCCAGCTTCCCGGCCTCCAGGAAACCATGGTGCGCCGTCGTGTAATCCATCGTGAGCCAGCGCGGGATGGCCAGTCCCGCTTTGTCGAGCAGGCCGGTAAAGTAGTCGCTCCAGGAAATCGCGACCGCAATGTTGCCGATCGCGTATTCCATCAGCAGGTCCCACCCGATGATCCAGGCGAAGATCTCCCCGAAGGCCACATACGAATAGGTATAAGCGGAGCCCGACACGGGTACGGTAGAGGCGAATTCCGCATAGCAGAGCGCGGCGAAGCCGCAGGCGATGGCGGTGAAGATGTAAAGGAAAATAACGCCCGGTCCGCCGTCGAAGCAGGCTTTGCCGATGGAGGAGAAAATCCCGGCGCCGATCACCGCCGCGATTCCCATGGCGGTCAGGTCACGCACCCCCAGCACTTTACGGAGCCCCGAGGCATGCCCTTCTGCGTCACTAAGCCCTTCCTGGGCTTCTCTCAATATTACGTGTATCTGTTTCTTCCGAAAAAGCTGGTTGGGCATCCGGTTTTTGTATTTGAGGCGGGAAATTACAATATAAAACGGATGGGGTGACGGCGGAATGGGATAATGGGGTAATCGGGCGGAAGAGAGCGCCGGTCAGCTCGTATTCTGACCAACGTCAGTACCGGGAAAGTCTTGTGTCATTCTTTGCGGCAGGCGGTTGAGCGAGCTTTGTGTCAACAAAAACAAAGCAATCATGGCAACGATAACCAACCCTACGAACTCTTATGTACGCCAGACCGTACCAACCAACTTTACTGCTACCACCCGCGCTTCCATGCTGAGCCGATTCCTGAACTGGTGCGCCGGCCAGGAACAGTTCCGCTTTGGCTGGGTCGCCGCCATCATCGCCATTCACGGCTGTGTGGTCACCCCGCTGACGCTGTTCGCCATCATCCTTTCCGGTAGCAATATCGCTCTTTGGGTTACTGCTATCGCTGCCATGGGCGCCTCGCTGGTAACCAACCTTGCCGCACAGCCCACCAAGCTGACGCTTCCGGTCTTCTTTGCCACGATCCTCGTTGATATCGCCATCGTCGTAGTTTGCCTCGTGCACGGCTTCAGCATCGCCGGAACCTACATTTAAGGCCCACCCTCCCAACGGAAGGGAATAGAACGGAATCCCCTCCTTTTCGGTAAGAGGCCGGGGCATGGGCTTTAATAATCCCTTTGAATCAGGTACAGAGCCAGCTCGCGGAGCGGCTCTTTTCTTTTGGAGAGGACGGCCACATCGTCGAGGTGCGAAAGTGCTTCGCGGAGGTACCGCTCCTTCAGCTCGCGGGCCCAGGCGTCTACGCCCGAAGCGCGGAAAATGCCGAGCACGCGTTCTACTTTGTCGCCGTCGTTGCCTGCGAGGAGCACTTCGAGTTCGGTCTTTTGGGCGGCATCGGCCGTTTCCAATGCATGGATGAGCAAAAAGGTCTTTTTGTTGGCTTTGATATCACCGCCGACCTGCTTGCCGAATTTTTCAGGGTCGCCGAAGGCGTCGAGGTAGTCGTCCTGCACCTGGAAGGCCAGGCCGAGCTTGCGGCCGAATTCATACAGCAACTGTTGGTTGCGCTCCAGCGCGCCGCCGAGGATAGCGCCCATACGCAGCGAGGCGGCCAGCAGCACTGAAGTCTTCAGATTGATCATGTTCAGGTAGGCGTCCAGTCCCACATCGTTGTGCTGCTCGAAGTCCATATCGAGCTGTTGCCCTTCGCACACCTCACGGGCCGTCTGGCCAAACAGTGCGTTGATCGCGAAGCGGTGAGAGCTGCCGATCCGGTTGAGGTAGTCGTAGGCCGCCACCAGCATCACATCGCCGGCGAGGAGGGCGGTGCTTTGCCCGTACTTCTCGTGCACTGTCGGTTGTCCGCGGCGCAGCGGCGCGGCATCCATGATGTCGTCGTGTATGAGTGTAAAGTTGTGAAAAAGCTCCACGGCGGTGGCCACTTTCCAGGCGTCGGGGTTGATCTCGTCGAAGAGCTCGTTGCCCATCAGCACGCCCACGGGGCGCACGCGCTTGCCGCCCAGTTTCAGGAAATAGCGGTTGGGTTCATAGAGCGACGATGGCTCCTGCGGAAAGTGGTCGGTATCAAAGTGCGCCGCGAATTGCTGCGCGAGGGTTTCGAATGAATGCATGCAAGTTTTGGTAAATCGTGAACCGTCAGCCGTCAGTCGTGAACAGCGGCGATGTGTTGCCCACGGTTCACGCCTTACGCCTCACGCTAAAAGTCTTCGTCCTCCTCTCCTTTCTTCTTCCGCTTGCGGGCACTCTTGGTGCTGCCCCCCTTCTTTTCAGCCCGTCGCGTTTCCGCTTCTTCCTCGTCGCCGGGCGTGAGTACCCAGTCGTAGTCGAGCGTCCGTTTTTCGAGGCTGCCGGCCACGACCTTGATGCGCACCTTGTCGCCCATTCGGAACTTCTTTCCGGAGCGGGCACCCACCAGGCTGTAGTCTTCCTGCACCAGGCGGAATTCGTCATAGTCGGCGAGGCTGGTCACGGGCACCATGCCTTCGCACTTGTGCTCTACCGTCTCCACCCAGAAGCCAAAGGCCGACACGCCGCTGACGACGCCATCGAACTCTTCGCCCAGGAAGTCGAGCATGTATTCCACCTGCTTGTACTTATTGCCGGCGCGCTCCGATTCCATGGCGGCGCGCTCGCGCTCCGAGCAGTGCTTGCACTTCTCGTCCATCTTTTTATCGATCTCGATGTCGTTCTGCAGGATGCTGAGGAGCACGCGGTGCACGAGGATATCGGGGTAGCGGCGGATGGGCGACGTAAAGTGACAGTAGTTATCGAAGCCGAGCCCGTAGTGTCCTACGTTCTCGGTGGTATAGGTGGCTTTGGCCATCGTGCGGATGCCCAAAGTTTCCAGCACGTGCTGCTCGGGCTTGCCTTTTACATCGGCCAGCATCTTGTTGAAGGACTCGGCGATCTTTTCGGGCGACGACATATCGAACTTGTGCCCGAACTTCCGGGCAAAGGCCATGAAGGGCAGCATCTTTTCCTCGCTCGGCAGGTCGTGCACGCGGTAGGCAAACGGCACCGGCTTTTTCTTTACCTCGATCTTCGAAACGTGCTCGGCCACGTAGCGGTTGGCCAGCAGCATGAACTCTTCGATCAGTTGGTGCGCCTCCTTGCTTTCCTTCACGACGATGCCGATCGGCTTGCCCTTTTCGTCGAGCTTGAAGCGGACCTCCTGCGAGGAGAAATTGATCGCACCGTTTTCGATCCGCTTCTTGCGCAGGCGCTGCGCCATGTTGTTGAGGAGCATGAGCTCGTCCTCGTAATGTCCTTGCTGCTTCTCGATCACTTCCTGCACGTCTTCGTAGGTAAAGCGGTGGTCGGAATGGATCACGGTCTTGCCCAGCCAGTAGCCTTTCACCTGGGCTTTGGGCGTCATTTCAAAGACGGCCGAAAAGGTCAGCTTGTCTTCGTGGGGCCGCAGCGAGCAGAGTACGTTGGAGATGTGCTCGGGCAGCATCGGGCTGACGCGGTCGGGCAGGTACACCGAGGTGGCCTTTTGATAGGCTTCCGTATCCAGCGCCGTGTCGGGGGCCACGTAGTGGCCAACGTCGGCGATGTGCACGCCGATCTCGTAGTTGCCGTTCTTCAGCACGCGGATCGAAAGGGCGTCGTCGAAGTCCTTGGCGTCTACGGGGTCGATGGTGAACGTAAGTATCTGGCGGAAGTCGCGGCGCTTCGCGATCTCTTCTTCGGAAATGACGTCGGGGATGCGCGCTGTTTCTTCCAGCACTTCATCGGAGAAAGCGAGCCCGAACCCGTTTTCGAGCAGGATCTCTTTCATGGCGATGTCGTTGCGGTCTTCGGGCGACAGCACACTCACCACCTCGCCAATGGGGCGTTTGCCGGAGCCGGTCGCCCAGTCTTTGATGCGGGCTACCACGCGGTCGCCGTCCACGGCACCGTTGAAGTGGGCCTCGGGAACAAAGATGTCGGGGGTCTTTTTCTCGCTGTCAGACACCACAAAGGCAAAGCCCTTGTTCATGTGCAGGGTGCCGATGAATTCGTTTTGCTTGCGTTCTACCACGCCTACCACTGTGCCCTGCATGCGGCGGCCTTCGTGGCCGGGGTTGGCGGCTACGCGTACTTTATCGCCATGAAGGGCGCTGTTGAAATCGTTGGGTCGTACTAGGATGTCTACATCCAGGCCTTCCACCACTACAAAGCCCATCCCGGAGCGGGTGACCTCGAGTTTGCCGGTGTAGGTGTCGCTTTCGCTATGCGTGCGGCTGCCGCCGCCAGGGCGGCTTCCGCGCTGTCCGTCGCGCTGTCCGCGTTTGGGGTTGTTACCTTCCTTCGGGGCTCCTGTCTTCTGTTTCTTCGTGTTTTTTCTTCCCATGGATTAGCCAGGTTTTTTGAACTCTTGAATAAAGGTATACACGATACTATCAAATTGTGTTCCCTCTTCAAAGAGGAACCGGTGCTCGATCGGCAGCACGTAGAAGGGCAGGCCGGCGAGTTCGTTTTCAAATTTGAGCAGGCGCATCGCGTCCTTTTCGGTCGTCAGTATGATCTTTTTCGGTCCTTCCAGCGCAGCAAAGCGATCACGGATCTCGCGCCAGTCGTCGATGCTGAAGATGTGGTGGTCGCCGTAGTGCATCATCGAATAGGTCTGAACGCGCTCCTCGAGGTAGGTTTTCAGCGGCCGCGGGTTGGCGATGCCGGTTACCAGCAGCACTTCCGTATGCTCGTCGATGCTGCTGAACTGCCGGGTTACGATATGATAGGCTGCACCGTAGGCGATACTGGTGAAAAACAGGTGCTGCCCGCTGCGGGGGGCAAACTCGCGGCGCAGCGCTTCTTTCTCGGCCAGCGTAAGGCCGGCGGGACACTTCGTCACCACGATCACCTCGGCGCGGCCGGCGGAACTGCGGCTGTCGCGCAGGTCGCCCGTGGGCAGGAAGAAGTCGCGCGTGTAGAGGTTCCCGTAGTCGGTGAGCAGGATGTTGAGCCCTGCCTTTATCGGGCGGTGCTGAAAGGCATCGTCGAGGATGACGGCCTGGGTGTCGGGGCGGTCGTGAAGCAGCTGCGGGATGGCCACCAGGCGCTCCTCTCCTACGGCAACGGGCACCTCGGGAAACTTGCGGTGAAAGAGCATCGGCTCATCGCCGATCTCGAGCGCGGTGCTGGACGTGTTCGCCAGGGCATAGCCGCGCGTTTTGCGCTTGTAGCCGCGGCTGAGCGTGGCCACGCGGTAGCGGCTCTTCAGCCGCGTGAGGAGGTATTCCACCATCGGGCTTTTGCCCGTTCCGCCCACGGAAAGATTGCCCACGCAGATGAGCGGCAGCCCGAAAGAAACGGAGCGCATCCAGCCCCGGTCGTACAGCCAGTTCCGTAGAAGTACAATCGCCCCATACAGGAGCGCCAGCGGAAATAGCAGGATGCGGAAAGACTTGAGAAAGAAGTTAGAAAACATACACCTGTTGCGGGGTGACACAAAGGTCTAAAGGTAGGTCATATTGATCGGTGTCGGTAATGCGCTCCACCGGCTCGAAGTACGACACGCCCACCTTCAGGCAATCGTCCGACACGCGGGCGAGGAAACGGTCGTAATAACCCTTGCCATAGCCCACGCGGTGGCCCTGCCGGTCAATGGCGAGCAGCGGCACCAGCACGAGGTCGAGCTCGTGCGGATCGAGCAGGTGGTCGCCCACGGGCTCGTTGATGCCGTACTCGTTTTCAATGAAGGCCTCGTCGGCCGCCACCAGCACTGCGTCCATCGAGTTATCGGCCACGTTCATGCGCGGGTAGGCCAGCTGCAGCGCCGGGTTGCGGAAGTGCAGGAAGTCGGTGAGCAGGAAGGAGTTCACTTCCTTCTTGTGGGGGATGGAATAAAAGCTCATGACCCGCTCCAGGAACGGAAGCTCGAGCGTCTGGAACTGGATCAGGATCAGGTCGTCGGCCTTCAGCTGCCACGATTCGTCGAGGGCATCGCGCTTTTCTATGAAATGCTTGCGGGCGGCTTTCTTCGTCATGCGTCGGCTTCGTTTTCGAAGAGCGTGAAAATAGTCGTGCCATAGTTGCGCTCCCACTTGTAGTGCGGATAGCCTTTGTAGTCGTTGCGCGGGGTGTGCTCCAGGATGAACCAGCCTCCGGGCTTCAGCAGTCCCTTCTCGAAGATCTTCCGGGGGATTTCGTCGATCGTATTGAGCGCGTAGGGCGGGCCGGCAAAGATGAAGTCGTATTGCTGGCTGCATTCATCGATGTAGCGGAATACTTCCGAGCGCACGACTTTAAAGCCTTCGATCTTCAGGGCATCGATGTTCTTTTTGATGAAGTCGAACATCTTCGGGTCTTTTTCCACGATGGTGCCGTCGGCCACGCCGCGCGAGGCGAGTTCGTAGGAGATGGCGCCCGTGCCACCGAACAGGTCGAGGGTTTTCAGGTCTTCGAAGTCGAGGTTGTTTTGCAGGATGTTGAACAGGCCCTCCTTGGCGATGTCGGTGGTGGGCCGGGTATGAGGCATGTGGGCGGGCGGCTGGATGCGCCGGCCGCCGAGGCTTCCGCTTATGATACGCATTGGGCCAGGTTGTGCAGGGAGGTGAAGAAATGGGCGGGCCTTCCGTCTTCCGCCGGCGCACCGGGCGCACTGCCGAAGTGGAGCGTGGTGAAATACTGGTACAGCTCGCGGTACAGGGCCGATTCCTCGTCAATGAGCCCGGTAAGCACCAGGGGTGTGTCGGCGCCCGGGAGCCCCGTTTCGGCGGCGATGCGGAGCAGGTAATACACGACGTCGAGGGGACTGTCGTAGCGGTATACCTGCGCCAGTTGCAGGAAACCGTCCTTGCGGGCGAGCACGCGGGCTTGCTTCGGGGCGAAGTGCACCTGCAGCTGCGTAGGCGCGTCGATGGAGCTGTGTCCTTTCAGCGCCGGGGTAAAGGCATGGAAGTATTCGGCCTGCGGGAAGGCTTCGCGGAGGGCGGCGTCAAGGGCCGGCGGGAAGGTATATGCGGTGGTCAGCTGCCATTCTCCAACGCGGTCCTGCTGCACCGGCCCGCCGACCGGGTACAGGGCCGGAACGACCGTGGCGGCGGCATCGGCATAGCGTTGCGGCAGGAGCACGGCCTCCGGGAAGGCCGAGCAGAAAACCACGCGGGCCGCGTGCGCCGACCACTGGCGCAGTCCTTCGAGGATGGCGTCGAAGTCTTGCTGCGGCAGGGGCTCCTCCAGCGACCAGTAGCGAAGGCGGTGCACGAGGCGGCTGTCGCCGTCGAGCAGGGCGGTGCAGCAATAGCCGGCGCCCCATTCGCACAGCAGGAGTCCGCCCGAAGCGCGGCCGCTGCCCTGTATGTCAAACAGTACGTTCATTGGGGCAAATATAAAGACCGGAGCACGCCGCCCGGCCCCCTGTTCCCCGGCCTCCGCGCCAAAGGCCATTAAATAAGCCTGTTTTCAGGAAAATGCTCCGGCCGGCGGCGCGAAGGGGGCACTTAGGTGGGCGATTCTTTCAGGCAGGGCGCTTTTACCAAAGCGGGGCGATGCCTGGTGCGGGACGGAAAAACGTTTATCGGGAGCCCGCCGCACGGCGGCTCAAAAACGTCTGTCGGGGCTTCCTGCACGCTGCAGCGACCAAAAAACGGTTGTTGAAAGCTTGCTGCACCGTGCAGCGGCCAAAAAACGGTTGTTGGAAGCTTGCTGCAGTGTGCAGCGACCAAAAAACGGTCGTTTTTCCCTTCCTGCACGCTGCAGCGGGCAAAAAACAGCCGTTGGAAGCTTCCTGCACCGTGCAGCGACAAAAAAACGGTCGTCGGCGGGCTGCCGCGCCGCGCAGCGGACAAAGGGCGCCCCTCGCCTGTTCCCGGGAAAACGGTGGTGCCGCTACGCGGCACGAGGGATGCCTGCGCCCTGTAGCCCGGGACTAAAGTCTCCGGCTAACACATGCCGCCGCTATGCGGCGGTCCGGTACGAACAGTTGCGCTTCTGACACCAGCGCCATCTGGAATCCGAAATCAGACATCCGACATCCGACATCAGACATCAGACATCCGACATCCGACATCCGCCATCAGAGATCTCCGAACCGTCGTAGGTTTGCGCCCTTATGTCTTCGCTCCAAGTAGCCGTCAGCAACCGCCAGATCCTGAAGATCGCCCTGCCGATCAGCCTGGCGTTGCTGGTTCCCAACCTCAATTTCATCATCAACAACGTGTTTCTCGGTCACCTGAGCGAGGAGGCGCTGGCCGTGGCCAGCATCACGGGGGTGTATTACCTGATCTTTTCCTCCGTCGGCTATGGGCTCAACAACGGCCTGCAGGCGCTGATTGCGCGGCGCGCCGGCGAAAACCGCCCCGAGGCGATCGGCAAGATCTTTCACCAGGGGGTGCTGGTGGCCATGGCCATTGCGCTGGTGGGCATCGTCAGTACGTTTACCATCGCCCCCGCGATCCTACGCGCGGTGGTGCGCCACCCCGAAACGGCCGAAAGGGCCATCACGTTCCTGCAGATCCGGATCTGGGGCCTCCCCTTCCTGTATATCTACCAGATGCGCAATGCTTTGCTGGTGGGCACCAACAACAGCCGCCTGCTCGTGGCGGGGACGCTGATCGAGGCGGTCAGTAATGTGCTGTTCGACTACGCCCTCATTTTCGGGCACTTCGGCCTCCCGGCACTCGGCTTCAACGGCGCGGCCTTTGCCTCCATCATCGCCGAGTTCCTGGGCATGTTCGCGATCTTCGTCGTCATCCGCATCAAGGGTCTCGACCGGCAGTTCTCGCTGTTCACAAAAACGCAATGGGACCCGGAGAACATCCGCAGCATCCTGTCGCTTTCCGGTCCGCTGGTGTTCCAGCACGCCATCAGCATCATCGCCTGGTTTTTCTTTTACATCCTGATCGAGCGCAACAGCGGGCAAACAGGCCTCGCGGTGTCGAATACGATGCGCAACATCTTCGGCTTCTTCGGGGTGTTTGTATGGGCCTTCGCCGCCACGGCCAACGCCATGGTGAGCAACATCATCGGACAGGGCCGCCACGACCTGGTGCTAACCTGCATCAAAAAGATCCAGTGGATCTCGCTCGGACTTGCGCTCGGCGTGTTTGTCTTCCTGAATGTCTTCCCGGCGTTGTACCTCTCTATCTACGGGCTGCAGGGCACCTTCGTGGAAGCCGGCGTGCCCGTGATCCGCGTGGTGTCGGCGGCGCTGGTGCTGATGTCGGTAGCCACCATCTGGCTCAATTCGGTAACGGGTACGGGCAACAGTCGGATCACCTTCCTCATCGAGCTCGGCGCCATCGTCTTCTACTGCTTGTACGTATTCCTGATCCTCGAACGCTGGCACCTGTCGATCGTCTATGCCTGGCTGTCGGAGTTTTTGTATTGGACCGTTCTTTTCACCGGCTCGTATTTCTACATAAAAAAAGGGAGGTGGCGGGAGAAGAAGATCTGAGAAAGGTTTTGGAGGTTTTGGAGGTTTTGGAGGCTTTGAGGGTTTTGGAGGTTGGCTGGCGCCGGCCGAAGGCTATTCCCGCCTTGCAAAGACTTCCATTCGAAGCTCATTGGAGTCGGATGCATGTTGCGTAACGGGAGAGTTTGCTTCGCTGCGCTCGCAATGACGCCTAGCGTTGCCGCGCCTCGCGCAACTACAAACTATAAACTATAAACTATAAACCGCTCACTCCAGGTCCTTTAACAGCTTTGCGCCTTCTTGTTTGATGTGTGCGTCGTCGCCGGTTTTGTTGGGAAGCGAAGGGAGCTTACGGAGGCATTCGCGGGCGTGGTCGTCCTGGCCGGCCTTGTGATAAGCTTTTGCGAGCTCCAGGTAATTGAGTGCGAATTCGGGCTCGAGGCTGCGGGCCTTCTCATAGCAGCGGATGCTTTCCTGGAGCGAGGCCGGGGGAAGTCCGCCGTACACGATCCGGAGCGCCGCTTTTTCAAACATGCCCAGGTTGGCCACTTCGTAGTGCCACTTGCCCAGCACATGCCAGGCGCGGCCATGCCCCGGGTTGAGCTGCAGGGCCTTTTCCACGTTCGTGCGGATCTCCTTGACCGAGTTCACGCGCTCCTTGCCCGACTGGCTCAGCGCCATGCGGCCCATGGCTACCGCGAGCGCATAGTAGCCGTCGGCGCCCGTGGGGTTCACGGTGACGGCGCGCTGCGCGTACGACTTTCCGAGCTTGTAAAATTCCTGCTGCACTTCCTTGCGTCCCTGTCGCTTGCCGATGCGGCTGCACAGTTCGCTGAGCTTCCAGAGGGCGGGGTAGCTGGAGGGATTCACCTTCACCGCCACCTTGAGGGTTTCAAACGCGGCACCCTCGTTGAGCGCCGCTTCCTGGCGCTGCGCGGTTTCGAGGAGCTCGCGCTCCGATTGCGCACCGGCAGGGCGGGCAAACAGGAGGAAGCCCAGGAGGAGTAGGTGAACTGCTGTCTTCATGGTTCCGGGTTGTAGGCTTTGCGTAGCGACACCCGTACGGATCCCTGGAAATGGTCGATGGCCGGCGTCAGTTTTCGGATGGATACATCGAGACCACGCAGTTGCGGAAAACGGGCCTCCAATGCCGCGGCGATCTGCTGGCAAAGCGTTTCCAGCAAGGCCTGGCGCTGGAGAAAGATCCCGCGGAGCAGGCCATAGGCCTCCACGTAGTTGACCGTGTCGTGGATCGAATCAACGGAAGCGCTGCCATCCACCTCCAGCCGCAGGTCCACCTCGAAAGCGTTGCCCGTATCGGCCTCGCCGGCATAGACGCCGTGCGGCGCCTGAAAGCGGAGGCCTTCCAGGGCGATCGTGAAGTAGGGTGTCATTCCCAGCAATTTAAGGAAATGTCTGATGTCTGATGTCGGATCCGCAGCATTCCGGGCACATTCCGGTCAATGGCGCGCTACCAAATCAGAAATCCGATATCTGAGATCAGCGATCCTCCTAGTGGAGTCCTTTCTCCGACAGGTAGCGTTCGGCGTCCAGGGCGGCCATGCAGCCGGAGCCGGCAGCGGTAACGGCCTGCCGGTAGATTTTGTCCTGCACGTCACCGGCGGCGAACACGCCTTCGATGTTGGTCCTGGCAGAGCCCGGAACGGTAATGAGGTAGCCGGCCTCGTCCATGTCGAGCTGGCCTTTGAAGATGTCGGAGTTGGGCTGGTGACCGATGGCCACGAAGAAGCCTTTGATCGGAATCTCGGTCTTTTCGTTCGTTTCGGTATTGCAGATCCGTACGGCATCCACGGTCTTTTCGCCGAGGATCTCGTCCGTCACGGAGTTCCAGTAAACCTTGATGTTGGATGCGGCCTTTACACGGTCCTGCATCACCCTGGAGGCGCGCATTTCGTTGCGGCGCACGATCATGTGCACGGTGGAGCAAAGCTTCGAAAGGTAGAGGGCTTCCTCGGCGGCGGTATCGCCGGCGCCCACAATCGCCACTTCTTTTCCGCGGAAGAAAAAGCCGTCGCACACGGCACAGGCCGATACGCCGTAGCCATTAAGGCGCTGTTCGCTCTCGAGGCCGAGCCACTTGGCGGAGGCACCAGTAGCGATGATGATCGCGTCGGCTTCCACCAGCTTTTCCTCGTCGATGGTTACTTTAAACGGGTGGCTGGAAAAATCCACGGCGGTGGCGAGACCGTAGCGCAGGTCGGCACCCATGCGGTGGGCCTGCTTTTCGAAATGCACCATCAGCTCGGGACCCTGAACGCCTTCGGGGAAGCCGGGGTAGTTCTCCACTTCGGTGGTGATGGTCAGCTGGCCGCCGGGCTGGATGCCTTGGTACAGCACGGGTTTAAGGTTGGCGCGGGCGGCGTAGATAGCAGCGGTGTAGCCGGCCGGACCGGAACCGATGATGAGGAGCTGTACTTTTTCGGGGCTGTTGTTTTCCATGCTGTTGACGTTCGGGGAGCAAATTTAGCGGCTTTCACGCCCACTTTGTTGCGAAGAGCGGACGCGCCGGGTTTTCGCCCAGGATCGTTGATAACTTGTGGATGGGAAATGAGCACCGAGCAATGGGTTATGATACAAAAGGCGGCGTCGAACCCGTTGCCAATAAACCAATAAACCAATAAACCAATAGACGAATAGACCAATAGTCCAATCACCTCGGAACGATGATCGTCCGGTACTGCGCCGCATAGCCGCCGAAGTAGCCGAGGGCGCCATTGGAGATGTTGCCGAGAACGCGCGTGGGCGAGGCAAAGGGGTTACCCACAGATTGGTACGTGTATTCCATCGTACGCCAGAAGTCGTACGTGGCCTTGTCGATGTTGGCGAGCTTTAGGGTGACGGTGTCGCCTCTTTTAAACGAGCGTTCGTCGAAACCGTTGTTGGTTCCCCCGCGGTCGATGCCCGGGTCGATGGGCAGGTCGTAGGTGGTGCCGTCGATCACCAGGTCGTCGAACACCGAGTTGCGGCCCGGGCGAAGGGGCTCGCTGTTACGGCGCGTCCAGTAGCGCACATAGTCGCCATAGCCGCGCGGGTCGGTTACTTTCACCATCACTTCCACTTTGCCGTCGCTGGTATCGCGCGGGTTGAGGCGCCACCAGGTGGAATCGATGCGCTTGGTGACGGCGGGTATGCGGGTTTGGGCGGTGTAGGTCGCCCCTTCTGCTACAATCCGCAACTGGTAATCGGTTTGAAGCGAACCGAGGAAAGCAGTGGCGAGGTTGCTTGAGTCGAGGGTGTAAAAAGAAACAAAATAACCGCTGTTGCCCGCCGGTACGGTGTACTCTTTCAGCCGGTGCGTGACCGCGCCGTTCGACATTTCCACTTGGGCGCCGTGCACGAAAGAGTTGGCGAGCTGGTCGATGCTGAGGGTAGAAAAGTACGCGAGCGAGCGGCTGAGGATCACCAGCGGCGGCTGCCCGTTTTCGATCGTCGCCTCCACCACCAGCTTCGGGGCGACCTCGGCCACCGGGACGTCGATGTCTCGCTCGCAGCCGGCAAGCGCCGTGATGGTCAGCAACAGGAGGAAGCAGTGTTTCATCGGGACAAAGGTAATCGTGAAGCGTGAGCCGCGAATCGTGAGCGGCTTGCGCCAATAAAAAGGAACGGATGCCATTGGCATCCGTTCTTCAATAGGGTCGTTAGCACTCACGGCTGATGGCTGACGGCTCACGCTTCACGTTCTTATCCCAGGTACGCCTTCAGCGCGTTGCTGTAGCGGGCCTTCTGGAGGCGCTTGATCGCGCGCTCCTTGATCTGGCGGATGCGCTCCTTGGTGAGGTCGTACTTCTGGCCGATCTGCTCAATAGTGACGCCGTTTTCGCCGTCGAGGCCGAAGTAGGCATTCACGATCTCGGCTTCGCGGGGCGAGAGGGATTTCAGCACGCGGCGGATCTCGGCGCGCAGCGAATCCTTCATCACGTCGTCGTCGGTATCGTCGGAGCCTTCCAGCAGGTCGCCCATGGCCACGTCTTCGGCCTCGTGCACGGGTGCGTCGAGGGAGGTGTGGCGGGTATTGCTCTGGAAAATGTTGTTGATCTCGGTCTCGCTCATCTCCAGGATGTCGGCCAGCTCTTCGGTGCTCGGCTCACGCTCGTGCTCCTGCTCGAAGGCCATGTAGGCCTTGTTGGCCTTGTTATAGGTGCCGATTTTGTTCTGGGGAAGGCGTACCAGGCGTCCTTGCTCGGCCAGAGCCTGCAGGATCGACTGGCGGATCCACCAAACGGCGTAGGAAATGAATTTGAAACCCTTCGTTTCGTCGAAGCGCTGGGCGGCTTTGATCAGGCCGAGATTGCCCTCGTTGATCAGGTCCGACAGGGAAAGTCCCTGGTGCTGGTACTGCTTGGCTACCGACACCACGAAACGGAGGTTGGCCTGCACGAGCTTGTCGAGGGCGCGCTGGTCGCCCATCTTGATGCGCTGTGCCAGCGTTGTTTCCTCCTCCGGGGTGATCATCGGGATCTTGGAGATTTCCTGGAGGTATTTTTCAACGGCCTGCGAGTCCCGATTGGTAATCTGGGTAGCAATTTTAAGCTGCCTCATAGTGTGTAATTCCTTGCGTTTAGATATTGAACGAATGAAGACCTTGCCCTGTTGCAAAAAGCTGCGGAAAAGCAGAGTTAAACTTTTTTGGCACTGTCTGCAAAGGTAAGCCGGAAAAATGAATTTGCATAACAATTTTCCTTATATTATGCGCAGCAAAAACTGTACTATGCTTGCTCCGTGCCGGCCAAGCTTGTGTTAAGTCGCCGATTCTGTTACTTATACACGATCCGGCGCATTTACTCACACTGTAGCGGTGTTGGCCCTATTTTTTCGGGCGAGCCAGATCCACAAACCGACGCCTGTCAGCACCAATCCGATCGCGATGACCTCTGCCTGCGTGGGATGGCCCGGCAGGAAATCGATCCGGGTGTTCACGCGGATGGTCTCCACGAGGAAGCGTTCAACGCCGTTCACAATCAAATAGAGACAGAAGAGCGCGCCCGCGGGCTTCAGGCGCGTGCGCAGTCCCCAGAGCAGGAAAAACAGGGCCGTACCGGCAAGGATCTCGTACAAGGGCGTTGGGTAAACCGGCACCGGGAGGGCATTGCAGTACTTGTTGTCGGTGCACCCGGCGATGGGCACGCCGTCTTCATTCACATTGTGCGGGTAGTTGTAGGCTACGAACCAGTTGGGCAGAAAACCCGCCGGCTTTTTGAATGCTTTGTGTTCGGGCACGCCCCCGCTTTCGCGCCAGCGGGAATGCATATAAGCGGCATGTGTTTGCAGGCTGCGCTCATAGTCTCCGGGTGCGGCATCCACTACTTGGTTCTGCGCATTGACGGTGTAAGCGGAATTATAAATTCCCCAGTCGCCGTCGCCGGCCACCTGGCAGCCGATGCGGCCCACGGCATAGGCGATCATCAGGGCCGGCGCCATGGCATCGGCAAGATGACGCACCGGGATCCTGTGCTTGCGGGCATACCACACAATGGCAATGGTGGCTAGGATGAGGCCGCCGTAAAAGGTGAGGCCCGCGGGCGAAAAGATATAGTCGGCGGGGTGCTTCAGGAAGTCGCCCCAGTTTTCGAAAATGTCGAAGAGTTTCGCACCCAGCAGTCCGAAGATGAGTGCGAGGATCGTAAACTCCCCTACCCGATCGTGGGGCCACAGGCGGATGGTGCGCTTCTCGGGCTTCGGCAGTTGCTGCTTGCGCTTTTCCCACCACTTCCAGCCGGCCAGCACGCCACCGAGCAGGATACCGATGAGGGGGCTGCCCATCCCGGAAAACAGGTAGGCCTGCGGGTCCTGCAGTACATCGGAGCCCAGCGTGATCATGCCGCCAATCTTGAAGCCGATCACGAAGCCGCCGATGAAGTTGATCAGCAACTCACCGATCGACGCGGGTTGTCCTACCAGCACCTGTTCGTCGGTGGGCTGCAGCAGGCCAAGGCGGCTCTTGCGGCGCAGCTCGCGGCTCAGCAGGGAGGCGGCAAGCAGGAACGCGAGGGCCACGAAGAACCCGAACGTATTCACGATGCGCAGAAAGCCGGCTTCAATCCCGAAGAGGTCACGAAAGGCGTAGTAGAGATTGGGGTACATAGGCTGCGAAAATAACAGGTAATCGGTTTATTAGTCTATTGGTTTATTGGCAAGCCGGTTCGCCGCCATCCAGGCCAACAAAAAAGGTCCTGCTGGTGCAGAACCTTCTATTTTTTTTCGTCCGTGTTTTCGTGAGATCCGCGAACCTTAGTTGCAATACTGCTCGAATGCGGAAAGCAGGTTGTTGGCGATCATCTGTGCAGAGCGGCCTTCGATCTGGTGGCGCTCGATGTAGTGCACAAGGGAGCCGTTCTTGAACAGGGCAATAGCGGGCGACGAGGGCGGGTACGGCAGCAGGTGCTGGCGGAGGGTTTGCACCGCATCGGTGTCGAAGCCGGCGAACGACGTAGCAAGAAAGTCGGGCTTATGGGTGGCATTGTGCACCGCCATCAGTACGCCGGGGCGCGCAGTGCCGGCGGAGCAGCCGCAAACCGAGTTGATCATCACCAGCGTGGTGCCGTCTTTCTTCAGTTGCGCTTCCACTTCAGCGCCGTTGAGCAATTCGGAAAAGCCATTCTCGGTCAGCTCCTCCTTCATGGGTTGTACTATCTCTGCGGGATACATAGATTCTGATTTTTCGCAAAGGTACGCAACTGCAATCATTGCAGGCAAAGCCGTGCGGGGCTGCCATTGCGTCGTATTTGGCGTTGCAACACTGACATAGTGGCTGAAAAATCGGAATGGTGCTTTGTTTGATCTGCAAGAGGAACACAAGCATTCAAAAAAACAAAAAATAAACAGTCATGACTCACGCCCGATTTAACACCCGCCCAATGGCCGGCGCCGCTTCCTTTAACAACCTGTTGGAAAACTTTTTCGCTCCTGTTTCGTCTGTATATAGTGAACGATCCGTTGCCAATGGCCGCACGCTGGTACCGGTGAATGTACGGGAGACGGAAGCCGGCTACGCGCTCGATGTGGTAGCGCCGGGCTACCAGAAAGAAGACTTTTCGATCAGCCTGCAGGATAAGGTGCTCACCGTATCCGCCGAGGTGAAACGTGAAGACTCTGCTAAAACAGAAAAACTTCTTCGTCACGAGTACAAATTTGCATCGTTCAAGCGTTCTTTCACTATCGATGAAAACATCGACGCCACGGCGGTTTCAGCGCAATATGTTCAGGGTGTGCTGACATTAAACCTCCCGAAGCGCGCGGAAGTCAAACCTTCCGTAAAACAAATCGAAATTCAGTAAGCGGTCACGCTTCACCTTTTTTCTCATAAGCAGTTGGTTTTGGTTTAAATCCCCACGTGTCTACGCGGGGATTTCTTTTTACTGCATGCCGCCGAGGTTGCAGCCCGTACGCCGGCGGGTATCCACCAGGTAAATGATCTTCCATTCACCATGAAGGCGCGCCAGCGTGAACGCATCCACACCGCAATGCGAAAACTTGTCGCCTGCGTAGAAATGGTAGGGCGTCCACACTGTTGCCAGCGGCCCGTCGATCTTCACGCCGTTGAAGGTGATGCGCTCGTCCCATACCTCTTTGTGTGGCCGGGCTACGGCCGACACGAAGGCATCTGCCGGCTCACTTTCGATTCGGGTATTTCCATCGCGGTTTACAAGCACCGTTTGGAGCAGGGCGCCGGGCGCGAAGGCCGCGCGGATGGCTGTTGTATCAGCTCTACGCATGCCATCAAAGAGGCGGTTCACGGAAGCCCGTACGCTGTCTTCGGCGCTCTGCGCCGAGGCCGTTGCGGACCAAACTGTTAAGATTGCAAGGATGCGCTTCATATGAGAATATATTAAGAATAAACGGATGTGTTTTTGCGTCTGTAATGTAAAGATTGCGACTATGAAAACGACCTATTTGGGATCAATGGTTGCAGCCGCCCTGCTGGCGGTGCTGGCAGTGGGTTGTGCGCCGCTGCAGCAGACTACCGGAGACAATGATTATTACGAACCCGATCCGCGCTTGAGCTCGGCGCCGACACGTATTTACGTGGAAGACCCGTATCGCCCGGGCCGGCAGATCCTGGTAGAGCGTGACCCGCTGAGCGGCCGCTATTACCCGGTGAGCAGCATCTACGGTACTTATGGTGGGGTTGCAAATGCGCCTTACGGCGCGTATGACCCCTATTACGGACGCGGCGGCTACAGCAGCGACCCGTATTACGGTCGTCCGCGCAATCGCAACCGCGATGCGTACCACAACAACCCGCGCCCGCCTCAATCGCCGCAGCAACGCGAGCAGGTGCGTCAGCAAGGGGAACAGCGCCGGCAGCAAGCAGCCGACCTCATTTTAAAACGGAAACAATAGAGCCTTCCGGTTGAATTTACCAAAGTACCCAGTTGCTGGCGCTGTTCTCAGCGCGCGAGGTGGGTACTTGTTTTCCTTCGGTCATTTCCGGCACCCGCCGGTTCACATATTCTTTCAGCGCGCGCACCGAAGGCGATGGGGTCGTGCGTAAGAATTCCAATAACGCATAGGTAAATACGCCGTTCCGCAGGTCTGTCCGCTCGAGCGCCGATTGCATGCCTCCCGCGGCGGAAATGATCGTTGCCCCCGTACTTCGCCCCACATTCACAAAAACCTGTTGCATCAACTCAAAGGCATTCGGCCTTCCCTGCGCCACCTGCTTTAGCTCCACACCTTTTTTGGAGGGACCGGCTGCCTGTGTCGCCAAATAATTCGTTGCTTCCTCTTTGTCCACCTCGCCGCTATGACACGCATCGATCAGTAGCAACTTTTGACGCGCCGGTATAGAGTCGAGCAGTGATTCCAATGCGTCGTAAGGTAAGCCCCGCTCCTGCGGCTGCGCAAAGTCCACATCGTACGTTGAAAGAAAATAATCATATGCGTTACTGAGCAGACCGTGGCCTGAATAGGCGAGGATGATTTTATCGATCTCCCGCGAGCTGGCCAGCCGGCTCTTCAAAGCCCTAACCCGTTCCGTGGTTACTTGTTCATTGAAGAGTGTATCGATCTGGATGCGGCGGCCATACTTCGCCTTCAGCAGCAGGGCCAGGTCGCGGATGTCTTTCACACTGTAGCGTAAATTGTGTTCCCGCTGCCGGAAGCGGTCGATACCAATACCGGCAAAATAAAGGCGAACGGCCGTATCGGTTCCCGTACGCACTATTTCCAGGGGCATGCGATAGCTCTCCACGGCCTCACTGTTGGTGACGGATGTCTCGATCTTGTTGCTGCCCGTACCGAGACGGATGGTGAGTACGGTGTCGAAAGCATGCCGGTGTTTGTCCCCCAGCGTCCGGCCGCGGGCACCGAAGAGTGGCACCTCGTTCACCCAAACATTCCATCGGTCCAGCTGCAGCACTGAATCCATTGCAACGATATGCAGGCGAAGGGTATCGGAGCTTAAGGCGCGCGGCAGGTCGGCCCGGCCAGCAAAGTCGGCCACCGGCATGCGGTACCCTGTATTCGTCCAGTGTGTTGTATCGATACCTAATTTCCGGATCCGCTTTTGGTAGGCGAGCCGGAACGACGATACCAGGGAGCTGTCGGCAATGCCGATTGCTTGCAGCACTTTATCAGGCCGGTGGTAGCGTACATCCAGCTGTTCAAAGCTTACAACACCGAGTTGCGGGGTTACATAATGCAGCCGGCGCGCCGCGTCGGCGGTGGCATGGTAGTAATTCCCGGCCGCCATCAGCATGAAGCCCGTAGAATCCAGGCCCAGGAACGAATACAGTTCTTCGCCCGTCGCTGCGTTCCATACACGGCAGGTCTGGTCGCGCGAACAGGTGAGCACCCGCTTGCCGTCCGGGCTGAAGACGCTGCTGTATACCTGATCTCCATGTCCTTTCAGTTGGGTCAGCGCCTTTCCCGATGTACTCCACAAGCGGGCCGTGCCGTCCCAGGACGCGGTCAGGACCATTTTTTCGTCCGGGCTGAACCGTGCTAGGTTCAGGATGCCCGTGTGCCCTTTCAGGTCGGCCAGCACCCGGCCCGTTTGCACATCCCAAAGCTTTGCGGTCTCATCGCCGGAGGCAGTCAGCAGGCGTTTGCCATCGGCAGAAAAGATGGCGCTGTACACGCCGCCCTCGTGTTCGGTAAACTGCAGCAATTCTTCACCCGTTGCGGTATTCCACAGCCGCGCGGTAAAATCCTGTGAGGGAGTAACGATCCGGCTTCCGTCAGGACTGAAGGAGGGTAAAAAGACGTTTTCTCCATGGCCGGACAGGGTATGCATCAAGTGACCCGTTCCGGCGTCCCAAACCTTGACCGTATGATCATCGGAAGCGGTGATCACCCATTTCCCATCTGGACTAAAAGCCCCTGAGTTCACGCGGTGCGTATGACCGGTTAACGTGGCCAGTAGGGAGTCGGGCGACAGGCTCCAGACGCGTCCGGTACCGTCCTCCGAGGTCGACAGCAGGCGCCGGCCATCCGGGCTGAGCGCAAGGCTGTGTATGGACATCGAATGCCCCCCGATACGGCGTAGTATTTTTCCCTGGTCGATTTGGACCAGCACAATGCTGTCGTACCCGATCAGCACCATTGTCGCGCCATCGGGCCCAAACAGGAAGCGCAAATCGTCACCGAACGAAGTTTGGGGCAGTACCGCTTTGAGTGTTCCGGTCGCGGCATCCCAGTATTTTGTTTGACGAAAGCCGCTCGTAATGATCGTTTTTCCGTCGGGACTGAACAAAGCGGCCTGGGTATCATCAGTATAGCCCCGTAGCGGCACCCCTTGCCCGTTGGCTATTTGCCAAAGGTGCGCATCACCCATCCAAGAGTAGCTCCCGACAAAACGCCCATCCCTGCTGAAGGAAAGTCCGCCGCAGGCCTCTTGCGGCAGCCGGGCCACCTCGGTGCCGTCTTCCTGCCAAAGTACGATGCCGCTAAAGCGGCCGTAAACTGATAGGGCGACCTGGTGCGTTCCCGGTTGAAACTGTGCGTCATTCACCCAGCTATTTTTAACCGTAAAAACCCGGCAGGTGCCATTCGTACGGAGGTCCCACAAACGCGCGTCGCTGTTCGGTGCATAGGAAAGCAGCAGTTGACCGTCGCTGCTGAAAACAACGGATTCGGGGGCCTTGTTGTGCCCGCGGAGCACCAGCAGTTGGGCACCGCCGGTATCCCAGAGGCGCAGGGTGCTGTCGGCGCTGGCGGTAGCGATGCGCCTCCCGTCTTCGCTGAATACGGCATCCCGCAGCGCTTGGGTGTGCCCGTTCAGAACAGCAAGCGTCGCTCCGGTCCGGGCATCCCACAGGCGGGCACTCCGGTCGCTTGATGCGGTAAGCACACGTTGTCCATCGGGACTGAAGCGGGCCGACTTGAGCGCGCCCCTGTGTCCTTTCAAGATTCGGACTGTTTGCCGGGTGGCAACGTCCCAGATCCTCGCCGTGCCGTCTGCGGAAGCCGTAATAATCCTGTGGCCGTCCGGGCTGAAAGCGCCCGATTGAAGGCTTCGGCTATGCCCAACGAGGTCGCCAACGAAGGCGCCGGTGGTAGCGTCCCAGATCTTTGCCAGCGAATCGTCGAAGGCGGGGGTGGCGAGCAGGAGGCGCCCGTCGGGGCTGAAGGAGGCTTTGTAAACGCTGCCCTGGAATCCCTTGAGGTCGGCCAGCAATGCGCCCGTAGCGGCATCCCAGATCTTGGCGGTATGGTCGCCGGAAGCCGTGGCCACGCGTTTTCCATCGGGACTGTAAGCCAAACCGTTGATGCGCCCGTTGTGACCGATGGGAAGTACCAGGCGAGGCAGCTGTGCCTGCAAACCGGTTGCCCAACAAGCCAGGAGCAGTAAGAAAATCCGGCAGTGGTGCATAACCCAAAAATAGGGCAACCTTGCCGGCCCGGGTTGTCGCGGGCGATTCTTTATTTGATGTACCCCAGGATCTTCAGCATGCTCTGTGCGCTTTGCTCTTTGGCATACAGCCAGTCCACCAGCTTGCCGTTTTTGTCGCGCTCAATGATGACGTGCTTCGGAGACGGGATGAGGCAGTGCTTGATGCCGCCGTAGCCCGAGATCTGGTCCTGGTAGGCGCCCGTATGGAAAAAGCCGACAAAGAGTGGTCCTTCGCCGTTCGTCTTGGGCAGGAATACCTCGTTGATGTGCTCTTCGGAATCGTAGTAGTCGTGGCTGTCGCAGGTGATGCCTCCGAGTACCACGCGTTGCGGCTCATTATCCCATTTATTGATGGGCAGCATCAGGAACTTTTCGCCGATACCCCAGGTGTCGGGCAGGGTGGTGATGAACGACGAGTCGATCATGTACCAGGTTTCGCGGTCGTTCTGCGATTTCTCGCCGATAACGCTGTAGATGTGCGCCATGCTCTCCCCTACCGTGTAGGAACCGAACTCGGTGAAAATGTTGGGCATCGGCACCTTGTTGCGCTTGCAGGCAGCCTTGATGTTGCCGACGATCTCGGTGATCATGAACTGGTAGTCGTATTCAAAGCCCAGTGAGTGCTTGATGGGGAAGCCGCCGCCGATATTGATGGAATCAAGCTCGGGGCAGATCTTCTTGAGCTGGCAATAGAGGTTGATGATCTTGTTCAGCTCCGACCAATAGTAGATATCGTCTTTGATACCCTTGTTCAGGAAGATATGGAGCATCTTGAGCTGGAACTTGTGCTCATAGCCCTCGATCTGGTCTACATAGAACTCGAGGATGTCCTTGGCGCGGATGCCGAGGCGCGAGGTATAGAACGGGAAGGTGGGCTCTTCCTCGGCCGCCACGCGGATACCGAGCTTGAACTGGCCTTTCACCGATTTGTAGGCGTTGAGTTCTTCCTTATTATCGAGCACGGGGATCACGTTGCGGAAGCCGCTGTTGAGCAGCCCCACAATGCGCCGGGTGTAGGCTTTTTGCTTATACCCGTTGCAGATGATGAACATGTCCTTGCTGATCTTTTTCTTTTCCGCCAGTTTCTTGATGATCTCGATATCGTAGGCATACGAGGTTTCAAGGTGAATGCCATGTTTCAGGGCTTCTTCCACCACGAAGGAAAAGTGCGAGCTCTTGGTGCAGTAGCAATAATGGTATTGCCCCTCGTACTTGTGTTTTTTCATCGCCTTCTCGAACATGTCCTTTGCCCGGTTGATCTGCGAGCCGATCTTGGGCAGGTAGGAAACTTTCAGGGGCGTACCGTATTTGTCGATAAGCGCTTTGATGTCGAGACCGTTAAACTGGAGGTAACCGTCTTTTACTTCGAGTCCTTCCTGGGGGAAGTTGAATGTCTGTTCAACGAGACCGAGGTATGAGTTCGTCATTTACCGGGTAGAGGGGTTGTTGTCGGTGACTAAAATTTTCCAAATGTACGTTTTCGCCGAAAACAAAACCCGAAGCCTCCTTTGGACGCTTCTGTTTGTAGTTTGGAGTTTGTGGTTTGTAGTTGCGCGAAGCGCGGCGCTGGCTGTTCGGTTGTGCTGGTCGCCGTCCATGCACCGCAACGAAAGAGCCGCCCGAAGGCGGCTCAATACTTTATTTGTCTCGGTGTTTACGTCCGTAAGGAACTACAAACCATAAACTCCAAACCACAAACTTACTTCACCTGGGCCACGAGTGCCTTGAAGCTCTCGGGGTTGTTCATGGCGAGGTCGGCCAGAACCTTGCGGTCGAGGGTGATGCCCTTGGTCGACAGCAGGTTGATGAACTGCGAATAGGTGAGGCCTTCTTCGCGAACGGCGGCGTTGATACGGGCAATCCAGAGGCGGCGATATTCGCGCTTCTTGAGTTTGCGGCCTACGTAGGCGTAGGTCATACCTTTCTCAACGACGTTCTTGGCTACAGTGTATACGTTTTTGCGCTTGCCATAGAAGCCTTTGGCTTGCTTAAGAATTCTTTTGCGGCGTGCGCGCGAGGCGACGGCATTTACGGAACGAGGCATGGGAAATCAGTTTGAATGTTTAAAAGAGGGTTCTAACCGCTGCGCTGAAGATTACTTCAGGCGCAGGAGACGCATTACGAAATCCATGTGGGATTTGGCAACAACGCCGTCTTTCCGCAGGTGGCGTTTCCGCTTGGTGGATTTTTTGGTCAGGATGTGACGCTTGAAGGACTTCTGGTGCGTGATCTTTCCGGTGCCCGTTACCTTGAAACGCTTCTTGGCACTGGAGTTTGTTTTTACTTTAGGCATTTTACAATGCAAATTTGAGATTCCACCCTTAAGGCGGCTCCGCACGGGCGGAACACTTGGGGAGCCTGTTCGGGCAATGGGAGCGCAAAAGTAAGGAAAGTTCGTGGCTTGTTGTCTGTCGTTTGTAGTTGTTTTGCTAAATAATTGAATAACAAGGCTGTTTGTGTGGAACTAAACCGCAAACCACGAACGATAAACTACAAACTGCGCTGCAGCATGCAGCGCAGAACAAAGAAACCGCACACCGCCCCGGAAACGTTCAGCAGCAGGTCGTCCACGTCGAAAGAACCCACGTTCGTAGCGTACTGGAACAGCTCGAAAAGGAGGCTCAGGGCGGAGGCCAGTTCGGCGAGGCGCAGGGCGCGGCGGGCCGGGCGGTAAAACAGAGGAAGGAGGAAGCCGAAAGGCACGAAGCCCGCCAGGTTACCGCCCAGCTGGGCCACACCGGTCTGGTAGTTTTCCTGCAGGGTGATGTAATACAAAATGGTCCGGCCAGGCAGCAGGTTCACCGTATGCCCCATTTCGGTCCACCGGAAGTGCGCCAGCTGCTCCCGGAAGGCGGCCGGCCGCTTCACTACGAACAGCAAGGTGAGCACGCACAGGTACGGTACGAACAGCGCCGCCGCAACGCGGCGCAGGTCGCGGCGGACGCCAAAGCCCGGTGCCGCGGAACCACTCATAGCAGCCCGAGCTCTTTTTGCGCCTTTTTGGTCAGCTTGGCGCCTACCAGGCGGTAGCTGTTGCCGACCAATTCCAGCTTTTTCGAGGGCTTCCAGGTGCAGGCTTCGGTCACCAACACCCATTTGGCGCGGGCTAGGTAGGGCGCCGGCTCGATGCCCGGCACGCCGCAGAGCTCCTCGAAATCCTCATCTGGCACCTTGACGCTGAAATTCACCGGTCCCTCCATCCCCGTGACGCAGAACATCCGCCCCCCGATCGTATACACGAGGTCGTGTTCCCATTTGATCTCTTCCTGCACCCCTTTAAGCGCAAGGCAGGTATTGCGCAGTGTATCGCGGTCCATGGAACGAATATCGAAAATCGGCGGAGCTTTCGCATAAAAAAGTAAGCCTCCCGTGTTGCGGGAGGCTGGAATGTTCGTTGCTTTTTTATCCGGGACGGCCCTGTTCTTAAGCTTTCGGTTCCGAAGGACGCGGCTCTTTGGGCTCTTTGGGTTCCTTCGGTTCCTTGGGCTCTTTGGGCTCCCTAGGTTCCTTTGCCTTTTTGGTCTTGGGGCTGATGATCGCCAGCATACGCTTTCCCTCGAGTTTGGGCATGCTTTCCAGCTGGCCCACTTCGCCGAGGCGCTCGGCGAATTTCAGCAGCAGCAGCTCCCCGCGGTCCTTGAACTGGATGGCGCGGCCTTTGAACTGCACGTAGGCTTTCACCTTGTTGCCTTCCTTGAGGAAGCTTTCGGCGTGTTTACTTTTGAAGTCGAAATCGTGGTCGTCGGTGTTGGGCGTGAAGCGGATCTCTTTCATCTCCGTCGTCTTCGCCTTGGCCTTCATCTCCTTTTCCTTCTTCTTCTTGTCGTAGAGGAACTTGTTGTAGTCGATGATGCGGCACACCGGCGGATCGGCCTGCGGAGAGATCTCCACCAGGTCGAGTGCCTGGTCCTGAGCCATTTTCAGGGCTTCCTGCGTGGGGTACACACCCATGGTCACGTTGTCGCCCACGAGACGCACCTGGGGTACGCGGATGTGGTGGTTGATACGATGTTCAGCTTCCTTGCGGGGAATGAATCGTCCTCTGAAACCCCCGCCCGGGCGGAATCCGCCTTTACTTGGTAATGCCATAATGAATCCCTCACTTTGGCCGTCGACAGCCGGCTCCCATGAGGCCTTTGTGTTTGATTTTTATTTCCTGTCGAATTTAAGAACTGTTTTACTCGCCGCGGCGCTCCTTTATTTCAGGAACCACCGTTTCGAGGAATTCCGCGATGGACTGCGACCCGAGGTCGCCCTTGCCCTGTCGGCGGATCGAGACCTTTCCTTCCGTCGCTTCCTTTTCTCCCACCACGAGCATATACGGCACTTTCATCAGCTCCGTGTCCCGGATCTTTTTGCCGATCTTCTCGTTGCGGTCGTCGATCTCTACACGAATATCCGCTTTTTTTAGTTGCGCACGCACTTCTTTAGCATATTCGAGGTACTTGTCGGAAATGGGCAGGATCTTGACCTGGACCGGCGACAGCCAGGTGGGCAGCTTGCCGGCGTAGTGCTCCAGCAGGAATCCGATGAAGCGCTCGTGGGTGCCCAGCGGGGCGCGGTGGATGATCAGCGGCGTTTCCACCGTGTTTTCCTCCGTTGTATAGTGGAGCTTGAAGGAGCGGCCCTGCGAGAAGTCCAGCTGGTTGGTCGCCAGGGTAAATTCCCGTCCGATGACGCTCCAGATCTGCACGTCGATCTTGGGGCCGTAGAAGGCCGCCTCGTCCTGCACTTCCACGAAGGGAATGCCCGACTCGATCAGCACCTCGCGCACCATCGTTTCGGTTTCTTTCCAGAGCTCGGGCTCGTTCACATACTTCACACCGAGCTTTTCGGGTGAATGCAGCGACAGGCGCATCTGGTATTTGTCTACGCCGAAGATCTTGAAATACTTCATGTAGATCTCGTTCACCGCGCGGAACTCGTCGGCAAACTGCGCCTTCGTGCAATAGATGTGGGCGTCGTTCATGTGGAGGCAGCGCACCCGCATGAGGCCGAACAGCTCTCCGCTTTGCTCGTAGCGGTACACGGTACCGTATTCGGCGATGCGGTACGGCAGGTCGCGGTAGCTTTTGGGCAGCGCGTCGTAGATCTTGTGGTGGTGCGGGCAGTTCATCGACCGCAGGTAGTACTTCTCCCCTTCCATCTCCATCGGCGGATACATGCTGTCTGCATAGTACGGCAGGTGCCCCGAGGTGAGGTACATATTCTCCTTGGCGATGTGCGGCGTAACAACGCGCTTGTAGCCGGCGTCTTCTTCCGTTTCTTTCGCCAGCTTCTCGAGCTCCTCGATGATCACGGTACCGTTGGGCAACCACATGATGAGGCCCGGACCGACGTCGTCATCCATGGTATAAATGGCGAGCTCTTTACCGAGCTTGCGGTGATCGCGCTTTTTGGCTTCCTCCAGCAGGGCGAGGTATTCGTCGAGCTGATCTTTCTTGGGGAAGGTGACACCGTAAACGCGCGTCAGCATTTTATTCTTCTCGCTGCCTTTCCAGTAGGCGCCGGCGATGTTGGTCAGCTTGATGGCCTTGATGAATCCCGTGTTGGGAATGTGGGGCCCGCGGCACAGGTCGGTAAAGCCGCCCTGCGTGTAGAACGTGATCTCGCCGTCGGGCAGGTTTTCGAGCAGGTCGAGCTTGTACTCATCGCCCTTGTCGGTGAAATACTGGATGGCCTCGGCTTTGGCGATCGGCTTCCGCACGTAGGGGTTGGCCTGCTTGGCAAGCTCGGCCATCTTTTTCTCGATGGCGGCGAGGTCGTCTTCGGTCATCTTGCGGTCGCCGAGATCGATGTCGTAATAGAAGCCATTGTCCACCGGCGGGCCTACCCAGAACTTAACGCCGGGAAACTGTGCCTCGATGGCTTCCGCCATGAGGTGGGCCGACGAATGCCAGAAGGTATTCTTGCCGCTTTCATCGTCGAAGGTGAGCAGCTTAAAGGACGCATCGCTGTCGATGGGGCGGCTGAGGTCCCACACGTCTCCGTTTACCTCGGCGGCCAGCACCTTTCGGGCGAGGCCTTCCGAGATCGACTTGGCGATGTCCATGCCCGTAGTGCCCTTCGGGTACTGCCGGACGTTCCCGTCGGGAAGCTTAATGTTGATCTGATCGTTCATAAAGGTGGGCAAAATTAACAAACTCTTGCTTCACTCGGATGCCCCTCCGCTAGCCTTATCGTTAAATTCGCCTCGATGAACCCGACGAAAAGGATCCTACTGCTGCTGCTGAGCGCTTTTGGCCTCTTCGCTGCCCGTCCGGCTGCGGCCCAGGGCGGCGTGGCCCGCACGGCTACCGCCAAAGCACCGGCGAAAAGCGTCACTGGCATCTGGCGCGGCTATTTTATTACGGAAAGCGGTGAGCAATACAAACTCGAATTCCAGATCGACGCCCCCACCGGAGCCGTCCGCGGCATCTCGTATTCGTACCTCGACCGCCGCTTTTACGGAAAGTCGAACATGAAGGGTTTTTTCAACACCGGCACCAATAAATTCAACATCGAAGAGTTGCGCACCGTAGAAGTACGGAACAGCGGCGGCGGCGGCACCTGCCTGATGAATTACAAGCTCGATTTCACCCGGTCGGGCAACGAGCTGTTCCTGGAAGGCACTTACCTGGGTAAGCGCGAAGACCGGGCCAACCCGAAAAACAACGGCACCTGGGGCGACTGTGGTGGCGGACGTGTATTCCTGCGCCGCGTGGAAACGTCCGACTTTGAACTGGAACCCTTCCTGAAAAAGCGCGACTCCATCGCCGGTGCCCGCACCAACCCTCCGAAGGTGGCGCCTCCTGCGGCAAACCGTACAACGCCGGCCCCCAAGCCGAAAACCCCGAACGCCGCCACAGTCCGTACGACGCCGAAAAAGCCGGTAACGCCGCCGGTGGCGAAGGCAACGATCCCGAAGCCGAAGGCGCAAACACCGGCCCCGAAGCAGAACCCTGTTATTCCCCCACCCGCTGATAAGCCGCTTCCCGTGGTGAAGCGCCCCGAACCGGTGTTCATCCCCGCACAGACCCGCAACCGTGAAAACAGCACGGCCAAGGTCTTTGAAGTGCACAACGAGGAGATCCTCGTGAAGCTGTATGATAACGGCGAGATCGACGGCGACACCATTTCGGTATACCTCGACAACAAGCTGGTGCTGGCGCACAAGGGCCTCAGCGCGTCGCCGCTGGAGCTACGGGTGAAGCTCGATCCGAACAACCCAGAGCACACGCTGGTAATGGTGGCGGAAAACATGGGCCGCATTCCGCCCAACACCTCGCTGATGATCGTTTGGGACGGCGACAAGCGCTATGAAGCGCAGATCACATCGACAGAGAACAAAAATGCCCTGGTGCGTTTCCGCTATACCGGCACCGGCCCGGGCACGCCTTAACTCCAACCGTTCATCGAAAAATGCCGCGCCGGCACGGGCATAGCCGCTAAATTCCCATCGTGAAATATTTGTTCCTGCCCTTTTTGTGCCTGCTGTCGCTGCTTTGTGTTGCGCAGGAACCCAACCTGAACGGCATCTGGAAGGGAACGCTCACCCAAAGCGCGGGCGGCTGTTTTCCGAAATATTACATCGAGCTGCAGATCGACGTCAGCGGCGATACCGCGGCAGGCGCTTCGTACCACTACTCGGACATCACCAATTACGTTAAGAAAAAATTCCGTGGCGCCTATTACCCTTCGGTACGCAAACTATACCTGAGCGAAGGGGCGGTGCAGACGTTCAAGATCCCGGCCGATTGCATTCCCTGCATCAAGAATTACGAGCTGTGGTATTCGCGCAACGGCAACGTGGAAACACTGCGCGGCGAATGGAACGGCAAGGTGATGAACAGCGACGCTTCCTGCCAGCCGGGCCAGCTGACGCTGACCCGCGTCAAAACATCGGCCTTCGCCGAGATACCCGAGGTGGAAGTAGATACCGGGATGATCCGACTGGATTTTTACGACAACGCCGAGATCGACGGGGATTCCATCAGTGTGCGCGTCAACGGCGCCACCATCCTGACGAACAAGAAGCTGGACATCACGCCTGTGACCGCTTTCGTGCACATCGACCTCGAGCACACGTTCCAGGAAGTGGAAATGGTGGCCGTGAACCTCGGTCGCATTCCGCCGAATACCGCCCTGCTCATTGTAACGGCCGGCAGCAAGCGGTACAAATTATACCTGACGTCTACGGAAAGCAAAAGCGCGAAAGTGCGCTTCATTTACGATCCCCCCAAGTAGAGAGCGAACGCAGATCCCGCAAGCGGGATACGCAGATCTATTATGGTTGGTTATTTGCTGACGCACTTTAATCAATAGCGTTTATCCGCGCTAATCTTAAAAATCATAAGAATCTGCGTTCTTTCTCCCGCCGCTTGCGGCGCATCAGAACTTGAAATTCCACGTTACCGCCGGGATGATCGGGAACAGCGACACCTGCTTGGCCTGCACCTGCAGGGTGCCTGCGAGCGGATCGCCCTGCTGGTCGAAATAGATGAAATACGGGTTGAGGCGGCTGTAAACGTTGTAAACGCTGAAAACCCAGCTGCTGCTGAAGCGGCGCGGCCGTTTGGGCTGCGGCGTGTAGGTGGCCGACAAGTCGAGGCGGTGGTAAGGTTTGAGGCGGTATTGATTCACCTTGCTGTATTCCTGCGTAAGGGTGCCGTCGATGATATAAAAGCGTTCCGGAAGCGTCGTGGCGTTGCCGGTGCCGTACACGAATACCCCTCCTACTTTCCATTTCGCATTGAGTTCATACATGCCCACCACCGAAAGGTCGTGGCGGCGGTCGTACTTGGCCGGGTAGCGTTCGCCGCCGTTGATGTCGGGAAATTGGCGCCAGGTCCACGACAAGGTATAGCCCACCCAGCCCGTCAGCCGGCCCCGCACTTTGTTCACCAGGAACTCCGCACCGTAGGCCCACCCGTGCCCGAAAACGAAGTGTTCTTCCGGGTCTCCGACGTTGGGCTGGTAGCCTTCCTCGAACTCGATCTGGTTTTGCATGTCCTTGAAATACACTTCCAGCGACGTCTCGTATTGATTGTCTTTGAAGTTGCGGAAATAGCCGGTGGCATACTGCCAGCTTACCTGCGGCCGCACGCGGTAGGTGCTGGGCACCCAGAGGTCGGTAGGCAGCGTGGTACCGGCATTGCTCACGAGGTGAATGTACTGGAGGTTGCGCGTCACCGAGGCTTTTATCGATGATGCGGAATCCAACTGGAAGCGCGCCGTGATCCGCGGCTCGAAGCCGGAGTAGGCTTGCACCGGGTTAAAGCGACCGTAGACCGTGCTATCGAGCTTGTTTCCATCGGCATCGCGGAGGAATTTCTTGTAGGGTCCGAGCTGTGTAAACCCGCTCCAACGCAGACCGTAAGCCACTTTCAGGCGGTTGGTCAGGTCCCAGTCGTCCTGGACATAGAGCGCGTTTTCCAAAGCGTATTTCAACTCGGCGTTTCCGGGTGAGAAGACCACCGAATCCTGCCGCCCCGACACCTGGTTGGGTACGAACTTGTGATAAGTACTCTGCCCGCCGAACTTGATCCGGTGGCTACCGGCGGGGTACCAGTCGAAGTCGGCCTTCAGGTTGCCATCGCGGATGCCCGAGGATAGCCCGACCTCGAAATTGTTCTGCGTAGCCCCGAAGCGGAAGTGGTAGTCGTTGTATACCAGCGTCGTGTTGGAGAACAGCCGCGGCCCGAACACGTGGTTCCAGCGAAGCGTCGCCGTAGCGTTGCCCCAGGGAATGTTGGCATTGAAGGAGCGCTTTTTACTGACAAAGCGAAACACGTCGCGTCCGAAATAGCCGCTCAGGTAAAGGCGGTCTTTTTGCGAAAAGCGGTAGTTCACCTTTGCATTCAGGTCGTAAAAGTAGTAGCCCGAGCCGGCAGCATTGGCGTCTTTGCTCACAAAGGGCTTCGTGAGGACGTCTACGTAGGTGCGGCGGCCCGAGATCATGAAGGAGGCTTTGTTTTTGACCAGCGGTCCCTGCAGCGACAGGCGCGAGGCGATGAGGCCGATGCCGCCCTCGCCGGTAAATTTCTGGTTGTTGCCGTCTTTCATAGCCACGTCGAGCACCGACGAAAGGCGCCCGCCGTACTGCGCCGGCATGCCCCCTTTGATCAGCGCCGTGTTCTTGATGGCGTCGGAATTGAAGATCGAAAAGAAGCCGAACAGGTGGCCGGTGTTGTATACCACGGCGTCGTCGAGCAGGATGAGGTTCTGGTCGGGGCCACCGCCGCGAACGTAAAAGCCTGCGTTTCCTTCACCTGCGTTGCGAACGCCGGGCAGGAGCTGGATGGTCTTCAGGATGTCGACCTCGCCGAGGAAGGCGGGAATGTTTTTGACCTGCACCATCGACAGGTTGATCTGGCCCATCTGCGCGTTGCGCACGTTGGCATCGCGGCGGCGGCTGTATACCACCACTTCGCTCATCGCCGCGGATTTTGATTGCAGCAGCAGGTTGATCGTTTCGCCTGACGCTACCGCCAGCGGGCGCGTGTGGGCGAAGTAGGAAACGTGTGAGGCCACCAGCGTATAGTGGCCGCCTTCGATACTGAGCGAATAATAACCGTACTGGTTCGATGTAACGCTGCGGCCCGTTCCGGCGAGTGCCACGGTCGCCCCGATGATCGTTTCACCGGAGGCGCTGTCGCGAACGTAGCCGGAAATGGTGTATCGCGTTTGAGCCGTCACTGCCAGCGTCAGCAGGGCCGCGAGCAGCGTCGCCAGGAAGCGCATAGGTTACTTGTTTACCGCGAAGAGTAGGCTGTCTTTGGGCTCGCCGCACTTCAGCATCCCGCCCTTATAGGTCGGGTGATGGAGGCCCATATAGGGATTGCGTACGGTGCTGCTGCTGTTGAGCCACACCCCTGGTTCGGTGTCATTGAAGGCCATGTTGCACTCGATCAGGTAGGTCGGGGCGGCATCGTAGCGGATCACGCGCAGCAGGTCGTACAGGTTCTGGGAGAGCGAATTGAAGCTGCGGCGGGCTTCAGTGAGGTTGGGAGCCGTCTGCATGGCCGTCAGGTCGCCGGCAAACATGTCTTTGTAGCTGATGGCGGTTTCATAGATGGCCGTGTCCTTGTGCAGCTCATCGTACGCCACGGATCCGAGGCTCGTTTGCAGCTTGGCCGCCTGTGTTTTTACCGCCGCACTGTCCCAGTTTACCAATTGCTCGCGCAGGGCATCGTAGTCGGCCATGGCTTTGCCCACCGACGTGTTAAAAGCCGCGCTGTACTTGCTCTGGGCCACGGGCTTCTGCTTTTCGGGCTCGGGGCCTGCCGGCTCTTCGGACTGGTGAAAGGCGACAAAATAAACCCCCAGGGCGGCTGCGGCCAGGGCGAGGATCCAGATGAATTTCCGCATGGGGGCAAAATTAGGCAAGTTTACAGTTGACCGTTTACAGTTTATGGTTTATAGTTGCCCAAACCGTGAAACCCTTCCCAAAGCCCGTTTAAGGCGCATCTCAACCCCATAAACTATAAACTATAAACTATCTTTGCGCTCTCCTAAAACTCTCCTTCTCTATGCTCGCAGGCTTTCAAAACGTGACTTTCGAATTCGGGGCGCGGACCATCGTGAAAGATGCCACCTGGCACATTCACCCGCAGGAACGCATTGGCCTGGTAGGCTACAACGGCACCGGCAAATCCACCCTGCTCAAGGTGCTGGTGGGCGAATACCAGCCCTCCAACGGTACCGTGGAGCGCGGGCGCAATACCAGCATCGGCTACCTTCACCAGGATCTCCTCTCCTTTGAGACGAGCGAGTCGATCCTCCAGGTGGCGCAGCATGCCTTCGACCGGGCCGTGGCCATCGGTAAGGAGCTCGACGAGCTGACGAAGAAGCTGGAGACCGAGCAGACCGACGAACTGCTGCACCTGTACAGCGACAAGCTGCACGAATTTGAAGAAGCCGGC
>NZ_SKFH01000023.1 GCF_004343705.1 Flaviaesturariibacter aridisoli
CCCCGAGATTGCTCTCAGGGCTTTTGTCGGGATGACTGGATTCGAACCAGTCCCGCCGCTGGCGGGATCCCGAACGAAGCGCCCCGCCGGCGGCGGGGCTACATCCCTTTTAACAAGCTTTGAAAAGCAGCTCCACCTTTGAATGCCTTGATCTGACGCTCCCGGAGCAAAGCAGCCTGCTTGTTGCTGAAACGCTCCACATATACCAACTGAAACGGTATCCGGTTTTTTGTAGATCGTTGGAAACCGGCATTATGAAATGCAAGTCTTGCCGCAACATCGGAGGTAGCGCCGATGTAAAAACGATTGTCTTTCAAACTTTGCAGGATGTAAACAAAATAGTCCACAACGCAAGTTCGATACCACCCGTTAAAATACCCTGTTGAAAAACACAGACCGAATTGGGAAAATTCCCATCAAAAAAACAAAGCCCCGAGATTGCTCTCAGGGCTTTTGTCGGGATGACTGGATTCGAACCAGCGGCCTCTTCGTCCCGAACGAAGCGCGCTACCGGGCTGCGCTACATCCCGATCGATGACCTTCGCCGAAGCGAATTTCACCCCGGCCCTGCTGGCAACGCACGTGTTGCAGGAACCGGTTTCGGAGCTGCAAAGTAAAGGAATTCAGGTAATTATTCCATAAAAAAAATTGCGTCGGCGCACCGAAATGAATTACCCGGCGCTGGCGGAACCCAAACCGGAAATCGCTTCGTCGAAACCCTCCCCTCCTTCTTATCTTAGCCGCGTCATGGAACTCCTTCTCCGGCAAGTGACCGTTGTCGACCCTGCGTCGCCGCTCCACCATCAGCTTACCGATATCGCTATCGAAAGCGGTCGCATCCGCAGTGGCAGCGACCTGCAACCACAGCCTTCCACGCACGTTGTAGACGAAGCCGGCCTTTTCCTGGCGCCCGGGTTCGTAGACCTTTTCGCGGACTTCTGCGACCCTGGCCAGGAGCACCGCGAAACGCTGGAGTCCGGCGCCGCTGCAGCCGCGGCTGGTGGCTACACCGATGTGCTGCTGGTGCCCAACACCACTCCCTGCGTGCACAACAAATCTTCGGTGGAATACATTACGCAGAAGAGCCGCAACCTGCCGGTGCGCCTGCATCCCATGGGTGCACTCACGCGCAACACCGAGGGAAAGGAACTTGCCGAGCTTTACGATATGCACGCCAGCGGCGCACCCGCCTTCACGGACGGCTGGAAGTCGGTGCAGTCCGGTGGCCTCCTGCTGAAGGCATTGCAATACGTGCTGGCCATCGATGTACCCGTGGTGCAGCTCCCCGACGACCGCTCCTTTCATCCCGGCGGCCTGATGCACGAAGGGATTGTTTCCACGCAACTGGGGCTGCCCGGCCGGCCCGCGCTAGCCGAGGAGTTGATGGTGGCCCGCGACATCGAGCTCGTACGCTATACCGGCGGGCGCCTGCACCTGACAGGGCTGTCTGCCGCCGGATCGGTGGACCACGTACGCCGGGCTAAGAAAGAAGGGCTGCCCGTCACCTGCTCCGTAGCACCGCTGCACCTGTTGTATACCGAAGAAGACCTGCGCGGGTACGATACCAACCTGAAACTGAACCCGCCCCTTCGCACCGCCGCCGACCGGGCGGCCTTACGCGCGGGCGTAACCGATGGCACCATCGATTGCATCGCCGGTCACCACCTGCCGCAGGACATAGATCACAAGATCGTGGAGTTTGAAGCGGCGGCGCCCGGCGCCCTGTCTTTGCAAACGGCATTCGCCGCGGTATGTACGGCACTGCCGGAATTGTCGGCGGAGCAACTCGTGGCCCTGTTCTCCGGTAACGCACGCCGCATCTTCGGACTGCCGGCTGCGGGCATCAGTGATGGAGGCACGGCCAGTTGCACAATCTTCCGCCGCGACGGTCAAACGACCCTCACCCGCGCCGGCAACCGGAGCCGCTCCGGCAACAGTCCATTTTTTGAACAATCCTTAACAGGACAGATCTTCGGCATTATTGCGCCGGGCGGCGTATTTTTGAACACTTTTTAATTGCTTATGGAGGCTACCCGAAAGAATGCGCACCTGCGCCCGGCACTTTTTATCGCGCTGGTCATGATTGCTGTTCACAGCTGGATCCACGTGAAGGGCCAGGCCCTCAACGGGGCGCTGCTGCTGGCCGCCACGCTCCCGCTCATTGTGGGAATCATCTACAATGTATACCAACACGCATCGGCGCACGCGGGCAACACCTTCGGCAATAATTTCGCCTACGGGTTCCGCATCACGGCCGTGATCACGGTGATCATGGTCATTTTTGTTGCCGTGTTTTTCAAGGCCTTTCCGCAATACAAAGACCTGCTGGTGGACGCCCTGCGGAATTCCGTGGACCGCAAAACCAGCGGCATGGACGACGAGACGGTCGACAAGGCTGTTCAAGAATGGGATGCGCACTTTACGCAGCGCATCGTTACGATCTACATTTTCCTGCACCTTATCTCCGGCACCGTGGCTTCGCTCCTCGCAGCGGCCATCGCCAGCCGGAAGACAAAAACGAACTAATACATGGACCTTTCCATCGTCGTCCCGCTGTTCAACGAAGACGAATCGCTGCCCGAGCTGACCGAATGGATCCACCGCGTTTGTGAAACCAACGGTTACGCGTACGAGATCATCCTCGTGGACGACGGCAGCACCGACCGCTCCTGGGAGGTCATTCAGGAATTGCGCGCTGCCAACCCGCATATCAAGGGCATCCGCTTCCAGCGCAACTACGGCAAGTCGGCGGCGCTCAATGAAGGCTTCAAGGCCGCCGGTGGCGACGTGATCATTACGATGGACGCCGACCTCCAGGATTCGCCCGACGAGATACCGGAACTGCGGCGCATGATCCTGCAGGATGGCTTCGACCTCGTCAGCGGCTGGAAGAAAAAACGCTACGACAACAAGCTCACCAAAAACCTTCCCTCCAAGCTGTTCAACGCCGCCACCCGCAAGATGTCGGACATCCAGCTCCACGACTTCAACTGTGGCCTCAAAGCCTACCGCCGCAAGGTGGTCAAGAGCGTGGAAGTTTACGGCGAAATGCATCGCTACATACCGGTACTGGCCAAATGGGCCGGCTTCCGAAAGATCGGCGAGAAAGTAGTGGAACACCGCGCCCGCAAATACGGTGTTACCAAGTTTGGTTGGGAGCGGTTTGTAAACGGGTTCCTCGACCTGCTGTCGATCTCGTTCGTAGGCAAGTTCTCCAAACGACCGATGCACTTCTTCGGGCTTTGGGGTACGATCTTCTTTGTGCTGGGCTTCCTGAACACGCTGTGGCTTATCATCGCCAAGATCGCCAACCCGGCGGAAGCTTCGCTTACCAACAAGCCGGGCTTTTTCCTTGCGCTGGCCTTCCTCGTGATCGGCATGCAGCTGTTCCTGGCGGGCTTCGTATCGGAGCTCGTTGCGCGCAACGCACCGGGACGCAATTCATACCTGATCGAAGAAAAAGCGGGGCTCTGATGGCGAACGTGCTCATCATCGGCCCGGCGCACCCCCTCCGCGGCGGCGGTATCACCACCTTCAACCAGCGGCTCGCTACCGAATTTCTGCGGGAGGGTCACCAGTGCTCCATTGCCTCGTTCTCGCTGCAGTACCCCAATTTCCTGTTTCCCGGCAAATCGCAATTCACCGACGAGCCCGCGCCGGAAGGGCTGCGCATCCGCCCGCTGATCAATTCCATCAACCCGCTCAACTGGCTGCGCGTGGGCCGGATGCTGCGCCGCGAGCGACCAGACCTTGTGGTCGTGCGCTACTGGATGCCGTTCTTCGGCCCGGCGCTGGGAACCATCCTGCGACTCATCCGCGGAAACGGGCAAAGCCGCATCGTGTGTATCGCCGACAACGTGATCCCACACGAGCAGCGCTTCTTCGATACGCCCTTCACCAAATATTTCCTCCCCTCCTGCGACGCTTTCATCACCATGAGCCAGCAGGTATACAACGACCTGCAGCAGTTCGCGCCGAAAAAGCCGGCACTGATCGTACCGCACCCCCTGTACGATTCCTTTGGCGACCGGCTTGGTAAGGACGAAGCCCGTGCGCACCTGGGGCTTCCGCAACAGGACCGCATCATCCTCTTTTTCGGCTTTATCCGGCATTACAAAGGCCTCGACCTCCTGTTACAGGCGATGGCGGAAGGCCCGCTTTGCGAAAGCGGCGTAACGCTGCTGGTGGCGGGCGAATTCTACGAAGACGAAAAAGAATACACGGCGCTCATCGACAAGCTCGGACTGCACGAACGCGTGATCCTGCACAACCGCTTTATGGCCGATGCCGAGATCCGCTACTACCTCTGCGCCGCCGACTTCGTGGTACAGCCCTATCGCAGCGCCACCCAGAGCGGCGTCACGCCGCTCGCCTATTATTTCGAGCGGCCGATGGTTGTGACCAACGTGGGTGGGCTGCCCGATCTTGTGCCCGACCACCGCTGCGGCATCGTGTGTGCGCCGGAGCCCCTATCGATCGCAGAAGCGGTTGCCGAATGCTACCGGCTTGGAGAAGATTTCTTTGTGCCGCAGATCCGTGAAGAGAAAAAAAAGTACGCCTGGAGCAAGCTGACTTCAGCGCTGTTCCGGATCGTTGGAATATCGTCCTGACGGAAGGGACGGTAAAGTGCTTCTGACTTTTTACATTTGATTTTTGCCTTCTATGATCTACCGCAGTAAAGCCCCTCTCCGCATCGGCCTGGCCGGCGGCGGCACCGATGTGAGTCCGTACAGCGACCTTTATGGCGGCACGATCCTCAATGCCACCATCTCGCTCTATGCCCATGCGAGCATCGAGCCCCTGGCCGAGCCGAAGATCATCCTGGAGACCAACGACCGCAGCGAGCGGCAGGAATTCGACTTTGCCGAAGGCCTCCCTATCAACGGCAGCCAGGACCTGCTCAAGGGCGTGTATAATGCCGTGCAGCGCGACTATGGCCGTATTTCTACGGGTTTCCGCCTCTCTACGTTTGTGGATGCGCCCGCCGGCTCCGGCCTGGGCACCTCGTCCACGCTTGTGGTGGCCATCCTGGGCGCCTTTGCCGAAATGATGCGCCTGCCACTGGGCGAATACGACATCGCCCACTATGCCTATGCCATCGAGCGCAACGACCTGCGCTGGGCCGGCGGCAAGCAGGACCAATACGCCGCCACCTTCGGCGGAGTAAACTTCATGGAGTTTTACAGCGGCGACAAAGTGATCGTCAACCCGCTTCGGATCAAGCAGCACTACCTGTTTGAGTTGGAAAACAACCTGCTGCTGTACTACACTTCCACCAGCCGCGAGTCGGCACGGATCATCGAGCAGCAGTCGCGCAACGTGGAAGACAACAACGCAGGATCCATCGAGGCGATGCATCAACTAAAGCAGCAGGCGCAGATGATGAAGGAAGCCCTCCTGATGGGCCGCATCCACGAGCTCGGCGAGATCCTCGACTTCGGCTACCAGCAAAAGCGACGCATGGCCGACGGCATCAGCAACCCGCTGATGGAAGAGATCTACGAAACCGCCCGCAGGGCCGGCGCCACCGGCGGTAAGATCTCGGGTGCAGGTGGCGGTGGTTTTATGGTCTTTTATTGCCCGGGCAACAGCAAGTTTAACGTACTTAAAAGCCTTGAGCGCTTTGGCGGAGTGCCCCGCTCCTACCAGTTTACCGAGCACGGCCTCAAGAGCTGGTGTATTTGACGAACCGGTAACGATTAACGCGGTAGCTTTGCCGCGAATTAACGCCCATGGAAAAGATCCGGAACATCATACAGGCCTCGATCGACGTAAAGCAGCAAGTGCTGCAGAACGAGGAGCTGCTGCAAACCGTTGCAGCCGTTGTGGAGGCGATCGTGCAGGCCCTCCGCAACGGGAACCGCATCTGGTTTTGCGGCAACGGCGGCAGCGCTGCCGATGCCCAGCACCTTGCCGCCGAATTCTCCGGCCGCTTTTACACCGACCGCAAGGCACTGCCCGCCGAGGCCCTGCACTGCAATACGTCGTATATCACGGCCGTGGCCAACGACTACAGCTACGAAGTTGTTTACGCACGACTCGTGGAAGGCATCACCAACAAGGGCGATGTGCTGCTTGGACTGTCCACCTCGGGCAACTCGGCCAACATCGTCCGCGCGTTCGAAAGCGCCCGCCAGGTGGGCCTGGTGACCGTAGCTTTCACCGGCACCGGCGGCGGCCTGCTCAAGGGACTCAGCGATCACCTCCTGAACGTTCCTTCCGTAGATACGCCGCGGATCCAGGAAAGCCATATCCTGCTGGGCCATATCATCTGCCAGCTGGTGGAAGAACACTATTTCGGCTCCGCCCCCGGCCCCCTGTCCCCCGAAGGGGGCACTAAGGCCGGCTAGACTTTATTACGACATACCTACCCGAAAGTTGACGGCGGCTCACGTAGTGAGCCTTCGTTTTTCAGAACCCGCAGCATTATGAATGTGCCCGAAATAGAAAACAACTCCAATCTAAGTGCCCCCTTCGGGGGACAGGGGGCCGCCATCATACTCGCCGGTGGGCTGGGCACAAGGCTGCAATCGGCCGTTCCCGATCTTCCCAAGTGTCTCGCACCCGTGGCCGGACGGCCGTTCCTGGGCTACCTGGTCGATCACCTGCGCCGCGAAGGCATCGAGCGCTTTGTGTTTGCCCTGGGCTACCGCTCGGAGCAAGTGCTGCACTACCTCGCTGAAGCATACCCTACCCTGCATTATACCTGGACGATCGAAGAAGAACCGCTGGGTACGGGCGGAGGGCTTAAGCAGGCGCTTTCGGAAGTCGATGCGGAGACCGTACTGGTAGCCAATGGCGACACGCTCTTTCGCGTGGACGCGACGGCGATGCTGCAGGTGCACCGGCAAAGTGATGCCGCATGTACGCTTGCACTCAAGCCGATGCGCGACTTCGACCGCTACGGAACGGTAACGCTCGAAGGCCAGCGGGTGACCGGTTTTTCCGAAAAGCAACCTTGTGCAGAAGGCCTTGTCAATGGGGGGGTATACCTGTTGGAGCGCGCCCGTTTCCAGGCGCAAGACCTTCCCGACCGTTTTTCTTTCGAACAGGAGTACCTGGCGCCGGCCGCTGCACGCGGGGAGCTTGCCGGAAGCGTACAAGATGCCTACTTCATCGACATCGGCGTTCCCGAAGACTTCGAACGGGCGCAACAGGAACTGGCCGCAAAACCGTTTTCACTCGGTGATATCGATTCGGATTGGACGCTCTTTCTTGACCGCGACGGCGTGCTCAACGACGAACGCGTGGGCTACTACGTGCTGCATCCCGGTGAGTTCCGGTTCAGTCCCGGCGTGCTGGAAGCGATGCCCCTGCTTGCCCAACGCTTCGGCCGCATCGTGATCATCAGCAACCAGCGCGGAGTAGGCAAAGGCCTCATGACCGAGCAGGACCTGGCCGATGTGCACGCACACCTGCTTGATGGCATCCGGGCCGCCGGTGGGCGAATCGACGCGATCTATTACTGCACCGAAAAAGACGACCGCTGCTTCTTCCGGAAGCCCAACCCCGGGATGGCCCTGCAGGCGCGCCGGGCGTTTCCTGAGATCGACCTGTCGCGCACCGTCATGGTGGGCAACAAGCCCAGCGATATGCGCTTCGGCCGCGCTGCCGGCGTGCATACCGTGTTTGTAACCACCACCAACCCCGATCAAGCCTTTCCCCATCCGGATATCGACGCCTCCTACCCGAACCTCCTCGCCTTCGCCGAGGCCCTGGCTGGGGAATCTTAAGAAATAATTTAAACCGTTTTACCGTTCTTAGTGCAGTTAAACCGGTTTCCGTGAAAAGATCTTTCCTCTTTGTTTTCCTCTTTATTCTACTCGGCTCCGCCACCGTGCACGCGCAAAAGATCACCCCGGGCGACCTGAAGCGCCTGCGCGCCCAGGAGGATACACTGAAGGACCTGGCCCGGCATATTTACACCGACACCCTCGCCTCGGGCCGCCTGCGCAGCGACAGCCAGTTCGTACGCACGCTCGTCCGCTCCCTGCAGGCCCGCAACTCGTTCTATTACCCCTTCGACGAAGTGCTCGGCGTATCGAAGCTCTATGCGCCCGACAGTACCTTCCGGATCTTTACCTGGCAGGTGACCATCCCCACCGTTCAGGCCCGCAAACGGGGCGCCATCCAGCTTCGCACCCCGGACGGATCGTTGAAGCTCATCCCCCTCCATGATGTAACCGAGTTCACCGAATTTGCCGAAGACTCCGTCCGCACCCGCGCCAACTGGATCGGTGCGGTTTACTACAACCTCATCAAAACCACCTGGAACGGCAAGCCCTACTATACACTTTTCGGCATCGACGACCGCGGTTTTTCCACGAAGCGCAAATGGATCGAGGTACTGACCTTCGATGAAGGCGGCCAGCCCCGTTTCGGTGGCGACTATTTCGATTTTTCGCAGGATACGGTACCGCGCAAACAACACGACCGCTTTCAGCTTGCCTATAAGCGCGAGGCCAACGTGACCGCCAATTGGGACGAAGACCAGAAGCTGATCCTGTTCGATCACCTCGTATCCGAATCCAGCCAGCCCGACCTGCCCTACACCATGGTGCCCGACGGCGATTCCGAAGGTTTCAAATGGGAAAAAGGCCGCTGGGTGCACATTGATAAAGTGTTTCACTACAAGGTGGACATGTCCGACGCCGATCCCCTGCTGGGCAAGCCGCCCGTGGGCGATCCCATTCTTGACAGCAAGGGCAACATCAACGAGGAAAAGCTGAAACAACGCAGCGAGCGCAACGGCGCCGGCAAGAAAAAAGACAACGAATAATTCCCTGATATTGAATCAATGACTGACGTCCCGGAGCTCTCTCCGGGACTTTTTTTGTCCGGGACCGTGCATTTTACAAAAGCGAATAGGAACGGTTGGCAGGCTGACTAACCGGTTTACATACGGAGCAGGCCGGTCTGTCTTGGGAAGACATCGGTTTGTCCCCGACGACGCAGATTTACACTGGTGAGACGCCTTTTTGTCGTGGTGAGACACATTTTTGCCCGCGACGACACCTTTTTGAGCAGGTGAGACGCCTTTTTGTCGTGGTGAGACACATTTTTGCCCGCGACGGAACCTTTTTGAGCAGGTGAGACGCCTTTCTGTCATGGTTAGACGCATTTCTGCCCGCGACGGAACCTTTTTGAGCAGGTGAGACGCCTTTTCGCCGTCGAAAATCCATTTTTACCCGTAGCGGGCCGTCACCAGAACGGCGAAGGATTTGCAATAGCACCGGCGACTAACTTTACCGCTATGGCAATGGAGATTGAACGGAAGTTTTTGGTGAACAAGGAGTTATGGGACCAGTGGCCGAAAGAGGCCCCGCACTACCTGCGGCAGGGCTACCTGTTCAAGGACCTCATCAAAACCGCACGGGTACGCGTGAGTGATGAAACGGGCTATCTTACGATTAAAGGCAGAACGGTGGGCATCAGCCGCGCCGAATACGAATTTGAGATCCCGAAAGACGAAGCCGAAGAACTATTGACGCGCTTTTGCGAAACGGTCGTTTCGAAATACCGCCACATCATTCCTTTCGAAGGAAAGCTTTGGGAAGTGGACGTGTTCCTCGCCGACAACGAAGGGCTCGTTGTGGCCGAGATCGAGCTGATCGAAGAGGACGAATCATTCGTCAGGCCGCCCTTTATCGGCAAAGAGGTGACCGGCGAGCGGAAATATTATAACTCGCAGCTCGCCGCCAACCCGTTCAAGAACTGGTAGTTCAGTGAGGTGCGCCAGCGACGTCTTCGGCGTCATTGCGAGCGTACGCCCGTCGCTTCGCACGAGAATATCATTCCCCCATTAAAAAAAGAGCGCACCTCTTTGAAGCGCGCTCTTTACCAATAGACCAATAAACTAATAAACCAATTCATCAATCATCCAGCTTCAGCACGGCGAGGAACGCTTCCTGCGGCACTTCCACGTTACCGATCTGGCGCATGCGCTTCTTACCTTCCTTCTGCTTTTCCAGCAGCTTGCGCTTGCGCGAGATGTCGCCGCCGTAACACTTGGCGGTTACGTCCTTGCGGATGGCCGAAATGTTTTCGCGGGCGAGGATCTTGGCGCCCACAGCGGCCTGGATGGCGATCTGGAATTGCTGGCGCGGCACCAGCTCCTTCAGCTTTTCGCAAAGCTTGCGGCCGAAGTCGGACGAGCGGGCACGGTGAATGAGCGCCGACAGGGCATCCACTTTATCGTTGTTGAGAAGGATGTCCATCTTCACGATGTCGGCCTCGCGGTAACCGATGGGGTTATAGTCGAACGAAGCGTAGCCGCGGGTCTGGCTCTTCAGCTTGTCGTAAAAGTCGAATACGATCTCGGTGAGGGGCATCTCGAAAATGAGCTCCACGCGGGTGGTGGTGAGGTAGCTCTGGTTGAGCAGGATGCCGCGCTTGCCGAGGCAAAGGGTCATGATATTGCCGATATACTCCGGCTTGGTGATGATCTGCGCGCGGATAAAGGGCTCTTCGATGCGGTCGGTCTTCACCGGCTCGGGCATCTCCGCGGGGTTATTCACGATGATCTTTTCGCCCTTCGTGGTGTAGGCGATGAAGCTTACGTTGGGCACCGTGGTGATCACGGTCTGGTTGAACTCGCGCTCCAGGCGTTCCTGGATGATCTCCATGTGGAGCAGGCCGAGGAAGCCGCAACGGAAACCGAAGCCGAGAGCCTGCGAGGTTTCCAGCTCGAACGTGAGCGAGGCGTCGTTTAGCTGGAGTTTCTCCATGCAGTCGCGCAGTTCCTCGAATTCGTCCGTATTGACCGGGAAGATGCCGGCGAATACCATCGGCTTCACTTCCTGGAAGCCTTTGATCATTTCCTGCGTGGGTCGGGAGGCCGTGGTGAGCGTGTCACCTACTTTCACTTCCTTCGCATTCTTGATACCGGTGATGATGTAGCCTACGTCGCCGGCGCGCACTTCTTTGGTGGGCGTCGGTTTCAGCTTCAAGATACCCACTTCGGTGGCTTCGTATTCCTGGCCGGTGCTGACAAACTGTACCTTCTCGCCGCTCCGGACGGTACCGTTGAGCACGCGGTAATACACGATGATACCGCGGAAAGAGTTGAATACGGAGTCGAAGATGAGGGCCTGCAGGGGCGCATCCGGATCGCCTTTCGGCGCGGGGATGCGCTCCACGATGGCTTCGAGGATACCTTCGATGCCGATGCCCGAACGGCCGGAGGCGAGCAGGATGTCTTCGGGCTTGCAGCCGATCAGCTCAATGATCTGGTCCTTGACCTCTTCGATCATCGCACCGTCCATATCGATCTTGTTGATCACCGGGATGATCTCGAGGTCGTTTTCAACAGCTAAGTAGAGGTTCGAGATCGTTTGGGCCTGGATGCCTTGCGTGGCGTCTACCAGCAGCAGGGCGCCTTCGCAGGCGGCCAGCGCGCGCGACACTTCGTAGGAAAAGTCTACGTGGCCGGGCGTATCGATCAGGTTGAGTACGTACTTCTCTCCTTTGTGAATGTGGTTGATCTGGATCGCGTGGCTCTTGATGGTGATGCCTTTTTCGCGCTCCAGGTCCATATCGTCCAGCACCTGGTCCATCATTTCCCGTTCGGAAATGGTATTGGTGGTTTGAAGCAGGCGGTCGGCCAGGGTACTCTTACCGTGGTCGATGTGGGCGATAATGCAAAAATTCCGGATATTTTTCATGCGTAAACAGCCCCTCGAACGGGGTTCGCAAAGGTAACGAAATGTGGTGGCTACCAATGTTTTTGCTGTTAATTCCTATCTTGACGCCGCCGTTATTCGACCAATACCGCGCTTACAGCCATGAAACAGGCCCTCAAACAGTTCCTTCAACGCCTGGGCGTATACGAACGCCTTAAGTGGAGCTTCCCCTTCGGGCTCTACCGGATCCTGTTTCAACCGCGGCAGTTGCAAGCGGCAGCGCGCGAAAAAGCCTTCTACCATTCCTTCCTGCGTCCCTGCCCGCTCATTTTCGACATCGGCGCCAACGACGGCCATAAGACCGAAGCCTTCCTGACGCTCGCCCAAAAAGTGCTGGCCTGCGAGCCCGACGCCCTCAACTTCCGCACCCTGCAACTGCGCTTCGCCGGCCGCCGGAAGCGCGTGTTGCTCGAACAAAAAGCGCTGGGCGCTTCTCCGGGAAAATTGCCGATGCAGGTGCATCACCCCGGCTCGGCCTTCAACACGCTCAACCCGCGTTTCAAGGCCATCACCGAAGCCGACGACGAAGCCCGCTGGAACGAAAAGATCGCCTTCAGCGGCAGCATCGACGTGGAGGTGACGACGCTCGATGCGCTGATCGCCCGGTACGGAAGACCGCATTTTATCAAGATCGACGTGGAAGGCTACGAGCTGGAAGTGCTGCGTGGACTGACCACGGCCGTGCCCTGCCTGAGCCTGGAGTGCCTCTTCCCGGAATTTAAAGAAGAACTCGCCGAAAGCCGGAAACTGTTGCGCGCCCTGGATCCCGCGCTTCGGTACAATATCGCCATGCACGAACGCCTGCTGTACGACCACTGGCTGAGCGACGAGGAACTGGACCGGTACCTGGAGTTCTGGACCGAGCCGCATTTTGAGCTCATGGTGCGGCTCCCCTCAGCCTAGGGCTTCGATCGCGTGTAGCAGGCAGCGTCCCGTAGAAATACGGACGGCCAGCGGCACCATGTTCCGGCGCATGGCTTCGTAATCGCCGGCATCCAGATTTTGGATCGCCGCCCCAATCTCCCCGATCGACGACACGGCAATGCCGATGCGAAAGCGTTGCACCAGCGCAGCAGCGGCACTATCGCGGTGACAGATCACCGGCAGGCCCGAAAGGAGGTATAGCGACAATTTATGCGGGGAAATGTACCGGGCGTAGTCACCGAGCGGGCCACCCAGCCCGCGGTCGTCGCTGCCGTCCCACAACAGTCCGAACGATCCTTCGATGCGACCGGGCAATTCCGGCGCGGGGAAAACACCGTAATAGCGGGCGTTGGGCATCCCGGCGAGCGCGTCGCCGCCGGGACCGTACAGGTGGAAGTGTAATTCCGGGTACGCCGCCAGGCGGGCCAGGAAGGGACTTTTGTCGAGGGCGCCGGCGAAACAAAGCTCCGGCCCGCAACGGCGTTCTCCCGGCGCGGGCTGCGCCAGGAAGTCGAAGAACCCGATGTCGCTGCAGCGGGCTGCAGGAATCTTTTGCTCCAACCAACCGCGCATCGCTTCGTTGTGTACAATAAATTCGGAAAAGCGCCGCAGGTATTTCAGCTCCTGTTCCAGGAGTCGCTGGTCGCCGTCTTTGATGCCGTTGATGTCGGTGAGAAAGCAAAGGAGGCGCAGGTCGCGGCGGTGCCGCGCCAGGTGGGCGAGCAGGCGGCGGTGCAAGCTGGCGTATAAAGGCCACTGAAACAGGATCGTAGCGCCCTGCGGCAGGTCGCGTTGCAGCCGCCAGGCGGCACGCAGGCGCCGCACTTTCGCCGCCGGGCCGAATGCGTATTCATCACCGAGGCGAAGGCCAACGTAGCCGGCTTGTAGTAATACGGTCTCGGCATCTTTGTTTCCCACCCCTCCATGAAAGAGCGGGCCGCGCACCAGGTGCTCCTGGAGGAAGAAATGATTATTATGAAATTCCCGGTCAGCCAAGTACGGATGGTTTTTGTTTGGGCCGCAGGGCGGCAAAGAGCAGCTCGCTTACTTCGAGGCGAAAAGCTTTCAATACCAGGATGAACCATAACAGGCAAGCCGGCAGCAGCGCCAGCAGGTAAGGCCAGGGGCCCAGGTCCAGCCGGCGCAGGCACCAGCCCGTTGCCAGGAACAGCGCGACGCTGGCCACCGCGGCTGCCAGTGTGCGTGCAGGAACCGGCACCAGCCCCCTGTGCAGGCGGCGTACGAATAACGCATTGCACAGCACCACCACCACTTCGCTCCCCACAAGCGCCCAGGCCATCCCGTAGCTGCCCCACCGGCGGCACAGCAGGAAGGCCAGCAGCAGGAAGGAGGCAGCGCCAGCCAGCAGTCCATACAAAACAAAGCGCTCCTGGTTGCGGGGCATCAGCACCTGCTTATTCAGGAACAACCCCAATGTGATCAGTAACGGGTATACCGAAAGTATGCGCAAATGCCCGGCAACGGAAGCGAAGCGCGGTCCGAAATAAACAGCGGTAAAGGAATCGGCCACGAGCCAGATCCCTGCACCGGCGGGCAGGGCCAGCAGTAGCAACCCTTCTGCCGACAGGCGCAAATTCCGCTGCAGCAGCCGCTCGTCGGCTTCCTGCAAAAGCGCCACCGTACGCGGGTAGAGCACCAGGAAGCTGTCGGTGATGAATGCCGAAAGTAGCCGCACGATCTTGAGCGCATAGGCATAGAAAGCCACCACGGCCGTGCCCGAAAGCACGCCGAGCAATACATTATCCAGGAGGAGCGGGATGCTGTATACAAGGCTTACGGCATACGTAACGCGCGTAATGCGCAGGTGCTTCCGCCACTGCAGCTTGCGGAAGCTGATACCCGTTTGCGCGAGCATACGCAGCACGTTCCAGGCGAGCACCACGATGGCCGTACCCGCGATCAGGGCGTAGTAGCGCACGTAGTGCTCCGGCTGCCGCACCAGCAGGAAGAGCGACAGGAGCGCCAGTGCCCGCACCAGCAGCGAGCGCAGGGTGATGTAGCGAAACTCCTCGAGCCCCCAGAAATACCACTCGCAGGCGAAGCCGTTGATCAGCAAAAACGAAAGGGAATAGAGCAGGAGGCGAACGTCGCCGATCCGGTCATACAGTAGATATACGGTAAGACCATAGAGGCAGGCGGAGGCAAGGGTGGTCAGCAGGTGGAGCGTGAGCAGCTCGGACACCAGTTGCTTCAGCGCGCTGCGGTCGTGGCGGCAACGGGCCACCTCCCGGATGGCGTGCGTGACAATGCCCGCTTCGGCCAGTACGATGAAATAATAGGTCAACCCGTCGATGAACTGCACACGGCCGAGGCCCGCGGGGTCGAGCACCCGCGACAACCAGGGTATGGACAGCAGGGGAAACAGCACCTGGCTGAGGCTAAGCAGGAAGTTAAAGGCCAGGTTTTTCTTCAGGCTCACGAAATAGGTTTTGACGCGGGGCCGCAGCCACCTCCCTGCAAACATATATATTTAGCCGCCGTTATGGTGGTCCTGTTGTACGATACCGAGCATTTTGAAACGCTGGAAACCCTGGTGCGGATCCTCGACGATGGCCACAACGAGCTGCACCTGGCCGTGCCGCAGGAGCTGCGCGCCCGGCTCGAAGCCGCGGGGATCCGGGAAGGCCGGTATCTGCAATGGCACCCATTGCCAGCTGACAACGCCGCCCATGCCGAAGCCCTGCAGCGACTGGTGCGCCGCGTGGGCGCGTCCCTCCTGCTGCTGGCGACGGTTTCCTTCCGCCACTACGCGTTTGCGCGACTGGCGCGCCGCCTGCCCTCCGTTCGCGTGCTGCTGGGCGTGCACGACGCCACCGACAGCTTCCGCCCCCAACGCGGCAGCGGCCTGCGCGGACTCATCCGGCGCTGGGGCCTTCGCCGGCTAACGCAACACGTATCCGGCTTTATCGTGCTGCTGCCCGAAATGAAGGCATACATCCGCGCCGAAAACTTCACCAGCAAACCGGTGTACGTTCTGCCCGGACGCTTATACGACGAAAAAAGCTATAGAGCTCCTTCCCTGCCGCTGCAGATCGTTCTACCGGGCTCCATCGATCCGGCCCGGCGCGACTATGGTGTGGCGGAGCGACTGGCTCAGCGCCTCGCCCATACCGGCGCCGGCGTTGGCCTGACGATTGTTGGTTCCCTCCCGGCCGGTGCCCCACCCGCGTGGTTCAGAGCCTATCCCGGGGTTGTTGAAGCGCGCTGCGACCGGTTCGTTCCGGCAGCCGATTATGCAGCCGCACTCGTGGCCTCCGGGATCGTTTGGGCGCCCCTGCCCATCGTCTTCCGACAGCCGGGCAGGGCAGACGAACAATACGGGCGCAGCAAAAGCTCCGGAACTTTTTTCGATGCCATCAGCGCGGGCCGTCCCCTTTTGTTGCCGGCTCATGTCCCGGTAACCGAAGCCTGGGCCGACTGCACACTCACTTACTTCGACGAGGCGCACCTGTATTACCTCCTGGTGGCGCTGGCTGCCAATGAGGCGGCCTTCCGGCGCCTGCAGGCCAACGGACGGCTGGCCGCGCAACAGTTTACGGTGGAGGCTGTCCGCGCGTCGTTCGCCGCACAATTGGCGGGTGGCCGCTAATTTTACGCTATGGCCAGATCGCGACCCAATTTCCAGAACGAGCTCAACACAGGTTTCGGCACCAGCAGCAGTGAGTCCGGCGGCCGCTTTTACCGGAAAGACGGGAGCGTCAACGTCGTGCGGCGCGGGGTACCCCTCTTCGACCGGTTAAGTTGGTTTCACACGCTTCTATCGATGGGCCGTTGGAAATTCTGGGGCTACCTGCTGCTCTTTTACGTGGTGATCAACCTGTTCTTCGCCCTGGTGTATTACCTGATCGGCGTGCAGCACCTCAACGGCGCGAAGATCGGTTCTCCGCTGGCCCAATTCGTGGAAGCCTTTTTCTTCAGCGCCCAGACCTACACCACCGTTGGCTACGGTCACGTAAGTCCCGATGGATTGCTGGTGAGCTCAATCGCCGCTTTTGAATCTTTTCTCGGCGTGATGACGCTGGCGCTCATGAGCGGCCTTTTCTTCGGTCGCTTTTCGATGCCACGCGCCTACCTGCGCTTCAGCAACGTGGCGCTCATTGCGCCATATAAAGACGGCCAGGCACTGATGTTCCGGATGGTGCCCGAGAAGAACAACCAGCTCACCGACGCCGAAGTGAAGCTGACGCTGGCCATTCGGATCCATGAAGGCGATAAGGAGCAGAATAAATTTTATGGACTGAACGTGGAGATACCGAGGATCAATGTGCTGGTATTCAACTGGACGGTGGTGCATCCCATCAACGAGGAAAGCCCTTTGTACGGCTATTCGCTGCAGGAGCTGAAAGCCATGCAGGCCGAGCTGCTTGTATTTCTCAAAGCCTACGATGAGGTTTTTGCCAACAACGTGATCACACGCACGTCCTACACGGCCAGCGAATTCATCCCCGACGCCAAGTTCAAGCACATGTACCACTCCGAAGGCGGCACCACCGTGCTTGATATCGACAAGCTCAATGATTTTGAATTACTGCCGAAAGCGTGACGCTTCGGTTGTCCAAATAAAAACGGATGCGCTGAGCATCCGTATTTCATAGCACGCGCCCGTATCCAGATTCATGCAACCCGTTTTCAGGCCGGCTGGAAGCGAAGAAACTTCTTTCGCTTGATGTAATACAGGAACAGGAAAAACAAGACGGGCACGAAGCTCAGGGCCTGCAACACGATGTTGTCGGCGCTCAGTCCCATGAAATACAGGATCACCTGCACCACCGCGCCTACCACGAGTTGGTCGTCCTCGATCACACAGCCCACCTTGAAGTAATAGGTCTGTTGCTGGAGCGATTTCAGCATATAGGGCGATGTATGATGGTAGCCGTCGGTCGCTACCAGCAGCGGCCGGTGCGGACCGACGGGAATCACCACGGGACGTTTTTTTTCCAGCGGGTAAATGGACATACCGTCCACCACCACCCGGACCTTCAGGAACCGGAGCAGGAACTGGTCTTTCCTGATCAGAACAATCCGGTATGGCTGCTGTACGTTGTTTATGACTGAAGGGATTTAATGATTTGTACGAAATCCTGTGCCACAAGCGAGGCGCCGCCGACCAGGCCGCCGTCCACATCGGGCGCTCCGAAAAGCTCGGCCGCATTGCCTGCCTTCACGCTGCCACCGTAGAGGATGGAGATCTCGTTTGCCGTGTCTTTTCCCCACTTTCCGGCCAGTACGGAACGGATATGAGCGTGCATATCCTGCGCCTGCTGCGCCGATGCCGTTTTACCGGTCCCGATGGCCCAGATGGGCTCGTAGGCGATGATCACCTGGCGCACCTGCTCGTCGCTGAGGTGGAACAGCGACTCTTCGAGCTGCTGCTGCACATAGGCATTTTCGCTGCCGCTCTCGCGGATCGCCAGGGCCTCGCCGCAGCAAAACAGGGGCTGGATATTGAATTCGAGGCAACGATCCACCTTTCGGGCCAGCAGCTCGTTGCTTTCCGCGAAATACTCCCGGCGCTCGCTGTGGCCGATGATGCAATAGCGGATGCCCATCGACTGGAGCATCTCCACCGACACTTCGCCGGTGTAGGCGCCGTTCACCTGATCGGAGCAGTTCTGGGCGGCGATGGCGTAGCCCGGCGTTTCGTCCACGTCGCTCTTGGCGAGCACGAGGTAGGGAAAGGGTACCGCGAAAAGCACCAACTGGTCGGGCGCCGGGGCTACTTTTTCCTGCAGCACGGCGTCGAGCAGGCCTTCCGCCTGTTGATAGGTCAGGTTCATCTTCCAGTTGGCGGCAGCGATCTGTTTGCGCATAAAGATTTAATGGGTCTATTGGTTAATTGGTAATGGGCCGTTCCGCTGCAAAATACTTTTCCTGCGCGGCCTTTCCTAAAATTGAATCCGGACAGATTTCTACGTCCAACAATTAGTAGCGGTTATGGACGGTTCGGAGGATCGCGGCTTCCCGGGCGGTCAGCTCCTGCCCTTTCATCTTTTTCCAATTGGCGATGTGGGCGAGGGCGCGGTCGATATCGTAGCGTTCTACACCGTCGTGGCCCCAGGAAAAAGAGGGCACGTATTTCGGCGGCATACCGGCGCCGAACAGGTTGCAGCTGGCGCCGATCATCGTACCTGTATTAATACTGGTGTTGATAGCCGTGCGGCTGTAGTCGCCCATGAACATGCCGCACTTGGTGCCGGCCTCGCGGATGCCGTTGGGTGTATACACCCGGATGACCGAGGCGTTGTTCTTTACATTGGAATTGGAAGTGCCCGCTCCGAGGTTGCACCATTCGCCCAGCACCGAGTCGCCGAGGTAGCCGTCGTGCGCCTTGTTGGAATGACCGAACAACACGCTGTTCTTGATTTCCCCGCCCACGGTGCAATACGGACCGATGCTGGTAGCGCCGTAGATGCGGGTGCCCATCTTCACAATGGCACCTTCGCCGATGGCGAGTGGTCCCCGCAGGGTGCTGCCTTCGAGCACCTGGGCGCCGTTGCCGATGTAGATCGGCCCCTCGGTGGCGTTGAGGATGCAATGATCCACCCGGGCGCCTTTTTCGATAAAGATCCGGGCGGCATTGATCATGCTCGTGGTGCGCGGCGCGCCCTGGCTTTTGCGCTTCGCCGTCAGCAGGGCATAATCCTGCTCGATGGCCCAGGCGTTGAGGCGGTTGATATCCCAGGGATAAATGATCTCCTTGAATTCGGATTGTACCTCCACGGACAGGTCCATCTTGATGCGGTTGGCGTCGAGCACCTGTTTGCGGGATATGCAGTAGATGAAATTCTCACGTTCCGGGAGGCTGAGAAATTCGCCGGGCCGCAGGGCCTGCACCTGGCGGGCGAGGGCCGCGGTGGGGAGGATGTTGCCGTGTATCAGGTAGATGATGTCCTTGCCGATGTGCTCGTCGATCATCAGGGAGCCATCGAGGTCCTTATAGTCGCCTTCCTGCCGGTCAAACGAAGGCCAGCCGAGGAGGCGCTCCCATTTTTCTCGGATGGTAAGGATGCCCACGCGAAAGTCCTGGATCTGCCGGGTAAGGGTGAACGGGAACAGCTGCTCCGGGCTACAAAACTCTTCCGTGAATACGATCTTTTCCATGCAGCAGTAAAAATAAAAAATCCCCTCTTGCGGAGGGGATGTATTCTTGAGAACCCGTTGGGTTACTTCTTGGCGTATTTCTTCTTGAATTTGTCGATACGGCCGGCGGTGTCCACCAGAACGTTCTTACCGGTGAAGAAGGGGTGCGAGGTATTGGAGATTTCCAGCTTGATCAGCGGATACTCGTTGCCATCTTCCCATTGAATTTTTTCTTTGGAACCGGCAGTAGAGCGGCTCAAAAAGCTGTGGCCGTTACTCATATCTTTAAAAACAACGTAACGGTAATTTTCCGGATGCAGACCCTTTTTCATGATATCTTTTTTTAGCGGCGGCTGTATTATTTAAAAAGCGACGCGCAAAGATAAGTATTTTTCTGCTTTCGCCCCAAAGAAATAGCCTGTTAATTTTAGCTGCGCATATTCTCGAACTGGAGCGGAATGTCGAGATTCCACCCTTTCGACGCCTGTATAACCGATTGAAGGTCATCGATTTTCTTGCCGGTAACCCGCACCAGGTCGTCGTTGATGGAGGCCTGTACCTTGAGTCCGGAATCCTTGATTTGCTTCACGATCTTTTTGGCGTCTTCCTGCTTCAGTCCGTTCGATACCCCCACTTCCTTCTTCCACACCTTTCCGCTCTGAAACCCTTCTTTCGACGTATCGAAGGCTTCCGGCGCAATGCCCTGCTTATGGGCGCGGCTGATGAGCACATCGATGAGCTGGGTCATTTGCATCTCCCCTTCCGTTTCGAGGTTGATCTTGTAATCCTTCTTGTTGAGGTCGATCACCACGTGGGCGTTCTTGAAATCGAAGCGGTTGGTGATCTCCTTGCGGGTCACATTCACGGCGTTGTCGAGCGCCTGGGCATCTACTTTGGAAACGATATCGAATGAAGGCATCGGGTTATGGTTTCAGACAAAGATAGGCGGTCCCAAAAAGTAAGCAAGTCGGAAGTGGGAAGTCGGAAGTCGGAAGTCGTGAAAGGCAGGGAATGACCCTTCCACTTACTTCCTACTTCCGACTTCCGATTTTAAAACTTGTACGAAAAAGCCCCTCGGGAACGAGGGGCTGTCGTATGCACATGAGAAACTATAGAATGTATTCGATTGGTTATTGCTGACCGCCACCGCCTACACGGTTCTGCTCGTCCTGGGCCGAGGAGCTGCGGCGGCGTTGCTGCGGGGCGCTCTGGCCCTTCGAGAAGCGCCAGCTGAAGCTGAGGCCCACGCGGCGGTTGTCCCACTGGCTTTCGATGCGGGTGTTGATGTTGCCGAACCTGGTGCCGCCCTTGAAGCGCTGGATGTAGAAGGGGTCGGAGATGTTCAGCTTGATGGAGCCCATGTTCTTCAGGACCTGCTTGCTCACGCCGAAGGAAACAACGCCCATCGGGTCGGCTACGATCAGTGCGTCGTCCACGGTACGCGAGCGGTAAAAGCCGCTGACCTCCAGGCCCCAGCCCTTGTTGAGGCGGAACTGTTGGCTCGTATTGGCCATGAAGGCGGTGGCTTCGACGCTCAGCGGCTGGTTGTCGATGATGCCGCTGAACTGGTTGTTGTATACGTTGGCGTACACCGAGGTAAACCAGACCTTGCTCAGTTGCATGTTCCAACTCACGGCCAGGCCGATGTTGCGGCGGGAGGCGATGTTCTCTTTCGTCTGGTAGGTCTTCTTGGCGGCATCGTCCTGTTTCAGCAGCGTGTTGATGATGTCGGTGGTCTTGCTGTAGTTCAGCACCGTATTCAGCGCGCCCTTGAAGTTGTGACTCAGCTCGATGTTGTCGGAAAACTGCGGCGTCAGGAAGGGGTTGCCCTGCTGGTACGTATACTGGTCGAGAATACGCTGGAAGGGGTTCAGGTCGCCGTAGCCGGGGCGCTCGAGGCGGCGGCTGTACGACAGGCCGAAGGTATTTTTCTCGTTGACCTTATAGCTAACGAAAGCGGTCGGGAACAGCTGCACATAGTCGCGGGCGACGCGCTTGGCCAGTTGAATCGAAGTACCCACAGAATGCGTGTGCTCAAGGCGCAGGCCAGCCTGGTAGCTCCACTTTTTGAGCTGCTGGCTCCAGTTGGCGTAGGCTGCGTTGATGTTCTCTTCATAAACAAAATGATCGCTGCGGGCGTCTACCGTATCCTTGAACGCGGTGTAATCGTACGAGCGGTAAGGCGCATCGTTGTCGGTTTTCACGTAGCTGCTCTTGGCACCGGCCTCGATCTTGCCGCTCTTGCCAATGGGTGTGGTGAAGTCGGCCTTGGCGCTGACGATGTCGATGTCCTGCGGCAGGAGGCCTTTCAGCAGGTAAGGATGACCAATCAGCACTTTGGCGGCCGTGTAGTTCTTATTGTCGGAAACCTGGTCGCTCGACGTGCGGTATTGCACATAGTCGGCGTCCATGGTAAACTCAGAGCCCTGCTTCTTCAGCTGGCGGCGGAAGTTGACGTTGGCACCAAAGTTTTTCCAGGTGTCATCGCTCGTCGACAGCGCTTCGTTGATGCGGACCACGCCGCCGTTCTCGTCGGTCAGCACCGAGGTTGAGGTCGTGTTGTTTTTGCGGGGGCTGTAGGAGCCGTTCACCATAAAGCCGACGGAGGTTTTTTTACTGATGCTGTAATCCAGCCCCACACGCGCATTGAGGTTATTGCTCGTAAAGTGCGGGTTGCTATTGGTTTCCATCGTCGTATCGATGTTCTTCACCGCGTCGTGAAACTTGCGGTTGATCTTCAGCTCATTGAAGCCTTCCCAATAAGAGGCGCTCAGGCTCGTGAAAAGGTTCACTTTTCCCTTACGGTAGTTGAGGTTGAAGCTGTTCGGCGACTTCGGGTAGCGGGCCTGGATATACGACAGGTTGATGGACCCGTTGAGGCCTTTCTGCAGGCCTTTCTTTGTGCGGAGGTTCAGCACGCCCGAATTGCCCGAGGCGTCGTATTTGGCCGAAGGCTGCGTCATGATCTCGATCTGGTCGAGTTGATTCGCCGGCATGTTGCGCAGCAGGTTCGTCAGGTCCTGCCCGCTGAGGTAAGTCTGCTTGCCGTCAACGAGCACGATCACGCCGGTCTTGCCCTTCAACGAGATATTGCCGTCTTGGTCAAGCGTCACACCGGGCGATTTTTCCAGCACATCGAGGGCGCTGTTGCCGGCGTTGGTGGGCGATGCGTCCACGTTCACCACCATCTTGTCGAGTTTCGCCTCTACGAGGGGTTTGCGCACGGCCACGGTCACGTTGGCCATTTCCTTGCTGCCGCGCTGCAGGGCGATCGCCGGCACATCCAGCACGCCGCTGGCATCGAAGGGCGCCGAAAAAGAGCGGCCATAGCCCACAGAGGTGACGGAGATGAGGTAGCGTCCTTCTTTGATATCAGTGAATTCGTACTGGCCGCCGTTGTCGGAAACCGCCAGCTTTGCCAGCGAAGAGTCTTTTGCACGCAGCAGCGAAATCGTAGCAGCGCCGAGCGGCTTGCCCTCCTGGTCTTTGACGGTTCCGGCGATGCGGGCGCCGCCCTGGGCCTGTGCGCTGGCTACGATCGCGGTAGTGGCCAATAATGTAAACAGTGTTCTCATGATCGATTGTTTTGGCTGTGTAAAGATGAACCCAAAGGTCCCCGATCACACAGTGGTTATTGGTTGAATTGTGATAAAGAGGTCTTTAATTGTTTTGAAAGGATACCGTTCATCAATTCGCACCTTTCACACGATTCGTTTCGTCGGAAGCGGCACCGGCACGGCGGCGCGGCGCGCCCTCTTTGAGCGGCTTTCCGAAGCGCCAGCTGAAGGCTACGGTAACACTGCGGGTGTCGCGGCGCTGCTGGAAGTGCGCTTCCGTAATCTGGAAGTTGATAGCGCCATCCACCTTGTTGGTGAAGAAGATGTCGCGCAGGTTGCACTTCAGGCTGCCTTGACCTTTCAGGATCGTCTTGCCGAAGCCGCCCGTCACCTGGCCCAACGGCTTGATCGTGATCTGTCCGTCTACACCACCGCTGCGGTACCAGCCACCCAGCTCCGCGCTCCAGCCCTTGCCGAGCACGAACTGGTTGTTCACATTCAGCATCACGATCGATGTGGCAGCGTTGAATTCTTCGCCGTCGCCGTTCATGCGGCCGCTGAACTTCGTGTAGTTGTAGTTGGTGAAAGCGCTCAGGTTCCACCAACTGCGCAACGGCAGTTGCGCGTTAACCGATACACCGGCGTTCTGGCGGCGGCCGAAGTTGCCGTTGCGGATAATCGTGGCAAGACCCAGTGTTCCATTGCTGTTGCGGCCCTGCTCGAAGGTTTCATTCATCAGGTCGCGGGTATCGCTGTAGCTGAGGGTCGTATTCAGCTTGTTCTTATAAGAGTGGCCCAGCTCGAAGTTGTGCGCAAACTCCGGACGCATAAAAGGATTGCCTTGTTGGTACGTATACTTGTCGATAAAGAACAGGAACGGGTTGAGGTCCTGGTAAGAAGGGCGCTCGATGCGGCGGCCGTACGAAAAAGTAAAGGTGTTCTTAGTATTGGCCGTGTAGCTCACAAACAACGTCGGGAAAAGGCTACCATAATCATTGCGGAAGGACGAGTCGGGGTGGCGTACCGGGTCGGGCGAACTGTGCTGGAGGCCGCTATAGCTCGTATGCTCGTAACGCAGGCCCGTTTGCAGGTTCCACTTTTTCCACTGGCGGCTCCAGTTGACATACGCGGCGGCAATCCGTTCTTCGTAGCGAAACGCGTTGGTTTTTGCCGTATCCGCCGCCTCCCCTACAGGCGTAACCTGGAAGTAACCCGCGCTGTTTTCAGTGCGCACATAGCTGCCCTTCAGCCCTGCTTCCAGCTTCGCACCGCTTTTAAGGGGTTGGGCGTAATCGGTCTTGGCCGAGTAGATATCAATGGTCACCGGGAGCTCGGCACGCAGCTGCTCACCGGATTGCTTTTGCCAGGAAGGATTATACGCATCGTTGAAAAATTGCTGGCGGGCACCGGTGCGATAGGTAATCAGGTCTATGTCTGCCGTCAACTCGCGGCCCGTAGAGTCAAATTGGTGGCGGAAGTTCAGGTTCACCGCACCGTTGCGCCAGGTGTTTTTCATCAGGCTTTCGGCAGACACAATCGAGTCGGTCACGTTTGCGGCGTTCTTGATGTAGCTGACGCTCGTGCTGCTGCCGTCTTCGGGGTTGCTGCCACCGGAAAAAACGATTCCAAAGGTGCTGCGCTTGTTGAGGAAGAAGTCCGCGCCCAGCTTTCCGCCCACGTAGTCATTCTGGCTACGCTGGCGGGTTTCCTGCTCAAATAAGGTCTTCAAAATGCCCGATTCGCGGAAGTAACGCTGGATGTCGAGGTTCTGGTAGCGCTCGTAGTGGCTGTGATTCAGGTTGGCAAACAGGTTGAGCTTGCCTCGGCGGTAGTTGAGGCCAGCGCTGTTGTTGGCGCGGTTGCGCATGCCGTGGGTGGCCGACAGCGAGATGTTGCCATTGAAGCCCTTGACGCGGTTCTTTTTCGTGCGTAAGTTGATGATCCCCGCGTTGCCGGCGGCGTCGTAGCGGGCCGAAGGCTGGGTCATGAGCTCGATCTGGTCGAGGGCGGTGGCCGGCAGGCTGCGTAGGTAAGCCGTCAGCTCGGCCCCCGACAGGTACGAAGGGCGGCCGTCAATATATACCTGTATGCCGGCTTTTCCTTTGAGGGAAATATTGCCGTCCTTGTCGAGGCTCACGCCCGGCGACTTTTCCAACACTTCCAGCGCGGTGGCGCCGGCATTGGACGGCGAGGCGTCTACGTTCACTACGGTGCGGTCGGCCTTTTGCTCTACTGCCGGGCGGCGGGAAATCACTGTTATCGCGGCCATGGTTTTGTTCGCGGGGGCCAGTTGCAGCGTGCCCACCGGGAGGCTTTGACCCGGTTGCAACTGCAGGGGCGCCGACCAGGCGGCGCTGTGACCCACCGCCGACACTTGCACCAGGTACTGGCCCGCCGGCACGGATTCAAAACGGTAGCTGCCATCGGCGCCGGCCACGGACAGCTTGACAAGAGCGGAGTCGCTGGCGCGGTGGAGCGTGATGCTCGCAGAACCGAGCGACTTGCGGGCGGCGTCGGTAACAGTTCCGTGAATAGAGCCCGGGCCGCTTTGGGCAAAGGCGGAAGCGGTAGCAAAGGAGAGGAGTATGGTGGTGTAAAGGGCTTTCATTGTCGAGTTATTTAATACTTGTTGTGAACAATTACATGACGAAAGTAGGTACTGTGTATACTATAGTACATTGCCTTGTCAGTGAACGGTAATTTTGAGGGGATGAACGGCGTTGGCTGGTGTGTGAAATGAGACGCAGGCACAGGCTGCCGGTTACAGTACGGCGACCCTTTCCGGATGGACGGCGCCAGCGCACTATGGCCGGAAGACCCGGTAGCAGCCTTTTTTAGAATGGCGGCCACGGGTTACATTTGGCGAATGACAGTTGATTTCCGGTCCGACACGGTGACCAAACCCTTGCCCGCCATGCTGGCAGCGATGATGCAAGCACCGGTCGGCGATGATGTGTACGGCGAAGACCCCTCCGTAAACCGCCTGGAAGCCTTGGGTGCCGAGATTTTCGGGATGGAGGCGGCCCTCTTCTGCCCTTCCGGCACCATGACCAACCAGATAGCTATTAAGGTGCATACGGTGCCCGGAGACGAGGTGATCTGCGATGGCAGCGCCCACGTATATCAATATGAAGGGGGCGGGATCGCCTTTAACGCCGGCGCTTCGGTGCGGCTGCTGGCCGGCGACCGGGGCCGCGTCAGTGCCGACCAGGTGGCTGCGGCCATCAACCCCGACGACGTACACAAGGCGCGCACAAGCCTCGTTTGCCTCGAGAATACCTCCAACCGCGGCGGAGGCTCCTGCTACCCCATAGAGGAAATGGCCGCGATTCGGGAGGTCTGCGACCGCCATGGCCTGATGCTGCACCTCGACGGAGCCCGTCTGTACAACGCCATTGTTGCGCGAAACGAAGACCCGAAAGACTACGGCCGCATCTTTCACAGCGTCTCGCTCTGCCTCAGCAAAAGCCTCGGCGCCCCGGTGGGCTCGCTGCTGTTAGGCCCTGCCGATTTTATCCGTAAGTCGCGCCGCGTGCGCAAGGTCTTCGGCGGTGGTATGCGGCAGGCTGGCTTCCTCGCTGCCGCGGGCATCTACGCCCTGGAAAACAACGTGTCGCGCCTCGCCGACGATCATGCCAACGCGTGCCGCATTGCCGAAGCCCTGTCGGGAAGTCCCGTGGTTGAAAGCGTGCTGCCGGTGGAAACGAACATCATCATCTTTAACGTGGCGGCGCCCGCTTCGGCTGCTGCAATCGTGGCGCAATGGAAAGAGGCAGGCATCCTGGCCTATGCGATCGCACCCATGCAGGTGCGCCTCGTGCTGCACCTCGACATCACGCCCGACATGGTGGCGTACACTATTTCCAATATTCAACAGCTGGCCGGGAAAGAACCATCCGCCGCGTAACTTCCTACTAATAGACGATTAGACCAATAGACCATTCACACTATGTTTCCCAAGATCAACCCGACCACAACGCCCTCCTGGCAGCGCCTGAAAGCACACGCCGCCGCACTCGAAGGCACCCATATGCGTACGCTGTTCGCCGGGGACCCGGAGCGCTTCCGTACGTTTTCGTTTTGCCTCGATGACCTGATGATCGATTTTTCGAAGAACCGGATCACTGAAGAAACACTTGCCCTGCTGCTCCAGCTGGCGCAGGATTGCAAGCTACCCGATGCCATCACGGCCCTCTTCGACGGCGACTTTATCAACGAAACCGAGGGTCGTTCCGTGCTGCACGTGGCTTTGCGCAACTTCAGCGGGAAGCCTGTTTATTCGGCGGGTAAAGACGTGATGCCCGCCGTGCAGCGGGTGCAGGAGCAAATGCGCGCTTTCACCGCACGTGTACACAGCGGTGCCCACAGCGGCTATACGGGAAAAAAGATCCGGCACATCGTCAACATCGGGATCGGCGGGTCCGACCTCGGACCGCTTATGGTCACCGAAGCCCTGAAGCCCTATTGGCAGGAAGGCATCGAAGCCCACTTTGTGTCGAATGTCGATGCCAGCCATATCGCCGAAGTGCTGAAGAAGGTCAACCCCGAAGAAACACTGTTCCTGATCGCTTCCAAAACGTTCACAACGCAGGAAACGATGACCAATGCGCAGACGGCGCGGCGCTGGTTCCTGGAGGCGGCCCGCGATGAAGCGCACATCGCCCAACACTTCGTGGCTCTTTCCACCAACGAGCGGGAGGTGACGAAGTTTGGCATCGATAAGGCCAACATGTTCGAGTTCTGGGATTGGGTGGGCGGCCGCTATTCGTTGTGGAGCGCCATCGGCCTCAGCATCGCCCTGACGATCGGCTACGAGAATTTCGAGGAGCTGCTCCGCGGCGCCTACTCGGTAGACGAGCATTTCCGCAGCACCGATTTTAAAGAAAACATCCCGGTGCTGATGGCCCTCGTCGGCCTTTGGTATACCAACTTCCACGGTGCGCAGACCGAGGCTATTCTGCCTTACGACCAGTACCTCCACCGCTTTGCGGCGTACTTCCAGCAGGGCAACATGGAGAGCAATGGCAAGCGCGTGGATCGTAACGGCGAAGAAGTGAGCTACGCCACGGGACCTATCGTGTGGGGCGAGCCGGGCACCAACGGCCAGCATGCCTTTTACCAATTGATCCACCAGGGCACGCTGCTCATCCCCTGCGACTTCATCGCCCCGGCGCGTTCGCACAACCCCATCGGCGACCATCATGCGAAGCTCCTGTCGAACTTCTTCGCGCAAACCGAGGCCCTGATGAACGGCAAGAACGAAGAAGAGGTCACCGGTGAGCTACGCGCAGCCGGCAAGAGCGACGAAGAGATCGCCCGCCTGGCGCCGTTCAAGATCTTCGACGGCAACCGCCCCACGAACTCCATCCTGTTCCGCGAGCTGACCCCGCGCACGCTGGGCAGCCTGGTGGCGCTCTACGAGCACAAGATCTTTACCCAGGGCGTCATCTGGAACATCTTCTCTTTTGACCAGTGGGGTGTGGAGCTGGGCAAGCAGCTCGCCAACCGCATCCTGCCCGAGCTCGATGGCGATGCGCCGGTAACGGGCCACGACTCCTCTACCAACGGCCTGATCAATGCTTATAAAAAAATGAGGTAAGCGATCGCAAACGCGGTTAGCACCGAACGAAAAAGGCCCCCGCTTCAGCAGGGGCCTTTTCTATAAATCAGGTTGTCTTACCATTTGTCCACTTCTTCGGAGGAAGCCGGCTCGGTCGAGGCCGCGGGTACTTCTACGGTGGGCTCGGTTTCGATCACGATCGGACTGCTGATGGCGATCGGCGCCGTTTCGTGGGCACCGTCGAACTCGTGCTCATCGTGGTCGTCGTAGGCTTCGTCGTGGTTGTAGGCGTCGAAGTCGAAGTCGGGCATGAGCTGGGTCTTCACGTGGTCCACCGCTTCATTGAGCGCTTTGATGAACTTGTTGAAGTCTTCTTTGTACAGGAAGATCTTGTGGCGGTCGTAGCCGTTGTCGTTGAAGCGCTTACGGCTTTCGGTGATCGTTAGGTAGTAGTCGTTGCCACGCGTTGCCCGCACATCAAAGAAATAGGTACGGCGCTTTCCGGCGCGAATCCTCTTGCTGTAGATGCTCTCCATCTTCTTGTCGTTGTTGTCGTACGCCACAATGAACTTTTTTACAGTTAGGAAAAGTTTGGTTTGGTTTTGTACTCCAAATATAATCCTTCTTTTCAATCATCCAAATTTGCTAAAAGGCGTCCCGATCGTCCTGCGTCAGCTGGCTTTTATACATTTCCGCATAAATACCGCCCCGCTGCAGCAGCTCGTTGTGTGTCCCGATCTCGGCTATCCGGCCCGAATCGAGCACCACGATCCGGTCGAAGCTAGCGAGGCTGAGCACCTTATGGGTGATGACGATGGAGGTCCGACTTTTCAGGTAGGCGTCGATATGTCCCAGTATCTCCCGCTCGGTGCGGGTATCCACGGCACTCAGGCTGTCGTCGAGGATGAGGATGGGCGTGTTGCGCACCAGGGCCCGGGCGATGGAAACGCGCTGTTTCTGACCGCCGCTGAGCGTCACGCCGCGCTCACCAACAAGCGTTTCGTAGCCCTTCGGAAAGCCCGATATTTCGCGGTGCACCGCCGCCGCAGCCGCCGCGGCCTCAATGTCCATCTGCGTGGCATCGACCGTACCGAAGGAGATGTTGCGTGCGATGCTATCGCTGAACAGGAAGCCATCCTGGGGCACATAGCTTACCTGGCGACGGAGATCGCTTAGCTGCAGGCGGGTGATCTCTGTCCCGTCGAGCAGGATGTGGCCGGCCGAAGCGTCGTAGAGCCGGAGCAGTAGTTGTACCACCGTAGTTTTACCGGAACCCGTGCGGCCCACGATAGCCACCTTTTGCCCCGCTTCGATGCGCAATGTAAAATCGTGCAGGGCCTGCAGTCCCGTATTAGGGTAAATGAAATCCACGTGGCGAAACTCGATGGCGCCGCTCAGCTCGTGCTTTTTTGTGCCTTCGCCGTCGGCGATCAGCGGCTCCGTTTGCAGGAATTCGTTGAGGCGTTTTTGCGAGGCCGCGGCCCGCTGGATCATCGAGGCGGTCCACCCGATGGCGCTCACCGGGAAGGTGAGCATGTTGATGTAGATCACGAACTCCACGATCACCTCCGACCTGATTTCACCTTGAATCACCGACAGCCCCCCGATCATGATCGTCAGGAGGGTGCTGATGCCGATGAACAGGGCCATCGACGGGAAATACAGCGATTCGATCTTGGCCAGGGTAGTGGCATCGCGGCGGTAATTTTCGCTGTTCTCTTCAAAGAAGCCGCGCATGGCACGTTCCTGCACAAAGGATTTGATCACACGAATGCCGCTGTACGACTGCTGTGCGTTGACCGTGATGGCCGACAAGGTCGCCTGCAGCGCTTCGCTCCGGCGGTGGATGATGGTATTGACGCGGTAGATGGTAAAGGCCAGGAGCGGCAGCGGCGACAGCACGTAAAAGGTGAGCTCTGGACTACGGCGATACATGAAATAGACCGTGAGGCCGATTAGCGCCGTGAGGTTGGTGAGGTACATGATCGCCGGACCGGTGAACATGCGCACGCGGCTCACGTCTTCGGCCATCCGGCTCATGAGGTCGCCGGTACTGTGGCTCTTGAAAAAGCCCGCATCGAGGCGCTGGTAGTGACTGTACACCTCGTTCTTCTGGTCGTACTCGATGTGACGGCTCATCACGATGATGGTTTGCCGCATAAAAAACATGAACAGGCCACGGAGCAGGGCCAGCAGCAGGATCGTGATCCCCGCCAGGGTGACCACCCCCGAGAGGCGGAAGTGGTGCCCGCGCACGTAGGCGATAAAGCGCTGCACCAGCAGGTCGTAGCGCCCCTCTCCCGCCGCGTCGGCCGCCTGGTGGCCGAGCCGCTCCTGCACATACTTGATGATAAAGCCGGTGACCTGGGGCGCCAGGATGCCGAAGTAGTTCGAAACGAGGATAAAGAATATGCCGGCCATCAGGCGCCAGCGGTACTTGAAGAAATATTTCCGAAGGTGTTTCAGGTGCTTCACACGAGGCGTTTGCGCAAAGGTAGGGTCAGGGCTTGCGGAAAATGCCGGCGGCGGCGAGGTGCCCGGCGATAATACGCCCGTTCTCAGCGGTCAGCTCCCGCATCGGTCCCTGTCCGTACGATTCGGTCTGCAAGGTGCTCAGCAGCTCACGCGTAAGTAGGTTGTAGGTATTGCATTCCCAAAGATGCCTGGTATTGGTCACCGTTACGGGCACGGCTACTTCCTGTTGCGCCTGCTGCACATAGCCCTCCAGCCGCTGGTGCTGGTAGGTTTCCACCCGCTGCGGCAGCGGGTACACCGATCGTTCTTCGCCCCGGAGCGCTACCACTACCACTGCATCCACCGAATCGGCGCGCAGGACCTGGTAGGCGGAATCCCAGCTGCTGCCGGCAAACCGGTTGCGAGCGTACAGGCTACCCGAAGTCCAGGCCGGGATGCCGGACTGGCGCAGCTTGCCGGCCAGCTCTTCTTCCATTTCAAAACGCATGGTACTGTCTTTGCCGGGCGTCACGCAAAAAACGACCAGCTTTTCGGGTTGAAATGGTGCGGCACCCGGCTTTTGCCAGGCACTACTGATATGGGTAGCGGCAGCACAGCCAACAAGGAAGAACAGGAACAGCAACGGTTTTACAAGACGCATAATCTGATTTGTCCGGTAAAACTAGCCGTAAGAAAAGCCCTGCGGAATGAGCGCCGTCAGCAGGAATACCGACAATGGTCAGTAGGCGTTCTCCTCCCCTTTGATCACGTTGTAAACGGTCAGGAAAATAATGCGGATGTCGAGCCAGAAGTTCCAGTGCTCCATATACCAGATGTCGTGCTCGATTCGGCCCTGGATGTCGCGCAGGTCTTTCGTTTCACCGCGGTAGCCGTTCACCTGCGCCCAGCCGGTGATGCCGGGCTTGAGAAAATGCCGGATCATGTATTTGTTGATCACCGTCCGGTAGTCATCGTTCATTTTGAGCGGGTGGGGCCGCGGGCCGCAAATGCTCATTGTGCCGAGCAGCACATTGAAGAACTGCGGCAGCTCATCGAGGGATGTTTTACGGATAAAGCGGCCGACGCGGGTGATACGGTCGTCGTCTTTGGTGGCCTGCTTGAATTCGGCATCTTTCTCGGCTACTTTCATGGAGCGGAACTTGAACACCTTGATGATCTTCTTGTCGCGACCCAGCCGGTTTTGTGTAAAGAATACGGGCCCTTTCGAGTCGATGCGGATGATGAGCGCAATAAGCGGCACCAGCCAGCTGAGCAGGAATACAATGACCAGCAGGCTGAACGTCAGGTCGAAGGCGCGCTTCTTCACCTTGTTGACCAGCTCGGTCAGCGGCTCGCGGCGCAGGCTCAGCACGGGCACGTCTTCGAGGAAGTCCACATGCATGGCTCGGTTGATGAACAAGTTGTAATCGAGCACAAAGCGCACCCGGATAAAGTTGTCCTCTGCGGTCTCAGCGAGCTCGTACAGGTACTGGTTGTCTTTGGGCAGCAACGTTGAGTAGATCTCCGAAATGTCATTATTGATGGCATAATCCAGGCAGTCCTTCAGGTTGCCGAGGATGGGATAGAGCGACAGCTCCTGCACCTTATTGTAATCTTCAAAGTAGCCGTGGATCTGGAGCTCGCGGTTGTTTTCGGTAAGCATATCGGCTACGCGCTTGCCGATATCGTTGTAACCGAGGATCACCACGCGCCGCACCGATTGCTCCTCGAAGTGCACATAGCGGCTGATCCAGATATAGACCAGGCGGGTGAACAGGAGGATGGCACCGAAGCCCAGCAGGAAGTGCGTGAGAAAGGACCGCGAGAAGCTGTGATTACTGAAAAAAACGTACAGGATGCCGGCCTGCAGGAAAAGGAACCAGGCTTTGGCGGAGTTCTTAATGAAAATGTCGGCTTTGAAAAACGTCCGCGGACTATAGAGCGAAAAGGTGAAGCAACAAAAGATCCATACGACGTTCACCAGTATGAAAAACAGCAGGTAACCCCGACTCAGCGGACCGGAGCGGTCTTCCGAGAAGAGGTAAAGCACGTAAGCAATGTTCAGCGCTGCCAGGTCCAGGAATGAAAAAAGAAACTGGAAGGCACTTATTTGTCGTCGGTTCATGGTTGGGGTTCGGTTTCCTTATACTCTGGCACTCAGATTGCAACATACCAGCTGAAGGCAATTATTCTGTTAAAATTTTCGTGCCGCGAGGCAAAGTATTCATTCACCGTCCAACATTTAAAGCCATGAAACTCACACCGATCCTCTGTGCCGGCGTTTTAGTATCCGCCGTACTCGCATCTTCCTGCAGCAAAAAAAACAACGATGATGTGCCGGCAGGGCCCAGCAGCTCCGATTCGGCGCACGTCACGTACAAGGTAATGGCCAGCAACGCCGACTCCGGGCTGATCCGCTTCACAACGGTTCAGGGAGCCGGCAAACAGGTGGCGTTCAAGGGCAACTCCACGAGCCGGGTGGAAGTGTATAAGTACAACTTCCAGCCGTCCAACTTCCTGGCAACCGGCGGGTATGAACTGACTACCGTCGCCATACAGCCCGGAACCTACCAGAATGCTGAATTCAACTACCAGCTCATCCCCTCCCGCGACCCGGCCCTTCGTCTTACCGGCACCTGGAGCGGCAGTGGCACGTCGGTACCGGTTGAGGTCAACATCGACCAGTTTGTGGAAATCGCCACAAAAACCCCATCGGTAACACTGGAGGCCGGCAAGACCTATACGGCATTGCTGAACCTCGACCTGAAGCAACTCCAGGCCGGCATTTTCCCCGGCGACCTGACGAGCGCCACACGCACCAATGGTAAAATCGTCATCGCCTACTACTCCAACCCTTCCCTGCTGCAGGAGTTCATCAACAATATCAACAACGTGATGCAGCACCAGGTGACATTCACCGCGCAGTAAGCAAGCATCGATAGAGAAAAGGCGGACCGAAAGGCCCGCCTTTTTTATGGTTTCCGGCTCTATCAACCAATAAAGGTCTCCAGCGATTCCAGAAGACCGTCCGACGCAAAGGGCCGGATGCGGGCGCTGCCCCGCAGCTTGCCCTGCAGAAAATCTTCAATCCGCGCGCGCAACTCCTCGCTGCTTTCCGCCATATGCAGGTAGCCCTGCTGCACAAAAGCCCGGGCCGTGGCCACCTGGTGGTCATCGCGGGTTTCGTGGTGACGGGCGAGGCGCGGAAATACGATGAGCGGCTTCTCAAGCTCCAGTACATTCAGGATAGTGCCGATGCCGGCATGGCAAACCACGAGATCAGCATCGAGAAGGTGCTGGCGGAAGGCCGCGGGCGGTATGAACAAAAGCGTTTCGATGTGGCGCGCTTCGAAGGGATGACCGGGCGTTGTTTGTGCCGTGAAGCGCAACGCGGGAAAATGGAGCGCCAACTCATCAACGATAGTAAGCAGGCGTGCAAACGGCTCCTGCGAGCCGATGGTAACAAATACATTCATAGTACGGATCCTTGGTAGATGACGCGGCCGCCGGCCAGGTGCGGCCATTGGGTATAGACGCGGTCGCAGAATTTGAGGGCAATGCGTCCGCTGAGCGAGATCTTTTCGGCGTGGCAGATGCTCTCGATCCAGATGGTACGCGCACCGAGCAGCTTGCCGGCCAGCAGGCCCAGCACACCGGGAGCGGCGCCGGTAGAGATCACCACCTGCGGGCGGCTGCGCCGCAGCACTTTGGCTATCCGTAAAAATACGGGCAGCACTTTCAGCTTATTCCAGCGGCTCACCTCCGGCACCAGTTGAAAAGGATAGCCTTTCACGGTGGCCGCAAAGCCTTCGTTGGTGGAGCAATACACTACGTCGTGGCGTTCGAGCAGGGGCCGCAGGCGCACCAGCTCGATCCAATGACCACCGCCGGAGGCGATGGCTACAATGCGTTGTTTTTTTGCCGTCGGGTTCATATCGTGGGGGTCAGGACGCCGGTGGCCGGCGCCGCATGGGTCGAATAATACAGGTATTTGATGGTGCGGATGCGGGCCTCCCAGCTGTTGGAACGGGCGAGCGCCACGCGCTCCTGCACTTTTTCGGGCCGGTCTTCAGCGCAGGCCCGGCGGCAGGTGGCCACAAAGTCTTCGTTCACGCACTTGTATACCAGCCCTTCGTCAAACTGCCAGCTCCGGATGTTTGGAATGTTGGTCACCACCGCAGGCTTGCCCATGGCGAGGTAAAGCCAAAGCTTGTTGGGGGTAGCTCCCTTGTTCAGCTTGCTTTCATCGTAGGGAGCAATGCAGCAATCGACATCCTGCAACGCGTGGTACAGGTCCGGGCCGGTCTTGGCGCCGAGCAGTCGCGCATTGGGATGGCGGCTGAGCCGCTCTTGGTTGGCGGGACTTGCCGGGCCGATGAAGTGGATGATGAACTCCTGCAGCAGTGCGTCGATCAGGTCGTAATCGAGGTTGTAGTCCAGGTATCCGACAAGGCCCAACACGGGCAGGCCCTCACGGCGCCTGAAGGCGGACAACTGGAAATCGACCAGCGGTGCGCCCAGCGGCACCACGTGGGTGGCCGGGTTGTAGCGCCCGATCTTTTCTTTCATGTAGTCGGACGTAACCACGCAAAGCCGCGCCCGGCTTGCTACGGCGCGTTCCGTACTCGTATGGTAACGGTTGATAAAAAACGGGTTGAAGTTGCCGAAGCCCACATTGTCGTCGGCACAATAGAAAATCACGTTGTCGAAAAAACGATGAATGCCCGGCGCGGTATAATCGAATGACACCACCAGCTCGAAGGGAACACCCAGGGAGCGGATCTGGCCCAGCAGCCAGCGGTGGTAGCGCTCATTGATCAATGGGGTGCGGTAGCGCACGCGGTAGTCGAGCCAGTAGTACGGGGTGATCACGAACACGTTGGGCTCTGCCTCGCGCACTTCGATACGCGGACGACCCGTGCGGTTTTTTTCCACGAAATAAACGGGACCGTCTTTCCTGAGCTCCTGGGCCACCTGGTGGCGCGCACGCGGCGGCTCATCCCAGCAGGTGACCGTTGTGTAGATGAGGTAGTTAGGCTGTGCCATGGACGGATCTTATTTTATTACTGTGTTACCGGTACCTGTCTGCGTCCGCGGCGCTGGCGCAGCGTATGAACAAACCCTTCCAGGCGACCGCGGAATATGTTGTAGAATTCGCCGGACTTCTTCCGGTCCAGCGTGATCATCATCTTGAGCAGGGGCGCCATCATGCCGCGCAGGATCACGAAATAGGGTACGTCGTAAACGGCATAAACCATACCCATGCCGCGCTGGCGTGCGCGGATCACTTCGTGACTGCGCGTCTGCACCGGGATGTAGTTGTGATTGACGCGGATGCCGGCTTCGTAGTATACCCGCATGCCGCGCTGCATGGCCCGAAAGGTCAGCTCGCTGTCTTCTCCACCGCCAATGAATTGGCCGATGCCCACATTGTCGAGGAAGCCGCCGAGTTCTTCGAAAGCGGAGCGCTTGTAAACCTGTACGTACGTGACGTAACCGACAGACCGGAAGGAAAAAACCTCTCTACGGTTAAGCACGCCAGACAGGTCGTGCGGATAGGGATTTTGCACCCAGTTGATGATGAGCAACTCCGTCTCGGGCTGCCGCTCAAAGTGAAGCTGCGCACCCTTGAGCGCGCCGGGCTCGAACCAGCAATCGTCGTCGGGAAAGCAAAGCACGTTAAAACGTGCAGCGCGCGCACCCAGGTTGCGGGCCTTCGACTGGTTGGCCTCCTCCATGCGCAAGTGAACAATCGGAAGACGGGCGTTGTATTCTTCAATAAGGTCGTCAAGCAAGCCATCGCGGTTCTGGTCCACAATGATCAGCTCGTACAGAGTCGGCGGCTGCAGAAGGATAGAATCGAAAAGGCGGCGCAGTTCGTCCTTTCGCCGGTACGTTGCTACGACCGCGGAAATACCATTCATATCGGACTGTTTTGTTAGGGAAAACCGGCACAAGCCTGAGTTTCCGTTATTCAACTCACAAATAGTGCTCCGGAATCGCGGCAAAGCGGTAGCCTTCGCCGGAAAAATGCGCAAGCAGGCGCGGTAATGCATAACGCAGGTTGGAACCGGCCGATTCGTTGTCATGAAACACCACAATGGCGCCTGGTTTCAGTCGATCCGCCACGTTATGGTAGCATTGCTCCGGGGATGTTTGCGCATCAAAATCCCCACTCAGGATATTCCACATCACCACCTGCAGCCCATACGCTTTGCGCAGGCGTCGTACCTGGAAGGGGGTAACGTGCCCATGGGGCGGGCGAAACAGTTTCGACTGAAGCAGCTTGTCGGCCGACTCCACGTCGCGGTAGTACTGCTTGTTGGGTGTGCGCCAGCCGTCGGGATGATCCCAGGTGTGATTGCCCACGCTGTGCCCTTCCGCACGCAGCCGTGCAAAAAGCCCGGGGTAACGCTCCGCCTGCCGGCCAAGGCAGAAAAAGGTGCCTTTCGCATCGTGCTTCCGAAGCTCGTCGAGCACGAAGGGTGTCAGTTCAGGGTGCGGACCATCGTCGAAGGTGAGATAAACGTTCTTGCCCTGGGCCGATAGTTCCCAGGTGCAACGCCCGTAGAACCGGCGCATCCAGCTTGGCTTTTGTACGATGTAATTCATGGTCGGTTTCGGTTTCAGGCGTGCAGCAGCCGGAGCCCTTCTTCGGATTGTCGCTCTTCAAGCGCCGGCGCCTCTTCGCGTTCGAGGAACAGGCACCAATACACCAGCGAGAGCAAAACGAAGTACAGGTGCTTTTCCCGGAAGAAGGAAGCCTCGGTGATATTGTTGATCAATACGATCAGGAACAAAAAATAACAAACCGGCTCTTCGAAGGGAACCCTTCGGAAGAGGCTCGTAATCGTACGCAGCAGGAAGAACACGAAGAGACACAGCCCCAGCACGCCCGTCATCACCAGGATGTCCATATAGCCGTTGTGCCCCTGTCCAGGCCACCACTCGAGCTCGTGGATATGGTTGTACGGGCTGAAGCCTTCTTCGGGCATCCAGTAGCCTCCCGATCCAAAGCCGGTCGCGAGGCGGTCCTGTGTTTTGAGGTCACTCATCATGATTTCCCAAACACCGGTGCGGCCCGTGAACGTGAGGTCGCGGTTGTTGACACCCAGCGACGCCGTAGATTCGCCGAAGATCGTGTTCAGGTGCGGCACGATCAGGCCTGCGGCGATCACGACGAAGAACAGCGGCTTCAGCAGGAACCGGAGCCGGTAGCAGATAAAGATCAGGATGACACCCGACAGCGAGGTCATACTGTCGCACTTGAATAGCTGGAATACGATCATCGCGTCGAGCGCCAGCAGCGCCACCAGGGGCAGCTTTTCGCGCTCCACGAAGTTGATCACGATAAAGGCAAAGGCAAGGAACTGGCCCATGTTGTTGGGCGAGGTGAACATCCCCTGGATCCGGCTCGAATCTTCCCCATACCAGGAAGACTGCACGGGGAAAACAATCATAAAGGCCAGGTTACACAGCACAACGAGGATGGCCACTTGTTTCAGCGAACGGAAAAGTCCTTCCCTGCCCAGCACGTTGACCATTACAAAGGCCTGGACAAGCGTGAGCAGGGTGCGCACGGTAAAGTGAGTGCTGATGGTTTTCATCCCCGCCGGCGCCCAGGTGGTAGAGAGCACGAGGTAGGCCACAAAAAGGAACAGGGGTCCGAAGCCCCTGAAGGAGATGCGGATCTGGTCGGAAATAAACAGGTACAGCAGCGACACGCAGCCCAGGGCAAAGGAAACCGCGTTCAGAACGGCATCCACCGACGGTGCCGCTACCACGGTCTGGATGAGCACAAGGAATGGGAATACAAACAGGAAAAGCTGCACTTTTCCCAGCAGGAAATTAACTGGTTTGCTGGTGATCAGGTTCATGGACGGTAGTATCCGTTTTCAAACAAGGATCGGGCCATTGCTTAGGCGGCTGCCGGCAGCGGGCCCGTGCGTGCTTTCGCGTTGCGGGCGGTCAGCAGCCGGATGCTCGTTTTTTCCGCATTGAGGTATACCTGCTGGTACCGGCCGCTGGCCAGTGCCGCCACGATCGCCTTCGGCGAGCAGTAGTCCTCATAGTAGCGCTTCACGTTTGCAACCATGCCGGCAATGCGCTCTTCATCCAGCGACAGGGCTTCCTGCAATTTTTCGGTGAAGTTGCCGTTGTGAAACACGATGGCGTTGAGGCCGTCCTGAAGCGCGGGTGCAAACAGGCGGGCGTACTCCTCGTGAATGATAGGAATGGTGCCTACCGACATGGCCTCGTAAATGTTGTGCGACAGCGGCATGAACACTCCCGGGCAGGCAATGAAAAACGCATACTGGGCAATGATCCCGCGGAGGTCGCGCTGGTCGATGACGAAGTTTTTCTTGTCTACGATGTCTACGACACCATCGGTTGCGCCGGCGCGAAGGGCGTCTTCGCTCTGCGGGAAGCGGCACTGTTCCAGCGCGCACACCTGCTCGCTGATGGCCAGGCGGTCGAGCATCCGGAAGTTGCCGGTGCTGGAGAAGATCTTGTAATCGTTGGCGTCGAAGTTGCCGGCGAAGAACACCGAGCGCTTGCGTGCAGAGTCGTCGTAGGGCGCATTCCAATAGCCGTACTTGTACATATACGGGTGCATCCCGATGGGAATATGGTAGTGTGCCTCCTGTTCAGCCGGCCACTCGCGAAAGTAATCATTGGAGATGGTGGCGCCGCCGGCCCGGCCGGGGCGGTCGCTGAACACCAGCGCGCCCTGCGGCACCCTGGACGAAAAGCGCACCTGGCGCTCTTCGACAATGAACCGGGAATAATCATCACCCAGGCTCAGCAGGAATGGGATGTTCTCGTTGAGGTATACCTGGTAGCCTTCCGCCTCGAAATATTTGACGAGGATGTAGAGGTAGCGAACGTAGGAATTTCGATGAAGATCGATCCAGACGGCCTTCTCCCCCGCTATGCCGGCGCGGTCGCCGCGGCGCAAGAGGTACTGACGAAACAGGTCGACGTCTTTCAGCTTTTTACGCATCTTTCGCTTTACGCGAAACAGGAGTCGGTTGATCTTTTCCATGGCGAACGGTTGGTTGAGAAGGCCTTAGCGGCGTGAGGGGATCAGTTTCAGGGCATTGCGGTAAAAAGTAGCCGGGCGGCAGTAGTCGCTGTCGAACACCCCGATGCTGTGCTTACGGAAGTAGTTGACCAGCATTCCGAATACGAGGAGCTCGGCGAGCGGCCAGCACAAAGCGGCGCCTACCACGCCCCAGGAATGGGCAACAGCGAGTAGTAATGCGACATTGAATACAAAACCGATCAGCATAAATCGAACATAGGGTGCTTCGAGCTTCAGGTTGAGCATCACCTGCTGACCAAGCGCCAGGTTGAGATTCGAGAACAGCAAACCGAACGAGAAGATCCGGAGCAGGTTCACGGCACTGCTGAATTCCTTGCCGAAGATGAAGGCGATCGCCGGCTCAGCTAAAACGAACGTTCCGAGCGACATCAGGCCGGTGATGGCGAATACATAAGGCATGATGCGGCGCACCCGCTCGAGCCCTCCTTCTTTCGAGCCCAGAAATGCCTGCCCGATAAAGGGAAACAGCACCGTATTGAGCGGCATCGATACGATCGATTGTACAATAACCACCGTGCGGAGCCCGGCTGAATAAAGGCCCGTATCGTGAATGCTGAGCAGCGTTCCGGTAAGAATGATGTTGGAGAGATGCGCCTGGTTGCGGATCAGTTCCATCAGGGAAATATGCCGGATGTCGATCAGTGTTTCTTTGATCGTTCGCAGGCCCGACCAGGACAGTCTGATGTTGTAGCGTTTCAGCGCATAGCGCATCGAGAAGAAGGAAACGCCGATGTGGGCCAGGCTCGTCACCAAGGGGTGATAGATGTAATCGCTGCGTTCCCGAACCATCAATACGATGGCTACAGAAAAAGTGAGTTTGGAGAAAAAGCTGAAGATGGCGAATTTCTTCGTTTCCTGCATGGCGTGGTATACCCAGCTGGGATTGATGACCCATCCCAGGCAGTAAAGAAAAGCGAAGAGACAAACGAGCTTTTCCGAGTTCAGTTGCTGCATTACCGCAACCAAAACGCCGAAAACCACGGCGCAGGCGGCCATGATATAAAACTTGGCCACCATGATGCGGCTGACGATTGCATTGATCGCCGCCTGATCATTGCGGTGCTGAACGATGGCCCGGATGCCGTACACATCGAAGCCCGCGTTGATGAACAGCACGAAGTAATATACGTACGCGAAGATGTAGTTGATCAGTCCGTAATTACCGGGCCCGATGATGCGTGAGATGATGGGAAGGGTGATGATCGGAAGCACGTAGTTACCGATCTGCAGCAGGGAAAGCGACAGAAAATTGACGAGGGTCCTGCGCTTTCCCTGCGCAGCGGTACTGGTGGATTGTTCGGTATTCATTGGGGTTTAGCTGGCATCGGTATAACGGTAATACGGATAAATGCGCGGCATGGCTTCCTCCTGGAGTTGCGGTTTCTGCTGGGGCATATCGGCGATGAGCACATAGCCGAGTGAGGACAGCGAGCTGCTCACTGTATGTTGCATCCGGGCTACTTTGTAGTCGCTTGCGGGCTCATCCACGAGCACCGGCTCACGGCGAACCGCGGTGCGGGACGTGCGTACATTTTGGTGGCTGGCGAGGAAGGTCTTGATCAGGGAAATTTCATCGTCGCGGATGACGGCCGGCTGGTTGAGCCAGTGGAGCAGGCCGATGACGCCGCTCATGTGGCGCACCAGTTCTTTCTGCTCGTCCTGGAGGCGCACGAATACCAGCCCGGGAAACAGGGGCTCGAGTTCGGTCTTTTTCAGGAAGCTCCAGGGCGATTGCGTCATGCGTAACGGGAGGTAGGTTTCAAAGCGTTTTTTTGTCAGGGCGGCGGCAACTTTTTTCTCGCACTTCGGACGGGTGCACAGGGCGTACCATTGCCCTCCTTGGGGTAAAAAGGTGTTCATTTCAAAGGTTTTATAGGTTAGCATCAACCCGGAAAGGCCGGGAAATCAAAACGAGCTTGGTGCTCTCAGGTGGTGTGGTTGGTGTTGGTCAGGCCTTCCCGATCTGCGGACGGCGCTTCTTCAGGAGGGGTTTGCGAAAGGTAGACTGCAGCTGTTGAAACAGCACGGAAAACGCATTTTGAGAACTGGTAGAACTACGGTGCTGGCTGGAACCGTATCCGAGACCCGGGCTCGCACCCAGGAAACCGCGGGGCCGTACACCGTTGAATACAACAAACAGGTTACCCAGGGCTTTCACGGGATGGGTTTCATCCAGTTTTCGGATAAGGGATTTCGGTGTCCAGGCATGCCGCACCACGTACAGGGTCAGATCGCTCCATTCTGCCAGAATGTAGGCATCGGTGGCGGACCCCACGGGGGCTGCATCGAGGACGATAAAGTCAAAGGTCTCTTCAAGATAGTCGAACAAGTTTGCCAGCTTGCCGTTCAGGAGTAGCTCCGTTGCCTGGGTTTCTGTCGTTCCGGCCTGCACCACAAACAGGTTAGGGTACTCGGTTCCTTTGATGATCTCGTAAGGTTCCTTTTCGTTCTCCAGGAAGTCGGCAAGTCCGGCGCTGCCTTCCTGTGTAAACAGACCGGTGCGGAAACCGCGCAGATCCGACTTTAACAAAACAACTTTCTTGCCAGAGAGTGAAAGATTCCAGGCTAAATGTTCGGCCAGGAAGGTTTTCCCTTCACCCTTCATGCTGGAGGTAACCAGGATCTTTTTCTTGCCGGCGTTTTTGCCGAAAAGGCCCGCTGCCACACGCAATTGACGCAGTTGTTCCCCGATTGCGGGCTGGGGCGCTGTGGCGTGACTGTCACCCTGGGTCAGCTCACCAAGCACGGGAAGGCCGCTCAGCGTTTCGAGCTCCTGGCGGAACAGGATCTTCTGGCTGGCAGACTCGCGCAGGGTTACATAACCGATGCCGGTCATCAGGGCCAGCAAGAGAGCAGCCCCCAGGATGAAGGGCTTGTTGGGGCTTACCGGTAACAGGGTGGCCCGTGCGGTTTCCACCACCTTACTGTCAGGGATATTCGACGCGGAGGCGATGGCCGTCTCTTCGCGTTTTTGCAACAGGAAGGAGTAAATGCTGTTCTTGATCGACTGCTGGCGGCTCACGTCGAGGAGCTCACGCTCTTTTTGCGGGATGCTCTGCAGCATATTGTTGTAGGTCGAATTCGTAGAGCTCAGGTCGCGTTGGCTGGCCTGCAGGCCACGGCGCTGGCTGTTGATATTCTCCAGGATGCTGGGACGCATCGAGGCGAGCTGCTCATCGAGGGCAAGCATCGAAGGGTGATTGTCGCCGGTGGTTTTGCGGAGGCGGTCACGCTCCAGCTCCGTCTCGTAAAGTTTTTGCAGCAGGCCCGACAGCAGCGGATCTTCAACGCCCAGCGTCGATGGCGCTACGATGCTGTTACCTTCCTTGGAACTAACATAGCGCTCCACCTGCTCCAGCACCGCCAGCTTCATGTTGATCTCGGCGAGGCGTTGATCGTTTTCGCCAACATTCTTCAGATAAAGCTTGCCCTGCTCGCTGAGGTCCACCACGTTGTTGCGCGATTTGTAGGTCTGAATCTGTTGTTCCACAGAGCTCAGCTCCCGTTGAACGATACGCATACGGTCGTCCACAAAAGCGATCGTGTTGCGGGCGATGGTGTTCTTGTAGTCGATGCTCGATTCGTTGTAGTCGCGGATGAGTGTGTTGAGGATGTCTTCCCCGCGCTCCGGTACTTCGTCCTTCAGCTTGAGACGTACAATGCTCGACAGTTTGCCGGCAGCGGTCACCTCAAGGCGCTTGGCCAGGCCGGCCGTAATGTTGCGGGGATCGTCAAGTCGGAAAAAAAGCGGGTGTCCGGCCATCTTACGGAAATGCGGGTTCAGGCTGAATTGCAAAACCCCGTAGGGTGTGACCACCGGCTGGTGCAGAGGATAGGTTTTACCCTCCAGCAGTACGGTTTGCGCACGACTGTCGTATTCGAAAGCGATCGCCGGTGTCTCGGTGAGGCGCGCAGGGTCGGGTGCGGAAACAAGGATTGGCGAAGTGGTATAGGCCGAGCGGTCGGAAATGGCGCCCTTCTCGTAGATCGGCGCGTAGAGGTGGAGGCTGCGCACCACCTCGTCGAGCAGGTTACGGGACTGGAGCACGACCACCTCGTTTTCCACGATCTTTTTCGAGCTGAGGAGGTTCAGCGACTCCGACACCGTCAGCTCCTCGGATCCCTTCTTCTCGTCCTTGATAAGGAGGGTCGCATTGGCTTCGTAAAGTGGCGTGGCATAGCGGAGGTAGGCAAGAGCGCCGAGCCCGAAAAGGATGGCCAGGAATACGAACAGCGGCCAGTAGGGCAAATAGCGGAAAGAAAGCCCTTCCGCGAAGGAGGTGTTTTTCGTTTTTGGTCGGTTTAGCATTGTCGACGGTTTTACCGGGTCAACCGGTCCAGTATGATTGTTACAAAGGACAGGCCACTTAAAATAATTGGTAAAAGTTGTCGCGTATTCGTCGCGGCGCCCACACGGGCTTTATTGGGCTCTGCATAAAGAACATCCCCGTTATGTAAGTAGAAATACGGAGAGCTCAGCAGTTCTTTTGAGTTTAGATCAATACGGGTGAGCATTTTCTGCCCCCCCTCATCACGGATCAGCAGCAGGTTATCGCGGCGTCCGTAAATAGTTAGGTCACCGGCAGCACCGAGTGCTTCGAGGATAGAAATTTTTTCGCTAGGCACCGGAACCACCTGTGGATGTTCGACTTCACCGAGTACCGTCACTCGAAAATTGAGGAAGCGGATGGACACAACGGGCTCGAGTAGCAGTTTTCGTTCCAAGAGCTGGTTGCGGATTTGGTCGGTAAGGTCCCTTTTGGTAAGCATTCCCGCTTTGATCTTCCCCAGCATCGGGAACTGAATATTGCCCTCCGGGTCTACGAGGTACCCGGTTACCTCTATGGCGTTCGTACCATTAAGGGCAGTTGAGGAGTTATTGTTGAAAATCGTTGTGGCTTCCGGGTTGGGACTGCTAACCTGTATGGCCAGAATATCGCCCGGATGAATGAGTTGCTGATCGGGCGCCGGGCTGGCAACAATTAGGTCTTTGGGTACATCTACGAAATAGGCCGTCTTACGGGTATTGACACAGGATGTTGCTGTAAGGAACAGCAGCCCCATCAGGAGCAGGAATAGTTGGTTGCTGATGCGCATGGTAGTCGGACGCGGCGGTTACAGCCGGTCACGGCACTACGCACAATTCATATGCCAGCAGAGTTTTGGCTGTTTGTAACGTCCCCCTTACCTTAGCACCGGAGAGATGGCAGAGCGGTCGATTGCGGCGGTCTTGAAAACCGTTGTCTGTAACAGGACCGGGGGTTCGAATCCCTCTCTCTCCGCCCTTGCCCGCCTTTGCACTTCGTGCTTCGGCGGGCTTTTTCTTTTGTGCCCAGCTCCTATTGGCGGGCTTCGGCGGACGTAGTCCGCTGGGGCAATTCCTACCGAAACAGGCGGCTTACTTGCTTTCCTTCAGCACCATATCGATCGTGATGGCGGTCGCTACGATGTTCATCTTGTTGCGGTCTTCGGCATATTCGGGCGCGATACTCACATTGTATTTATCTGCCGACGTAAAGAATTCCTTTGCCAGCCCCGCCCACTTCTTGCTGATGGTGCCGATGGCGGCGCCCGACGTATCGGTAATGCGGAAGTTCCAGGCCTTCCAGTCGCCGCTGATCTCGGAGATCATTTGGCCCGACGTATCGAAAATGTGGAAGCGCGGTTTGAGGATGCTGAATTTCTGTTTAATAAAACCGATATCCGACCCATTGCCATCGCGGATGGCGATCTTTGACAGCCAGAAGGTCCAGCCGCGGTGAATGCTGGCTACAACCTGATCGTTAGTATCAGTAATGGCCAGTTGAAAGGGCATCATTTTCTTGTTCAGGATCAGCCGCAGGAACTTGTGGAAGCCCGGCACGTGCTGGCGAACAGTACCAATGGGAAAGCCATTCTCGTCATACACCTTGTACTCGTTGTGAAACTTCAGAAACTGTACCTTCTCATCTATAAAATATTCGTTGGTGGAGAAGAACGGGGGAAAAAACAGACTCATAGCGGTGGTTTGTGCCAAAGATAAAAGCAATGGCGCACATCAGCGGACCTGAGAAAAGCCGGACTCCGTCCGTCGGAACCCGCGCCATCTGCAGCCGGGTACAAAAGAAAAAGCCCGCCTTCGCACTTCGTGCTTCGGCGGGCGGTGGCGGAGAGGGGCGGATTCGAACCCCCGATACAGTTGCCCGTATTCCAGTTTTCGAGACTGGCCCATTCAACCACTCTGGCACCTCTCCGGTTGGGGGTGGCAAAAGTACGAATTCCCGGCAATTAAACAAGCATTTTTTTGCAGCAATTATTTTCCTTCCCGAGTTGCCGGCGGGGCTTGAACGATCGACGGGTGCCAGCGTCGAAAATAATCCGGCCAATCGGCTTCCCGCGGAAATTGTTGATTTTCGGCAACGAACCTGCTTTATCCGCTTCGATGTTCCACCGCAGGCCCTTTGTCCTGGAAGAGGCAGCCTTCCCTCCCGGTTCACTACGTATTATTTTCGAGTGGCCAACTGTGTCAGGATCAACCGTTAAGTTGGCCTCCAGCACAGCTCGGTGAGCAAAGCTTTTTCTTTTTGGCACAGAGAATGTTGTCATTCAAGGGTGGCCGTTATGGTTGGAAAACGAGCGGTCACAAGGCTTTCCTCATTCCACCTATCGTTCCTTCCCCCTTTCAATAAGTACGTTCTCCTGGTCAGCGTTCAGGCCAGCCGGGAAAGGCAGTGGCATGCCTCCCGCTTCGGTTTTGTTCCTGACACATATACCGTTTGCTAACCTAACAAAACTTCCGACATGAATAACACTATTCTCGTGCTTGGCGGAGACGGCTATTACGGATGGCCCATCTCGCTGAAGCTTGCCGTTGCCCATCCCGGTACAAAGATCCTGATCGCCGATAATGAATGGCGGCGCAATACCGTACGCAGGGTCGGCTCCGACAGCCTGATACCGATTGCAACAGCAGCCAGACGCATTGCCGCCTTTCGCGAATTATATGGCCAGGACAACCTGCACTACCTGAAGATCGATATCAACTCCGAGGCGCTCGAGGACCTGATCCGTGAAGAGCAGCCACATACCATTTACCACATGGCCCAGCAATGCTCCGCTCCCTATTCTATGCTGGGCCTGGCCGAATCCATTTACACGATCAACAACAACGAAGGCAATAATATGCGACTGCTCTGGGCAGTGCGCAAACACGTTCCCGACGCCCACATCATCAAGATGGGCTCTATGGGTGAATACGCCACCAATGGCGGAATCGATATTGCCGAGGGGTATTTCAATCCGGAATTCAACGGCCGCAAAGCGGTCAATCCACTGCCGTTTCCCCGCCAGTCGGATGACGTCTACCACATTTCGAAGATCAACGACAGCAATTACATTTCCATGGCCTGCCGGAAATGGGGCCTGCGCATCACCGAAGTGATGCAGTCGACGCTTTTCGGCGTTTATACCGAGGAAATGCAGGATTGTGCCGACCTCTACACGAGGTTCGATTACGACGATATCTTCGGCACGGTGGTGAACCGCTTCCTGACCCAGGCGCTCACCGGTCACCCGCTAACTGTATACGGCAAAGGCAATCAAACCACGGGGATCATGCCTATGAAAGATGCCGTTCACTCGCTGGAGCTCATCGCCGGCACGGTGCCCGCCAAGGGGGTGCACAAAGTGGTGAACCACGTAACGAAAGCCAACTGCACCATCAATGAACTGGCCGAAGGCGTCAAGCAACTGGCCGAGTCGCTCGGATTTGCAGTAACCATCAACCACGTGTTTGACCCGCGCAGCGAGGCCAATTGTGTGAAGCACGACATCCGCGTGATCACAGAACATATCGACAATCATCTCACGGCCTCCACGGTTGAAGATGTGCTGCGGGAAACCTTTGGCATTATTGCCCGCCACCAGGAGCGCGTCGATACCGCCGCTTTCACCCACCACATCCACGCCTTCCAGGGCCTGTATGCAGCACAACCAGCCACTGAAGAAGAAACTGCTGACCTGGTTACGAACGAAGAGAACTGGCGCGCCTTCCGTCAAAACAATTTTCCCGGCGACCCGATCAACCTCAACCCCGGCACGCTCGGCAGCGTTTCCGCCGCGGTAGGAAAAGTACGCCACAGCGCCGCCTTCGAGCAGGTTGTCCGCAGCCCGCTTGGACTTTACGAGTACGGCCGCACCAACCTGATGGCTGTGCGCGCACTGGCCCGGCAGATCTGGCCCTCAAAGGGATACCAGCTGGCTGTAACGAACGGCACTTCGCAAACGATAAACCTGCTGGCGCTGGCGCTCCTGCGTGCTTTCGGCAAAACCAAGTCAGGCAGGATCCGGGTGGTCACCACGCGGCACGAGCACCCCGGCGGCATCGGTGTATTCGAGCAGCTGCCGGAGTTCGAGGTTTATTACCTGGATGATGAAGTGATGCAGGATGAAGACCACTTCCGTTCGGCCATCAGTTGCCTGAAGCCCCAGGTCTCGCTCCTCTCCCATGTATTTTACGCCAGCGGCAACACGGCTCCGTATTCCTACTGGAGCTCCGTTATCCGCGAGGAAGCGCCTGACTGTAAGCAGATCCTTGACGTCTCGCAATCCATCGGCCTTTATGAATTGCCCTTCGGTTCCGCCGACATCCTCCTGGGCAGCCTGCACAAATGGGTCTTCGGACCGCATGGCAGCGGCCTGACCTGGCTCAAAGACGATCTGCGCGACTGGATCGGCGGACTTTTCTGGAACGGCATCGACGGGAATGCTGACCCGGCTACGGCACGCCTCAACCAGCAAGGCGGCCAGGATTTTCTCCAGTATGCAGAGATACTCGAATCGCTTCGTCTCTACCACAAAACCGGCTCCGAACTGGTTTGGAAGCGATCTGCTTACCTCTCCGCGCAACTACGGGAGCTCCTGGAAGACGTGCTCACCAGGTACGGGATACAGCATACGATCGTGACCAGGAATGCGGATGCACCAATGTTGTCCATCGGCTTCGAGGATTTCCGTCCGTACGATTTGTACTGCGAATTGAATGCAAAAGGTATCCATTGCAAATGCATCATGAACTACAAGAAAGACGGGAAGGAGTACCATATCCTTCGCTTCGGCCTGCCGTATTACGAAACAACCGACCGGCTTCGCTATGCAGCACAGGTTTTTGAATCACTGCTGAAAGAGCAGCAAAAGGTGGTGCGTATGGCGGTTACCGAGCCGGCAGATCAGGCAAAGAAGGAAGATTCCATTTCGGCAGTAGCCTGACGCGGTGCGGCAAAGCATCCATTTAATAACAACGAAAAAAGAATCCATGAAAGTACTGTGTGTTGCCTCCGGTGGCGGCCATGTGGTGGAACTGTTGCGGTTGCAGCCCGCTTTTGAAGAACACGAGCTCATCTATATGTCGACCCTGGACAGCTATGCCAACGCCTTTAAGGGGTATGCGTACCATACGATTCCCGATTTCAGTCAGTGGAACGTGTATAAGATACCGAAAGCGTCATTCGTGCTGTTCCGGCTGTTCACGCGCATCCGGCCCGATGTAGTGGTCACCACCGGCGCGGCGCCGGGCGTGCTGGCCTTGTTCATCGGGTGGCTGCTAGGCGCGAAGACGATCTGGGTTGAAGCCTCCTGCCACACGGAAAAGATATCCGTCAGCGGCAAGATCTGCGCCTTCTTCGCCAGCCGTGTGTACACGCAGTGGCAACACCTCGCAACAAACAAATTCGTTTACTCCGGAAATGTGATCAAATGATATTCGTAACCGTAGGCAGCCAGCTGCCGTTCGACCGCTTTATCCAGGCCTTTGATGAACTGGCTCCCGAGCTGCCCGCAAGCCAGGAGGTTATCGCCCAGGTATTTGACATGAAATACGAGCCAAAACATATAAAAACGCTCGAATACATCAACCCGGGCAATTTCAAGGAGTATATATCAAATGCCGACCTCGTCGTAAGCCACGCAGGCACCGGGACGATCATCTCGGTATCGCAACTGAATAAACCGCTGATCGTGTTTCCCCGGCTCGGCGAGCTTCGCGAAACCCGCAACAATCACCAGGTAGACACCTGCCTGATGCTCGAAAAAACCTGTGGTCTGCAGGTAGCCTATAACGCGGCACAGTTGAAAGAGAAGATCTTCGACTTCCTGTGCGGACGGCTACCGGTAATGGAACAAATACCAGCCCATGCCTCCCCCGAGTTGCTGCATTCGTTGCGAAGCTTTATCAATACGGGGAAAAACCTGGCGGTAGGTCACTAAGTGTTCCCGCACGGGATCGCGACCAGAACGGCAAGTGATGGGAATGCTGTCAATGCAACGGCGGCTACTCCCCTTCGCTTTCCTTCTCGCGTACCAGCACCAGGTTATTCAGGTCTACCTGCATCGGCAGCAACCCGATCCGCACTACGGCGCGCTTGCCGCGTAGTTCCAGCACCTCACCGATCTGGAGGTTCTTTTTCATCTTCACTTTGTCACCCACGCGTATCTCACCGGCCAACTCCTCGTACCTGGCGTTGAGCTGCTTTTGCTTTTTACTCACCACCTTCTGCTCGTTATTTTGCTTGAACAGCAGGGCCGCCATTTCCTTGAACACCTGGTTCTTGTCTTCGGCCTTCCGCCAGTCGAGGGTGATCTGGCGTAGCTTACGCTCCATATCCTTCAGGTAGGCAATCCGCTCCTCGGAAACACGGTTCTGCTCCTTAAGCACTTCCACCTGCTGGCGGTGCCGCTCGCGGTCCATCACCTGCTCCATCTCGCGCTTCAGGCGCTCGTTTTCTTTTAACAACTTTTGCAGGTCGCGCTGCTTTTGCTCGACCACCTGCAGGTCCTGCTCGGTGCGGTTCAGCAGCTTATCGAGCTTGAAATGCTCGTTGTCCACGAGGCTGCGCGCCCGGTCGATGAGGCGCCGGTCGAGGCCGATGCGCTCCGCGATCGAAAAAGTATACGAAGAGCCCGGCTTGCCGATGTTGAGGCGATACAGCGGCATCAGCTTCTTTTCATCGAAGGCCATTGCACCATTGAGGATGCCCTTCGTTTTGTTGGCCATCACCTTCAGGTTCAGGTAGTGCGTCGTTACGATGCCGACGGCGTGCTTGCGGGCGAGCTCCTCCAGGATCACCTCGGCGAAAGCGCCTCCCAGGTTGGGGTCGGAGCCGGAGCCCAGTTCGTCGATAAAGAAAAGCGTGCGCCCGTTGGCCACTTCCATGAACGACTTCATGTGCAGCAGGTGACTGCTATAGGTACTGAGCTCGAACTCGATGCTTTGCGTGTCGCCGATATGAATGAGCAGCTGCTTGAAGATGCCAAAGGTGCTCGACGGATGCACAGGCACCAGCAGGCCGCTTTGCACCATCAGCTGCAGCAGGCCCACCGTCTTCATGGTAACGGTCTTGCCGCCCGCGTTGGGCCCGGAGATCACCAGGATGCGGCGGTCTTCCCCAAGCTGCAGGTCCATGGGAATGGTCGACTTGCCGGAGCGCTCATTGTATAACAGCAACAACGGGTGCCGCGCGTTCACCAGGTTGATGTGCGCCTTTTCCTGGACTACCGGGTATTCGGCGTGCAGGGCGATGGCCAGCTGCGCCTTGGCGTAAATAAAATCGTACTCACCGGCCACGGCATGATAGGTGGTCAGCAGCGGGGCATAGATCGAAAGGTCTTTGGTCAGTTGCTTCAGGATGCGGTACACTTCCTTGCGTTCGTCGCTTTCAAGCTCGTACACCTGGTTGTTCAGCTCCACGGTCTCATCGGGCTCGATGAAGGCGGTGCGTCGGCTGTCGCTCTCCCCGTGCAGGATGCCACCGACGGTGCGCTTCTGCTCGGCCAGCACGGCGATTACGCGGCGGCCGTTCATGAAGCTTTCCTCGATATCGGCCAGGTAGCCGTTCTTATTGAGCTTGCTCACGATTCGGTCGAACACACGGCGCAGCTCCTGGCGCTTGCGGTAGAGGCTCATGCGGATCTGCGCCAGCTCGGGCGAGGCATTGTCCTTTACGCTGCCCGTTTCATCGATGACGTCGTTGATGAGTGCCTGGATCGCTTTCTCGTAATAAGTGCCGTCGATAACGGTGGCAAGCCCCGGGTAGGCGGTGCGGCGTTCCGTGTCGAACCAACGAAAGAGGCGCTCCATTGTTTCGGCAAGCTTTCGGATTCCCACCAGTTCCTCGCCCCCGAGCATAGAACCCGGGATGGCCAGCAGGCGCAGCTCGCGGCGCAGGTTAAGCACATAGTCGTTGGGAAAATGAATCGCGTTTTGCGTGATCTGCTTGAATTCGTGCGACTGCAGCAGCTCGCGCTCAATGAGCTCCCTATTGGTGTGTATCTGGAGGTCATGGGCTTTCTCGCGGGCATATTCCGTCCGGCAGCGCTCGTGCAGGAGGCTGCGGATCTTGTCGAATTCCAATTGAACCGGGGCGGATTCCGGGTATAATTTCATGTAGCTGGCTTCCTTACTTTTTGAACGGGCAAAGGTAAGACAGCCGGACGTCCGCTCTTAAAGGAAAGCCAAAGAGCGGCGAAAACCCTTGTTAAAAAAGCCGTTTTGTGCTTTATTTGTCGCTACGCCCTTGAATTTTGCGATATAAGTGCGAATCCTCATGAATCATAAATTGTTTTCCGGTATCCTGCTCGTCCTCTTCGGGGCGCTGGCGGGCTGTGTGGCAGAAACCCAATCGAACAAAATGAGCGCATCCATCTACGATACAACGCCCACGACGGAACGGACCGATACGGCCACCTTCGCTACCGGCTGCTTCTGGTGCACGGAGGCCGTTTTTGAGCAACTGAAGGGCGTGCTTAAAGTAACCTCCGGGTACTCCGGTGGCAAGCGCCCCAACCCAACCTACGAAGAGGTGAGCTCCGGGTCCACGGGTTATGCCGAATGCGTTCAGGTGGTCTATGAGCCCGACGTTATTTCGTACGACGAGCTGCTGCAGGTGTTCTTTGAGGTGCACGATCCCACGTCACTTAACAAGCAGGGCGCCGACGAAGGTCCGCAATACCGCAGCGCCATCTTTTACCACGACGCTGCGCAAAAGGACAAGGCCCAGTACTACGTGACGGAGCTCAACAAAAGCGGCGCCTACAACAAACCGATCGTTACGGAGGTCTCTCCCTTCGGGCGCTTCTATCCCGCGGAAGACTACCACCAGGATTACTACCAGAACAACAAATACTCGAACCCCTACTGCGCCGCCGTGATCCGGCCGAAGCTGGAAAAGTTTCAGAAGGTGTTTGCGAAGAAGTTGAAGAACTAGCGGGCAAGTTTGTTGTTTGAAGTTTGTAGTTAACTCACTCCCGCCCCGTGCGGGATTTTTCATTGAACGAGTATCCAACTACAAACTACCAACTACAAAGCGCAAACCTACCTTCAGTAACTTCCGGGCATGAAAGCCCTCCTCCTCTCCCTGGCGCTGCTTTTGTCCGCTTCCGCGTTCGCGCAGACCGATTCCTTTTACCTGCTGAAGCCCGCGCGTGTTTTCGATGGCGAGGAGCTGCACAGCGACTGGGTGGTGCTGGTACATGGTGCCACGATCGAGCAGGCGGGCCCGATGCGCTTCAAGCTTCCCGCCAATACAAGAGTGATCGAGCTACCCGGTGCAACCCTTCTGCCGGGACTGATCGAAGGCCATTCACACCTCTTTTTGCATCCTTACAACGAAACGAGCGGGAATGACCAGGTGCTGCGCGAAAGCCGCGCGGAACGCACTGCCCGTGCCGTGGGCCATGCCCGCGCCACCTTGATGGCCGGCTTTACCACCGTGCGCGACCTCGGTACCGAAGGCGCGGCTTACGACGACGCCGGCCTGAAAAAAGCCATTGAAAAAGGTGTCGTGCCCGGCCCCCGGATGATCATCGCCACCCGCGCCATCGTAGCGCGCGGCGCCTACGGCCCCAGCTATGGCAATCCCGACCTCGACCTCCCGCAAGGCGCGGCGGAGATATCAGGCACCGCCGAAATGGAGCGCGAAGTGCGCACGCAGGTCAGCAAGGGCGCGGATCTCATCAAAGTGTACGCCGACTACCGCGCAGGCCTCGGCGGAACAGCCGTGCCCACGTTGAGTGTCGAAGAAATGAAAACAGCAGTGGTCACCGCCCGCTCGCTGGGCCGGCCGGTCGTTGCCCATGCCTCCACGAATGAAGGGATGCTGCGGGCCATCGAGGCGGGTGTGCGCACCATCGAGCACGGCGACGAAGCGACCTTCGAAACGCTTCTGCTCATGCGCAACCGGGACATAGCCCTATGCCCCACCCTCGCCGCGGGTGATGCCACCAGCCAGTATGCCGGTTGGAAAAAGGGCAGCGACCCCGAACCGGCACGCATCACCGCCAAGCGGGCATCGTTCGGCCTCGCCCTGCGCGCCGGAGTACCGATCTGCATGGGTGGCGACGTGGGCGTGTTTGCGCACGGCGACAATGCCCGCGAGCTGGAGTTGATGGTGGATTATGGCATGAAGCCGCTGCAGGTCCTCCGCTCGGCTACCTCGGTCAATGCCGATGTGTTTGGCTGGGGCGACCGTATCGGGCGGATCCGCAAAGGGTTACTGGCTGATCTCATAGCCGTGGATGGCGATCCATCCGTTACGATCGGCGCCGTTCGCAACATCCGCCTCGTGTTGAAAAATGGAGTGGTATACCGCCAATAAATTTCTTTTCCTAACTTGTTGTTCTAACCAGCTACATATGAAACGATTACTGCTACTGCTTTGCGGAATGCCCTTGCTTTCGATGGCCCAGCAAAAGGGCATACAGTTCATCCACGCCGCCAACTGGCAGGCAGTGCTGCGACAGGCGAAGGCCGAAAACAAGCTCATTTTTGTAGATGCGTACACCACCTGGTGCGGGCCCTGCCGCTACCTGAGTTCCGAGATCTTTCCGAAAGAGGAAGTAGGCGCTTTGTACAACCAACGTTTTATCAGCGTCAAAATGCAACTGGACACGACGGCGCAGGACAACGAATACGTGCGGCAGTGGTATCCCGATGCCGGCCGGATGATGCGCGACATGAACATCAACGTCTTTCCGACGCTGCTATTTTTCGACGCCGACGGCAAGCCGATCCACCGCGTGGCCGGCGCTGGCGATGCAGAGCGCGTACTCGGGTATGCCCGCACAGCCCTCGATACAAGTAAGCGCTATTATGGACTGAAAGCGCGGTACGAATCCGGCCACCACGATGAGCAAACGCTGCGCGACTTTTTGCGCAGCGCCGTTATGGCTTACGATTACCCCGCCGGAAGCAAGGCTTTGCAAGACCTGTTGCGCGTGCCGAACTTCCGCCTGGAAAAGGAAACTGCGGAGCTGGTTGAAGTACTCACACGCTCTACCAATGATGAAGCCTTCCGGATCGTCGAAGCGGACCCGGCGCGCTTCGACAGCCTCGTTGGAAGGAAAGGCGCCGCGCAGCAATTTGTGCGCGACGTAATTACCTACGAGATGATGGATGCCTCGGTCCGCACCCGCATGGGACCTGAATTTGCCCAGGAGACTGCGCGGCTGCGCACCCGGTTCGGTGCAGTAGCCGACGAGTTGGCCGCACGCGCCGCCATGCTTTATTACCGTTCCGCCGCTGACTGGGACCGCTTCGCCACGGCGGCAATTGCTTATTTCAAGCTGGCCGGCAATAACGTGAGTGCCGGCATGCAAAATGAAATTGCCTGGTCCTTCTTTGAACACATCACTGATAAGGCGATGCTGAATGAAGCATTGGCGATCAGCAAAGCTTCGCTTTCCGTAAACGAGCCGAACTATATCGATACCTACGCTAACCTGCTGCACAAATTGGGACGCACCCAGGAAGCGATCGAATGGGAAACAAAAGCCATGGCCATGGTTTCCGAAGACCAGAAAGGATCTTACCGCAACAACATTGATAAGTTCAAAAAAGGCGAAAAAACCTGGTAAAAGGGTTCGTAGCCTACTGGTCTATTCGTTTATTGGTCACAAAAACGCGGCGCCCGACAGCGCCGCGTTTTTTGTGCGGCAGGTAATGGCCTGCGTTGTATGGAACTATTTTACCACCAGGCCAAAAGACTAGTGGACCAATAAACTACTCCGCTCAGAGGGCACCTTTTGTACTGGGAAGCTGATTGCTGAGCGGATCTTTCTTCACCGCCATCTTCAACGCTTTTGCAAATGCTTTGAAGATCGCTTCGATCTTATGGTGCTCATTGTCTCCGCGGCATTCGATATGGAGGTTGCACTTCGCTGCGTCGGAGAACGATTTGAAGAAGTGGTAGAACATTTCCGTGGGCAGGTCGCCGACGCGCTCCCGCCGGAATACGACATTCCACACAATCCAGTTGCGCCCTCCGAAATCGAGCAGCACCTTGGCCTCAGTTTCATCCATAGGCAGCGCAAAGCCGTAGCGCTCGATACCGCGCTTGTTGCCCAACGCTTTGGCAAAGGCTTCCCCCAACGCTATTGCCGTGTCTTCCACGGTATGATGCTCGTCGATATGCAAGTCGCCGCGCACCTCGATGCGTAGGTCCATGCTCCCATGCCTCGCCACCTGGTCGAGCATATGATCAAAAAAGCCGAGACCCGTGCGAATAGTGGATTGACCCGTTCCTTCGAGGTTGACGCTGATGTCGACCTGCGTTTCCGAAGTGCTCCGGTGGTGTGTGGCGCTCCGCTCCCGCTTGCGCAGGAATTCATAAATGTCTTTCCAGTGCTGCGTTTCCAGAACGATCGCTTTCCCCAATGCATCGGCCCCATCGGTTACTTCAGCGCCACCGAGCGCCGGGTTGTTCTTCAACCAGATCGCGCCGCAACCCAGGTTCTTTGCCAGTTGCACGTCGGTGATGCGGTCGCCAATGACGTAAGAGCCGGCGAGATCGTAGGCCGGGTTGTTGAGGTAATGGCCAAACATACCCGTGCCCGGCTTGCGGGTGGGCAGCTTGTCGTCGGGCATGCTGCGGTCGATCAGTTCTTCCCGGAACAAAACCCCTTCGTTGGCGAAGGAACCCATAACCAGGTTGTGCACTGGCCAGAAATCTTCCTCGGGAAACTTGGCGGTGCCGAGTCCATCCTGGTTGGATACGAGCACGAGCTCAAAGTCGAGCTCACGCGCGATGCGCCCGAGATAATGAAACACATGGGGGTAAAACGACAGCTTGCTGAACGAGTCGATCTGGTAGGTAGGCGGAAACTCCTGGATCATCGTACCATCGCGGTCGATGAAGAGGCAGCGCCGGGAAGCGGGTGCGTCAGGCATTCGGGTATTCTTTTAATGCGTTCAATAATTTCTGGTCCTGCTCGGGTGTGCCTACGGTAATGCGCAGGCAGTCATCGCAAAGCAGCACGTTGCTGCGGTTGCGCACAATGATGCCGCAATCGCGGAGGTATTCGTAAACACGCGTGGCATCGGTGAACCGTACCAGCACGAAGTTGGCATCGGTAGGAAAAATTTGCTGCACACCCGGTACTATCGAAAGCTTTTCCAGCAACGTGTTTCGCTCCTGCACGGTTTCACGGATCATAGCGTTCACTTCATCGAGCTTGTCGAGTGCCTTCAGCGCCAGCTCCTGCGTGGCGGCGTTGATGTTGTAGGGCGGCTTGATCTTATTGAGTACGCTGATGATCGGTGCGGAGGCATACGTGATGCCGAGGCGAAGCGCCGCCAGTCCCCAGGCTTTGGAGAAGGTTTGCAGCACCACCAGGTTGGGATAATCTTTCAGCTCGGTCAGGAAGGAACGGTTGCGGCTATAGTTGATGTAAGCTTCGTCTACCACCACAATTCCATCGAAATTATTCAGGATCACTTCAATGTCCTCGCGGTATAAGCTGTTACCCGTAGGGTTGTTGGGCGAGCAAAGGAAAACGATCTTTGTCGCGGCCGTCAGTGCACCTTCGATGCCTTCAAGGTCAAGCTGGAAGTCGGCGGCCCGCAACGGCACCTCATCGACACCCACGTTGTTAATGTGGGCATACACCTCGTACATTCCGTAGGTGGGCGGGCAGATCAGTACCCGGTCAATCCCAGGCTCACAAAAAGCGCGGATCAGCAGGTCGATGCATTCATCCGATCCGTTGCCGAGGAGCATGCCTTCGGCGGGCACGTTCTTTATACCGGCGATCTTCCGCTTCAGCTCCCACTGCAGCGGGTCGGGGTAACGGTTATACCATTTTGTAAGTGGTGAACCGAACGAATTTTCATTAGCGTCGAGGAACACGCTTGCCACCCCGCTGAATTCAGAGCGGGCGGAGGAGTAAGGCTTCAGGGAACGAATGTTGGGGCGAACGAGTTTTTCAAGATCAAACATGCCTGGGAAATTTGGGGTTTGAAGTTAGCGGAGGCGGACGCGGACCGCTTCGGCGTGGGCCTGCAGCCCTTCGGCTTCGGCCATTTCGGTAACCGTAGCTGCGATGCCCTGCAGGCCTTCCCGCGTAAGCTGCTGGAATGTGATCTTCCTGACAAACGAATCCGTACTGACGCCGCTGGAGGCGCGGGCAAAGCCATTGGTGGGCAGTGTATGGTTGGTGCCGGTGGCATAATCGCCCGCGCTTTCCGGCGACCAGGCACCGATGAATACCGAACCGGCATTGCGTACTTGTTCCGCACGCGCTTCTGCGTCGGCACATTGCAGAATCAGGTGTTCGGCGGCATAGGCGTTGGCCAGCTCCATGGCTTCGTCGAGGCTGCGGAGCAACACGATCCGGCTCCGCTCCAGCGCCTTCCGCGCGATGGTACCGCGCGGCAAAGCGGCAACCTGGCACTCGAGCTCCGCCTCCACGTTGACAATCAGGGCTTCCGAATCCGTCAGCAGCAACACCTGGCTATCGGGGCCGTGCTCGGCCTGCGAGAGCAGGTCGGCGGCGATGTAGGCAGCCTGCGCAGCGGCATCGGCCAGCACACAAACCTCACTCGGTCCGGCAGGCATATCGATGGCCACGCCTTCCTGTTGCACGAGCTGCTTGGCGGCGGTGACGTATTGATTACCGGGACCGAAGATCTTGTCCACCCGCGGAATCGTATCTGTTCCGTACGCCAGCGCCGCGATGGCGCCCGCGCCGCCGGCTTTCACGACCCGGCTGATCCCGCAAAGCGAAGCGGCATAGAGTATTGCGGGATGTACTTTGCCGTCTTTCCCCGGGGGCGTACACAGCACCACTTCGGCACAGCCTGCCAGCCTCGCCGGGATGCCCAGCATCAGTACGGTGGAAAAAAGGGGCGCACTGCCGCCAGGAATGTAAAGCCCTACGCGCTCGATACCGACACTACGGCGCCAGCACCGGATGCCCGGAGCGGTCTCTACCGCTGCCTCTTCGCGCAGCTGGCCGCGGTGAAACGCTTCGATGTTGGCTGCAGCAGCACGGATCGCTGTTTTTAAAGAAGGCGCCAGCGCCGCCTCTGCCGATTGTATTTCTACGGCATCCGCTTCCAGCTTTGCCAGCTCCGCACCGTCAAAACGGCGGGCCAGCTCCAGCAGGGCGGCATCGCCATTGCGGCGCACCTCCCGGAGCACGTGCCGAACGGTGTCCAGCACGGCTCCATTGTCTGTATAGGGCCGCTCCATGATGGCCTTCCATTGTTCCCGTTGCGGGTATTTGATGATTTCCATGACTTCCTACTTTCGACTTCCGACTTGTTTACTTGTTTCTTACTGGATCATCTTCTCAATGGGCACTACGAGGATGCCCTGGGCGCCTGCATACTTGAGGGCCTCGATCTTGTCCCAGAATTCGGCTTCCGGCACCACGCTGTGCACCGAGCTCCAGCCTTCCTCGGCCAGGGGCAGCACCGTGGGGCTCTTCATGCCCGGCAGGAGCGCGAAGATCTCGTCGAGCGCATCATTGGGTGCGTTGAGCAGGATGTATTTGTTTTTGCGGGCGGCCTGCACCGAGTTGATTCGGAACAGCAGCTTACGGAGAAGCTTTTCTTTTTCCTCGTCGAGCTCCGTTTTCTTCACCAGCACGGCCTCGCTTTCGAGGATTGTTTCCACTTCCTGCAGGCCGTTCATAAACAGCGTGGATCCACTGCTGACCAGGTCGCAAACCGCGTCGGCAAGCCCGATGCCGGGGGCGATCTCCACCGACCCGCTGATCTCGTGGATCTCGGCGTCTACGCGGTTCTGGCGCAGCCAGGATTCAACCAGAAAGGGATAGCTGGTGGCGATCTTTCGGCCTTCGAGCGAAGCAACAGACTGATAGGCACTGTTGCGGGGGACGGCCAGGGAAAGCCGGCAGCGCCCAAAGCCGAGCTTTTGCACCACTTCCACATCCTTGCATTTTTCATACAGTACGTTCTCTCCTACCACGCCCAGGTCGGCCACGCCGTCCTGCACGTACTGCGGGATATCGTCGTCGCGGAGGAAATACACCTCCACCGGGAAGTTCTCGGCCTGGCTACGCAGCTTCGCGCCGGCGCTTTTCACGGAAATGCCGCAATCGTTGAGCAGCTTGAGGCTGTCTTCGGACAGGCGTCCGGATTTCTGAATCGCAATTCTGAGGTTCATCGGTTACCATTAAAAAAGGCTTACCAACGTGGTAAGCCCTTGTTATCGTTGCAGCACAATACACCGGCCTACCTCGCGAAGGAAGCATGATGCCCGTGGATATGTACTGTGTTGTTTGTCATTAAGGCCACAAAAGTAGGAAGAAACCAATTATTAACTCCGTCACAGGGTTTGATTCCTGAAATTTGCCCCATGAAGTTTCGCTTGCTGCTCCTACTATTGCTGGGCACCATGGCTGGCCATGGCCAGACCATCGTGAAGTTCGATTTCCACCTGTATACCGACAGCCTGAAGAAGGGATTTTACAACTACATCAACGTCGATGCGCAGCTCAGCGACAGCAGCTGGCGTCCGCTCGATTCCACGAAGGTCATTTTTACTGCCAACACCGGTTTTTTCAAAGGCAACGACCTCTTCATCGACAGCTCGTACCAGCACGATTCCGTGCGGGTGCGCGCCACGCTGCGTGAGAACCCGAAGCGCTGGATCGACACCGTCATTTATATCCGCCGCCGCGGTTTCGGCGAGCTTCCGACGGAGCAGGAAGTGATCGATGGAAAGGCCACAAAGGCGCCCCGCAAGCGGCAATAGCGTCCAAAAAGAATGCAACGAGAAGAATTTTGCGGCGACCCGTCGCAAAAAAAAGTCCCGCCAAAAGCGGGACTTTCTATTTAGAGAAGAACGTATTTGTTACTGGAATTTCTTCGCGTCTTCCACAAATTTCGCCAGCCCGATGTCGGTGAGCGGGTGCTTCAGCAGGCCGAGGATCGACTCGAGCGGCGAGGTGATGACGTCGGCGCCCAGCTCGGCGGCTTTGACGATGTGATTTACGCTGCGGATGGAAGCCGCCAGGATCTCGGTCTCATAGCCCTGTACCGCGTAGATGTTGGCGATTTGCTCGATGAGGATCATACCGTCCCAACCCGAATCGTCGATGCGGCCGATGAACGGCGACACATACGAAGCTCCGGCCTTAGCCGCCAGGATGGCCTGTCCGGCCGAGAACACCAGCGTACAGTTGGTACGGATGCCGTTGTCGGTGAAATACTTGATCGCCTTGATGCCGTCCTTGATCATGGGCACTTTCACCACGATGTTGGGGTGAATGGCGGCCAGCTTCTTGCCTTCCTCGATGATGGTGGCAAAGTCAGTAGACAGTACTTCGGCGGAAATGTCGCCGTCCACCATCTCACAAATGGCCTTGTAGTGATTGTGCACGGCCTCTTCGCCGGAGATGCCCACTTTGGCCATCAGCGAGGGATTGGTAGTTACGCCGTCGAGGATGCCCAGTTCGTTGGCTTCCTTGATCTGGGCCAGGTCGGCCGTATCGATAAAGAATTTCATGAAGGGAAAGTTTGCGCAAAGATAGCAAAGCAAGTGGGGAAGTCGGAGGTGGGAAGCCGGAAGTAATCAAGGCAACGGACAAAAGAAAAGCTCCCCAGAGGGAGCTTTCGATTATGTGGACCCTTTAACTCCCTTCTCCTTTGGAGAAAGGCCGGGGTTGAGGTCAAAAATGGCAGGCTACTTACATCGCACCGCTACAACCGCCTACCCTTGCTACCTTCCGGTCCTGGGGGAGTTCAGCAGGAGCTGGCCGTGTAAGACCTGCCGGTACAAAAGTAAGGAAGTCGGAAGTGCGAAGTGCGAAGTTTTTTCAAAAAAAAGAAAAAAAGCATTCCAATATCCCTTCAGCGAAAGACTTCCGGCCTCCCACTTCCAACTTGCAAACTTATCTTTACGTATGCGTCGCATACTCGAGATCGCCGGCAGCTCGTTCCGGATGGCCCTGCAGGAATTGTGGAAGAACAAGCTCCGCACGTTCCTGTCGCTGTTCGGCATCACCATCGGCATCTTCTGCATCATTAGTGTACTCTCCACCGTTCAGAGCCTCGAGCACAACCTGCAAAACGAGATCAAGTCGCTCGGCTCCAACACCATTTATATCGACAAATGGGACTACTCGGCCGGCGGCGGCCCCGATTATCCTTGGTGGAAATACGTCAAGCGTCCTTCCCCGCAAATAGCGGAGCTGCCCATCATCAAACAACGCACTCCTTCCGCAGGCGCCACCTGCTTCGAGATCAATACCACCGATGCCGTACAGGCCGGCGACCAGACGCTCAGCAACGTTACGTACTACGGGGTGACTGACGAGTTCCCCGTTATCCAGGAAATGGAGATCCGCTACGGCCGCGGCCTCAGCGATGCCGAATACGCCCGCGGCACCAGCACGGTGGTCATGGGCCACGAGGTGGCGGAGAAGCTGTTCCTCGAATCCGAACGCGCGGTCGGCCATATCGTAACCCTGCGCGGCCGCAAATGCCTGGTCATCGGCGTCATCAAAAAACAGGGCAAAAGCATGATCGGCGGCTGGAACTTCGACCAGAGCGTGGTGATGCCCTACCGCTTCGCGCGCACCATCATGGACGAGCGCCACACCGACCCGCTGATCCTCGTGCAGGCGCGGCCGGGCGTGGGCACCACCGAACTGAAAGACGACCTGCGCGTGGTGATGCGCTCGCTGCGCCGGCTGAGCCCGCGCGAGGAAGACAACTTCGCCCTCAACGACATCAACGATTTCAGTTCCGCCATCAGCCAGGCTTTCGTCAGCGTCAACATCGGCGGCTGGCTGATCGCGGCCCTTTCCCTTATCGTAGGCATGTTTGGCGTAGCCAATATCATGTTTGTCACGGTCAAGGAGCGCACCTCGCAGATCGGGCTCAAAAAAGCGCTCGGCGCCAAAAGCGGCGTCATCCTGAGTGAGTTCCTGCTGGAGTCGGCCTTCCTTTGCATCATCGGCGGGATCATCGGCATCCTGCTCGTTTTCGGGCTGACGCAGATCGTTACCCGTGTGCTCGACTTCCCCATCTTCATACCCACCTCCCTGCTGATCATCGCCGTGCTCATCTGCATCGGCGTTGGCCTCCTGGCCGGGCTTATCCCCGCCATCCGCGCCGCCAAGCTGAACCCGGTGGTGGCCATCCGTTCTTGATTAATGAGATCCTAGGGTTACGTGCTGATGGGGTGATATTCGCCATCGAATCATCCGACTGTCGCATCACCCCATTTTCCCATCACCCCCATTCCCGTATTACTTTTGTGTTATGCCTACGATTTTAGCGATCGAATCTTCCTGCGATGAAACCTCGGCTTCGGTGTGCCGCGACGGAAAGATCCTGTCCAACCACATTGCCAACCAGACGGTGCACGAGCAGTATGGCGGCGTGGTGCCCGAACTTGCCAGCCGCGCCCACATGCAGCACATTGTGCCCGTGGTAGACCTCGCGCTGCGCCAGGCTGGCGTTACACCTTCGGACCTCGATGCGATCGCATTTACGCAGGCGCCCGGCCTCATCGGCTCGTTGCTGGTGGGCGCACAGTTTGCGAAGTCGCTCGCGCTGGCGCTCGGAAAACCGCTGCTGGCCGTGCACCATATGCAGGCGCACGTGCTGGCCAATCTCATCCCGGAAGAGCGCCCCGGCTTCCCCTTTCTCTGTCTCACGGTCAGCGGGGGGCATACGCAGATCGTGCGTGCCAACAGCCCGACGAGCCTCGAAGTGCTGGGAGAAACCATCGACGACGCTGCCGGTGAAGCATTCGATAAATCGGCCAAACTACTGGGTCTCCCCTATCCCGGCGGACCGCTGATCGACAAATATGCGCAGGCAGGCAACCCCGCCCGGTTCACCTTCGCAGAGCCGCAAATGGAAGGACTGAATTTCAGTTTCAGCGGCCTCAAAACCTCCGTGCTCTATTTCCTGCAAAAAGAAAAGGCCGCCAATCCGGCATTTGTGGAAGAAAACCTGGCCGACATTTGTGCGTCGCTGCAAGCTACCATCATCCGGATCCTGCTGAAGAAGCTGCGCAGGGCTGCGCTGGTCACCGGTATCAGCGACCTGTGTATCGCCGGCGGCGTGTCGGCCAACAGCGGCCTCCGGACGGCGTTTACCGAACTCGGACAAAAAGAGGGCTGGCGCACGTTCGTTCCGGCTTTTCAATATTGCACCGACAACGCCGCTATGATCGCGATCACGGCCTACTATAAGCTACTGGCCGGCGAAACGTCGGACCTGTCGGTGTCGGCAACGGCCCGTTCGGAGTGGCATTGAGGCGGTTCAAATCTGAACGTATTTTACAATTCCGTACACCTGTTTCGCGCGCTATGCCGAATCCCTTTTTTCGTTTCAAGCAATTCACGATCTGCCATGACCGTTGTGCCATGAAGGTCACTACCGACGCCTGCCTGTTTGGCGCCTGGTGTGCCGCGCTGCTGGAAGGCCACAGCGGGACGGCGCTCGACATCGGTACGGGTACAGGACTGCTCGCATTGATGCTGGCGCAGAAAACCGCGCTGCAGATCGATGCCGTGGAGCTCGACACCGAAGCAGCCCTGCAGGCGGCGGAGAACCGCACAGCGGCCGGTTTGGCCAACGTCCGTATTATTACGGGCGACATCCGCACGCTCGACCTGCCTCGATACGATCTCATCATCAGCAACCCGCCTTTCTACGAAGCAGAGATCGTTTCAGCGGACGCGCGCAAGCGCAGCGCGCACCACGATGGCGGACTTACCTGGAAGGAATTGTTCGGCGTCATCGGCCGGTTGCTCACGGAGCAGGGCAAGGCGTACCTCCTGCTCCCCGCCAAACGACGAAAGGACCTCGATCGCTTCCTGCGCGAGAATGGCCTGCACCTGCAGCAGCTGGTGCAGGTGCGTCCTACCGAACGGCAGGACGCCAGCAGGCTAATGGTAGCCATCGGGCGCAACCCGCAACCCCTGGAAGAAGAATCATTGGTGATCGCGGACATAAAGGGTTATACACCGCGCTTCTCGGAACTTCTAAAAGATTACTACCTGTATCTCTGAAAGGCTGTCAATCCTGCACACCCGACACATAGTCCTGCAGGTAGGTAAACGGCTCATTCAGCGCTCCTCCCTGCGCGATCGTAGCGCGCTCGATCACCCGGGAAGTGCCGCGCAGCAGGTCGGGCAACACGTATTTGAGCAACTGCTCGCCGAAGTAGCGCGACGCATCGCGCGGCAATTCGTTGGGCAGGTTACCGACGGCCATCACATCGATGGAGCCGGGTTGGTACGGCGCTGTTTTTTGAAGTGTTTGCCGGTCGACGCCGTACACCGGGTCGGCAATGCTCTGGTCGCCGAGGTTGATGGGCACGGAGCCACCGGTATCGTCGGTGATGTCGGCGATCACCTGCAGGCGGAACCCGGGCTCGCCCACGTCTTCGGACTCGAAAAGGCGCGGCACCTGCGTGTCCCAGTACACACCGTTCATCAGCACATCCGCCGAGCGGGCATAAGGCAGAAAGTTGCATTCGTACGCGGTCGGATCCGCGTGAAAGTCCTGGCGCTGGTAAGCGCCGCCATCCTTGCGCCGGTAGAGGTCGCTGCCCTTCAGGTGCACATACACCGGGTAGGCAAATTCGCGCTCCAGGAATTCTTCTTTTTCCACCTCGCGGATCTGCATCAGGTTCATGATCTCCAGGGCACCGTGCGCCACACGCCCCGAGCCCGTGACCACCACTTTCACGTTGGGAAGGTCGAGGCCGAAATACGTGTGCATCAGCTTGCGGAAGGTGCGGTGCTGGTGCACGCGGCCGAGTGAATAGGCACCGGTGCGGTTGCCGTACACCATCATGCCGTTGTGGGCGCCGACGATGCCGGCGAAAAAGCCGAATCCGATGATGCGCTGGCCGTCTTCGTGTAGCAGGCATTCGTAATCGATGAGGCGTATGCGGCGCTCGAGCACTGTTTGCAACAATCCGCGGTTATGCGGCTGCTTTTTCTTCGTATGCGAAAAGAACAGGTAGGTTTTGCCCGCGATGAGTTGCTCGGGTGGCACCTCTTTGATACCGAGCAGGATGTCGGCGTCGCTCACATCGGGCAGCACTTCAATGCCGGCCCTTCGGTATTCAGCGTCGGAAAAGCAACGCCCCGGCGCGCTCTGCACCTTGACGCGGACGCCCGGATGCTTTTTTTCAATCCATTTGCATTGCGTGGGCGTCAGGGCCACCCGGTTGTCGGCCGGTGTTTTTCCTTCGCGGATAAGTCCGATGGTCATCATAACAAGCGGTCAAAGCTAACTTTTTCCGTCGAAGGACCTACAGGTTTTCACGGGCAGCGGGATGGGCTGAAAATCCCCGGAACAGCGTCCCGCCGCAGCATTTAACAGGGGCACCGCCCGGTTCTTTGTAAATTTGCCGGGATGAATTATTTCGAGCTGTTCGGCCTCCCGGTGCAATTTCAGGTAGACAAAGCCGCGCTGCGCAAGCGCTTTTTTGAATTGTCGCGCGAATCGCACCCGGACTATTTTGCCCAGGCCGGCGCTGATGCGCAGGCCGACGTGCTGGAGCGGTCGGCGCAGCTGAACAAGGCGTTTAAAACGCTCGGGGATGACGACGAACGCCTCCGCTACGTGCTGCAGGAAAAGGGCCTGCTGCTGCCGGATGAGAAATACGCGCTGGCGCCGGAATTCCTGATGGAGATGATGGAGCTCAACGAAGCCGTGCCCGAAGCCCTCGGCGACGAAACCGCCCGCGCAGGACTGCTGCGTCAATTGCAAACCTGGAAAAACGATATCTATGCGCCTGTTGCAAACACTTTGGAACATTATCAGGAAGGTGTTACTTCCGAAGAAGAGCTGCTGCAAGTAAAGGAGTACTATTACCGCAAAAAATACCTGCAGCGCCTCGCCGGCCAGTTAGGGCAAAAGTTGTAATATTGCCGCCCTGCCTCGGTGGCGAAACTGGTAGACGCAGCAGACTCAAAATCTGCCATTAGCAATAATGTGCCGGTTCGATTCCGGCCCGGGGCACACGCAAACCTCCTTCGGGAGGTTTTCTTTTTTGTGAAAATCGCCGCCAGAGCCGCTATCTCTGCATTTTTCACCTGCCCTGCGTTGAACTTTATCGCCCTAAACCCCAGTTGTCATTCGACACCCCGAATTATGCCCTTACCCTACCAGTTGCTCCTGGATGGCCTTCCCGAGGCCGTTTTTCACTTCGACAACGACGGCTACGTTCGCTACCAACGCTGCCGCCGCACGGCTGACGGGTTATAGCACACAGGAGCTTTTCAACAAACCCCGCACGATCCTTTATCCCCTTGCCGACGACGCCGTAAAGGCAGAGTACGAATTCGACATGGCGCTGCGCCGATAAATGCCTTGAGGCCGGCGCTTCAAGCTACGTTGTGAAACCCGATACCTTCATTCACTACTAGCCTTCTGTGCACGGCCTTTACCAGCTCATCATCGACAAAGGCATCGTGCAGCGCCAGCCTACCGGAACCGGAAATTAAGCGACACGATATCGGAGTTGAGCGCGGTGCTGCGTTGGTAATGGCCATAGCGCAGCTCCAGCATATTCCACCTTTTCCAGCCAAATACGCCTTTTGCAGGCACCCAGCGGATGCCGCTACCGAAGTAATGGCTCTGGAGTGCCGCCAGGTCGTAGTCGCTCGTAAAATACGCATCGGTGACCGCGTGCACCTTGTAGGGTGCAAAATAATCGGCGCTGCGCTGTGTGTAGTAGCGGTAAAACGGGCTTATCGAAACAGAAGGCGTCAGCTTCACCGGCACTTCCAGCTCGGCGGTATGCGCCGTCAGTCCCCAGTCGTCGGCATAAAAGCGGTACAGCGCGCGCACAATGACGCGGTCACCCCAAAAATAGTGCAGCCGCGCGCCCACGGGCACTTTGAACCGGGTGCCGGGCAGGTGCTCGTAGTTCAGCGAACCGTCTTTGAAGTAAACACGCTGGTAGTCGGTGGCCAGCAACCCCTCCTGGGCCACGAGGTCCAGGAGAAATACGGCCTGCAGGCGGGGGTTGATCACCTGCGACCACGACAGCGACGCACTATAGGTGCGGCGCGGGGCGCTGCCTTCGGTCAGCCGGCCGCCGGGCCGTAGTTCTACGGGCAGGATCACCTTCCATTGGTCCAGGTATGCCTGCAGCCGCAGGCTGAAGCTGCGGTTGTTGTCCTTGGAAGTTTTTTCGTATTGCCCGCCGATGCCCAGCGACTGGTAATCGTATTCTTTTGAGTACGACAAGCTGGCACCCAGGGTGCGGCCCTTGGTGTTTTGTACGCTGTAGTTCACGGAAGGGTAAATGCGGGTATCTGCGTACGAGGGCGAGGTAACGGCCGCCGGGTCGATGGCATCGGAAGAAGCCGATGTGTAATGATCCACACCGAGCTCGAAGGTCAGGTTGTGACGGCGGTCGAGCTTGTCGTAGCGCAGCCACTGCAAGTCGATCGTATTGCTGATGTCGGTCAAACGCTCGGTGCCTACGCCGCCGGTGACGGCCGAATGATTGCCGTCCTGCGTGTAGTAGGCCGATACGAGGTCAATTTCGGTCAGCGTGAGCCGCCGGGGCTTATAGGCTCCCGTGTCGGCGGTGGCCGTCTGGGCCCAGGCCGACAAAATGCCGGCATACAGCGCCAGCACAGAAAGGTAGATTTTTTTCATCGATCCGGTTTTAGTTACAGCCGCAGCCGCCGCCTGTTTTACCACCCGTGGCGCCCGAGGCGCCCTCGCGATAGGACTGGAAATTGAACTCGAACTTTTGCACCTTGCGGGCCGCGAGCTCCATCTCGGAGTCATTGAGGTAGGTCTTCTGGTACGATTTCACCGGCTGGCAGGCTGCCAGCAGCAGCATAGCCGCCAACATGGGCGCGCATAACTTTTTCATCTCAGTGCCATTTGATGTTTTGCGAACAATGAACCCGGTCCTGCTCATCGATAAGGAGGCATTCCACATCGCGGAGCTGGTTTATGAGGTCAAGGCCGGCCCGGATGCCCATCACCAGTACAGGCGTAGCCAATGCATCAGCGATTTCGGCATTCGGACAGAAGATCGTTACACTTTTTATGCCACCCACCGGATAGCCGGTGCGTGGGTCGATCGTATGGGAATAGCGCTTGCCCCCGATGAGCACAAATTTTTCGTAATCGCCCGAGGTGGCTACGGCTCCATCGCGGAGCAGGAAGCGTGCAAAAGGCTGCCGCTCCGTTTCCGGGGCGGCAATGCCCACGGTCCACGGGGTGCCGTCGGGCTGCGTGCCCCAGGCGCAGAGGTCGCCGGATGCGTTGACAACACCGGAGTGGATGCCGCAAGCCAGCAGCACGCCTTTGGCACGCTCGGCGGCATAGCCCTTCCCGATGCCGCCGAAGCCGATCCGCATGCCTTTTTCCCGTAGAAATACCGTGCTGGCTCCGGGGTCGAGAATAATGTTCCGGTAGTTGATGAGGCGCACCCGCTCTTTGGCCTCTGCCGGGTCAGGCAGCGCGGTCATGTGGCGGTCGAAATTCCAGAAACGCTTGTCGATCGATCCATAGCTGATGTCGAAGGCGCCTTGCGTGAGGCCCGAGATGCGCAGGGACCGCTCGATGAGTGCGTAGACTTCGATGGGAACACGTACCGGGCACTCGCCGGCAGCCGCATTGATCTGCGCCGTAACGCTGTCGTTGGAAAACGTGGTCAGCAGCGCTTCGATGCGTCGGATCTCGTTCACGGCTTCCTCCAGCGCCGCTTCCGCGTGGGTATTGCTACCGGAGACGGCCGTAAGGATGAACTGGTTGCCCATCAGCCGCTCAGCGCGGCGGTAGCTGGCAAGGGTGGTCGGTTGGGTCATATCAGGCTCAGGAGCCCTTCAGCTTCGAAAGCTGGTCCACGAAGGCCGCCGGCTTCGCTTCCACGCTTCCCTCCCAGCGCCTCAGCACCGAGCCCTTTTCGTCGAGCAGCAGGATCAGCGGGAAGCTTCCCTGCGGGTTGTAGCGTTCGGCGAGGCGGTCGTTCTCCGCCTGCAGCTCCGGGCTCAACCGGTGTTTTTTCAAGCGGGGAAAATCGGCCGCAAGAAGCACCAGGTTGCTGTCGGCATAATGGTGGAAGTCAGCGTTGCTGAAGAGTTCTTTTTCCATACGTATGCAAGGAATGCACCAGTCGGAGCCACTGAAACGCAGCAGTACCTGGCGGTGCGTTGTGCGGGCCTGGGCAAGTGCCGAATCGAGGTGCTGCGTTTGCGCGGACACAGAAAAAACGAGGAAAAGGGAGAGGATCCCGGTGAGTATCGTTTTCATAGGCTGGATTGTTCCTTAAAACTACAACAGCCAGTTTAAAAGCCCTGTTAAAGCACGGGCATTGCTACCAATTGCTGGAAAAGGCGGTCGAGCGCCGCATCCGGCTCAGAGCAGAAACCTGGGTGCACCCGCGAGGTCTGGATCACGGTACTCCGCACCGCGGTAAGCCAGCGGAAGCGGCTGGCGGCATCGAGGCGCGCAATCGGGCCGCTGTCGGCTTCCCCGCGGGCGATCCGCGCGAAGGCGTCGAGGTAGGACCGTATTTCTACAAGATCAGCGGCGGGGGACAGCGCGCGCAGGCGCGCTTCATCGAGCTCCATGCGTACAAGGATGCGTTTCTGTTGCCGGCAGTACAGCACGACGCCCGCGTTGAGAAACTCGTCGCGCTCCACGCGGGGCACCACCCGGATGACGGCGTATTCATAAAGCAGCGGCGCGGGCATGGAGGGCTTCATTTAAGAAAGGTTCGGAATGGCGAATGCGCTCGTTGAGGAAATCGGAGTATGCCGTCCGCATCACTTCGGCGTCTTCTTCGGGAAAGGCCGTTTGCAGCCACTCCGTAGGGAGCTGTGCCGTGATGGTGGTCACTACCTCCGGCGTCAGCAATGCGCGTAATTCAGTGTCGGCCACTTCCAGGCCGGAAGCCTGCCGCAGCAGCACATGGTCTTTCACTTGCGGAAAAGGCCGCGCCGCCTGTGCGCCGAATTCTGTGCTGCCGTGGTGAAAATAAAGCGCCGCCCCATGATCGATCAGCCACAATTCTTTTTGCCACATGAGCAGGTTCGTATTGCGGGCGGTGCGGTCCACGTTCATCAGCAGGGCGTCGAGCCATACGATGCGGGACGCGAGCTCCTCCTCCACCGGGGCCACCGCCGGATCGTAGGTGATGGCGCCCGACAGGTAATGCAATGCCAGGTTTTGCCCGGCACTGGCTTTGAGCAGGTCCTGGATCTCTTCATCCGGCTCGGTGCGGCCGAAAGCAGGATCTACTTCAGCGAACACGAGCTCGGGCACCTTGAGGCCGGCGGCGCGCGTCAGCTCTCCTCCGATCAATTCGGCGAGCAGGGCCTTCACGCCTTGCCCCGCGCCACGGAACTTGAGCACGTAAAGGAAGTCATCGTCGCCTTCCACGATGGCGGGCAGCGAGCCGCCTTCGCGCAGGGGCGTTACATAGCGGTGAACGTTGACAGTACGCAGGGGTGACACGCGGCAAAGAAAAGGCACGGCCCCTATTTATCCACAATTACTAAACTATTTAGCCATTGGCGTTACTTTGTTATTCCAAAGAACGATCTCATGCCTACCCATATCGCCTGCCCCAACTGCCTTACCGCCATCGACGTCGACGCCGTGCTCTCCGCGGATGCCGAGCAACGCATCCGCCAGCAATACGAGCAGCAGCTCCAAAGCAACCTCGCCTCCATCGGCGCCGAAAAGAAAAAGCTCGAAGAGGAGCAACGTCTCTTTGAAGAAAAGCGCCGACGCGAGAACGAGATCTTCCAGGAAAAACTAAAAGCCGAAAAGCAAAAGCTGGAAGGCGAGCTGAAGGCCGAAAAGCAAAAGCTGGAAAACGAGCTCATTTCCGAAAAGCGCCGCCTCGAAAGCGAGCTGCAGCAACAACTTAAACTAAAGATCGCGGCCGACTACGAAAACCAGCTGCGGATGCTCCACGAAAGTGCCGCCGACAACGAAGCAAAGCTGAAGGAAGCCCGCCAGAAAGAGCTCGCGTTTTTACAAAAAGAACAGCAACTCAAAAACAGGGAGGCGGAGCTCGAAATCGAGCTGCAGAAAAAGCTGCTCGAAGAACGCAATGTGCTTGCCCAGCAGATCCGCCGCGAGGAGGCCGAGCGCGTGCAGCTGAAAGAAACCGAATACACGCTCAAGCTGAAGGAACTCGAGAAGCAACTCGAAGACCAGCGCAAGCTCGCCGAGGAAATGAAGCGTAAGGCCGAGCAGGGCTCGATGCAACTCCAGGGCGAGGTGCAGGAGCTGCTGCTGGAAGCGCTTCTACGCGAGGCATTTCCCACCGACAACGTGCAGGAAGTGGGCAAAGGCGTTGAAGGAGCGGACTGTATGCTGACCGTGCAGAACCGCCTCGGGCAGGAAAGCGGCAAGATCATCTTCGAAAGCAAACGCACCAAAGCCTTCAACAACGCCTGGATCGAAAAGCTCAAGAACGACATGCGCGCCCAGCAGGCCGATGTGGCCATCCTGGTGACGTCCATCTACCCGAAAGACATGCATTGCTTCGGCGAGCGCGACGGCGTCTGGATCTGCTCCTTTGCGGAAGTGATCGCGCTGACCAATGCCCTGCGCCACACCATCCTGCGCGTGAGTGAAGCCCGCAAATCGGAGGAGAACAAGGGGGACAAGATGAACCTGCTGTACGGCTACCTCACCGGCACGGAATTTCGCCAGCAGATCGAGACGATCGTAGAAGGTTTCCTTTCACTGAAGAACAGCATCACCAAAGAGCGCATCCAGATGGAGAAGCTGTGGAAGGAACGCGAAAAGCAACTGGAAAAAGTGCTGATCTCAACGTCCGGGATGTACGGCTCCATCAAAGGAATAGCCGGCGCTTCGATCGGATCCATCCCGCTCCTCGACGACGGCTTCGACGACAGCAGCCTACTCGACAACTAACGGGCTTCTGTTTTAAAATCTTTCAAGGCCGTGGTCAGCTTGACCCGGTCTTTTTCTTTTTCCGGGTACATGGCCTGCCCACCCCGGCCAAAGAAGGCAGCCAGGTTCGAACGCAGCGCGGGCGGCACCGTACGGAAGTCCTCCTTGTGCAGGTTCACCAGCAGGCAGCGATAGGTTTGGTCGGTGAGTTTATACTCGCCCGGCTCCGTGCGCTGGCCGGTATCGTAATCATAATTCGGCAACGACGGAGCTTTCCCCTCGTGCAGCAACTGTGTGTAAGCGCGCAGGTGAAGCGTGACGGTGTCGAAGGAGGCAATGAAGATCTTTTCCGTTTCCCGGTCGGGCACTTTGAATTTCAGCGGCCGCAGCGGTCCCACTTTGGGCAGGAGGAAGCGAACGTTCGCGAACAGCCGCGTGAAAAAGCGGGGATGGTCTTCGGAGCGCGGGAAGCGTTTATTGTATTGCTTTTGCCGCATGCGGTAACGAAAGGAACGCGCGGTGGCACCCGGCTGCGCCTTATTGATTTCTGCGCGGCGGTTGTGCCAGGCCGACTTGGCCAGCAGGGGAAAGAAATCGCGCACACATATGCGCAGCAGGCTGATGGCCCGCCCGTAGTTCCCGAATACATCCTGGATCCGGAGGCCGTAGGTCTGCACGAACACCCGCGCCAGCAGGCTGTCGGCGAACTGAAAACCGATGAAATCGTGGTAGGCTTCCGGAGCGTAGTTGCCACGTGCCGTTTGCAGCACATCGAAACCAAACTCCACGCGCTTGTGCGCGAGTGGGGCTTCCTCGTAGGTGAGCGCGCCGGCGCCCTTCGCCGATTTGGGATACAGGATCGGGGCACAGCGGTTGGTGCCCAGCGGGTGCCCCCAGCGGTCGGCGTGGTAGTGGCTCAGGGCGCCAAGAGCGAATCCGAGCTCGAGGCTTGTCTTCGCCTCGCGCAGGAGGGCGGACACAAAATCGCCGCTGCGGACGTAGTGCACCAGGTTGGTAAAGAAAGGAGCGCCGCCGGGGAAGTAACCCATATCGGGCATCAGGGCGCCGCCGTAAGCGGCTGCGTGTGCCGCCTTCAGGTCTTCCGCCGTTGCGCCGGGAAAGCGGCGCAGCAACAGCGGGCGGAGGCTGCTCTCCCACACGGCATCCACGATGGCCTCGTGGGTCAGCACCGAATAGGCTCCGGCCCGCGGAGAAGCGAGGATTCCGGCAACGAATAGGACGAGGGCCCAAAGGCCACGGCGGGGGCGCATAGTCCGGGTATTGCAAAAGCAGCGCCAGAGCTTAGTCGCCGGCCACGAAGCTCAGTGCCAGCGGTGGCAGGAACCGCGTATGCACCCCGATGCGGCGTCCAATCTCCTTGCCAAAGTGCAGCGCGGTAAGAAAGGCGCCGTCCCTTTCTTCCGGGGATTCCTCAATCGACATATCGCGGCGGAAGTCTACCTGACCGGCCCCATACCATTTAAAGGCCGCTTCCTTGGCGCTCCATACGAGGGTGGCGTTCCATACCGGCGGCATCTGCGCCTGCAGGCCATTCAAGCGCGTTTCCTCTTCGGGTGCAATGAACTTCGCGCGTATCCGCTGTACTTTCTCTACGGGAATTTCAATGTCGATCCCGACGCGGTGCCGGGTGCTTACGATAGCCGCGGCGTAGGGGCCGCAATGGGAAATGGAAAAGTGATACGCTTCATCTTCCAAAAAAGGCCGCCGTGTGTCGGCAACCAGAATGAGCTCCAGCGGGAATTCCGGGAACAGGTGTCGCAGCAGGTAGCGACCGGCCCGGTGCTGCAAGCGTTTGTGTGGGTGGCTGATATCGCGCTGCAGCGGAACGTTGAAGAAAGGCTCCTCCTCGGTGATCTCCCAAACCGCCAGCCGCGTGTCGTTATCCACTTCCTGTTGATAAAAGATCGGCATCTGCGAAAATGCATTTTATTTGTCGCGCCCAAAGTACGCCTATCTTGGGCACCTAAATTCCGAAGCCGCATGATCCTGTCCGACAAACGTATACTCGAGGAGATCGAAAAAGGGACGATCCTGGTCAAACCCTTCGATCGGGGCTGCCTCGGCTCGAACAGCTACGATGTGCACCTGGGCCGTACCCTGGCCACGTACAAGAATCATATTCTCGACGCGAAGCTCCACAACGAGATCGAGTCCTTCGAGATCCCGGATGAGGGCTTTGTGCTGTATCCCCATATCTTTTACCTGGGCGTCACGGCTGAATATACAGAAACCCATGCCCACGTACCCTTCCTCGAAGGCAAGTCTTCGACGGGTCGCCTTGGTATCGACATCCACGCCACCGCCGGCAAGGGCGATGTCGGCTTTTGCGGCCACTGGACCCTCGAGATCTCGGTAAAGCAGCCGGTACGCGTATATGCAGGCATGCCTGTCGGCCAGCTTATTTACTTCCCCGTTGATGGCGAGATCGAGATCGCGTACAACCAGAAAGCGAACGCCAAATACAGCTACCAGAGCGATAAGCCCGTGGAATCGATGATGTGGAAGAACAAGTTTTAGGAGGTTGGGTAATGGGTCTGAACCTTTTTCTCCCTATCTATTCAGCATCCAGATCGTATAATTCAGGATCCCGGCGAACGTTACCCAGCTAATGTAGGGTACCAGGAGCCAGGCAGCCGTTTTGCTGATGCGGGCGAAGGCGAAGATGGTCAGGAGGATCAGCACCCAGAGTACAACGAGGTCGGCGAGCGCAAGGCCGGTGCGGTGCTGGTTGAAAAAGAAAAAGGACCAAAGAAAGTTGACCGCCAGCTGCAGGCTCCAGAGTGTGATGGCACTTCTTTTCTGTGCGCTCCGCTCCTTTCGCTTCCATACGAGGTACAGCGCGATGCCCATCAGGATATAAAGGGCCGTCCACACCGGCCCGAAAAGCCAATTGGGCGGGTTCCACTCCGGGCGGCGGATCGTTTGGTACCAGCTGCCTACGCCGGTTACCGTAAAATACCCCGCCGTGAGGCCCACTACCTGCGGGATCAGCAGAGATAAAAAAAGTTTCCAGCCGTTTTTCATAATGGTAGAACAAATGAGTTGACGTTTCGATCGACGTTCCCGACCATTTCACTAAAGCGCCGCGCTTCCCTGTTTTCGCAGGTAAGCTAATAGCCACTGTACCACCTCATCGTAGCTCTCCAGCCCGTGCTCCTGGTTGTTGAAGCGCAGGTAGCCGTCGTAAAATTTTGATACCAGGGGCTCCATTGCATTTTGCTTCTGCAGCAGGTAATCGCGGTAGACCTTATAGTCGGACCGCACCCGCGGGTGCGCGGCGCGGCGCAGCAGCACCGTCGCCCAGGGATCGGTCCGGGCGAGCTCGCGCAGGGTATAGAGGTACATTTCAAAGTAGGCGGAGTAGATAAAATCGGGATCGCCTGAATTGCGGGCGGCGAGGAAGCCGGCGAAGTTGGCTTCATTCTCCCGCGCATAACCCAATTGGTGGCCGATTTCGTGACAGGTGACAAAGGGCTGCATGAACAGCGGGTAGCCGGTATGCACCTGCGCCTCCCCGGTCAGCGGGTTGTAGTACCCCGAAAAGCCGAACAGGTGCGCCACCGGACCATACAGTGACGGCTTCACTGAAGGGCGGCGGTATTCAAGGAAGGGCAACTGCCGCTGCGCGCTGGCATAAGCGGCCACGGCGCGGTTGAAGAGGAGGCGATGGTCATTCAGCTGCAGTCGGCGCACCGAATCCACCCGGTCGCCCCAGGTGCACAGTCGCTCTTGCAGCAGATCGGCCAGGGCGCGGAGTCGCGCCGTATCGGAAGCTTCGGGTTGCAGGCGTGCCTGGGCGGCGATCCCCTGGCGGCTGTAGTTGAGCCCCCAGCAAACCTGGAAAAGCAGGTAAACGATGAGGACTACCTTCGCAGTACGGAGAAAGGCCCGGGTGTGTACGTGGCCCCGCAGCTCGCGCCGGAAGGCCCAGCGGACGAGGCGCAGGATTCGGAGCACCAGGAAGAGACCGGCGGCAAAGTAAAGGACGTCGCCAAAGCTGAACGGCAGGCGGCCGAACACCGCCCGGAAGGCGCGGCCGATGCCTGGATACAGCCCCTGGCTATAGCGCCGCTCCACGCGCCCGGGGTCGGCGGCAAACCATTGGAGGGCGGCCGTGGCAAGCACCAGAAGCCAGAGAAAGGGGTCGCGGAAGGAGGATCGGTCGGGCGTCCGGGCAGCCATTCGTTAAAATTCTTGGGGCAAAATAGCCTATTTCCCGCTTTTTATCCTACCTTTGCGCTCCGAATTTCACGGACTTAACTTAGGGAGCATGAACCATCGGCGCGAGTTTGAAATTGCCTTTGTAGGATTGAAGCCGGGGGTGCACGAGTTCCAGTATGACGTGAATGATTCGTTCTTTGAAGAATACGGAGCACAGGATTTCCGGAAGTCGTCGGCCACCGTGCGGCTCTTGCTGGAAAAGAACAGCGGTTTCATGCGCCTCAAATTCGAGGTAGGCGGAAAGGCCGAAGTTACCTGCGACCGCTGTGCCAACGAACTGCCCTTCCAGTTGTTCGACGAGTTCAACCTCACCGTGAAAATGGTGGAGGACCCCGAGCTGATGAACGACCAGGAGGACGACCCGGATGTCTATTACATTGCCCGCGGCGAAAGCCACCTCGATGTAAAAGGCTGGATCTACGAGTTCGTTTGCCTCAGCATCCCCATGCAGAAAACCTGCGAGTTTGAAAACATGGATGGTCCGTATTGCAACCCCGAAGCCCGCCGCCTGCTCAACGACATGCGACCGGCAGAAGGACCCAAGGAAAACCCGCTTTGGAAAGGCCTGGAGAAATTCAAGGATCTCGACGAAGAGGAATTAAATTAATTAACGACTGAAACATTAAAATCGAGTTATGCCTAATCCTAAACGCAGACATTCGCAGCAACGCAGCGCCAAGCGTCGTACGCACTATAAAGCCGTTGCTCCCACGCTTTCTACTGATAAGACCTCCGGCGATATCCACGTTCGTCACCGCGCTCACGTTAGCGAAGGCAACCTGGTATACAAAGGCCAGGTAGTAGTTGAAGGCTTCAAGAAGTAAATCAACGCATTTTTGCACATCCATAGTTCCGCTGTTCGGCGGGACCATGGATTTTTTATTTTTGGCGCTGCATGAAGATCGGAATTGATATGATGGGGGGCGACTTCGCACCCCTGGAAGCGGTAAAAGGCATCCAGCAATACCTGGCCGGCGGTGGTGCCGCCCACCTCGTTCTTACCGGCAACGAGGACCTTGTCCGCCCCTTGCTTGAGAAGCACGGCATCCCGGCATCAGCCTATACGCTGGTGCACGCGCCCCAGGTGATCGACATGCACGAGCATCCCACGCGGGCACTCAAGGAAAAGCAGCAGTCCTCCATCGCTATCGGGTTTCACCTGCTGGCAACCGGAAAGACCGACGCCTTTCTCTCGGCCGGCAACACCGGCGCCATGCTCGTCGGGTCCCTCTATGCCCTGCGCCCCCTCGAAGGTGTGCTCCGTCCGACGATTTCCACAATTATCCCCAAAGAGAACGGCAGCACCGGCCTCCTGCTCGATGTGGGCCTCAATTCGGACTGCAAGCCGGAGCAGCTCAACCAGTTCGCACGGATGGGCTCGGTGTATGCCCGCACCATCCTCGGCATTGAAAAGCCGCGCGTAGCCCTGCTCAATATCGGCGAGGAAGAAGGCAAGGGCAACCTCCTGGCGCAGGCCACCTATCCCCTGCTCAAGGCCAACGAGCACATTCACTTTATCGGCAACGTGGAAGGCCGCGACGTGCTGCTGGACAAGGCCGACGTGATGGTGTGCGATGGCTTTACAGGCAATATCATCCTGAAGCTGGCCGAGTCGCTCTACGAGATCACGCGGCAAAAGCACATCGACCACGAGTACTTTGAGCGCTTCAACTTCGAGAACTACGGAGGCACCCCGGTGCTCGGCATTTCGCACCCCGTGGTCATTGGTCACGGCATCTCGCGGGGCACTGCTTTTCACAACATGATAACATTGGCACAGAAAATGATTTATACGGGAGTAATGCAGCAGATGTCGATGGGATGATGTGAGGACAGACTTGCTGCGGAACACCCTTAATCATTTTAACCGTGAAACACCTACTGTCCGGCATGCTGCTCCTTGGCGGCATCACTTTCCTGCATGCCCAGGAATCAACCTCCCCGCTTACCTCGCTCGTATCCAGCCAGATTGCACACTTTTCCGGCCCCGCTGCCTACACCGGCACTGATGGCTCTGAAAAAGCGCCCGCAAAGCGCACCCTGACGGTGACGCAGCGCAGGACCTACTTCCGCCTCGGCGAGCGCCTCATTGCGCTGAACCGCCAGGTTACCGACGATGCGACGCCCTACGTGTTCGTATCGCTGCACAACAACGAAACGGGTATCGCCGAAGCTGCCCGCCGCTCCATCTTCAACAACGGCGGCTCCTTGCTCGAGCTGCTCAACGACAACCAGCGCGAGATCGAGTTCACGCTTTTCGACAAGCAGCTGAGCGTTGACCCCAACAACATCTTCACCCCCAAAGGCCGCAACCGTGAATTGTCGGTAAACAGCAAGACCGACGCAACGATCTCGCGCCAGCTCAATGGCTTCGCGCAATTTATCCTCGAAGAGATCCCGCACGAAAAGACGATCGTATCGGTGCACAGCAATGAGCCCGGTGAAGCGCTCGTGACAGCTTTCAACCGCAGCGGCGACCGTGACCGCGAGGCCCAACTGGTGTATATCAACCCCGACCAGGACGCGAACGACTATTTTGTAACCACCAGCAAAGAAATTTTCGAGCAACTGAAAGACCAGAAATACAACGTGGTGTTGCAGAGTATGCGCAGCAAGGACGATGGCTCTCTGGCCGTGTACTGTGGCCGTATGCGCCGCAATTACGTAGGCATTGAAACAGCCCGCGAACATGAGGCGCAACAGCAATCCATGGTCGCTGCGATCAGCTCGATTCTTCGCTGATGAAAAAAAATTTTCGCTGAGCTCAAAAATTATTTTGGCTGTTACACAACAGCCTTTTATTTTTGCACTCCCAACGCAATCAAACACAAGCGATTGCCGAAGGAAAAACCGGAAAAAGATCTGGTAGCTCAGTTGGTAGAGCAATACACTTTTAATGTATGGGCCCTGGGTTCGAGTCCCAGCCGGATCACAAGAAACGCCTCCGCAAGGAGGCGTTTCTGCGTTTGGGAATGTTCCGGCACATTCGAAAATTGACGGTTGTGAATTTTCTCCTTAGGTTTGGGCAAATCCCAATCCTGTGTCCGACTTCTTCAAAGACAAAGTAGTAGTAGTGACCGGCGGCACCGATGGTATCGGCCGGGCGCTGGTAGACGAGTTGCTGCGCCGCGGCGCCAAAGTAGCGACCTGCGCCCGCAACCACGACAAGCTGTATGCGCTGCAGGCCGAGTATCCCTCCTACCCGCTTCATGCTTTCGGCGCCGATGTGAGCGACGAAAACGCCTGCCGCGCCTTTATCGCTTCCACGATCAAGATCTACGGCGGCATCGACATCCTGATCAACAACGCCGGCATCTCTATGCGCGCCCTTCTGCGCGACCTCAACACCGAGGTGCTGCACCAAGTGATGAACGTCAATTTTTTCGGCGCCGTGTATTGCACCAAGTATGCATTGCCTGCGCTGCTCGAACGGCGCGGCACCATCGTGGGCGTTTCCTCCATCGCCGGCTACCGAGGCTTGCCCGGACGCAGTGGTTACTCAGCTTCGAAGTTTGCGCTGCAAGGATGGCTGGAAGCGATCCGCACCGAGTTGCTTTCGAGCGGCGTGCACGTGATGTGGGTATGCCCCGGGTTCACGACCTCCAATATCCGCAACGCGGCGCTGAATGAGGCAGGGCTGCCCCACGGCGAAAGCCCTATGGACGAAAGCGAGCTCATGTCCGCCGAACGTTGCGCGCGGATCATCCTGTCGGCGATCGAAAAAAGACGCCGCAGCGTCGTCATGACGCTCACCGGCAAACGCACCGTCCTGATGAATAAATTCTTCCCGGGGTGGGCAGACCGGCTTGTGCAAAAGTTCTTCTTCAGGGAAGGAAAGCTTGTGCGCTAGCGGGCTTCCGGCGTTGGGGAAAACCGTTTCGCAACAACGGATTCCTCTTTTTCATAATTAATGAGCATTTTTGGGGCAGCAAGCTATTCCATGCCCCTTGTAACGCTGACATCCGATATTGGCCAGCAGGACTACCTGGTGGGCGCCATCAAGGGCCGTTTGCTACGCATCAACCCCGAATTCCGCATCATCGACATCTCTCACAGTCTCTCCCCGTTCAACTACCCGCAGGCCGCTTACGTGTGCCGCAGCGCCATCAAAAACTTCCCGGAGTTCACGTTTCACATTGTATTGATCAACCTCTTTGAGTCGAAGCCCGACCAGCTGCTCCTCGCCTACCACAATAACCAGTACGTGCTGTGCGCCGACAACGGCCTGCTGGAGATGATCCTCGAAGACCGTCCCGAAATGGTGATCGGCGTGCCGCTCGAAAAAACGGCGATCAAGAATACACTCTATTGCATCGATGTGGCGGCCAAGGCCATCACCCAGCTGGTCAACGGGGAGCCGGTGCAGAACATCGGCGTGCCCGACTGCAACTACATCGAGAAAAACCCGCTCCGCCCCCTGCACGGCGAAGGCTGGATCGAAGGGCATATCATCTTTATCGACAACTTCGAAAACGTGGTGGTCAACATCACCCAGGAGCAGTTCGAGCAGCAGCGTCGCGGGCGCCGCTTCAAGATCGTGTTCAAACGCGACGAGGTCATCGACCGCATCTCGGGCTCCTATGCCGACGTGCCCCAGGGCGAGAAGCTCGTGCTGTTCAACAGCGCCGGCTATATGGAGATCGCCATCAACAAGGGCAATGCCGCCGGCCTCTTCGGCCTGCGCGGCTTCAACGAGAAAGAGCAGAACCGCCTTTTCTACCAGACGGTGAAGGTGTTCTTCGACGCGTGAGCGTGAAGCGTGAGGCGTGATCCGTGAGCGCGCATGGCGCAGTATAGAATCAGGTATGCTTACAGCATCCCTGATTCGTTAAAGGCGTCAGCCCGCACGGCTCACGGCTCAGGGCTCACGCCTCACGACACCTCGTACTTCCGCGTTCCGACTTCTTTAACAATTCAGCCCGCCGTTTCCGGGTAATTTAGCCCCTTCCCTATATTTTTGCGAGACTCCCCAAAAACCGTTGGGGCTAAACAACCATAACTCTGTATGAACTTTAAAAGAGTGAACAACCTGACCGGCTGGGTCGTGGGAATCATTGCCTGCCTGGTTTATGTACTGACTGCTGAAAAATCGGGCTCCTTCTGGGATTGCGGCGAGTTCGTCTCTACCGCTTACAAGCTGCAGCTGCCCCACCCCCCGGGCGCTCCCGTATTCACCCTGCTGGGCCGCTTTTTCATCATCCTGTTTGGCGACAACCCGGCTACCGCCGCCAAGGCCGTTAACATCATGAACGCGCTGGCCAGCGGCCTCACCATTCTCTTTCTGTTCTGGACTATCACGCACTTCGCCCGCAAGCTGATGGTGGGTTATGTGGCCGAACCCGACCGCATGCAAACGCTCACCATCATGGGCGCGGGCATTGTAGGCGGACTGGCCTACACGTTCACCGACTCCTTCTGGTTCAGCGCCGTGGAAGGTGAGGTGTACGCCCTCTCGTCCTTCTTCACCGCGCTCATCTTCTGGGCAATGCTCAAATGGGAACGCGCCGACGTTGAAGCCGGCACCGACCGCCAAGAGCGCGCCTATGCCGACCGCTGGATCGTGTTCATCGCCTTCATGACCGGCCTCGCCATCGGCGTGCACCTGTTGGGCCTGCTCACCATCCCGGCCATCGTGATGATCTACTACTACCGCCGCTATGAGTATACACAGCGGGGCGCCATCATCGCCTTTATCATCGGCTGCGCCATCACCGGCGTGGTGCAGGTGGCGGCCATCCAGTGGACGGTGAAGATTGCCGGCAAGTTCGACATCTTCTTTGTCAACAACTTCGGTGCGCCCTTCTTCTCGGGCTTTATCTTCTTCTTCCTGCTACTGGCCGCCGGCGTCTGGTACGGCCTCCGCGCCGCCCGCCGCAACGGCTGGAGCTTCCTGCGCCTGGGACTCTGGTCCTTCATCTTCATGATGCTCGGTTACTCGCTCTATGGCACCACGATGATCCGTTCGAACGCCAACCCGGCCATCGACATGAACAACGTGGACAACCCGATGAGCCTTGTTTCCTACCTGGGCCGCGACCAGTATGGCGCCGCGCCCCTGCTGTACGGCCCGCACTTCGCCGCGTCTCCCAAGATCGACGAAAGTGGTCAGCAGTACGAAATGAAAGAAACCAACATGCGCTACAGCCGCAACGACAAGCGCTACATCGAGCTGGGCTACAACCGCGAGTATGTGTATGAAGGAAAAGACCAGATGCTCTTCCCCCGCATCTGGGACAGTGGCAACGAGCAAGGCCACGCCGACGCCTACGCCAGCTGGCTCAACATCGGGCGCGCACAAGGACAGAACGGCCAGCCCGATGGCTACGATACGCCCTCCTACGGCGACAACATCAACTGGTTCATCACCTACCAGATGGGCCATATGTATTGGCGCTATTTTATGTGGAACTTCGCCGGCCGCCAGAACGACATCCAGGGCGACGGCAACAAGCGCGACGGCAACTGGATCTCCGGCATCGGCCTGATCGACAACACCCGCCTCGGCGACCAGTCGAAGCTGCCCGACAGCATCCGCCACAACAAGGCCACCAATAAGCTGTACCTGCTGCCCTTCATTCTCGGCATCTTCGGCTGTGTGTATCACTTCATGCGGGACCGCAAAGACTGGATCGTTTCCTTCCTGCTGTTCTTCTTCACCGGCATTGCCATTGTACTGTACCTCAACCAACCCGGCAACCAGCCGCGTGAGCGCGACTACGCCTATGCCGGCTCTTTCTATGCTTATTGTATCTGGATCGGGCTTGCTGTGGTTGGCTTCGTGGGTCTAGCCCGCGAGCGTGCCGACAAGAGCCTGCTGTCCAACAGCCTGATCTACGGCAGCCTTGCTACGTTCACGATCACGCTGATGAGCAATACCACTACCTCGTTCGGACCGGCGATCGGCACTGCCCTCGTAGCCGCGCTGATCTACGCCGCACTCGTTGGCCTAGTCTACTTCGTGGTGCGCGCCGCTTCCGGTAACGGTTCTCGGCTCGCCCCGGCCGCGGCACTGGCAACCCTGCTTTGCCTGTCTGCGCCCATCGTCATGGGCATGCAGGAGTGGGATGACCACGACCGCAGCCGCAAGACGCTGGCTCCGGATGTTGCCCGCGATTACCTGGAAAGCTGCGCACCCAATGCCATCCTGTTCACCTTCGGCGACAACGACACCTACCCGCTCTGGTATGCCCAGGAAACGGAAGGCGTTCGTCCCGACATCCGCATCATCAACACGAGCCTGCTGGGCATCGACTGGTATGTGAACCAGCTTCGCTACAAAGTGAACCAGAGCGCACCGATCGATGTGATCTGGACGCCGGAGCAGATCACCGGCCTCGGTTATATCCAGCTCCGCCCGGGTGGCGGTCCCACCGACCTGTTACGCGCCATGCGCGACGATGTGGGCCGACAAATCACCGGCGACGACCGCTCCGCCGTGCAGGCCACCCTCACGGGCCGCAGCTTCACGGTGCCGGTAGACATGGCCCGCGTACGTGCCAATAAGGTAGTGAATGATTCCGACGTGGTACTGCCGCAATTGCAGTTTGATATTTCGGAAGGCAAGCGCATCCTGACGCTCGACCAGCTGACGATCCTCAACGTGATCGCCGCCAATGCCGCCAAAGGCTGGGAGCGACCGATCTACTTCACCTCGCCCTACGGCGACCTCGGTTTCGGTCAGTTCCTCCGCAAAGACGGGATGACCTACCGCCTCGTGCCGGTACAAAATTCCTTCCCGCAGCGCAACTGGATCGTTGACCAGGCTATGCGCGGCTCTTCCATCCGCGATAACAATACGAAGTGGATGTATGACGTGCTGATGCAGAAATTCCGCTCCGGTGGCGCCAACCTTGGTGGCGTTTATTTCGACGAAGAAAACCGCCGCCACCTGCTGACGGTGCGCTCCACCTTTGCCGAAGCGGCCGGAAACATGGCCGACAAAGGCGATAAGGCACGTGCCGTGCAACTGCTCGACCGCTCCGAAAGCCTCATCTCGCCCAACGATATGCCGTATGCCATGGTCGGGCGCTTCAACGCGCACAACCAGACGGCTTTCATCTACCTGGAAGCCGCCTACAAGGCCGGTCACACGGCACTCGCCAAGCGCCTGCACGACGCAATCGTAAAAGACCTCACCGAGCAGAAGGCGTACTACGATTACCTGAAGACCGAGAAAGAAGCTTTCTACCAGTCGCTGGCCCGCGAGGACGATATCAACAACTTCCTTCTCACCCAGTTGCTCCCGGCCCTCGACCGCCAGTACAACCCCGCCACGCAGGCCACCGAGCACGTCCCGGCAGCCGCGGCGGACAGCACGAACCGGAAGCACTAAAAACAGACAATCTTTGCTTCAGAAAGCAGCCCTCCGGGGCTGCTTTTTTTATACGGATCAAAGTCCGCAACGACTGATTTTCTTAACATTTCCGGCTTGCCGGGTCAAATTGGTTTTGGTGTAGCTTGTGTCGTTATGCAAGGATTTCACTTTACCCGGTTCGACCCCGACGAAGAAGGGAAAACCCGCTTCGAACAGCTGCTGGACCTCTTTATGCAACTGCTCACCTATACCAGCGGCGACGTCGGTGAGGCCCTGCAGTGGCTCAACGAGCTCGACAAGCAATACGAGCTGACGGACAACGAGTACGGCATGGGCGACTTCATCGACGATCTGAAAGAAAAGGGCTACATCACCGATGAGAACAACGCGGGCGAGATACGCATTACGCCCAAAACCGAGCAGGGCATACGCAAGCGCAGCCTCGAAGAAATCTTCGGCAAGCTGAAGAAATCGCGTGCCGGCGAGCACAATACCTTCAAGCCCGGGCAGGGCGACGAGCAAAGCCCCAACACGCGCCCCTTCCAGTTTGGCGACATGCTGGAGCAGATCGACTTTACCGAGTCCATCCGCACCGCGCAGATCAACCACGGACTCGACTCCTTCGCGATGAGTGAGGACGACCTGCAGATCCGTGAGAACGACTTCAAGGCACAGACCTCCACAGTGCTGATGATCGACATCTCGCACTCGATGATCCTGTACGGCGAAGACCGCATCACACCGGCGAAGAAGGTGGCGATGGCGCTCAGCGAGCTCATCACCACGAAGTACCCGAAAGACACCCTCGACATCGTGGTGTTCGGCAACGATGCCTGGACCGTGGAGATCAAGGATCTTCCGTACCTGCAGGTGGGCCCCTACCATACCAATACCGTGGCCGGGCTCGAGCTGGCGATGGACATCCTGCGGCGCCGGAAGAATCCGAACAAGCAGATCTTCATGATCACCGATGGCAAGCCAACCTGCCTTAAGATTGGCAAGCGCTACTACAAGAATTCCTTCGGCCTCGACCGAAAGGTGACCAGCCGCTGTATGAACCTCGCCGCGCAGTGCAAGAAGCTGAAGATCCCCATCACCACCTTCATGATCGCCACCGACCCATACCTGCAGCGCTTTGTGCAGGAGTTTACCGAGACGAACAACGGCAAGGCCTTCTTCGCCTCGCTCGACAAGCTGGGTGCGTTCATCTTCCGCGACTTCGAAAGCGGCAAACGTAAAACGCTCTATTGAAATTGAATCACGAACACTGAATAACGAATTGTACCGAATGGACATCAAGCACATCAACACCCTGGGTGAACTGAAAGAAAGTGGTTACGTACCGAAGAACATCAAAGAAGAGATCCGCAGCAACCTGGTGGCAAAGCTGCAGCAGAAGGAAACCAGCTTCACCGGCATCGTGGGCTACGAGGAAACCGTTATCCCCGACGTGGAGCGGGCCCTGCTGAGCAAGCACAACATACTGTTTCTGGGATTGCGCGGCCAGGCCAAAACCCGCATGGCGCGCCAGATGACCGGTCTGCTCGATGAATGGATCCCCGTCATTGCCGGCTCCGAGATCAACGACGACCCGCTGCAACCGCTCTCCCGCTATTCGCGCGAGCTGATCGCCGAAAAGGGCGACGCCACACCGGTGGAATGGATCCACCGCTCACAGCGCTACGGTGAAAAGCTCGCCACGCCCGACGTGAGCGTTGCCGACCTGATCGGCGATGTGGACCCGATCAAAGCGGCCAACCTGCGCCTGTCGTTCGCCGACGAGCGCGTGATCCATTACGGCATCATTCCGAAAAGCAACCGCGGCATCTTCGTTATCAACGAGCTCCCCGACCTGCAGGCAAGGATCCAGGTGGCCCTGTTCAATATCCTCGAGGAGGGCGATGTGCAGATCCGTGGCTTTAAGCTGCGCCTGCCGCTCGACATCCTGTTCGTTTTCACCGCCAACCCCGAAGACTATACCAACCGCGGCTCGATCGTGACGCCGCTCAAAGACCGCATCCAGAGCCAGATCCTGACGCACTACCCGAAGACGATCGAAGACGCGCTGTCGATCACCGGGCAGGAAGCCGACCTCGACGCGGCACAGGAGGAGCTTGTGGACGTATCGGATATGGTGAAACGACTTATCGAGCAGGTGGCGTTCGAAGCACGCGCTTCCGAGTTTGTGGACAAGAAAAGCGGCGTCAGCGCACGCCTCACGATCTCGGCGTTCGAGAATGCCGTGAGCGCCGCCGAGCGCCGCGCGCTGGTAAACGGTGAAGCGGCCACACAGGTGTGGATCTCCGACCTGGTAGGCATCATCCCTTCCATCACCGGCAAGATCGAGCTCGTTTATGAAGGCGAGCAGGAAGGCCCCTACCAGGTGGCGATGAACCTGCTCAGCAAAGCCATCCGCACCCAGTTCGTGCAGTATTTCCCCAATCCCGAAACACTCAAGAAGCGCGCACCGAGGAAAGGCGCCGCGCCTGAGCCGGTAGACAATCCGTACCGCGCGGTCATCAACTGGTTCGACAAGGGCAACCATATCAACCTGCTTTTCGGCCTCTCCGACCGCGACCGGATCAACCAGTTGTACCAGGTAGACGGGCTGCACGCCCTGGTGAAAAAAATGTTCCCCGGCGCCAACGAAAAGGAATCGGCCCTGCTGATGGAATTCGTGCTGCACGGACTGGCCGCGTTCTCGCTGATCAGCAAAAAGATCCTGGAAACTTCTGTGGAGTTCAAAGACCTTATGGGCAGCATGTTCAACATGCCCTCCGAAGGTTTTGATGAGGACGAGGACGAAGATTTCAGTTCGTAAAAAAAGGGAGCGCGCCGCTCCCTTTTTTATTCGATAAGTCCGTTGTTGAGCGCTACAATCCGCAGCGACGGTTTCCCCGGATAGACATCCCGGATCCAAACCTCACCGTTCCCAAGCATCACGCCCTGGTAATTACTGAACAGCGTACAAAGGCAGGTGTTCCGGATACGCTGCAGATAAGCCTTGTGTAGTATGGCCGGCGCATGGGCCAGGAACGCAGACCGGCTGCGGATGGTGGCCACGCGACGCCCGTTCAGGAATACACGCACCGGGTAGCGTACCTGTGTGGCCAGCCAGGCGGCATCGCGCTTGAGGAGCGCCGTGCGCACACGCTGCATAAAAGCATCCACGACGCTGTCATCCGACTCCTGCCCGTAATGAAGTTTATTTGACACACCAACGATAGCAGAAACGAGGTGCAGGCGCACGATGAGGTGACGTTGCGCCGTTGCGTCGGTCCACGAGCCGGTGAGGCTATCCCCTTTGACCAATTGCAGCCGGAACAGCGCTTTTGTTTTCCCGTTCCCGGTCTCGCGCAACACGATACCAGAAGGCGCGACCGTGCCCGACAGGGGTATCCGCGTGCAATATTTCTCGTAGCAATAATGAGCAGTAACGATGCTGTCGGAAGAAAGGTGCAGCAGTAGTCGCACGGGTATTTCGCCAACCGTTCCGGCGTAATCGTGCCAGGTCGATTTTTCCAGCTCCTGCGCGGCGGCGGCTTGGGACAAAAGACAGAACCCGAACAGCCACTTCCACATAGAAAAGTTTTTGAGTTACGTTTTACCAAAGCGCCGCTCGGCTCAAACGATATTCACCTCGCGCTCCAGCAGTACGCCGAATTTATCCTGCACCGACCCGATGATCTTTTCGCTCAGCGCAAAGATCTCGCCACCGGTAGCCTTGCCGTAGTTCACCAGCACCAGCGCCTGCTTCGGGTAGCATCCGGCATCGCCCTCGCGGTGACCTTTCCAGCCACATTGCTCGATGAGCCAGCCGGCGGCGAGCTTCATGCCGCTTTCCTGAGGGTAGGCCGGGATCGACGGGTAGGCGGTCTTCAGCTCCGCGTATTTATCGAGCGGCACCTGCGGGTTTTTGAAGAAAGAGCCCGCATTGCCTGTTTCGTGCCAGTCGGGCAGCTTCGAGGTGCGTATGTTAATGACAGCCTGCGCGATCGCGCCGATACTCAGCTCCGTGACACCCATGGCTTCGAGCTCCTGCCGAATGGCGCCGTACTCGGTATGAAAAACAGGCTGTTTCCGCAGCCGGTAGGTAACCGATGTAATGATGTATTTTCCCTTGTACTTATTCTTGAACACGCTTTCGCGATAGCCAAAGGCGCAGGCTTCGGCATCGAATGTGCGGCGTTTGCGGTCGGCAATGTGCATGGCCTCAAGCTCGTGAAACACATCTTTGATCTCCACGCCGTAGGCGCCAATGTTCTGCATCGGCGATGCGCCTACCGAGCCGGGGATCAGGGAGAGATTCTCTACGCCGGCATAGCCCAGCGCCAGGCAATGCAACACAAACTGGTGCCAGTTGACGCCGGCCCCGGCGCGTACGTAAACAAATTCCTCGTCTTCTCCGATCGTGTCGATGCCGCCGATGTTGTTCTTTAGCACGGTTCCGGCTACATCACCCGTGAGCAGGATATTGCTGCCACCGCCCAGCACAAGAAGCTTTCCCGCGTCACGCACAAGCGGTTCCTGCAGCAACAACTCCAGCTCTTCTGTTGAAGCAAATTCCGCGTAGTAGCGGGCGCTCGCCTCGATGCCGAAGGTGTTGCAGTTCCGGAGCGAATAATTTTCCCGAATTTGTGCGTGTTCCATTGGAGCAAGGATACAACAAAAATCATGACACGAACCGCAACCCTCATCGGCGCCACTGGTCTTATCGGCGGGCACCTGTACCGCCTGCTGCTGGCCGACGGCTACTATCAAACAATCCGGCTGCTGGTGCGCAAACCCTTCCCGGCCAACGACCCGCGGGTAGAAGTGCGCCTCACCGATTTTGCCGATGCCGAATCGCTGCGCCTCGGCCTCGAAGGCAGCGACGCGATCTTTTGCGCCGTCGGCACGACGCAGAAAAAGGTCGGGGGCGACCGCGCGGCGTACCGCAAGGTGGATTTGGACATTCCCGCACAGGCGGCACGCTGGGGCGCCGAAAGGGGCGCGCGGCACTTTCTGCTGGTGTCGGCGGTGGGGGCCAATGCCGCAAGCGGCAACTTTTACCTGCGCCTGAAGGGCGAAGCGGAAGAAGCGGTGCGCGCCTCGGGCATGCCGGCCGTATCGGTCTTCCGACCTTCGATGCTGCTCGGTCACCGCGCTGAAAACCGCCCGGGTGAACGGATCGGGCAGGTGGCATCAAAGATCATAGGGCCGCTGCTCGGTGGTAGCTGGCGAAAATACCGCCCCGTGGAAGCCGAAGCCGTGGCAGCAGCCATGCTGGCGCAATCGAAGCGGACAGTACTGGGATTTGAAGTGCTGGAATACGACGCCATCCGCAGGCTTGCGGGACGCTAGTGAGGCTTGTCAGAGCGCATCCACGTCGGGAATGATCTGCACCTTTTTGAATCGGTTTTCGAAATGGAGCGCCGCACACTGCTTCTGGATGTCTTCCTTACAGCGGGCGATGGTGGCGCTGTCGCGCGGGAGTTTCAGCATCAACTCCATGAGGTACTGGTTGCGCACGCGGTTCACCGTAGGCTCGGCCGGACCAACGAGGTATGCGCCATAGGCGGCCCCCATTTTTTGCGCGAATACGTGTGCCGCTTCCGTCACCACCTCCCGTTCCTTGTGCCGGAAATGGAGCATGATGATGCGGGAAAAGGGCGGGTAGAAAAACTGTTTGCGCTTGTCGATCTCCTCGAGGTACATCCCTACGTAATCGTGCCGCATCACGTGCTGGAGCAAAGGATGGTTGGGCGTGGACGTCTGGATCAGCACATCGCCGACCCCGTCACGGCGACCCGCGCGGCCGCTGACCTGCTCCATCAGCTGGAACGCCCGCTCGTGCACGCGGAAGTCGGCAAAGTGCAGCAGGCCGTCGGCATCGATGACACCCACCAGCTCCACGTTATCAAAGTCGAGGCCTTTCACCACCATCTGGGTGCCTACCAGCACATCGATCTTCTTCTGCTCGAATTGCTGGATCAGCACATCGTGCGCATTCTTGTTGCGGATGGCGTCGAAGTCCATACGCGCAATGCGCGCGTCGGGCAATTGCTCTTCGAGCACTTCTTCCACGCGCTCGGTGCCGAAGCTTTTCTGAATGAGCTTGTCCGATCCGCAGCCGCCACAGGTATGCATCGGCGGATAAACCTGACCGCAATAGTGGCACTTCAGCTTATTCGCGAATTTGTGGTAGGTAAGCGATACGTCGCAGTTCTTGCACTGTGCGATCCAACCGCAGATGGTGCACACCTGGTAGGGCGCATAGCCGCGGCGGTTCTGAAACAGGATGATCTGCTTGCCGCGGGCGATGGTGGCTTTCATGTCTTCGAGGAGGTGCATCGAGAACATCACTTTTTCGCCAGGCTTCCTGGGCACTGCACGTAGATCTACAAGTTGAATGGTGGGCATCTTGACGTCACCGTAGCGCTCGCTGAGCGCTACGAGGCCGAACTTCCCGGCCTTGGCGTTATGGTAGGTTTCGAGCGAGGGTGTGGCGCTGCCGAGCAGCACCTTGGCGCCGGTCAAACCCGACAGGTAGATTGCCGCATCGCGGCCGTGGTAACGCGGTGCAGGGTCCTGCTGCTTGTAGGAAGGATCATGCTCTTCGTCGCAGATGATCAGCCCCAGGTCCTGGTAGGGAAGAAACAGCGAGGAACGGGCGCCGAGCACCACTTTCATCTCGCCGGTCTTGACCTTGTTCCAGATCTCCACCCGTTCGTTGTGCGAGAAGCGCGAATGATAGATGCCGATATGACCGCCAAAATATTTCTGCAGGCGCCGGATGATCTGTGCCGTCAACGCGATCTCGGGAAGCATATACAGCACCTGCCGCCCCTGCCGGATGAATTGTTCGATGAGGCGGATGTAAAGGAGCGTTTTGCCGCTCGACGTTACGCCGTGCAGGAGGCACACCGGTTTTTCTGCCAGTGCCGCCTCCACCCCGCTGAAAGCTTCCTGCTGAGCCGGAGTCAGCTCGAAGTCGATAGTGACGTCCTTCGGCAGGTACAGGATGCGGTCCACGGCACGGCGCTCCGCACGGAGAATGCCTTTGTCTACCAAACCTTTGAGCTGTGCCTCCGAAGCACCGGATTTTTTGAGCAAGCTGCCTTTCGTTACCTCGCCCTCGGTCTTACTGAGGTGCAGGTAAGCCAGCAACAGTTCCATTTGCTTTGGCGCGCGGCTCCAGTTGTTCAGCAGTTCCGAGAGCTTTTCTTCGTTACTGTATTCGGGCTGCAACACCACGAATGTTTCCTTTCGCGGTGCGTAGGTTTGCTTCAGCGACTCCCAAACGTGGCAAACCTTTTTTCCGATCAACTTGTTTACGATCGGGTACACGTGCGTCGTGTCGAGGATCTGCTGCACTTCGTTGAGCCGCAACTCGTGCTTCATCAGCAATGCTTCGGCCACCATATATTCTTCCGAATCGAGGCTGGAAAAATCGTCGCCGTACTCGTCGTTGAATACGAGCACCGTTTCGCTCGACAGCTTGAAATGGGCGGGCAGCGCCGCAGCCATCACCTCCCCCTCCGTGCAGCAGTAGTAAGAGGCGATCCACTCCCAGAAACCGAGTTGCCAGGGATGAACGACCGGCTCCGGGTCGAGCACGTTGAGAATTTCTTTCGTCTGCACGCCGGCGGGCTTGTCGTGGAGCAACGCCTTGACCACGCCCGCGTACTTTTTCTGCTTGCCCAGGTTCACCTCCACGCGGCAGCCGACGCGCACTGACTCCCGGAAGCGCTCGGGCACTTCCCAGGTATAGTTGCGGGGCAGGGCAAGGGGTATGACGATCTCGGCAAACAAGGGGATCAATTGGGGAAACAAAAGGCATCAAAAATAACACGCCGCGGGCAAATTCAGGCACCGATCCAGGGCGCGTTCCATTCCAGCAGCGCCGCTTCCATCTTACGGTAAACATCTTCCTTGAGACGGCCGGCCTCTTCGGGACGGTAACCATCCACCGGCACGGGCTCCAGGAACACCGTACGGCTGCGTCCCGGGCGGAGCGAAAACACATGGCGCGGGTGCATGCGGCTCCAGGTGTCGAGCATCAGCACGGGCTGAATGGCCGTGCCCGTTTCGATGGCCACGCGGAAAGCGCCTTCGTAAAAATCTTTCAACGGCCTCCCGGTTTCGTTAAACGTGCCTTCGGGAAATACCAGCACCGATATTCCCTGCTGGATGTAGGCCTTGAGCAGCCGCACGCTGCGGGCCCGGTTTTCAGGGCTGCTCCGGTCTACAGTTACTATGGCGTTGCGGTAGATATAGCCGAACACCGGCACTTTCGCCATCTCGGCTTTGCCGAGCGTGCGCACCGGGTGCCGGAAGGTTTTCACGATGACGGGAACATCGAAGTAAGACGTGTGCGTGGACACGTAAATAAACGCTGCGCGGTGGTCGTAGTCGGCCGCGTCGACGTTTCGGTGGCGCACGAAAATGAGGGGAAACCAGATGTCGGCCCAGAGCACGCAGGCCCGGTAGATCAGGTTGCCGCCGCGAAGCCGCCCCAACGGCATCACCAGCAGCGCCCACAGGAACACGGGGATCATCAGCGCCACAAAAAGCAGCATTGCATAAAGCGCGTACAGGATCTGAAAAGGTTTCCACAGGTGGCGCATGCTCATTAGTTTTTACGTTCGTCGCCGGGGCAGTGGCATTCAAACTCTTTGTGCAGGTTGTAGCAGGTGATGACCCGGGTTTGGCCGGAAAACTGGGCTACGATGACGCGGATGGACTCGCCCCGCGGCGTTTCGCCCTGCACCGCCAGAGTCGGGCAAGGCCGGTCGCGGGGATCGCTTTTGGCCAGGTTGACCACGCCCCGTTCGATCACAGTGCGGATGTCGGCCTCGGAAATACGGCGGCAGTCCATACGGCAGCGCGCATGCCGGGTGTAATAGATCGACGCCGGGTGCCGTTCGAGCACCTCCCGCGACGCCGGCTCGTGCCAGCGCCGCTTCAGAAAATATCCAAAGACCAGCAGTAGCAGAAAAAGGATGGCAATAAGGTTACGGGGCTTCACGCGGGCAAATTACAGGGCAAATGTTAAAGCTTTTTTGCTCTTTGTCAATTCCCGCATCCAACTTACCACTTCCGCACATCGATTTGTACCTTTGCCCGCTATGTCCCCACAGCGCACCGTTGCCTTCCACACGCTGGGCTGCAAGCTCAATTTCTCGGAAACTTCTACCCTCTCGCGCCACCTCGAGGCCGAGGGCTTTGTGAAGAAGGAGTTCGAGGATGCCGCCGACGTATATGTGATCAATACCTGCTCGGTTACCGACAATGCCGACAAGGAATGCCGCCAGCTCGTGCGCCGCATCCAGCGCCGCGCCCCGGAAAGCCTGGTGGTCATTACGGGTTGCTATGCACAGCTGAAGCCGAAGGAGATCTCCGAGATCCCCGGTGTGGACCTCGTTCTGGGCGCCGCCGAAAAATTCAACCTGGCCAGCCACCTCCGCGACCTCGCAAAGGGTGATTCCTCGAAGATCTCGTCCTGCGACATCGATGCGGTGACGGGCTTTCACGCTTCCTGGTCGGTCAACGACCGGACGCGCACGTTTTTAAAAGTACAGGACGGCTGCGACTATACCTGCTCCTTCTGCACCATCCCGATGGCGCGGGGCAAAAGCCGCAGCGACAGCGTCGACAATGTACTGACGCACGCCCGCACCCTCGCCGAAAGCGGGGTAAAGGAGATCGTGCTCACAGGGGTCAACCTCGGCGACTTCGGGAAAGGTCCCGACGGAGCGAAGCAACACGAAGAAAATTTCTACGACCTCATCCAGGCCCTCGATGAGATAACTGGCATTGAGCGTTACCGCATCTCCTCCATCGAGCCGAACCTGCTCACACCGGAGATCATCGGCTTCGTGGCTTCGAGCAAGCGCTTCATGCCGCACTTCCACATCCCGCTGCAGAGCGGCTCCAACGACATCCTCGGCCGCATGCGGCGCCGCTACCGCCGGGAGTTGTATGCCGAACGCGTGGCGTTGGTGAAGGAAAAGATGCCGCACTGCGCCATCGGCGTAGACGTGATCGTGGGCTTTCCCACCGAAAGCGAGGCGCACTTCCGCGAAACCTTCGACTTCCTTCATGACCTCGACGTGTCGTACCTGCACGTGTTCACTTATTCGGAACGCGCGGAAACAAAAGCGCTCGAGCTGCAGCCGGTGGTGCCGGTGAACGTTCGCCACGAGCGCAACAAAACACTGCGCAACCTGAGCTACCTGAAGCTGCAGCATTTTACCGGCCAGCACCGCGGGCAGTCGCGGCCGGTGCTTTTCGAAGGACACGAGAAAGGCGGCATGATGGAGGGTTATACCGATAACTATATTCGCATCCAGACCCCCTACCGTGCCGAATGGGCCAACCAGATCATCGAGTGGACCGTTTAAGGGTCAGTAGACAATGAGTAATGAGTTTAGTTAGTTTAGAAGTTGGTCGCGCCCTGTTACCAATAGACCAATAAACGAATCAACCAATAAACGTTTTCGCAGCCTACATGAAGAAATACCAGGCCATCATACAATTTCAATGGAACGATCAGGCGGCTGCCGTCATCGAGGAGCACCGCGCTTATATCAACGAGCTTATCGACGACCAGGTGATCGAACATTACGTGGTCAGCATGGAGACCCAGCAGGCCTGGGTTACGATCAATGCCGAGTCGAAGGAAGAGGCGCAGGAAGTGCTCGACCATTCGCCCTTCAGCCGCTTCTGGACCGTGGAGCTTAACGAGCTGTTTCTCTGGGACGGCGTGGGCTATCGCTTGCCGGCCGTGCAGCTGAATTAATTTTTCTATTGCACCACCATTGGCAGATAAAGAGAGCTGGCGCAGGTAATTGCGCGGCTATACGTCTTCTTATGTAATAGCAAAAAGCCCGGTCGTTAACCCGAACAGGCTTTTGCCTGTTCACCGGCCACCACCAGCAGCGCCAAGGTAATAGCGGTCGCACCCTGCAGAGTAAAGGATATAAACGTGGCCGGCCATGGGTACATAAAAAAGCCCCGCGATTGCGGGGCTTTTTTCGTGGGAGTTGACGGGTTCGAACCGCCGACCCTCTGTGTGTAAAACAGATGCTCTGAACCAGCTGAGCTAAACTCCCAATGTTTTTTTAGAACTTCCCAACCCGTTTGTTTCGCGTTGGGAGTGCAAATATAGGAGCCTTTGTTTTTCTTCCAAAAAAAGTTTGAAATTTTTTTTCGCATCGCGTTCATTACCTTGGCTCTATCTAATACCAACTGCTTTGAAAAAGTTCGCGCTCGTACTTTTTTGTCTGTCCCTCGGGCTGCTTTCCCGATCCCAATCGTCGCCGGCGCAGCAGCAAGCCATCCTGCTGCGGCGTATCATCGAACGCAACCACTACAGCCCACGCCCGGTCGATGATTCCTTTGCCGCACAGGTATACCAGAAGGTCGTCCGCAGGCTCGACGACGACGGCTTTTTGTTTACCCAACCCGAACTGGACGTACTCGCCGCGCAGCGTTACCGCATCGACGACGAGCTGCTCGGCAACGGCTGGAACTTTCTCCCGCAACTGGCGCAACTCTATACCCGCGCGCTGCAGCGCGCCGACACAATGGTGCAGGCGCTGCTGCAAAAGCCGCTCGACTTCACCGCCGACGACAAAGGCCTCATCGCCCGCGACGCATCGCCCCGCTACCCGCCCAACGTGGCCGAACTGGCCCGCCACTGGCAAAAACAGTTCAAGTATCGCGCCCTCCTCTCAAAGGCTACCAAGGCGATCCTTCGCTGATCGACGCGTGCACAACCGCGCTCGCGACCTGTTCAAGGGAGTACTGGGAAAAGGCATTTCCATCGAAAAGGCCGAGATGCAACTGAAGGGGTTGCTTCCGGGTCGGAAGGGGCGCTGAGCGATGCCTCAGCCATACCGTTTCCAGCCAAAGCACCTACCTTTGTGCCGTTAAAACAGCGTTTTTATGCCCGTTACCAAAGATTATGTGCAGCCCCAGGAAACGGTGGCAACCGACGTGGCGACGGAAGATCCCTGTCAGTTGATCGTGTGGAACGACGAAGTAAACACTTTTGAATGGGTCATTGAGACACTTGTAGAGATCTGTGGCCATTCGCAGGAACAAGCCGAGCAATGCGCCTATATCATTCATTTTCGTGGGAAGTACGGCGTGCAATATGGTTCCTTTGATGAGCTGCGCCCAAAGGCGGAGGCCATCATCGACCGGGGCATCAATGCCACCATTGAGGTGATGGCGTCGTAATCCCCGACAATTGACGAAAAAAGGAAAGGTTTTTCCATCTGGTTCATACAGCACCTTGAACTATTATAAAGAAAATCCCCGCCCATGGCGGGGATTTTTTATGAACCATACGGGCACGAGTAGGTGCAAGCAAAATGGAGCCAGGACGGATGGCCCCTCCGGGAACAGGGCTAAAAACGGCTACCGATATAGTGAGGCAGCACCTTACGCCAGGTATCCCAGTCGTGGCGCCACTCTTCGCCCCAGATATCGAGCTCGTAGTTGATGCCTTTATTGTAGAGGATCCCCGCGAAGCTGCGGGCCGCATTGGGATCTTCGTAAGGACCACTGCCCGAAAACAGGTGAATGTGCGGGCTGCGGCGGATCTGCTCCAGCACGCCGTGATCGGTCAGATTGGGCATATAGTGCTGCGGGCTGTTGAAGTACACGTCATCGTCCCAATAACCCTTCGTGTATTCGGTGAGGTCGTACACACCGCTCATGGCGATGACGCCGTTGATCAGGTCGGGGCGCTTCAGGAACAGGTTCATACTGTGCAGCGCGCCGAAAGAGGCGCCACTGACAATGATCGGCGTGTCCCAACTAGTATTTGTACGGATGAACGGGATCACTTCCTCATACACATAGCTGTTGAATTGCTGGTGGCGGATCACTTTGTGCCGCGGGTCCATGTTGTTGTTCAGCCAGCTTTCGTTGTTGATACTGTTGATGGAAAACACCTTCAGCTTGCCCGCATCGATAAAGGGGCGCAGGGTGTCGATCAGCTGGAAGCGCTCGTATTCGAGGAAATCAGCCGCTGCGGTGGGCACCAGCAGGAGGGCAAAGCCGAAGTGGCCGTAAGACGCGATGGGCATTTCTTTCTGAAGTCGTTCGCTGTACCAGGAGGTCGTATGTCGTTCCATATGTCGTCGGTTGCGCACAAGTAACATCAAAAACAGGTTGCCCGCGCAGCCGTCGCAGATTTTTTTGAAATGACCGGTCCCCTTTATTTCACCGGTCATATACCAACGAAGACCCTTCCCTTTGAAACAAGACCACTCAGAGATCACCTACGACAGGGCCGGCGTTTCGGAAGCCCATCCAGCTGACCCGCTTGCAGAACGCCACGCAACGTGCGAAATATTCGGTGCTGCTCACTGTAACGGACGCCGGCATTGGATTTGAGCATGCTGATGGGAAAAAGGGAGCCGGCCGGCGCAATATGGAAAATAGGGTATATTTGGCGAGCGGGACGCTGCGCGTGGAAAGCAAGCCACGGCAGGGCTGTACCTTGATTGTTCAACTTCCGATGAAAACATAACATGGCAGAAACCAACGAAAAGATCACGATTCTGATTGCCGACGACCACACCCTGGTGCGTGAGACCTGGAGCTTTATTTTGAACACCGACCCCCGTTTTCAGGTGGTTGCCGAAAGCGGAAGCGGCGAGGAAGCCGTGGAAATGGCCAAGAACCTGCGCCCCAATATTGTCATCATGGATATCAACCTGCCCGGTATGAACGGCATTGAGGCGACCCAACTGATCCGCAAATTCTCTCCCGGCTCGAAGGTGCTCGGCGTATCGCTGCACACCCAGCCTACCTACGCCCGCAAAATGATGCAGAAGGGCGCCATGGGTTATGTGACCAAGAACTCCTCGCGCGAGGAAATGTTCAAGGCCATCATGGAGATCAACAACGGCAAAAAATACATCTGCGACGAGATCAAGAACATCCTGTCCGAGCAGGTCATCTCCGGGGAGGACCAGCAAACGGGCCTCAACTCACTTTCGCAGCGCGAGATCGAGATCATCTCCTTCATCAAGAAGGGCCACTCCTCTAAGGAAATCGCCGATGCCCTCAGTATCTCGGTGAAGACGGTGGAAGTGCACCGCTACAACATCCTGAAAAAGCTGAACCTGAAGAACGCGGCCGCCCTCGTGAACTATATCAACAACAGCCAGCTCGATTTCGACAACTAGCCCCACCCCGCCCTCCCCGAAAAGGAGGGAGCGAAAAGCCTTGGCATCATTGCCGGGGCTTTTTGTTTTTACCCCCTTCCCTTCGGGAAGGGTTGGGGATGGGCTTCATGATTCCTTACCTTTGCCCCCTCATGAACACGACGCTTTCCAAGAACTACGAGCCCGGGCAGGTGGAAGAATCCTGGTACGCCCACTGGGAGCACAAAGGCTATTTCAAAAGCACGCCCGACGACCGGCCGCCCTTTACGGTGGTGATCCCGCCGCCCAACGTTACCGGCGTGCTCCATATGGGCCATACACTCAACGAGACCGTGCAGGACGTGCTGGTACGCCATGCCCGCATGAGCGGCTTCAACGCCTGCTGGGTGCCCGGCTCCGACCACGCTTCCATCGCTACCGAAGCCAAGGTGGTACAGATGCTCGAAAAAGAAAAAGGCATCAAAAAAAGCGAGCTCACCCGTCGCGAGTTTCTCAAATACGCGTTCGAGTGGAAAGAGAAATACGGCGGCATCATCTACCACCAGATCAAAAAGCTGGGCTGCTCCGTCGACTGGAGCCGTGTTACGTTCACCATGGACGACCACTACTACGAGGCCGTGATCAAGGTGTTCGTAGACCTGTACGACAAAGGCCTCATTTACCGTGGTGCCCGCATGATCAACTGGGACCCGGCTGCAAAAACGGCCCTGTCGGATGAGGAAGTGGAATACAAAGACGTTACCGGCACTCTGTACTACGTTCGCTACCGCGTAGAGAACAGCGACGAATATATCACCATCGCCACCCAGCGACCGGAAACGATCATGGGCGACACGGCGGTGTGCGTGAACCCGGCCGACGAGCGCTATGCCCACCTGAAAGGCAAGCGGATCATCGTGCCGCTGGTGAACCGCGCGGTGCCAATCATTTTTGACGAATATGTTGATCCGGCCTTCGGCACCGGTGCCCTCAAGGTGACGCCCGCCCACGACATCAACGATTATAACCTCGGCCTCAAGCACGGTCTGCCCACTATCGATACCCTCAACGAAGACGGTACGCTGAGCGCGGCCGCCGAAGTGTTCGTAGGCATGGACCGCTTTGAAGCCCGCAAAGCCGCCGTGGCGCAATTAAAGGCCGACGGCGCGCTGGTAAAGGAAGAAGAATACAGCACCCGCCTCGGCTACTCGCAGCGCAGCAGCGCCGTTGTGGAACCGCGTATCTCCACGCAGTGGTTCGTCAAGATGCAGCACTTCGCCGGGCTGGCCCTCGACGCCGTTAGCAGCGGCGACGTGAAAATCCACCCCGAAGAGCGCTTCCTGGCCACGTATAAATACTGGCTGGAAAACATCAAGGACTGGTGCATCTCGCGCCAGCTGTGGTGGGGCCAGCGCATCCCCGCCTGGTATGCGCCGGATGGCTCATTCGTTGTTGCCGAAACACGTGAGGCTGCTTTCGCAAAATTCCAGGAGAAGTCCGCTGCTCCAGGCTCACGGCTCACGGCTGACGATCTTCGCCAGGACGAAGACGTACTCGACACCTGGTTCTCCTCCTGGCTCTGGCCCATCGAGGTGTTCAACGGCATCGTGGACCCGGGCAACAAAGACATCGAATACTACTACCCCACCAACGTGCTCGTTACCGGACAGGATATCATCTTCTTCTGGGTGGCGCGCATGATCATGGCGGGCATGGAATACAAGCAGCAGCGTCCCTTCGAGCACGTGTACTTTACAGGTATGGTGCGCGACAAGCAGGGCCGCAAGATGAGCAAGAGCCTCGGCAACTCGCCCGACCTGCTCGACCTCATCGACCGCTTCGGCGCCGACGCCGTTCGCTTCGGTATCCTCATCTCCTCCCCCGCCGGTAATGACCTGCTCTTTGACGACTCGAGCTGCGAGCAGGGCCGCAACTTCAACAACAAGCTTTGGAACGCGCTGAAGCTGGTGAAAATGTGGGAAGGCCGGCAGAGCGATACGGCCGCAACCGAGCCGCACTTTGCGGTGGAATGGTTCGGCCAGCGCCTCGCCCAGGTAAAAGCCCAGGTAGCCGAACTCTACAAAGGCTTCCGCTTGTCTGAAGCGCTGAAGACGATCTACTCACTGATCTGGGACGACTTCTGCAGCTGGTACCTCGAATGGGCGAAGCCCGGGTACGAGCAGCCCATCGACCGGGCCGTGTACCAGCAAACGGTGGCTTACTTCTCCGAACTGATGCAGTTGCTACACCCCTTCATGCCCTTTATCACCGAGGAGATCTACCACAAGCTCGCCGACCGCAGCGACGATCTGTGCGTCAAGCAGTTCGTTCCCGCCGGCGCGGTTGATAACGCGCGCATCGCCCAGGGAACGCTGCTCCAGGAAGCCATTTCGGCCCTCCGCGATGCCCGGGTGAAGAACAACATCAAACCCAAAGACCCCATCACCCTTTCGATCCAGAGTGAAGGAGCCACCGCCTTCGAAGCCATCAGCGCCATCCTGGGCAAGCAGGTCAATGCCGATGTACAGTTTGTTTCGGAAGCCGTTGCCGGCTCCATCGCCGTCGTCGTAGGCACGCACAAATTGTACATCAGCACCGAACAGGCCGTGGACGCATCGGTGCAGAAAGAACAGCTCCTGAAAGATCTTGAATACCAGCAGGGATTTCTCGCGTCGGTTGAAAAGAAGTTGAACAATGAGCGGTTCGTGCAGAATGCCAAACCTGAAGTGGTGGAAGCAGAGCGCAAAAAGCAAAGCGACGCGCAGGAAAAGATCGAAGCGCTTCAAAAAAGCCTGTCGCTGCTGGATTAAGTTGCCCCGGAATCATAAAGTAGAAAGCGTCCGCCGGTTGGCGGACGCTTTTTTTTACGGCTTCAGTCGGCGACAGCACGCTAGAAAATTGATTACGATACACATACAACCGGCTGGCGCGGGAAATAACGGATTAAAATGTCATAGAACCCTCCTACTGCGCTTCAATCGATTTACACGGACTTATAGGATGTCCCGACAGGCATATGTTCAATTTGCATATGCTTGTAGGAAGTTCCTACAGGTACATATACGTTTTACAAGAGGTTATAGGAAGTTCCTACAGGCACATGTACGTTTTACAGGAGGTTGTAGGAAGTTCCTACAGGCACATTAAGAATTGCAATCAGCTTGTAGGAAAAATCTACCTGCGCTGCTTACGACTACGCCTGAGGCGGCGTGACTTTGATCCTCCTGCAGGCGGAGATGGAGACCTGTGCGTTGCGCAGTTTAATGGTGCAAGTGCGTTTTGGCAACCAACCTTCCCAAAGTCGGGGAGTTTGCTTCGCTGCGCCCGCAATGACGGCCTCTCGCCGTCCAGTTCAATCCTAACAAAAAGCCCCTGACAACGTCAGGGGCTTTTTTATCTGCCGAAGATTGCAGGCTTAGTGCTTGGCCAGCTCTTTCTTCTTGGCGGGCTCGGCTGAAGCTACCGGCTCGGCGTCACCACCAAGGGAGCGTTTGCCGCCCATATCCACCAGGATCGGGGCTGCCACGAAGATCGAGGAGTAGGTACCGGTGATCACACCGATCAGCATCGCGAAGGCAAAGCCGCGGGTTACTTCACCACCTACCAGGAAAAGAATCAGGATGGTCAGGAATACCGTCAGCGAGGTCATGATCGTACGGCTCAGCGTGTCGTTAATGGCCTTGTTGATCACCACTTCTTTCGGCGCGCCCACCATCTGGCGGGTGTATTCACGGATACGGTCGAATACGATCACGGTATCGTTCATCGAGAAGCCGATTACCGTCAGCACCGCCGCGATAAAGTGCTGGTCGATCTCCAGCGGGAAGGGAACCACGTTGCGGAGGAACGAGAACACGGCGAGCGTCACGAGCACGTCGTGCAGCAGGGCCACGATTGTACCCATCGAGTAGCGCCAGTCGCGGAAACGGATGAAGATGTAGAGACAGATGATGATGATCGAGAAGATCGTAGCCTGGAGGGCGCCGCTCTTCAGGTCATCGGAGATCGTCGGCAGCACCTTGGTCATACCGAGCTTGTTCTGCTTGTCGAACTGCTGGAAAGTAGTGCCTGCAGGGAGGTGCTTCGACAGGCCGGCGAGCAGTTTGCCTTCCACCAGCGAGTCGGCTGTGTTGCGTGTGTCGGTGATGAGGTACGAAGTAGTGATATCGAGCTGGTTGTCGGCGCCGATCGTCTTGATCACGGGGTTCTCACCGAAGGCGGCCTTGAGGTCGTCGCGCACTTCATCCACGTTCACCGGCTTGTCGAAGCGAACGATGTAGCTGCGACCACCTTTGAACTCCACACCTTCATCGAAACCGTTGAAGATGGAGGCCACACCGAGAGCGAGTACCACGAAGGAGATCGCGTAGGCCACTTTACGGTACTCGATGAATTTGAAGGCGGCGTGCTTGAATACGCGCTTCGAAACACCGGTGAAGTACTCGAGGTGACGCTTGCGGGTGGTGAACAAGTCACTAACCCAGCGGCTGACCAGGATGCCGCAGAACAGCGACAGGAGGATACCGATGATCTGGGTGGTGGCGAATCCCTTCACAGGGCCGAGACCGAACGAGAACAGGATAATAGCGGTCAGCAGGGTCGTAACGTGGGCGTCGAGCACCGGCGGCAGCGAGCGGCGGTAGCCCTCGGCAACGGCAGCCTGGTAGTTTTTGCCCCGCGTCAGTTCTTCCTTGATGCGCTCATAGATAATTACGTTGGTGTCCACCGCCATACCGATCGTCAGCACGAGGCCGGCGATACCGGGGGCCGTCAGCGTAGCGCCCAGGCCGGTGAGGATACCGATGGTGAAGAGAAGGTTCAGAATAAGGGCGATGTTGGCTACCCAGCCGCTTGTGTTGTAATACACCAGCATCAGGAGGAAGATCACCACGAAGGAGAGGCCGAAGGCCAGCATACCACCTTTGATGGCGTCTTTACCGAGCGTCGGTCCAACTACCTGCTCCGCAACGATCTTGGCGGGGGCGGGCGTCTTACCCACTTTCAGCATGTTGGCAAGGTCCTGTGCTTCCTGGAGGCTGAACGAGCCGGAGATGCTGGAGTTGCCGCCTTCGATGGCTTCGTTTACAGTAGGCGCGGAATACACCACGTTGTCGAGCACGATCGCAATTGAGCGCTTCACGTTAGCGCGGGTAAGGTCGGCCCAGGCACGGGCACCGGCCGGGTTCATGCGCAGCAGTACTTCGGTCTTGCCGTTCATCTGGTTGAAGTCGGCACGGGCCTCTTCAACGCCTTCACCTTCGAGCTTGGCCTTTTCACGGCCGCCGGTCTTCAGCACATAGAGCGCTACGAAGTCGCCGGATTTGTTGTTGGCGCCTTTATCGGGCATACCGTAAGCAAAGCGTGCGTCAGCGGGGAAGTTGTTGCGAACAGCGGGATTCTCCATCACCGAACGCACGTACTCGGTGTCGGTCACGTTGACCATACCGATCACATTCGGGTAGGGAGCGCCGCGGAAATATTTGGCGATGGGCTGGTTGGCCAGGCCCTTGGCAGTTGTGTCCTTGGCAGCAGCGGAGTCGGCACCGGCAACTAGGTTGAAGGCACTGGCGAAGTTCTGCATACCGGCGTTGAGTTCGGCACCTTCATACACCTCCCAGAATTGCAGGTTGGCCGAAGACTGGAGGATGCGGCGAACGCGCTCCTGGTCCTGTACACCCGGCAGTTCTACGGTGATGATGCCGCGGTCGCGGTCGGGGTTGATCGAGGGCTGGGCCACACCGAACTGGTCGATGCGCGTGTGCAGCACCTGGAAGGTACGGTCGAAGGCCGAATTGGCTTCGGCGCGGATGGCGCTTTCCACCTGGTCGTTGGTGGAACCGGGCTTGATCTTATCCTGGCCGGCTACCGCGAAGAGGGAAGCGAGCTTGGCGTTGGGAACGAGCCTTTCATATTCTTTGCGGAACAGCGACACGTAGTCGGCGTTGCTGTTGGCCTTGGCCGTTTCGGCGTTGGCGAGGGCCTGGAGGAACAGGGGATCCTTCGAGTTATTGGCCATGGAGCGCAGGAGGCCGGCCAGTTCCACTTCGAGGGTTACGTTGATACCGCCCTGCAGGTCAAGACCAAGGTTGAGTTCGTTTTCTTTGGCTTTCTGGTAGCTGATGGCACCGGTGGGACCGTAGTGCACGGTCACATTCTTGGTGCTGTCGAGCAGGCGCTTGTAGCGATGAGCCTGCGCTTGCTCCTTTGTTTCTTTGTCCGCATTTTTGAAGTTCAGATTCGTCCAGGCCTGAGCCTTTGCCTCCATTTTCTTCTCGTGGCTACGTACCACCCAGGTAAAGGACAATTCATAAATAGAGTACAGGATCAGCAGGATCGTGAAGAAACGGACCAGGCCTTTCAATTGCATACACGGTTTTTTTAAAGAGGGGCAAATATAGCCTTTTCGGTGTACAATACCAGCAAATCTTCGACGGGCCCGGCGTCCGGAATCGGCCATTGGGCAAGGGATACGGCGCTTTTAACGAAACGGCCTGCCGGCGCGGAACCGGCCCGCACGGGGAGGTCCGCCGGATGCGCTCCGGCAACGTTTGCGAAGATGCCGCCACCGCATCCGTATTTCCTTACTTTTGCCCCTTTCCAACCCAATCCCATGGAATTAGCTGCACGATTGCTTCTGTTTAACGAACCCGAAACCCTGCGGATGGCCAAGCTTGGCCGCGAACTGCGCGCCCAGGGCATTGACATTGTCGACCTGAGCCTCGGAGAACCCGATTTCGATACGCCCCAGCACATCAAGGACGCCGCCAAGCAGGCGATCGATGACAACTGGAGCCACTACACGCCCGTGGCCGGCTACCTCGACCTCCGTGAAGCGATCTGCGCCAAGTTCAGCCGCGACAACGGGCTCAGCTTCACCCCCGACCAGATCGTAGTGAGCACCGGCGCCAAGCACAGCCTGGCCAACGCCGTGCTGAGTATCATCAATAAGGGCGACGAAGTGCTCATTCCTACGCCGTTCTGGGTCACCTACGAGGCCCTGGTGCAACTCGCCGAAGGCACGGTGATCAAGATCAACTCCTCGCTTGCCAACGGCTACAAGATCACAGCGGAGCAGCTCGAAGCCGCCATCACGCCCAAAACGCGGCTCTTTATGTTCTCCTCCCCCTGCAACCCCAGTGGCGCCGTGTATTCGCGCGAGGAGCTGCAGGGTCTGGCGGAGGTGTTCCGCAAGCATCCGAACATCCTCGTCATTTCCGACGAGATCTACGAATACATCACCTACGGCGGCCCCGCCGAGAGCATCGCGCAATTCGACTGGATGAAAGACCGCACCATCGTGGTCAACGGCTTGTCGAAGGGATTCGCCATGACCGGCTGGCGCCTTGGCTACCTGGCCGCCCCGAAAGAGATCGCCAAGGCCTGCGAAAAGCTCCAGGGCCAGTTCACCAGTGGCACCAATGCCGTGACGCAGCGCGCCGCCATCGTGGCGCTGACGGCTCCGCTCGATGCCACCAAAGCCATGGTGGCGGAGTTCGCCCGCCGCCGTGAGCGCGTGCTCGAGCTGATGCGCGCTATCCCCGGTTTTGAATTTGCTTCCCCTGAAGGCGCCTTTTACGCATTCCCCTGCGTGGACCATTACTTCGGTAAAAAGGACGGCGAAAACGTCATCAGCAATGCCGACGACCTCGCCATGTACCTGCTCCACAAAGGCCATGTGAGCACCGTCACCGGATCAGCCTTTGGCGACAAGCAATGCCTGCGCCTTTCCTTTGCCAACAGTATGGAAAATATTGAAAAGGGCTTCGCCCGGATTAAGGATGCGCTGGCGAAGCTGAATTAATTGATTAACCGGTTGATTGATTAACCGGTTAATAAAAAAGCCAAGGGCGTTGCGCAAGCGACGCCTTTGGCGTCATTGCGCGTTCGCCAATTGCAGCAGCTTTTCGTGCAACGCAATGACCTGTGGGATCAGCAGTTCCTGCTCATCGTTTTTAAGCACAAAGTCACACAGCTTCATTTTTATCCCATTGTCGATCTGGCGCTGCATGCGGGCCAGGACGGCCTCGCGGCTGGCGCCGTCGCGCTGCATGGCGCGCTGGAGGCGGATGTGCAGGGGCGCGTCGACACCGATGACGTAATCGAGGCCGGCGGCAGAGCCGCTTTCGAAGATGAGCGCCGCTTCCTTCAGGGCATAGGGCGCCTGCTGGGCAGCCATCCACCGGGCCGCGTCGGCGATGGTGGGCGGGTGCGCCAAGGCATTGAGGCGGGCGAGCTTTTCGGGGTCGCTGAACACGAGGGCGGCCAACGCGGCCCGGTCGAGGCGGCCACCAGCGTAGAGTGCCGCACCGAACTCCTTCGTCAGCGCCTCCTTCAGCCCGGCGTCGGTGTCGTACAGCCGCTTCGACGCCGCGTCGGCGTCGTACACGGGAATGCCGAGCAGCGCAAAAACCTTTGCGACGGTAGATTTACCCGAACCAATTCCTCCAGTCAGACCAACTTTAAGCATATAAAAAAACCGGAACGTTCCGTTCCGGTTTAAAGATAACAGTTGTGGGCCAGCGGCCTGGTGCTGCCGGCTTATGGATTACTTTTTCTCGGCCGGGGCTGCAGTGCCTGTTTTGTTCAGGTTCTGCGTCATTTCCATGGAAATCGAGGTGCGCTCCATCTTGATATAAGAGCCGGGCGAGATCTCGAGGTCGACGGTGCCGTCTTCGTTGATGCGGCTCAGCTTGCCGTGGATACCGGCAATGGTCACCACGCGGTCGCCTTTCTGCAGTCCTTCAGCGAAGGACTTCTGCTGCTTCTGGCGCTTCGCCTGCGGGCGGATGAAAAAGAGCCAGAATACGAGGATCATGCCGCCGATGAAGATGAACTGAAAGCCACCGCCACCGGGTGCGCCTGTTTGCAATAAAAACATAGTTGCTGGTTAAATAGTTATTGAGCCGCCACTTCCACGTTGAAATAAAGCTCGTGGATGGTGGAGGGTTTGGTATTGGCCTGTACGATGAGGTTCTTGTGCTGGGTGCCTACGCGGCCTTCGCTGTTGAAGGTGGCGCGGATGCGGCCTTCGCCACCGGGGGGAATCGGCGCCTCGGGCTTCTCGGCCACGGTGCAACCGCAGCCGGGCTGTGCTTTTTCGATCACCAGCGGCTTCGTGCCGGTGTTGCGGAAACGCCACGACACGTCCACCTGCGCTCCTTCCATCACTTTGTGCAGGTCCTGAGTGCTGGAATCCAGCCACTGGAGCGTGGTAAAGTTGGCCGAGTCGGTCATGACGCGGGTATCGGCGGCGCGGCGCGCGGAGTCGGAATTGTGGCCACTCTGTGTGTCCTGGCCGTTGCAGGCGGCGAGCAGGATGACGGCGGCCAGTGCGGGGATAAATGCTTTCATGCGCTTCGGGTTGAGGTCGCAAATTTAATGGCTCAGGCTCCTTTGCGGAAATCCGTTTTGTGCAGCTGGCCCGATTGCACGAGGTCTTTGTGAATGTTGTCGAGAATGCCGTTGATGAATTGCCCGCTTTGTGCCGTGCTGTATTCCTTGGCCAGCTCGATGTATTCGTTGATGGTCACTTTCGGGGGGATGGTTTCAAAGAACAGCAATTCGGCCACTCCCATCTTCATCAGGATCATATCGAGGGAAGCGATCCGCTCGGCGTCCCAGTTTTTCAGTTTGGGGTGGATATATCCTTCGAGCTGCTCGTGCTTCTCGAGCACGGTAGCCAGCAGACTTTTGGCAAACTGCAGCTTCTCGGCCGAAATGAACTGGTCGATGCGGAAGGAGCCCGGCTTCTGGAGGTAGCCCTGAACGAGCTGAACAGCCATCTCGCCGTCGTCGTCCCAGTTGGGAAACAGTTCTTCAAGGTGCGCGATGAACGACTCATCGGGCAGCAGCAGCTCTTCGAAAATATATTCAAGAATAGCGCGTTCGCTCTTCTTTTCGCGCGTTTCGGTGCTGATGTACGTATGGTACTCCGGGCTTTCAGCCAGGCGCTGGTAAGCTTTACGCAGGATATCGCGGTCGATACGATGCATCGACTGGCCCATCTCCCACTGGGCCGCAAGTGCCGTGTCTTCCTTCAGGGTCCAGAGCAGCTCGTTACCGGCGATCTTGGTGTTTACATTTAGGTCTTCCTGCGAGGGCAGGTGCTTGGAGCGACGCTGGAACGAATCGGTTTCGGCATAGCCGGCCACTTCGGTCACAAAATAAAGGAGGTATTGAAGCAGGTCGCGCGACTGGTCAAAATGCTTTTGCAGCAGGCGCTGCGGCTCCCCGGGTTTTCCTTGTCCATCCTGGGTGCTCAACGTATACAAGGTCTGCATCACTTTCACCCGGATATTCCTTCTGCTGATCATCGGTAAAGAACTTTTGAGCCGGCAAAGATAGGGCAAACAAGTTGGGTAGCGGGAAGTTTGAAGTGGGAAGCACTGCTCCTCTCCTTTACTTCCGACTTTCCACTTCGCACTTTATTACTTATAGAGCCCTGCTGCCGTTTTCTCTGCGAGCGACTTGGGGAAGAGCCATACGAGGAATGCGCCGAGCTTATTGATGGCCCCGGTGATGACCTCGGCGCGGCCCTGGAGGGTTGCTTTCACCGCCGCTTCGGCTACCGCTTCGGGCGTCATGTTGACCTTCTCAGCGGCCTTCTGCGCCTTGGGCCCTACCTGTGCCCGGTTGGCAAAGTCGGTGTCGGTAGACCCGGGACAGACGCAGGTAACCGACACGGAAGTGTCGCGCAGCTCGTAGCGGAGGCCGCGGCTGAAGGTGAGCACAAAGGCTTTCGTAGCCGCGTAGATGCTCAGGAAAGGTACCGCCTGGTAGGCAGCCGAGGAAGCAATGTTGAGCAGCCAGGCCTTCGGCTGTTTTTTCAGTTCCGGCAGAAACAGGTGCGTCAGCGCCACAAGGGCGTTCATGTTCACCTGCATCATGTTTTGCTGCCCTTCGAGCGGCAGCTCCGCAAAGGCACCGCTCGACCCGAAGCCGGCGTTGTTGACCAGTCCCTGCACCGCGTAGCCCGAGCTGCGGCACCAGTCGAGCAGGCGCTGCGGCGCCGCGGCGTCGCCGAGGTCTTCGGAGCGGAAGTCAACCTGCACGCCGAAGTCCTTGCGGATGGCAGCAGCGGCCGCTTCGAGGGCTTCGGCGCCACGGGCCACCAGCAATACGTTGAAGCCGCGGGCCGCCCAGGCGCGGGCGATGGAAAGGCCGATGCCCTTCGAGGCGCCGGTAATCAGGATATAGTTCATGGTCGGAGCGTAATGGGTAGTAAAAGTAGTGCGTGCCGGAGTTCGAAGAAAAAGCCTCCCGTTGAGGAGGCTCCACTTCAATATGCTACAGTCCTTGTTGTTTATTCGATATTCATTAGTTCTGCACCGTACTTGCCAGGCGGTGGTAGAACGGCGTTTTGCTCTTATCGTCCTTCGGCATGTACTTGCCGGTAACAACGGGCACATACATCACGCGGCGGCGGCTGGCCTCGCCGAAGTGGGGCGACTGCTGCACGCGGTGCCAGAGGCGGCCGTCGTGTACGGTAAGGTCGCCGGCCTCGATGTCGAAGCCCACCTCGCGGCGGTCGGGCTTGTGGTCGATAAAGTATTTCTTGCCGAACAGCAGGCGCAGGATGCCTTGCGTGTGGGTGCCGGGGAGGATCCGCAGGCCGCCGTTCTCGAAGGGGCAGGTATCGAGGTGGATGCCCACGTTGAGCATCGGCATGATGCGCTGGCCCAGGAAGAGGTCGCGCGGCGAGTCGGTATGCCAGCCCATTTGCGAAAAGGCGCTGTTCGGTGTGCGTACGTAGTTGTTGAGCACCAGCCCGTCTTTCTCATACTCGCCGATGCGGCCTTCAAACGGGGCTACAAGGCCGGTGAGCGCCTGCAGGCGCGGGTCCTTCAGCAGGTCCTGCAGCAGGGGGCTGAACTTGGAGGTGAAGCAGATGCGCTGGATGGTCTTGCGGCCATCTTCGTCCTTGCCGAACTTCAGCGGGATGCCGTGGATCTTCTCCACACCTTCGTCGAGCAGCTGCTGCTCAATCCGGCTTACTTCGGCGCGTATAGCCGTTACGGTTTCCTGCGGGATAAAGCCGCGGAACATCAATACACCGTGTTTTTGAAAAAAAGCCAGTTGCTCTTCTGTGATCGTTTTGCCCAGCACAAAATCAGGTATCGTAAACTTCCTCATTACAGACAATAGTTTATAGGGTGGCCGACGATGTTCGGGGAAACACCGCATTTGGCCGCTTAAAACAACACAAAAATACGGAGCCTGCCAAAGCATTTTAGCGGAATGCGGCCTTTTTGCCGCCCAAATAGCACAAATAGGTCAGCAACGGTGCCGCCAGCACATCGATGGTATAATGCACATGCTGCACCAGCACCAGCACGGCCACGGCGCAGGCGGCGGCCAGCGTAAGCCGGCGCTGCCAGGGCAACGGAAAACAATAAACGAAAAGGAACATCGTGGCCGTATGCCCGGAGTAAAAAAGATCCTTGGTGATGAAGGTGCTGCCATAAAAGCGGTTGGCCAGCGGGTCTACCAGCGGGATGAGGGCGGGCGGTGTTTCCAGCGGCACGAGGTAAATGCTGATCATCCGGCTGGCCGTCAGCAGGGCGAAGCTCCAGATAAAGATGACCGTGAAGCGCGGACTTTTCAAAGCCTGCCAGATGGCAAGGGCCGCCGCGCCCCAGATACAGCTGAATACCGCTATCGATACATCGGTGGCGGGCAGCACCCGCAGGATCGGGTCGTTGAGCGGGGTGCCGCTGCGGGCTTCGATATATTGAAAGAACGGCGGCAGCGCGGCCAGCAACGCCAGGGCCAGGAAGGCCCCGGGCAGGAGACTCTGCCGGTAGCGGCGCTGGCGCCAGGCATCCGGCCAGCGGTCGGCGGCCTGCACGAAACGGGACCCTTGTTCAGACATCGGCGCAATGTTACGACAGATGCCGCCAGCGGCCCGGCAACCTGACAGAATTTCGCACCGACACCCGTAAAGAACGCCTCTTTCGGAAAAAGTGCCGCCCGGCCTGCTAAAAATTCCTCCCCGACCGGAAATAATTTCCGGATTTTCCCGGTGGCACATAATTCGCGCATGGGTGCTGCGCCGCGGGCGGAACACCCGTACCTTGCGGCCCACATCTTCAATCAAACCAAAATTTCATACGTATGTCGAACAAAGTGAATGTTACCCCCCTGCACGACAGAGTGATCGTGAAACCGGCTGCTGCAGAAGAAAAAACGGCCGGCGGTATCATTATCCCGGACACGGCAAAGGAAAAGCCCATGCGCGGCATTGTGATCGCCGCCGGTCCCGGTAAGAAAGACGAGCCTGTAACCGTGAAGGAAGGCGACACCGTTCTGTACGGCAAATACGCCGGCACCGAGATCTCCATCGAAGGCGACGACTTCCTCATCATGCGCGAAAGCGACATCCTGGCGATCGTATAAGTTTTCGGCACGGTCACCCTTCGGCTGCGCGCAAGGTGACCGTGGTGCTTGCTCCTTGTCATGCGAACGCAGCCAAAGCATGAACCAACATCATTAAAAATTTCAAACACGAATAATCATGGCAAAACAACTGTTTTTCGAAACTGATGCCCGTAATAAAATGAAGAAAGGCGTGGACGTTCTCGCCAACGCCGTCAAGGTTACCCTCGGTCCCAAAGGCCGCAACGTGGTGATCGAAAAGAAATTCGGTGCCCCTTCCGTCACCAAGGACGGTGTGTCTGTAGCCAAGGAGATTGAGCTGGAAGACGCCATCGAGAACATGGGTGCCCAGATGGTGAAGGAAGTGGCTTCCAAAACCGCCGACATCGCCGGTGATGGTACCACCACTGCTACCGTGCTGGCTCAGGCCCTTATCACCGAAGGACTCAAGAACGTGGCCGCCGGCGCCAACCCGATGGACCTGAAGCGTGGTATGGACAAGGCTGTTAAGGCCGTTGTAGAAAACCTGAAGGCCCAGTCGCAGACCGTAGGCAACGACAACCAGAAGATCGAGCAGGTTGCTACCATCTCCGCCAACAACGACAACGAGATCGGCAAGCTCATCGCCCAGGCGATGGAAAAGGTCTCCAAAGACGGTGTCATCACCATCGAAGAAGCCAAAGGCATCGAAACCACGGTCGACGTGGTGGAAGGCATGCAGTTCGACCGCGGCTACATCTCTCCCTACTTCGTTACGAACAGCGAGAAGATGCAGGCTGAGCTCGACCGCCCCTACATTATGATCTATGACAAGAAGGTGTCTTCGATGAAAGACATCCTCCCCATCCTCGAAAAAGTTGCCCAGCAAGGCGCGCCCCTGCTGATCATCGCCGAAGACCTCGAAGGCGAAGCGCTGGCTACCCTCGTGGTGAACAAGCTGCGCGGCACCCTGAAGATCGCTGCCGTAAAGGCTCCGGGCTTCGGCGACCGCCGCAAGGAAATGCTCCAGGACATCGCCGTGCTCACCAAGGGCATCGTGATCTCCGAAGAGCAGGGCTACAAGCTCGAGAACGCCGACCTTACTTACCTCGGCCGCGCTGAGCGCGTGGTGGTAGACAAAGACAACACGACGGTTGTGGGCGGTGTTGGCGAGAAAGAATCGATCACGGCCCGCATCAACCAGATCCGAGCCCAGATCGAGAACACCACTTCCGACTACGACCGTGAGAAGCTCCAGGAGCGCCTGGCCAAGCTGAGCGGCGGTGTTGCGGTGCTGCACGTGGGTGCTGCCACCGAAGTGGAAATGAAAGAAAAGAAAGACCGCGTAGACGACGCCCTGCACGCAACCCGCGCTGCCGTTGAAGAAGGCATCGTTCCGGGGGGTGGTGTGGCCTACGTGCGCGCCATCGAAAGCCTCGGCAATATCGCCACCGAGAACAACGACGAGAAGACCGGTGTGCAGATCGTGCGCCGCGCCCTCGAAGAACCCCTGCGCCAGATCGTGGCCAACGGCGGCATCGAAGGCTCCGTTGTGGTGAACAAAGTGCGCGAAGGCAAAGGCGACTACGGTTTCAACGCCCGTACCGAGCAGTATGAGAACCTCATCGCCGCCGGTGTGATCGACCCCACTAAGGTGAGCCGCATCGCCCTCGAAAACGCCTCCTCCATTGCCGGTATGCTGCTGACAACGGAATGCGTGGTAGCCGACAAGCCGGAGCCGAAAGCGGCGGCCGGTGCGCCCGCCGGTATGCCGGGTATGGGTGGCATGGACTACTAAGTACCAACCCAATCTGGGATCCGGGATTTCAGATTCCCGATTTTCGAAGTGCCGGACGTTCGTCCGG
>NZ_SKFH01000024.1 GCF_004343705.1 Flaviaesturariibacter aridisoli
TCACGCCTCACGCCTCACGCTTCACGCTTCACGCCTCACGCCTCACGCCTCACGCCTCACGCCTCACGCCTCACGCCTCACGCCTCACGCCTCACGCCAAGGGTGAAATTACAGGAAGATTCCCAGCAGCGGCCCTTTCTGGATGAGCGGCGTGCGGGAGCCGCCCGAAAAACCTACATTAGTGGCCAACCCGCTAAATCGTTCTGCATGAAATACAACCATTGGCTGCTGGCCGGCACCCTGCTGCTCGCCGGCGGCGGCGCCTGGAGCCAGGCCCGCCTCGTTGAAAAAGTAACCCGTAAAGGATCGGAGCTCGTCATCCCCTACGAAAAGTACGTGCTGCCCAACGGCCTCACCGTCATCGTGCACGAAGACCACAGCGATCCCGTGGTGCACGTAGACATGACCTACCACGTGGGCTCCTCGCGCGAGGAGATCGGCAAGAGCGGCTTCGCCCACTTCTTCGAGCACATGATGTTCGAAGGCTCCGAGCACGCGCCCAAGGGCACCTTCGACAAGCTGCTGCCCGACAACAACGGCTCCACCAACACCGACCGCACCAACTACTACGAAACGGTGCCGCCCAATAAGCTGGAGCAGGCGATGTGGCTGGAGGCCGACCGCATGGGCTTCCTGCTCGATGCCGTGACGCAGAAGCGCTTCGAGGTGCAGCGCGCCACGGTGAAGAACGAGCGCGGCCAGCGCTACGACAACGCGCCCTACGGCCTCGCCAACGAGGTAGTGTCCAAGAACCTCTATCCCTACGGCCACCCCTACAGCTGGATGACCATCGGCTACCTCGAAGACCTCGACCGCTCCAACGCCGAAGACCTCAAGAACTTCTTCCTGCGCTGGTACGGTCCCAACAACGCCACGCTCACCATCGGCGGCGACGTGAATCCGGCCGAGGTGCTGAAGCTCGTAGACAAATACTTCGGCAACATCCCCCGCGGCCCCGAGGTGAGCCCGGTAAAGGTGCCGGCCGTGTCCGTGCCCACCGACCGCTACGCCACCCACGTGGACAACTACGCCCGCCTACCGCGCCTCTATATGACGCAGCCCACCGTGCCGCTGTACCACCCCGACATGGTGGCGCTCGACTGCCTGGCCGAGATCCTCGGCCAGGGCAAGAACTCGGTGCTCTATCAAACGATGGTGAAGAAGCAGCTGGCGCTCCAGGCGGCCGCCTTCCACAGCAACTCCGAGCTCGCGGGCTTCTTCCGCTTCGACGTGGTGCCCGCCGCCGGCAAGACCCTCGCCGACATGGAAGCCCTCGTGCGCGCCGCCCTCGATTCCTTCGAGCTGCGCGGCGTGACCGACGCCGACATCGCCAAGTTCAAGGGCGCGCAGGAATCGCAGATGATCAACGGCCTGCAGAGCGTGCAGGGCAAGGTGACGCAGCTCGCGTCGTACCAGACCTTCACGGGCAATCCCAACAAGATCGCCGAGGAACTCGCCGAGATCCGCAAGCTGACAAAGGAAGACGTGCTGCGCGTGTACCGCCAGTACATCAAGGGCAAAGGCGCCGTGATCCTGAGCGTCGTTCCGAAAGGACAGGAAAGTATGCTGGCGCACGAGCCCAATTTCACCATCGATTCGAGCCGCTACGACAAGCCCGACTACGGCTATGCGGGTCTCAAATATGTAAAGGCGAAAGACGCGTTTAACCGCGCCACGATGCCCGCCGCCGGCACTGTGCCGCCGGTGAAGGCGCCGCCGTTCTGGAAAAAGGATTGGGCCGGCGGTCTCCGCACGATCGGCACCTTCAACGACGAGACGCCCACGGTGGCCATCTCGCTCTACCTCCCCGGCGGGCACCTTGCGTCGGCCGCCGATAAGTCGAAAGCCGGCCTCGCCTCGCTGTTTGCGGCGATGATGAACGAAGACACGAAAGACCACAGTGCCGAGCAGATCAGCCAGGAGCTGGCCAGGCTGGGCGCCTCGCTGTTCGTGTCGAGCGGTACCGATGGCGTGACCATCACGGTGCAAAGCCTGAAGAAGAACCTCGACCCCGTGCTGGCGATCCTGCAGGAGCGCTTGTTCCGTCCCAACTTTACCGAAGCCGCTTTCAACCGCATCAAGAACCAGCGGATCCAGGGCTTCAAGCAGATGAAGTCGCAGCCCGCGGCCATCGCCGACGTGGTGTTTGCCAAAGTGAACTACGGCCCCGACCACATCTTCGGCATCAGCCAGCAGGGCACCGAAGAGACCGTGAAGAATATCGAGCTGAAAGACATCGAGGCGTATTACAACAACTACATCACTTCGCAGGGCGCGCGCCTCGTGGTGGTGGGCGACATCAAGCAGCCGGAAGTGGAGGCGAAGCTGGCCTTCCTCAAGCAATTGCCCAACAGGAAAGTGACCCTACCGGTGCCGCCGCCCGCGCAGCCGGTAGCCAAAACGCAGGTGTACCTCGTGGACGTGCCAAAGGGTGCGCAGACCGAGTTCCGCGTGGGCTACGCCACCGGCCGCCCCTGGGACGCTACGGGCGACTACTACCGCTCGGTGCTGGCCAACTACACGCTCGGTGGCAACTTCAGCAGCCGCCTCAACCAGAACCTGCGGGAAGACAAGGGCTGGACCTACGGCGCCTCCTCGCGCTTCAGCGGCAACCGCTACGGCGGCGACTTCCGCTTCGCCTCGGGCATCCGCGCCGACGTGACCGACAGCGCGCTGCTGGAGCTGATGAAAGACGTGAACGGCTACGTGACCAACGGTCCTACCGACGCCGACGTGGCCTTCCTCCGCGATGCCCTCGGCCAGGCCGAAGCGCAGCGCTACGAAACGCCGGGGCAGAAGCTCGAGTTCATCAGCCGCATCCTCGAATACAACCTGCCGGCCAACTACACCGAGCAACAAAGCCGGATCCTCAATACCATCAGCAAAGACGAACTGAAGCGCGTGGCGCAGCAGCGCATCCAGCCGAACCAGTTCAACATCCTCCTCGTGGGCGACAAAGCCCGCGTGCTGGAGAACGTGAAGAAGCTGGGGTACGAGGTGGTGGAGCTGGATGTGGATGGGAAGAAGGTGGGGGAGAAGAAGGAGTTCTAGCCTCCCCAAACCCCTCAGAGGGAGGAGGTTACAAATTCTTCGCAAAAGGCCGCGCCATGAATGGCGCGGCCTTTTTTAGGGGAGCGAGGTGTGCCTTACGTCCGTCCTTGCGGGGAGCTGGGCGCAGGCTCGGTCCGTTTGCGGGACGAGGTTCCGTTCGCAGGACGGGGTCCCGTTCGCAGGCAGGGGTCGTTTGCGGGACGAGGTCCCGTTCGCAGGCGAACGGGATGACGGTGCGCGCACCGTCATCCCGTAAACCCCATAGGAGCATTTCCCACGGGGAGCGGCGGCAGGCGGATGGGGCCCCGCCAACCTTTCCCGCCCCGAAGCAACGTCATCCCGGCGCTTGCCGCCGGGATCTCATCTCGAACTATCCGTCGCTGCCGCCAGCCAACCTCCTAAACCTTCCTAAACCTTCCGGAACCTTCATGAACCCCCCTAAACCCTCCCCCTTTCCAACAAATGCCGTTTTTTCTTGATAAGTGGTAGGCTCAGCCGGGGGGAATGCTGTATTTTACGCCCCTTATATCAAAACTAAAATCCCTTTGATAATGATCAAACGTAATGTACTGGTGCTTGCCGGTTCGATGCTGCTCTTCGCCGGGGCGGTGCGCGCACAGGCAAAGCTGGTAGAGAAGGTCACGAAGACGGGCTCGGAGCTCGTGATCCCTTATGAGAAGTATGTGCTGCCCAACGGCCTCACGGTGCTGGTGCACGAAGACCACAGCGATCCCGTGGTGCACGTGGACGTAACCTACCACGTGGGTTCTGCCCGTGAAGAGATCGGCAAGAGCGGCTTCGCCCACTTCTTCGAGCACATGATGTTCCAGGGCTCCGACCACGTGGCCGACGAACAGCACTTCAAGCTCGTGCAGGCTGCCGGCGGTACCCTCAACGGTACCACCAACCAGGACCGCACCAACTACTTCGAAACCGTTCCCTCCAACCAGCTCGAAAAAATGCTGTGGCTGGAGTCGGACCGCATGGGCTTCCTGCTCGATGCCGTGACGCAGAAGAAGTTCGAAGTACAGCGCTCCACCGTTAAGAACGAGCGCGGCCAGAACTACGACAACCGTCCCTATGGCCTCGCCAACGAGACCATCTCCCGCAACCTCTATCCCTATGGCCACCCCTACAGCTGGATGACCATCGGTTACCTCGAAGACCTGAACCGCTCCAACGCGGACGACCTGAAGAACTTCTTCCTCCGCTGGTACGGTCCCAACAACGCGACCGTTTCGGTTGGTGGCGACGTGAAGCCCGCCGAAGTGGTGAAGCTGGTCGAGAAATATTTCGGTAGCATCCCCCGCGGACCCGAAGTGACGCCGGTGAAGGTGCCCGCCGTAGTGGTGGACAAAGACCGCTACGTGTCGATGGTGGACAACTACGCCCGCCTGCCCCGCTTCTATTACAGCCTGCCCACGGTACCCAACTACCACCCCGACATGGTCGCCCTTGACTGCCTCGCCGAGATCCTCGGCCAGGGCAAGAACTCGGTGCTGTACCAGACCGCGGTGAAGAAGCAGCTGGCGCTCCAGGCGACTGCCTTCCACAGCAACTCCGAGCTCGCCGGCGAATTCGAATTCGACCTCGTGCCCGCCCCCGGCAAGTCGCTTGCCGACATGGAGAAGCTCGTACGCGCCGCCTTCGACTCGTTTGAAGTGCGTGGCGTGACCGACGAAGACATCACCAAGTTCAAAGGCGCGCAGGAGTCGCAGATGATCAACGGCCTCCAGAGCGTTTCGGGTAAAGTAAGCCGCCTGGCTTCCTACCAGACCTTCACCGGCAATCCCAACAAGATCGGCGAGGAACTGTCCGAGATCCGCAAGCTGACGAAGGAAGACGTGCTGCGCGTATACCGCCAGTACATCAAAGGCAAAGGCGCCGTGATCCTGAGCGTGGTGCCCAAAGGCCAGGAGCAGCTGGTTGCCGCCGAGCCGAACTACAAGATCGACTCGAGCAACTACAGCAAGCCCGACTATGGCTATGCCGGCCTGAAGTACAACAAGGCCAAGGATAATTTCGACCGCGCCAAGATCCCCGCCGCCGGCCCCGCGCCCGTGGTGAAGGTTCCGGCTTTCTGGAAGAAAGACGCGCCCAACGGCCTGCGCATCATCGGCACCGAGAACAGCGAAGTGCCCACGGTGGTGGTATCGCTGTTCATCCCCGGCGGTCACCTGACGGCAGCCAACGACCTGTCGAAAGCAGGTACGGCTTCGCTCTTCGCCGCCATGATGAATGAAGACACGAAAGACCACAGCGCCGAGCAGATCAGCCAGGAGCTGTCCAAGCTGGGTGCTTCCCTCAACGTGTCGAGCGGTCTCAACGGCATCACCTTTACCGTGCAGACGCTGAAGAAGAACCTCGACCCCGTGCTGACCCTCCTGCAGGAGCGCCTCTTCCGTCCCAACTTTACCGAAGCCGCCTTCAACCGCATCAAGAACCAGCGCCTGCAGGCCTTCAAGCAAATGAAGTCGCAGCCCGCCGCCATCGCCGATGCCGTATTCGCGAAAGTGAACTACGGTCCCAACCACGTGCTCGGCATCAGCCAGAACGGCACGGAAGAGACGGTGAAGAACATCGAGCTGAAAGACGTAGAGAACTACTACAACAACTACATCACCTCGCAGGGCGCCCGCCTGGTGGTGGTCGGCGACATCAAGCAGGCCGAAGCCGAAGCCAAGATGGGCTTCCTGAAGAACCTGCCCAACAAGAAAGTAACGCTCGCGCCCGTGCCCCCGGCACAGCCCGTGGCTAAAACACAGGTGTACCTCGTAGACGTGCCGAAGGGTGCGCAGACCGAGTTCCGCGTGGGCTACGCTACCGGCATGAAGTGGGACGCTACCGGCGACTACTACCGCTCGGTGCTGGCCAACTACGCCCTCGGCGGCAACTTCAACAGCCGTCTCAACCTGAACCTCCGTGAAGACAAGGGCTGGACCTATGGTGCCAACTCCTCCTTCACCGGCAGCCAGGTAGGTGGTGAGTTCCGCTTCGCCGCCGGCATCCGTGCCGACGCTACCGACAGCGCCCTGTTCGAGATCATGAAGGACGTGAACAAGTACGTGGCCGAAGGCCCGAACGCCGAAGAAGTGGCCTTTATGAAGGACGCCATCGGCCAGTTCGACGCCCTGCGCTACGAAACGCCGGCCCAGAAGGCCCAGTTCATCAGCCGCGTGCTCGAATACAACCTGCCCGGCAACTACACCGAGCAGCAGAACAAGATCCTCAAGACCATCAGCCGCGAAGACCTCAGCAAGGTGGCCAAAAAAATGATCCAGCCGGAGAAGCTCAACGTGCTTCTCGTTGGTGACAAGGCCAAGGTGCTGGAGAAAGTGAAGAAGCTCGGCTACGAAGTAGTGGAGCTCGACGCCGACGGTAAGCGCGTAGGGGAGAAGAAAGAGTTCTAGGCCCCACCCCTAACCCCTCCCTGAAAGGGTGGGGAATAGAAAAAGGCTATAAAAAGCCGTCCCGCATGGGGCGGCTTTTTAATTGCTCACGGCTCACGGTTCACGGCTCACGATCCGGAGGCATTCTTTTTGTCTGCATTTCTGTGATGAAGCATAGGAAACTCGGTGAGCGCCTGCTAAAGGAGCTCAATAAGAAATTCGCACCCTCGGAAACACGGCAGCTGAAAGCGGCGGGCTACGACATCCTCGTCAACACCGACGAGCTGGGCAACGCGATCCAGGCGTTTATCGGCAGGGCCGACCCGCACGGCAGCATCCGCGGCGACCGCTTTGCCCGCACGCTTAAATACGACCGCGAAGGCCAGCTGATCAAGGATCACTGGGAGCGAAAGGGCAAGGCAACCTGAGATTTCAGATCTCAGATGTCGGATTTAGGATTTGAGCTCAGGGCTAGCTCCATGTATTGAATCTGAAATCTGAAATCCGAAATCAGACATCTTCTTTTGGTGTGGTTTGTGTCGCCCTTCCCCAAATCTTTTACCATGATACCATTTGCCATAGGGCTCATCGTTGTCGCGATAGTGGTGATGTGGCTGCTTTCGAACTCGAAAAAGCAGGGAACGGGCGATCACCCTCCGGAAGGAAATATGCGTTGAGGACGTGAAGCGTGAGCCGTCAGCCGTGAGCCCGGCACACCGGGAAGTTACACTGGAATAAAAGGCTGCCATTGGCAGCCTTTTTATCTGGCGTCAGCGCTCACGGCTGACGGCTGACGCTTCACGATCACGGTGCGAAGAACGGCGTCACGATCGTGACTACCTGCTGCATCGTCAGCGGCTCGTCGAAAGCCTCGGAGGCGCGGTCGGCGCTGATGGCCGAGGTAACGATGTTGACCGTGGCCTGCGTGGTCAGCTCCTCGCCGTTGTACGACTGCTGGATGGCGTTGTTGAGCGACGCGTTGCCGGTGTCGATATTGCTTTGGTTGAGCGTGATCCAGGGTTTGGGCGTGCCGGTAACGAGCATGCCGTTGGCGCGGCGCATCTGGCGGATGTGCGACGCATGGCGGGCCTCCACCGAGTGGATGTTGAGCGCCGCGGTGAGCACGTCGTTGTTGCTGATCAGGTTGGGCGCCTGTCCTTTGTAGGCACGCACACCGGTGTCTTCAAAGGTTTGGGCAACGGCCAGGAACACGGCGTAGTTGGTAAACGTGTTGTTGCCCAGCGGTCCCGTGCCCGAGCCGCCGCCGGCCGAAAAGTCGAAGTTGGGGCGGTTGATGGCCGTGCCGCCCAGCTGCTGTATGGCAGTCTTTAAGAAGTTGACGTGTGCATTTTCGTGATCGCGGATCGTGGTTATGGCCCCGGTGGCCGCGCCGGCGGGAATGAGTCCCGAAGCGGCCACGCCGCGGGTATAGAATTCGGCTTCGAGGTACTCGAGCTTGAGGGCGAAGTTGAGCACGTCTACGATCGCGCTGTTGTTTTGTCCGTAAGCCTTATTGAGCAGGCTGCCGAGGGCCGTGGGGATGGCGGCGAGCGCAAGCGTCTTGCCGAGGGTGGCAAAGCGCTGCATGGCCCCGCGGCGCGTGTCCACGCGCTCGTACACCTCGGGATCCGTTTTTTCGATCTCGTTGAAGATATTCTGCAGGTTCATGACTGTCTGTTTTAATTCGTGGGGAGATTGTTGGCGTTGAGCGGCGTGCGCACATACGCGCCGGCGATGGCAAGCACTTCGGCGGGCGTGCGGGCCTTGTCGAGGCCGTTGGCGTCGATCACTTCACTGTTGGCGAAGGAGCCGTTGGCGATGAGGTCGCGGATGAGCGCGGCGTGTCGGGCTTCCACCGAAACGATCTTGCCCGCGAGGGTAAGGAAGTCGGCGCTGGTGAGCAGCTTGCCGGCGCCGTTGTAGGCCGATACGCCCAGGTCTTCAAACGCTTTGGCGGTGCTGAGCACCGAGTCGCGGCTGCTGAAGTTGATCGCGCTGAAGTTGACTTCCAGGTTCTGGATCGCATTGGAGCCGAGGGCCGCCTTGAAGAAGTCGCGGTGCGCGATCTCGTGGTCGCGGATGTCGCGGAGGTATTCCGACTCCAGGGCGGTCATACCGGAGAAAGGCGTGGCCATGACCTGCGTGTAGAAGGCCGCTTCGAGTTGCTCGAGGGCATAGGCGTAGTTGAGCACACCCGTGTCGCCGGAGCCCAGGTTAACGGCGTTTTCCATGACCACCGGGTCGTCGTCTTTCTTACAGGCCTGGCCGAAGATCATCGCGGCAGCCGCGGCGCCGGAGTAGAGGAGGAAGTTGCGTCGCTGCATGGGGGCATGCAAAGGGGTAGCGATCGGCCCGGGGGCCGTGTTTTGCGGATCCATACTGTATGGTTTATGGGTTGATAATCGGGGTTACAACGGGAGTTACGGGAAAAGGAAGCCCTTGGTTTTGTGCGGGGTAAGTCTTTTTTACCACAATTACTATGCACCGCTCCGCCGTACGTCTTTCGTTTAACGATGCCGGCAAGAGCCCGCTGCGGCCCTCGACGCATGGGACGCCGCGGGGATTTCGTTACGCACAAAAAAGCGGTCCCGGCTATTACACCGGGACCGCTGCCATACTAAGAGAAATGTCCTTCCTTAAACTTCAGTCGCCAATTCTTTTACCGGGGCTGTGTAGCGTTGGCGGCCCATCCACACCCTGCGGCCCTGGAGGCGGCGCACGGCGAACATAAAGCCGACCAGCACGAAGAACAGCGGTCCGAGGAAGCCCAGCAGGGCTACGAACTTTGTTCCGTAAAAACGCTCCATCGGGCGGCGCAGGCGCTCCGACATGAGGTACATGCTCGGCACCATCACCAGCGTCAGGAAGAACGCGAAGATAAGGCCGAAGATAATTGTCCAGGAAAGCGGTCCCCAGAACACCACGGAGTCGCCGCCGAAGAAGATGTTCGGGTTCAGCTCGGTGAACATCCGTACGAAGTCGATGTTGAAGCCCACAGCCAGCGGCAGGAGGCCCAGCATGGTGGCCAGCGCCGTCAGCAGCACCGGGATGATGCGGATCTTTCCGGCCTGGATCGCGGCTTCGCGCGTGCGCATCCCGCGGCCGCGCAGCTCGTCGGTGAATTCGATGAGCAGGATGCCGTTCTTCACCACGATCCCCGCAAGGCCTACGATGCCCACGCCGAGCATGATCATCGCCATCGTCATGCCCGTCAGCGCGTAGCCGATGAACACCCCGATGATGGAGAAGAAGATCTCCGTGAGTACGATGAAGGGCTTCGACATCGAGTTGAACTGCAGCACCAGGATGAGGAAGATGATGAGCAGCGCGTAGATGAGCGCGTTGCGGAGGAACACCAGCGTTTCGGCCTGCTGCTCGCTCACGCCGCTCTGGCGCACGGTCACCGTGGAGGGCACCTTGTACTTGCGCTTGAACTCGTCGAGCTTGAGGGCGAGGGCGTCGTTGATCTTCTGCGTTTCACTTTCCACCAGCACGTTGGACTGCAGCTGGATCGTGCGCTTCAGGTTCTTACGCCGGATGCCGCCGGTGGTGTTGGTGTTGTCGGTATGCGCCACGGCGCTGAGCGGGATCTGCTTGATGGCGCCCGTGGTGAAGTCGCGGAAGGTGAGGCGCATGCTCATCAGGTCGGTGATGTTGCTGCGTACCATGTCGCTGGTGCGGAGCTGGATCTTGTATTCATCCTCGCCCTGTTTCAGCTTGCTCACTTCGCGGCCGAACACCGCCGTGCGCAGTTCCATACCGATCTGTGCGGTGCTGATGCCTTCCGCCATGGCCCGCTCGCGGTCGATCACCACGGAGATCTCCGGGTTGTTCAGGTCTACGTCGGTGCGGAGGTGCTCGATGCCGGGCACGCGGTTCGTGTCGATAAAATTGCGGATGTCGGTGGCCACGCGGGCGATCTCGTTGAAGTTGTCGCCGATCACTTCCACGTTCACCGGCGGGTCGGTCGGGGGGCCGCCGTTTTCCTGGCTTACGGTCACCTCGGCACCGGGGATGCCCTGCACCGCCGCGCGGATATCGTCCAGGATGGGTTTTGTGCGCTTGCCGTGGCGTTTTTCAAATTCCACGAACGATACCTGCACGCGGCCCAGGTTGGACTGCACCGAGCGGTTGATGTCGTTGGGGTCGCCGGCGCTCACGGCCACGTTGGCGATGACGCTCTCCACGATGGAGCCTTCGGTGCCGGGCTTTTCTTTTTCCAGCACTTTATAAATGCGCCGCTCGAGCACCTGGGTGATGGAGTCGGTGTATTTGACGTCGGTGCCCACGGGCAGCTTCACATACGTGTATACGAAGTTGGGGTCGCCGCTGGGGAAGAAGGTAGAACCGTTGCCGCGCGCGATGAGCATCATCAGCGAGATCGGGAACAGCAGGAACATGCCCACCAGCAGCCACACCGGGCGGCGGCCCACCAGCACCCAGCGGAGCAGCTTTTCGTAGCGGTTCATCAGGCGCGGCAGGGCTGTTTCCTGGAAATAGTGAATGATGTCGCGCAGTACGAACACGTTGAGGATCGACAGGGCCGCCATAAACAGGAGGAAGTTGCCGAAGCCGTGCCAGCCGGCGAGGTTGAACAGGACGCCGAAGGCGATCGCGCACCAGAATACAGGGCGGCGGAACAGCATCTTTTTCGGCGACTCGTATTCGCGTCCTTCGGGCTTCATGAACGAAACGGCAAATACCGGGTTGAACACGAAGGCAACGATGAGCGAAGCAGCCAGTGTCAGGATCAGCATCGTGGGCAGGTAGATCATGAACTTGCCGATCAGTCCCTTCCAGAACAGCAGCGGGAAGAAGGGCGCCAGCGTCGTGGCCGTACCGGCCAGCACGGGGATCCACACTTCGCCCGCGGCTTCCTTGGCGGAGCGCACGATCGGCACTTTGCCATTGGCATAGATGCGGTGCGTGTTCTCGATCACCACGATGGCGTCGTCTACGATGATCCCGAGTCCGAAGAGCAGCGCAAAGAGCACGATGAAGTTGAGCGTCACGCTGCTGCCGATAATACCGTCGGCGATCGGTAAAAAGAGAAAGGCCACGAACACCGACAGGGGCACCGAGAGCGCTACGAAGAAGGCGTTGGTAACGCCCATGAAGAACATCAGCACCAGCAGCACGAGGATGAAGCCGATGATGATGGTGTTCACGAGCTCGTTGAAGGAGGTCTTCGTCTGCTTCGACATGTCGCCGGTGAATACCGCGCGGAGGTCGGGGGGCAGCTCGCCGGTCTTTTGCATTTCGGCGATGACGCCTTTCACCTTGTCGGCGGCGTCGATGAGGTTTTCGCCGGAGCGCTTTACGATGTTGATGGTAATCACGGGCTTGCCGTCGAGGCGGGCGTAGGATTCTTTTTCCTTTACCGTATCGCGGATCTCGGCGATGTCGCGGAGGTAGATGGGCGCGCCTGCGGTGTTCTTCACCACCACGTCGCGCAGGTCGAGGGCGGCGTCGAACTGGCCCTTCACGCGCAGCGTGCGGCGCATGGTGCCTACTTCGATCTGTCCGCCGGAGATGTTGTTGTTCTCGTACTTGATGGCGTTGTCGATGTCGTTGAAGGTGATGCGGGCGGCCTGCATCTTATAGGGGTCCACGTTCACCTGGATCTCGCGCTCGGGCGCACCCACGATGTCAGCGCGGGTGATCTCCTTCAATTCTTCCACGCGGTCCTGGATGTCGTCGGCATACTGCTTCAGCTTCACGGCGTCGTAGTTGCCCGAGATGTTGAGGTACATGATGGGCATCTCCGAAAAGGAGAATTCCTGTACGTCGGGTTCCTGCGTAAGGTCGGTGGGCAGGTCGCTGCGGGCCTTGTCCACGGCGTCCTTCACCTTTTGCTTCGCGATGTCGGTCTTCACGTCGGTGTCGAACTCCACGGTGATGAGCGAGTAGTCCTGCTGCGAGATCGAATTGACCTTGTTCACCTTGGCGCCCGAGATCGACTTGATCTGCTTTTCGATGGGGCGCGTCACGAGGTTCTCGATGTCGTTGGGCGAGTTGCCCACGTGCACCGTGATCACCGAGATGGTGGGTACCACGATGTCGGGAAACTGCTCCTTCGGCATGGTCATGAATTTCATGAGGCCATATGCCGAGATGAGAATGGCGAGAATATAGACGACGGTCCGGTTGTCCACCGCCCAGCTCGTAACCGGGAACTGCTTGAACTTCTTGCCGACGCCTTCGATAATTTTCTTCATTTGAATAGTCTTTTGGTTGTCGTGAGCCGTGAGCCGTCAGGCGTTAGGCGTGAGCAGAAAGCACTCACGGTTCACGCCTCACGTTTTACTTCGCGATCGCTACCACCTGTCCTTCGTACAGTTCCTGGTAGCCTTCGGTGATGAGCTGGTCGCCGGAGGCGAGGCCGCTCTTCACTTCGACGCGCTCGCCGTAAGATTCACCTACGATGACGGCGCGCTTGCGGGCCACGGATTTGGCGCCTTCCTTGGCCAGTACGTACACGTACTTGCCCTTCTCGTCGCTCTGCACCACGTTGAGCGGCACGGTCACCACATTGGGGTTGTTGTAGTCCTGGATCTTTACCTGCACCACCTGGTTGGGCTTCAGCGCGGGGTCGGCGGGGATGCGGGCTTCCACCACGAAGCCGCGCGTGTCGGCGTTGATGGACTGGCTGATCACCGAGATGCTGCTGTTGAGGGTACGCTTCAGGTCGGGGAGGTAGATCTGCACCGGCGTTCCCTGCTTCACGCGGGGGAGGTAGTTTTCGGGGATGTTGGCCGTCACCTTGAGGGCGCTGTTGTTGACGATCTTGATGTGCGGGCCCATCGGGTTGGCGGCGAACATTTCGCCGGCGTGCACGGTCACTTCATCGGCGATGCCGCTCGTTTCTGCATACACGTTGCTCATGCTCATTCCCTCACGGGCGGTGGCCAGCTGCTTTTCGAGGCCGGTAACGGCGCTGCGCGCCTGCACCAGCTGCACTTCGGTACCGATCTCTTCTTTCCAGAGGCGCTGCTGGCGGTTATAAAGGTCGCGGGCGGTGGCGAGCTGCGCTTCCACGGCGGCTACCTGCGTGCGCTGAACGGCGTCATCAAGCTTCAGCAGCAGCTGGCCCTTGCGCACCGGCTGGCCCTGCGTTACATAGACGGCCTTCACCAGGCCGCCGCCGTTGCGGGGTGCGGCGTAGGAAATGTTGCTGCTCTCCACGCGGCCCTGTAGCTCGATGAAGTGCGTGAAGTGGTCGGTGCTGAGGGGCTGCACCGCTACCAGTTTCGCGGTGGCGGCCGAAGCGGCGGGGTCGGCCTTGGCGATCTCGGCTTCGAGTGCGGTGATCTTGTCGCTCAGCTTTTTCTGTTCGCCGCGGAGCTTTTCCAGTTCGGCTTTCTTATCGTTGAGGGAAGCGTTGCTGTCTTTGCTGGAGTTGCCGCAGGAGGCGAGCAGCAGCAGCAGTACCAATGCGGAAAGTATTCTTTTCATTGTAGCTCTTTTTGAGGTGGTGGTTTATTGCAGTTTGCCAGTAGCGCGCATCAGCTCGATGCGGGCGTTGATGGCGTCGTATAGGGCGTTGTAGTAATTCGACTGTGCGGTGCGCAGGTCGGCATCGGCCGCCGTGATCTCGGTTTGCGAGCCCGAGCCGATCTCGTATTTCTTGCGGGTCTGGTTGTATACTTTATCGGCCAGCTCCATGTTGCGCTTCTGGTTGTCGAGGGTGGAGAGGGCGCTGGCGAAGTTGTTCTGCGCCGTCAGCACCTGCTGGTCGATGGAGAGCCGGAGTCCTTCCACATCGTTCTCCGACCGCTGCAGCTCGAGGCGCGCGCGCTGGATGCGGGCCGCTTTGGCGAATCCGTCGAAGATCGGCACCTGGATGTTGAGGCCTACGGCAGCACCCTTGCTCCAGGAGCCTCCGAAACCAAACTTGTCGCTCTGGCGCAGCAGGCTGTAGTTGGAGGCCAGGGCCACCGTGGGAAAGTAGGTATACTGGTAGCGCTTGATGTTGTAGCGGCGCAGCTCGAGTCCCTTCTGGGCATACTGGTATTCCTTGCGGTCCTCGTATTTATACTGGCCGGCTTCGAGCACGCCCTGGCGCACCTGCTCGAGGCTCACCGTGTCTTTGAGCACGAGCGTGTCGCGGAGGGGCATGCCCATGAGCAGCTTGAGGCCGAGGTACCCATTGTCGACCATGTTGACCACCTTCGTGCGTTCGGTTTGCAGGTTGGTCAGCTGCACGTTCACCTTGTCGATGTCGAGCTTTTCGGCAAAGCCGGCCTCGTAAATCTTGCGGGTGTCGGAGGAAAACTTCTGCAGGCGCACGATATTGGCGTCGATGATGGCGAGCTGGTAGCGCGAGGCGGCCAGCTGGTAGTAGATCTTGTATACGTTGGCGCGGATGTTCTCCTCGGTGACTTCAACGGCCTTCCGGGCAAACTCCATGGAAGCGCGGCGTGCTTGCAGGCCCACGAACACCTGTCCGTCGAAGAGCAGCTGCTGCAGCGACACGCCGGCGTTGTTTTGCCACTTGGCACCGAAGGCGAAGTCGAGGTAGCCGATCTCCGGCATCACGATGGGGCGGCCCTGCCCGTCCTTCACGCCTTCCTTCACCAGGGCACCGTAGGCGCTTTGGGTAAATACGTCGGGCACGCGCTGGCCCAGGATGAGCGGGTTGTAGGTGATGCCGGCATTGGCATTTACCTGGGGGTAGGCATTGGCGGTGATCTCCCGGTTGGTCTGTTGCTGGATCTGGACGTCGAGCAGCGCGTTCTTCACCTGCACGCTGTTCTTGCGGGCAAAGTCGGCGGCTTCGGCAGCCGTCAGCTCGTAGCGCTGCTGGGCGCGGAGCCCGGAGGCGCACCCGATCAGCGACAGCAGCAGCCATAAAGCGAATTTTGGTGTCATCTTCTCTATTTTTTGATTCGTTGTTTCTTATACTTTTCGATCAGCTTTTCCCCGCGTGCGGTAGCGATGCCGTAGAGGAACACTTCCATCAGCTGCCACTCTACCTGCCAGAGGCTGGTGCGGCTCATCGGGAAGACGTCCAGGTTGAAGGCCATCATCATACTGGCGATGCGGTAGCGCGTCAGGATGTCGGCATCCAGCTCCTCCCGGTACAACCCTTCCCCGATGCCCCGTTCGAAGTTGCTCCGGATCATGCCGTAGAGAAACTCGTTCTGGTAGGCCTTGAACTTGCTGAACGTGGGGGCATGGTATTTCTCCATGTCGAACAGCACGGCGGGGTTCATGGTGTTGAACATTTCCTGCACCCGGTCGAAGGCGAGGAAGATCTCGTGGATGGCATTGTCGGCAACAGCCTGCGACTGGCAGCAGCCTGCCTTGTTGTCTTCCATGATGCGGCTGAACACCGCGTTGACGAGTTCTTCCTTGTCGGCGAAATAGAGGTACAGGGTTTTCTTGGACATACCGGTCTGGGCGGCGATATCGTCCATGGATACGGAGCGGATCCCGTAGCGGTTAAACAGCTCGTGCGCTTTGACGAGAATGCGTTCTTTGGGTTCCATAACGGGCGCAAAACTATGGAAACTATTTACGTAACCAAAGTTTCCAACCATTATTTTTTGATGAAATCCTCATATTCCGGGATGAACTGCGCCCCTACCTTTGCCCCATGGACGATCGTCTGCACCCGCCCAAAGAGCGTTTTCGCGTCGGCAGCCTGTTTCAGTATTTCCTGCAGGGGCTGCTCGTCATCGCGCCGGTGGTCATCACGGCCTGGGCGGTGTATTGGGTGGTCGATTCCATCGACAACCTCATCCCCATCTTCGTGGTGCGCCAGCCCGGCGGCCAGGTGGTGATCCGCAACTACGGGCTTGGTTTTGTGCTGGTGCTCGTGGTGGTGTGCCTCATCGGTTACCTGTCAACCTTCTTTATCCGAAACCGTGTGTTCGCGCTCTTCGATTCGCTCCTGAGCAAAACGCCCGGCATCCGTTTTATTTACAGCACCGTCAAGGATTTCACCGAAGCGCTCGGCGGCGAGAAGAAGAAGTTCAACCGTCCCGTGCTCGCCAACATCGACGATACCGATGTGTGGCGCATCGGCTTCATCACGCAGGACCATGCCCGCGACTTCGGGTTTGAAGACTACGTGGCGGTGTACATCCCGATGTCGTACTCGATCGCGGGTAACGTCTACCTGCTTCCAGAGGCGCGCGTACGGCCCATTTCGAACATCAATGCAACGGATGCCATGAAGTTTGCCATCAGCGGTGGCGTGACGCACGTGGAGGAGGGAAAACACCACCCCGACGACCATGCGCAACACCAAAACGGCCCTGCTGCTATGGGCTAGCCTGCTTACCGCCCTGCCTGCGCACTGCTGGGGCTTCTGGGCGCATAAGACCATTAACTACTACGCCGTGTTCGGGCTGCCGCCCGGGCTGCTGGCCTTTTACAAGCCGCACATCCGCTACCTCTCCGAGCATGCCGTGGACCCCGACATGCGGCGCTACCTCGTAGCTGGCGAGGGCGCCCATCATTATATCGACATAGACCGCTACGGCGCGCCGCCCTACGAGGCGCTGCCGCGCCGCTGGGATAGTGCCCGGGCACGTTACGGCGCCGATACATTGCAGGCCTATGGCGTGGTGCCCTGGTGGGTGCCGCTGCTGCACAAGCGGCTCACTGAAGCTTTCAAGGCCGGCGACGCCGCGCGCATCCTGAAGCTGTCGGCCGAGCTGGGCCACTATATTGCCGATGCCCACGTGCCGCTGCATGCCAGCCGCAACCACAACGGCCAGCTGTCGGGGCAGGAGGGAATCCACGGACTTTGGGAGAGCCGCGTGCCGGAGCTGCTGGCCCCGGGTCGCTGGAACTTCGTCACCGGCCCCGCGCAATACCTCGAGCGCCCTGACCATTTTATCTGGGACCGCGTGGTCGAAAGCGGCCGGGCCGCCGACACCGTGCTGGCGCTGGAGCGGGCCCTGGGCGCCGAATTCAAGGGGCAAAAGTGGAGCTGGGAAGAGCGCAAGGGCAAGCTCGTGCGGCAATATGCCTCCGCCTATGCCCGCGCCTACAACGACCGCCTCAATGGCATGGTGGAACGCCGGATGCGGCAGTCCATTTACGCCGTGTCCTGCTTCTGGCTGACCGCCTGGATCGATGCCGGCCAGCCCGACCTGGGCAAACTGGCCGGGAAGGCGCTTTCCGCGGAGGATGAAAAGGAATTCGAGCAGCTGCAGGCGGCGTGGAAATCGGGAGTCATGAAGGGGCGGAGCGAGGACTAGGTTCTTAGGGTTTTTCAGGTTCTTATGGTTTTGAAAGGTTTTGAAGGGTTGGTAACGGGATGGCGCGCTGCACCTGGGGCTCCATCAGCCACGTCATCCCGGCGGCTTGCCGCCGGGATCTGGTCCCGCTTGCCGCCGGGAACTCACCTGAAGCCCACCTGAATCACGCAATCGGGCAGGGCGGGCTTAACGGAGTTTATCCCGCGCGAAGCGAAGGAACCACAAGGCCCCGACGGTACCGTCCGGTTCGCGAAAGCAACGCAATTTTTTTCTGCCTGACCGGCTCAAAAAGGCGTTTTCTGTTATGGCTGGATGAAAATGAGTGCTTTAGATAGTACACTATTCATTTATACGGCGCAGTTTTTTGACATTACGGCACTGCGTTTTGACATTACGGCAGTGTGGCTGGTCGTTACGGAGCTGCGTTTCCGGATTACGAAGCTGCGTCCCGTCATTACGGTGCTGCGTCCGGTCATTACGGAGCTGTCTTTGGACAGTACGGCGCTTCGTCCCGTCATTACGGCGTTGTCCATGGCCGTTACAGGGCTGCTTCTCGTCGTTACGGAGCCGCGCCTGTTTAGTACGACGCAGCAGGTGAACGATGCGGCGCGGCATTTCGCCGTTACGGTGCTGCAGCTGGCGGGTACGTGTAAGGAGGAATAAAAAACGAAGGGTTCCGCCCTTCTTGCTCTTGTTCTGCCTTCTTTTACCGAAACTGTTCCCTTCCTTCCACCCCGCAAAGCCGGATATTTGCCCTCAAACTACCGACCGTGACCACTCCCAAGACCTTGCACAACTTCAACGCCGGCCCTTCGATCCTGCCGAAGAGTGTTTTCGAGGAAGCGGCCCGCAGCCTGCTCGACTTCAACGGTACCGGCCTTTCCATCCTGGAGATCGGCCACCGCACGCCGCTCTTCCAGGCGGTGATCGACGAGGCCGTGGCGCTGCTGCGCGCGCATATGGAGCTGCTGCCGGAGCAGGAAGTGCTCTTTTTGCACGGCGGCGCCTCCACGCAGTTCATGCAGGTGCCGATGAACCTCCTCGACGAAAAAGCGCGCGCGGCCTACACCGACACTGGCGTATGGGCGTCGAAGGCGATCAAGGAAGCAAAGCTGTTCGGCGGGGTGGATGTGGTGTGCAGCTCGAAGGAGGCCAACTATACCTTCCTCCCGAAAGAGTGGACCGTAGACCCATCGGCGGCCTACCTGCACCTTACCACCAACAACACCATCTACGGCACACAGTGGCAAGACCTTTCTCTTTTTTATGAGAAGGGTGTTCCGCTTGTGGCCGATATGAGCTCGGACATTCTCAGCCGCCGCGTGGACTTTTCCAAATACGGCCTCATCTACGCCGGCGCGCAGAAGAACATCGGCGCCGCGGGCGTCAACATCGTAGTGGTGAATAAGAACATGCTGGGCAAGGTGTCGCGGCCGCTGCCGACGATGATGGACTACCGGGCCCACATTGAGGCGGGCTCGCTGCTCAACACGCCACCGGTATTTTCCATCTACGTGTGCCTGCTCACGCTGCGCTGGCTCAAAGAAGTGGGCGGCATCACGCACATTGAAAAGGAAAACGAGCGCAAAGCAAAACTCCTCTACGATACCATCGACAGCATCCCGCTCTTCCGCCCCACCGTTGCCAAAGAAGACCGCAGCCGGATGAACGTTTGCTTCGTGATGGAAGACCCGGCGCTGGAGGCGGCCTTCCTCGCGCTTTGCAAGGAAGAAGGCATGGTGGGCGTGAAAGGCCACCGCTCCGTGGGCGGCTTCCGTGCTTCGCTGTACAATGCGCTGCCGTATGAAAGCGTGGTGGCATTTACCGAACTGATGAAGCAGTTTGCGGAGCGAAAGGGTTAGAAGAGAGATAAGGTTGTTCACGCAGCTTTTCCCGCCTCAGGCGGGAGTGAAGAACCTTTTTTACCTTTGCCCCCTTAAATTGCTCCAATGGCTCAAATCCGTCCGTTCCGCGCCCTGCGCCCGCATAATGAATTCGCCGCACAGGTAGCGTCCAGGCCTTACGACGTGCTCAACTCCGAGGAGGCCCGCCAGGAGGCCGAAGGCAACCTGCTTTCCTTCCTGCATGTAACGAAGTCGGAGATCGACCTGCCCACCGGCATCGATACGCACAGCGCCGAAGTCTACCAGAAGGCCGACGCCAACCTGAAAGCGCTGCAGGAGCGCAAGGTGCTGTTCCAGGACGAGAAGCCCTGCTACTATATCTACGAACTGGCCTGGCGCGGCCGCGCGCAGACGGGCCTCGTATGCGTGTCGTCGGTGAAGGACTACTTCAGCGACGTCATCCGCAAGCACGAGTTCACCCGCCCCGAAAAGGAAAAGGACCGCATCGACCACATGACGGCCATCCGCGCGCAGACCGGCAACGTGTTCCTGGCCTGTAAAGACAACAAGGAACTCGATGATATTTTCGAGCATTGGAAAAAGCAGCACGATGCCGAGTATGTGTTCACCGCGCCCGACGGCGTTACGCACGCCATCTGGGTCGTGGACGGCGCCGCCACCATCGACGCGATCACGCACCTCTTTGAACAGAAAATTCCCTTCACCTATATCGCCGACGGTCACCACCGCTGCGCCTCCGCGGCTAAGGTGAGCGAGCGGTTCCCCGACAGCGAAGCCGCACAGTGGTTCCTCACCACCATCTTCCCGGCCAACCAGCTCGCCATCCTCGACTATAACCGCATCGTGAAGGATCTCAATGGACTGACGCCCGAGGCCTTCCTGGAAAAGGTGAAGGAAAGCTTCGACGTACAGACTGCCGACAAAGCCGTGCAGCCCGCGTCGCTCCACCAGTTCGGGATGTACCTCGGCAACCAGTGGTATACGCTGACCGCGAAGCAAGGCACCTACCAGAACGATCCTATCGGCGTGCTCGACGTAACGATCCTTCAGGAAAACGTGCTCGACCGCATCCTCGGCATCCAGGACCCGCGCACCGACAACCGCGTCGACTTCGTGGGCGGCATCCGCGGCCTGGGCGAGCTCGAAAAGCGTGTGCAGGGCGGCGAGGCCGCGGCCTTCAGCCTCTACCCCGTCAGCATCCAGCAACTCTTCGACATCGCCGACTCCGGCGAGGTGATGCCGCCCAAGAGCACCTGGTTCGAGCCGAAGCTCCGCGACGGGTTGCTCACACACCTGATTTGATGCCTGGTCTCCGATGTCGGATGTCTGATAGGGAACGGATCGCGTTGCGGTCCTTTCTTTTTTCGTGCGCCAGCCAAATCAGACATCAGACATCAGAGATTTTAACGGCCCCGAAAGGGCCGTTCACCGTATTTTGTGCCCATGAAACGACTCTTTTCCGCTCTGCTGGCCCTGTCGCTGTCGCTGGCCGCTGCGGCCCAGGATAGTCCGCTGGAAACCGGCCGCGCCTTCCTGCGCTCGGGTGATTACGACAACGCCGTCCTGGTGCTTACCCGTGGGCTGCAGGCCGACCGCAACAGCCTCGACCTGCAAAAAGAGCTCGCGATGGCCCTCTACCTGAAGCGCGATTACAACAAGGCGCTCGACATCGCCAAAGAGATGATCGATCATCCCGACGTGGACGTTCCGGCCTACCAGATCGCCGGCAACGTATACAAGGCCCTAGAGCGCGTGAAAGACGCCGAAAAGCTGTACCGCTCGGGCCTGAAAAAGTTCCCGAAAAGCGGTCCCCTCTACAGCGAGTATGGTGAGCTGCTCTGGGCGAAAAAAGATTTCACGGCCATCGATCAATGGGAAAAGGGCATCAAGGAAGACCCCGCCTTCAGCGGCAACTACTACAATGCGGCCCTGTATTACTTCTATACCAAGGACAAGACCTGGACGCTCGTATACGGAGAGATCTTCGTGAACATGGAAAGCCTCAGCGAGCGCGGTACCGCCATGCGCGGACTGCTGCTGTCGGCCTACAAGGAGAAGCTGTTTACCGACGCCGACATGCTGCAGGAGCAGAAGAAGCCTTCCGACTTTTCGCGGGCCTTCCTCGAAACGATGGGCAAGCAATCGTCACTCGCCAACCGCGGCCTCAACCCCGAGGTGCTGACGATGATCCGTGCGCGCTTCATCCTCGACTGGAGCAAAACCTACCAGGGACGATTCCCCTTCAAGCTGTTCGACTACCAGCAGCAACTGCTGCGCGAAGGCCTCTTCGATGCGTATAACCAGTGGCTCTTCGGCACGGCCGAAAACCTGCCCGCCTTCGAAACCTGGGCCCGGAATCATTCAGCCGAATACGAGAAGTTCAGCACCTTCCAGAAGGGACGGGTGTTCCGGATGCCGGCGGGGCAATACTACCAATAACCGTGTGTCGTTTATAGTTTGTGGTTCGTAGTTGCGCGATGCACGCGAAGCGTCATTACGAGCGCAGCGAGGCAAACTCCTCCGTTACGCGGAGTGCCTGCGCCATTCAAGCATTTTAAATTGAAAGGGCTGCCCGGCAGGAATTGCTCTCCGGTTCGGTGAGTTGGCTTCGCTACCTCAGAACCTGAGCCCGCTGCGTTTTCGTTTTTCCAGTAACTTGACCGGGTACTTTATTTTTGCTTTATGAATCATCCGCGCCGCCTGTACGATTGCCTGGACCAATTGCTGCAATCCGCTCCCGATAACCCGCTGTTGGCGGGCAAGGAGGGCGGCAGCTGGCGAACCTGGAACGTGCGCGAGGTAGCCGATCATGTGAACCGCCTCGCCACGGGCCTGCTGGCGCTGGGCATCGGACCGCGCGACATGTCCATCGAAGGACGCGACAAGATCGCCATTCTTGCCAAGAACCGCCCCGAGTGGGTGCTGGTAGACCTCGCCGTGCAGAAAGCCGGCGCCGTGCTGGTGCCCGTATATCCCACGGTGCATGTTAACGACCTCGCCTTTGTGCTCAACGACGCCCAGGTGAAGATCGTGATCGTGAACGACGCCGACCTGCTGCAGAAGGTGGAGTCGGTGCGCGGCGAATGTCCCTCGGTGCAGGCCATTTACAGCTTCGAGCGCATCGCCGGCCTTCCGCATTGGACGGAGTTGCTGGAAGGCGGCACGCAAGAACAGCAGCAGCAACTCGCCGCCATCGACGAGCGCATCAATACCGAAGACCTCTTCACCATCATTTATACTTCCGGCACTACCGGCATTCCCAAAGGCGTGATGCTGTCGCACCACAACGTGCTTAGCAACGTGCTGGCCACGCAGGCGCTGCTGCCGGTGCGGCGGGGCAGCAAGGTGCTTTCATTCCTGCCCCTCAACCACATTTTCGAACGCACGGTCACCTTTATCTACCTTTTTGCCGGCGTCACCATCTACTATGCCGAGAACCTCGATACCCTCGGCGACAACCTCAAGGAGGTAAAACCGGAAATGTTCACTACGGTGCCGCGCCTGTTGGAGAAAGTGTATGAAAAGATCATGGCGAAGGCGGGCGAGCTGACCGGCATCAAAAAGAAGCTGTTCTTCTGGGCGCTCCGGCTCGGCGAGCGTTACGATGTGGCCAAACCCGGCTCGCTGGGCTACCGGCTGCAGCTGAAGCTGGCAAACAAACTCATTTTCAGCAAGTGGCGCGAAGGCCTTGGCAACAACATCCGCGGCATCGTTACCGGCGCGGCGGCCTGCCCCGAGCGCCTCATCCGCGTATTCACCGCCGGCGGCATTCCCATCATGGAAGGCTATGGGCAAACCGAATCGTCGCCCGTCATTTCGGTCAATCATATCGAGCCGGAAAACCGCCGCTTTGGCACCGTGGGCCCGGCGATCGATGGGGTAGAGGTGAAGATCGCCGAAGACGGCGAGGTGTTGTGCAAGGGTCCCAACGTGATGATGGGCTACTACAAGCGCCCCGACCTCACCGAAGAAGTGGTGAAGGATGGGTGGCTCTATACCGGTGATATCGGCACAATGCAGGAAGGCAAATTCCTCAAGATCACCGACCGTAAGAAGGAGATTTTCAAGACCTCCGGCGGCAAGTTCGTGGCGCCGCTGCCGATCGAAACGCGCATGGTGGAGTCGCCCTTTATCGAGCAGATCATGGTGGTGGGTGATGGCCAGAAGTTCGCCGGTGCACTGGTGGTGCCCAACTTCGCGCGCCTGCAGCAATGGTGCGGCACGCAGGGCATCGATATCAACAACCGCGAGGCGCTTTGTAAAAACAGCCGCGTGCACGAATTCCTGCAGCAGCAGGTGGATACCTACAATGTTTATTTCAACAAGGTGGAACAGGTGAAGAAGATCGCACTGCTGCCGAAAGAGTGGAGCGTGGAAGGCGGAGAGCTGACGCCGAAACTGAGCCTCAAACGCAAAGCCATCATGGAGAAATACAAGGAGGCCGTCCGCACGATTTACGAATAAGCATTCCCTGCATTACCGGCCCGCAACACCTCCGCAACAGGCATCCACGTGAGGTCGGAGTACCGGTCATTATCGAGCGTTTCCAATTTCGCTTGCCCGCTCAGCATATCGTGCAGGTATTGCATGCCCTGCCAGGGCGGGAAGACCTCCTTGCGTGCGGGCGCCAGGAAGCGCGTCACCCGGATGAGGGTGCGCAGCATGCCCAGCCCACCTGGGCGAAGCAGCCGGAATTCTTCACCAAAGACCGATGCAGCAACTGCTTGCAGCTGGCGGATCGTGCGCACATCGCCAGCGATGCGCAGGTAACGCGGCGCGCTTTCATCGAGGGCGGCGGCGGCGGTGTAGGCCGCCGTATCTTCCATCGTGGTAAAGTCAAGCGGCACGTCGGCGCTTCCCCAATAAAGAATACGGCGTTGCTTACGCAGCACCACGGGCGCCTGCCCGGTGAGCAGGTCGGCAAACATCCCGTTGAGGATGCCGGTAGCCCGCAGCGGGGCGGCATCGAGGCGCGCGGCAAAACGGCGGCGCAGGTCGAGGTTGCGGTTGCCGCCCGGCAGCAGGCGCGTATAGTCGATACAGTAATCGGAAGGAATAAAGCGGGGCACGCCCGCTTTTACGGCGGCGTCCAGCAGGCGGCTCTGCGTGTCCACGATCACGTCTTCGAGCCCGGACAGGGCCGACACAATGCAGCCGCCGCTGCTGCAAGCCTGCAACAGGCTGCCGCGATCTTCATAGTTCACCGGCACGAGCGTTGCGCCGCGCAGTTCAGGAACACCCGTACGGCTTCCCGGCCGCACGAGTGCGCGCACGGCGGCGCCCCGAAGGAGTAAGTGATGAGCGATGCGGCGGCCCAGCGCGCCGGTGGCGCCGCAAAGGATCACCGGTGCCGTCGATGGTTGCGGAACGATCAAGGAATGCCCTCCGTTGTATTCTGGTTATTGGCATCGCGCATCTGCTCCACGTCCTGGCGGGTGTCGCTGCCCTCCGATTGCTCGGTAAGGCGACTGCTCTGGCGCTGCAGGTACTCGCCCTGCTCCTTGTGCTGGCTGTCGGTTTGCGTGGGCTTCGGGTAAGCCTGGGCCCGTTCGTTCTGATCTTTTTCGTCCATGACTATTCGTTTTAGGAAAAAGAACGCCCCGTAGAAATACAGGGCGTTCTTTCATTAGTTAACTAACAAGCAAATCGTGGTGACTTACATGCCACCTTCACGGCCCGTAGAGCCGCCCGACTGGCTGGAGCCGCCACGGCCACTGTCGCCGCTGTTGAGGTTCGAACCACCGGAAGAAGAACCGTAATCCGAGCCGGAGCTACGGCCACTTTGGCCCTGGCCGCTCTGGCTGCCCGAGCTGGTGCCCTGGCTTTGATTGCCGAGGCCTTCGGAACTGCGCTGAGAGCCGCCCTGGGAGCCGCTGCGGTTTTGATCGCCGCTTTGGGAGCCACTACGGTTCTGATCGCCGCTCTGGCTGCCGCTGTTACCCATGCCGCCGCCCTGCTGAGAGCCGCCGCTGGTGTTTTGGGATTGACCACCGAGGCCCTGCTGAGAGCCGCCAATGTTGCCGGAACGACCCTGTTCCTGGCCCTGGTTTCTTTGATTGTTCTCCATGACTGTTGATTTTGAATGAAGAAAAAATATGCGGTAGGAATGGTAATAAATCCCATGCCGTACCGGCTTACGTTTACCATCATGCGAGCCGGTGGGCGCCGAAAGCCACGCCCGGCAAGCTTTGTAGAAGCTTTGACCCAAGTGCCCTCTGGCACAAGCTCGTCAGGAGCCCGACACTTGTCCGTCGTAATCGGAGCCCGTCACACTGCGCTTCGTACTGATACCCGAATCGCCGCGGCGCGTGGCGTTGCCCGTGTTACCCAGGTCGGCTACACCGCCGCTGTTGGTGCGGCTGTCGCTGCTTTGGCCACCCGAATGACTCACGTTCTGTTGTTGTTCTTGTTGTTGCCGGCGGTCGTTGTTCGACAGCCGGTCGCGTTGCGGGTCGAGATTCTGATTGTTCTCTTTCATGTTTCCTGATTTAATGATGAGAGGGAGTCCATGCGTGCCCCGGAGGAGCCCGGTGCACTCTAAGACGGGCATGGTACGTCTGTAAGGAAGAGCATTGATGCCTAGGAATGAGCCGGCGGCCGGGTTAAGAATTCCGTCTTTGCGCTCACGGCCGCCGGCTCCTGCCAGCGGGTTTACCGGCCACTCCGGCTGGAACCGCCGCTGCCACCCTGGCGGTCATTGCCGCTCGTACCGCGGCTGCGCTCCGAGGTGTTACCAGGCTGATCGGACACTTGCTGCTCATTGCCACGGGCCAGGCCGGGGGTTTGCTGGCTGTTGCCGCTGCCGCCTTTCTGGTTGTTATTGCCCTGGCTTTGCGCGCGCTCGCGCTTGTCTCTGCGATGACTCATGATTGTTGTTTTTGATGAACAAATGGTTCCGGCGCCGCTCCTTTCGGAACAGGCGCAGATCATTCATTGTCGGGCAGGTCGGCTTATTGTGGAACGGTTACGGAGCGGTTGTTATAAATTAAAAAATTATGCCATGTTTGCCGGGGCTATCCGAAATAAGCCCTACCTTACGCCCCTCTTAAAACTAACGATTGATGAGAAAAGCCTTGCTGGCCCTGCTGGCCGCAGGGGCCATCGGCTCCGCTTCCGCCCAGACCGACTACCCGATCTTTCGCGATACGGCCGCGCTGCGCCCCGAAAACGCAGGTCGGCTGAGCCTGCAGGTGGACAACATCAACTACCTCCGCAACTACGAATGGTTCGGGAATATCCCCAACAGTTACACGCTTTTGGGTACGCTGGTAATTCCCCAGCTTCAGTACCAGCTCAACGAGCACATTGCTTTCAAAGGCGGCCTGCTGCTGCGCCGTGAGTTCGGCCGCCCCGGCCTCGTTACCGTGGAGCCGCAGTTCCAGGCGAAATACCAGAAGAAAGGCCTCACGTTCATCATGGGCACCCTCGAGGGGGGGCTCAACCACCGCTTCGTGGAGCCGCTCTACAATATCGAGCGGTACATCGTGGGCCGCATGGAGCGCACCGGTATGAACGACGTGGAGCGCGCCGCCACCACCCGCAACGAGCAGGGACTGCAGTTGAAGTATGAAAAAGGCGCCTTTTGGGGCGATTGGTTCATCGACTGGCGCGAGTCGATCGTCATCGACGACGTCTTCCGCGAACAACTCAACTCGGGCATTTCCACGCGCACCCGACTCATCAACCGTCCCGGCTTTACGCTGACCGTGCCCCTGCAAGTGCTGGTCAGCCACTACGGCGGGCAGATCTCCACCTCGCCCAATGCTATCGAATCGTTGTTCAACGGCGCCGCGGGCTTGTCGCTGGCCTTCCCCTTGCGTGAGGGCGGCGCACTGCGCTCGGTGCAGACCGATCATTATTATGTGGGGTATAAAAACATTTCGGGCAACAAGCTTCGCCTCTACAACGAAGGTTATGGCTGGCTGTCGACCCTGCTGCTGAAATCAAAGTGGAACCTCGACCTGGAGCTCCGCTACTGGAAAGGTGCCACCTTTTACGGGCCGCTGGGACTGCCCCTCTACAATTCGATCTCCGAAAAGCTGCCCAACTTCGGCGAGCCCGACCGCCAGCTGCTCTTTGCCACCTTTATCTACGACAAGACGCTGTTCCCCAACGTCAACATCGACCTTCGCCTGGAGCCCTACTACGACCTCAACAACAAAAAGCTCGAGTACGGCTATTCCGCGTTTTTGCGGCTCAACAAGGAATTCTTCCTGAAGAAGTTGCGGTAGGGGAGGTTTCGGGTTGCTGGTTGCCGGTTTCCGGTTTCCGGTTTCCGGTGTGGGACAGTACGGCATCGCAACAAGAAAGCCCCACCAATGGCGGGGCTTTATTAGGGCTCGTATGTCGTCGCTTGCGCAACTACAAACTACAAACTTCAAACTATAAACTGCCTCAGGCAAGCTTTCCTTCGGAGCTGATCTTCGTGCCTTGCGTCAGCAGCTTCGAAATAGGGCATTCCTGCTCGGCCTTCTTGACGGCGGCCTGCCACTGCTCTTCGGAGATGCCGGGCACCTTGCCGCTCACCGTGAGGTGCGAGCTGGTGATGGTGCCGTTCTCGAAGTTGATATCGCACTTCGTCTCGAGCGAGTCGGGCGTAAAGCCGCCTTCGCCGAGCACGAAGCTGAGTTTCATGGTAAAGCAGCCCGCGTGGGCCGCGGCGACCAGTTCTTCGGGGTTGGTGCCGGTGCCATCGGCAAAGCGGCTATTGAACGAGTATTGCGTTTGCTGCAGCACCCCGCTCTGCGAGCTAAGGGTACCCTTGCCTTCCTTGCCGGAGCCGTTCCAAACGGCAGATGCATGACGGATCATAAGCTGGAAATTTATTTGGCGCTAAGATAAGCGCGGGCCATGCGCCCCGCCCACCCGCAAATGCACTACCTTTGCCCTTCACGGCAGCCTCCTCTCCGCCGCAGTTCCCCCTTTCCCTGCCTACCCGCAAAAAACATCGTTTTATGCAAACCGCTATTGAAAGGATCCTGCTGGTCGACGACGACCCCGACGACGCCTTCCTGCTGGGAAGCGCGCTCTCCGAACTCCCCGTTCCGATCGTGCTGCACAGCGTCGACGGCTGTGATGAACTCGTGGCCGCCGTCCGGCGTTTTGGCCCCGACCTCATTTTCATGGACATGAACATGCCGAAGAAGAACGGCATTGAGTGCCTCGCCCTGTTACAGGCCAACGCCCTGTCGGGGGTGCCGGTGGTCATGTACAGCTCCGCCGACGCCCCGGAACTGGTGCACGAAGCCTACGCTGCCGGGGTAAGCCTGTTTTTCCGCAAGCCGGCCTCCTTCGATATGCTGGTGAACGTGCTGAACGACGTAGTCGCCCTCGATTGGTCCGATCCTGCCGCCATCCGGACCCGTTTCGCCGAAAGGGTGGTGCCTTCGGGGCTCTAAGGGAATTCTAAGATCAACGGCAGGAATCAGGCAGGAGCCCTTAGGTACAACCTTTAGCGGCGCTTCGCGTTATCCCCCAATTTGCGCAGAAAAGCCACGCCGAAAAACGTTACGGCCGAGGTGGAGCGTAGCTTTGTGGAACCATCCAATGAAAAGCCAAAACAATCCAATCCTTCGAAAAGAACCAATCCGCTGTCCTGAAAAACCCCAATGATCCGTCATCCTATGAAAGATCGGCAGGCCTCTCCCGATTCCGACCTTAACAGAATTTGAAAATCCGTCCACTATGACGGCCTGCACCGAACCTGAAATCCCCGCTTTGTGCGGGGATTTTTGGTTCCTGATGGCGAACGGGGAGCGAGGAATAGCAAATAAGGAAGCAGAGGGGGCGTTTTGCCCTCCTTCGATAATCTTAAATCCTTGTTCCGGGTTCGCTATTCGCCGCGGAGCGGCGTACCTTTGCGGCCACTATGGAACGTAAGCAAGAGCTGGTACAAGATGTGGTCATCAAGTTCGCCGGGGACTCCGGCGACGGCATGCAGCTCACCGGTACCCAGTTTACCAATAATACCGCGCTGCTGGGCGTGGACCTCTCCACCTTCCCCGACTTCCCCGCCGAGATCCGTGCCCCCATCGGCACCCTCCCCGGTGTTTCGGGCTTCCAGCTGCACTTCTCCTCCAACTCCATCCACACGCCCGGCGACGCCTACGACGTGCTCGTGGCCATGAACGCCGCGGCGCTCAAGGTGAACCTGAAGCACCTCAAAAAGGGCGGCAAGATCATCGTGAACGTGGACGGCTTCGACGCCAAGAACCTGCGTCTGGCCAACTACCCCGATGGGGTCAACCCGATCGAGGACAACTCGCTCGAGGGCTACGAGGTCATCCGCATGGACGTGACCAAGATGACCCGCGAGGCCCTCAAGGAAGACAAGCTGGGAACCAAGGAGAAGGACCGCGCCAAGAACATGTTCGTGCTCGGCTTCCTCTACTGGATGTACGGCCGCAACATCGACAGCACCGAGCAGTTTCTCCAGGAGAAATTCGCCAAAAAGCCCGACATCCTCGAGTCCAACCTGCGCGTGCTCCGCGCCGGCTACCACTACGGCGACACCACCGAGACCTTTACCACGCAATATGTAGTGGAAAAGGCGAAAATGGCGGTGGGCTCCTACCGCTCCATCATGGGCAACCAGGCGCTGGCCTACGGCCTCATCGCCGCCTCGGTGAAGAGCGGCCTGCCGCTCTTCCTGGGCACCTATCCCATCACGCCGGCTTCCGACATCCTCCACGAGCTGTCGAAGCACAAGAATTTCGGCGTGCGCACCTTCCAGGCCGAAGACGAGATCGCCGGCATTTCAGCGGCCATCGGCGCGGCCTATGGCGGCCAGCTGGGCGTCACCACCACCTCGGGGCCGGGCATGGCGCTCAAGACCGAAGCGATGGGCCTCGCCCTCATGCTGGAGCTGCCCCTCGTGATCGTGGATGTGCAGCGCGGCGGCCCCTCCACCGGCCTGCCCACCAAGACCGAGCAGAGCGACCTCCTGCAAGCCGTGTACGGCCGCAACGGCGAAAGCCCGATGCCCGTGCTGGCGGCCAGCACGCCCTCCGATTGCTTTGAAGGCGTGTACGAAGCCTGCCGCATCGCCGTGGAGCATATGACCCCCGTGATCTTTCTTTCCGACGGCTACATCGCCAACGGGGCCGAGCCCTGGCAGTTTCCCAACACCGAGATGCTGCCGGCCATTCATACCGAATTCAAGACCGAACTCGGGCACAGCGAGCCGAAGTTTCAGCCCTACCTCCGCAACGAGAAAGGCGTGCGTCCCTGGGCCATCCCCGGCACGCCGGGCCTCGAGCACCGCATCGGCGGCCTCGAAAAAGAGAACGTGACCGGCAACGTGAGCTACGACCCCGAGAACCACCAGACGATGGTGCGCCTGCGCCAGGAAAAAGTGGACAAGATCGCCGACTACATTCCCGGGCAGGAGCTCGATAACGGTCCCGACACAGGCAAAGTGCTCGTGCTGGGCTGGGGCTCCACGTATGGGGTGATCAAGACCGTCGTAAAAGAGCTCGTAGACGCCGGCCACGCCGTGGCGCATGCGCACCTGCGTTACATCCGCCCCTTCCCGCGCAACCTGGGCGAGCTGCTGAAGCAATACGATACCGTATTAATACCGGAGATCAACAACGGCCAGCTGATCAAACTGGTGCGCGACCAGTTTCTCATCGACGCCAAGGGCTTCCACAAGACCAAGGGCGAGCCGATCATGCGGGCGGAACTGCTGGAAGAGATCAAGAAATACCTCTGAGCCTATCGAACAAGGAATCATGAAGTGCCGGGGCGATGCCCCGGCATTTTTGTGGGTGGAAGATGGAGGGAACCCGCCCAGGCCGGGACGTCGCTCTTTCGGTGGATCGACAGGCGGACGCCCGCAATGACGCTGCGCGTCTGCCTCCACACAAACCTCCGTATCTTAGCCCCGGGCGCGGCTGCGCGCCGTCTTCTAAAACCCTTTGACTATGCGTTACCCCATCCTCTTAGGCCTCGCGCTCCTCGCCGCCGCCTGCGGCGACAAAACCAAAACCGGCACCGCAGCGAAGCCCAAAAGCACCTTCGCCGGCACCTGGACCTCCGTGCTCGATAAAGACTCGCTGCCCGAGCCCGGCTACCACGACACGCTGCAGTTCAGCACCGACAGCGCCTTTTCGATCCGGGTATACAACGCCAACGGCCTCGTGCAGGAAACAAAAGGCACCTACCGCTACGATACCGTCCGCAAGGCCCTGCTCACCTTCGCCCCCACGGGCAACGGCGCCTTCTTTGTGCCCCAGCAGGCGCACGACACGCTGCGCCTCCTGGATGGCGAAGGCGGACAGATGACCATTCGCCGGATTGGCGATTAAGAAGAGTTAAAGAGTGACGGAGGGGGAGTACTTGAATAATAGAATAGATGATTACTAGAATATTTGAGGGAGGTACTCCCTTTACAATCATGTACTCATGTAATCATGTTCTCAAGTATTCTCCTATCTTCCCTGTTCCGGTCTCACCTCATTTCTTTCCATGACACGAATTGCCTTCTTTCTCCTCCTGCTTTGCGCCGCTTGCAATACCACCCCGGGTGCGGACCCGGTGAGCGGCGCCTGGACCTCGTACTTCGAGAACAACAGCGCCCTGCCACCCGACTACCGCGACACGCTCCGCTTCTTTGGGAAGGACTCCTTCTCCATCCGTATTTATACGGGAGGGAAGTTGCAGCAGGATACCCGGGGCACGTATCGCTACGATGCCAAGAAGCGGACGCTGAGCACCGTTTCGCCCCGCGGCCCCATCAACTTCAGCGTGCTGGTGCTGCAGGCCGACACCCTCCGGATGCGCGACGCCACCGGCACCGAGGCCGTCTTCCTGCGTGCCGACAAGCCCCGCAAATAAGTACCTTGCCGCCATGGCAACCACTCCCGACTACGTTGCGGTAAACCGCGACTCCTGGAATAACCGCACCGAGGCGCACCTGCGCTCGGACTTCTACGACGTGCCCGGCTTCCTCCGCGGCGCGTCTTCGCTCAACGCCATCGAGCTCGAACTGCTGGGCAACGTCGCCGGCCAGTCGCTGCTGCACCTGCAGTGCCACTTCGGGCAGGACACGATCTCGCTGGCGCGTATGGGCGCCGCGGCCACGGGTGTGGACCTCTCCGACAAAGCCATCGACGCGGCCCGCGGCCTCGCCCGCGATGCCGGCACAGACGCCCGCTTCGTGTGCTGCAACCTGTACGACCTGCCGCAGCACCTCGACGAAACCTTCGACATCGTCTTCTCCTCTTACGGCACCATCGGCTGGCTCCCCGACATTGATCGCTGGGCGGCCCTCATCGCCCGCTACCTGAAGCCCGGTGGCCGCTTCGTGTTTGCCGAATTCCATCCCTTCGTGTGGACCTTCGACGACGACTTTCAAAAGGTGGCCTACCGCTACTTCAACAGCGGTCCCATCGTGGAAACCGAAAGCGGCACCTACGCCGACCGCGACGCCCCTATCTCGCAGAAGTACGTGTGCTGGAACCACGGCCTCGCCGAAGTGATCGGTGCCCTGCTCCGCAACGGGCTGGCGCTGGAAGTGTTCAACGAATACGACTACTCGCCCTACAACTGCTTCCGTCATACGGTGGAAGTGGCGCCGAAACAGTTCCGCATCGAACACCTGGGCGACAAGATCCCGATGCTGTACGCGCTGGTGGCGCGGAAGGGATAGCCCGAAGCATTATTTGCGCATTCCGTTCCTTCTTCTTTTCTTGCCGCCTGCGCCGCATCCACCGGCGCGCTCCAAACACCGCTTATGAACCTCCTTGTGACCATCCTCCTCGTTGTAGCCGGCCTCGTCGCCCTGCTGTTGCTCCTCGCGCTGTTCCTGAAGCGGAGCTACCACGTAGCCCGCGAAGTGGTCATCGGGGCCCCGCGGCGGCAGGTATTCGATTTCCTGAAGCTGCTCGAAAACCAGGAGCGCTTCAACAAGTGGGCAAAGACCGACGCGGACCGCAGGAAGGAGTTCCGCGGCACCGACGGCACCGTCGGCTTCGTGTATGCCTGGAGCGGCAACAAGAGCGCCGGCGAAGGCGAAAAGGAGATCACGGCCATCGTGGAAGGGGAACGGATCGAAACGGAGCTCCGCTTCGTAAAGCCGATGCGCGTGACCGCCTATGCCCACATGGCCCTGGAGTCACTGGCGGAGGAGCAAACCAAAGTGGTGCTGAGTAACGGCGGGAAGCTGCCCTTCCCGCTGAACGGGCTCCTGCCCCTGTTCGAGCGCAACTTTGCCCGCGACATGGACGAGAGCCTGGCGACGCTGAAAAGCCTGCTCGAAGAGCAGTATCGCCAGCAACGCCCCGCCACTTGCCTCGTTTCGGAATAACACGGTTCCCTTCTTCCCTATGAATAAGACAAGCGTACAGGACAAACTGGCTTCATCGCTCGACCGCCGCGACGAAGCGCCCAACGTGGAACTGGCGAAGGTCATTGCTGGTGCGAAAGATACGGGTGCCGTTAAAGAGCTCGTTGACCTGCTCTCCGGTAAAAAGAAAGACCTCCAGGCCGACAGCATCAAGGTGCTGTACGAGATCGGCGCGATCGATCCCGCGCTGATCGCTCCGTACGCGCAAACCTTCATCGGCTTGTTGACGCATCCAAACAACCGCCTGCAATGGGGCGCCATGACGGCGTTGAGCAGCATCGTGGGCGAAGTGCCCGATGCGATCCACGCGGCCCTCGGCACTATTGTAGCGGCCGCCGATGCGGGCTCCGTCATCACGAAAGATCATTGCGTCAACATCCTCGTGGCACTCGGCTCGATGGAGCGCTATGCGGCCGACGCCTTTGCGCTGCTCAACGAGCAACTGCTCCGGGCGCCGGTGAACCAGCTGCCCACGTACGCGGAAAAAACGCTGCCGTTGGTGAACGATGAAAATTGGCCCACCTTCCTGCAAACGCTGACCCTGCGGCTGCCCGATGTGGAAACCGAGAGCAAGCGCAAGCGGTTGGAGAAGGTGATCCGGAAGGGGACGGGGAAAAAGTAGCGGGGGCTCAGAAAGGCCCCGCCTGGCCGCGGACGGGCCCGTTCCGCGTATTGGCTGCGCCTGGTAGTTTTTATAACTCATTGATCCGGAGCAGAGTAGGGGGCGTTTCGGGCTTGGAAAGGCCCGTTCGGGTTAAAACTGCGCCCGTTTCAACAAAATAAGGCCCCGTTCCGGTGTAATAAGCCCGCGTTTCACCAAAATATGGCCCCGTTCCGTTGAAATATGCGCCCGTTTCAGCTACAAATGCCCGCGTTTCAGCCATTTCGGCACCCGTTTCAGTCATTTTTGCGCCTGTTTCACCCAAAATCGTCCGCGTTTCAGTTCCGGAGTGCTCCGTTCGTGTGCCCATCCTGTGGACACGAATAAATGCGGTTTGGGGTATTCAGCGCCGCGAAGCGGTGCCATCCGGGTAGCCGGCGGGCGAAGTCCGCCGGAATGGATGGCGCGCAACGAAGCAGCCCCGCGAAGCGGGGCTATCCCGATTACGTCCGGCGCAGCCGGGCGGCCGGACGGCGCAGGAGGAAAAAGATATTTTCGGTTCTGCGTAGTCGTTTGTACCTTTTATATTCAAACTAAAATTTATGAGAAAAGTATTCTGGCGCCGTCATGGCGCAGCCAAAGCGGTGCTCACCTGCCTGGAAGATTACAGAACTCACTGGGAACGCAACGCCCACATCACCGAATCGGCGGACAGCATCGAGGACCTTACTGGGGCCATCAGCGCGGCCGCCCAGCGGCAGGGCGACAACCAGACGCCGGGCCACACCAACGACAAGAACGACAGCCAGGACGCCATGCTCGAGGCCGGATTCGGGATGTGTATGAAGCTGAAAGTGTTTGGCCGGAAAACGAAGAACGCCGTGTTGCTGGCCGACTGCGATTTTTCGGAAACTTCCTTTTCGGGCGGCACCGACGAAGAGCAGATCGAGCGCTGCGAGCGCATGACGCGCCTCGCCACACAACACCTCGACGCCCTGGCCACGTACGACATAACGGCCGGCGACGTAGCTGCCCTCAACAGCCTCATTGAAGCCGTGAAGCCCAAGGAAGGCAAGCGCGACGCCGTGGGCGCCCAGCGCACGCAGGCCACCGCTTCCATCCCCGACCTGATGAAGGCCCTCTCCGCCAAGCTCCGCGAGCTCGACGAAGAGATCGAAGCCTTCATGACGAAGCCCGAGCAAAAGGAGTTTCGCGAGACGTATTTCATCGCACGGAGGGTAAAGGATTATAAAGGGAAGGGAAAGAAGGTGGAGGCTGCGGGCTGATACCGTAGAAATACAAAGCCACCGGGAGGTGGCTTTTTTGTGCGCTAGACGCAACGCGCTATAAAAATTGCGCGGTCGTTTGTGATTGGCGGGCAAGGAGTTAGGAATGGGGTATATTCGTTTGATAGCGTAAATGCTAATGTTAGGCGCTATACAGTAACAGTCTTCTATGCAAAGAGATACTAGAGAAGGGTTCGAGTTTCGGGGAAACGACAATTACCTTGCTCTGACCGTGCAGCGTGTTTTCGATTTAATGCATCAAACTCCGGCATTAGACGAATTCCACATCCTGACGAAGATTGATATTAAGTGCAGCGGCTTTTCTGCATCGAATACAGCATTGATTTCGAGCGCATCGTATCGCGCTTTTTTCAAAAACCTTCAAGTTAACTATGCAAAGTTGGATGGCACTGCGTCTCTAACATCCTACGGCAATGATTTTCACCTCCGTCTATCGGTAAATTCATCTGGTCAAGTACTGGTAGACGGGATGACATCAGTGGGCGCCGGAACATTTAATGGTCAAAATGTTGACTGTAAACTCAAATTTGGCCTATTAGGTAATCAATCGAGTATCAAAGGAGTTTTAGAAGGACTTCATGACATCAATCGTCTTTTTGAGAGGTAGTTGGTGCGAGCGTCCTCCAGATGTACAGCGCCTAACATGATTATTGCGCTATGGCCTGCGAACACTTTGAAAGGTTGTACAGTCATTGTCGGCCACAGCGCAAAGCCCTGGTCGTTGTGCGCCATCGGGCGACCTCACTATATTCGACGTGCATGACACTAGTACGTAACTATGCGACCATTGGGTTAATCTTCACACCAATTACAATAGTTCTAATTGCTCTAGCGATTATGTTTTTCGCGTTTCCCTATAATTATTTTGATGGAAATAAAATGGTAAACTGGGCGGGCGCAATGTTTCCAATCGCGCTAATTGTCTTACTACCAACAGACATGTTTTTTCGTGCGTTCTTGAGTAAGGCGATAATACGGCTATGGATATTGGAACTTTCTGGTTTAGCCATATTGACAATCTTTGCTATTGTCGCTGTCTGACAGACGACGGCGCCCAACAGAGGCTCCTATGTAAAGGCAAATGTTGAATGAGCCAATTATTTTTTGGTGCTTCATATATGATGATTGCAAGCGGCGTGGTGCCGCTTTTTTTGTGGCGGCAATCATCGTTGAAGAAGCGTAAGCCGGGCAGGCGCTGCTTCGTGCAACGCGGAGGCGGGACAGCACCGGATGCGGCGAACCTGCAATCTTTTTGCCCGTGCGTTGGTACCGCGCTGGAAGGGCGCCTGTCGGTAATGCCGGGCGAAATGAAATCCATCCTTTTGCCGTGGCGCGTAGCGCCGCTACGTGCCCCGTCGCATCCACCACGATGAGAAAAACAACAGCCCGCCTTCCGGGAAATCCCTTCCGAAGCTGTTGTTTCTCACAGGGCCGCGCAGGGCCTTGCAGCTAGCTTCGGGAAAAGCTTTTCAATGGCAAACACCTTCAGGCAATCGGCCGTACACACCGTCTTTGCCCCCAGGTACCGGCAAGCGCTGATCCTTCCGGCGTTCCGCGAGCCGGTTCAGCGCTATATGACCGGAATGATAAAAGGTAAGGAGCACCTGCCCATGGCGATCTACGCCATGCCCGACCACGTGCACCTGCTGATGGCCATTTCGATGAATAGGGAGCCGCGTAAGATCCTGCAGGTGCTGAAGGCGGAATCCTCCAAATGGATCAACGAGCAGGGGTTTCTGCAGCACAAATTTGAGTGGCAACGGGGCTATGGTTGGTTTCATGTCCACGCAGGCGGCATCGACGCCGTGGCTGGTTACATCCGCCAGCAGCCGGAGCAGCACCGCAAGATCTCTTTCCTGGAGGAATACACCGGGTTGCTGGACGAAAACGGGATCGACTACGATCCGCGCTACCTGTTTACCGAACCCGAATAGCCGGAGCCGGGCACGTAGTGGCGCTACGCGCCACCACGGGGCGTCGCTGCACTGCACGCCGGTGATGAGAAAAACAGGAGCCGCCATCGGGCACATCCCGGTCGACCGGACCTGCGTTATCGGTGCATCGGGCCTCAATCAGCGATCCCGGGTACCTGGTGGCGCTACGCGCCACGAAAATCAATCGTTTTTAGGAGGCTGTCCGGAGCTTCTTTCCGCCACGACTTCACAGCGTTGATCGCAATGCTGGTCGCGCACAGGGCTGAGTGCCTGATTTTTACCCGCCCCACACATAACCCGCAATGAATGCCAGCGCCGCCGCGATGAGGCCGGATAGGAAGATCGTGTAGGAGATCCGGAGGTAGCGGTACTTTTCGGTATGATTGACCCGGGGAAGAGTAGTCCTGAAACAGGTGAGTGCGGCCATTCCGGATGCGACTTCCATGGACTGATTCTTTTATCGTCGGGGGGCATTTCGTATCTTTGAGTATGCAACGGGTAATCACAATCACATCACTAAAAGACCGTTCGAGCGACTTTGCTTATTGGTCCGCGCAGCCCGTTTCCAAACGTCTCGAGGCCGTGGAGATTCTTCGTCAACAGTATATTAATTTCCGGAAAGATGTTCAGCCCAGACTTCAGAGAATTTGTCGCATTGTTAATCGCGCACAAGGCTGAGTACCTGATTGTCGGAGGTTACGCAGTCGGTATTCATGGCCATCCGCGTTATACCGGTGACCTCGACATTTGGTTGAATGCTACTCCAGAAAATGCGGAACGTATCATTGCCTGCCTGAACGAGTTCGGATTTGGCTCTTTCGGATTAAAAGAGGCCGACTTTACAAAATCAGGCAATGTCATTCAGCTCGGCTATCCTCCACTGCGGATCGATTTGTTGACATCTATTGACGGGGTGTCTTTTCCTGAAGCCTATCAAAACAGGAAAATGGTTGCTATTGACGGACTGCAGGTCGCTTTCATCAGCTACCAGGACTTACTTCGAAATAAAGCGGCATCCGGCCGTCCGAGAGATATGGACGACATCGACCAACTCAGTTGATGTTACCTAACGCTTACCCACCCCACACATAACTCGCGATGAACGCAAGCACCGCCGCGATCAACCCGAACATGAAGATCGTGTAGGAGATGCGCAGGTAGCGGTACTTCTTGGCCAGCACGAGACCTAAGTAATACGTGTCCTTGATCAGCGAGCTGTAGATGTACTCGCGGTCTTTCAGCAGCTCATTCATCGCCCACTGGTATTTGTCCAGCTCCATGCGGTGGAAGTTGCCGAAGAAGAGGAGGTTGGTGCGGCGGCTGCGGATGTCGTCTTCGGTAAACGATCCTTTGTTGATGGAGGGGCGCGTAGCCAGCACGGAGAAAATGATGGTGAGCACGCACACGATGGCCAGCAGCAGCGTGGGCAGGGCCAGGTGCGGGTAGTATTCGAGGCGGCCCAGCAGCACCGAGAACATGATGGAGATGATGATCGAGTTGACCGAGATCATGATGTGGGCCTTGCTGTCGGCCTGCGAGGAGAGGTGAATGTGGTTCTCCGAGGTGAGCTTGAACATCGTTTGCACCGAGCGCTCGCGTTCCTTGTCGGCCTTCTGCGCCATCGTTTGCTTCTTCGGGTCGTTGAGCTCGGCGGCCGGCTCGAAGGTGTAGGGCGAGACTTCGAGCTCGGGGGTCATCTTCACGCCTTTGTCGCCCTGCTTTTTGCGCAGTTGCCGCAGCCACTCCTGCTTTTGCGGCTCGCGGTGCTGCTGCGCGTAGTCGGTAAAGTATTGGTGCGTTTCGAGAAATTCGATGTTGCGCTGGCGCCATTCCTTCTTGGAAAGTTCCTTGCCCAGGTAGGCTTCCTGCTCGGTGCGCAGCTGGCGGCTCATCTTCCCGAAGTCGGGGCCACCGAGGTGGTACAGGTCGGCGTCGCACATGATCTTCTCCACCGTCGACAGGGGCGACTGTGGCATACGCGTTGCTTGTATGCACGACGATACCCGCTGGATCGTTTCGTCGTCTACACCCTGCTCCTGCAGAAAATGGGTGATGTGCCGGATGCTTTCCTTTTCATGCTCCTCGGCTTTGCCGCTGCTGAAGCCGGTATCATGAAACCATGCCGCCAGCAACAACACAAAACGGTCGTCCTCACTCAGCGGGTATTGCATCGAGAGCTCCTGCGCCGCTGCCACTACCTGCTCCGTGTGCTCGAGGCTGTGAAAAACGAAATCCGGTTTCACCTCCTCGCGGAAGATGTGCGTTACCCGTTCCTGCGCCGCCTGTAATATGTTCAATTGTTGCTCCGTCATAGCCGTACTGTTTCCTAATAAATCTCAAGAATGCCTGACACACTATATAAAATATCGTTCCCTCCTACGCGCTGCGCGCTACGGCGGGCGGAGCCTCGCTCCAACCGCTTTCTGCTGAACGGCCTCCGGATGCTCGTTTCATTAGTTCTACAGATGGGCTCCGGATTTCTACAATTCTGCAGTATGCGGTGCCTTGTCCGCCGAAGCCTTGGCGCAGGCGGATTGATATTTCTGCTCAGCAGTTGCCAGCTCTTCACCAATCCCCATTCGCCGGCGGGCTACGTGCTGCCGCGCCCCGAGATCCACTTCCTGGGCAAGAAGCTCAGCGAGGTCTCCGGGCTCTTCTATTTAAAAGGAACATCGTCGATGCTGGCCATCGCCGACGACAAGAAGCACGTGTTCCGTGTATACACGGACGGGACCGTCGACGACTTTTATACCGAGGAGTTCGCGCCCAGCGCCGACTACGAGGACGTGCTGCAGCTCGACAGCACCGTGTACGTGCTCGCTTCCGACGGCACCCTCTTTGCTTCCCACCGCGCTGATAGCGGCCTGGTAACCGAAACCTACCACCTCGAGGTGCCCCTGCCGGAAACTGTGGAGCGGGACGCCGAAGGCAAGCCCAAAGAAGGCTCGGTGGATTTTGAAACGATGTATTACGATTCCTCGGCCCGCGGGGTGATCCTGCTGTCGAAGAACATCAAGGGCGAGAACAATACGGGTGTCCGTACGGCCTGGCGCTTCGACCCCGCAACCCGCCGCTTTGACCCGAAGCCTTTTTATACGATCCGCCAAAAGGACGTGGCCGACGTGCTGAAAGACGGCAAGGCGCAGTTCAAGCCCTCGGCGGCGGCCTTCAACCCGCTGAGCGGCCAGCTGTTCATCCTCTCCTCCGCCGGTCACCTGCTGGTGATCACCAACGGGCGCGACAGTGTAGAAGCGGCGTACCGGCTCAACCCCAGCTTTTACCCGCAGGCCGAGGGAATAGCTTTTGCAGAGAACGGGGATATGTATATCTCCAACGAGGCCAAGTTGGGCAAAGCCACCCTGCTCCGTATCCCCTACGGCCGCAAAGGCAAGCGCCACTAGGCCGTTGGAGCGGAAAAACAAGCACCGATGAAAAGGATTTTTTTGAGCTGGGCCCTGCTGCTGCTGACCGGCGTCCTCTGGGCGCAAACCGATTCCGTACGCCACCGCATCTTCCTGCTCGGCGACGCCGGCGACCTGGCGCCCGACGGCCGCCAGCCCACCGGCGACTGGCTGCGGCGCAACGTGGACTGGAACGACGAGCGCAACATGGCCATCTGGCTCGGCGACAACATCTACCCCCTGGGCCTGCCCACGGAAGGCGAAGCCGACTTCAAGGAATCCAAGAAGATCCTCGACTACGAGATCGACCTCACGCGGGGCAAAAAGGCCCGCGCCTACTTCATCCCCGGCAACCACGACTGGATGAACGGGAAGATCGGCGGCTGGCTGCGCGTGCAGAACCAGGTAGACTATATCAACTCACTCCAACTCAACAATGTGGAAGCATGGCCCCGCGGCGGCTGCCCCGGCCCGGAAACCATCGAGGTGGACAGCCAGCTGGTGGTGGTGCTGATGGACAGCCAGTGGTTCCTCTACATCCACGACAAGCCCGGCCCCGGCTCCAACTGCGCTTCGAAGAGCATCGAAGACTTCACCACCGAGCTCGAGGAGGTCATCCAGACCCATCCCAACCAGCTGGTGGTGCTGGCGATGCACCACCCCATCTACTCGCAGGGCGTGCACGGCGGCGCCTATACCCTGAAGCAGCACATCTTCCCGCTGGCCGAGGCGATCCACGGCCTCTACATCCCGCTGCCCGTGCTCGGCTCAATCTATCCCATTGCCCGCGGCGTGTTCGGCAACGTGCAGGACTTCAATCACCCCGTATACCGCGCCATGGCCAAGGCCATCGAGGACGTGCTGAAAAAATATCCCAACACCATCACCGTGGCCGGCCACGACCACAGCCAGCAGCTGCTGCGCAAGCCCAAAGACAGCCTCTACTATATCGTGAGCGGCGCCGTGGCGGAACTGACGCGGATCAAAAAAGCCAACGACAACCTGCTTTATGGCAGCGTGCAGAATGGCTTCGCCGTGCTCGAAGTACTCAAGAGCGGCAAGGTGAACGTGCGCTATTACAACGCGGACAGTCCGGGCATGGAAGCTCCGAACTTTTCCAGGGAACTCTTTGCCATCCGGAAGCAGCCCCTGCCGCCGGTAGATACCATTTATGGCCCGCTGCCCACCTCCATCACGCTGGCTGCCAACGCGCGGCTTGAACGGAAGGGCCTCCGCACGCTGCTCACCGGCCAGAACTACCGCGCCGAATGGACGACGCCCGTGACGGTGCCGGTGCTCAACATCAGCACCGAGCAGGGCGGCCTCAAACCGGTGCGCCTGGGTGGTGGCAAGCAAACCCGCTCCCTGCGCCTCGAAGAAAAGGACGGTCACGAGTGGGCCCTGCGCTCCATCGAGAAGTTCCCCGACGCCGCCATCCCCGCCGACCTGCGCCAGACCTTCGCCAAGGACATCGTGGAGCAGGGCATCTCGGCGTCTTATCCCTACGCTTCGCTGTCGTACGACCCGCTGGCCCGCGCAGTGGGCATTCCCGTCATCCGCCGCAAGCTCGTGTATATTCCCAACGACAAGCGGCTCGGCCGCTTCAACGCCCAGTTCTCCAACGTGCTGGCGATCCTCGAAGAGCGCGAGCCGGTGGGGGTGAAGAAATCGTACAATACCGAAGACCTGCTGTTCCGCCTGTTCAAGGACAACGACGACCACGTGCTCCAGCACCGCGTGCTGCAGGCGCGCCTCCTCGACATGTTCATCATGGACTTCGACCGCCACGAGGACCAGTGGCGCTGGGCCACACAGGATACGGGCAAGGGCAAGCTCTATTACCCCATCCCCCGCGACCACGACCAGGCCTTTTTCGTCAATCAGGGCCTCGTGCCCTGGTTTGCCCGCAAGCCCTGGTTCCTGCCCGAAGTGCAGGGTTTCCGGGCGCATGCCGACAACATCAAGACCTTCAACCGCGTAGCCCGCAATTTCGACCGCTTCTTCCTCAACGAGCTCGACGAGGCCCAGTGGATGCGGATGACCGACGAGTTTCTCCAGCAGATGACCGACACCGTCATCAACGAGGCCCTGCGCCAGCAACCCGTAGAAGTACAGGACAAGAACATGGAGAAGATCATCAGCACGCTCAAGGAGCGCCGGAAGTATTTCCGCGAGGAGATGCTGGCCTATTACCGTTTTATTTCAAAGGAAGTGAACGTGTTGGGCTCCAACGATCGCGAGGAGTTTCGCGTACGCCGCCTCGAAGATGGAAAGGTGCACGTGCTGGTGCAAAGCCTCAGCAAGGAAGGCGTCGTCAAGGGCCGCATGTATGAGCGTACCTTCGACCCGAAGGTGACCAAGGAGGTCATTCTCTACGGCCTCAGCGACGACGACCATTTCTTTTTTGAAGGCGATGGCAACAGCGGCATCAAGGTGCGCGCCATCGGCGGCGCCGGCTCGGATTCGTTTGTCAACAATACGCTGCACGGCTCGCTCCGCGTATACGACGCCACCTTCGAGAACAACAAGCTGGTGGGTGTCAGCAGTGCACAAAGCAAGCTGAGCAAGGATCCGCAGGTAAACCGCTACAACCGCCTCGGCTACAAATACAATTTGTTCCGGCCCGGCCTCACCGCGGCCTACAACGTCGACGACGGCCTTTACCTCGGCATGTTCCTCGAAAGCGTGCGCCAGGGCTTCCGCAAGGAGCCGTATAAGAGCCGCCACTACGTGAACATCAGCCACGCGTTGGCCACCAACTCGTCCCGTTTTCGCTACGAGGGCGACTTCACCCAGGTGATCGGCCATGAGGACCTCACCATCCGCGCCGACATTCGTGCCCCGATCAATGTCACGAACTTCTTCGGCTTTGGAAACAATACCGCATTTCTACGGACGATGCCCGAAGGCGAGCGCTTCTACCGCGTGCGCTACGACATCTCCGACGTATATGTGCTGCTTCGCCGCCAGCTACAATCGTGGATGCGGATCAACTACGGCCTCAGCTTCCAGTATTTCCGGGTGCACGAGCAGCAGAACAAGGATCATTTCATAGATAGGTCGGGCATCCCGGGCATCGACTATGGAACCCTGTATAAAGAGAAGTTCTTTGCCGGCCCGCATTTCAAGCTCGACATCAACACGCAGAACAACAAGATCATCCCTACGCGCGGCCTGCTGATGGACCTCAACGTGCGCCCGCTGATCGGGCTCAACGACCAGAGCCATACGGTCACCCGCGCCGACGTGGACATGCGGATCTATTCGAGCCTGTTCAGCTACCCGCGCTTCGTGCTCGCCGAGCGCTTCGGCTACGGTCGCGTGTTTGGCAAGACGGTGGAGATCCCGCAGGCCTATTACCTCTCGGGTATCAACAACCTGCGGGGCTATCGCCGCGACCGCTTTGCGGGCAAGAGCGTACTGTACCTGCAAAGCGAGATGCGCTTCCGCATCGCCGACTTCAGTACCTACCTGTTTCCCGGCTCCATCGGCCTCCTGGGCTTCTTCGACGTGGGCCAGGTAAAGTACCCCGACGATCCGCCAAAGGGCTGGTTTGCCGGCTACGGCGGCGGCATCTGGGTCGCCCCGGTGAAGCGCTTCGTGGTAACGGGCATGCTGGCCTGGAGCGCCGAGGAAAAAGCGCTGCCGCTGATTACGTTCGGCTTTCCATTCTAGGAAAGATTTTAGGTCGGAGGACAGCAGTGGTATGTCGCGGCCGCCCGGTCCGTCGTTGCGAGCGCAGCGAAGCAACGACGATCGCGAAAGGGGCACGTGCAATCAGGATAAAGGGGCAGGTGTCACTTGCGCTTTACCACTTCCGCTTTCATCACTTTCTGAAAGTATGGGCACAAGGGCTTGAGGCCGCATTCCTCGCACTTGGGCCTCCGCGCGACGCACACGTAGCGGCCGTGGAGGATCAGCCAGTGGTGGAACTTGTATACGAGCCCGGTCGGTACGTACTTAATGAGTTGCTTTTCGGTTTCGAGCGGCGTTTTGGCGCGGACCGTCAGGCCGAGGCGGGCCGATACGCGGAACACGTGGGTATCCACGGCCATGTTGGGCTGGTTGTCGACCACGGAGGTGATCACGTTGGCGGTTTTGCGCCCGACGCCCGGGAGCTGCACCAGCTCGTCTACGGTCATGGGGATCTCGCCGGCGAATTTTTCTTCCACCATTTTAGCCATTCCCATCAGGTGGCGGGTTTTGTTGCCGGGAAAGGAGATCGACTTGATATAGGAAAACAGCTCGTCGTATTCGGCGGTTGCGAGGGACGGGATGTCGGGGTAGCGCTCGAAGAGGGCGGGGGTGTGCATGTTCACCCGCTTGTCGGTGCATTGCGCCGACAGGATGACGGCCACCAGGAGCTGGTAGGGATTGTCGTAAAGCAGCTCGGTTTCCGGGTCGGGCATGGCCTCTTCAAAGTAGGCGATGACGTGCTCAAAGCGTTGCTTGCGGGTCATTGCCGCAAGATAGCAAGGGGCCGGGTTGTGTGGTTAGTTGCGGGTAGAGGCGGCCGGGGAACTGGCGTACGCATACTTGAGCACATTGAGGATGACCTCGGTGCGGGGCGATTCGGTGATTGCGTTGAGGCGTTCGTGGGCGGTTTTGAGCACCGCGAGCTTTTCGCGGAGCGCCCAGCTGCGGGCCAATTCGGTATCAAGAGCAGCAGACTCTTCCTGGCTCATTTCATGGTAGAGATAACGCAGGAGGTCCTCCGGTGTGTACTGGTGCATAATCCTTATTTAGGTCGTGTGGGACGGTGCTTGGTGGGTGGTATGCAACACTAACGGCGTTACGGGGTGCTTATTGTGCGGGGGCGTCGCTGTTTTTCGGCTCCGCTACGAGGAAGAGGTCTTCATTGTCGCGTTTCATGCCGTAGCGTTCCCGGGCAAAGCGCTCGATGGTGGCAGGGTCGTGGCGAAGGTTCTCAGCAAACTGCCGCTCTTTCCCGATCTGGTCCTGGTACTGCTTTTTGGAGGTCTGCAGCTCCCGCAGCTCACGGCGGCGCTCCCGCTGGGCGAAGAAATCGTTGCGGTCGAAAAAGAGCAGCCAGAGCACGAAGGCCAGCCCGGCGATGAAGAATTTATTACGAAGAAAGGATGGGATACGGCGCAGCAGGCTCATGTTCGCGAATTCAGTAATACGAAGATAGAGAATCTGGAATCAATTAGCCGGTTAATGGATTAACCGGTTGATGGGTTATAATAGGCGCTCAAGCTTTGCTTTCACCTCCGGCCACTCATCGTCGATAATGCTGAAGACCACGGTGTGGCGGATGCTGCCGTCGGCATGGAGTCCGTGCTTGCGCAGCACCGCTTCCTGCACGCCGCCGATCTTTTGAACGGCCTTCTGCGAGCGCTCATTCTGGTGGGCCACTTCGAACTCCACCCGCTGGTAGCCCAGGGTTTCAAAGGCATAGCGCAGCAGGAGGTACTTGCACTCCTTGTTGTGCACCTTGCCCCAGTATTCGGGCACGTACCAGGTATAGCCGATGGAGAGCCGCTTCATGGCCGGCTCGATGCGGTAATAGCGGGTCATGCCCATCACGGCGCCTGTGGCGGCATCCCGCATCACAAACGACACCTGCATCCCGGTGTTGCGTTCGTCGAAGGCAGCGGCGATGTACCTGTCGAATTGCGCGTCGTAGGTATCGTTGACGAGGAGCGTCTTCGTGTATTCCCAGATGCGCGGGTCGCGGGCTAGGGCGCGGAGTTCCGCCACATGACTGTCGGCCAGCAGCTCGAGGTATACGTATTTTCCTTGCAATTGCGAAAGGTCGATCGGGATCATGGGGCAAAGCTAGGCGTTGAAGAGAAAGAGCGCAGGTGCCGCAAGCGGTACACATAGATTTATTATGATTCGATACGATTTTGATGACGCCCGCAAAAGTCTATCTGCGCTGATCTGAATAATCCTATAGAATCTGCGTTCATTGTCAAAAAAAAGCCCCTCTTGTGGAGGGGCTTTAGGCTTTATCATTTTCCGAATTTCAAACTCTTGCCGGGGTAGATCGCCGAGGGGCCGAGCAGCTCTTCTATGCGGATCAGCTGGTTGTACTTGGCGATCCGGTCGGTGCGGGAGGCCGAACCGGTCTTGATCTGGCCGCAGTTGAGGGCCACGGCGAGGTCGGCGATGGTCGTGTCTTCGGTCTCACCCGAGCGGTGGCTCATGATGGTGTTGTAACCGGCGTGCTGCGCCATCGTGACGGCGTTGATCGTTTCGGTGAGGGTGCCGATCTGGTTCACCTTCACCAGCAGGCCGTTGGCGATGCTGCGCTCGATGCCCTGGCCGAGGCGCTTCACGTTGGTTACGAACAGGTCGTCGCCCACGAGCTGCACGCGTTTGCCTACGGTCTCGGTGAGGTTTTTCCAGCCGTCCCAGTCGTCTTCGGCCATGCCGTCTTCGATGGAGCAAATGGGATACTGGTTCACCCAGTTTTCCCAGTATTTCACGAGCTCGTCGGAAGAGAGGGTCTTGCCGTCGCTCTTGTGGAAGGTGTACTTGCCGTTCTTATAAAGTTCGCTATTGGCGGCGTCCATGGCGATCATGATCTGCGAGCCCGTTTTGTAGCCGGCGGCCTCGATGGCCGTCAGCACCGTTTCGATGGCTTCTTCGTTGGAGCCGATGTTGGGCGCAAAGCCGCCCTCGTCGCCTACGTTGGTGGAATAACCTTTTTTCTTCAGCACCGACTTCAGCGCGTGGAAGATCTCCACGCCCCAGCGCAGGCCTTCGGAGAAGCTCGTGGCGCCCACGGGCATCACCATGAATTCCTGGAAGTCGATCTTGTTGTCGGCGTGTGCGCCGCCGTTGAGGATGTTCATCATCGGCACGGGCAGCGTTTTGGCGTTGGTGCCGCCGATGTAGCGGTAGAGGGGAAGCTGCGCCTCGTCGGCAGCGGCCTTTGCCACGGCCATCGATACGGCCAGCAGCGCGTTGGCGCCCAACTTTCCTTTGTTCTCGGTGCCGTCGAGCTCGATCATAGCGGCGTCGATTCCGGTCTGGTCGCTCACGTCGTAGCCCAGCAGCTCGGGGGCGATGAGCTTGTTCACGTTCTCCACGGCCTTCAGCACGCCCTTGCCCACGTATACCTTTTTATCGTCATCGCGCAGCTCTACTGCCTCGTGAATACCGGTCGATGCGCCGCTCGGTACGGCCGCACGGCCCAGGGAGCCTTCATCGGTAATTACGTCTACTTCCACGGTAGGGTTACCGCGGCTGTCCAGGATCTGTCGTGCGTATACGCCGGCTATTGAACTCATGCTGTAAGGAATTTTTGTTGCCCGCGAAAATAACGCATTTCCAGCCCCCTGTCCCCCGAAGGGGGCACTTAGGTACCTGTTTCTTTACAAGAGCAACCCGGTTTTCAGACCGGCATTAAGCGGGAGGCCCGGATCACAAAGTGATCC
>NZ_SKFH01000025.1 GCF_004343705.1 Flaviaesturariibacter aridisoli
CCCCATTATCCCATTCCCCCATTCACTTATTTTTGCGCCCATGGGCTTTCAGCTGACAGAAGTGACGACCGAGGCGCAGGCGCGCGCTTTCCTGATGGTGAACGTAACGGTGAACCGCGCCAACCCTAATTATATCCGCCCGCTCGACAAGGACGTGGAAGATGTGTTCGACAAGGCGAAAAACAAGGCCTTCCGATTTGGCGAAGCGACCCGCTGGGTGCTGCAGGACGAAAACGGAAACCTGCTGGGCCGCATTGCCGCTTTCACCAATAAAAAATACAAGAACAAGGGCGACGAGGTACCCGTGGGCGGCGTCGGCTTTTTCGACTGCATCAACGACCAGGCGGCGGCCGATATGCTGTTCGATGTAGCGAAGCACTGGCTGCTGCAGCGCGGCATGCAGGCCATGGACGGGCCGATCAACTTCGGCGAGCGCGACCGCTGGTGGGGCCTTGAGGTGGAAGGCTTCCAACCGCCGCTATACTGCATGAACTTCAACCTGCCTTATTATAAGGAGTTGCTGGAGCACTACGGATTCCGCCCCTTCTACAACCAGGTGTGCTTCGGGATGCCCATTAAAGACCCGCTGACCCCCAAGATCCTCGACCGCGCCGCACCCTACCAGAAGGATCCCGCCTTCCGGGCAAGAACCATCGAAAAAGACAAGCTCGAAAAATACGCCGCCGACTTCGCGGCCGTGTACAACGCCGCCTGGGCCGGCCACGGCGGCCTCAAGGAAATGAAGCCCGAGCAGGTGCTCCTCATGTTCAAAAAGATGAAGCCCGTGCTCGACGAGCGCCTCGTGTGGTTCGTGTACCACCACGACAAGCCCGCCGCCATCTTCGTCAACCTCCCCGACCTGAACCAGTGGTTCAAGCACCTCCACGGCAAGTTCGGGCTGCTGCAAAAACTCAAGTTCCTCTGGATCAAAAAAACGAAACCCTGCACCAAGGCCACGGGCCTCGTTTTCGGCATCATCCCCGAATTCCAGGGCAAGGGCCTCGACGCCTTTCTCATTGCCGAAGCCGGCAAGGTGATGCAGCACATCGAGTACGAAGAATACGAGATGCAATGGATCGGCGACTTCAACCCCAAGATGATCAACGTGGCTAAGAACATCGGCGGCCATACGTATGTGAGCCGCAGGCTGAGCACCTTCCGCTACCTGTTCGACCGCACGAAAGAATTCAAGCCTCACCCGGTGCTGAACTAAGCGGCTGTTTGCTGCCGTTGTACCAGTACCAGGGCAGCGCAAGCGCGGCAAACGGGGCGCAAGCGCCCGTTGTACGCGACGGCACGACGGCACGACGGCGCAACGATACGTTTGTAGCGGCGCCGGCTAGCTCTATTAACACCTGACGTCGCGTCGTTGCGAACTGAAGGCCGCTTGCGGCCGGCGGAATGCGGCCGCCCTTCCTGGTATTGCAAAAACACCCATAACGCTACGAGCCGCCAAGCCCCCGGGCGGGCTATCTTCGCGTTTCGTCATACCAATTGCTTATGCCTTTCCGCTTTCGTATCCTTCCCGCCCAGGCCATCGTGTTGCTGGCCGTGCTGCAGGTGTTCTGCGTCACCTACGGCCTGCAGCTGCCCCACGCTTCGGGCTTCCTCAGCCTGCTCTTTTTCGCCAGCGGCCTGGCCATCGCGGGGCTGATCCTGGAAGTGCCCGCGGCCCGCTTCGATAAAAAGAACTTCTTCAGCCGGCAGTCGATCCTGAAGGGCCTGGTGCTGCTGGCCCTCCTGCCGATCTCGCGCTACGTGGCCCGCGGCATCATGGACGGAACGCCCATCGCCATCGAGCACGCCGACATGCTGCCGATATTGAAGGTGCAGGCCACCCGCTTCCTGCACGGGCAGTGGGACCAGATCCACGCCCCCGTTCCCGAGATCTGGAACGGCATGGTGCCCATCTACCTGCCGGCACTCTGGCTCCCCTACTGCTACCCCATCGCGATGGACTTCGATATGCGCTGGCTCACGGTGGCGGCCATCTGGCTGTGCGTGGCGCTGTGCGTGCTGCCGGGTCGCTGGCGGCGGCCGCTGCCCTGGGTGGGGCTGTCGCTGGGCCTGCTCTTCCTCCTTTGCTGGTTTCATTTCGAAGGCACCAACAATGTGATCCGGCTTACCGAGGAAGGCATCATTTACGCCTACTACGCCTTGCTGGCGGCGGCGCTGCTGTCGGGCAATCCCTGGCTGGCGGGCATCGCCACGGCGCTGTGCTTTCTCAGCCGCTACGCCCTCATCGGCTGGCTGCCCTTTGCCCTCGTGTACCTGTTGTATAAAAAGGAGTATGGCTACCTGTGGCGCTTCGCCGCGGCCGGCGCGGCCACGGGGCTGCTGCTGCTGGCGCCGGTGGGCCTGCAGCCGCTGCAGATCCACGCCAACCAGCCCGGGCTCTACATCGCCCACGCCGAGCGGGTGTGGCGCGAAAACCCGGAGTACTTCTGGCGCTCCGTGGGCCTGTCGAAGTTCTTCGGCGCCGGCGGCGTGCGCGCCAACCACGCCACGCTGCTCTACGGCACCTTCCTGGCCCCGCTCCTGTTCTTCTTCCTCATCCGCAAAATGACGGTACCCCTGCCGCAGGCCCTGCTGGCCGGCCTGCAGGTGGCCCTGACGATCTTCTACAATTTCATGGACGTCTCGTATCTCTACCTGTTTTACACCCCGGTGTTCGTCAGCCTCGTGTCGGGCGCCTGGCTGCTGGCGGGCAGCGAGCGGAAGATCGCTGATCTCTGATGTCGGATGCCTGACGTAGATCTTGGAACTACGGATTTCAGATCTCTGATTTCAGATTCAGTGCATAAAAAAAACGGATCGCGTTGCGATCCGTTTTCATATCAGACATCCGACATCAGACATGCTCCTCCGCTGCCGCCGCCGCTGCGCGGCCTTTGCGTGCGGCAATGAGCCGGTCGTAGTCGGCGGTGATGGCGTTGATCTTCGGCACGAGGGCGGGCCAGGGCTCCGCGTTGGCCGATTCCTCGGCGAAGTGCACGCACTTTTCGAGCAGTTTGGTGTAGACCCGGCGGGCCTCCTGGCGCTTGTCTTTCATTTTGAAGGGCAGGTCCATTTCAGCGTTGAGGCGGGCGCGTTCGAGCATCGCCTCGTTCACGGCGTCGTTGGCGGCCTTGAGGGCCGTCAGCCAGCGCTCCAGCCCGAAGGCGGCTACGGCGGCGGCGCATTCCGGCCTGGCGAGGTCGGCCAGGAGGTTGCTCACGATGGCCGATTCGGCGTTGAGCCCCGCCTTACTCACGGCGCTGAGGGAGCCGTATTTGTCCAGCACCTGCTGGATGCGGGCCGCGGCGGCCGCCAGCGCGGGGTCGGGGTCTTCGGCATGGATCGCTACAAGGCCGTAGAGGTTGCTGAGGCGGGCGTCGCGGATCTCGTCTTCCTTCATGGCTGTTTCGGTAAGGGCTTTGACGGTGTCGCGTTTGAACAGCCGGTCGAGGTCGCTCTCCAGCGTGCTGAGTTCGGCGAGGAGGGCAACGATCGTGGGGGGCAGATTGCGGGCGCCGTCGAACTGGGCGCGCAGCTGGGGCAGGAACTGGATCGTTTCGTCGACCCGGAGGAAGAGCAGTTGGATCTTGTGGATCATGTTTTAAGGTTTGGTTGAACCCTAATGTACGAATAAGCGGGAAAACGGGCAAGGCACCCCGATTTTTCCAATCCCGGGGGCCGGATCGGGTTGATCCAGGGCCAAACAGCGTTGTTTGGGGGTGGATCAGGGCTGATTTGGGGGCAAACAACCTTGTTTGGGGGTGGCTCAGGGCTGATTCGGTGCCCGGAAACGTTGTTTGGTGCCGGAACAGGCTGGATTAGGGGCAAACAACGTTGTTTGGGGGTAAATCAGGGTTGGGTTGGGGCCGGGAAAGGTTTTGGGGGTGGAATGGGTTGGGCGGGGGGCGCCATTTTCCGGGTTACTGGCAGGTGCGCCGGCGTTACCTCGTGATCCTGGGTAAAAGCCCGCAGAGAAACCGCTCCTCCGGAGCGGCGTGTCACTGGCCCCGGGCGCCAGCCCGGGGAAACAGAGGACAACGACCCAACGCGCCCCGAAGGGGCGCCGTGCTGCCGCGCAGGGGGCACGTTACTCCACCGGCTCCGTAAACAAATACTCTGGCTTCCAGGCAATGCCCGCCGCATCCAACAATTCGATCAGCTCTTCCCGGTGTGACCGGGTCCGGTGGTGCTCCTGCTGGCGGGCGATATACCCGCAGACCGTGCCCACCGCCGAGGGGCTTACGCTGATCGCCGTGTATCCTTCCTGCCAGGCAAACGGTCGGGCCGTGAAGCTGCGGGCATTGATCCAGGCGGAGGAATTGCTTTTCAGCTCGCGCATCAGGTCGGGCAACGGATCGCGCGGCTTACAGCCAGCCAACACGTGCAAGTGGTCGGCAACCGAATTGATGGCAAGCAGCTTATGCCCGCGGCCCTGTATCAGCCCGGTATCATAGCGGTGTAACTCTTCGCGCCAGTCGTCGACGAGCAGTGCCTGGCGATACTTTACGGAAAAGGGGATGTGGTAATAGAGCTGGGTATAGGTGGACATAGTTGCAAGTTGGAAAACGGGCGCCAGGCGGCCATGTGATTTCTCCCAGTAATGGAACGTGTTTTTCCGGACGAAGCGCGTTGTTTTTCTCGCGGCAGGAGAAACACGGCGCCCCTGCGGGGCGCCAGAATCAGCTGCTTGCTTTTTACCCCGGGCTGGCGCCCGGAGCTTGTCCCGCCCAAAGCGGGAGCCAGGGACACAGCACCCCTTCAGGGTGCTCCATCCGAATATCTATCCTTTCCCCGCTTGCGCCCGGAGCTTGCGCCCGGAGCTTGTCCCGCCCAAAGCGGGAGCCAGTGACACGGCAACCCTTCCGGGTGCGCCATCCAAATCCCTATCCTTTCCCGGGCTTGCGCCCGGAGCTTGTCCCGCCCAAAGCGGGAGCCAGTGACACGGCACCCCTCCGGGGTGCCCTCTAGCTACTGCCTGCAACACCCAGTCCCCGCCCTGTCCCCGTCCGCCGTAGCTTGCCGTCTTCGCATGGCTACGACGGCCAGGGAGCGAAGGCGGACATTTCTTCACATTCCCCTGCCACCTCAAATCCCTAACTTGCAGGTTCGAATCCCATGGAAAAATTCATCGTCTCCGCCCGTAAATACCGCCCCCAGACCTTCGACACCGTCGTGGGGCAGGAACACATTACCACCACCCTCCGCAACGCCATCAAAACGGGGCACCTGGCGCACGCCTTCCTGTTTTGCGGCCCCCGCGGCGTGGGCAAGACCACCTGCGCCCGGATCTTCGCCAAGACGATCAACTGCGAGAACCAGACGCCCGAGGGCGAGGCCTGCGACGTGTGTAATTCCTGCAAGTCCTTCAACGAGGGCACGTCGATGAACATCCACGAGCTCGATGCCGCCTCCAACAACTCGGTAGACGATATCCGCGCCCTCGTGGAGCAGGTGCGCTTCGCCCCGCAGGCCGGCAAATACAAGGTGTACATCATCGATGAGGTGCACATGCTCTCGCAGGCGGCCTTCAACGCCTTCCTGAAAACGCTCGAGGAACCGCCGTCCTACGCCAAGTTCATCCTCGCCACCACCGAGAAGCACAAGATCCTCCCCACCATCCTGAGCCGCTGCCAGATCTTCGACTTCAAGCGCATCACGCTCCAGGATACGGTGAACCACCTCGCGGCCATCGCCACGAAAGAAGGCGTGAAAGCCGAGGAGACGGGCCTGCAGCTCATAGCCCAGAAAAGCGAAGGCTGTATGCGCGACGCCCTCTCGATCCTCGACAAGATCGTGTCGTTCACCTCCGGCGAGCTCACCTACAACAACACGCTCGAACACCTCAACATCCTCGACGCCGACTACTACTTCCGCCTCATGGACTGCATGCTGGACCAGGACCTGGCCGGCGCGCTGCTCCTCTTCGACGATATCAACAAGAAAGGCTTCGAGGGCGACTCCGTGCTCAACGGCTTCGCCGAGTTCGGCCGCAACCTGCTGATCTGCAAAGACGCCCGCGTGGCGGGCCTGCTCGAAGTGGTGGAATCCTTCCGCAAGCGCTACGCCGACTACGCCCAGAAGGTAGAAGCGGGGTACCTCGTGAGCATGCTCAACCTCCTCAACGAGGCCGAGGCCGGCTTCCGCACCGCGCGCAACAAGCGCCTGCACGTGGAGCTCACCCTCATCAAGCTGTGCTACCTGCGCCAGGCCATCCAACTGACGGCCGACGGCAGCGGCATCGCTAAAAAAAAAGTAACGGATAACGCCCGCGTGCTGGCCTTCAAGGCCATCCCGCCGTTCGTATTGGAAAAGAACCCTTCGGCCACAGCGTACCCCGCGCCCACCGAAGCGAAGCTGGTGATCGAAGAGCCGAAGCCGCAACCAGTGGTTGCACCCGCGGCCACCGTAAAGGCGGCTCCCGAGCCTCCCCGAACACCGTCTCCGGCTCCGTCCGCCGAAGCCTTGGCGAAGGCGGACCCCGCCCCGAAAGCCAGGTTCAACCTCGCCGCCATCCGCAACCAGGCCGCCGCGCAGGCCGGCATGGTAAGCACCGACCACCCCCTCACGCCGGAGAAGCTCGCAGAGGGCTGGAAGGCGTTCATCCAGGTGCTGAAAGACGAGAAGAATCCCGCCTGGAACCCCTTCGAGATGGCCCAGGTGTCGATCCGGGAAGACCACGTGTTCGAGGCGGTCGTCAACGACAACATCGCCTACCGCTTCCTGGAAACCGAGCGTGCCAAGGCCACCGAGTTTCTCAAAACGTACGTGGGCAACCGGCAGCTCCAGATGCTGCTCACCCTGGTGGAAACCAATGAGCCCATCGACCTGTCCGACCTGCCCCTCACCTCGCGCGAGCAGTTCATGAAGCTGGCCGAAAAATACCCGCTCGTGCAGGAACTCCGCGACCGCCTGCGGCTGGAGCTGGATTATTAAGCCCAACGATTTTGAAACATAGAAAGACTGCCCGCGGGTGGTCTTTTTTCTTGCCCGTCGGGGTGGCCCCACTGGTAACGACTCGTCAACAGCGACGGCATTCTTCTGCCCTACACCGCCCTCTGCGGCAAAAATGCGCTCACCGAAGGAACCACAGCCCCTGCTAAACCCAAGCACGCGAACCGGAGCGTTTTTCAGACAGCCCCACCCGTTAACATCCGCTTTAAGCGCTTCGGCAAAACCTTAACAAGGGGCTGGTCTACCTTGCCTTCAAATTCCAACATGCAGGACCGGCAGATCTTCCAAACGAACAGCGCGCTGCGCTGGCGCGGCTTCCAGTGGAGCACGCGCCTCTTCCTCCTGCTCCTGCTGCTGGGCATCGTGGCCGTGGTCATCACCCTGCTCACCGACCGGAGCCCGCAGATGCCGCAACTGCGCGAGTTCCGCCAATCGCTCACCGACACCAGCACGCCGCCGGGCAACAGCCGGCTGGCACGCCGCTACAAAAGCTTCCGCCAGTACATCAGCCAGAAGGGGCCGGCCAACCGGGTGCCCTACCGCGACAACGGCGCCCCGGCGGCCCACGCGGGCATCCGGGCCGGCTTTTACGTGAACTGGGACCGCGCGTCTTTTGCGTCGCTCCAACGCAATGTCAACCACCTCAACCTCGTCATCCCCGAATGGCTCTTCTTCGACCCGAAGTCGGACAGCCTCGTGTTGCAGACCGACCCGAAGGCGCTGGCCGTCATGCGTGCCGCCGGCGTGCCCATCATGCCGCTGCTGACCAATGCGCGCGGCGGCGTCTTCCACGGCGAATACCTGCGCCCCATCCTCCACGACCGCGCCAGGCGGGCCGCCGTGATCGCGCAACTGCTGCGCCTGCTGCAGCAAAACCGCTTCGCCGGCGTCAACATCGACTTCGAAGAATTGCAGGAGCCGACCAATGAGCCCCTCATCGCCTTCCAGCGCGAGCTCTATGGCAAGCTGCACGCCGCCGGCCTGCAGGTGAGCCAGGACCTCGTTCCCTTCAACCGGGACTATGACTACGAGGCCCTGGGCGCCTGCAACGACTACGTGTTCCTGATGGCCTACGACCAGAATTCGCAAAGCACCAAGGCCGGGCCGGTAGCCCACCAGAAGTGGATCGAGGCCGCCGTGGAGGAAGCCACCCGCCGCCTGCCGGCGCAAAAGACCGTGCTCTGCCTCGCCGCCTACGGCTACGACTGGCCGCGGGAACGGGCGCGGCCCGGCGAAGTGTCGGTCGTTTCGTACCCCAGCGCCGTCTTGCTTGCAAAAGAAGCCCAGGCGCATATCGATTTCGACAACGATTCCTACAACCTGTATTTCTCCTACTACGACGACGAAGACCGGCAGCACGATGTGTATTTCACCGATGCCGCCACCACCTTCAACGCCGTACGCTTTGCCAGCGAAGCCGGCCTCGCGGGCACGGCGCTGTGGCGCCTCGGGTCCGAAGACCAGCGCCTCTGGAAATTCTATGGCAACCCCCTCAACCGGGAGGCCGCCCGCCGCTTCGATTACAGCAGCCTGTCACAGGTGCTGAGCCCCGAAAGCGTGTCGTACAGCGGTTATGGCGAAGTGCTCGACGTGCTGGCCACACCCGAAAAAGGCACCATCAACTTCGAGGTCGACAGCACCGACGCGCTCATCGCCGAGGAATACTACACGAGCCTGCCCACCTCCTTCCTGGCAAAAAAGTACGGATGGAACGGCGCCGACACGGCCCGCAACCGCAAACAGATCGTGCTCACCTTCGACGACGGCCCCGACCCGCTGTGGACGCCCAGGATCCTCGACGTGCTCGCCGAAAAGGGCGTTCCGGCGACCTTCTTCGTGGTAGGTCTCAACTGCGAGGAGAACATCCCGCTGGTGAAGCGCATTTACCACGAAGGGCACGAGCTCGGCGACCACACCTTCACCCATCCCAACATCGCCGATGTAAGCCACCAGCGCGCCGTAGTAGAGATGGAGTCGACACGCCTCCTGATCGAATGCATCACGGGCCACAGCACGGTGTTGTTCCGCGCGCCCTACAACGCCGACTTCACCCCCGAAAAGATCGAGGAGCTCGGGCCCGTGGCCATTGCCCGCACCCACAATTACCTCGACGTGGGCGAGTCCATCGACCCCGAAGACTGGGAACCCGGGGTGACCGCCGACACGATCTTCCGGCGCGTGGTGCGGATCAAAGACAAGATCGAGCGCGAAGGCCGCGACCTTACGGGCGGCAACATCATCCTCCTCCACGACGCCGGCGGCGCCTCGCGTGCCGCCACGCTGAAGGCCCTTCCGCAGATCATCGACTATTACCAGAAGCGCGGCTACACCTTCACCACTGTATCGGGCTACCTGGGCAAGAAACCCGCCGACGTGATGCCGCCGGTGGCGGCGGGCAGCGGCTACTGGCTCATTCAAAGCAACTACCTGCTGGCGATGGCCGGCTACTGGACGGGCAAGGTGCTCTTCACCCTCTTTGTGCTGTTCATTGCGCTGTCGATGGGTCGCCTCGGGCTGATGACCGCGCTGGCCCTGCTGGAAAGACGCCGCGAGCGCCGCACCGCCCCCCTTCCCGCAACGGCCGGCCCCTGCCCGCCGGTGTCGATCATCGTGCCTGCCTACAACGAGGAAGTCAATGCCGTGGCCGCCCTGCGCAACCTGCTGAAAACCGACTACCCGCACTTCAACATATTGTTCGTGGACGACGGCAGCAAGGATGCCACCTACGCCCGCGTGCGCGAAGCCTTCGAAGGCCATCCGCAAGTACGCGTGTTCACCAAGCCCAACGGCGGCAAGGCCTCGGCCCTCAATTTCGGCATCGCGCAGACCGACGCCGGCTACGTAGTGTGCATCGATGCCGATACGCAGCTGCGCCCCGATGCGGTGACGATGTTGATGCGTCATTTCTTTACTTCACCCCTTCCCCTCGGGAAGGGGTCGGGAGATGGGCCGGGTGAGGTCGGCGCCGTTGCCGGCAACGTCAAAGTGGGCAACGAGTTGAACCTGCTCACCCGCTGGCAATCGATCGAATACATCACGGCACAGAACTTCGACCGCCGCGCCTTCGGCTACCTCAACGCCATCACCGTGGTGCCGGGTGCCATCGGCGCGTTCCGCACCGAAGCGATCCGTGCCGCCGGCGGCTTCACCACCGACACGCTGGCCGAGGACTGCGACCTGACGATCCGCATCCTGCGGGCCGGCTACACCGTGCGCAACGAGAACGCGGCGCTGGCATACACCGAAGTGCCGGAGCGGCTGCGTCCCTTCCTGAAGCAACGCTTCCGCTGGAACTTCGGCATCCTGCAAACGCTGTGGAAACACAAAGACCTCCTGTTCAACAGCCGGCAGGCGGCCCTCGGCTGGCTGGCGCTGCCCAACATCCTGCTGTTCCAATACCTCATACCCGCCTTTATTCCACTGGCCGACTTCTTCCTGGTGCTCGGTCTCTGCACCGGCAATGCGCCGCGCGTGCTTCCCTATTACGTGGCTTTCCTGCTGGTGGACGCCGCAACGGCGCTGCTGGCCTTCCGGATGGAACGTGAACGCATGGGGCGCCTCCTGTGGCTCCTGCCGCAACGGCTGGTGTACCGCTGGCTGATGTGGCTCGTGTTGTTCCGTTCGGTGCGCCGCGCGCTAAAAGGAGAATTGCAGCAATGGGGCGTGCTGAAGCGAACGGGCAACGCGCAACAAGGAAGCCGGCAGACAGCGGCCTCCGAAGCCCGGGTAGTTAGCCGGCGCGAACCGGAACAAAGTCTGTAGTTTTGTTTCAAACCGCCAACATGCACTCCGAACAAGAACTGACTCTCCCCGCACAACCTGCTTACTCCCTCGACTACTGGGCCAACGAAGCCGCCCGTATGCTGATCCAGGACCAGCGCACCCGGCAAGACGTCATCGAACACCTGGTGAATGGCGGCGTTGCCGAAGACGAAGCCACGGGCATCGTGGAAAGCCTTGCCGGCGCCATCAGTGAAGCCAAGCGCGCACGGGCGAAAAAAGACATGCTCTACGGCGGCCTCTGGTGCGCCGGCGGCACCATCCTCACGGTCGCCAACATCGGTTACATCTTCTGGGGCGCGATCGTTTTCGGCGGCATCCAGCTCGTAAAGGGCGTGGTGAATTACAACGACTAAGCAACCCGTCCGTTCCTGTAATGCTGCCGGTTGCCAATGCGCGGGCACTTCGTTTTCCCGGCGCGGCGCACCTGCTCAACCTCGGCAACCCGAATTCTACCATGAAACCCTCCGCGCATTCCTATCCAAACCCTGACGCCATGAACCCTGCCCTCACAGCCCTTGCCGCCGCAGCAGACGGCCTCTTCTTTATCAGCGAAACCGATGCCCCTTTCGAAGCGTTTCAAGTCGAACCCGGCGAAGACACGGAGGCCGCCCTGCGCCGCCTTTCGGGGAAAGAGAAAACCGCCCCCGTAGAAATACAGGAAGCCGGCTATTTCTTCCGCAACCACACCCGCGCCCCCGATCCCGGCCCGGAAGCCGATGCCCGCGCTGCCCGCTTCCAGGCACTGCTCCGGCAACTGCAACAAACATTGGCAGACCTGAAGGTGTACCGCGTTGGTACGATCCAGGTAGACGCATTCCTACTCGGTTCGCTTCCCGACGGCACCCGCGGCGGATTACGCACACGCCTCGTGGAGACGTGATGATGAATAATGAGCAATGAATAATGAGTGCGATATTCTTATTCAAACAAAAAGGCCCCACGATGTGGGGCCTTTTTCTCATTACTGATAACTCATTACTCATTGCTGATCACTCATTGCGTCGGGCCGTTGTCTACGCGGCTCTCGATGGTGCTTTGAATGGTCGACGACACATTCGAGAGCAGGTTGTAGCCCGTAGCGGATTCGATGGCATCGACTGTGGTGCGGTAGGTGCCCCAGCTGGTAGAAATACTGTTGGTGTTGGGCGTGTTCACCGCAATGACGCGTGTGGCGGTCGTGATGCGCGCCAGGTCGCCGGTGCCCTGCGGCAGTACTACGAGCACTTTCCAGATGCGGTTGGGCACCGTGATGCGTCCGGCATCGATGGTGTTAGCCGTGCCGCTGCTGCCCGTGCCGCCTGTGCCGTAGGAGCCCATGATGATGTACACCTCGTTGCCCTGGTTAACGAGCGTGCGGGCGTAGTTTTCCAGGTTGGCCCAGGTTTGCTGGTTGTTGGTGGGCGCCTGCGGGATCATGTTGGTCATAAGGAAGGTAGCGCTGTTGTCGGCAACGCTGTAGGTGCGATCGGCAGAGGGGCAGTTGTGCCCGCGGTCGAAGCCCGATCCGCTGTAGGAGGTGCTGCCTACGCGGTACCAGCCGCTGGGGAGGGTAGCGTCGGCGGAGAAGTTGTCCTGGCGCGCCGTGCTTCCCAGCCAGGTCGGATCGAGGTGCCAGCTCACCCAGTTGGGCGTAGCGCGGTCGCGGTTGTAGCTGAGCGAATACTGCGTTTTCGTCATCAGGTAGTTGGTATAGTTGGCAGTGTTGGCCACCGCGCCGCTGGGGTTGCCGAGCGCCAGGTTGTCGGCGGAGGTGCGCAGCAAGGCGCTTGTGGCATCGGCGGCAGTCTGGCGGTCGTGCCAGGCTACGGATTCTTCACCGGCAGGCGCTGCAGCGGGTTCTTTTTTACAGCTGCTGACAAAGAGCGCAATTGCCAGCAGTGCAGACAGGGAACGAAAGGACGGTTTCATGTGTGTGTGGTTTGGTTAAAAAATAAAGTTCCTCGACCTGACCAGGAAAAACACGGTCAGGTGCGTTACGTTTTGATGAATAAACGGTGTTGAACTCGGTTAGGGTACGATCGGTCGGAACGACACGGACATGGCAGGCACAGCAATCGTGTGAAAAAGAAAATTAGGCAGGAATGCGTTGCCGTCCCAAACAATTTTTTCCACAAACAGTAAGAACACTTAGCCGGCGCAACGCCCCGTCCCGGAAAGGCGCACACGAAAAAGCCCCCGTTTTCACAGGGGCTCACACTTTTAAATCAGACATCCGAAATCAGGCATCCGACATTTTTTCTACCATTTAATCTCCAGGAAATTATTTCGCCGCAGCACGTCGGCCATCCGGCGGCTCGGGTCGATCTCCACCGAGCGGATGTCGGTGAGCGGGCGGGCCGTGTTGATCTCGTAGTAGGGATGCGTCCACTTCCAGGCCTCGTACACCTTGCGGCCTTCCTGGCCGGGCTCCGGTGCTTTTTCACCGAACTGCAGGTATTGCGGGATGTAGTGCCATTCGCTGCTGCCGTCGCGGAAGGTGATCTTCACATCGAGGGGCATCGGCACCATGCCGTCGTTGCGCAGGCGCACGCGGCTGCCGCCGCCGTCGCTCCAGAGGCTGTCTACGGCGTAGTCGATCGTCTTGGTCGTGTTGACCCAAAAGCCGCGGTACCAATCGAGCTGCAGCCCGCTTACCTTTTCGGCCACGCGGATGAAGTCGTTCGGGTTCGGGTGCTTGAAGCGCCACAGGCGGTAGTATTCTTTCAGGATGCGGTCGCGTACGGCGGCACCGGTGATGTAGCCCAACTGCTCGATGAACACGCCGCCCTTGGTGTAAGCGGCGTTGCTGTAGGCATAGTTGGTGTTGAACTGGTCGGCGTGCGTCGTAAGCGGCTCCTCGCGGCCGCTGCGGGCGAGCCCGAAGTAGCCGGCGTAGATATCGTCGAACATATGATTCTTCTTCGCCGTATCGGCCTGCGCCTGCTCGCTGGCGGGCAGCTTGCTGCGGCGCGACACCGAATCGTAGTAATCGCCCACGCGTTCGGAAGCCCATTCGGTGAAGCCTTCGTCCATCCAGGCATGCTCGCTTTCGTTGGTGCCCAGCATGCCCTGGTACCAGGTATGCATCCACTCGTGAAAGGCAGTGCCGATGGAAGCGCTTGAGATCATCGTGCAATTGGGATATTCCATGCCGCCGTCGCCGCCGTGGATGAAGGAGTATTGCTTATAAGGGTAGGGACCGAACGTCTTCGCGATGAAGGGATACACGGTCGCGGCCGCGTCGGCCACTTCGTTCCATTTGCGGTCCTCATCGGCGCTGGCTTTCGGGTTCTTGTACAGCACGTTGATGGTGGGACCGTTAGGCACGTGGCGCACGAGGTGCTTGTAGCCCGGGTCGGCGGCCCAGGCGAAGTCGTGCACGTTGGGTGCGGCGAACTTCCAGGTGCGCTTGCCGGCGGGGTCGAGCGGCTTCGCGCCTTTTGCCTCGTAGCCGAAGCCCACTTCGTTGGCGTTGCTGATGGTGCCGGAGCCACCGAGCAGGTAGCTTTTGTCGATGCGGATGGTAACGTCGTAGTCGCCCCACACGCCGTAGAACTCACGGGCGATGTACGGCGTCGGGTGCCAGCCTTCGTAATCGTATTCCACCAGCTTCGGGTACCACTGCGTCATGGTGTAGCGCACGCTGGTTTGCGGGTTGTCGCGTCCGCTGCGGCGTACCTGCAGGGGCACCTGGGCGGTCCAGTCCATATCGAAGGTCACTTTCGACCGGGGCAGGATGGGTTTGTCGAGCTGCACTTCCAGTATGGTCTCGTGCTCCTTGAGCTTTTGGGGGCGGCCGTTCATGCGCAGGGCGCTCACGCGCTGGTAGCCGATCTCGTCGGGCTTGAGGTTCACGATGCGGTCGCGCACACGCTGGTCCCAGTCCACGATCTCGCGGCCGTTGCGCGACGCGAGCACCACGCCGCCCTGGCGACGGCTGCGGGTATCCATCATGCTGTTGGGCTGAAAGGCGTTCCAGTACAGGTGAAAGAACACGCGCTTCAGCGTGTCGGGCGAATTGTTCCAGTACGCTACGGTCTGCTTGCCCGTGTATTGATTCGTCTGCACATTCATGTCGACGTTCATCGTATACTTCACGCGCTGTTGCCAGCGATCAGGCTGTGCGAATGCAGAAAGTGCAAGCAGGCTGAGGGCGGTTGCAAGAGAAAGGCTTCGTTTCATCAGTGTCGGAAAAAGGGGGTTCTGTTTGGCGAAAGGGTCCAAGTTAAGGAGAAATAGTACCGGCCACAGCCCCCTGTCCCCCAAAGGGGGCACTTAGGTGCAACATTCTTCCCCTTTTCAACATTTTTTATTTGATTGGTAATGAAAAACCCGGATCGCCATGCGATCCGGGTTGTATTCCCCTTCCCCTCGGGAAGGGGTTAGGGGATGGGCCGGGTGGCTTACAGCGAAAGCTTATCTTTCACGAGGCGGCCCGTGCGGTTGAAATAGAGGTAGCGCTTCTGGAAGTCGCCCTTGCTCACTTTGACGCGGAACTGCTCACCCCCGCCCTGCGTGGACGTGAGATACAGCTGCAGTACTTCCTTTACCTGCCAGTCGGAGAATTTGCTTTTCATGAAGCCGTCTTTTACTTCCGCCGACAGCCGTTCAAAGGAGATCGTTTTGTCGGAACCTTGCCAGACGCCCTTTTTGTTGTAGTGGGCAGTCATCCGCGCGGTGTCGCTCAGGAAGCGCACACTGTAGTCGCCGAGGTTGTCGCTGTACGACACTTGCTTCGCATCGGGGTATTGGCGGCTGAAGGAATCGGTAACGGCGGCGGGGATCTTGCCCAGTTGGGCCGAGGCGGAAACGGAACACAGAACGGCACAAAAGCAGGCCAGCACAATAGAGCGGAGCATGGGGGATGTGGTTTTTTAAGGAAGCGGAAAATTAGGGTTTTCCGCCGATAACGACCACGATTTCTCCCTTCACCCCTTTTTGCGCAAAGTGGTCGTGCACCTCCTGAAGCGGGCCCCGGACGTGCTCTTCAAACAACTTGCTTACCTCGCGGCTGACGCTGCAGGGGCGGTCCGCACCGAAGTAGGTGATGAACTCGGCCAGCGATTTCACGAGGCGCATCGGCGACTCGTAGAGCACGATCGTGCGTTCGTCCTGCGCCAGCTCCGTGAGCAGCGTATGGCGTCCTTTTTTGGGAGGCAGAAAGCCTTCAAAGCAAAAGCGGTTGGTGGGCAGGCCGCTGCTGACGAGGGCCGGCACAAAGGCCGTGGCGCCGGGCAGGCTTTCTATTTTGATCCCGTTGCGTACGCATTCGCGCACCAGTAGAAATGCGGGATCGGAGATACCCGGCGTGCCGGCATCGGTGATCACGGCCATCTTCTTTCCGGCCAGCAGTTGATCCACGAGGTGTTGCAGCACCTTGTGCTCGTTGTGCTGGTGGTAAGGCGACAGCGGCTTCTGGATATTGTAGTGCTGCAGCAGCTTCGACGAGATGCGCGTGTCTTCGGCCAGGATCAGGTCCACGTCCTGCAGCACTTCCAGCGCACGCAGCGTGATATCCTTGAGATTACCGATGGGAGTGGGAACTAAATAAAGCATGGAAGTGGGAAGTTTGAAGTGGGGAGTGAAAGAGCATAAACCTGCTTCCGACTTCCCACTTCGGACTTTTATACTTTCTCTATTTCGTAGTATTCCATCACCGCGTTGGCGAGCAGCTTCTTACTGGCTTCATCGGCAATAACGCGGGCGGCTTCTTCCGACTCGGCTTCGATCTGCAGGGTGATGCGCTTGCCGATGCGTACGTCGCCTACGCCCTTGAGGCCCAGGTTCGACAATCCGTTGAGCACAGCTTTTCCCTGCGGATCCAGCAGGTCTTTGAGCGGCATTACATTCACCTGAATCGTATAGGTCATGGAGAAAGGTTTTTGAGCGGTTTTTAGGGTTCTGAAGGTTCCGGTGCAAAGTAAAGCGAATACCGGCGAAAGGTTAATTGGTCTATTGGTTTATTAGTTGATTGGTAACCGGTTCAACGAGTTTGGAGTAACTGGTGGCGAAGAACAATCCTTACCAATAAACCAGTAGCCGAATAGTCCATTACACCGTGATGTCTGTTTCCTCGCGGTCGGTCTTCGGGCTCACTGCGGAGACTGCCGGCTCTTTTACGAAGAAAGACAGCACTACATACAGGAGGAAGATAGCCGGCACCGAGAGCCAGCCCAACAGGATGATCAGTACGATCCCGGCCGCGACGAGCGCATATTTGAGGCCGTTGTTGCGCAGCGAGTAGTCGCGGAACTTGAGCGCCATCATCGAATGACGGCTGACCATAAGGTAAGCCACCAGCGCAATGAGCGCATACAGCACCCAGGGGTTCAGCAGGAAGCGCGCGATGTTCCAGTCCTGGTCGTACCAGAGCACCAGCGGCAGCGAGGCCACCAGCAGGCCGCCGGCGGGTGAAGGCACACCTTCAAAGCTGTATTTCTGCGTGGTGCTGATATTGAACTTGGCCAGGCGCCAGGCTACGGCGATGGTAAAGACAAAGGCCGGGAGCAGCGCCGCCCAGCTCACCTCGAGACCGTTCTCGTTTTGCGCATAGGCCATGCGCAGCAGCTGGTACAGGATCATCCCCGGCGCCACGCCGAACGACACCATGTCGCTGAGCGAGTCGAGCTGCTCGCCCATGCCGCTTTGCGCCTTCAGCAGGCGCGCCAGGAAGCCGTCCAGGAAATCCACTACCGCCGCCGCAAAAAGAAACAGCGAGCCCCACCAGATCTTCTCCGGGAAATTAACGATCGTGCCCGTGGCCGATTCGTCGCTGAGGGCAATGATGTTCTCGCCCGTTTGCAGCACGCACACAATGGCGAGGCAACCGAAGACGAGGTTCAGGAGGGTAAAGAAATTCGGGACTTGCTTCATGAAGAGCGGGTTAGTGGGACAAATATAACGACATGGGGTCGGGAAGCCCCAGGCAACCGTCATTGCGAGGGAGCGTAGCGGACGAAGCTATCTCATGCTCACCTACTCAAGTGCCTCAAGAGGCTCCGGAGTCAAGAGGGTAAGATTGCTTCGTTGTCTTCCTCCGGTCGCCGCCTCGCAATGACGGTTCCGATGAGCCTAGCCTCGCATCGCCGCCTCGATCTCTTCCACCGTGATCGGGATGCCGTCAAACAGGTCCACGTTGCCGTCTTTCGTGATCCATATGTTGTTTTCGATGCGGATGCCCATTCCTTCTTCTTCGATGTAAATGCCCGGCTCCACGGTCAGCAGCATGCCTTCCAGCAGGGGGCCGCTGCGGGTGCCGAGGTCGTGCACGTCGAGGCCGAGGTGGTGCGAGATGCCGTGGTACAAGTACTTGCGGTAAGCGCGGTTGTCGGCGTCCTCGTTTTTCACATCGCTTTCGGAAAGCAGCCCGATCTGCACAAACTGCTTCGTGGCCTCCTCCCCTACTTTGTCGGTATAGTCCAGGATGGAGATGCCCGGCTTCAGCAGGCTTTTGGCGTAGTTGTGCAGGTGCAGGCAGGCGTTGTACACTTCGGCCTGCCGCGCCGTAAACTTCCCGTTGACCGGGATGGTACGTGAGAGGTCGGCGTTGTAGCCGCCATAGGCCGCGCCGAAGTCGAGCAGCAGCAGCTCACCGTCTTTACACTCCGCGTTGTTGCTTACGTAGTGCAGCGTACGGGCCCGGTCGCCGGAAGCGATGATGGAGCTGTAAGCCTCGCCCGAGGCGCGCTGCGACAGGAAGCTGTGCACGATCTCCGCTTCAATCTCATATTCCATCACGCCCGGTTTTACGAAGCGGCATACCCGCTCAAAGGTGTTGGCCGTGATGGCGATGGCCTGCCGCGTCACCTCGATCTCGAAGGGCGTTTTTACTGCGCGCAGCTCGCCCAGGATGCGGGCGGCCCGCTCGAAGCGGTGCAGGGGATAGCGCCGCTGCAGCTCGGCGATGTAGCGGTAGTCGCGGGTTTCGAAAAAAGGACCCCGGCGGTCGTTCTCGTTGCTGTCGAGGTAAATATTGTCGGCGGCATGGATCCAGCCCTGGAGCAGGCCCTCGAGGCTGTCGAGCCAAACGATGCTGCTTATGCCCGAGATCGCGGTGGCCTCCTCGCGGCGAAGCCGCTTGCCGTCCCACTTTTCCTTCAGCTCGTTGGGGCGCACCAGCACGAGCACCTCGCGGTACTTCGGGTCGGGGTTGTCGGGAAACAGGATGACCATCGAGTCTTCCTGCTGGATGCCGCACAGCCAATACAGGTCGCTGTTCTGGCGGAAGGGATGCAGCGCGTCGCCGTTGGCGGGGTATTCGTCGGCCGAAAGAAAGATGGCGATCGAACGGGGCGCCAGGCGCTCCACGAAGCGGCGGCGGTTGCTGCTGAAGAGCTCGGGATTGAGGGGCAAGTGCTTCATGACGGCAATGTAGGCGGGAAACGGGAATCGGCAATGAGTCGTGAAGCGTGAGCCGTCAGCCGTGAACCGTCCGTCCTGGCTAAAGTGAGCGCCCGTTCGTTAATTAAAAAGAACCTGCAGCTCTGGCATAATTCTTTTACTGCAAGGAACCTTTCACTACCTCACCCATGGCCGAAGCGCCTTATTCCGAACGAGCCGCGCGCGCCTCACCGCTCACGGCTGACGATCCTAATGTGTACCCGTCACACGGCGCGAAAAATGCTAAGACACAAACTTTTACCTTTGTATTCTAAACAAACGATTGCTTCTATGTCAGTACCTACAATTTCCTTCCCGAAGGGGAAGCTGGTGACGATTGGCCTTACCAACACGGATGTCATTCATTATCAGTCTACACCCGAAGAACTCGTGCAGGACTCCCTGCGCCTGGGTGAAGGAGAGCTCACCGACAGCGGCGCCCTTGCCATCCGGACCGGGGAGTTTACGGGCCGCTCACCGCAGGACAAATTCACCGTCAAGGACGAAACCACCGAGAACACCGTTCACTGGAACAACTTCAACATCCCGATTGAAGAAAAGTATTTCTTTATCATCAAGGAGCAGATCCTGGCTTACCTCAACCAGCAGCCCGAACTCTGGGTGCGCGACTGCTACGCCTGCGCCGACCCGCGCTACCGCCTCAACATCCGCGTGGTGACCGAAAAGCCCTGGACCAACCTCTTCGCCTACAACATGTTCCTCCGCCCCGAAGAAGAGGAACTGGAAGACTTTGAAGCCGAGTGGACCGTACTCTCCGCCCCCGGCCTGCACCTCGACCCCGCCGTTTGCGGCACCCGCCAGCACAACGCCGCCGTGGTTTCCTTCAAGCACAAGACCATCCTCATCGCCGGCAGCGGTTATACCGGTGAGACCAAGAAAGGCATTTTCAGCGTGCTGAACTACATTCTCCCGCAGGAAAAAGGTGTGCTGAGCATGCACTGCTCGGCCAACATGGACGACAAAGGCGACACCGCCGTGTTCTTCGGCCTCTCCGGCACGGGCAAAACGACGCTCTCCGCCGACCCGAAGCGCAAACTGATCGGCGATGACGAGCACGGCTGGACGGCCGACGGCGTCTTCAACTTCGAAGGCGGCTGCTACGCCAAGCTGATCAACCTCTCCGAAGAGAAAGAACCCGAGATCTTCCACGCCATCCGCCCCGGCGCCATCGTGGAAAACGTGACCTTCTACGAAGGCACCAATAAGATCAACTTCGACGACGCCTCCATCACGGAGAACACGCGCGTTTCGTACCCGCTCGATTTCATCTCCAACGCCGCCGAGCCCTCCATCGGCAATGTGCCCCGCAACATCTTTTTCCTCACCTGCGACGCCTACGGCGTGCTGCCGCCCATCTCGAAGCTGACGAAGGGCCAGGCCATGTACCAGTTCATTTCGGGCTACACCGCCAAGGTGGCCGGCACCGAAGCGGGTGTTACCGAGCCCAAGCCGACCTTCTCGGCCTGCTTCGGCGCTCCCTTCCTGCCCCTGCACCCCGGCAAATACGCCGAGATGCTTGGTAAGAAGATGGAGGAGAACCAGGTGAACGTATGGCTGATCAACACCGGCTGGACCGGCGGCCCGTACGGCGTTGGCCACCGCATGAAGCTGGGTTATACCCGCGCCATGATCACGGCCGCCCTCGAAGGGAAGCTGGATGGCGTGGAAACCGTCAACGACCCGATTTTCGGCGTTGCGGTACCGAAGGAAGTGCCGGGCGTGCCCACCGAGGTGCTCACCCCGCGCAACACCTGGAGCGATGGTGCCGCCTACGACGAGAAGGCGAAATACCTCGCCGGCCTGTTCGTGAAGAACTTTGAGAAATATGCCTCGGGCGTCAGCGAAGAGATCCGCAACGCCGGCCCGAAGGCCTAAGTAGCTACGCTTGCTGTATGATTGACAGAGTCCCGGCCTTGCGCCGGGACTTCTTTTTTTCTGGGACTGAAGTCCCAGGCGAAAAAGGGCGCCGCTATGCGGCGAAGGCGGTTGTCCCGGTTTGAACCCACACGTAGTGTGGATGCCTTCCGGGACAAGCGGGCTGGATCTACAAGCCGTGTAAATGGCTTCCGGAACAAGCGGGAGGCATCCACACGACGTGTAATAGCCAACCGGAACAAGCGGAAAGGGGTTACACGGCGTGTAACAGGCAACCGGGACAACCGGAACACATTTTCACAGCGTGTAAGTACCAGCCGGAACAACCGGAGGCAGGTGACACGGCGTGTAACCGCAAACCGGGACAAGCGGTGAGGTACAGGGGCGTTTCGCGCCCCTTTCCTTTGGAGAGGGGTTGGGGGTGAGGTCGGATGCCGCCGGAAAGCCGGTTTTCATCTCCAAAAAACCGCCTTTTACCGTAAGTGTCAACGGTTTGATAGCCGGCCGGAGTAATTTGAATACGAAATTCAACCGGCTCATCGTTAAACAAACCTATGAACCTGACGTCCCTCGGCCTCCCGATCCTGCTGCTTGCCTTTTCCGGAATGCGTCTCACCAGCGCCGCACCGGAAGTTACGACCGCCACTACGGAACCCTCCCTTCTTATCGCTGCCGTGTCCTCCGAAAAGCCCCTCCGCGAGGAGAGCCCGGAGCTTATTCCCTGGACGGCCCGCCGCATCGTGGGCTGGGAAGATTTCCAGTCCGCACCGGTAACCGGCACGGAAGCAGTGGCCTCCACGAGCACCTCGCTCGGCCTCACCTACCAGCTGAAGGACGGTGTGCTGACCTACAATGTGACCTGTAATTTTCAGAAAACGAAGTCCTGGGGCCTCATGAAGACGGAGTATATCCTGGCCCACGAGCAGGCGCATTTCGACATCACCGAGCTCAGTGCCCGCCGCCTGCACCAGGAGCTTTCCAGCTACGTATTTGACCGCCGCACCTTCAAGGCCGACCTCTCGCGCATCTACAATGCCGTGGTAGCCGAAAAGGAAGCCCTCCAGAATACCTACGACCGCGAAACGGACCACAGCCGCAACCGAAAGGTGCAGGCGGAATGGCTCCAGCGCATCGACCAGCAACTGGCCGACACAGAGCCGTATGCCAGCTACCCCTGATAATTTCAGATCTCGGATTTCAGAATTCAGATTGGAATCAAATAATAGAAAATGGATCGCTGTGCGATCCATTTTCTATTTAAATCTGAAATCCGAGATCTGAAATCTGAGATTATTCAAATACGTGAAACCGGATCGCCATCTGCAGCCAGCTCTTCGTGTCGCGGCCCTCGATATTGGCGGGGGTCCACTTGCCGCTGTTCTTAACCAGCTGCAGGGCGGCCTGCTCGAGGCCGTAGCCCACTTCCTTACCGATCGTGCGGCTTTCGCCCACCGAGCCGTCGGCATTGATGGCAAAGCGCACGGTGACCACGTAAAAGCCGGTTTTGAGCCCCTGCTTAGCGGCTTCGAGGCCGGCATTGAGCACGAGGGCCGAGGAATTCACATAACGGCTCCACTTGTCGTTGCCACCGGGGAAGAAGGGCGGCGTATCGACATAGGGATATACAAAATCACTGTTGGCTAAATAAGAGCGGACATCCTGGAGGCTTTGGCGCTCGGTGTCGGTCTGGGCAAAAGCGGCGCTGGCGGTCAGGGCCAGGACAAAGGCGATGAAGGTGCGTTTCATGAGAATAGGGAGTAGGTTAACAACACCCTACTGAAAACAAATAGCGTGCGGATTATTTTTAATATGAACGCGCCTTATGGATGGGGTCTTTGTTGCCCGGTTTGAGCGGGAAAGGTTGGGGAAGGGAAACAAGGATCTTAACCGCGAAGAGAATAAGAAAAGAAGTTGGTACGCAAAGGGTAAACGAAATGAACCTGCCAAAGGCAGGTCCATTCATATTCTTAGAGAAGCGCTTATTCTCTTCTTTTCTTAGCGGTGAAAAACCTTCTTCTCCTTAGCCTCCTTAAAACAGCCCGAACAGCTCCGCATCGATCAGGTTCACGATCTTTCCGAAGTCTTCGGCGCGGTCGCCGAACTTGTTCTCGTCGCCGTTGATGATCAGCAGGGGGCCTTCCTTATAGCCTTCGATCCACTTGTTGTAGTAGTCGTTGAGGCGCTTCAGGTAGTCGAGGCGGATGTTCTCTTCGTAGTCGCGGCCGCGCTTCTGGATCTGGCCTACGAGCGTCGGCACGGAGCATTGCAGGTAGATGAGCAGGTCGGGGGGCTGCACCATGCTCTTGAGCGTGGAGAAGAACGTAAAGTAGTTGTCGTAGTCACGCTTGGTCATCAGGCCCATCTCGTGGAGGTTGGGCGCGAAGATGTGGGCGTCTTCGTAGATCGTCCGGTCCTGGATCACCGTTTCGCTGCCGCGCTGGATGTCGATCAGCTGGCGCAGGCGGCCGTTGAGGAAGTAGATCTGCAGCGGGAAGCTCCAGCGGGGCATGTCCTCGTAAAAGTCGTTCAGGTACGGATTGTCGTCCACGTCTTCAAACTGCGGGATCCAGCGGTAGTGCTTGCTGAGCATCTCGGTGAGCGTGGTCTTGCCGGCGCCGATGTTGCCGGCGACGGCGATATGTTTGGGTTTCTGATTCTTCGGCATAAACGGAGAGCGGTGGGATAGGTCCCTTCCCGTGAGGGGGTTGGGCTGGGTCGGCCCAAATTAGGGCATAGGGTTGAGATCGGGTAAAAAAAATCAGCACAGGTAGTTCAGTCCCATCAGGCGGCGCACCTCGCCGAGCGTGCGCTGCGCGCTTTCGCGGGCGGCCTCGGCGCCGCGCGCCATCACGCGTTTCAGGTAGTCGGTGTCCTTGCGGATCTCGACGGCCCGGCCGCGGATCGGGGCGATAAAGGCGACCATATCCTCCGCCAGCTGCTTTTTCATGTCGCCGTAGCGGATGCGCGCGCCGTTGAAGTCGCCGCGGAATTTCTCCACCACTTCCGGAGCGCTCACAAGGCTCATGACCTGGAAGATGTTCTGGATGTAGTCGGGCATTTCGGAGTTTGGCTCCGTGGGGCCGGCGTCGGTCTTGGCCTTCATCACTTTTTTGCGAATGAGCTCGTCGTCGTCGGCGAGGTAGAGCGTGGCGTTCTGGTTCTCGCTCTTGCTCATTTTACCCGCCCCGTCGAGTGACGGAACTTTTACGAGTTCCGCGCCGAAGTTAAAAGCCTGCGGTTCGGGGAACAGCTCGCCGTAGCGGTGGTTAAAGCGCTGGGCGAAGTTGCGGGTCATCTCCAGGTGCTGTTCCTGGTCTTTGCCTACGGGCACGTACAAGGCACGGTGAATGAGGATGTCGGCGGCCATCAGCACGGGGTAGGTCAGCAGGCCGGCGTTGACGTTGTCGGGCTGGGCGCGGACCTTGTCCTTGAAGGTGGTGGTTTTTTCCAGCTCGCCTTTGTAGGCCAGCATGTTCATCAGCAGGTACAGTTCGGCGATCTCCGGAACCTCGCTCTGGCAGTAAAGCGTCACCTTTTCGGGATCGAGGCCGGCGGCGATGTTCTCGGCCAGCACGTTGAGCACGCTGTGCTCCAGCTCGCGGGTGTCGGGGTGCGTGGTGAGCGCATGCCAGTCGGCCACGAAGAAATAACAGTTATACTCCTCCTGCATCCGCACATAATTGCGCATGGCACCGAAATAATTGCCCAGGTGCAGTTGCCCCGTGGAGCGGATGCCGCTGACGACGATTTGCTTGCTCATTAAACCTCGATTGGAGCGCGAAAATAGTTTGAAGTTTCCAGTTTCCGGTTTCCAGTTGGCCAGGGCCGCACCCCCGCTGCGCCCAAAAGCCTACTTTAGCACGATGACCCGTTTCCCGGGCCTTTGCGCCCTGATCGTGCTTGCCACATGGCCCTGCGTTGCCCCGGCGCAATCGCCCGTGGAGGCGGCCATCTTCCACCAGCTTCCCGAAGCGGCCCTCCTCGAGCTCCGGGTGCCGGCGCGCAGCCTGCAGGCGATCGCCTACCGCGCCCTCTACAGCGACCCGCCGCCTTCGGCCACCGACAGCAGCGTGCGCAGCTTTTACCCAAGCGGTCACCTGGAAGCGGAACGGCGCTACCTCAAAGGCGATGGCCGCCTGCTGGACGAACGCGTGTACCGCGACAACGACCGGGACGAACTCCTCCGGACGCGGGTCTCGGGCCAGCCCAATTTCTCGTACGATTTCCAGTACGACAGCACGGGCCTATCGGTCGTCACCTGGACCGAGAACGGCCGCCCGATGAAACGCAGTTTTCAACGCCAGCGCGACGGGTCCGGGCGCACCATCGACGAAAGCAGGGCGCTGAACGGAAGCGAGGAGTACCACTACCGCTTTACCTGGGATGCCGAAGGGCGCAAGACCAGCGAGGTCCACCTGGACGTCAACGGCACCGTCACCGACACCTACCAGTACCGCTACGACCGGGCGGGCCGCCTCGTGCAGGAGCTGCGCCTCAACAGCCGCAATGAATCCGAATACACGGCCACGCATCAATGGAACGGCGCCGGCCTCCTCACCCGCACCGACCATGGCCGCGGCGGCTACCTGGATCGGTATACGTTGTTTCGCTATGACAACACCGGCCGAAAGACCGAAGAGGCCACTTTTTACGCCAACGGCCGTGCCAGCGACCACCGTTTTTTCACCTACGACAGCAGCGGCACTGTGCGCAAAAGCTGGACGAGCGAGCTCGCCTCCGACGACTGGCTGCGGTTTGACCAGGAGGGTCATTGCCTCGAACGCCGGAACGACCTGTTGCACGCCGAATCGCGCTACGCGCAGGGACTTTTGGTGGCCGACAGCCAGTTTATGCAGGAACGGCTGGTCATCGCCTACGCGTACCAATACGACGGGCAGGGGCGCGTTCAGATGCGCACCGGCTCCGACGGCGATACGGTTCGCTATACCTATGGCAACTGCGGGCCCGAACGCGCCACCCGCAGCGTTCCGGGAAATGGCCCTTACCGGCGCGCCTACCAGGTAGATACGGTCTTTCACTACGACAAGCAATGCCGCCTGGTAAAGATCGAGCAGCCGGTGTACGAAGACCGCAGCGGCTGGGACCTGCCGGCACCGCCGCCACCCACGGAATTGTCGGTCCGCTATGCCTACGACCGGCGCGGGCGCCTGCTGCGTGCCTGGCACACGCGCAACAACGACACGACGGCGCAGGTGATCGACTGGAGCTACAGCCCCGACGGCAGCCGCGAAGTACGGGTGCGGGCAGCAGGCAGCGGCGCTCCCCTCCTGCGCTGCCGCTACGGGGCCGACGGCCTGCTCGTTTACTTTTGCCAGGACGCTACGGCCCGGCCCGTAGAACACTTCTACACCTACACGTTCGACGAGCGCGGCAATTGGATCCGCCGCGATGAGGCCATCACGGGGCGCTACGGCTGGACCGAGCACGCCCTGTCGCTGCGCCTGGTCAACTATGAGTGAGGGTTCAACTATATTTGAGCTATGCAAGGCATCATCCACCTCGAAGGCATCCGCAAGAATTACTTCCTGGGCAAGCAGGTCATCGAAGTGCTCAAGGGCATTTCGCTCAACATCTTCCGCAACGAGTACGTGGCGCTGATGGGCCCTTCGGGCTCCGGGAAAAGCACGCTGATGAACATTCTCGGCTGCCTCGATACGCCCACCGGCGGCCGCTATGTGCTCAACGACAAAGACGTGAGCCGCATGACCGACAACGAGCTGGCCGGCGTGCGCAACAAGGAGATCGGCTTTGTATTCCAGCAGTTCAACCTTCTCCCCCGCCTCACCGCCGCCGAAAACGTGGCCCTTCCGCTCGTGTATGCCGGCATCGGTAAAAAAGACCGGATGGAAAAAGCCCTGCACGTGCTCGACATGGTCGGGCTTGCCGACCGCAGCCACCACAAGCCCAATGAAATGAGCGGTGGCCAGAACCAGCGCGTGGCCATCGCCCGCGCCCTCGTCAACGATCCTTCGATGATTCTCGCCGACGAGCCGACGGGCAACCTCGATACAAAGACCTCTCACGAGATCATGGAGATCTTCGGCAAGATTCATACATCCGGCAATACCGTGGTGCTCGTCACCCACGAGGAAGACATCGCCAACCACGCCCTCCGCATCATCCGCCTCCGCGATGGCGTGCTGGAAAGCGACCGGCGCAACCAGACCGCGCACAAAGCAGTGTAGTGGATTGGTCTATTGGTGTACCGGTAAATTGGTAAAAGACTCCGCTGTGCGGAGTTAACTTTATTCCGCGAACTTTACGTCGCTCGAACAGTTAGGTGAGGTACGAACAGAGTTCACGCTTACCAATTAACCAATAGACTAATAAACTAATCAACGCTCCCTCCCATGGCACTGAAGATATACACCAAGACCGGCGACAAAGGCACTACGGCGCTCATCGGCGGCACGCGCGTACCGAAAAGCCATCTCCGCATTGAAAGCTACGGTACCGTAGACGAACTGAACTCCTGGATCGGCGTGTCGATGGACCACCTGTCCGACGCCCATTCGGTGATGACGCTGCGCGAGATCCAGGACCGGCTCTTTACCCTGGGCTCCGCGCTGGCCTGCGATCCCGAAAAAGAGCCGAAGCTGAAGATCCCCGACCTGCACCAGGGCGATGTGGAGCTGCTCGAAAAAGAGATCGACCGGATGAATGAAGCCCTCGAGCCGATGCGCTCCTTTATCCTTCCGGGCGGTGCGCCGGCCGTTTCCTTTCTCCACGTGGCACGCTGCGTGTGCCGCCGCGCCGAGCGCCTTTGCGTGGCGCTGCAGGAGGTGGACGCCGACCTCGAAACGCTGATCCTGCAATACCTCAACCGCCTCAGCGACTACCTCTTTGTGCTGGCCCGCTACGCGGCGCACCTGTTGGGCGTGGAGGAGATCAAGTGGAAACCCAGGGTGTAGTGCATTGATCAATTAACCGGTTAACCGGCTGATTCATTAACTGATTACTTTCCCATCTTTCATAGATACCACACGGTCGCTCAGCTGGGCGAGTTCTTCGTTGTGGGTCACGATGAGAAAGGTCTGGCCGAGTTCGGCGCGGAGGCGGAAGAAAAGATCGTGGAGTTCTTTGGCGTTGGCGGAATCGAGGTTGCCCGTGGGTTCGTCGGCGAACACGATGTCGGGGCGGTTGATGAGGGCGCGGGCCACAGCCACACGCTGGGCCTCGCCGCCGGAAAGCGTCCCGGGCTTGTGATCGAGGCGGTGACCGAGGCCAAGCAGCTGGAGCAGGCGCTCCGCTTCCGGGCGCACGGAGCTGCGGCTGCGGCCGGCGATCCAGGCGGGTATCGACACGTTTTCGAGGGCAGTGAATTCGGGCAGCAGGTGGTGAAACTGGAATACGAAGCCGATACGGCGGTTGCGTACCTCGGCCAGCTTCCGGCCTGCCAGCTTCGTCAGCGTGCTGCCGCCGAGTGTCAGTTGCCCGCTGTCGGCCCGGTCGAGGGTGCCGAGAATGTGGAGCAGCGTGCTTTTGCCGGAGCCCGAAGGACCCACAATAGATACGATCTCGCCTTTGTCCAGCGACAGGTCAACGCCCTTGAGCACTTCAAGCTGCCCGAAGCGCTTGTGAATACCGGTTGCCGTTAATAAAGCCATCGGCGCAAATATAGTTTGTGGTGGGTAGTTTGTGGTTAGTAGTTAGGGGAACCAAGGGCCGGCGTGCGCAGCCAACCACAACCAACAAACCGCAAACTACAAACGGCCCTCCCCGAAGCCTGATTTGAAAAATTGCGTTTTCCCCCTACTTTTGCCGAAATTTCCGGGCCGCCCCGGACGTTCAACCCGTTGATTGGCATAGAAATTAGTCCGGGTTAAACGGAACTATTTAGCTACCGATAAAACACGATAATCATGTTCTGGACACTGGAATTAGCCTCTTACCTGGAAGACGCACCCTGGCCGGCTACTAAAGACGAGCTGATCGACTACTCTATCCGCTCGGGCGCACCCATTGAAGTGGTGGAGAACCTGCAGGAGCTCGAAGACGAGGGCGAAGTGTACGAAAGCATCGAAGATATCTGGCCCGACTACCCGTCGCAGGAAGATTTCCTCTTCAACGAGGACGAGTATTGAGCCGCACTGAACCGTGCAAAAAAGCTGCCCCCGACGGGCAGCTTTTTTTTACCTTGCCCTTCGCTAAATCCCCCTGCATGAACCGCATCTTCCCGCTTCTCCCGGCCCTCCTCGCCGCCGGCACCTTACAGGCCCAATCGTACCACTACGACCGCAATACCGGCGAAGTGACCGTGGGCGGCAAGACGGTGTTCTACCTCGCCCGCACCAACGGCACCCTGGGCTATGCCGTGCGCAATGCTGCCGGGCAGGACCTGATCCGCGTGTCGAATGGCGAAATGGACAAAGAAGGCCGCGGTGATGTGGCCGGCTACAAATTCACCTTTGCCGCTTCGGGCAACTATTGCTCCTTCCTGCCTTCGTCCGTTGGCTTCAACACCCAGAAGTCGATCATCAACACGGTATTACGCCACAGCCTTGTGGCCGCCGACACGGTTACGGCCAGCAGCGAGCGCGCCTTTGTGCTCAGCAACCGCGGACACTACGAGCGCCCCGCACCGCCGCAGACGGTCATAAATACGAACAGCACGGCGCCCGCCGTACCAACAACACCGACTGTTGTTGCTACCCCAACGTCAGCCGCTGGCAATGCCACTTCGGACAGCGTCTGGCTCAATGGCGAAAAAGCCTATGCCGGTAACCGGTTGATCGGAAACTTCCGGCGCGAGACAGACATTCATGGCCTTTATGTGATCTATGGCCCCGACGATCTCTTCGTAGCTAAAGCCGGCTGTTACCCGGGCTGCACCGAATGGAACATCGAAACAAAAGACGAGAAAACGTTCCGGCTTCGTAATTACCCGGACAGGAGCCTGGAACGCGTCTTTGAATTCCTGCTAAAATTCAATTATTTGAAATAACCTCCTAAAAAGCAAATCCCCGCCAGCTGGCGGGGATTTGCAATACTCATTACGGATCATTCGTTACTCATTTTCCTTCGGCATCATCGTATCGATAATCGCCTGGCTCACCCCCGTGAAGGAGAAGCCGCCATCATGAAACAGGTTCTGCATCGTGATGTAGCGCGCCAGGTCGGAGAAGAGGAAGGAGCAGTAGTTGGCGCAATCTTCGGCCGAAGCGTTACCCAGCGGGCTCATCTTGTCGGCGTAGTCCACGAAGGCGTCGAAGCCTTTCACACCCGATCCAGCCGTGGTGCGGGTGGGCGATTGCGATACGGTGTTCACACGCACCTTGTTGCGCACGCCGTAGTGATAGCCGAAGGAGCGGGCGATGCTTTCGAGCAGCGCCTTGGCGTCGGCCATTTCGTTATAGTCGGGGAACACGCGCTGCGCGGCGATGTAGCTCAGGGCCACCACCGAACCCCATTCATTGAGGGCGTCGAGGTCCCAGGCGGTGCGCAGCACGCGGTGCAGGCTCGTGGCCGAAATGTCGAGGGTCTTCTGGTGCCACTCGTAGTTCATTTCCGTGTAGTGCTTGCCCTTGCGCACGTTGATGCCCATGCCGATGGAGTGCAGCACAAAATCGACCTTGCCGCCGAAGTGCGCCATCGACTCTTCGAAAAGCTTCTTCAGATCGTCCATGTTGGTCACGTCGGCACCGATAACGGGCGCGCCGATCATTTCCGAAAGCTTGTTGATCTCTCCCATGCGGAGCGCGACGGGAGCGTTAGAGAGCACGATCTGCGCGCCCTGGGCGTGGCAGGCGAGGGCGGTCTTCCAGGCGATCGATTTTTCATCGAGTGCGCCGAAGATGATGCCTTTCTTTCCCGCCAGTAGGTTATTGGCCATAAGTAGATTTTTTAAACCGATGCTCGGTGCACAAATATAATGTGCTAGTCTGCTAATGTGCTAGTCTGCCGATACATATTCTCCGCTAACAATGCGAACGCACGGCCAATGGCGGGACATTCGTTTATCAGCAGACGGGCAGATTAAATCATCAGCAGATCAGTTCATCACCATTTCCCGTGCATTCTCCAGCGCTGCGGCTGTGGGCTTCTCGCCGCTCAGCATTTTGGCGATGGCCACTACGCGTTCGTCGGTGGAAAGGGTGCGGATGCCGGTCTTGACGATATCTTCCTGCACGGATTTGTACACGAAGAAGTGACGGTCACCCTTACCCGCGATCTGGGGCTGGTGCGTGATGCAGATCACCTGGCGGGCAGCCGCGAGGTCTTTAAGAATGATGCCCACCTGCTTGGCCGCTTCACCCGAGATACCGGTGTCGATCTCGTCGAAGATGAGCGTGGGCAGGTTCATGGAGGTGGCCACCAGCGATTTGATGCACAGCATGAGGCGGCTCAGCTCACCGCCCGAGGCCACCTTGCGCAGCGGGGCAAACTGGTTGCTTTTATTGGCGTCAAAAAGGAATTCGATCTCGTCGAGGCCGAAGGGCAGCAGGGCGGCGCCGGGCGCCACCTGCACCTTCAGGCGCGCGTTGGGCATGCCCACCTGGGCCAGCATCGCGTTGACGCGCTTTTCGAGCGGCGCCACCTGCGCGCTGCGTGCGGAAGACAGCTCCTTTGCCAGCTTCAGCGCCTCTCCTTCCCGTAGTTCTACGGTACGGGCCGCGGCAGCGATATCGCTGTCGATATTGAGCACGGCCTGGAGCTTTTCCTCCAGGTCAGCCTTGATGGCCAGCAGTTCGGAGGTGGTTTGCACGCCGTGCTTCTTCAATAATTTATAACCGAGCGACAGGCGCTCGTTGAGTTGTTCGATCGTAGCGGGGTCGGCGTGCACCTGGCTGCTGATGCGGTCCAGTTCGCCGGCAATATCCTGCAACTCGATGTACGCCGATTCGAGACGCTGCGTCAGCGCGGGCAGGTCGGGGTGCAGGTCGCGGAACGGCTGCAGGGCCGAGGTGATGCCGCGAAGACCACGCACCATCGGCGTTTCTCCTTCGCCCAGCTCGTAGCAGGCTTTGCCCAGTGCGTTCTTGATCCCCTCGGCGTTGGTCTGCACCTTCAGCTCGCGATCGATCTCTTCGAGCTCGCCGTCGCGGAACGCCGCTTCCTCGAGTTCACTGTATTGAAACTGGTGGTAGTCGAACTCACGGGCGGCTTGCGCCTTCGTTTCCTCGAGGCGGGCGAGAACGCGGCGCGCTTCGGTAAGATCGGCATAAACGGCGCGGTAGGCTTTGAGGGGGGCGCGGTTGCCGGCAAGCGCGTCGAGCACCTGGCGCTGGAAGTCACTTTCGCCGAGCTCGAGGGTGTCGAACTGCTGGTGCAGGTCTACAAGCAGGGAGCTCAGCTGGTTGAGCTGAGCGAGGTTAACCGGCGTATCGTTCACAAAGGCGCGGCTTTTCCCCGAAGGGGCGATCTCGCGGCGAACCACGAGGTCGTCCTGCACGTCGAGCTCCTGCTCCTGCAGGAACTGCTGCACGGCTTCGTCGAGGGCTTCATGGCGAAAGAGGCCTTCCACCACGCATTTCTTCTCGCGATTGAGGAGGGCGCCGGCATCGGCGCGGCGGCCGAGGATCAAGCCCAGGGCGCCCAGCAGGATGGATTTACCGGCACCGGTCTCACCGGTGATGATGTTCAGGTTTTCGGAAAAGTCAACCTCCAGCTGGTCGATGATGGCGTAGTTCTGTATCGCGAGTCGGGATAGCATACGGGTCAACAAAATAAAGCAAAAGGCGCCGCTCCACCACGTGCGGAAGGCCAAAAAATGATAAATTTTTTAGCAGGATTTCCCGGCGGGAAAAACAGCAAGGTTTTAAAGGAAAAGAAGGTTCGGAACCGCGAAGAGAAGAAGCAAAGAAGACCGTACGCTAAGGTGCCGACAATAAAAACGTCCCCGCCTTTGGCGGGGACGTTTTCGTATCTCTTCGCGAAACGCTTATTCTCTTCTTTTCTTCGCGGTAAGAAACCTTATTGGGCTTCCAAACCTTATTGCACCTCGATGGAGTCGCTCAGCTCGGTATCGACGAGGATACGGCCGCAGTTTTCGCAAACCATTACCTTTTTGCGCTGCTTGATCTCGCTTTGCTTCTGGGGCGGGATAGCGTAGAAGCAGCCGCCGCAGGCGTCGCGCTCAACCGGCACCACGGCCAGGCCGTTGCGGTACGAAGAGCGGATCTTCTCATACGAGGTGAGCAGGCGGGGATCCACAGCGGTGCGGGCCTTCTCGGCGTCCTGCTGGTACTGCTTTTCTTCGGTTTCGGTGGTGGAGATGATCTTCTCGAGTTCGCCTTTTTTGGCGTTCAGCACGCCTTCCTTGTTGCCGAGGGCTTTCTTGGCCTTGTCGAGGGCGATGGCTTTCTCGGAAATCTCTTCCTTGGCGTCCTTGATATGTTTCTCGCAGAGCTTCACCTCGAGCTGCTGCATTTCGATCTCCTTGTTGATGGCCTCGAATTCGCGGTTGTTCTTCACGTTTTCGGAGTCCTTCTCGTATTTCGCTACCAGGGCTTCGGCGGTTTTGATCGCTTCCTGCTTCTGGGAAATGAACTCGGTGATGCCGTTGATCTCCTCCTCGATGCGCAGCTGGCGGGCCTGGAGGCCCTGGATCTCGTCTTCGAGGTCGGCCACTTCCATGGGCAGCTCCCCTTTCAGGATGCGGATCTCATCGAGCTTGGAATCGATCTTCTGCAGGTTCACAAGGGCGGTCAGCTTTTCTTCGACCGAGTATTCTTTTACGTTTGCCATGAGCGGGTATGACGTTTAAAAGTTTGATTCGCCCGGCGCTTCCTGACCCAGGAAATACCGGAGCGGGTTCGTCGGCACCGACGATTTAAGGACGGCAAAGGTAGGGAATTTTCCGGCGATTAGCTCCCGGAGGAGGTCTACGGTAAACTGCTCGCTTTCCCAGTGGCCGATGTCGGCCAGCAGCATCCGGTCTTCGGCGTCGAAAAACTCGTGGTACTTGACGTCGGCGGTCACATAGGCGTCGGCGCCGGCGGCCATCGCCGCCCGGATGAGGAAGGCGCCCGACCCGCCGCAGAGGGCCACCCGGCGTACCGGCTGCCCCGCTCCCGCCGTATGCCGCACCACGGTCAGCCCGAAGGCTTCTTTTAACTTTTGCAGGAAGGCTTCCGGCGCCAACGGCTCGGGCAGCTCGCCGATAAGGCCGGCGCCGACGCCGAGGTGCGCGTTTTCCATCGTAAAGATGTCATAAGCTACTTCTTCGTAGGGATGATGGTCCACCAGGGCCTTCACCACCTGGTTTTCCAGGTAAAAGGGGAAAACGATCTCGATCTTGGTCTCCCGCTCCGCATGACGCTTGCCCACCTCGCCCACGTAGGGGTCGGCGCCTTCTTCGGCCTTGAACGTGCCCTCACCTACGGTGTTGAAGCTGCACTCGGAATAGTTGCCGATGTGGCCGGCGCCGGCAGCAAAGACGGCGTCGCGCACCGCCCCGGCCTTGTTTTCGGGCGCAAAGGTGATGAGGCGGCGCAGGGGCCGGGCTTTCGGCGCCAGCACCCGCCCTCCCACGATCCCGAGGCGGTCGGCCATGCGGCGGCTGACGCCCTCGATCACGTTGTCGAGGTTGGTGTGACAGGCATAAATGGCGATATCTTTCTTAATTGCGGTAATCAGGGCCCGCTCGATGTAGTTCTTCCCGTTGATCCGCTTCAGTCCTTTGAACACGATCGGGTGGTGCGCCACTACGAGGTTGCAGCCGCGGGCGGCAGCCTCTTCGATCACTTCGGGGGTGGCGTCGAGGGTGCAGAGCACGCCCGTGCACGCCCAGCCGCGCTGGCCGGTGATGAGCCCGGCATTGTCGTAGTCTTCCTGCAGCTCGGGGGCAGCGAAGCGCTCGAGCACCTGGAGGATGTCGTGGATCTTCATGCGGGCAAGATAGGTCAGTTCAGCGTCCAGCTGATGCCGAAGCGGGCTCCCCGCAGGAACGTGGGCTTGCCCGCCAGGAATCCTTTGGACTGGCGGTAATCCGTAAAGCCATAGGAGTAGCCGGCATGAAGCGCAATGCGGCTGAACCGCAGCGCCACGTTGGCACGCCCGCGGAAGTCGATACCCGGATTTTCCGTATCGCCGGAAACTGTTTCGGTATAGGAGCGGCCGTTGTTAAAATAGGTGACCCTTCCGCGCTGTTTGCTGCTTCCCGGAAAGGCAAATTCAGGCCCGGCTGTAAGGTCGAGCTTCACGCGCTTGTCGAAAACGCGGCCACCGAAGAATACGTGCATCGTTCCAAAGCCGGCGCTCCACTCCACCCATGATTCCCGCTCCGCGGCGTTCAGCTGTGGGGAGGCGCTGTAAGGATTTATCACCAGCGAGTCTACGCGGCTACTGGTGCGCAGCCGCTCATAACTAACCGACACACCGCCCACAAAGCGGTGGGCGCCTACCCGCAGCACCTCGATCGCTACACCAGTGGCCAGCGCCGGCCGGTGTCCGTACGGGTTGGAAACGCTGCCTGGGCCGGCGGGGGGCAGGAGGTAACGCGTCACAGGCGTCGCACCTTTTCCTCCGAAATAAAACAGGCCGGAGTTGAGGGCTATCCGCATTTCATTTTTCTGCGCGTGGGCACCGCCTGCCAGCAACACGGCAACGAGCAAAGGGTTCTTTTTCATAGAGGAGGGTAAAGGTAATTGTAAGAAAACTGGCTTAGCGGCTATCGGCAGCTACCGTCGGGTGACGGTTCGGTAAAAAAGGCCGCTGCAGGTGCAGCGGCCTTCGAAAGCGAACATTCATGGCATCAGCGCGTTTTCACAAAGGAATATGTCCGGACGTTTTGCTGGGTGCGCACGCGCACCACGTAGGTACCGGCTGGCAGTCTACGCAGGTCGAGCTGCACACTGGTCTTTGCGGTTCCCGAGGTCTGCACCGGCAGCACGCGGCCGTTGAGATCCAGCAGGTCCACAGACAGGACCGATTCGTTGTTGCCGAGGCGCACCGTCACAAAGTCGCTGGCCGGGTTCGGAAAGAGCCCGGCTTCGGCAGGAACGTCGCTTCGCTTGCGGGCGAGTTCGTCGATATTGCGCTGGGCAATGATCGACGTGTTGTAGCTGTTGCCGCCAAATGAATAGGAAGTGATGGTCGGCGACTGCGTACAAGGGATGTTCTGGTAGCCCCAGTCCACTGTTGCTTCGAAATTAGTGCCCGGTCCTGCTTCGAACTTCGGATTCAGTAGCACGTAGGCTCCGGCACGGAAGGTGACCTTCTGCGTCGTGTTGATCGTCGTATAAAAGTCTTTGGTAAAGTCTTCGGTGCCACTGGTCACGATGCTGTACGGAAAGTAAAACTCACCTCCGGAATTGAACGGGTAATTGCTCGAGTAGCCGTAATAGGCGCTGGCGGGCTGCTGGTAAAGCGACGTACCGAAGTTACTCCAAACATAATAGGAAGTGGCCGGCGGCGCCAGGGTGTAGTTTGCATAAGGCGGCAGGGCCGACACATTCGTGGAGATGTCGCCAGGAATGTCGGCGGGGTTGCCGGGCCGCTCTGCTATGGCGAAATCGCGCACGAAGAAGATCTGTCCGCCCTGACCATCAGCGCGGCGCAGGACGGCGCGGATCCGGAGACTCACCGTCATGATGCCGTCCATAATGTTCATGGATGCCTTGTTGATGCAATCCAGCGGGTAGTACGCGGTTTGAACCGCGTGATACTTCCCCTCGTCCGTGTCGTATTTGGCCACTTCCAAACGGTTGGCATACACATCGGCCGCCATATGGTTATAGAATCCAACCGGGAGGCCGTCGGCCGTTCCCCGCCGGGGCGCCCATTCCAGCGGACCGAACTGCGCCGGTTCCCGCTGGGCGTCGCTGGTATTGTAGTTGTTGGTCACTTTAGCCACGAGCGCGCCTTCCAGGCGCTCAAGCACCAGCCCGGTCCCGCCATTGTATACCACCTGCAGGTTGTCGCGCATCCGGTACGCCACGTAGGGAACGGTGGTAGCCACGTGGTATTGGGCGTAAAACGATGCCGACGCCGGCTCCAATGCGCGCCGGTTGTAACGTAGCACATCGGCGGTGGGCGTTACCTTCAGGTTCAGCGTTCCCATCGGATAGTTAAAATAGGTGGCATTGTTGGCGTTGGTCGGCGCGGCCGACGTGCCGGGCAACTTCATCACGAATTTCTGCACCACCACCTGGGCAGTGATCGTACCGGATATAGTCAGATTGTATGAGGTATAAGTGGGCGACGCGGCAGCGGCCACATCATCCTTGAAGAACCCGATCACGGCTCCAATCATATTCAGTGTCTGGCCTACGGTCCCAAGAAAACCGCTGACCGATTGAAACGTTTTCGCAAAGCTGGCTTTCGAGTCGGTGGCGGCGAGGATGCCTTCCGCTTGCTTGCGCAGCGCGCCAAGAAAGCCTGTCTTTCCGCTTAGTGACGTGACCACCTTCTGCGCGCTTTCGTGCACCTTAGACACGAATTCGTCGAGCGATTTGGACAGCTTCACCATCCGCTCGCCCGTGGCCGTGTAGTTAAAGCTGCCGCCACTGGATACCGATGGTGTAGAAGCCGCCTTGAAAGCCAGGTTGGCAGCAGCGTCGGCACTGCTGGCCGATACGGAGCTGCCTTCCACTTTCGCCTCCAACTGGTTCGACGTAACCCCATAAATGGTTACTTCCAACGATGCGTTCGCGTAGTTTGTCGACGTGATGTTATCATCGAGCATCATGTAGAATTCGGCTACCGCCCAGTTGTTACCACCAACCGATTCCCCGATGGAAATGATCAGGTCGGTGTTGGCTCCAAGCGCCTGGTTGTTGCTGTATTTGTCGATCGCCCGTAGCTGCTGGCTGCCGTCGGCAAGCGTGGCAGGGCGGAAGTCGTATACACTTTTTACGGCCATCAGCAGCGATTGGTAGTTGGCTGTCGACTGCGCGGGCAGGTACACAAACACCCGCATCAGGCCCGTGTAGCGGTTATAGAGTACGAAGTAGGGATTGGCCACATCGGTCTGACAGCCGAACTTGCGCAGCAGCAGTTCCCAGCCTTTCGCCTTCGTGTAATCGCCTTCATCGGCGATTACTTTCAGCTTGCCGCTGCCGGCGTTGACCCAGGGGGCACCCATTCGGACAAGCAATGGGTCCGGTCCTGTCTTCGCATACCAATTGCCGCAGTAGTTCGGGTTGGTAGGATCGTTCAGCTCCCAATTCCAGAAGGAGTTGCCGGCGCCGTCGCCATAGGGACCGCACACGTTGGTCGCATTAATATCGGTCGCATTGGGACATTGCGCCCCGCCTGCCATCCAGACCACGGAAAGCAGGCATGCTATCATAATTTTCAATCGCATATGATTTCGGTTTTTGGAGTAAAGAGGAACGGCTTAGCGCTTCCCCGCATCGAGGCGGCTTTTGAGCGCGTCCAGTTGTTGCTGCAGGGCCTGGCGGTCGCTGGCGGCCTGCTGCTCGAGCTGCTGCACTTTCGTTTCGAGCTTCGTTTTGTCTTCGTGCAGCTGCACGATGTACAGGCTTTGCTCCTCGATCTTTTCCAGCAACTTGGCCGACATCGAACCGAGGTCGAGGCCTTGCTTCACCATCTCTTCTGCACTGGGCACTCCGGGTAGATGGCCGTTGCGGCGCACATAGCTGCCGAGCTGGTTGAGGGGCAGCAGCTTGTAGTCGTTGCCGAACACATAATCGGCCCAATCGCCGGTGGTGCGCAGGGCTACACGCACCCGCTCGGTAAGGATGCCGGTTTCCACATACAGGCTGTAGTTGCCGGGATACTGGTAGTTTGCCCAGATGTTGTGCCCGATGAGCACCTTACCGTCTTTGCGGGCGACCAGCAGGCGGCGGAACATATTCAGCTGCGGGTCGTAGTTGCTCAAGACGATCCCTTCACCAGCGGAGCTGTTGCCCACCGAAACGAGGCTCAGCGAACCGCCGCCGTCGTTGTAGTTGGAGGTATTGGTCGGAAAGAAATGCACGTAACTTCCGGTAGCCGGCGTACCGTCGCCGGCGGAAAGGACCATTCCGTTGGTGCTGTTGTGGATGTTGCCCCTGAACGAAGGGGGCGTTCCGGGCGCATAGCTGATGATGTTGTTGCTGGGAACGGTCTGGGCATGAGCGGCCTGCATCGCGCCGAAGGCGATGGCCGCAAGAATGAAGTTCTTCATTGTTTACAATTGATTATCGGGTGATCAAAAAAGTGTTTAAAGGGGATCCATCATGCATGTTGGTCGAAACAAAAGTAGCCGCCCGATCGGGCAGCCACAAGAGAGGAAATACGGTATTTTTTTACGATACCCGACTAGGGGATTTACGACGAACTCGGTAGAAACCGCATCCATACCGCATTTCGCAATGGCGTACATTGCCGATGCCGAAATCCTTTCGTGATGGCAGGACCCCATTTATTCACCATATTCACCAACATGATGCAACCCGAACGGAGCCGCAGCCTCGAGTCGGTGCGGCGGATACGCGCGGCCCGCCAGCGGCGGCAACGGCTACGCGACGGCCTCGTTGACGGGCTGCAGATCGGGTTGGGCGTGCTGTCTGCCGGCTTCGGGCTCAAGGGTTTCCTGCTGCACAACGGCTTTATCGACGGCGGCGTTACCGGGATGTCGCTGCTCACGCAGCACGTTACCGGCTGGCCGCTGCCGGCGCTGCTCATCGTGCTCAACATCCCCTTCCTCGTGCTCGGCTGGCGGCAGATCGGCCGCGGCTTCAGCATCCGCAGCATCGGGGCCATCAGCCTGCTGGCGCTGGCCCTGCTCTTCATCCCCTACCCCGCCGTAACCAACGACAAGATCCTCGTGGGCGTGTTCGGCGGTTTCTTCCTCGGCGCGGGCATCGGCCTCAGCATACGCGGCGGCGCCGTGCTCGACGGCACCGAAGTGCTGGCCATCTTTCTCAACCGGCGCAGCAACCTATCGGTGGGCGACTTCATCCTCGTCTTCAACATCTGCATCTTCGGCGTCGCCGCCTGGCTCCTGTCGGTAGAAACGGCGCTCTATTCCATCCTCACCTACCTGGCGGCGTCGAAAACCATCGACTTTATCCTCGAGGGAATCGACGAGTTCACCGGCGTCACCATCGTCTCCGTGCGCAGCCGGCAGATCTCCGACATGATCACCGAAAAGCTGGGCCGCGGCCTCACCATTTACCAGGGCAAGCGCGGCGTGGGTAAGAGCGGTGAAAAAACCAACACCACCGATATCATCTTTACGGTCGTCAGCCGCCTGGAGCTGCACCGCCTCAAGACGGAAGTGGCCGCCCTCGACCGCAACGCTTTTCTCGTCATGCACCCCGTGAAGGAAACGCACGGTGGCATGGTGAAGCGCAAGCCGCTCAAGAAGATCAAAGGATGATCAAAAAGTCAGATCTCCGATTTCGGATTTCTGATCTCAGATTTCGGCTGTGCGCAATACTCAGCGCTCATCGTGTTCACGACGCACGCCTTCCGTCGCGGGTATTCTTCTGTACGGCAACGGCGGCAAAGAGGCTCAGCACGAACGACATCGCATAAAAGCCTTTCTCGGCGCGGGTGAGCGTGGCGTTCCATAGTCCGACGGTCATCAGCAGCACCGAAGCGACAGTGGCGAACCAGGCGAGGCCATAATAGAGCCCGGTGACGGGAATACCTTCCAGCTGATCGCGCACGGCCTTCTGCACCGAGATCGACGCGAAGAGACCGAAGAGCAGCACGGTGAAATAGTAGCCCTTTTCATTCAGTTGCATGTCGGCATTCCAGAGACCGATGATAAAGGCGAAAAAGCCGGCGGCAAGGGCGAGCCAGGAGGCGCCGGAAAAGGCGGCGGACGGTCCCTTCGGTTGTACGGGTTCCATGATTTCTGATTTGTTTGCAACAAACCTACCTGTGACAGGAAGGTCCCTTCTTGACAAAGATCAAATAGGAAGAAAGGGAATGTTAAGGGAATGCGCAGCCGCGATCACACATCCGAAAGCCGCGATCGTATGCGGCTCAGCGTTTCGGCGCTGATCCCCAGCCAGGAAGCGAGGTGGCCCAGCGGCACACGTTGCAGCAACTCGGGCTGGCCTTCGAGCACGTCGCGGTAACGGTCGGCCGCGCTGCGGAACTGCGCGTTGAGAAAACGTTCCTCGAGGCGGATGTAGTAGCGCTCGTAGGCGATGCGCAGGGCGCGTTCAAGCTCGTGGTGCTGATCGAGCAGGCCCGCCAGGCGCTCCTTTGAAATAGACCAGAGCACGGCGTCTTCGAGCAGCTGCACGTGCTCCACGGAAGCCGTGCCGGTGCTGAAGCTGTGAAAGGAGGTCACGAATTCTTCGGCGAGGGCGAACCAATGCGTCACCTCCTTGCCATCGGCGAGGTAATAGCCGCGGAGCGCACCCGATTCCAGGAAATAAAGGTGGCGGCAGATCTGGCCCGGGCGTACCAGCGAGTCGCCCTTTCCGAGGTGCACCTCCTCGAAAGCAGGGGCGATCGCCGCCCGCGCGCCGGCGCTGAGTGGGTGAAAAGTAGCGATATGTTGCAGCAGGCGTTCCGGCACGGCGTCAGCGTTTACCCAGCCAGAAACCCAGGCTGAACTGACCCACGATGGTGTAGCTGTTGGCCGACTCCGTCCAGGTCGTGTAGGTATAGGGATAGGTGTTTGAATACTGGTAGCGGGTTTCTTTGCGGAAGGCATAGCCGACACCGACGGCCAGCTCGAGGCTGAAGCGCTTCGGGTAGTTGCGCTGCAGCCCCCACACAAACCCAAGGTCGTGTTCGGGACGCACTTCGTCCTGCTTTTCGCCAACCGGCGCATACATCGAATTGCGCGTCCAGAACACCTGATAAAGGGGCCCAACGAAATTGAGGTTGTTGTTTTCGGTGCGCTTGCCGGCGCGGCTGCGGGCTTTGTAGTTGTAGTAATACCGGTATTGGATCGAAGCCCCCGGCTCGAAATAAACGTCGTAGCGCGCCCCGACGATGCTGGAATTGGAGTTACCGTTCAGCCCGAGGCCGGCATAGGCTTCGGCCACTACCGACTGCAGGCGTCCCACGCGCTTTTCAAAGCCCAGCCCGGGGTTCAGGAAGGTTACGCGCGGCATGTCGCGGATGTCGCCGCTGTCGGCCGGCGCCCGTTGCGCCCGGGCAGCACCCGCCAGCACAAGGAATAATACAGTCAGCTTGATCGCATGCATAGGTAATGGTTCAGGAAGATTCCGGCCCGGAAGGTACGCGAAAAAAGGACGAGGCCCCGGCCCAAAGCGCATTCAGCGAGTACGGTTAGCGGCACCGGGAATCCCGAGATCAGGCCTCGGCCAGTTGCGCCTTCAGGAAGGCCACGATCCACTCCTGCTCGGCACGGTTGGCATTTTCGAAGAAATAGACGGTACCGCTGCCGCTCAGTACGGCGGGCGCGAGCGACAGCGGGCCGAAGCGGCCGGCGCGCGCCAGTGCGTTACCCGGTGGCGGCAAAGAAAGCGGCTTGCTGCGCAGCTCCTCGAGGCGGATCGCCTGGATGGCGCGGGCTTCGAAGGAATGGCGCTTCGAAAACAGGAGCCGCTTTTTGTCGATGAGTAGCCGGCTGCGGGTAACCCGTACCGTTTGCGTTTTCGGTCATGAAATTAACCGCGGCCAGCAGCAGGCCACCGCCGATCAACCAGAAAAGAATCGAAAAGAGCGCGAAAAAGCCCGACGCCGATGCCGCAAGAACGGTCCACACCGCCACGAACGAGAGCCAGAACAGCGCGAAACCCATGAAAAAGAAAGTGCCGCAACCGGCCCTGCGGCGAGGCAGGTGCACTTCTACGCCATCAAGCCCGCGGGACAGCTGCAGTGCCGAGCCGGGTGGCGGCTCCTGCCGCACAGCCGCCGGCACACCGGGCGCAGGCGCCAGGCTGCTCAGCCGGTGCAGCGCACCGCAGGCGGGGCATTGCGCCAGGTCGGTGATCACATTGATGTGCTGCGGCGGGATGGAATGCCCGCAGTCGGGACAGCTCAGTTCCATGGAGGTAAGGTACCGCTTTTAGCGCACTCGTGCATAGCTCCTGCGGCCCTTGGGCCCATAAGAATGCCGCCCCCGGACGAGGGCGGCTTCAGTCAACGATGCTAACATTCAATCGGTTTGCAACAACCGGCCATTGACGCTGTTACGGCCAATGGGGAGGCGATACAATACGAGTGAACAAAGGTTACCGTTGATGCTTGTCCGTATGCCGTCGGCGAACAGGCAACAAGCGGCCGCGCTGCTCTGGAGCGAAATAATTTTATTGCAGTTGATTTGAATGATGGCACCTTTTGGCCAGGCACAATACCACATCTGCGCAGCCACGGCATAGTGCTGTGTTTTTAGGTTAGCAAAACCTGCCGGGGCAGGTGGATTGGATCATACGCGAGGCGGTGCGCACCGCAACCACACGACCTATCGGAACGATCGGCTCGGTAGCGAAGTGCCCGGGGTGCAATAGTGAGCGTGCATGGGTAAGGAGAAAACTTCCGGGGCCGGAAGCTGCGTTGGTCAGGTCTTCCCCGCGGTGCGGGGCACGGTTGGCATCACTGAAAAGAGCACAAACTTGGGGCCCGGTTTCCCGTAGAAATACTACATGCGTGCCGAGCTGTAGCAATGGCGCCCGTAAGGCACTGACGATAAAGCGATTGCCACGGGAAAGCGCCCCCGCATTGCCCTCACTTTTTTTGATTCGTTCAAAGTTGTGACGCGCAGCCAACGGCGTATCCGATGCAAGTGTATGCGGCGGCACAAATTGTAGCGGCAAAGTCCCAACCAGTACATTTGTCCTATGCCCTCCTACTCCGACTACGTGACTACGATGCAGCGGATCGCCGACATCCGCGCCGCTTCCGCCGTGCTGCAATGGGACCAGGAAACCTACCTGCCGCCGAAGGGCGCGCACTTCCGCGGCCGCCAGTTGAGCACCCTTTCGGAAATCGCCCACGAGGAATTCTGCAGCGACAGCATCGGCGCCCTGCTCGACGGCCTGCTGGCCGCCGGCACGCTTGACGATGCACAGCGCCGCAATGTGGAACTGAGTCTCGAGGATTACCAGAAGGCCAGGAAGTACAGTGCCTCGCTCGTGCGCAGGCTTTCCGACGCCGGCAACAATGCCTTTCACAGCTGGATGGAGGCGCGCCGCCGCAACGACTTCCGCCTCTTCGCGCCCGCCCTCACCGAGATGGTGGCCCTCAAGAAAGAAGAAGCCTCCGTGCTGGGCTACACGGCACACCCCTACGACGCGCTGCTTAACGAATACGAGAAAGGCGCCACCACCGCGCAGCTCGATGCCGTCTTCGGCGCCCTGCTGCCGCAGCTGCGCGGCTTGCTCGACGAACTGCTGGCGCAGCCTGCCGCCGACGATTCCTTTCTCCGCCAGCACTACCCCGCCGACACCCAATGGCAATGGGGCCTGCACCTGCTGCGGGCCCTCGGCTTCGACGGCGAGGCCGGCCGCCAGGACCGCAGCGAGCACCCGTTCTCTACCAGCTTCTCGCCGCAGGATGTGCGCATTACCACGCGGATTGACGAAGCGGATTTTGCCAACATGACCTGGAGCACGATCCACGAGCTCGGTCATGCCCTCTACGAGCAGGGCCTGCCGCCGGAGCAATACGGCCTCCCGCTGGGTGAGGCGGCTTCCCTGTCGATCCATGAATCGCAATCACGGCTCTGGGAAAACAATGTCGGCCGCAGCCCCGCCTTTTGGGAGTACTGGCTGCCGCAGCTCCGCACCTATTTTCCTGGACAGCTCGCCGCGGTGGACGGCGAGCGGTTTTTCCGGGGCATCAACAAAGTGCAACCCTCGCTGATCCGCACGGAAGCCGACGAGGTGACCTATCATTTTCATGTGTACATTCGGTATACGCTCGAGAAAGCGCTCCTGGACGGCAGCCTGCAGGTGGCCGATGTCCCGGGATATTGGAAGGAGAACTACCGCAAATGGCTCGGCGTGACCCCGCCCGACGACAAGAGCGGTGCCCTGCAGGATGTGCACTGGAGCCACGGCTCTTTCGGCTACTTTCCGACCTACAGCCTAGGCAGCCTTTACGCCGCCCAGTTTTACGCCGCCGCGGCGGCGGCGCTGCCCGGATTGGAAGATGACCTGCGCCAAGGCCGCACCGAACGCCTGCTCGACTGGCTGCGCCGCGAAGTGCACCAGCATGGCCGCCGTTATACCAGCGATGGGCTATGCCGGCGAATTACGGCACAATCGTTGAGCAGTGCGTACTTCATTGATTACGTACGGCAGAAGTACGGCTTAACCTGAAAACCGCCCAAACACGCATTATGACCCGTTTAACCGCCCTCCTCTTCCTGCCCGCCCTGCTGGCGCTCGGTAGCTGCAAAAAATATATCGAAGACAAGCAGGAGGAAGCTGCCGTGGAGATCATCACCAACGGACGCTGGAAGATCAGCAGCTTCAGCACCGGCAGCACCGACCAGTTGGCCCTGTTCAATAACTACCTGTTTCAGTTCAACGCCAACTCCACGGTGGATGCTTTTTACAACGGCACGATGCAGTTGAGCGGTGGCTGGACCTACGACATTCCCGCGCGCACGGTGACCGGCAATTTCCCCACTTCCTCCGACCCGCTGGCGCTCATCAACGGCACCTGGACGGTAACCAATTCGACGCAGACGACCGTGGATGCAGAGCGTAGCGTGAACGGCGAAACCCGCCGCATGCATATGGATAAGCAATAATATTAACAAACGGCTCTGTTTTTGCACTCTGACCGGGTACGGCCACCATTTCCCCATTTCGGGGGCTGTCCAACCTAAACACCCGTCTGAGTGAACCAACGAATCGTATTACTGCTGCTTTTGCTGGCCGGCGCCCTTTGCGGGCGGGCCCAGCTCACCGCCGATTTCATCTCTGATATCCGGCAGGGATGCTCGCCCATTGTCGTCAATTTCCAGGACCGCTCTTCGGGTGGTGCCACCGCCTGGCACTGGGACTTCGGCAACGGCGCAACCTCCACGCTCCAGAACCCTTCGGCCACCTATTTCACCACCGGCAACTACACCGTCACCCTTACCGTCACCAGCAATGGCGGCGCGGTAAGCAATTCGGTGACGAAAACGGCCTATATCTCGGTGCTGGACGAACCCCAGGTAAACTTTGTCGCCGACCGCACGACGGGCTGCTCGCCGACGGTAGTGACCTTCCAGGACCAGTCGACAACGCCCGCCGGATCCAGCATCACCAACTGGCAGTGGGACTTCGGCGACGCGCAGACGGCCACGGGGCCCAACCCGACGCATGTGTTCCGCGGCGCCGGCTCCTACACGATCACGCTCAGCATCACCAACAGCGCGGGTTGCAAGAAGCTCTTTTCGATGCCGAATTACATCAACGTCAACCCCGGCGTCACACCGCGCTTTACCTGGAGCGACCCCGGCGTTTGCCGCGCCCCCGCTACCGTCAACTTTACCAACAACTCTACCGGACCCGGCACCATCACCTACAACTGGACCTTCGGCGACGGAGGCACCACGAGCGACGGCTCGCCCTCCCATACCTTTCAAACCAACGGCACCTACCACGTGGTGCTGATGGCAACCAGCTCGCTGGGCTGCTCCGATTCGGCCACCTCCGACATCGTCGTGGGCCGCGTGAACACCGATTTGACTGTGCCCACGCACATCTGCCCTCGCCAGCCAGTGACGTTCATGAACAACAGCAACCCACGGCCGATCGCCTCGCAATGGACCTTTTCGTCCGGCGCCCGCGATACGCTGCCCAATGCCGTCGTTTCCTTCCCCGCGCCGGGCACCTACACCGTGCACCTGGTGAATACGTACGCTACCTGCGTGGACTCGGTAGAGAAAACCTTTACCGTGAGCACTGTACCGCAAACTTCCTTTACGGTGTCCGACAGCGGCCGCTGCCAGCCGCCGCTGAACGTGCAGTTTACCAACACCTCCTCGCTGAGCACCAGCTACCAGTGGATCTTCGGCGACAACAGCAGCTCCACGGACGCCAACCCGGCACATACCTATAACGCGCTGGGCGCTTATTCGGTGACCCTCATCGCGACCGACACCAGCGGCTGCAGCGACACGCTCACGCGCAGCAACCTGATCAACATCCGTAAGCCGATCATCTCCTACGTAGGACTGCCCGAAGGCGGCTGCATACCCGATACGGTAGGCATGAAAGCCAATGTGCAAACCTTCGGCACGGTCACGTCCTGGCTTTGGAATTTCGGCGACGGCTCCGCGCCCTCCAACCTCGACTCGACGGGACATATTTACACCAACCAGGGCACCTACGACATCATGCTCACCATCACGACCAGCGATGGCTGCACGGTGACCGACACGCTGCGTGAAGGCGTGAAGGTGGGCACACACCCCGTGCCTCAATTCATTGGCAACCCCACCACGGCCTGCGCCGACCCCGGCGTGACCTTCACCAACCAAAGCACCAACGCCACGGACTACCTCTGGAACTTCGGCGACGGCACCACGTCCACCGATGTCAACCCCATTCACGTATTCGCCGATACGGGCCGCTTCAACATCCAGCTCACCGCCATCAACAACGGCTGCCGCGAAGAGCTGATCAAGCTGCGCTACATCACCATCCTGCCGTCCGTATCGCGGTTTACCTGGCGCGCCGACTGCAGCAGCCAGCTGCGCTATACCTTCATCGACCGCTCCCTTTCGGCTACCGGCTGGACCTGGGATTTCGGCGACGGCACGACCTTTAACGGCCAGAACCCGCCGGCGCATACCTTCCCTGGCTTCGGCAGTTACACGGTGAAGCTGACCACCACCAACGGCAGCTGCACCTACACCCTTTCGAAAACGATCCAGGTCATCGACCGGCAACCGAGCATCAACGGCATCGACAGCATCGGCTGCCGCCCCTTCCGCGCGCACCTGCGTGCCGAAGGCGCCGACCTGGGCATCTTCCGGAAGTACCAGTGGAACTTCGGCGACGGCACACCGGTGGATACTTCCGGGGCAGACCTCACCCACCTGTACACCCGCCCCGGCACCTTCAATGTGACCCTCACCGCCATTGATTCCTTTGGCTGCCGCTATACCATCACCGACACGGGGCTCGTGCGCGTGAACGGGCCCATAGCCGCCTTTGGCGCTATCAACCCGCGCGGCTGCCGCGGCATGGAAGTGACCTTCACGGACTCCTCCAGCACCGATGGCCGCAACGGCATCCGCCAATGGGTATGGGAATTCGGCGACAGCGTGCGCCACAGCTTTTTGGCGCCGCCTTTCACCCACGTGTTCGACAGCACCGGAGACTTCGACGTGAAGCTCGTGGTGACCGATTCGGCCGGCTGCTCCGACAGCGTCATCAAGCGCCAGCTGGTGCGTACTTCCAGCCTCAAAGCCGACTTCACAGCCCTGCGCGAGTACTGCCCGCGCAGCAACCTGTATTTCCCCAACCTCACGCAAAGCGACCTGCCCTTCACCCAGCTCTGGGAGTTCGGCGACGGCGGCACCTCCACCGACTATAACGCCTATCACAGCTATGCCGACACCGGTTATTACTCCGTAACGCTGATGGTGGAAGACTTCCTCGGCTGCCGCGACACGCTGCACCGCGACACGTTCGTGCATATCAAGCGACCGACGGCCGACTTCATCGCCAACAACCTGGTGACCTATTGCACGCCCTTCCAGGCGATGTTCCAGAATACGTCCAACTTCTACTACATGAGCGAATGGAGCTTCGGTCCCGGCATCGGCACTTCCAACCAAACGCATCCCTACGCCTACTATACCCGCCCCGGCACCTACCCCGTGAAGCTTGTTATAACGGCCTATGGCGGCTGCAAGGATTCAACCACGCAGAACATGGTGGTGCACGACCAGGCCGACGCGCGCCTCGACTATTCCCCGCTTAACGGCTGTACGCCGCTCAACGTGGACTTCAGCGCCTTCGCCCCGATGAACGCCCGCTTCGTGTGGGACTTCGGTGACGGCAACGTGGTAGACACGACGCTCAATGCCATCCAGCACCGTTATTACGACTTCGGCGACTTCACCCCACGCATCATCATGCGCGAGCTGTCGGGGCAGTGCACCATTGCCCTCGTAGGGACGCGCACTATCAGCTTGCTGGGCACGCACGCCAAGTTCGAGCTCGACTCGATGCTTTTCTGCGATGCCGGCACCATCCATCCCAACTCCGACTCTACCACCGCCAATAACCCGATCACAAGCTACCAGTGGACCTTCGGCGACGGCGGCACCGCCTCTGTGCCCAACCCGGTGCACACCTATAACAGCCCCGGCCAGTATAACGTGCAGCTGGTGGTGAACACCCAGGCGGGCTGCACCGACACGGCCATCATCGGCCCCGTGAAAGTGGCAGCCACCCCGCGTGTAGCCATCGTGGCCGACAGCATCGTCTGCCGCAACGAGCGCGTGCCCTACGCCGGCCAGTTCCTGGTCACCGACACGTCGGTCGTGCAATGGAGCTGGATCTTCCCGAACGGCAATACCAGTAATCAACAAAATCCCGGTGTGCAGCAATACGACACAACCGGCACCTTCGATGTGATGGCCGCCGTAGTCAACAGCAGCGGCTGCCGCGATACCCTGCACCAGCAGCTGACGGTGCATGGCCTGCCCACGGTGACGCTCCCGGCTCAAATCACGAAGTTTGTCGGTGTGCCCTCCGTGCTTTATGCGCAGTATACTTCCGGCGTGACCGGCTACTCCTGGTCTCCGGCAACGACCCTGAGCTGCGCCAACTGTCCGCAACCCGTTGCCACGCCGAGCTTCAACACCTTGTATACCGTTACCGCCACCGACAGCAACGGTTGTAGAAATACGGCATCCGTGCAGGTGCTGGTGCTTTGCCAGGGCGCCCGCGTGTTTGTACCGAACACGTTCTCGCCCAACGGCGACGGTCACAACGACCGCTTCTTCGTGGAAGGAAATGGCCTCGCGCGGATGAAATCGCTGCGCGTGTTCAACCGCTGGGGCGAAGTGGTTTTTGAATCGCGCGACTTCCCCGTGAACAACGCGTCCTACGGCTGGGACGGCATGTACAAGGGGCAAAAAGCGGCACCAGATGTGTATATATACCAGCTTGAGGTCTTCTGCGAGAACAGCGAGGTACTCAAGTTCGAAGGCAACGTGGCGCTTATCCGCTGAGGAGCCGCGCCCGACATAACCTAAACATCCGACCGACGATGAACACCTTCCATAAATTGTGTACCGCTTGGGCAGTATGCCTGCTGGGCGGGACCCTGCAAGCGCAGGACCTGCACTTCTCGCAGTTCTTCCAGGCGCCGCTGCTGCGCAACCCCGCCCTGGCGGGCATCTTCACCGGCGACATCCGCGTGCAGGCGCTCTACCGCGACCAGTGGAACAGCGTGACCAACGCCTACCGCACCACCTCGCTGAGCGGCGAGTACAAGATGCCCATCGGCAAGGCCGACGACTTTCTCACCCTCGGCGCACAAGTGCTCTACGACCAGGCGGGCACCGTGTCGTGGAAGACCACGCACGTGCTGCCTACGGTGAACTACCATAAATCGCTGAGCACCGAGGTGAACCGCTACCTCTCGGTGGGCTTCATGGGCGGCGTGGTGCAGACCCGCATCGACCGCGACAAGGTGCAAACGAGCGACTGGTACAACGGCGCGGGCGACGGTGAATCCTTCACCGGACCGAAAGCAACCTATCTCGATATGGCCACCGGCATTTCGTTCAACACGCAATGGCGGGAGAAGTCGGACGACAACCTGTTCCTCGCTGTCGCCTACCATCACTTCAACCGCCCGAAGCGCTCCTTTTACCAGGACGCCTCCGCGGAGCTCAAACCAAAGATCGTGATCTCCGGCGGCATCCGCTTTTCGGTTACCGAGGCGAGCTACCTCAACCTGCAAGGCGATTTTTCGAAGCAGGGCCAATACCAAGAAAGTGTGCTCGGAGCACTGTACGGCATCAAGATGGGCCCGGAGCTCGACAACCCGCGCTATACCCTCCACGGCGGTGCCTTCCTCCGCTGGAACGACGCCGTGGTGCCCGTCATCAAGGTGGACTATCACCCCTTCTCGTTTTCCTTCAGCTACGACGTCAACATCTCCAAGCTGAAGACCTCCACGCTCGGCGCGGGCGGCTTCGAGGTGGGCCTTACGTATACGGCGAAGAACAAGCGGCGCGAGGAAATGAAGGGCGTCATCTTCTGTCCGAAATACTAGCAGCCAAGACAAAGGATCCGCAAATTTTTAAAGGTTGGCGCGGCCCCGGGCGAACCAATCCTGACCTTTGCTGTTGTAACCCGAAACGAACATGATGCTGAAAACAGGCGATCAGGCTCCCGACTTCTCGCTCCCCGATTCTGACCGGAACATGGTTTCCCTCTCCAACTTCCGGTGGCGGCCCGTTTTGCTGTTGTTTTTCCCCGCCGCCTTTACTTCTGTCTGCACCGCCGAGCTTTGCTCCGTGCGCGATGAACTGGGCCGCTACGAAGAACTGGGTGCACAGCCGCTTGGCATTTCGGTGGACCTTCCTTTTACCCTGAACCGCTACAAACAGGACGAAAGGCTGAACTTCCCCCTGCTGAGCGACTTTAACAAAGAAGTTTCGGCGGCGTACAACGCCCTTTACGAGGAGTTCATCTTAGGATTGAAGGGAGTTTCAAAGCGGGCCGCCTACCTCATCGACGGCGACGGAACGATCCGCTACGCCGAGGTGTTGGAAAATGCCGGGGAACAGCCGGATTTCACCGCCATTAAGGCCGCGCTGGCCGCTCTTGGAACGCCTTCTTCCTAATTCTTTAGCAAAAACCGGCAAAAGTTTTGCGTTTTAGGAGTTAGTCGGTAATTTCATCACACTAAAAAAGGAGAAAAAGCGTTGAAGCGACTTGTACTTTTTACTTTACTGATCCTTACCCTGACTGCCGGAACGCAGGCGCAGACGCGCGCATCGTTCACTGGCGATCCGGTTACCATGCTGCGCTTCTACCCCAACCCGGCAACGACGCAGATCACCTTCGACTTCAGCCGTAGCTACGACCGCGGCTATACCATACAGGTGTTCAACTTCCTGGGGCGCAAGGTGTTCGAAGCCGGCAACGTAGGGCAGCGTACCGCTGTAAACCTCACCGATTACCTCCGCGGCGTATACATCTACCAGCTGTGGGATAAGAACGGCAAGCTCGTCGAATCGGGCAAATTCCAGGTTTCGAAATAAGCCCCCTACCCCCCGAAGGGGGCACTTAGCAAGATACTATCTGCCCCGTGTTGAAACATGTACACTAATAAATAGCTTAATAAGAAAAGCCCCGATCGCTACGAGACCGGGGCTTTTCATTTCCCCCTTCGGGGGTTAGGGGGCCCCGACTTCGATGATCAAAAACTTCAGGTACTGCGTATTTTCCATTCCGAACACGATGGGGTGATCCTGGCTCTGCGTCTGGAACGTGACCTGGCGGATGGGTCGGCGCGCGTCTTTGGCTGCCAGCTGGATGATCTCCAGGAAGAGCTCCGGGGGCACCAGGTTCGTGCAGGAAGAGGTCACGAGGAAGCCGCCGGGCTTCACCAGCTTCATCCCCCGCAGGTTGATCTCCTTGTAGCCCGTAATCGCCTTCTGGATGTTGGCGCGGCTCTTCGTAAAGGCCGGCGGATCGAGCATCACTACGTCCCACTTCTTGCCTTCCTTGCCCCATTGCTTCAGTACGTCGAAGGCGTTGGCCTGCTCGAATTTGACGATGGATTCCAGCCCGTTGAGGGCGGCATTGCGGTTCGCCTGATCTACGGCGCCCTGCGAAATGTCGAGACCCAGCACCGATTTGGCGCCGTAGTGCGCCGCGTGGATCTCGAAGGTACCGGTATAGGTAAAGGCACCCAGCACGTCCTGCCCTTTCACGATGTGCTCGATGGCACGGCGGTTGTCCTGCTGGTCGAGAAAGTAGCCGGTCTTCTGGCCGTTCTCCACGTCGACGCGGAACTTCAGCCCGTTTTCATTGATGATGATGTTGGTGTCGAAGGGCTCCGACAGGAATCTTTTGTGCTGCGGCAGTCCTTCGAGCTCCCGCACGGGCACGTCGTTGCGCTCGTAGATGCCTTTGGGGGAAAACACTTCCTGCAGCGCCTTGACGATAGCCGGCTTCCACAGGTCAATGCCGAGGGCGAGGGTCTGGATAACGAAATAGTCGTTGAACTTGTCGATGATGCACTGCGGCAGGCCGTCGGCCTCACCGAACACGAGGCGGCAGTTCTCGGTATAGCCGATGGCCTGGCGGTACTTCCAGCAGGCCTCGATCTTACGTTTGAACCAGGCTTCGTCGATCGTGTCTTTCACCTCGCGGGTCAGCAGGCGCACGATGATCTGCGAGGCCGCGTTGTAGTAGCCCTTGCCGCAAAACTTCCCATCGCCATACAGCACGTCCACGATGGCACCGGGCTCGGGGCTGCCCTCCACCTTCTCTACTTCGTTGGCAAAAATCCAGGGGTGTCCGTTAAAGATGCGCGGCGCTATTTTCCGGCGGAGATGAACTTGGGGCATAGCCGGCAAAGGTAGGCAACGTGAGGCGTGAACCGTGAGCCGTGAGCGGTTTTCGCGGCGGCCAACCTCACGCCTGACGCGTCACGCCTTACGACAAAATGTCCTTAAATCCCCACTGGCTCCATCTTTGACCCTTACCTTTGCTCCCAATTTTGTTGCGCTATGAATGAAAATAAAGAGAACCTGAACGGACAAAATGACCCGGCTGAAGCCGATGTTCCTGTCAATATTAACGTGGATGACAATACGCCCGGCGACCAGCACCTGAACGAGCCGGTGGCCGAGGAAAGCGAGCTCGAGAAGCTGAAAGGCCAGCTCGACGCCAAAAATGACCAGTACCTGCGCCTGGCCGCCGAATTCGACAACTTCAAGCGCCGTACGGCCAAGGAGCGGATCGAACTCATTCAGACCGCCGGCAAGGACGTGATCACGTCGCTGCTCGACGTACTGGACGATTCCGAGCGCGCCGAGCAGCAGCTCGAGAAGACCGAAGACGTGGCCCAGATCAAGGAAGGCATTCGCCTCGTGTTCACCAAGCTCCGCAACACCCTCGCGGGCCGCGGGCTGAAGCCGATGGACGCCAAGGGCCAGGATTTTAACGCCGACTTCCACGAAGCCATCACCGAGATCCCCGCCGGCGACGCGCACAAGGGCAAGGTGGTCGACGAAATAACGAAGGGCTATACGCTCAACGACAAGATCATCCGCTTCGCGAAGGTCGTTGTGGGAAAATAACCCTTCGGCAAGCTCAGGATGACAAGCGGAAAATGGCTGGCCGGATGGGTATTCACCCTTGACCATTCACCATTGACCCCAAACAAGCAACCACATTATGTCTAATAAAAGAGATTACTACGAAGTGCTGGGCGTGGCCAAAGGGGCCGCGGCGGACGAGATAAAAAAGGCTTACCGCAAGGTCGCCATGCAGTTCCACCCCGACCGCAACCCCGGCGACAAAGCCGCGGAGGAAAAGTTCAAGGAGGCCGCCGAGGCCTACGAGGTTCTTTCCGACGGCGACAAGCGGCAGCAATACGACCGCTTCGGACATGCCGGCGTTGCCGGTGCGGCCGGCCGCGGCGGCTACGGCGGCGGCCCCAACATGGACGACATCTTCAGCCAGTTTGGCGACATCTTCGGCGATGACATCTTCGGCTCCTTCTTCGGGGGCCAGGGCGGTCAGCGGGGCGGCGGTGGCGGCCAGCGGCGCGCCCGCGGCACCCGCGGCTCCAACCTGCGCATCAAGCTGAAGCTGACCTACGAGGAGATCGCCAAGGGCGTCACCAAGAACATCAAGGTCAAGAAATACGTGCCGTGCAACGTGTGCAGCGGCTCCGGCGCTAAAGACAAAGGCTCCGTGCAAACCTGCGGCACCTGCGGCGGCTCCGGCCAGGTACGCAAGGTCACCAGCACCTTCCTCGGCCAGATGCAGACCGTGACCACCTGCCCCACCTGCAACGGCGAAGGCTCCGTGGTAACGTCCAAATGCACCCACTGCAAGGGCGAAGGCCGGGTGTATGGTGAAGAGACCGTAACGATCGACATTCCGGCCGGTGTGCAGGAAGGCATGCAGCTCAACATCAGCGGCCGCGGCAACGCGGGCGAGCGCGGCGGCCCTGCCGGCGACCTCGTGATCCTCATCGAGGAAGAACCGCACAAGGAGCTCGTGCGCGAGGGCCTCAACGTAGCCTACGAGCTGCACCTCTCCTTCCCCGACGCGGTGTTCGGCACCTCCGTGGAAGTGCCCACCATCGACGGGCGCGCCAAGATCAAGATCCCCCCGGGCACGCAAAGCGGCAAGGTCTTCCGCCTCAAAGGCAAAGGCTTCCCCGCGGTCAATTCCTACGAAAAAGGCGACCAGCTCGTGCAGGTCAATATCTGGACCCCGCAGCACGTAAGCTCCGAGGAAAAAGCAGCGCTCGAAAAGCTCCAGGCTTCGTCCAACTTCAAACCGCAGCCCGAGAAAGGCTCCAAGTCGTTCTTCGACAAAATGCGGGAAATGTTTTCCTGATGCCTGATCTCGGATGTTTGATGTCTGATAGGTTGTCGATAAATACAAATAGAAAAAGGATCGCATTGCGATCCTTTTTCTATTAAATCTGCCCCGTCCTAAAATAAGTTGACACATCTGAGACTTATGTATGTCAACATCAGGACAGTCAAGGAAACGGAAGAGTCAGAAGGATTATACACTATCCTTCAAATTGCAGGTAGTTGCCCAGATCGAGAAAGGGGAGTTTACCTACCTGCAGGCCCAGCGTCATTACGGAATTCAAGGCAAGACAACGGTGTTGGTCTGGCTACGCAAACTGGGTACCTTACAGTGGAAAACCCGTTCGCGTATGGAAAAAGCAGAAAAGACCCCGGAGCAGCGCATCAAAGAACTGGAAGCTGCACTTCAATGGGAGCGCGACAAGAACCTGCTGCTGGAAACCACCATCGAGGTAGCGGAAAAGCAGTTCGGAATCGTGTTGCCAAAAAAGTTGCGCGCCAAGCTGCCCAAACCCTCCAAACGCAAGGACGGCTGAGCCTGAGCCGCGCCTGCAGGCTGCTTGGCATCTCACGGCAAGCCTTTTACCAGCAGCGCAGCCGCAATGAAGTGCGCGCCCTTCGGCTGGCGCCTGTACGCCACCTGGTGCAGGAAAAGCGACAGCTCATGCCCCGTCTTGGTACCCGCAAGCTTCATTACCTGCTTGCCCCCGAACTAAAGACCCGGGGCTTGAAGCTGGGGCGCGACGCCCTGTTCGACTACCTGCGGGGCGAGCACCTGTTGGTGCAACCGCGTAAGTGCTATACGAAAACGACAAACTCCAAACACTGGTTGCGCAAGCATCCCAACCGCACCGAAGGCCTGGAGCTGACGCGTCCGGAACAACTCTGGGTGGCCGACATCACTTACGTCACAACCAAGGAAAATACCGCCTACCTGTCGCTGATCACCGACGCCTACTCGCGCAAGATTGTAGGGCACTTCGTATCCGATAGCCTGGCAACAGAAGGTGTTGCCTGTGCCCTGAAAACGGCCTTGAA
>NZ_SKFH01000026.1 GCF_004343705.1 Flaviaesturariibacter aridisoli
TTCAAGGCCGTTTTCAGGGCACAGGCAACACCTTCTGTTGCCAGGCTATCGGATACGAAGTGCCCTACAATCTTGCGCGAGTAGGCGTCGGTGATCAGCGACAGGTAGGCGGTATTTTCCTTGGTTGTGACGTAAGTGATGTCGGCCACCCAGAGTTGTTCCGGACGCGTCAGCTCCAGGCCTTCGGTGCGGTTGGGATGCTTGCGCAACCAGTGTTTGGAGTTTGTCGTTTTCGTATAGCACTTACGCGGTTGCACCAACAGGTGCTCGCCCCGCAGGTAGTCGAACAGGGCGTCGCGCCCCAGCTTCAAGCCCCGGGTCTTTAGTTCGGGGGCAAGCAGGTAATGAAGCTTGCGGGTACCAAGACGGGGCATGAGCTGTCGCTTTTCCTGCACCAGGTGGCGTACAGGCGCCAGCCGAAGGGCGCGCACTTCATTGCGGCTGCGCTGCTGGTAAAAGGCTTGCCGTGAGATGCCAAGCAGCCTGCAGGCGCGGCTCAGGCTCAGCCGTCCTTGCGTTTGGAGGGTTTGGGCAGCTTGGCGCGCAACTTTTTTGGCAACACGATTCCGAACTGCTTTTCCGCTACCTCGATGGTGGTTTCCAGCAGCAGGTTCTTGTCGCGCTCCCATTGAAGTGCAGCTTCCAGTTCTTTGATGCGCTGCTCCGGGGTCTTTTCTGCTTTTTCCATACGCGAACGGGTTTTCCACTGTAAGGTACCCAGTTTGCGTAGCCAGACCAACACCGTTGTCTTGCCTTGAATTCCGTAATGACGCTGGGCCTGCAGGTAGGTAAACTCCCCTTTCTCGATCTGGGCAACTACCTGCAATTTGAAGGATAGTGTATAATCCTTCTGACTCTTCCGTTTCCTTGACTGTCCTGATGTTGACATACATAAGTCTCAGATGTGTCAACTTATTTTAGGACGGGGCAATTGAATAATGAAAAGGCCTGTGCAACAGGCCTTTTTTAGTACGTCCATTTATCAACCGGTTAATCAATTTACCGGTTAATTGATTACTTCAGGTGCACCATCCGTTTGTAACTGGTCAGCACCAGCTTGCTGCTGAAGCGCTTGCCTTCTTTCGGCGCGAACACCTGGATGTCGGCCACGGCCGGCACGGGATCGTTGGTGAAGGTGATCTTCACCTGGTATTGCGGCTCGATGCGGTCGTTGTTGATGCTGTAGAGCGTGCGGATGATGTAGGGAGCTGTTTTGGTACCCACGATGTGGTAGTAGGAGCCGGGCACCTGGAACTTCTGGTAGAGGTCGGGCGAAAGGTGCTGGAGCAGTTGCTGGCGGAGCTCCGGGAGGCCGTCCTTGGGCAGCGTCGCCAGCGGCGGGCAGGCCGTGCAGGTATCGTTGTAGCCGGCGAGGTAGAGCCGGTCGAAGGAGGCGCGGAAGGCCTGCGCATAGAGCGGCAGCCGCTGCACCGGCAGGTTGGTATAGTAAAAGTCGTAGTAATTCTGGGAGGCGGCCCAAAAGGCGCTTTGCACCAGGATCAGGATCATCCACAGGCGTTTCATGACGGTCGGGTTTGGGGAGACAGATGCCAATCTTATGCCACGGGTAAGGGTTTGGCCCACAGGGCGGGAGTGGGCACGCGGAAAACGCGGAAGACGCGGAATTTTCTTCTAGCAACCTGCACTACGTATACTGGAGCAGTCTTTTTTGGAAAACCTTCTCGGTAGGGTCGTTTCTAAAAAACGAAAGGGCTGGCGGGCTGCTGTTTCCAGTAAAAAACGCGGAAAAATGTGCTGGGAAAAACAACAGGAAATCGTGGGGTTTTTCACCGGGCACTGTTTCTCTAATCGCATTCCTTTAGTAAAAAAAGATGCTGGAGAACGAAACGGCCGAGCGCCAGGAGCTGAACCGCATTTGTTACCTGATACGCGGTGCATTTTTCGAAGTTTTTAAGGAGTTGGGCCCGGGGTTGCTGGAAAGCATTTACGAGGCCGCACTGATCATCGAATTGCAAAGTCGCGGCTTACAGGTGCACCGGCAGCGACCTTTACCCGTTTGGTACAAAGGGCATAAACTTGACGTAGATTTCAGGCTGGACTTGCTGGTCGAAGATAAAGTGGTCATCGAGCTCAAATCGGTGGAGGAACTGCATCCCGTTTTCTTCAAGCAAACCACCTCGTACATGCGCCTGGCAAAGGTCAAAGTCGGCTTTCTGGTCAACTTCAATGTTCCTTTCCTCAAAGACCGGAAGAGCCTTGTCCGCCTTGTCGCCGGCTTCTGATTTTTCCGCGTTTTTACCGGAAGCTTCAACCTTTGTCCGGCTTCCGGTTTTAGAGGAGGCTTCCGTTGCCAAGGTTTTCAAGAGAGGATAGTTTTCTGAAAGACAAGAAAGCACGGCCTACGTTCATTCCGCGTCTTCCGCGTTTTCCGCGTGCCCTTCCATTCCGCGCACGCGCTACTCTACGGCCTTTAGCTTGCTCACCAGCACGAACACCACCAGCCCGAAGCACCCGATCACACTCAGGCTCACCCGGAGGCTCGACAGCGCCGAGATATACCCGATCAGCGGCGGGCCCATCAGGAAGCCCAGGTAGCCGACGCTCGACACCGTGGCGATGGCCATGCCGGCAGCGGAGCCTTCGGCGCTGCGGCCGGCGATGCTGTACAGCGAAGGGATCACCGTGCTCACGCCGACGCCCACGAGCATAAAGCCCAGCGCGGCGGGGATCAGCTGCGGGAAAGCGACGGCGGTGGCCATGCCGGTGCTGATGATGAGGCCGTTGGCCCGCAGGATGCGGCGGCGGCCGAGGCGGCTGATCACGCGGTCGCCGAGGAAGCGGCCCGTGGCCATCATCACCATGAAGCTCGCGTAGCCCAGCACGGCCAGGCGCGGCCCCGACTGCACCACGTCGCGGAAGTACACACCGCTCCAGTCAAACATGCAGCCTTCGGTGGCCATGCAGCAGAAGGCGATGCAGCCCAGCTGCAGCAGCGTGCCCGAGGGCTTCCGGAAAAAGGGCTTCTTTTCCGGCTTGCCGGCGGGCGTCTTACCGCGCACGAGGTGGCCGTTGTGCAGCGCTGTGTTGACCCAGATGAGCGCCGCGATGACCGCGAAGTGGGGCAGGGGCGCCCAGTGCAGGTTGGTCATCAAGAGGCCCACGAGCGCGCCGGCGAATCCCGCGAGGCTCCAGGCGCCGTGAAAGGAGGTCATGATGGGCTTCGGGTAGAGCTTCTCGGCCTCCACCCCCTGCGTGTTGACCGCGATGTTGGCCAGGTTGCCCGTCACGCCGAAGAAGAACAGGCAAAGCGCCAGTTGCCAGGGCGCCTGCACGAGGCCGATGAGCGTCAGCGCCACCACGTAAAAGGGCGCCGCCGCCGTAAGCACCTTGCGGGAACCGAAGCGGTGCACGAGGCGCCCGGACACGGGCATGGTGCACAATTGTCCCAGCGGGAGGGCCAGCAGGATGGAGCCGAGGCCTGCATCCGATAGGTGCAGGTGGCCCTTGATGTCGGGGATACGGCTGGCCCAGGAGGCGAAGGCAATGCCCTGGCCGAAGTAAAACGCCGAGACCGCCAGGCGCATTCGCTTCAGGCGTAACGGCACGGAAAGGGGCTGCTCGGGCAGGCCGCCGGGTTGAATTTCCGGGACAGGGTGATTTTCCATAGTAGGTGCCGCAAAGGTGCCACAAAATCGGGGGTGGGCGGAGGCCTTTTTTATAAGTGGGCAGGCCGTTACCCAGCAGGCCGGTAGCGGGACGAATTTCCGGTTGCTGCAGGAGTTAGGCTGCCACGGGCACCCTTCTACAAAACACAGCGTCGGAACGCACCTGCGCCTGTCGCTTTGGCGTCGGTAAACTGCCCGACCTACGGGCCCCATTTTTTTGGAGGGGAGCACGTGGATTAAACCCCGGTTCCGAAGTCGCTGCTCCCATTTCCTACTTTTAACCTGTAATTTCCCCATCCATTTTTCCTGCACCTATGCGCCTGCTTTTCCTCTGTCTTTTGTTTCCTTCCGCCCTCCTTGCCCAGTCGGATCCTGAGCCCTTTTTCCGTGGTTTCTTCAACGCACTTAAAGCCCGCGACAGCGCCGCCCTGAAGCGGCTGTTCCTCACCGACGCCGAGCAGGTCGGGGTGTGGGGGCCGGATACGAGCTGGTTTCAGCCCATCGAAGGACCGGCCGCCGATACGAACAGTTCCGCGTTCCGGGCCGCGCAGGTCATGATGCCCGGGCTCCCGTATTTCCCCGCTACGGCCTACGACAGCGCCACCTGGTTCGACTACCGCTACGACCTGCGGCGCGATCCGCGCATCGCCTACCCTTCCCTGCGCGGCACCATATACTTCCAGGTGCGCGACGCGTTGCAGCAGCTCGACATCAATGCCCTCTGGATCGACGGACGCTGGAAAGCGGGCGGCACGGGTATCATGGGTTTCGTACATGACCCGGCACTGTTGCAACGCCGGGTGCTGCAACAAACCGCCTTCGACAACGACTGGAATACGGTGCCCGGCGACGCCCCACCCGATACCAGCGTTCGCATCGACTTTCAGCCTCCGCCCGCCGGAGCCTCGGCGAGGTCAGGCGTGCCCGCAAAGCCGCGCCAAAAGGCGCCCGCCAGGTCCGCCGCCCGCAAGCCCAAAGGCTAGCCTCCCTGCCCATCTCGTTCTCTTGTTCTCTTGTTCTCTCGTTCTCTCGTTCTCTTGTTCTCTCGTTCTCTCGTTCTCTCGTTCTCACGTTCTCTTGTTCTCTCCTCATGTTTCTTCCAAAGGCCCTGCTCGAACTCGAATCTTTGCTCCCCGCGCCGTTGCCGCCGGTGTTGCGGCGCTTCCTCGCGCGGCGTCCGCAAGGCAATGCCTTCGGCGACCTGTATTTCTACGGCCGTTCCTGGGTACTCGAGCGCTACCGGGAGGAAGTAGCTGCCGGGGGCGATCCGCTCCGGCTTCCGATCGCCCGGGATGCGCAGGGCGAGTTCTGGGTGAACCTCGCCTCAGAGGAAGTAGGGCAGGGGGCAACGCCTGTTGCCGGAGCGCCCCTTTTCAGCACCTGGATCGCGGGGCAGCGCGCGGCGAAGAAGGTCGCCAACGGGCAGCCGCTCCACCGCGCCGCCCGTGCCGGCGACCTGCAAAAGCTGCAGCGCCTCCTCCGGCGCGGCGCTCCCATCGACAGTCCGGACGCCGAGGGCCGCACGGCCCTCATGGCCGCCCTGCAGGCCTGGCAATACGAAGCGGCTTCCCTGCTGCTCGATGCGGATCCCGACCTCTCGCTGACCGACCGCGCGGGGCATACGGCACTCATGTGGGCCGCGTACCGCAACCAGCCTGCGCTGCTGCAGCGGATGATCGCCAGGGGCGCCGACGTGCACGCGCGCACCCGCAGTGGCGAAGGGTTGCTCTACTTCGCCCTTACCGGCCCGCGCTCCGTGACCGAGGGTGGCGGGAAAGGCTCGCGGGAAGTTGTGGCACTACTGCTCGCCGCAGGACTGCCGGTACACGCGCCGCAACTGCCGGGTGGGAAGCCCATTCTTGCCCTGGATCCCGGGGAGACGGACGACGCGCTGTGGCGGTGGATGGAGGACCGAGTGCGCTGAGGCAAGGGCACGCGGAAAACGCAGAAAGCGCGAAATTTTATACAGTTGAGAGTGCCCTCTCCCGTGCCGACAGCGCACAGCGGCTTGAACGCATCCCTCATGTACTCATGTAATCATGTATTCATGTAATCTCCCCTTCATTCTCCCCTCCCTGCTCCCTCACTCACACGCCCCCTCGCTTCCTTCTACCAAATACGACCGCATCGGGTTCGTACTATCCAACCGCACGCTGTAGCAACGCGATACGCGGAACGCCTCGTTGTAATCGCTTTGCCAGTTTTGATACGCCGTGCCTTTGTATACGAATTCGTACTGTACGCGCTTGCTCTTGCGGCCGCTGCTGGCCAGTACACGTGCACGCGCCGCGGCGGGATGCTTGTCGATAGGACCATGCAGGGCGCGGCGCTGCTCGTCGGAGTAATAACCGAGCACACGGATCACGGCAAATACAACAAGGAGCAGGCTGATGCCGGGGAGGAGCAGGCGCTTCCAGTTGAGCGGCTTCTTCTTGCCGCGGCGCAGCGGCTTGCGCGGCGCCGATTTGGCCGCACGCGGAGCGCGTGCCGTCGTTTTTGCGGGAGTTGTTTTCCTAGGTGGATTTTTTCTGGGCGGCATAATTTAGCGGAGGCTTTCTACACTTTTCAGTAACTCAGCGTCACGCAGGAGTTTGCCCGCCCGGCTGACGCCAGTCGGACGGGCTTCGCTACGCTCGCAATGACGTCCTAAGGGATGGAGCGATGCCTTCCCTCTCCTTTGCAGAGAGTTAGGGGAGAGGTCGACTCCCTTTCCCCTTGGGAAGGGGCCGGGGGATGGGGCTACCCCATGGCCCCGAACAACGCCATCAGCCCCACGCCCGTCTCGATGGCGCTTTCGTCGATGTTGAAGTTGGGTGTGTGCACGCCGGCCGTAATGCCTTTGGCTTTGTTGGCCGTACCGAGGCGGTAGAAGCAGCCGGGCACCACCTGCGAGTAGTAGCCGAAATCTTCGGCGCCCATGCGGATCTCGGTCTCCTGCACGCGCTCGGCGCCCAGGAAGCCCTCGGCAAGGTGGCGCGCTTCCAGGCTCAAGGCTTCGTTGTTGTAAACCGTAGGATAGCCCTCATCAATGTGCACGTCGGCCTGCGCGCCCATAGCTTCGGCGGTTCCCGTAACAACACGGCGGATGATCTCGTGTGCCTTGAAGCGCCACTCTTCATCCATGGCGCGGAAAGTGCCCATCAGCTTAACTTCCGAAGGAATGACGTTCGTGGTATAGCCCCCGTTGAAGGCCGATATGGTGAGCACCGAGGGCGACAGGGGATGATTGTTCCGGCTGATCACCTGCTGCAGCGCCACCACGATGTGCGACGCCACCAGGATCGTGTCGACCGTCCAGTTGGGCGCAGCCGCATGGCCGCCGGGTCCTTTGATCGTGATGTACAATTCATCGGCCGAGGCCATCACTTTCCCGCCGCGGAACGACACGAGGCCCACCTCCAGCTGCGGGTTCACATGCAGCCCGAAGATGCGGGCCGGCGCCGGGTTTTGCAGCGCGCCTTCTTTGATGAGCAGCGAGGCGCCGCCGGGGTTGCGCTCCTCGCCGGGCTGGAACAGTAGTTTTACAGTGCCTTCCCACTGGTCTTTGGTCTCGGCCAGGATGCGCGCCGCACCGAGCAGGCAAGTGGTGTGAACGTCGTGGCCGCAGGCGTGCATCACGCCGGGCTTCGTCGATTTATAGGGAATGTCGTTCTCTTCGGTAATGGGCAGCGCGTCCATATCGGCGCGCAGGGCCACCACGCGGCTCGTCGGGTTCTTTCCCTCGATGACGCCGATGACACCGGTCTCGGCCATGATGGTGAACGGAATGCCGAGCGACTTGAGCTTTTCCTGCACGAAGGCGGAGGTTTCGAATTCCTCGTAGCTCAGTTCGGGATGCGCGTGCAGGTGGCGGCGCACGTCGATGTATTCGGGGGCGTATTGGGAGGCCTTGGAACGGATGATGTTTTGCAACATAGCCCAAAGATAGGCTCCTTCGGAGCAGGGAGAAAGAACGCAGATCCCGCAAGCGGGATACGCAGATTTCTTATGATTGATTATGATTTGCTGACGCACGCATTACATCTGTGTTAGTCGTAAAAATCATAGAAAATCTGCGTTCTATCTCTCTTTAAGGGATCAGTCCTCGATTTCCACCGTTTCCTTTTCCGCCTTCAGCTCCACCACGTCGTTGATGACGAACACCCCCTTCGGAAACTGGGCGTTGAGCGACTTGCGGTAGCTGTCGGCCTCGGCGCGCGTCTTGAAGTTGCCGGCCTTCAGCTTGTAGTAGGGCGATTGGTAGGAGAGGTAGGCTTTGAGCTCGGGGTAGAGGGTATAGATCTTCGACTTCGCATCGATGGCTGCCTGCCGGTCGGTGGTGCTGATAATGAGCAGGCGGAACCCTTGCGCCGTGCGTGACGAAGCCTTGCGCACCGCCACGTTGATCTGGCCCTGGCGCTTTGCCAGCAGGTCTACGCGCGGGTCTTTGTGCACCACGACCGAGGACTGCGCCGAAGCGGCACTGAAAGTGAAAAGCGTCAGGAGGAGGGCGAGGTATTTCATAAGGGCGGCTTTAGCAAGAATGATTCCAAAGATAGGCCCCTTCGGGGCGGAGAGAAGGCACACAGATTTTTATGATTCTTATGATTAACGCGGATATACGTTTTCTAAATTCATAACTAATCATAAAAAATCCGCGTATCCCGCTTGCGGGATCTGCGTTCTTTCTCTTCGCGGCTCAGTAGCCCTCCGGTTGCCCGCCCGTTTCACCTTTCACAATCGCCACACTCGCGCTGCAGCCGAGGCGGGTGGCGCCGGCGTCAACGAGTTGCTGTGCAAATACGTGGTCGCGGATGCCGCCCGACGCCTTTATCTGGACCGATTCGGGAAGGCCTACGCGCATGATCTGCACGGCTTCGAGGGTGGCGCCTTTTTCGGCGTAGCCGGTAGAGGTCTTCATGAAGTCGATGGGGTAGTGCCGGTACAGGTCGATCACGCGGAGCAGCTCTTCATGGCTGAGGATGCCGCTTTCGACGATCACCTTCAGCTTTGCGTCTTTTTTCGCCACGAGGATGGAGGAGATTTCGGTTTCGAGGTAGGCGATGTCGTTGCTTTTAAGAGCCGCCAGGTGCATCACTAGGTCGATTTCTTCGGCGCCGTCGGCGATGGCCTGCTCGGTCTCGGCGATCTTGGCGTTGTAATGGCTGTAGCCAAAGGGGAAGCCGATTACGGTCGCCACCTTGGGCGACTGCCCACGCAGGCGCGCTGCCGCTTCGGCTACGTAATAGGGAGGCACGCACACAGCTGCGAAGCCGAACTCAATCGCTTCGGCGCAAACGGTTTCAATGTCGGCAAGGGTGGTGGTCGGCTTCAGGATGGTGTGGTCGATGTATTTCGCTAAGGACATGAGGGAAGTTTGTTGTTTGTAGTTTGTTGTTTGTGGTTGGCGGCGGCCGGAGGCCGTCATTGCGTCGCATGCCCGTCACGCGAACTATTTTCAACGCACTTCCTTTATCTTGAGCACGGCTCGCCGAGGCGTGCACAAGTTAAACCAAACCCCGTTACATGAGAAAACTACCCCTGCTCTGGGCGCTTGCGCTCGCGGCCGGCGGCTCCCTTCGTGCCCAGGAAACCTTCCCGGTCGCCGGCGTCGCCGATCCGAAGAGCGAGCACTACGCCCTTACCCATGCCACCATCTACAAAGACGCGACCACCGTGCTCACCGACGCCATGCTGGTGGTCAAAGACGGCCGCATCGTGTCGGTAGGTCCCAGCGCCACCCCGCCCGCCGGCGCCGTCGTGATCGACTGCAAAGGCAAATTCCTGTACCCGTCCTTTATCGACCTGTACAGCGACTACGGCCTGCCCGCCATCCAGCGACCCACCGGTAATTTCGACTTCTTCGCCCGCGCCCAATACAACAGCAGCGTCAAAGGCGCTTATGGCTGGAATGGAGCCGTACACCCCGAACAGGAAGCCTACCGCCAGTTTTCGGTGAATGACGCCGCCGCGAAAGGCCTCCGCGATCTCGGCTTCGGCACCGTGCTCACACACGTCAAAGACGGTATCGCCCGCGGCACCGGCGCGCTCGTTACGTTAAAGAGCGACAAGGACAACAAGGTGTTGCTGCGCGAGCGCGCCTCGGCCCACTATTCTTTCAGCAAAGGCTCGTCCACGCAGGCCTATCCCTCCTCGCTCATGGGCTCCATCGCCCTGCTGCGCCAGACCTACCTCGACGCAAAATGGTACAAAGGCAAGCCGGCGAAAGAAGGAGTGAACCTCAGCCTTCAGGCCTGGAACGACCAGCAGGCGCTGCCGCAGATCTTCGAGGCCAACGACAAATGGAACGACATCCGCGCCGACCGCGTTGGGGATGAGTTTGGCGTACAATTCATCATCAAGGGCGGGGGTAATGAATACCAGCGGCTCCGGGAGATCGCCGGCACCAAAGCCACGTACATCCTGTCGCTCAACTTTCCGCAGGCGCAGGATGTGGAAGACCCGGCCGACGCCCGCTTCGTGTCGCTCGCCGATATGAAGCACTGGGAGCTGGCGCCCACCAACCCCGCTTCTTTTGAAAAAGCCGGCATTCCCTTCTGTCTTACCGCCTCCGACCTGCGCGACCCGAAGACGTTCTGGGCTTCGGTACGCACGGCCATCAACTATGGGCTCAGCGAAACCGCGGCGCTCAGCGCGCTGACGAAAACGCCCGCGCAGGTGCTCGGCGTATACGACCAGGTGGGCTCGCTCGAGCCGGGCAAATGGGCCAACTTCCTCGTCACCTCGGGTTCACCCTTTGCTGAAAAGACCGTGCTGTACCAGAACTGGGTGCAGGGCGCGAAGTACATCGTCCGCGACGACAGCTGGACCGACCGCCGCGGGGCCTACAAGCTCGTAGTGAATACGACTGCCGGTCCGCAGGAATACACGCTCAACTTCAATGAGGCCAACAGTGCTTCGCTGATCGGGAAAGATACCGTGACCTCGCGTTTCTATTACGATGGCCGCCAGGTGCGCATCAACGTGTCGCCGGAGCGCCGCCCGGGTTTCAGCCTGGCCCTCTCGGGTATTGTGAACGAAGACGCCTGGAGCGGTACCGGCTCCGATGCCGAGGGCAACCGGCTTACCTGGACCGCCACCTACCAGGGCGCGCTGCCCTCCAGGGCCGACAGTGCCCGCGCCAAACGCCCGCAGGGCCCGCTCGGGGCAGTGACCTATCCTTTCCTGCCCTTTGGCTGGAGCGACAGCACGCGCCCGAAGCAGGAGGTCATCCTGATCCGTAATACTACGGTATGGACCTCGGAAGAGCAGGGCGTGCTGCAAAACACCGACGTGCTGCTGGCGGGTGGAAAGATCGCCGCCGTTGGCAAGGGACTGCCGGCGCCGGCCGGTGCGCGCGTCATCGACGGCACGGGCAAGCACCTGTCGCCCGGCGTTATCGACGAACACTCCCACATCGCCGCAGCCTCCATCAACGAAGGCGGCCAGAGCGTGACCTCTGAAGTGCGGATCGCCGACAACCTGCAGCCCGACGACATCAACATTTACCGCCAGCTGAGTGGCGGCGTAACCACCTCGCACATCCTGCACGGATCGGCCAACACCATCGGCGGACAAACACAACTGATCAAGCTGCGCTGGGGTGCCGACGATGAAGGTCTGAAGTTCAAAGGCGCCGACCCGTTTATCAAGTTTGCCCTCGGCGAGAACGTGAAGCGCTCTGCTTCCACGCTTAACAATGGCTCCAACAACAATCGTTATCCCGATACGCGCATGGGCGTAGAGCAGGTGCTGACCGACGCGTTTACACGTGCTCACGAGTACGAGAACGCCTGGAAGGTCTGGAACAGCGCGAAAAAGAAGAAGGGCCTCACAGAGCCCCGCCGCGACCTGGAACTGGATGCCCTTGTGGAAATTCTGAACAGCAAGCGCTTCATCACCTGCCACAGCTATGTGCAGAGTGAGATCAACGCCGCCATGCACGTGGCCGAGCGGCTCGGGTATAAATACAATACGTTCACCCACATCCTGGAGGGCTACAAGGTGGCCGACAAGATGAAGGCGCATGGCGCCAATGCGTCGACCTTCTCGGACTGGTGGAACTACAAGATGGAAGTGGTGGATGCCATTCCCTACAACGCCTCGCTCATGCAACGCGTGGGGCTGAATGTGGCCATCAATTCCGACGATGCCGAGATGGCCCGCCGCCTCAACCAGGAAGCCGCGAAGAGCGTCAAGTATGGCGGTATGAGCGAAGTGGAGGCCCTGAAGATGGTGACCATCAACCCGGCGAAAATGCTCCACATCGACAAGCAAACGGGATCCATCAAGGTAGGCAAGGACGCTGACCTCGTGCTGTGGAGCGATAACCCGCTCAGCATCTACGCCCGTTCTCTGTATACGATCGTGGACGGCACCGTGTATTTCGACCGGGAAAAGGACGCACAACTGCAACGTGCCGTAACCGCGGAGCGCGCCCGCCTCATCCGCAAGATGACGGGCGAAAAGCGCAGCGGCGCACCGGTTGTGCCGGCGCAACCCAGTTACCAGGTGCTGCTCACCTGCGGTGAGCACAACCACAGCCACGGCCTGCTCACGCTCGACGACCAGGTGGGCGAAGACGGGGCCCAGTAAACAGTTTGTTGGGTTTGTAGTTTGAAATTGATCCGACACAGGCCCCTTCATTTCTCAATCTTTTTAAATGAAAAAGCTACTTTCTTTCTCGATCACTCTATCCTGCGCGCTTACCGGTCTGGCGCAGGAGAACATATACCCCGTACCCAAGCAGCAGGACACGGTGACCATTCAACGGGTGACCGTACACGTGGGCAACGGTCGTGTTTTGCAACAGGCAGATGTTACTTTCGGTAGTGGGAAAATCATTTCAATCGACACAAGCGGGATCGTCGTGATCGGCGAAAACTCCAAGGCGAAACGTATGATCGACGGCAGCGGCAAGCATCTTTACCCCGGGCTGATCCTCAGCAACTCCAACCTCGGCCTCGTGGAGGTGCCCTCGGTGCGGGCTTCTTCCGACGCACAGGAGATCGGCGAGAACAACGCCAGCGTGCACGCGCTGGTGGCCTACAATACCGATTCGAAAGTGATCAACACGCTGCGTCCCAACGGTATCCTGCTCGCGCACGTAGTGCCGCAAGGTGGCTGGATCTCTGGGAATTCTTCCGTAGTACAGCTCGATGCCTGGAACTGGGAAGACGCCGCCTACAAAACCGACAACGGCATCTTCATCACCATGCCGCCGATGATTGCCCGGCCGCGCGGCGTTCGTCCCGCGGCGCCCGGTGCCACACCCGAAGTGGACCCGGTGAAGCAAGGCCTGGAGCAGGTGGAAGGCATGAAGACCTTCTTCCGCAGCGCCAAAGCCTATGCCGCCGCACACGAGGAAAGCAACCTCGGATTCGAGTCGGTGCAGGGACTGTTCAACAAGACCAAGAAGCTATACGTTCGCGCCAATACAGTACGACAAATGCTGGTGGCCCTCGACTTCGTACGCGAATTCGGCTTCGACCTGGTGATCGTGGGAGGCGCTGACTCCTGGCAGATCGCGGACATCCTCGCGCAAAACAAAGTGGGCGTTATCCTCAACCAGATGCATAGCCTCCCGACGCTTGAAGACGATGATGTGGATCAGCCGTACAAAACACCGGCGCAGTTGCAAAAGGCGGGCGTTCTCTTCGCCATCAATGACGAAGACGGCCAGACCCGCGGCCGCAACCTGCCCTTTAACGCCGGAACTGCCGCGGCCTACGGCCTCAGCAAGGAACAGGCACTCAGTGCCGTCACGCTCAACGCCGCGCGCCTGCTGGGCATCGACGACCGCACCGGCTCCATTGAGGTGGGGAAGGACGCCAACCTCGTGCTTTGCACCGGCGACATCCTCGACATGCGCAGCAACATCGTTACGAGCGCCATCATCCAGGGGCGGGTCGTTCCGCTGGTGAATAAGCAAACGCAGCTCTATGATCGCTACAAAAGCAAGTACGGGTTGCCATAAAGTAAAGGACCGGCGGTGCGCCGGTCCTTTACTTTATCAAACAGTTGTTACTGGTGTTCAACTCATCTGCGGTGTTGTTTTTTCGTGATAGCAGGTAACCGGAAAATTGGAGGTCCGGCGGCGCTACCCGAAATTTGAGAAAGCCATGTTTTATTACCGCCCCATACCACTGCGTCTCTGGATCCTGATTATCGCGTGCATCCTGGCGGTGGGTGTGAGCGGTTTCATGCTCATCGAGGGCTACAGTTTTCTGGATGCGCTGTACATGGTGGTGATCACCATCACTACCATTGGTTATTATGAAGTACGGCCCCTCTCGGCTGCCGGCAAGGTCTTCAATATTGTGCTCATCCTTTCGTCATTTACCATGTTCACCTATTCGCTCGCTCGCTTGACCCAATATGTGGCCAGCGGCGAGATGGGTGCCTACTTTAAAAAACGCAACCTCATGAAAGCACTCGCACAGCTCGAGCAGCATGTGGTGATCTGCGGCTTTGGCCGCAACGGGCAGCAGGCCGCCCGCACGCTTCGCGCCCACAAGGTGCCATTCCTGGTGATCGAAAAAAGCGCTGAAGCTTTGCAGGACGGGGTCAGCGAAGACCCGCACCTGCTCTATATCCAGGACGATGCCATCGAAGACGACGTGCTGGAGCTGGCCGGGGTGCGCCGCGCCCGGGCCCTGCTTATCACGCTTCCCAGCGATGCCGATAATGTGTTCATCGTACTGTCGGCGCGCTCGCTTAACAACGGCCTGCAGATCATCAGCCGCGCCTCCAACCCGGGCGCTGCGCCCAAACTGTATAAAGCCGGCGCCAACAATGTGATCATGCCCGACCTCATCGGCGGCACCCACATGGCAACACTCGTGTCGAAGCCCGACGTGCTGGAGTTCATCGACTTTCTTTCCGGCGAAGACGGTGAAGCGATCCACATCGAATCCGTGGGCTACGATAAGCTGCCCGCGCCCATCCGCGACCACACGCTCCGCGAGATCATGGCCTGGAAACGAACCGGCGTCAACTGCATCGGTATTAAGGACGAGGACGGCCGTTTCATCATCAATCCGCCCGATACGACGGTGATCAGCCCCGGCATGAAGGTGATCGTGCTCGGAACGATGGAGCAGATCATGCAGATGAAGGAGAATGTCGGATAGCCTTCCGGAATTTGAAGCTGTGCGGTATGAATTTCGGCTATCCGTGGATACATTCGGGATAACCAAATACACCAACAATGAAACAGTTCCTGTATGCCGCGCTTGTGCTCGCTCTGTTCAGCTGCAAGAAGAAAAAGGACGAGGAAGTCATCAATACCACCACTCCAAGTAAAGAACAACTGGTAGGAACATACCGCAAGACTGCGGAAATGACCAACGGGCAGGATACCTGGAACGGCACTACCGGGGGGTATGATGCCTGCGAACTGGATGATACTTATGCCCTGAATGCAGACAACAGCCTTGTGGTGACCGACGCAGGTATTGTTTGCACGCCCAGCGGCGGCGGTACCGGCACCTGGAGCGTTGCCGGGAGCACGCTTACCCTCGAAGGGATTCCCTTCGCGATCGTTGGTTTCAACGGCAGCAGCCTGACGGTTCGCTCGACGTTCCCATTCAACGGCCAGACCTACACCATCGATGAAACCTACACGCGCCAGTAACGCGTGACAATTCTTTTTGGCTGCTCCGGGGTAACCGGTTTTCGATGTCCCCTATAGCCCCAACACTTCCCGCAGCCGCGTGTAGCCGCTGCGGCTGACGGGGATGCGGGCGCCCGATTTCAGGAGGGCGAGGTGGCTGTCTTTTTCGTAGGGCTCGATGCGGGTGATTTCCTGCACATTGGCGAGGTAGGAACGGTGTACGCGCACAAACTGCGAGGCGGGCAGCGCCTGCTCATAATAGCCCAGCGTTTTGTTTTTGAGATGGACGCCGTCGGCGGTATGCACTTTCACGTAGTCGTCGGCGGCTTCCAGGTAGCGGATATCGGTCCAGGGGATGATGCGGATCTTGCCACCGGTCTTTACAACGATGCGATCGGCGTGGGCACCGTCCGCCGGCTGTTGAAGGAGGCCGGTCACGGCTTTTTGTTGCTGCTCGCGGCCCCGGTTGTCGAGAAACTTTTCCATCGCCTTGGCAAAGCGCTCGGTGCTGAAAGGTTTCAGCAGGTAGTCTACGGCATGTGCCTCGAAGGCCTGAAGGGCATATTCGTCGTAGGCCGTAGTAAAGATTACCGAGGGTCGCTGCTCGAGCAATTCCAGTAATTCAAAGCCGTTGATCTTCGGCATTTGTATGTCCAGGAACACCAGGTCGGGCTGCAGTTGCTGGATGGCTTTGGCGCCTTCGAAGCCGTTGTCGCATTCGCCGGCGATGGCCACCTGCGGGTAGGCCTGCAGGCATTCACGCACAAAGGCGCGGGCGAGGGGTTCGTCGTCGATGATGAGTGCTGTCATGGCTGTGGAATTTTGATGCGGGTGGTAAAGCGGTCGTTCTCGGTTTCTGTCCGGAGCAGGTCGTTGCGCGCAAAGAGCAGGAAGAGGCGACGCTGCACTGAGCTGAGCCCAAAGCCGGTACCCTTGCGCGGCGCGCTCGTTGCGGGATCGAAGGGGTTGCGCACTTCGATGATCAGCGCACCCTCTTCCGGCCAGGCGCGTATGTCGATAGTGATGTCATCGGTGGTGTCGTAGAGCCCGAACTTGATGGCGTTTTCTACCACGGGTTGCAGTAATAATACGGGTATGGACATGCCGTTGCTTTCGTTGACCACCTCGGTTTGCAGGCGGTGGCCGAAGCGCACTTTTTCGATGTCAAGGTAAAGTGACAGGTGCGTGAGTTCTTCTTCGAAAGGCACCCACTGGCGCTGGTCCTGCTTCAATGTGCCCCGCAGGAAGTCGGAGAGCTGCTGCACCATACGCCGGGCTTTGTCGGGCTGCATTCCGATGAGGGTATTGATGGAGTTGAGGCTGTTGAAAAGAAAGTGCGGCTGCAGTTGCTGGCGCAGGTTGGCCAGCTCGGCATCGCGTGAGAGGGCTTCGGTTTCGCTGCGCCGGCGCTCCGTAGCCGCTCGTTCCTGGAGGGTGTACCAAAGTACGCTCAGCAGGGCCATGAAGCCGGTGATAAGCAGCCCGAAGGCGCCACGGAACCAGATGGACGCATAGAAGAAATCGCCGAAAGAAGCCGGCAACAGCAAGGCCAGCAGCCAGCGGAGCACGAACAGCCATACTCCTGTAAGGACGGCGCACAGCGCAATGAGGTGCAGTGCCTTTTGCCGCTCGGGGATGTAAAAGCGTAGCTTCAGGTCGAGCAGCCAGCAAACGCTGGCGAGCAGCAGCGTTCCCGCGAGGCTGTCGGTTAGCGCCGCCCCGAAAGGAAGGTCGAAGTGCAGCTCCAGCATGAACTGGAATTGCGCGATGGCCCACCAGCCGATCCCGAAAAACACGCGCGAACGGACTGATCTATAAAGGGAGGTAGGCAATGGTGTCGTTTGTAATAAGTCCGGCGCGCTCACGGAGGCAGTGCGCCTTGTAGTGCACGAAATTAATGTAGGCAGAGGCATCGTCGGCCTCGCGCACCTGCGAATACAGCTCCGCCCCGTCGAGCTGCGTTTGCAGGGGGTACAGCTCCGGCACGTTCACGAAGGTCCAGGTAACGAGCTGCGCGTCGCGGTTGGGAAAGTGATCTTCGCCGCGCTGCCCCAGCTCCGTCGCGCGCCCGAGTGCTTCCGCGGCGCTGCCGGCCTGCACGAGGCGCAGTTGCTCGTCAAACTGGGGCTGGTGGGTGCCGGAGCCGCAGGTGATGCGGTAAACGATCTTGGCTAAATACCAGTTCATGGTTGTTGGTTTGATGAAGTAGGCATTGGGATTTACGAATCGGCAATCGTGAATGATGAACCCGTTGATTCAGTGGAACCGGTCGTGATCCCTTTCCTTCGAAAAGGGCGGGTATGGCCTTAATAATAGCTGCGGATTTCCACCCCACCGAAGAGGCAGGTGCCGTCGAGAAAGATCACCTTGCCCGGCGTGGGGTTGGGCGATGGAGGGCGCTTGTCGTCCACGCCGCCAAACACGGCCGCGATGTCGCTTTGCACTTCCCAGTCCGGAGGGATGATCAGCTTGGTGCCGCCGAATACATTGGTGCAGTCGATGGTGATGCGCTGCTCGAAGTCGGCCTGCGAGAGGTTGATCTCGGCCCCGCCCATAAATGTGACGATGTCGCCGCCGCGGAAGGTTTTGCTGAGCACATTCTTTTTAACCCCGCCGAAGACGGCAGTGATGTCGATGCGGTCGCTCCGGTCGGCAGTGCCGGTGATGTCGTCGGTAACGGCGGGCGCTTCAGCAGGCCCGCCCGGCACGAAAGGGGCATCGCCTTCCTCCCAGAAGCGGCGGCGGCGCGGCTTGAAGATGAACAGAAGACCCAGCAGCACAAGGATCGCCGGTCCCACATAGGGACGCACCCAGCGCAGGTCTTCGAAGGTGCCCATCAGGTTGAGGCCGCCGATGGCGATGGGAATGAGCCAGCCAAAGCCGCGGAAGCGATGGCGCACGCCGATCCAGAGGCCGATGGCGATCAGCAGCACGGGCCACGTAAAGAGCCATTGCGGAAAGAGCACGCCGGCCTGCCGCGCAAAGAGTAAGCCGCCGATGGCCAGCAGGAAGAGGCCCGTCCATACGCGCCCCGCACGGCGGCGCGCAGATCCCTGTTCCCAGCGGCTCTTCCAGGCTTCGCTCCGGCTGCGCACTTCCTTTTGAAATTCGTGTTGGTCCATGATTGTTTCTTTTCCTCAAAGAAAGCATTCCATGGGACCCCGGGCAAGCCCGAATAGGGGAGTAGCGCCCTTTTTACCGGTAAGTGGCGGGGTTTTACCGGTAAGTGGCGCAGCGGTGCGGGGCACTGCACGAATAGGAAGAAGAGTCATGGGTCAACGCGGTGAATGACGGCGCCAAAGCGTTCTACAAGAAAGCGCTCGAGGCGGTTGGCCGTGTCTTCGGAGCGCTCGCCGTCCTGCGACGGGAAGGTTTCCAGCGCGCGGGCCACGGCGTTGAGCAGGAGCTCGTAGCGTTCGAAGCTTTCGCGGAGCACGGCCTCGTCGCCGGTTTCCCAGTATCGGCTTTCGTCTGATAGCTCGAAGTCGTCAAAATATTCCCGGGCGATCCAGCGAAACAGGTCGATGATGGCCTTGTGCGCATCCGCGCCTGCGTACTGGGTTTTGACGATCACACCCTGGATCGGCTCGTCGAGCTCGATGCGGAGGAGGATGTAGCGGAAGTCGGTGAGGTTCCCTTCGGAGTCGAAGGTGAGGCTGAGAGGCTCACTGCCTTCGGGCGCGAAGTACATGCCCTCGGCGCGCTCTTCGTGCAACCGCTCGTGCGGCCAGCCCAGCTCCTTGCATATATCCGAAACGGCGTCTACCAGGTGCGGCAACAGGGCGCGGTCTTTCAACCGGCCCTTGTAATAAATGGAAAGTCCCATATTTTGGCTTTTGATACAAATCTGGCCATCACCGGGCAGGGCGCCATGGGTTTTTCACCAGTATTTTATGGGATTTTTCCCATCAACAAAAGCAGCGGCCTTCAGCAACGTAACCGCATCTAAAAATCGGCACCTCAGGCTGCCACTTCGCCCACCTGCGCAATGCTATGCCGGCTGTACTTGCCGCGGTATTGCTGCGGAGCGAGGCCAGTCACTTTTTTGAAGATGGCGCGAAAGGCTTTCGGGTCGGTATAACCGACTTTGTACATCACTTCATTCACCGTGTCGCGGCTCGATTCCAGTTGTTGCTTGGCGGCTTCGATGCGCACGCGCTGGATGTATTCGACGATGGTATTAGAGGTGGCTTTCTTAAAACGGCGCTCGAGGTTGCGGCGACCGATGGCGAAGTGGCTGGCGAGGTCGTCCACGCTGAGGCGCTCGGTGTAGTTCTTCTCGATGAAATCCTGCGCCTGCCGGATCTCTTCGTCCTCGTGGATCTTCTGCCCGCGGAAGATGATGAAGGGCGATTGCGTGTCGCGGTCCATATCGATCATGAACACCTTGGCAGTTTGGATGGCGATGGCGCGGCCTGCGTATTTGCCGATGAGGTACAGCAACAGGTTGGTGAAGGTGAGCGCGCCGCCGCTGGTGCAGATGCCGCCTTCGTCGGTGAGGATCTTGTCGGGCAACAGCAGTGCCTCCGGGAAGCGGGCGCGGAAGGCCCCGGCAGCGCTCCAGTGGGTGGTGCAGGGGCGGCCGTCGAGCAGGCCGGTCTGTGCCAGCAGGAAGGAACCGAGGCAGAACGACGCAAGGCAGGCTCCCTGCGAATGCTGCTCCTGCAGCCAGGGCACCCAAGCCTCGTTGAGGTCCAGCGCTGCGCTGATATCGCTGCCCTGCAATGCCGGGATGAGCACCAGGTCGGTGCGCTTCGTATCGTTCATCAGCGCGTGCGGATGCACCACGAAGAGGCCTTTGCGCAGGCCGCTCTGGGCGCTGAGCCCGATCAGCTGCACCTGGAACAACGGTTCCCGCTCTTCGGCACGAAGAAAGTTATTGACTTCGTTGAGGATCTGGTACGAAGCTTCGATATGGGTCAGGCTGCAATCGCCTTCGGGGATCAGGATCGATACATGGAGCATAAAATGCGTTTTCGTTTGCGGGCGCAGACACGCCGGTTGCGTCGGTAAATTACTAATTTATTTCGCAAACCGGCCCGGCTGTTGCCAAAAGAAAATGCCGCCCACCGGGCGGCATTTTCTTTATTAATCAATTAACCGGTCAATTAATTAACCGGTTACGGGTTATGCTTCGTCTTTGCCGTGGCAGGCTTTGTACTTCTTACCGCTGCCGCAGGGGCAGGGGTCGTTGCGGCCCACTTTGGGTCCAACGCGCACGGGCTCCTGCTTTACATGCACGTCGTCATGAGTGGGATCGTAGTAGTCCTGCTCGTTGGCGGCATAGTCCTGTCCGGCGGCGTCGATCTCGGCCTTGTTCTCGTGGAGCTGACTCATGTCGGTCGGCATGGGACGGCCTTCGAGAATGCGTGGTGCCTGCGGCTGATCGCCTTCTTCGGAGGGCAGTTGGGCGTGGCTGAGGAACGATACGATGTCGCGGTTCATCGCGGTGCTCATCTGGCGGAACAGGTTGAAGGCTTCCACCTTGTACACCACCAGCGGATCCTTCTGCTCGAGGTATACGGTCTGAACGCTCTGCTTCAGGTCGTCCATCGCGCGGAGGTGCTCCTTCCAGGCATCGTCGATGATGGCCAGGGTCATGTTGCGCTCCATGGTGTCGGTGAGGAAGCGGCCACCCGTTTCGAGCACCTTGCTCATCGGCATGTAGATGGTCATCACCTTGCGGCCGTCGCTGAACGGCACCTGCACCATTTCCACGTGCGGACCTTCGCGGTCGCGGATCACCTGGAACTGGCGCGCGGCCGTTTCCTGCATGAGCGACTTGTGGGCTTCATACGCCGTGATGGCTTCGTTATAGAGCTGCTCGGCAACGGCGCCGGCGGGCGTGTTCTTGAAGGTCTCCTCGCTGATCGACGTTTCGGTGGCGAGGTGAAGGATGGTCGCCATTCGGAAGCCTTCGAAGTCGTCGCCGTCGCGGTAGGTCTGCACCAGGTCTTCGGCCACGGCCATGAAAGCATTGTCGATATCGAGGGCGAGGCGGTCTCCGAAGAGGGCATGGTTGCGGCGGTCGTACACGGCGTTACGCTGCATGTTCATCACGTCGTCGTATTCGAGGAGGCGCTTCCGGATGCCGAAGTTGTTTTCTTCCACTTTGCGCTGGGCGCGTTCGATGCTCTTGGTGATCATCGAGTGCTGGATCACTTCGCCTTCTTTATAGCCGAAGCGGTCCATGAGTCCGGCGATGCGCTCGGAGCCGAACATACGCATCAGGTCGTCTTCGAGGGCCACGAAGAACTGCGAGGTGCCGGGGTCGCCCTGGCGGCCGGCGCGGCCGCGCAGCTGGCGGTCCACACGACGGCTCTCGTGGCGCTCGGTGCCGATGATGGCCAGGCCACCCGCTTCTTTCACGCCGGGTCCGAGCTTGATGTCGGTACCGCGACCGGCCATGTTGGTGGCGATGGTCACGGCGCCGGGGAATCCGGCCTCGGCTACGATCTGGGCTTCCCGGGCGTGCTGCTTGGCGTTGAGCACGTTGTGCGGGATCTTATTGGCAGTGAGCGCGCGGCTCAGTAATTCGGAAATTTCCACCGAGGTGGTACCCACCAGCACGGGGCGTCCGGCCTCGCGCAGCTTGATCACCTCGTCGATGACGGCCTTGAACTTCTCGCGCTTCGTCTTGTACACGAGGTCCTGCGCATCCTGGCGGGAGATGGGGATATTGGTGGGGATGTTCACCACGTCGAGCTTGTAGATGCTCCAGAATTCGGCGGCTTCCGTTTCGGCCGTACCGGTCATACCGGCCAGCTTGTGGTACATACGGAAGTAGTTCTGGAGGGTCACCGTGGCGTAGGTCTGCGTGGCGTCTTCGATCTTCACGCCCTCCTTGGCTTCGAGGGCCTGGTGCAAGCCGTCGGAGTAGCGGCGGCCTTCCATGATACGGCCGGTCTGCTCGTCCACGAGCTTCACCTGGCGGTCGTCGGTCACGATGTATTCCACGTCGCGGTCGAAGAGGGTATAGGCTTTCAGGAGCTGCTGCACCGAGTGGATACGGTCGCTCTTGGCGGCGTAGTCGTTGATAAGTACTTCCTTCTGCTGCAGCTTCTCGTCGAGCGGCGCGCTGCCTTCCTCGATCTCGGCGAGGCGCATGTTGATATCGGGGAGGATGAAGAACTCGGGGTCTTCGCCGGCGCGGGTCATCGTGTTGATGCCCTTGTCGGTGAGATCTACCGACTTCTGCTTTTCATCGATGTGGAAGAGGAGCTCTTCGTCCACGATGTGCATGTGGCGCTGTTGGTCGGCGAGGTAGTAGCTCTCGGCTTTCTGGAGCTTTACGCGGATGCCGGGCTCGGAGAGGAACTTGATCAGGGGGCCGTACTTGGGCAGGCCGCGGTAGGCGCGGAACAGGAAGAGGCCGCCACCCGCTTTCGGGTCGTCGTCGTTGGCGGCGATGCGCTTCTTGGCTTCGTTGAGGAAGCCGCGCACGAGACGCTCCTGCGCTTCCACCAGGGTGGCCACGCGGGGCTTCAGCGCCAGGTATTCCTGCTGGTCGCCCTTGGGAACAGGGCCCGAGATGATCAGCGGCGTACGGGCGTCGTCGATCAGTACGGAGTCGACCTCATCCACCATGGCAAAGTGGTGCTTGCGTTGCACCATCTCCTCGGGGGAGTGCACCATGTTGTCGCGGAGGTAGTCGAAGCCGAATTCGTTGTTGGTGCCGTAGGTGATATCGGCGAGGTAGGCCTTGCGGCGCGCTTCGGAGTTGGGCTGGTGCTTGTCGATGCAATCCACGCGGAGACCGAGCCATTCGAAGATGGGGCCGTTCCACTCGGAGTCGCGGCGGGCGAGGTAGTCGTTCACCGTCACGATGTGCACGCCTTGCCCGGCGAGGGCATTGGTGTAGGCGGGGAGGGTCGACACGAGGGTCTTACCTTCACCCGTGGCCATTTCGGCGATCTTGCCCGAGTGCAGTACGGCACCGCCGATCAGCTGCACGTCGTAGTGGAGCATGTTCCAGGTAACGGTACCGCCGGCGGCCGTCCAGGAGTTGGCGAAAACGGACTGGTCGCCCACGATGCGGATGTAATTTTTTCCTTCGGCGGCGAGGGCGCGGTCGAGGTCGGTGGCGGTGGCCGTGATCTCCGTGTTTTCCTTGAAGCGGCGGGCCGTTTCCTTCACCACGGCGAAGGCTTCGGGGGTCAGCTCTTTAAGGATCTCCTCGGTTTTGGCGTCGCGCTCTTTTTTGAGCTTGTCCACTTCCTGGTAAATAGCGTCTTTGCCGGTGAGGTCGCTGTGGGGGAGGGCGTCCGCCTCGGCCGTCGTTTCGGCGATGCGGGCGTCCATATCCTTGAGGTAGTCGGCAATGCGGGTACGGAACTGGGCTGTCTTGCCGCGCAGCTCGTCGTTGGTCAGCGATGCGAAAGAAGCGAAATGCTCGTTGACCTTGGTCACGAGCGGCTGAATGGCTTTCACGTCTTTTTCCGACTTGCTGCCACCGAAGATTTTCGAAAGGAAACCGATCATAATAGCGTTTCTAGAGGTTTTTTTGGTTGCGTTCCCGGCGCGGTCCGCCTTTGCCAAGGCTGCAGCGGACGTTGTTCGGAACGCAGTTCCGGTCAAAAAGGGTGCTAAGCGGGTGCAGAGGCCAATTTGACAGGGTGCCAAAGATAGCCTTTTTTGGCCTAGGAAGGCCGATGGAAAGGGGGAAAGCGGGGCCCGGCGGGGGAGTTTTAACGAAGGCGGCCCCGGCGATAACAGCTGGAAAGACCCTCCGCGTCCCCCGGCGGAATGGCGGGCCGCCCGCCCGGGCGCTGGCAGAATGGCGGGATCAGGCTGCAGCCCGGACCTCCGCTAGCGCAGCACCGCCTGCGCACTCAGGGCCTTGCCCGTCTTTTCGTTCACCACACGTACGAGGTAATTACCCGCCGGCACACCCGCGGTGGTCAGCGTCATCCGTTCGGATTTCGCGCTGCAGCTGGCGGTACCCTTCGCCAGCAGCTGGCCGGCGAGGTTGTATAATTCAATGTGGTAGGCGCCGGGCTCGAGGTGGCGGCCCTGGATGTGGAGGTCGCTGCCGGCGGCTACCGGGTTGGGATAGATGCTGACCGAAGGTGGAATCGGGGCAGGGGCTGCTTTGGGTTGGAACAGGCTCTTGAACGGACGTGGCTTTTTGCGCACGGAGCGGACGACGATATATTCACCCATCATCTCCCGCATGGAAAGTACCAGCTGCAAGCCGTTCACCTGCGCACCTACCGGGAATTGTGTCGCGTTATAGCCGGTTGCGGAGACACTTATCAGCGCTCCGGCGGGTACGTGCTTCAGGCTGAAACGGCCCTCCACATCGGCCGAGACCATCGTTTTGGTGCCCCAGATGCCGACGGTCGCAAAGGGAACAACGTTGCCGCTGCTGTCGGTCACCTGGCCCGTGACGGTTCGGCCGGTGTCGCTCCGGGGCGTATCGCTCCGCGGTACATCGACCGGGAGATCTTTCGTATCGTGAGGAAGCTGGATACTGGCCGGGAAGGCGGTTGCTGCGTTCTGCGCCCCTGCTTTCAACGACAGCAGGAAGGCCGGGATGGTTATCGTGAAGAACGCACGCAGTCCCGGCAACGCCCGGCGCGGCAGTACTACGTCGCGATCCAGCTGGTCGGCACGGAAGCGGCCGCACGCATGGCCGTGTTCCCGTACAAAGGCCAGCAGCCGGGCATCACTCATTTGGGTGAAATCGGCAATGGTGCGCGCACAGGAAGCGCAGTGGCGTCCGCCCGCATCGGGGCGCATAGCGTCCCAGTTTTCGGAACAGGGCTCTGGAATTTGGAGGTTCAGGCGACGACCCATAAGGTGTATTTGAAAGTAAGACATCCACACCCTTACGTATGCTGCACCGCCATCGGACAAACCGTAGAACTACAGGCCCGTTTCGATTCCAATGCATCGCCGCGCACCGGGAACCACAAACTTCAAACTACAAACTTCAAACTACAAACTATAAACTCGCTATTCCCGCAGGCCCAGCTTCTGCAGCAACGCCTCGCGGTACGTAGCGCCCACGGGCACATCCGCCTCGCCGATCCGCACGGTGGTTCCTTCCACGAACCGGAGCTTTCGCAGGTGAATGAGGTAGGATTTGTGCACCCGCATAAACAGAGCCGGCGGCAACAATTCTTCCGCTTTCGACAACGTGAGGTACGACACGTGCACTTCCTTCGCCGTATATAGTTTGATATAGTCGCCCAGCCCCTCGAGGTACAGGATCTCGTCGTACGGGATGCGTAGCAGGCGCTTATTCACCTTTAGAAAAAAGGCTTCGTCGGCAGGTGCCGGAGGGGCTGGGGTGGGCAACGGCACGGCGTCCGCCGGCAGCACCTTTTGTACGGCCTTCAGAAAGCGCTCGAAGGTGACCGGCTTCAGCAGGTAGTCGGCCGCGTTGAGCTCAAAGGCCTCCACGGCGTGCTCCGCGTAAGCGGTGGTGAAGATGGTGCGCGGCGGGTGCTTCAGCGAGCGGAGAAAAGACACGCCGTCGATGCCGGGCATGCTGATGTCGAGAAACAGTAGATCTACGGGCGCATGCTGCAAAAAGGTAAAGGCCTCCACCGCGGTTTCGCAGGTGCCGGCCAGCACCAGGCCGGGCACCAGCCGCAGGTGCGCCTCCAGCAGCCCGCGGGCGAGGGGCTCGTCATCCACAATAAGACAGCGTAGCGGGGTTACCATTGCAGGGTCAAGGTTACGGTAAATCGGCCGGATTCGTCGAGCACATCGAGGTGATGGCGGCCGGGGTAGAGCAGCCCGAGGCGCTTGCGCACATTCTGCAGCCCGATGCCGCCGGTGCCGGAAGGGGCCGGGGGCGCGGCTTTCAGGTTCGAGGTCTGGAACACGAGCTCGCCCTCCGTCACCTGCAAAAGCAGTTCCACGCGGTTGCCGGGGATGCGCTGCTGCAGCGAGTGCTTGAAGCAATTCTCCACCAGAGGCAGCAGCAGCAGCGGCTCGATCAGCCGGCCTTCAGGCTGCCCCTGCACGGCGAAGCGGATGTCGTCTTCGTTGCTGTGGCGGATCTTTTCGAGGTCGATAAAGCTGTGGAGAAAGGCGATCTCTTTCGACAGCGGCACCTGCGCGCTCTGCGCCTCGTAGAGTACGTAGCGCATGATGCCCGAGAGGTGGTCGATCATCACCGGCGTGCGCGGCGAGCCCTGCAGGCTGAGGGCATAGAGGTTGTTGAGCGTGTTGAAGAAAAAGTGCGGCTGCACCTGCGCCTTCAGCCCTTCGAGCTCGAGGCGCCACTTGTCGGCCTGCAGGCGCTCCAGCTCGGTTTGCCGGCGAAACCATTCGCGGATATACACGAAGCCCGTGGCGGCCAGCAGGATCAGCAACGTGTAGTCGAGGTTCTGCACAAACAGCGGCGGCACGCTCCCGGGGTGCCCCAGCGACAGGTTGTAGCGGTATTGCTGCGGGATAAACGGCAGCTGCTGCAGCAACAGCGAAACGGCCCGCACGTTGAGCTCGTACAGCAGTATATATACGGGTAGCAGGAGAAAGAACAGCGCGAAGCGCCGGCGCAGCAGCGTTTGCGGCAGGTACCAGCGGTACAGCAGCACGATGGCCGGCACCTGCAGGCAATTGACGAGCACAAGGCTGAGCGTCCACGAAAAGCGGGGAAAGATCTGGAAGCCGATCGACAGGGGAATGACCACCGAAAGCAGCCCGAGGAAAACGGCTTCGGCGGCCAGGTCCTTTTGCCGCAGGGTCCATTGCCGGGGAGCGGAAAGCATGCGGCAAAATACGGATGCCGGCCGCTGCAGCGAACGCTTTTCTGGCCCAACGCCTCCTTTTTCTGGCCCAACGCACCCGCCTGCGTTGGGCACGGCGGCCAGCACGTTGGGCGAAATCCGCGATACGAGGCGTCGCGCCCGCCGCATCTTGCATCAAAATCACAACCATGCGCCGACTTGTCCTTCTACTGACCCTCCTCGGTTCCCTTCGCGCCACCGCCCAACAGACCGATTCCGTGCGCCTCCTCATCGACAGCACCCTGCGCGTGATGGAACAGCACGCCTACAACAGCTCCCGGATCAACTGGGCCGCCCTGCGCGACTCGGTGGCCCGCAAGGCCGCCGGAGCCCGCAGCGATGCCGACGCCGCACCGGCGCTGTTCTGGGCATTCGACCAGCTGCAGGACAAGCACGGCTGGATCACCATCGCCGACTCCACGCACTACAATACGGCCGTGCACCGCGAGCAGCGGACGCTCAGCGCCGGCATCAAAGCGGCGTTGCAGAAGGGCCCGTATATCTACAATGGCCGCGTAGCCGGCCGGTACGCCTATATCAGCATTCATTTCTTCATGGGGCAGACGGAGGCTGCGATGAACGCCTATGCGCAGCGCCTCCAGGATTCGCTTTGTAAAAACGTGGATGCCCGTACGAAGGGCATCATCATCGACCTGCGCCTCAACGGCGGCGGCAACTCCTTCCCCATGTACCAGGGCATCGTGAACGTGCTGGGCAACCGCGACTTCGGCGCTTCGGTGGACGGTCGCGGCCGCGTGCAGGACGACAACCGCATCCGCAACAACCGGGTGGTGCTTCACGGAAACCACAACGATTCGATCGTGTTGCGCCTGGAGCGGATGTGCCGCGACCTGTCGGCCCTGCCGGTGGCCGTGCTCATCAGCCCCGCCTCCGGCTCGTCGGCCGAGCAGCTGGCCATCGCCTTCACCTCGCGGCCGCGCACGGTGCTCATCGGCGAGCGCACGGCAGGCTATGTAACGGGCAACAATGGCTTCGAGCTGCCCGGCGCCGGCAACGGCATCGTGGTGGCCGAATCGCTCACGCGCAATACGAAGGGAAAGTTGTTTACGGAGGATGTGCGCCCCGGCATCGAGGTGACGGGCGGCGACGATTTTACCGATCGCACGAAGGACGCCAAGATCAGGGCCGCCGTGAAGTGGCTGGAGGGGCAGCGCAGCGGTGGACGGTGAGCGGGCGTCCTTGCGGCAGGCGTCCGCGCGGTGTGAATAGATCCCGTTCGCCCGCCGTCGGCCGAAGCCTTTGGCGCGGAGGCTGAAGGGAAGGGGATGAGTGATTGGCGTTGAAGGTCTATGCGGGCAAAGGCTGCGGAGGGCCTTGCCGGGCATGAGATCCCGTTCGCAAGGGAACGGGATGACGGCTGTGACTTTAATGGTACAAGGGCCCCATACGGGCAGGCCCCTCTTACCGGGCTGCAGGCGGATGGGGCCCCGGGGGCTTTGGGGAACAGGGTGGGTCGTCCTCCGCCCGGCTGCCTCATGTGGACACATTTCCTGGCCATGCCTTCTTCTTCCCAGCTGTTCCGATCCATAAGGAGGTGAAAATCAATGCTCCGAAGGAGCACCGTGTCACTGGCCCCGGGCGCAAGCCCGGGGAAGCAAGAGTCAGCGTGTGGATGCACCACGAAGTGGTGCCGTGTGTCTCCTGCTCCCCAAAAAATGCGCTCTGCCCCTTCAAAAGACGGCAGCACGGCGCTCCTTCGGAGCGCAGAAGCGGGTGGGGCTATCCTGGACCCCGGGCTTGCGCCCGGGGCCAGCTACACGGCACCGCTACGCGGCGCATCGTTCGTGCATTCAATGGGATCCCCCGCGCGATTCATCGAAAGATCGAAATGTGTCCACACGATAGGCCCGGCTGCCGGGACCGGTAGGGCGCGTGACAGATGCTGCGCAAACAGGGATGACGCCCGCCCGGCTTCCGGGACCGAATCCCATGGCGTCGGGCGCGGCACCCATTTGTACCGGTACCCCGCACCCGGCGCCAGGCGCAACACGTTTTTGTACCCGGATGCTACCCGGCCCCGCCCGCCGCAACAGGGTCTTGTGCCGGGATGCTGCCGCGCGGCGCCCGGCGGAACAGCCATTGTCCCAGGACGTGACCGTCCCGCGCCCGCCGCGACTGCCTTTCCTCCGCGGAAGCCGGCGTGCCGCACCCGGCGCAACGTTTTTTTTCAATCGAAATCAATACGTTGCAAAAAGCGCGGCTGTCCGGTGAAAGATTCGCGTCGAATCTGTAATTTAAAGCCACCAAAACCTTTATACGATGCTTACTAAAATTTCCTTCCTCCGCCTGCGCAACGCCGAAGTCATTCAGTTTCTTACCCAGCTGCTCGTGCTGCTTACCGCCGTCGACCTGCCCGCCCTCGTGCAGGAGACCGTGCAGTCGCTGCAGCGCCTGTGCGATGAACTGGAAGCGCTGCACAAAGAAGATCCGGCCTCGCTCATTACCGAAGAACTGGTGGCACTCGATGAAACGCGCGACGATCTCTACACCGGCCTGCTCGGCCACTGCCGCAACCTCGATTACCACAACGACGTGGGCATTGGCGCCGACGGCATCCTACTTCGCCATACGATCGGCGTGTACGGTGATTCGGAAAAAGTGACCCGGCAGCCTTATGTAGCCGAAAGCACCGATATCGATTCGCTGCTCGCCGACCTCGCGCGCCCCGATGTGGCCGCCGCCGCGGCTCGTTCGGGCGCCACGATGTGGATCACGCCGCTGAAAGTCGTGAATGATCTATTCAAAAAACGATTCCTCGACCGCAACGACGAAAAGGTGTTACGGGAGTTTGCCTTCACCATGAAAAACAAACGCAGTGAAGGAACCATCGCCTACGAAGCCGTGGTGCGGAAGATCAACGCGCTCTACGAAATGGAAGGCGCCGAAGCCGTCAAAGCGCTGATCGATAAAATGAACATGCTGGGCAGCGAATACCGCAAGCTGGCGCGCCAGCGCCGCGGGCGTGCGGAAGCAAAGACGGAAAGCGCGCCACGGGCATCCGCCTGACCCATCGCCCTGCAAAACAAAAATGCCGCCCCGGAAAGGGCGGCATTTTTTCGGAACAGCGTGCCGTGTATCAATACAGCACAGCCTGCGCGCTCAGCACCTTTCCCGTTTTGTCGTTCACCACCCGCACGATGTATTGGCCGGCCGCGACGCCACCGGTGGGCAGCGTCATCCGGTCGGATTTAGCGTTGCAGGCAGCCGCGCTTTTCCGCAGCAGCTGGCCGGCGAGGTTGTATAATTCAAGGTGGTAAGCGCCGGGCTCGAGGTGGCGGCCTTCGATGTGGAGGTCGCTGCCGGCGGCTACCGGGTTGGGGTAAATGCTGATGGAAGGAGGCAGGGGCGCGGGGGCTGCCTTCGGCTTGAAGAGGCTCTTGAACTTGCGGGGCTTTTTAGTATAGGTCACCACCACGGCACCGCCGAGGGCCATGGTTTCATCCCGCTTCAAAAAGATGTGCGTCGTGTCGGCGCTTTCCACGCGCACTTCGGTGCCTTTGTAGCCCACCGAGCTTACCAGCAGGGTGCAGGGAAAGCGCACCCCGTCCATTTTGAACATTCCGCTCGCATCGCAGGCTACGGCCTGCCGCGTTCCTTTCAGGGTCACCGTGGCAAAGGGTACGGGGTATCCTTCGGCGCTGACGGTGCCGACGACCGAATCGCGCTTCGGCAGTTGCAGGGCGCGGCCCATGACCGGGGCATCGGCAGCGGCGGGCGCCACTTCCACGGCCGGCGGGGCCGTTTGGGCGCTGGCTTTGAGCGACAGCAGGAAGGCCGGTAGCGTGATCGTAAAGAAGGCGCGCAGCCCGGGGAGGGGGCGCCGCGGCACGTCGAGGGCGCGTTGCAGCTGGTCGGGGTAAAAGCGGCCGCAGGTATTGCCGGCGTCGTTGCGAAACCATTCAGCCAGTTGCGCGTCGGTCATGTGGGTGAAATCGGTGACGGTCTTCCGGCACGAAAGGCAATGCCGGCCGGCCGCTTCGGGGCGCATGGCGTCCCAGCTTTCGGGACAAGGCTCGGGGATGTGTAGGTTCAGGAGGCGACCCATAGACGGTATTTCTACAAGCGAGACAGGCGGCCGGTTCACTTCGCTGCATCGCTTCGCACATTTGCGGTATCTTTCAGCAACGCCCTGCTTATGAACCGGATCTTACTTTTCCTCCTGATGCTCCTGTCGGCACGCCTACCGGCCCAGCTCACGATTGTGCCGCAGGTGAGCAGCCAGAATTATGTAACGACGACGGTCTATAACCCCCGTCAACAGCTCATTGCCGTAGCCGAATACCGCGTGCCGCGCCTGGCCTTCTGGGATGCGCGCAGCGGTCTCAAGGTGCATACCCTCAACCTCAGCGCGCCGGTGGTAGACCTCGCCGTATCGCCGGATGGAGCCTGGTTCGTGGCCTGCGCTGAAAACGGCCAGGTGTCGGTGGTCAACAGCGAAAATCTCGAGGTGCACCGCAGCTTCGATGCGGCGGTGCATGCGGGCGAATACGGCGTGGTGATCATGGAGCGCATGCCCGTGGTGTTTGTGAGCCGTGATGAATTCGTGTTTGCACGCTACACCGGAAGCATTACCCTGCCGAAAGCGAACCCCGCCGGCGATATCGTGACGAAGGCCGAGCGCTCCGACAAAAGTGTGCAGCTCTCATTATATTCCATTCCCCTGCGCCGCGAGCGTGCCATCGGTACGGTCGACAAGCTGCCGCTGGCCCTTTCCTGGGACGCCGCCTCCGGTCAATTGATCGCCGCCGGGGAGCAGGGCATTGCCCGCATGCACCTTACGAGCGGTCTTTGGACACCCTTCGTGAACGACTCGCTCCATGTAGACCGCTTCAACGACCCGCGCTTCGGATGGTCCGACGACAGGGCCTGGCTGTCGGTGATCAACAAGGAGCAGGAGCTGCAGCTGTTCGACACACGCAGCGGCAAGCGCAGGCGCACGGTGCAAAACGTGTTCAGCGCCGCCTTTATCGGGTCCGACTCGCTGCTGTACCAGGCCGGTGACCGCAAGCTGCACCTGCTGCTGCTCAAAACCGGCGCCGTGACCGCTTTTTCCAATTTTACCGGCACGCAGACCTGGAGCTATGCCTGGTACGACTATGGCCCCGGCGTGCGCGGCGCCATGACCCCCAACGGCCCGGTAACTTTCGGGCTGACCGCGGGCACCGTTTCGGAGCCGGCCTTCAACCAGGTGTCGCCGCCTTACGGTACGGCGCCTGCCGACAATGGAGTGCTGGTCTACGCCCAGGGCAAGGGCCTTTATGAATTCCGGACGCGCTTCGCCAGCGCCGGCCGAACGATCGCCACCTTGCCGTCGCCCGTTTACAACACGCTACTGCTCGAGCGCAACGACCGGGTCATCGTACAAACGCGCGCCGAAGGCCAGCCCGATTCGATCTACTGCCTGCGCTACAGCAACGGCGCGCTCGTATGGAAGGCGGGTTTTGGAAAAGATGGGGAGCGCATCTCCGGGTTGTCGGCCAACCGTGCAGGCAGCCGGCTGCTCGTTTCCTGTGGCTGGAATATGCTGATGGAGCTGAGCCTTGCCGATGGTTCGGTGCAGCATTCGATGAAAACGCAGGCGCGCGTCTTCGACATCCGCTTCGCCAATGATGCGTCCGATACGTATGTGACACTGGCGGAGCTCGCCCCGCACCGGTATGGGATCGTGCGTACCGGCTCCGGCCTGCAGCCGGTGCTGTACGAGCAGTTTGAGTCCAACCTGCCCTTCCGCAGCTTCGAAATATCCAACAGCGGTGCGTATGTCTGCTATTCCTATCCCGAGGGAGGTAACTTTTTTGTGAAGCTGCTGCAGAAGTCGATGCCGGCTCAAAAGGTGGAAGCCAACGCCCGGATTTTTGCCTTCAGCCCGAAAGACGATTTTCTGGCTGCGGGGACGGCTACGAGCGGGATGGTGCGCCTGTACCGTTTTCCCGGCCTGGAGCTGGCCGCCGACCTGCGCTGCGGCAACGGTAAAGTGCACGAGCTGCGTTTTTCCAAAGACGGCCGCTTCCTGTACGCCGTGCTCGAAGACGGCTGGGTGTCGGTGGTCGACGTGCAGAAAAAAACCGAAGCGGCGCGCCTCACATTCGACGGGGCGGGCTTTATCGCCACCACGCCCGCGGGTTATTACGCCGCCAGCAAAAGACAGGTGGCCGCCATCGGCATCCGCACCGGCAACCGCTGCTACCCGGTTTCGAACGCCGACCTGAAATTCAACCGCCCCGATCTCGTGATGCAGGCCATGGGCCAGTCCAGCCGCGCGGTGCTCGACGTATACCGCCGCGCCTACCAGAAGCGCCTGCGCCGTCTCGGCGTGGACGAAGGCGAGGTAAGCCTTATCCAGGGCTTTCCGCAGGCCGTGGTGACCAATGCGCAGCTGCTGAAAGCGAGCGTGAAGGACCGGCAGGTAGACCTTCCCGTGCGCTTCGAGTCGGGGTTCGGCGCCCTGCACGCTGTTTCGGTGCTGGTCAACGGGGTGCCCCTTTACGGCGTTGCCGGTTTGCCGCTCGGCAACCGCCACCTGAGCCGGCTCGACACCGTGCTCCGGGTGCCCTTGCAACAGGGCCGCAACGAGATCGAGGTGGAAGCCGTGCTGTCCAACGGTGTGCGCAGCACGCGGGGGAAAGTGCTCGTGCAGGCGCAGTATGCGGCGGCGGCCCCGAAGCTTTACTTCGTGGGGATCGGCATCGACCGCTTTCGTGAGCCGGGGCACGACCTGCGCTGGAGCGCCAAAGACATTCGCGACCTCGCCGGGAAATTGCGACAGAAGCTGGGTGCGGCGCTGCAGATCGACACGCTGCTCAACGAACGGGTGACGCCCGGGGCGGTGGCAGCCCTGCGCGGAAAGCTCGCCGCAACGGGCGTTAACGACCGGGTGCTGGTGGCCTATTCGGGCCATGGGCTCCTGAGCAGCGACTTCGACTATTACCTGTCGGCCTACGACGTCCAATTCAGCAACCCGGCGCAGGGGGGCATCCCTTACGAGGCGCTGGAGCGCCTGCTGGACTCCATTCCGGCTCGCCGGAAGCTGATGCTCATCGACGCCTGCCACAGTGGCGAGGTGGACAAGGAAGACCTGCTGGCCTATGCCGATAAAGGCGGAACCGACAGCCTGGCGAAAGGCATCGAAATAAAGGTCGTGTCTACCGACCGGCGCATCGGCACCTACAATTCCTTTGAGCTCATGCAGCAACTGTTTGTGAACGTGGGCCGGAGCACCGGGGCTACGGTGATCTCTGCAGCGGCGGGCACCCAGTTTGCCCTGGAGCGCGGCGACCTGCGGAACGGCGTGTTTACCTGGGCGCTGCTCGAGTTTCTGCAGGCCCACCCGGCGGCGCCGTCCGTGGAGGCCCTGAAGAAATGGGTCAACCGGCGGGTGCCCGAGCTGACGCGGGGCCTGCAGGTGCCGACGGCGCGCGAAGAGAACGAGCGGATGGACTGGACCCTGTGGTAGGGTGAAGGAAGCGGCCCCGCTTATTTCGCAAGCTGGTATGGAATTCCGCCCTTCTTGCCTTACTTTTGCGCCCGAATTACGCAGGTGGCCCGACGGCCGGCTGCAAACTCCAAACCCCAAACTCCAAACCGGAAATGGCAGGTCAACTTAAAGAAGTCCGTAACCGCATCAAATCCGTTCAAAGCACCCAGCAGATCACGAAGGCCATGAAGATGGTGAGCGCCGCCAAGCTGCGCCGCGCCCAGGACGCTATCCAGCAGATGCGCCCCTACGCCCGCAAACTGCAGGAAATGCTTTCCAACATCGTGAGCAACACCGAGGTGGAAGGCGGCAACGCCCTTGCCCAGGAGCGCCCCGTGGAGCGTGTGCTGATCTTCGCGATCACTTCCGACCGTGGCCTTGCCGGCGCCTACAACGCCAACGTGATCAAGATGGCCAAGCAGCTCATTCGTGAGAAATACCAGGGCAAGCAGGTCACCATCTGGAGCATGGGCAAGAAAGGTTACGAGCACTTCGCCAAGAACGGCTACAACGTGAGCGACCGTTTCAAGGACGTGTTCCTGAACCTGTCGTTCGAAGGCGTGCAGGCCGCGGCCCAGGCCGCCATCCAGGCCTACCTGAACCGCGAGTTCGACGCCGTGGAAGTGGTGTACAGCGAGTTCAAAAACGCCGCTACCCAACGCTTCGCCACCGAGCGTTTCCTGCCGATCGCCAAGGCGGAGAAGACGGAAGGGGCTTCCGCCGCCCGCGCCGACTTCATCTTCGATCCCAATAAGGAGGAACTCATCGCCGAGCTGATGCCGAAGATCCTCAACACCCAGTTGTTCAAGGCCGTCCTCGACGCCCACGCCTCCGAGCACGGTGCCCGTATGACCGCCATGGACAAGGCTTCCGAGAACGCAAACGAGCTGCTGAAGAACCTCAAGATTTCCTACAACCGCGCCCGCCAGGCCGCGATCACTACGGAACTTACCGAGATCGTATCCGGCGCCGCCGCCCTGCAAGGCTAAGAGTCGCTTTACCTTTTTTCAAAGCCCCGCCCTGCGGGGCTTTTTATTGGCCGCAGGTGGCCAATAACCACGAAGGCACGGCTACGCAACGATGCTACGTCAACGGCCAACGTACTTGTATTTAAGCGTCGTGTCGTCGTGCCGTCGTGCCGTTGCACTCAAAGGCCGCCTGCGGCCTTTTCCCAAAAAGGGTTATTTTAGCTGCCCGTTTCGTAAGGAGCGGGCTTTTTTATTATGGAGATTTCAAGCCTTATTCCGCATATCGAGTCGCTGATCTTTGCATCGGACAAGCCCCTGACGCCGGCCGAGCTCACCGAGCTGATCAACCAGGCTTTCGGCTTTATGGAAGACAAGGTGCTCGAAGAGCAGGTGGGTGCCGCCCTGGAAGGGATCGTGGAGAAATACGGTTCGGAGTTCTATCCCTTCGAGGTGCGCCAGAGCGGTGGCGGCTGGCAGTTTCTGACCAAAAAGGAATTTCATAAAACGGTGGCGCAGCTCAATGGCGAGAAGTTCCTCAAGCGCTTGTCGGCCGCTGCCCTCGAAACGCTGGCCATCATCGCCTATAAACAGCCCATCACCAAGGGTGAGATCGAATCCATCCGCGGCGTTTCTTCCGACTACAGTGTGCAGAAGCTGCTCGAGAAGGAGCTCATTATCATCTCCGGCCGCAACGAAAAAATGCCCGGCCACCCGCTGGTATACGCCACCTCCAAGGGCTTTATGGACTACTTCGGCATTAACTCGCCCGAAGACCTGCCCAAGATCCGAGAGGTGCTGGCCGACCAGATGGTGCAGGGTACGCTCGTCAACCCCGAAGACTTCCAAACCTCCGGCCTGCTCGTGACCGACGACGGCGAACTGGTGGAAGAGCAGGATGTAACGGGCTCCACCGCCGAAGCGGCGCCCGGTACCACCGTCGTCAACGGCCAGGCCGTGGACCCGGAAACCGGCGAAGTGCTGAATACAGCCCCGGAAGCGGGCGCCGAGCCCGAAGGCGACCCGGTCGCCGGCGCACCTGCGCCCGAAGCGGCTGACGGCGACAAAGGCGACGATAACGGGAACGAGGTCGCCGACGCCGACGACGCGGAAGGAGAGGAGCTCTCTGAAGCCGACTTCCCCGACGACGAGCAGCAGGAGATCCGTATCGAGGAGACCAGCGACGAAGTGGAGTTCACCCCCGACGAGCTCGATACTTCCGCCGGCGACAGCGCTTCGTCATCCACGGAAGAAGAAGATCCGCTTTCAGACGATGATTCCCCGTCGGATAAAAACACGCCCGACGCGCCCTGAGGAATTTGGAAAGAGAAGCATCTTTTTCACTAAGTAAAGAAGTGAATAAGGGTTTCGCAAAGAGATACGTTAACGGCCCCGCCAATGCTGGGGCCGTTTGTATTTAAAAGAGACGCATATCATGGGTCCCTGCTTAGCGTATTGACTTCTTTTCTTCTTTCCTTCGTGGTTCCGAGCCTTCTTTAACTTCCGCCACCATCTTCCCGACGCTATTTTTGCACTCTTATGTCCCAGACCCTATCCCGCCAGCAGCTGGTATCCCTGGCCGAGCAATTCGGTACGCCCTTGTATGTATACCATGCCGAAAAGATCAAGGAGCAGTACGAAACCCTTTCCGGCGCTTTTTCACAGGTGAAGGCCCGCTTCTTTTATGCCTGCAAGGCACTCACCAACATCAACATCCTTAAATACATCAACCGCCTCGGCGCCGGGCTCGACTGCGTGTCGATCAACGAGGTGCAGTTGGGCCTCCGCGCCGGCTTCACCCCCGACCGCATCCTGTTTACGCCCAACTGCGTGGACTTCGATGAAATCGATGCCGGCCGCGCCCTGGGCGTAACGCTCAACATCGACAATATTTCCATCCTGGAGCAGTTCGGCAACCGCTACGGCGGCTCGTACCCGATCTGCATCCGCATCAACCCGCACATCATGGGCGGCGGCAACTACAAGATCTCCACCGGGCATATCGACTCCAAGTTCGGCATCTCGGTGCACCAGCTGCGCCACATCGAGCGGGTGGTGAAGACCACCGGCCTGCACGTGAAGGGGCTGCACATGCACACGGGCTCCGACATCAAGGACATCAACGTGTTTCTCGCCGGCCTCGAAGTGATGTTCGGGATCGCCGAGCATTTCCCCGCTCTCGACTTCATCGACCTCGGCTCGGGCTTCAAGGTGCCCTACCATGAAGACGACGTGCGCACCGATGTGGCCGCCCTCGGCGAAAAGGTGGCCGAAGCCTTCCGCCAATACGAGCAGGAGCAGGGCCGCAGCCTGGAGGTGTGGTTCGAGCCGGGCAAGTTCCTGGTGAGCGAGTGCGGTTATTTCGTAGTGAAGTGCAACGTGATCAAACAAACCACGGCCACCGTGTTCGCGGGGGTCAACAGCGGGTTCAACCACCTGATCCGCCCGATGATGTATGAAGCCTACCACCGTATCGGCAACCTGAGCAACCCGGATGGCGCGTCCCGTATATATACGGTAGTAGGGAACATCTGCGAGACCGACACCTTTGCCTGGGACCGCACGCTGCCGGAAGTGCGCGAAGGCGATTACCTCGTTTTTTACAACGCGGGGGCGTACGGCTTCGAGATGTCGTCCAACTTCAACTCACGGCTGAAGCCCGCCGAAGTGCTGGTGCTCGATGGCGAGCCGCACCTGATCCGCAAGCGCGATGAATTCGAAGACCTGCTGCGCAACCAGCTCGAAGTACTATAAATGAGAAAGCCCTCCATGCGGAGGGCTTTTTTCTTACTGTTCACGCGTATTACTTAACGGTCATCGTAGTCGTCGTCTTCGTGGTCATCGGGATGCTCTGGCCCATCATTTCCATGGTGCCTTCCGAAGTGGTGTTGCTGGCGCGCTCTTTCACGAGGCCGCTCTTGCGGTCGATCCGTACGGTACCGGTTGTTTTGTCGGTGGTGCTGATGGCAAGCTCCATACCGTTCATCTCCTGCTTCTTGTCGGTCTTGGTCTGGTCGGTGAAGCTGAGGGCGATCTCGTCGCCGGTGACGTCGGTTACCGTGTAGGCCAGCTGGTGGCCGCCGGTGGTATCGGTCCAGGTAGTGCCTTTCTCCACGCCGGCTGCCGGCAGGATCACGAGCTCCATCGAGCTGCCTACTTTGGGCAGTTCGCCGATATTGCTCATTGCGCCCGACATCGGGTTGCTCTGGTCGGCACCGGGGTAGTCGTCGTCGGCCTTCACCGAAGTTACCTTACCCATGGGATCCACCTGCATCGAGAATTTGCTTTTGATGGCTTTTCCCATCGTCTCGCCACCTTCACCCTTCAAATCTTCGGGCTTTTCGCTGTCGAAAGACTGGCTGTTGCCGCCGGGTGCTTCGATGTTCATCTGGAAGCGCTTGATCTTGTGCTCCAGCGTGGTGCTTCCGTTCTGCACGTTCTCTACGTCGAAAGAGCGGTTCACCGTGGCTTCCACCTTCGTTTCCATGCTTTGGCCCATCATCTCCATAGATACGTTGGAGTTGATTTTGGAGAGGACCTCGATTTTCTGACCCTTCTGAAAGGTGGGCTTCACCGTCACTTTCTGGGCAAAGCCGTTCAGGCTGAAGGCAAGGCCGGCAAAGAGAAAAAATTGTTTCATTGCGGGATTTTTTTTGAGTTGTTTGAACGAAGATTCAAAATTCGTTTTTTCCAGGACGGGAAGTTACACGAAATGGTTTGCCTGCTTTACGAAATTGGCTGTTTGGTAGGACAAACGCCCGCAGCCGCCCGCCGAAAAGCGGCATTTCGCTATTTTGCTCCAAATAACCTGCGTCATGCGCTTCCTGTTTCTCCTCCTGCTCCTGGGCTCGCTGACGGCTTCGGCGGGCGATACCACCCGGTTGTACAATCCCGCGGCCAATGCCCGCAAAGACCTGGCGGCCGCCCTGCTGCGGGCCAAAGCCGGGAAAAAGCACGTGCTGGTGCAGGTGGGCGGCAACTGGTGCGTGTGGTGCTACCGCTTCAACGCCTTTACCCAGCTCGATACGTCCATCCGCAACCTGCTGCGCGACAATTACGTCGTGTACCACCTCAATTACAGTAAGGAAAACAAGAACCTCGACCTGCTGGCCGAACTCGGCTACCCGCAGCGCTTTGGCTTCCCGGTGCTGCTCGTGCTCGACGCCACCGGCAAGCGCCTGCACACGCAGGACAGCTCCCAGCTCGAAAAAGGCAACGGCTACGATACCGAGAAAGTCACCGGCTTCCTGCGCGGCTGGGCCCCGGCGGCGCTCGATCCCATCTGGTACCAAGAAAACTAAGCCCATGCCCGTCAACGATGCCTTTCAGAAACTCGTGCGGAGCAAGACCCGCTTCCGGATGTTCCTGCTCACGCGGCTACCCTCGGCGTATTTCGCGGGGCTGCAGTTGCGTGCCTGCACCGACACTGAATGCGTGGTGGAGGTGCCCTTCCGCTGGTTTACCAAAAATCCCTTCCGCTCCACCTATTTCGCCTGCCTCGCCATGGGAGCCGAACTGAGCACCGGCGCGCTTTGCATGCAATACATCTACGGCCGCAAGCCGGCGGTGTCGATGCTGGTAACCGCCATGGAGGCGCAGTTCTTTAAAAAAGCTACCGGTATCACGCAGTTTACCTGTGCCGACGGCGCAGCCATTGCCGCCGCTATCGACGAGGCCATGGCTACCGGCGAGGGCCAGATATTTACCGCGCGCAGTACCGGCCGGAACGAGCAGGGCGAGCTGGTGGCGGCGTTTTCCTTTACGTGGAGCTTCAAGGCCCGGGTAGGATAACGTACCGTGCTTATCTTTCTGTTCTAAACACCCTTCCATGAAGATTGCATTCCACGGTGCGGCCCGCACCGTTACCGGCTCCAAGCACCTGCTGACACTGTCCAACGGCAAAAAGGTCCTGCTCGACTGCGGGTTGTTCCAGGGCATGGGCCGCGATACTGACGCGATGAACCGCACCTGGGGCTTCGAGCCATCGGAGGTAGACGTGCTCATTCTCTCGCACGCCCATATCGACCACAGCGGCCTTATCCCGAAGCTGGTTAAGGAAGGCTTCGGCGGCAAGATCTTCTGCACCGATGCCACGGAGGCGCTGGCAACGCTGCTGCTCGAAGATTCGGCCGAGATCCAGGAAAACGACGTTCGCGCGCACAACAAAAGCAGCAAGGCCCAGGGTAAACCGCTGCTGGAGCCGCTGTATACGGTAGACGATGCCAAGGCCTGCGCCGGCCGTTTTGTGGCGCGTCCCTACAACGAATGGTTCCCGGTGCTGGAAGGCGTAGAATGCCGCTTTACCGACGCGGGGCACATCCTCGGCTCCGCCTGCGTGCACCTGCGCGTGCAGGAAAAAGGAAAGCCCTACCGCATTACCTTCAGTGGCGACGTCGGCCGCTACCGCGACGTCATCCTGCGCTCGCCCGGCGACTTCGACCAGGCCGACTGTATCATCATGGAGTCGACCTATGGCGACAAGCTGCACGAGAACGTGTCGACGTCGGTGGACCAGCTGCTGCATTGGATCGAGCATACCTGTATCGAAAAGGGCGGTAAGCTCATTGTGCCGGCCTTCAGCCTCGGACGCACACAGGAGCTCCTCTATGCGCTCAACCAGCTGGAGCTCGAAAACCGCCTGCCCGCGCTCGACTATTTCGTAGACAGCCCACTCAGTACCGACATTACCGCCGTCATCAAGCGCTTCCCGCAATATTTCAACAAGACGATCCAGCGGGTGATGCAGACCGACGACGATCCGTTTCACTTCAAGGGGCTGCGTTTTACGAAGTCGGTGGAAGACTCGAAGATGCTTAACTACCTCGACAAGCCCTGCGTGATCATCTCCGCCTCCGGCATGGCCGAAGCAGGGCGCGTGAAGCACCACATCAGCAACAATATTGAGAACTCGCACAACAGTATTCTCCTGACCGGCTATTGCGAGCCGCATTCGCTCGGCGGCCGGCTGATGGCGGGGGAGAAGGAGGTGGGTATTTATGGCATCCGGCACGAGGTGCACGCCGAGGTGGGCGCCATCCGCAGCATGAGTGCCCATGGCGACTACGAAGACCTGATGCAGTGGCTCCACGGCCAGGAGCCGCGCGAGGTGCAGAAGTTCTTCCTGGTGCACGGAGAATACGAAGTGCAGCAGGAACTGAAGCGTCGCCTCGTATCCAAGGGCTTCCGCGATGTGCAGATCCCCGAGCGCCACTTCGAAGTCGGCATCGGGTAGAAACCGTAGGGTTCGTGAGGCGTGAGCCATCAGCCGTCAGCCCGCGATGCGCGCTAAAAAGAACGGATGCCAAAGGCATCCGTTCTTTAGTAGTAGCCGTTAGCGCTCACGGCTCACGGCTCACGGCTCACGGCTGACGGCTCACGGCGACGGCTCACGGCTTACAGCTCACGATTTCACATTCCCTTGCAAACGAAAGCATACTTTTTGCCGTTAATAGGTTGAGCTAAAAGCAAAGGAGTATCAACCTATGAAACGTTTACAAACACTCGGCTTGCTGGCCTTATCCGCACTTTTCTTCGCGGGGTGCGGCAGTGCAGCCCATGTGGAGAAAGACCCGGCGGCCAACCTGAGCCGCTATCATTCATTTGCCTGGGTGGAAACCCGGGATGCCCGCGATACCGTGAAGACGCCGGTATCCGACCTGACCGAGCGCAACATCAAGGCCGCCGTGAACAGCGAGCTGCAGAAGGAAGGTTGGGTGGAAAATACGGCCCGTCCCGATGTGCTGATCACCTACGACGTGCTGGTGGAGAAATCGGTGCGTGAGAACAACAACCCGGTTTATTCACAGCCCTACACCCGGTATTATTACAATCCTTATTCGCGCCGCTACATCCCGGTGTATTACCCCTCGCAGTTCCTCGGCTACGACCGCACCGAAGAAGCCGTGCGTGAGGCCACGATGACCGTACGCCTGGTGGATGCGAAGACGGACAAGACGGTATGGCAGGGCTGGACCACCGGCGATGTGAACAGCCGCAACCTGACTTCGAAAGAAGTCCAGTCGGCCATACGCAGCATCTTCCGTAAGTTTGACGTCGCGAGTCGCTAACATCGGTTCGCTCAGAATCAATGCGAAGAATCCCGTCCCTAAAAAGAGATGGGATTTTTTTTGAAATATTTTTGGAGAAATGACTGACGCCCTTATCTTTGCACTCCCGAAAACAACGGGACAGTTCTTAAAAATGCCGCGTTCGTCTAAGGGCTAGGACACCTCCCTTTCACGGAGGCGATACGGGTTCGAATCCCGTACGCGGTACAGAGACAGCCTCGCACCAGGTGCGGGGCTTTTTTGTGCCCTGTCGGGAGCGACCGCGCAACGCCGCCGTGGGTTTCCCTGCCCCAACGCACACCGCTCACTGTGTACCTCCGGGCGGCTTCAACTGTACCGCTCCCATTTCCGGCAATTCAATACCTTCGCCCCGCATTATTCATCAAAAAAATCGCTTAGAATATGTCAGTAAAAGTTGCCATCAACGGCTTTGGACGCATCGGACGCCTGGTATTCCGCCAGATTCACAACATGGAAGGCATTGATGTGGTGGCCATCAACGACCTGACCAGCCCCGCCGTACTGGCCCACCTGCTCAAGTACGACTCCGCCCAGGGCCGCTTCAACGAAGACGTGAAGGCAACCGACAACGCCATCGTGGTGAATGGTCACGAAGTGAAGATCTACGCCCAGAAAGATCCCGCCCAGATTCCCTGGGGCCAGCACGACGTAGACGTGGTGATCGAATCCACCGGCTTCTTTACCGATAAGGCCAAGGCCGAAGCCCACATCACCGCCGGCGCCAAGCGCGTGGTGATCTCGGCACCCGGTACCGGCGACCTGAAGACCGTTGTGTTCAACGTGAACCACGCCATCCTCGACGGCTCCGAAACGATCATCTCCTGCGCTTCCTGCACCACCAACTGCCTCGCCCCGATGGCCAAGGTGCTCAACGATAGCTACGGCATCCTGTCGGGCATCATGACCACCATCCACGCGTATACCAACGACCAGAATACGCTCGACGCCCCGCACCCCAAAGGCGACCTGCGCCGCGCCCGCGCCGCCGCCGCCAACATCGTTCCCAACAGCACCGGCGCCGCCAAGGCCATCGGTCTCGTGCTCCCCGAGCTGAAGGGTAAACTCGACGGCACCGCCCAGCGCGTTCCCACCATCACCGGCTCGCTCACCGAGCTCGTGACCGTGCTGAACAAGAAAGTGACCGTAGAAGAGATCAACGCCGCGATGAAAGCCGCCGCTAACGAAAGCTACGGGTACACCGAAGATGAAATCACTTCCACCGACATCATCGGCATGCACTTCGGCTCGCTGTTCGACGCCACGCAAACAAAGGTGCTTACCAATGGCGACGTGCAACTGGTGAAGACCGTTAGCTGGTACGACAACGAAATGAGCTACGTATCGCAGCTGGTGCGCACGGTGAAGCATTTCGCCGGCCTCATCAGCAAGTAAACTTATTACCGTTATAGCAACCCCGGCCAAAGCGCCGGGGTTTTTTGTTGCCCCCGGCCTTACATTTGGAGCGCACTAATGCATCCTTTGTTATGGCCAACTTTTCCTCGTATAACTTCTCGGGCCGGAAAGCCCTTGTCCGGGTGGATTTCAACGTTCCGCTCGATGCATCCTTCGACATTACCGACGACACCCGCATCCGCGCCACCATTCCCACGATCCAGAAGATCCTGGCCGACGGCGGCTCGGTGATCCTGATGTCGCACCTGGGCCGCCCCAAGGAAGGTCCGACGGATAAATATTCGCTGAAGCACGTCGTTGACCACCTGTCGGAACTGCTCGGACGTAAAGTGGACTTCGCCGCCGACTCCATCGGCGAGGAGGCGGTGAAAAAGGCCGCCGCCCTGCAGCCCGGCCAGGTGCTGTTGCTGGAAAACCTGCGCTTTTATAAAGAAGAGGAAAAAGGCGATCCCGACTTTGCGCAGAAGCTCGCCCGCCTCGGCGACGTTTATGTAAATGACGCCTTCGGCACGGCCCACCGCGCGCACGCCTCCACGGCCGTCATCGCGCAGTACTTCGAGCCCGCCAACCGGCTGTTCGGCACCGTGATGGAAGGCGAAGTGCAGAGCGCCGAGAAAGTGCTGCACAGCAGCGAGAAGCCCTTCACCGCCATCATTGGCGGCGCCAAGGTGAGCGACAAGATCCTGATCATCGAGAACCTGCTCGACCGCGCTACCGACATCATCATCGGCGGTGGTATGGCCTATACCTTCGTCAAAGCGATGGACGGCAAGATCGGCTCCTCGCTCTGCGAGAACGACCGAATCGACACGGCCCGCGAACTGCTTAAAAAAGCGGAAGAAAAGGGCGTGACCCTGCACCTGCCTTCCGACTCCATCATCGCCGATAAGTTTGCCGCCGATGCCGACATCTCGTCCGCGCTGAGCAACACCATTCCCGATGGCTGGATGGGCCTCGACATCGGCCCGCTGGCCTGCGATATGTTTACCAAGGTGCTCCATGCTTCCAAAACGATCCTCTGGAACGGCCCGATGGGCGTGTTCGAAATGGAAAAGTTCCAGCACGGAACCAAGGCCGTAGCCAAGGCCGTAGCCGAAGCGACCGCCAATGGCGCCTTCTCGCTCGTGGGCGGCGGCGACTCCGTAGCGGCCGTCAACCAGTTTGGCTACCACGACAAGGTAAGCTACGTATCCACCGGCGGCGGTGCGATGCTCGAATACTTCGAAGGCAAGGAACTGCCGGGTATCGCGGCAGTGAAAGCGTGACCCTGGTGAGCTACTGAGCGTTTGAACGAGTGAGCAAGGGCCTACCTATCGGTGACCGGCTCACCTGCCAAAACTGCAGCTCTGCAGCCGTGGTTCGTTATTTGATTGGAACAACTAACTTTAAAACAAACAAACAGACAATGAAGACTTCAACCTTGGTCCTGGTGATCATTTTGGGCATCGTGCTCGTACTCGGCGGCTGCGTCGGCTGCGGCGCCATCGGCTTCCAGAAGCGCACCGTAGGCCTGGAAGAGAACGTACGCGGGCAATGGGGTAATGTGCAGACGCAATACCAGCGCCGTTCGGACCTCATTCCCAACCTCGTGAATACCGTTAAGGGCGAAGCCAATTTCGAGCGCGGAACGCTTACCGACGTGATCAACGCCCGTGCGAAGGCCACCTCGATGCAGATCTCACCCGAAAACCTGACCCCCGAGAACATCCAGCGCTTCCAGCAGGCCCAGGCCCAGCTCTCGGGCGCGCTCAGCCGCCTTCTTGTCGTGTCGGAGCAATACCCCAACCTGCGCGCCAACGACGCCTTCCGCAACCTGCAAACGCAGCTCGAAGGCACCGAGAACCGCATCGCCGTAGCCCGCAAGGATTACAACGAAGCCGTGCAGCAATACAACACCTCCATCCGCGCGTTCCCGAACAACATCTACTCGGGCTGGTTCGGATTCAGCCAGAAGGGCTACTTTGAAGCCGACCCCGGCGCGAAGAACGCGCCCAACGTCAATTTCGACAACAACAGCGGCACGGCTCCCTCCGGTACCAATTCGGCACCCGCACCGGGCTCCTCCACCGCGCCGGTTCCGGGCACCAATACCGCCCCGCAGGCGCAACCGCAAAAACAATAACCATGGGTTGGTTCTCCCGCTTCCGCCGCAAGGAAGACTTTTTCACCGACGCCCAGAAAGCGCAGCTCGTGCAGGCCATCCAGTCGGCCGAGCGGCGCACTTCGGGTGAGGTGCGCGTGTACGTGGAAAGCCATTGCTCGTACGTAGACGCCATCGACCGGGCGAAGGAAGTCTTCGCCAGCCTGAAGATGTACGAAACGGAGCTGCGCAACGCCACGCTGGTTTACATTGCGGTGAAAGACCGGCAGGCCGCCGTTTTCGGCGACGCCGGCATCCACGAAAAGGTGGGGCCGCACTACTGGCAGGAAACCATCGGCGGTATGCTGCGCGAATTTCGCGCCGAGCACCTTGCCGACGGCATCTGCGTGGGTATCAGCCGCCTCGGCGAAGCCCTGCAGGCCTACTTCCCCTACGACGCTTCCACCGATAAGAATGAACTGCCGGACGATATCGTGTTCGGAAAATAGCCCATGAAGAAATTCCTGCTATCCCTCAGCCTGCTGCTGGCCGTACTCTTTGGGTTCGGACAAAGCGTGGAGAAGTTTGTTCGCGAACAATACCCCCGCCCGACGCCCCCGCACCTGGTCAACGATTTTGCCAACGTGCTTTCGCCCGAACAGAAATCGGCCCTCGAGTCGAAGCTGCTCGACTATGCCGACAGCACCACGACCCAGATCGCCATCATCACCGTGCCCACGATCGGCGACCTGCCGCGCGAGGAGGTGGCGCTCGAATTCCTGCGGCAGTGGGGCGTTGGCCAGAAGGGCAAAGACAACGGCATCGTGTTCCTGGCCTCCATCAACGACCGCAAACTGCGCATCGAGGTGGGCTACGGCCTGGAAGGCTCCGTGCCCGATATCACCACCAAGAACATCATCGAAACCGATGTGATCCCGGCATTCAAAGCCGGTAATTACTACCGCGGCTTCGACAATGCCACGACGTCGCTGTTCAAGGCGGCAGCCGGTGAATACAAGGCCCCGGATGGCTACAGCTCGCGCGAGCCTGCCGACGGCGGGTACAGCGGCGGGCAAAGCCGCGGCAGCAACCGGCTGCTCACGATCATCATTTTTGTCGTGGTGCTGGTCCTTTTTTCGGGCCTGTGCGGCGGCGGCGGCGGCGGTGGCTATATGTCGCGCCGTGGCTACCGCGGCTTCGGCGGCGGCGGCATGTTCTTCCCCGGCTCCTTCGGCGGCGGTGGCGGCGGCGGCGGTTTTGGCGGCTTCGGCGGCGGCGGCGGAGGCGGCTTCGGTGGCTTCGGCGGCGGCTCGGGCGGCGGCGGCGGCGCCAGCGGCGACTGGTAAGCAGTGGAAAATGAATAGTGAATAATGCGTACTGAATAATGTATCACAAAGCATTCGGAACGAAAGCAGGCAGCGAAAGCGCCGGCTTTCCCTTTATCATGGCAACGTTTGCATAGTTGGAGCGGCCGATTTGCGGCGGAGCGCTTATTTTTAGTGAAACAAGTTGCCATGAAAAAGATACTGCTCGTTTGCTGCTTTGCCGTGCTCGGCGCCACCTCTTTTGCGCAGTCGGGCCCCACCGATGCACCCGTGTCCAAGGAAGAAAAAGCCCGCCAGAAAGCCCGTCAGGAGCAAGACCTGAACGATGCCTTCAAGGCCACCGGCCTCACCGATTCGCAGGTCAGCTCCGTACGCGAGGTACTCGAAACCGCCAGTAAGGCCAGCAAAGAGCTGAAAGCCAACACGGCCCTCACCGAAGACCAAAAGGTGGAAGCCAAGAAGAAAATCAGCGACGACAAGAATACCCGCCTCAAGGAGATCATGGGCGCCGATACCTACCGCAAATGGAACGAAGTGCGCAAGGAGCAGAAAGCCCGCGCCAGCGCCGAATAATTTCAGATCTCAGATTCCGGATTTCAGATGCTGAGTCCTATAAAAAGAAAAGCTTCCCCGCGGGGAAGCT
>NZ_SKFH01000027.1 GCF_004343705.1 Flaviaesturariibacter aridisoli
GCCGGCGCCGGCGCGCCGCCCTTGCTGTGCCAGGTGTTCAGCGCGATGTGGTGGTGGTAGCCGCCCACCGACAGGAAGGCCACCGTGCCCAGGTCGGCCAGCAGGTCGAAGCCCATCACGTCGCGGTAAAAGGCGACGGAACGGCCGAGGTCGGTCACCCGCAGGTGAATATGGCCGATGCGGAGACCGGCGGGGGCATGATAGGCGGATGGATTTCCTTCCATGGCGTCAGGGTTTGAACCGGTGCCGGCCGCGGGCACCGGCAACCGTAAAGGTACCCCCAAAGTACCGGCGCCGGACTCCTCCTTTTCGCTTCTTAACACCCGCGGCAACCCATCTTATGGAAAATGTTCGTAATTTCATTTTTCCCCGCTAAGTCACCACCCTGGAACCTACGAACATCATAGCGAAAGTGCCCGCCTTCCTCAACGGTGGCGGCGAAATGGGCCTGCTCACCCGCCGTCATGCCTGGGGCGAAACGGTGCTCGGCGATCCCGCCACCTGGCCGCAAAGCCTCCGTACCACGCTGAGCATCCTGCTCCGCTCCCGTTTCCCCATGTTCCTGTTCTGGGGTCCCGAACACATCTGTTTTTACAACGACGCCTACCGCCCCAGCCTCGGCAACGACGGCAAGCACCCCGGTGCCCTCGGCAAGCGCGGCGCCGACGTATGGCCCGAGATCTGGCCCGACATCCAGCCGCAGATCGACGCCATCCTCGCCGGCGGCGAAGCCTCCTGGCACCAGGACCAGCTGCTGCCCATCTACCGCAACGGCCGGCTCGAAGAAGTTTACTGGACCTACAGCTACAGCCCCGTGATCGACGAGCGCGGCAAGCCCGCCGGCGTGTTCGTGACCTGTACCGAAACCACCCAGACGGTGCAGCTGATCCAGGACCTGCAACGCGCCCATGAAAAGGCCAGCCTTGCCATTGAGGCCGGCAACCTCGGCGTGGTGGAGGTAGACCTTCAGACCGAAGACGTGGTCGTTTCCGCGCGGATCGAAGAGCTTTTCGGGCTACCCGGGGCCAACAAGCTGAACGATTTTCTCCGCCGCATGCACCCCGACGACCAGGTGAGGCGTGAAGAAGCCTACCGCCGCGCCATCGCCGACGGGAAGCTCGAATACGACTCGCGGATGTACCGCGGCGACGGCTCGGTGATATGGATCCGCATCATGGGCCGCGTGTTTTTTGACGGCGCCGGAACGCCGCTCAAGATGATCAGCATGGTGCAGGACATTACCGACCAGAAGCTGTTTGCCGAAGAACTGGCCCGGCGCGTAGGCGAGCAGACCTCCGAACTGGCCGAAGCCCACAACCAGCTCCTTGCTTCGCACGCCTCGCTGCAAACCATCATCAACGTATTTACCTCCGCGCTGCAGGTGCTCGAGCCCGTAATAGAAGGAGGCGATGTGGTGGACTTCACCTACAAGCTCACCAACGAGGCCTACGCGGCCTACACCGGCAAGTCGCCCGCAGAACTGGTGGGCAAGCGCGTCTCCGAATTCTTTCCCGGCTACTTCGACACCGACTCCTTCCGCAACATCCGTGCGGTGGCGCTTTCGGGCGAAGCCCGCACCTGGGAAAACCACTACCGCGCCGACGGGCTCGACATCTACAACGAGATGGGTGCCGTGCCCATCAACGGCGACATCGTGGTGCACCTCACGGACTATACCGCTTTGAAACAATTGCAGCACGAGCTCGTGCGCAACATCACCGAGCTGAAGCGCTCCAACCAGAACCTCGAGGAATTCGCCCACGCCGCCTCGCACGACCTGAAAGAGCCGATCCGCAAGATCCACTTCTTCACCGCGCAGCTGAAAGAGCAATTATATACGCAGCTGAGCCCCGCGCAGCAAGGCTCTTTCGAGCGCATCGAGAACGCCTCCCGCCGCATGGGCCACCTGGTAGACGACCTCCTCACCTATTCGCATGTGAGCGAGCGGCCCCAGGAAATGGCGCCCGTAGACCTCGCCGAGGTTGCCGCGCGCGTGCTCGAAGACCTGGAGCTCGACATCCGTGAAAAGAGCGCCGACATCCGCGTGGCGGCGCTCCCCCGCGTGACGGGCTACCGGCGGCAGCTGCAGCAGCTCTTGCAAAACCTGATCTCCAACGCCCTCAAATACAGCAAGCCGGGCGTGCCGCCCGTAGTGACCCTTTCGGCCGGCGAAGCCACCGAGAACGGGCAGCGCTACCACGTGCTCCGCGTAGCCGACAACGGCATCGGCTTCGACAATACGTACAGCGAAAAGATCTTCCAGATGTTCGCCCGCCTCCACGGCAAGAACGAATACAGCGGCACCGGCGTGGGCCTGTCGATCGTAAAGAAAGTAGTGGAGCACCACTACGGCTTTATCCGCGCCGAGGGAACACCCGGCGAAGGAGCCTTGTTTGAAGTGTTCCTGCCGATACAACCGCCGGTGGCATAGCGGGTTGCCAGCCGTTGAACCGCAGGGCTGGCAGAGCGGAAGTCGCGCAGCGTCCTGGCGCACGCAGCGTCATTGCGAGCGCAGCAGCCTGCCCGGGCGGGTAAGCCTTCACAAGGGCCAGCAGGGTGATGGCCGCCGGGCTTCATGGAAGGGCTTGCCCATCGGCAGCCCATCGCTTTCCTACGGCGTACCTTCGTTCTTATGTTCCCCCTGAAAACCGGTGATTTCGACATCAGCAGCTTCTTTGAACTAACGCCCGACCTGGTGTGCATCGCCGGCAAGGATGGCTATTTCAAGAAGATCAACGGCGCCGTGCGGAGCAAACTCGAATATTCGGAAGAAGAACTCCTGCAAAGCCCGATCGCCTCTTTCATTCATCCCGACGACCAGGGCCTGACACACGAAAAAAGACAGAAGCTCCTCGAGGGCGAAGCTCTCATCAATTTCCAGAACCGCTACCGCAGCAAAAGCGGCAAGGTGATCTGGCTGCACTGGACCTCCGTTTATTTCCCGGAGCAGGAAGTGGTGTTCGCGATCGCAAAAGATGTGACGGAAAAAAAGCTGATCGAGCAGGAGATGGAAGCGCGCTACCGCGAGTTCAAAAGCCTCGCCCGCCATTTCAAGCAGCGCATGGAAAAGGACCGGAAGTACGTAGCGCTGGAGCTGCACGAGGAACTGGCCCAGCTGGCCTCGATGATCAAGATGAACATGGACTGGCTGGAGAGCCACACCGACGCGCTGCCCGAAGGCGCCCGGGGACGGATGGAACAGGTGTCGAAGCTTTCCGGGCGCATGGTGCATACGATCCGGGAGATCGCCTTCTCCTTCAGCCCGGGGATGCTGGAAGACCTCGGGTTGAAAGAAACCCTGGCCGTGCTGTGCCGGGAGTTCCAGGTGCGGAAAGGCATTCCCTGCACCTTCGACTGCACGCTCGACCCGGGCCTGCTGACCAATGAAGAAGCGATGGACTTTTTCCGGATCTGCCAGGATCTTTTCAACAACATGGACGCCGGCCCGCGCGTTGCCGAAGTGGTCATCTGCCTCGAAAGGGAGCAGCAGCAGGCCTGCCTGCGGGTGCTGATGATCCGGCTGCAGGGCGACAGCACGCAGCCGCACCCCGAGCCCGACCTGGGCGGCATCCGCAACCGGGTGGCCTCGATGAACGGCCAGCTTTCGGTGGCCCGCGAGGGGCATAGCCATTGGCAGATGACCGTGCGGGTGCCCCTGCCCCTGCCGGTGGCGGACGACCGGTAGGGCCCGCCCCTCGCTTCCGGATACCCCTAACCGCATTACCTCCCCGCGAAAACAACCGCGGCCCCGAGGCTTTTCCGGTTAGATGCCGTATTTTGGATGAATGCGTTACCACCCTCGCTCCGTCCTCAGCACGCTCCTGCTGCTGACCTCCGTTTTTGCCTCCGCGCAAAACACCACCGACACCCGCCTGCTCTGGCAGCCCGCCATCAGCAAGAACGCCATTGCCTTTATCTATGCCGAAGACCTGTGGGTGGCGAACCGCGACGGCTCCTACCCCCGTAGAATTACGGTGAGCGAAGGCGCGGAATCCAACCCCGTATTCTCCCCCGATGGAACGATGATCGCCTTCACCGGCCAGTACGACGGCAACACCGACGTGTTTGTGGTGCCCGCCGCCGGCGGCGTGCCGCGCCGACTGACCTGGCACCCCGGCGCCGACCTCGTGCGCGACTTCTCCGCCGACGGCAAGAAGATCCTCTTCGCCTCGCAGCGTACGAGCTTCACCAACCGCTACTACCAGCTCTTTACCGTAGATATACAATCCGGCGCCGAGCAGCAGCTGCCCGTCCCCAACGCGTTCTGGGCTTCTTACAGCCCCGACGGAAGCAGCATCGCCTACACCACCATCCCCGACCGCTTCGAGCAATGGAAAGGCTACCGCGGCGGCACGGCGTCGCGCATCTGGATCTACGACACCCGCTCGCACAGCGTAACGGAGATCCCCAAGCCCGCCACCGGGAGCAACGACTCCAAACCCGTGTGGAAGGGCAGCACGGTGTACTTCCGCAGCGACCGCAACGGCGAGTTCAACCTCTATAGCTACAACACCGCCACGAAAGCCGTCAGCCAGCTGACGAAGTTTACCGACTTCCCCGTGTCGGGGCTCGACGGCTCGGCCGACGGGATCATCTTTTCACAAGCGGGCTATCTCCACGTATACGACGCCCCATCCGGCGCGGTGAACCGCCTGAAGATCGGCATCGCCGCCGACCTGCTCGACCAGCGCGAGCGCTACGTGAAGGGCGAGCAATACATCCGCGGCGGCGATATCTCGCCCACCGGCACCCGCGTGGTGCTCGACTACCGCGGCGAGATCCTGACCCTGCCCGCGCAGAAGGGCGACCTCCTCAACCTGACCAACAGCCCCGGCGTGCACGAAAAAGACCCGGCCTGGTCGCCCAACGGCAAGCTCATTGCCTGGTTCAGCGACGCCTCGGGCGAATACGCCCTGCACGTGATGGCGCAGGACGGCAGCGGCACGGCGCAGGTGCTCCGCCTCAACGGCTCGGGCTTCTACGCCCACCCGCACTGGTCGCCCGACAGCCGGAAGATCGCGTTCGTGGACAACGGCCGCCGCCTCTACGTGGCCGACCTCGCCGCGGGTACGATCCAGAAGATCGCCGAAGACGAGCAATACACCCCGGGTGCGTTCCGCGACCTGTTTGGCAGCTGGTCGGCCGACGGGCAGCACCTCGCCTACACCACCATCACCACGACCAACTTCGAGCGGGCCTGGATCCATTCCTTCGCCGCCGGCAAGTCGAGCGCGGTGACCGACGCGCTTTCCAATGTAAGCGAGCCCACCTTCGACCCCTCGGGCAAATACCTGTACCTGCTGGCCAGCACCGACGCGGGGCCGGTGGTGAACTGGTTCGACCAGTCGAACAACGACATGGAGTCCACCAACGCGCTCTACCTCATCACCCTGCAAAAGAGCGTGCCCTCGCCGCTGGCCCGGGAGAACGAGACCGAGCCCGTCGACAGCAGCGCGAAGGCGCCCTACAAGGCCGACTCGAGCCGCAAGCGCGTGACCATCGACTGGGACGGCATCCAGAACCGCATCGTGGCCCTGCCGCTGCCGAAGGGCCGCTACAGCAATCTATCCGTGCTGAAGGAAGGCGAGCTCTTTTACCTGTCGGCCGCGCCGCACAACGCCACGCCCACGATGCTGAATCTATACAGCCTGAAGAAGCGCAAGGAAGAACCCATCCTGCCGGCCGACAACTACCGCATTGCCGCGAAGGGCGAGAAGACCCTCTTCGTCACGAAGGGCAAGTGGGGCGTGGCACCCACGGGCCAGAAGCCGACACCCGAGTCGATGATCAACACCGCCGGCCTGCAGGTGAAGATCAACCCCAGGGAAGAATGGAAGAACATCTTCAACGAAGCCTGGCGCGTAAACCGCGATTTCTTCTACGACTCCAACATGCACGGCGTGAACTGGCCGGCCATGAAAACGAAATACGCCGCGCTGCTCCCCGACGTGGCCAGCACCAACGACCTCTACCGCGTGATGCAATGGATGTTCAGCGAGCTCTCCGTGGGGCACCACCGCTTCGATGCCTCGGGCGACCGCCGCGCCAACCCCGAGACCGTTCCGGGCGGACTGCTGGGCGCCGACTACGAGGTGGCCGGCAACCGCTACCGCATCAAAAAGATCTACGGCGGCCTCAACTGGACGCCCGAGCTGCGCTCGCCGCTGACCGAGCCCGGCGCCAACGTTAGCGTGGGCGACTTCATCCTCAAGGTGAACGGCGCCGACGTGACCGCCGACCGCAACTTCTACAGCTACTTTGAAAATACCGCCGACAAGATCGTGACGCTCACCGTGGCCGCTTCGGCCGAGGGCGCCAACACGCGCACCGTGAAGGTGGTGCCGGTGGCCAGCGAAACGGCGCTGCGCAACCGCGACTGGGTGGAAGGCAACATGCGCAAGGTGCACGAAGCCACCAACGGGCAGGTGGCCTACGTATACGTGCCCAACACCGCGGCCCTGGGCCACGAGTATTTCAAGCGCTACTTCTACCCGCAGGCCGACAAGGCCGCCATCATCATCGACGAGCGCTTCAACGGCGGCGGGCAGCTGGCCGACTACTACATCGACCTCCTGAAGCGGCCCCTCAACTCGTACTGGCGCTACCGCTACGGCAAAGACCAGAAGGCTCCCAACGCGTCGATCCAGGGACCGAAGGTGATGCTGATCGACGAGACCGCCGGCTCGGGCGGCGACTACCTGCCCTACCTGTTCCGGCAGGCGAAGCTGGGCACCCTCGTGGGCAAGACCACCTGGGGCGGCCTCGTGGGCGTGCTGGGCTACCCCGAGTTCATCGACGGCGGCGTGGTAACGGCCCCCAACGTGGCCTTCTTCGACGCGAACGGCTTCGGCATCGAGAACGTGGGCACCCCGCCCGACGTGGAGGTGGAGCAATGGCCCGCCGACGTCATCGCCGGCCACGACCCGCAGCTCGAAAAGGCCATCCAGATCGCCCTGGAGGGCCTGAAGGCCAACCCGCCGCAAAAGGCGCCGGCGCCGAAGGCACCGGTGAAGGCGAGGGCGGCCTTTTAGTGGCGCGGGGCGCCACTAAAACGGTCGAAGCGGGTTTGATGTAAACGAAAAAGCCAGGACCCCGGTCCTGGCTTTTTGTTGCCGGCAGGGCCGACGGGCGTAAGCGATCCCGCCTGGGGCGGGGTCATTGCGAACGCAGCAGCCTGCCCCGCCCGCAATGACGGGCATTCGCCCGGCCCATCCCGCTACCAACCTTTCTAAACCTCCTAAACCCTCCTGAACCCTCTTGAACCCTCAGGGGTAAAGCCTTGCCTCGAGGTGCTCGGGGGAGGCGGGGTAGACGAGCTTGTTGTGCTGCTCGAGGAGGCCGTGGTCTTTGCCGCGGTATTCCACGTGGCGGAGCAGGTGGGCGATGAGGGCGATGTGCATATTATTCTTGTCTTCGGCGTTGGCCACGAACCAGGGGGATTTCTGGAAGTTGGTCTTGCGCAGCATCTTGTTGCGGGCGCTGGAATAGTCGCCCCACAGCTGCTGGGCCTTTTCGTCGATCGGGCTGATTTTCCACTGCTTCAGCGGGTCGCGGCGGCGGTCGGCGAGGCGGGTGGCCTGCTCCTTTTTGCTGATGTCGAGGTAATACTTGAGGAGGATGATGCCGGCATCGGTGAGGAGCTTTTCAAACCCCTCCACGTCGCGGAAGAAGGCCTGGTATTCCTCGTCGGTGCAAAAGCCCATCACCTTTTCCACGCCGGCGCGGTTGTACCAGCTGCGGTTGAAGAGCACGAACTCGCCGGAGGTGGGCAGGTACCCGGTAAAGCGCTGGAAGTACCACTGTCCCTGCTCGCGGTCGGAGGGCTTGCTGAGGGCCACCACGCGCGTTTCGCGGGGGCTGAGGTGCTTGATGATCCGCTTGACGGTGCCGTCCTTGCCGGCGGCATCGCGGCCCTCGAGCACCACGAGGAGCTTCAGCCCGGAGGCGATGACCTCCTTCTGCAACTTGACGAGCTCCACGTAGAGCGCTTCCATCTGCTTTTTCTGTTCCTTTTTCATAACGCAGGGGGGAAGGTTTTGCCGGTGCCGGACGCTTCCGGCAGGAAGGCATTCAAAAACAGGGCCGGTGGGGCGGCGGTGGCGGCCCGCAAGCGGGCGCCGGAGCGCGACGGCACGACGGCGCAACGGCGCAACGAGGGAGCTGGGACGACGGGCGCATGTCCGTCGGTCCTCTCTCCTGTCAGGCTGGAGCAGCCGAAAGGCGCGACGATTTCGACCGTTTTTGTTGCGCTCCGCGCAACAAAATGGCCGGAGGTCCCGCATGCTTCCAAACGGGATCTCCGGCTTTTGATCAGATGGCGATTGCGTTACAAAGCTGCCTTCAGCTTGTTGCTTTTGCCCGGCTTCAGCTGTACGTCTTCCAGGGTCTTCTGTGTATAATCGCGGTGGGCGATGGTGATCTTTTTCGTGCCGGGCTCGACGTCTTTGAGGATGCACTTGCCGTGGGCGTCGGTGATGCCCTTGACGCCGGTGCCTTCGATGCGCACCTCCGCGGCGGCGAGGGGTTGCGCGTCGGGGCCAGACACGTGGAGGGTGAGTGAGGTGCCGGAAGTGGCGGCGTCGACGATGATGCGCATTTTTTATACTGGTTCACGAAGTCCGGGTCGGTCTTGCTGTATTGTTTCACCAGCTTGTCGAGGGTGAGCTTTAGAATGGCGTTTGCCTGGGCGTCGAGCTCCTCCACGCGGTCGGAGGCGTCGCTGCGGTGCACGATCACCTTGCGGGGTGCGGGGGCGCCTTTTTCGTAAGCAGTGATGGCGGCATCGGCGTCGTCGAGCATCGCTTCGGTTACCGCGTAATCGGCCAGGTGGGCGAGCTCGGCGCGTACGCCCCGCAGCAGGCGGCGACCCGTAAAGAGGAAGTCCTGGTCTTTGAGGCGCTGCAGGTCGCGCTCCGAATACTTCATTTCACCGGCGAGCTCGGGCCGGCCGTTGTCGTTGGCAAAGGAGAAGGCGGCGCCGGCCAGGGTGGCCACGTCGGCAGCCACGGCTGCCTTTTGCAGCTTTTTGGCCTCGGTGACGCCGCCCGACTGGGCTTTTTCCTCCTCGGCGGCCAGCTTGAGCTCGGCGACGGTTCGCTGGAAGCGCTCCGAGCCCGACTGGAAGGCCGGGATGCGGGCAATGAGCGCGCGGTTGGCGTCGAAAAGCAGGATCATGCCGTCAAACATGTTGAGGCGGGCGATGTTGTTCTTTTTCATGGTGATCGTTTTACGTGTTTATGAATGAAGAAAACTTCCCTCTTTTTCAGGCGTCCCTGCCGGCTTGGACCAACACCCGGGCCGGTAGGCTCGCCGCCACCGGCACTGCCCGTTGACGCCCCTTCGCTGCCGCTTGACGGACCTTCTCCCCTCGCCTGACGTACCCGTCCGGGCCGGTTGACACAGGGCTCACTGCTGCTTGACGGACCTGCCCTTGCCGCGTGACGCAACCCACAGCGTCGATTGACGGACCTTCCCCCCCGCCTGACGGGCGGCCCGCGGTGCCTGACGCAGTTGCCCCGGCGCTTGACGGACCCCGGTGCACCCGTTGACGGACCTTCCCCGGCCCTTGACGCCTCTTCCCAAACGCCTGACGCACTTGCCCAGGGGCCTGACGCTCCATCCGACGGTCCTGACGCACGGTAAACCGCTCGTTCCGGCTTTGTACTGACTAATTAAACCCTTGAGAATGAACTTCGAAGGCGCGCGGGCCGGGTTACCCTGCGGCTCCGCGCGCCCTGTTGTACGGAAACCGAAGCTAGCTTCCCCCTTTGTGGGTTCCATGAGGATTTACCCCGTTTTTTGGGGGAAAATCATCAGGAATTTTTGGTGAGATCCTCAGGAATTTCTGGTGAAAACACCGGGAGGGTGCGTAGAAATACGCATAAACACCATAACGAATTAGCTAGCATAATTCAACTAGTATTAAAACATACGGGTATACAATGTGTGTTTTTTATTGTATTTTTCGAAATCACACGATTCACGATTGAACCACCAACTAATGACGCAAATCGGGCTGTTTTCCGAGAATTCAGATGAACGACCTTTAAAACTCGGACACTCTTCGATCCATTACAAGGAAGTAGTATCTATCCTAAACCGCACAACTGGCTTTATGGATAGCTATGACTATACTTTAAATCCATATTCTGGATGTGCCTTTGGATGCTCCTATTGTTATGCCGCATTTTTCGCCCGTGATAACGAACAAAAAGAAAATTGGGGGTATTGGGTAAACGTTAAGGAAAATGCGCTCGCTCTTATCAGAAAAATACGTTCAAAGCCTATTACCGGCAAGACGATCTATATGAGCAGTGTGACAGACCCCTATCAACCAATAGAGAAAAAGCTCGAGTTGACGCGTGGAATACTCAAAGAACTATTGGAATTTCATCAGCCAAGAATTGTCATCCAAACTCGAAGTCCTCTTGTAACTCGAGACATTGATTTACTGAGTCGCCTTGACAATATTCAGGTCAATATGACAGTTACAACGGATAGTGAAACGGTTCGAAAGACATTTGAACCTCATTGTCCGAGTAATAAAATGCGCTTGCAAGCGATTCGCGAGGTTCATGATGCGGGGATAGCATCCTGCATTACAATGACTCCTTTATTGCCAGTCGAAGACCCCCACTCGTTTGCTCAGACCCTTCTTGCCACTGGAATCAAGAAGTTCATTGTCCAGCCCTTTCATGCTGACCGTGGAAAATTCACTGCTGGCACGCGAGAAGAAGCAAAGAAGTTGATCCAAGAGATGGGATGGGGCCAGGATCGATATAAACAAGTTGAAGCCATTTTTAAAGAATACATCCCCGATATCGGAATTGGCAAAGAGGGATTCAAACCAATCTGACATGCAGAAACAAACCTTTACCAACTGGCTGCTTCAGCAGCAACCCACTCTCGAAAAAGTAATTCACAATGCCGCATTGGCATTTTACCAGAAACATAAGAATACCGATAATTTTCGTTACGACCTTCAAAAGGCACAACAGGAGGCCTATCACCTGACTGAAGGGAAAGACCTGTGCTATGATCGTTATACAACGCCGCTTACGTACTCACTTTGGTACCAGGCAAGGAGAATAAACGTTTTCCTTACTCAGTTTGCAGACAAGGTTATGGAAGCCTGTGATGCACAGACGCCTATCGAAATATTTGACCTTGGAGCTGGAACCGGCTGCGTGCAAATTTGCTTCGGTCTTGGATTTATCGCGTTTATGCGGAATACCAATAAAAGACCGATGCTTCGAATAATAAACGTAGACTCAAGTCCATTTATGCTTGACTATCTGCGCTCTTACTTGTGGCCGGAAATGATCAGACATTACCCGGAACTGCAAAACTTTCCAGTTGAGTATCATGTTTACTCGTGGAGTAACAGACAGGAAGTAGGGGTTTCGAACCCTTGGATCTGCGCCAGCTATCTGTTCGACTCAACTGACAACAAAGAGTACTTGGAAAGCAATTTTAACGAGCTCATAGCCACTTTTGAGCCATCCAAAGTCTTACTCCTCACCTCAGCGCAAGAGAATAAGCGGCGATTGATGCTTAGCTTATCTGGAAACCTTCAAAAAAATAATTATAAGCTTAATAACACGAAAACAAACGGCGACCTGTTCCAAGGTACACTTTCATCACTGACGGCTTTCCGGGACCAACTGAGAACCGAATACGGGCTAAGGGCCTCAACCTACCCTGTAAGTTGGCGAGACCACTCCTTCGAAGCTATTGCATTGGAAAAAGTGCAATCAGGAATAATGTTCAACTTGAGGGACGTACCTGACACGTTTGACATATTTAATCCACCTCTGCGGATCCGTAGAAACGTTGAACTAAATGAGCTACAGGAAAAGGCAGCTCGCTTTGAAACAAATCCTTCGGTAATCGTTGGCCCGGCAGGCTGTGGCAAAAGCGTAGTCATCACAGAAAAAATCATTAACGTTTTCGAACACTTTCAGTGGCAGAAACCTCTTTCGATTCTTGTAACCACGTTCAATAAGTCACTTATCAAGCAACTGAGAGCTTGGCTCATTGACATGTTAGGCGCAAAAGGCAAGTCTTATACAATTCATGAGTATCGCGACCCATCTGATGGAACTGGAATCATCAAGATAAAAGGTGATAAAGAATGCGAAATCAAGCTCGTACATTTTGAAATGTTGCCTAAGCTTGTCGGCCGCATTGTTATGCGCCCGTTCGACGAATCACTGCATTTAAACAAATTGTCCCAAATCATCGCTGAAGTTCGGGATGAACTTGACTTAAATCCTAAAGCCTACACCAAAGTAATGGAACCCGCTTTCCTTATGGAGGAGTACCATCGTGTTATTTTCGGTCTTCAATGCAAATTGAGTCTTGGAGAAGAACACTACCAGAACCTGGAGAGGGTCGGCCGCGGCAATAACCCGAAGCTTGATAGCGGGATGGCCCGAAAAGCAGTTTGGACGGCTTTACACAAATATGCACTTTGGATGCATCGAACTGAAAGGGCAGGACATTCGTTTATTGCGCGCAGGCAACTTTTCTACAACAAGTTGAAACAGGGCCAAGCTCCCGAAATGTTCGATTACATTTTCGTGGATGAATTTCAAGATTGCACGCCTGCAGATTTCGAGATAATGTCGATGCTAGTAAGAGAGGCGAACAACCTGCATATTGCCGGCGATTTAGCACAAGCAGTTCATATCGGGAAGGCTGGAAGTATCCCAAGAGGAGACGATGAAATGAACCGCCGAACTTTTCACCGATTGAAAGGATCTTATCGCTTGCCTTTCCGTGTATGTGAGGCGCTCCAGCCTCTTTCGTCCTATGTTTCTGGAAACCGGGAGGAACGCAATGGAACCGAAGCAATCACTCCTTACAAAGGCGCCCCTCCCGGCGCAAGACCGATCATTGTATTTGCAAATGACACAGAAGCTCTTTCTAAAAAGATCATCTCAATCAGAGAGCGATATCGGTGCTTTGACGTTGATCTAATAACCATTCTTGAAAGGGATAACAACATTTGCAATAAGATCCGCCCCAATGGGATACTTGTAGAGACTTCTACCATTTTGAAATTGAAAGGGCTCGAGAAGAATCTGGTTGTTTGGTCGCTTCAGGCTCCCGTCGAATTCGAAAAAGAGATTTTCGAATTCGCTTATACGATCACTACCCGAACAAATTGTCTTCTTATTATTGCAGGAACTCCGGAAATTATCCCGGCTTATAGGCCGGTGCTCAACTATCTAAATGAGGAACGTCTAATTTATTGGGATATTGAAAGTGAACGCTCTTTTCTAGAAGAAAAAAAGCGGGCCATAGTGATTGAGCAGGAAGAAGTGCCATGATCCAAACCATCATTGTTGCGGAAGTTATTTCTGGTCGACAGCTTTCGTAAAAGCGAGTAGGCTGCTGATTTGTTAGAAACCGAAAGCTATGAATAGGTTCCGCAAGTAGGTTTGTCTCACTGACATCATTGAATTGTTCACTAGTAGATTATACCTGCTATCCCACATGCTACGACAACTTATAATTCATCAAAAAAGTCCTGGTCGATATCTTTTAGCTCATAGCGCTTCTTCACCTGTACGCCAATATTGAATTGAATGGCGAAGTCAGCCAGCTTAGGACCGTCAATCAGGATGATCTTGTTCTGCGGGTTCATCGTAGCGGTGCGGAGCGCATCGTCGGTAAAACGCGAGGTGGTGATGAACACGCCTTTGTTGGTACCGCGCAGGCTGAGCGAACCGATAAAGTCGCGGATCTCTTTTGACTGCACTTTGTTATCATTCCATTTCTTGGCTTGTACGTATATCCGATCGATGCCGAGTTTGTCCTGGTAGATGATACCGTCGATGCCGAAGTCGCCGGATTGACCCACGACTTCGATCGCGTTTTCCTCCATCATGCCATAACCCATACCCTGCAGCAGGAGCAGAACGAATTTCTCAAACTGCGCGGGCGTTTTCTGCTTCAACGTTTCCAACAGGTCGGCCGCGATGGATGCGTGCACGCGGGCAAGACTTTCGCCGATCAGTTCCTCCGGGGTTTCGCTTACCGCCGGCTTTTCCTCGGTTTCGGGTGTGGGCCTCGGCCTTCCCAAAGGAACCGGTCCATTCTTTATAAGCGTCGAACTTCTCGAGGTAGGCCAGGTTGATGTAGTCGATGTCTTGCTTCAGGATCGCCAAACCCGCCTCCGTGATCTGGTACACCCCGCGCTTAACGGCTTGAAGCAACCCGGCCTTTTTCAGGTAGGTTACCGCCCACGTGACCCGGTTTTTGAACAGCGGCTGCTGCCCGCTCGGCACCATAATGGCCAGATGTGGGTCGGAAAGCTGGAAGTGCTTTCCGAGTTGGGCGATGAGCTCCTGCGCCGGGTGGGGGCTCCGTCGCGGAGGGCGGCGAGCGCAGGGTACATGATTTTCTGGAAGTCGGGGATTTGTTCTTTCATGGAGTTGGCTTAGCGATGGAACAAGTCGGTTTCGATTGCCTGAACTTTACTTTTCGACAAGCTCAGTAGTTGAAATCAATTCAGGCAAATCAGCGAGGATCTCACGGAAATATCCCTCCATTTTCACAGCAAGTGTCCCGTCATTAATGGCGCCCCAGATAGCCATGTTATTTTCAAACCAAATATTCAAGTATTCATCACCCCTTTTTGAATCCGAAAAAAACATCAAATAATACCAACCGTCAACATGGGTATGCTTTCCGAACTTGAGTCCAAAATGATTGGAGATGACTTCTTTTTGACTCTGATTAAAAATGTCCTTTCCTGCAAACACCCCAATGCTGAAATCGGTTTTCCACTTTTCGAAACCGAGGCAGAGCATCAGCGGAGAGCCAGGTATGAAAAACTCCAGTTCCGTTCCATGCTCACGCGTTCCGAAATCCTCGTCAATAGAGTCCGCGGAATAAGTTAACCCAAGCCTGTCCGCCACCTCTTTCATTTGGGTAACGAACTTAGCCAGGAGCCGATGCTCCACAGCCTTCACAACAGGCATTTCCCGTATGGAAAAGAAACTGGCCAGATGCTCATTCGAAGCCAGTACGATGTCTGCAATTTGATTTGCCATAAAATTATCGGTTGTTTGATCTGTGATCTTTTTAACGGTAGAGATATATTGATTCACTGTTTCACGCAGCCTGCTATTTCCGGATATCTTCCCCCGGCATTGCTCTAACCATTCGAGGACATCAGCTTCGTAGGATAACCTTCGGTGCCGTGAATCCAGCTTGAAGTCGACCAATTGCTCCTTCGTGATTTGGTTGTGGGTAGCTATCTGGGATGGAGGGCGACCGTCTTTTGTAAGGTAGATCAGATACGAATCACGGTAGTAGTTCTTGTAGCGGATCAATTGGTGCTTCTGGTCGCCGGCATTTATCTTGTTTTCAATGAGGAATACCGGCTGACCCGGGATCTTTATTACTATATCGATGTAGCCGCCGTTCAGATATTCGTTGTCGATTGGCCCAATGAATTCCTCTGTATACACTTTCGTCCCCGAAAGACTGCACTGGCTTAACTCCGGAATGTCGAGCAACTCCAAAAACTGCCGCAGGAAAAGTTCTTTTTGCTGGTGCGCCCCGGAAGGATCCAGCAATTCCGCGATAAAACGTGAATGCAACCTCGGCTCGTTGTACTCGAGGGACAGAATGGAGAATATGTTGAAACGTTCCCCCGATGCATCCAACGCTTTGTTTCGTTGCTCCTGCAATTCGAATGTTTGATGAAGCAGACTGCTGACAATAAGGTCTTGGCCCATAAGCTAGTTTTTGATTTATTCATATTTGCATCCTACGCTCAAGCATTAAGATGTCATTTGTTCAAATCCTCTAGTATCACCGAAAGCTCTCCGGGCACACTCAAGGATTTCTATAATCTCCGCCGCCAGCACATCCTGATCTGGCGTTTGACCAGATCGCCAAATGAAGCTTCGTTGAACAATGTGGCTTTCAAATTTTGTACCGCCAGGCCTATCCTGAACCCTTTATTCGAACCTCAAAACGTTAAGAGGCTTGAAATACCTCCCGTTATTGCGTTCGTTTATTCAACAAAATCCTGTACGCAAAAAAGTGCAGTAAAAATATAGCCCCAGTAAGGGGATATATGAAGTTAACAAACCAATTATACTGTTGTTTTCGTGTTTGCCAATTCATGCTGTTCCACAGTCTTCAGTAGGCGGGTAGCATGATCATATAAGGCGATGACTTCCTCTAACTCGACTCTCTCCTCTTTTTCGGTGTCAAAGAACGTAACCTGCTTCTTCTTACCATTGAAGTGAAGGCGGCAGATTGGCCGACGGTTGTTGTCGTCTAGCAGGATGGCGCAATAGGACTGGGCATCCCGCATGCAAACCCGAGTTGCTTTTACTTTGGCAGAAACAATCGCCCGCACGATGTGGAAGCCTTCCATTTCTTCAGCAGTTGTTACCACTTTGGACTCTTCGACAGGCGCTATATCTTCTTTCTCCTGTTGGTTTACAATTTCCTCCTCGGCTGAAAGGGCGGTTTTCAGACGATCATTGATCGTGTCGTTGATATACTGGCTGAAAGACTTTTTCACAAGCCCCTTAAATTGATCAAGCACTTTAGACGTAACCATTGAAGGGTAGACACTTTTTGCGAACAAGCGGGTGAAGTCGTCTGAGGGTTCGCCCAGTTCCTTATGGATAAGGTTACGCAGCTCAGACAAATACTTCAGCTCACTGGCCGTATTGATGATGCTTTCAATATTAAAATTGGACTTGGAAAACTCTTTAAGCTTTTCGATCTGAACATCCTTCATATCGTCTATACGGAATTCAAAGTAGGGCTTCTCGTCCATCTTATTTGTTTCCACCAGGTCCGTATAGAAGCGGTAATTGATTCCATTGGTCAGGATACCAAACTTGGCTTTGGTCGTATGGAAGTAGCGAAAGAGCTGGCTGTTATGGGGGTTGAGGTCGGCAGACCAGTGCTTGCATTCAATGAGCATGATCGGGTGGCCATCTTTGATGATGGCGTAATCCACCTTTTCTCCCTTCTTGATTCCGATGTCGGCAATGAATTCTGGAACTACTTCAAGTGGGTTGAATACATCATATCCCATAGCCTGAATGAAAGGCATTATAAAAGCGTTCTTAGTTGCTTCTTCCGTATTAATTTGGTCTTTGAGTTTAGCGACGCGGTCTGAAATGACCTTGACGTGGTCTTTGAAATCCATAATAAGCAGTTTAGGTTTTACCAAATCTAGCAAAAAAGGCTGATCTACTAGGCTACTACTAACTGCGACTTGTATAGAGACTCGACAGGCGGACCAACATATTACCCTATCTCCTTAAAAAAGCACAATGGGCTGGTTTTGGCGATCTAGGAAACGGAAATCCCTGGGAGCCAGCGAAAAATGCCCGTGAAGAACCAGTTGTTCCAGAACCAGGTGCGATCGCGGCCGGAGCGGTTGGAGAAGCTGTTGAACCTATCCCAGGGCAGGGGTGTTGTCCTTTCCGTTCCTCCCCCCTTTACCAAACAATTCGCATTTGATCCCGGCCCGAAAGGCTATCTTCACCGTGTTATTTGAGCCTCGCATTAGTGATCGATTGCCATCTTGCTTCAACTGCACCTTAGCTAGTCTTCAACTTCTTGCCTTTCTCAAGCTTTTTTACCGTTTAATTATCAAGAACATGAACATTTATGTTTCCAACCTGAGCTTCAATGTGCAGGATGAAGATCTCAAAGCCTTTTTTACGCCTTATGGTGACGTGTCCTCCGCCAAGATTATCAACGACCGCGAATCCGGCCGCTCCCGTGGCTTCGGCTTCGTAGAAATGCCGGACAACGAGGCTGCCCGCAAAGCGATCGCCGAGCTGAACGACGGCGTCGTTGACGGCCGCACCATCCGCGTGACGGAAGCCAAGCCGAAAGAAGACCGCCCCGCCCGCAGCTTCAGCGGCGGTGGTTACAACAACAGCCGTTATTAATTCAACGCCTTCCCATTAAAAAAGCCTGGTCCCCGGACCAGGCTTTTTTAATGCCGCCTGCTCTAGCTGCGCCCGATGCATTATGCAGGGAGCTCCGCACCCTTCGCGAAGCAGCCGGGTAAATCCGGTTGGGCCATATAAGAGGCCGGACCTTTCGGGTCCGGCCTCTATGGGTTGGAAATATAAGCTACAGGCCCACTAAAAGCCCGCCGGCCCCTTCTTAAACACAAAACTCCCGCCCCCCTGCTTCATCGTCAGCTCTCCTTTCCCCGGGTCGAACTCAAACTTCAACCCCTGGGCAGCCGACACAAACGTATTCCCACCTTCATAAGCCAGCTCCAGCGGGTCCTGGCCTTCGCCCTGGGCTTTCAGCGTCGTGCCCGTGCGGGTGATGGTCAGCTTGACGGGGATCTGGGCGGAGGAATAGGTACCGACCAATTGATCGAGCTGGGCGGCGGACAGGGCTTTCTTGCCGGCGTCGCCCCAGCTGTTGTTAGCAGGGTCGGCGTCTACGTACAGGCCGTTGTCGATCTTCACACCTGTGATCTTTTTCGTGCCGGGTAGCTGCACCGTGGCCAGCTGGCCGTTCTTCGACCACACGTTGGCCGTGCAATGCACCGTGGCGTTGCTGCCGTCGGCATAGGTCACCAGCACGTCGAAGGGGATGAAGAAGCCGCCGATGTTCTTTACGGTCAGCGTGCTGCCGGTCTTGCCGGGGGTCAGCTTGTCCACGGCGACGTCCATGTAGCTGGAGGTGAAGAACCAGTTGTTCCAGAACCAGCCCAGGTCGCGGCCGGAAAGGTTGGAGAAGGAGTTGAACATATCCCAGGGCAGGGGGTGCTTGCCGTTCCAGCGCTGCATGAAGCCCTGGAGGCTTTTGCGGAAGCTGTCGTCGCCGAGGAGGTCTTTGAGGGCCAGGTAGGCCAGGGCGGGCTTGCCGTATTCGTTGATGCCGAGGGCGGGGCTGCCCAGGAGGTTCACCGGCGTAATGATGGGCACCTGGGTTTCGTCGGTGGGGGCCGTCGCCCAATTGTTCACGCGGAACAACTTGAAGAATTCCCCCGCCTGGCCGGCACCCAGGTTGTTGATGTTGGCTAGGTATTCAAAGGCGGTGGTCCAGCCTTCGTCCATAAAGCCGTAGCGGTGCTCGTTGATGCCCATGTAAAAGGGGAAGTAGCTGTGGCCCACCTCGTGCTCGGCCACGAAGCGCTGGAACACGGAGTCGTCCTGCGGCGAGTCGTTGGCCATCATCGGGTATTCCATGTCGGCCACGCCCTGGATGATGGTACTCTTCGGGAAGGGATAGGCCACGCCCGGCCACACGTTGCTGAAGTAGTCGAGCGCGTGGCGGATGTAGCGCACCTGGTTGTGAAAGTTCTTCGCCGTGTCGATATAGGCGGACTGGCAGGAGGCGCGGCGGCCGGTGGCCTTGTCCACCACGATCGAGGCGGCGTCCCACACGTAGTGGTCGGAGATGCAGAAGGCGGCGTCGGGCACGTGGGTAGCGGCGAAGCGCCAGGTGTTCGTAGCCCCCTGGGTGGTGATGCCGCCGGTGCGGATATCGGCCTGGGTTACTATGTTGATGACGTTGTCGGAGGTGAGGCTGCGGTTGTATTTCTCCAGGTAGGCGGGTTGCAGCACCTGCGCGGCGTTCTGCAGCATCCCGGTGCCCCACACCATATAGTTGGCGGGCACGGTCACGGCCACCTGGTAGTCGTTGAAGTCGTTGTAGAACTCCTGCGCCTCCACGAAGTCCATGCGGTCCCATCCGTGGGTGTCGTCGTACACGGCGATGCGCGGGTAGAAGTAGGCAAGGAAGAAGGAGGTGGAATCGAGGCGTCCCTCGCGGCCGCTCTGCTGGCTTACGTCGTAGTGCCAGTTGAAGGTGACGGTGACGCTGTCGCCGGGGGCGAGCTTCTTCGTCAGCGGCACGTCCATGAAGGTGCGCACGGTGTTGGCGCGCACCTTTTTCTCCACGCCGTTCTCGGTATAGCGGTCGATGAAGATGCCGTCGGTGAGGTAGTCGCGGCCGGTGCCGCCCTGGCGCGAGGCGCCGGGTTGGTGGATGTTCTGAATGAGCTTGATGGTCAGGCGGTTTAGCGTGCCGGGGCTGTTGTTGGTATACACGATCGTTTCGCTGCCGGTGATGGTCTTTGCGGGCGGGGTCACGCGTACGTCGATGCTGTAGCGGCCTTTGTTCTGCCAGTACTTCGGTCCGGGGGCGCCGTCGGCGCTGCGGGTGCCGGCGGCGTAGGCGGCCTGGATGTTCTTGGGCATAAAGAGCGGCCCCTGTGCGGCGGCGGCGGTGCTGAGGAGCGCTGCGAGGGCGGCGAGAAAGACTTTCATAATGAAGCGGTGGTTGCGAATTGATACGCGCAAACGAGTCCCTAAGTTACCGGTTGCGGAAGCGTAACCGAAAAAATGTGGCGCAGCGGTCAGGTTTTGTGGGCGGGCGGTGGAGGGGATAGGGTGCTGGTAGCTTGTTCGTTTTTAACGCAGAGGGCGGGGAGCGATTCACGGAGGGCACGAAGAGGCAGGTTCTGTACCAACAGACTATAGGAAGCGTATCACAGGGTGGCCGGTCGTTCTTATTCGAGCGTGCGAGAGACGCCCTGCGGGCTGAGGAGTACAGCTTTGGCGGAGGCGACGGGCGTAGCCCGTCATTGCGAGTGAAACGTCCCGAGGCCTCGGGACAAACTCCATAACCTAAAGGCTTTTCCCGCCTTGCGAAGACTTCAATATGCGCGGGCATAGTTTGCGTAACGGAGGGGTAACCCGCCTGGCTGACTCAAGTGGGACGGGCTTCGCGGAGTTTACCCTGCAGAAGGCGGGGCTCGCAATGACCTTCGGTCGCGCCAGCGGCGTAGAGGTCGCGGTGAGGTCCCGGCGGCAAGCGCCGGGATGACGGCATTGGGTGTCGGACACAGGGCCCCATACAGATGCAGAGTGATGAAAGACATTTGGGAATGGGACCCCGAGGGGCATTTGTGGCAAACGAGCCAGGCGTAGGGAGCTGCAGGGAAAGGTTGGCGGGGCCCCATCCGCCTGCGGCCACTCACGTGGGAAAGGATCCTATGGGGTTTACGGGATGACGGTGCGCGCACCGTCATCCCGTTCGCGTGCGAACGGGACCTCGTCCCGCAAACGCAAGCTGCCTGTGATCGGGACCTCGCCTGCGAATGGCCCCGGGGCAACCCCATTGCGCCGGCGCTCGACGAATACCATCCCCAATGACCCGGCCATCGGGAGTGTCGTCGAAGTAATAAAAAAGGCCAGGCAGCTCTTAGTAATTCCCGTCCGTCTCCAGGTCCACGCGGTACACGTCGCTCTTATTGCGCTCGATGTTTTCGATGTGCAGGGCACCGGGCTCGGGGATGTCTTCAAACAGGTCGAAGAGGAGGCAGCGGCGGTCGAGGCCCTCGAACACGAGGGTGAAGGTGTCGCCCGGCACGAGGTAGCGCCACATCGGGTACTCAGCGATGTGGTAGGCCTGCAGCAGGCGCTTGCGCGCGCCGTCGTCCTGCACGAGAAAGGTGGTGGGCCAGATGCGCGCCAGCGTGAACTCGTGCACCGTTACGTGCACGATGGTGCTGCGCTCCTCGAACACCTGCGTATCCACCTGGAACGAGATTTCGGGCTTGAAAACGGGTTTGACGAGCGTATCGGCGGCCATGAGGCAAAGGTCGGTTTTATTCGCCGCGGCTAATGCCCGCTGTGTCCGGTTGCAGTGCCGTGCTTATTTCTGATTGAACAACCAGTTGAGGTAGGCGGTCATTTCCCGCTTGTCTTCCTGCAGAACGGCCAGGCCTTCGATCTTTTCGGCTTTTTCACGGATGATCTTTCCGTTGTCGTTGTAGGTGATCTGCGCCGGCTCATCGAGACTGACGACGAGCACTGTGAGCCCGTCCATGGCGGCGGACTCTTCCTTGTGCAGGTCGCTCCCTTTCCACTGGATCCCGCGGTACGTTACGGAAAGGATTTCGGGGCGCGTTTTTGCGCCTGCCTTTGCTTTTTTGGTTAGGCTGTACTCGTACCCCGAGGCGCTCACTTCCAGCTTCGTGATCGTGCCCAGGGTCACGCCGTTTGCCGAAAAAGGTTTGCCCACCAGCTTTTTCAGGAGCCCGTTCATTGCCGCCAGGCATTCGGCCTCGGTGTTGATCTTTTCGTAGATGCGGTGGTCCCAGCGGCTTTGCTCCGTTTCGAGGTTGAGTGAAAAATCAATGACGACCCGGCCATCGGTCAGGAATTCAGCCCAGACTACGCTATTTTTCTTCGTGGTCAGTTTCAGCGCGGGGCGGGCCCCCGTCCCGTTACTGGTCAGGGCACCTACATAGCTGTTGTCGATCTCGGCGGTAAAGTCCGGGCCCATTTTCCGGAAGGTGGCCAGCAAGTTGTTGTACAGCGCTTCCTGGGCGCCCAGGCTCCTGTAGGTAGCCTTCAGCTGGAACCAGCCGTTCGTGTCCTCCACGCGCAGCGCGAACCCTTCGAGCGGGAGGAGCGACGTATAATAATAGGTGACATACTGGGACCCCTTTGTTTCACTTTTGTACTCACCGGTGACCGCCTCCGCACCCGGCGCGTACAGGATGGCCCGGAGCTGCTGCTCAAACACAGGGCCCGTGCCCTGGGCGAATGCAGTAGAAAAGCAGTAGCAGGAAAGCAGCAGGAGGAGCAGTCGTTTCATCGGGGAACGGTTTAGGGGCCAAAGCTAGTTTTTTGCTACGACTGTTGCTTGCGGCTTAATCCACCGCGATGAACGGCCCGAAGCGCCCCCACGGATCGCGGCCCTTTACCCAGTACTCCGACACGTTGCCGTCGAGGTACAGGGCCGTGCGGCAACCCTGCCGCAGGAACCAGTCGGCAAACTGGTGAAAGGTCACGGCGTCTTCGCTTACTGCCAGCAGCACGCGCCCGTCGGGCAGGATGCCGACGCCATTGCGCACGAGGTGCAGGCCCACGGGCAGGTTCGGGTTGCGCTTGCCCTCCACTACCAGCATCGGCGCCGACTGCGTGGCATAGGTAACGCCCTTTGTCTCGTAACTCCCCACCGGCTCCACGAAGGCGCTGCCGTTGCGGATGCCGAACACGCCCTGCGGCTGGATGCCGAAGTTCACCTTCGGGTTGTTGATCCGCCGCAGCGGCTTCAGCTGTTTGCCCCCCTCCACGTACAGGCCCACCGGCGAAAGGTTAGAAGCATACATCCCGCCGTTCATCGCAAAGCGGATCTTCGGGTGCGCCGCCACGAGGTCCTGGAAGGAACCCAGCGGCTTGCCGTCAGGGCCATTCCAGTAGGTGCGGACCTGCGCCGGCGCGCAGCGGTAGGAGGCCACCTTTTGGGCGGAAGCGACAAGCGTGGCGGCAAGCAGCAACCCGGAAAGCAGGGAGCGGAGCATCATAGTGGTTAAACGTTGGGGCAGGCACGTTTCGTATTTCGAGGACAGGAGGATGGTATTCAGACGGTGAATATAAACTTGCCTCCCCATGGTACTCCATTTCCGGCAGGAGTGGCGTATCTCCTGCTATCTACTGGCGCGATTCCTTTTACCCACTGAACGAGCTGCGGAAGCAGGTGGGTTGAGGGTGGCCGTTGGTAGCGGTTTTTTTGAACGCAAAGACAAAGAGAGGGGAATTTTGAACGCCGAGGTTGTGGGAGACGCAAAGAGGCTGTTTCTTGTGCTATAGCTTGATATATGTTTGCCCCGTACTAAAGATCAACATCGTATTTCAAGCGCCCCGCGGTGCGGGACATGCGCGAAGGCAGCCTGAAAGGTTGTGAACAGACTTCTGCTCGTTGCCTTACGCAATACAATTTGAGTAAAAGATCGGTGCCTGTAGTTCCGCCTCCGCGCATGTCCTGCGTAGCAGGAGGCTCCGCTTACGAAAAGCAGCGGCGTTGATGCCTTTTAGGAGAAACACCACCATAGTTAACGAACGCGGCGCGCTCCGTGCCCCGAAGCTTTAGCGAAGGAGCACCCTCTGCGTCCCGATGGCTTTCTTCCTTTCCCTGCGTTGAAAACGACATAAGACACAAGCCGGCGCCGGATGATTCAACAGAGCCAGCGTGTATGAGACGGCTTCGGGTGGCGCGCCCTTCGGTGCGCGTCCCCCAGAGGCCAGGGCTTCGTACCTTCCCCCCATGAAGGAACCGTTCTTCGCTACGCTGGCGGCCATCACGCCGCTGGGCGCCGGCACCCTCGCCGACATCGACCGCTGCCTCACCGCCACGCATGCCCCCAAGGGCACGGTGCTGGTGCGCGCCGGCGCGCCCTCCGATAAGATGTACTTCCTGCTCCGGGGCGCCGCCCGCGCGTATTACTTCCACCAGGACAAAGAGTACACCGACTGGTTTGTGTTTGAAAACATGTTCTTCTGCTCCATCCTCGCCTTTTTCGGCGGGCAGGAAAGCGCCCAGTGCATCGAAACCCTCGAAGACAGCGACCTGCTGATCCTCACCCGCGCGCAGATCGACGCGCTGAGCGCCGCCCACGAAGACATGCAGCGGCTCAACAACCTGCTGCTGACCCACGCGCTCGTCACGCTGCAGCAATCCATCATCGATCAGCGTTTCAAGACCGCGCCCGAGCGCTATGCCAACCTGATGGCCACTTACCCCCTCGCGCTGCAGCGCGTACCGCTGAAGCACATCGCCACCTTCCTGGGCGTCGCTCCCGAAACCCTCAGCCGCATCCGCGCAGCCGTTATTTGACCTGAGGTCAACTCCCGCTCCGGTTGGCGGCGCTAGCTTTGCCGCATGATCCTCAGCATCTACGCCTCCGTCATCGTTCTCGCCTGGCTCGCCGTCTGCGCGCTGCTGCTGGTGAATACCCGAAAGATCACCTACCTCCGCACGGTTCCAACGAACGACCCTGCAGCGGCGCCCGCGGTGGCCGTCATCATTGCGGTAAAAGACGAAGAGGCCGAGCTCGAGACGGCGCTGCAAAGCGTCTGCGCGCTCCGCTATCCTCACTTCCGCATCATCGTGGTCAACGACCGCTCCACCGATGGCACGGGCGCCATCCTGGGCCGCCTGGCCCGGCGCGATCCGCGCCTGACGATCATCAACGTAGACGAGCTGCCCGCGGGCTGGCTCGGCAAGAACCACGCGCTGTACAAGGGCTACTGCGCGTCCACCGAGGAGTGGCTGCTCTTCACCGACGGCGACGTGCAGTTCGCCCCCGACACGCTGCGCAAGGCCATGACCTTCGTGCAGGAGCGCGGCCTGCAGCACCTTACCGTGCTGCCCGAGGTCACGTCGCGCTCGGGTCTTTTCCGTGCCGTGATGAACACCTTCGCCCTCATGCTCGACATCAAGCTGCAACCCTGGACCGTGTCGGACCCGAAGTCGAAGTCGTCCATCGGTGTCGGCGCCTTCAACCTCGTGGAACGAACGGCCTACGAGCGGGCGGGCACGCACCTGCTCATCTCCCTGCGCCCCGACGACGACCTGAAGCTGGGCGCCCGGATCAAGGGCTCCGGTGGCCGCCAAGATGTGGCCTATGGCGAGGGTGTGCTGTGGCTGGAGTGGTACCATAGCCTCGGCCAGTTCGTAAACGGGCTGATGAAGAATATGTACTCGGTGTACGACTACCAGCTCGCCCCGGCGCTCGGCGCCGCCGTGGCTACCTTCCTCATCCTGGTGCTGCCGGTGCCGCTGCTGCTGCTTTCAGGTGCCCCGTATATCTACGGTGGGCTCCTCATCTTCGCGGCGCAGGTGGCCCTGATGCTGGGCAAGAAAGGCATCCGCGCACCCTGGTGGCACGCGTTGCTGATGCCCTTCGCCGGGCTGGTGATGGTGTATGTGATCCTGAAGTCCACCTGGCGTACGGTCCGCCAGGGCGGCATCTACTGGCGCGATTCGTTCTACCCGCTGAGTGAGCTAAGGAAGCAGGTGGGGTGAGGGTGGCCGTTGGTAGCGGTTATTTTGAACGCAAAGACAAAGAGAGGGGAATTTAAACGCCGAGGTTGTGAGAGACGCAAAGAGGCTGTTTCTTGTGCTATAGCTTGATATATGTTTGCCCCGTACTAAAGATCAACATCGTAGTTCAAGCGTCCCGCGGTGCGGGACATGCGCGAAGGCAGCCTGAAAGGTTGTGAACAGACTTCTGCCAGTTGCCTTACGCAATACAATTTGAGTAAAAGATCGGTGCCTGTAGTTCCGCCTCCGCGCATGTCCTGCGCAGCAGGAGGCTCCGATTACGAAAAGCAGCGGCGTTGATGCCTTTAGGAGAAACACCACCGTAGTTAACGAACGCGGCGCGCTCCTTGCGCCGAAGCTTTAGCGAAGGAGCACCCTCTGCGTCCCGATGGCTTTCTTCCTTTCCCTGCGTTGAAAACGACCTAAGACACAAGCCGGCGCCGGATGATTCAACAGAGCCAGCATGTATGAGATGGCTTCGGGTGGCGCGCCCTTCGGTGCGCGTCCCCGCGCAATGACGAAGAGAAGGGGAAGCACTGATGCCGGTCAAGGATTGAGTGCGCGCAATTGCCGGCGGATGAAAACGCCCCAGGGCTTCAGGTCATTTTCCTGCCAGCCACCGTTGGCAGGGGCGCCCTTCCACAACACCGAGCAGCTTTCGTACTTGTCCGACACCGACCAGATCACCCAGCTGATGCCGCGGGCTTCGGCCCAGCGCTGGAAGCGGCCCCACTCCTCGAGGTCGAGGCGCCCATCGCCGGTGGGCTCCATGGAGCCGCATTCGGAAATGAACAGCGGGATGCCCTTCGCCAGCGCCCCGTCGCAACGGTCGCGGAGGTACTGCTTGTGGGCGGCGGCGTAGAAATGCATCGTGTACATGATGTTGCTGACGCCGCGGATCGGGTCCTGCGCTACGAGGTTGAGGTCGGTGTTCCAGTGCGGGCAGCCCACGAGTATAAGGTTGTCGGGATCTTCGGCACGGATGGCACGGATGATCCCGGTAGCATAGGCTTTCACTTCGGCCCAGGACTCCTGGTCGGGTTCGTTGAAGATCTCCCAGATCACGTTGGGATAGCGCCCCCACTTGCGCGCCATCGTCCGGAAGAAAGCGGTGGCCTCCGCATCGTTGCGGTTGTGGCTGTGCCAGTCCACGATCACGTAGATCCCCGCCTCCACGGCGCCGCGGATGACGGCCTCCACCCGTGCGATAGAGCGGGCCGCACTGTCGTTATACGCGCCTTCGGGCTCGATGCCCATGGCGGCACGGACCACGCTCACCTTCCAGTCGCGCGCCAGCCACCGGACGGCCGCCTCGTTGTAGTAGCGCGGGTGCCAGTTGTCCCAGCCGAAAGACGTGCCCCGGAGCAGCACCGGCGCGCCCTTCGCATCTACCAGCCTGGTTCCCTTCACGGAGAGCTGCCCCCAGCGCTTCACGGGCTGCGCCTGCGCCAGCACGGTGGCCAGTAGAAATACCATACAAATAATGGAGCGCATGCAAATTGTTTAAAAGACAACCGTCTTCGTTACCCGGAAGCTTCCTTTCAGTCCACCACACTGCACCGAAAAGGTGCCGGCCTCGAGGTGCTTCTTCCCATCCGTGCCTACGAAGGCAAGTGTGCGAAGGGAAATGCGGAAGCGTACCTGCTGCACGGCGCCGGGCGCCAGGAGCACCTTTTCGAAGCCGCGGAGGCGCGTCAGGTCGGGCGTGAGTGAGGCCACGTCGTCGCCGATAAAAAGCTGCACCACTTCCTGCCCCGCGCGGGTGCCGCTGTTGGTCACCGCAACGGTCACCTCGAGGGTTTCGTCGGGACCGAAAGCGCCCTTACTCACTTTCAGGTCGCTGTAGGAAAACGTGGTGTACGAAAGTCCGAAGCCGAACGGATATTGCGGATCGGTTTCGCCGCCCTGCGGGTTGGTGGCCCCTTCGGAGGGCTTGCGGATGTAGCCGGTTAGATCGTTGGGATAGCGGGGATAGGTAATGGGCAGCTTGCCGCTTGGGTTGACCGTGCCGGCCAGCACATCGGCGAGCGCATCAGCACCGTAATTACCGGGGAGGTAAATGTGCACGATGGCGGCCGCGCCGGGCTCGATGCGGCGGATGATCCGCGGGCGCCCTTCGTTGAGCACCAGGATCACCGGCTTGCCGGTGGCTTCGAGCGCCGTTGCCAGTGCCAGCTGGTTGTCGGACAGGCTCAGGTCGCTGCTGTTGCCGGGTGTTTCGGTATATGAATTCTCGCCAAGGCACAGCACGATGTAGTCGGCGCTGTCGGCGGCCCGGACGACGTTCCGTATATCTACGGTGGTATCCTGCGCATACTTTCCTTTTCCGAGGTACGACACACCGGGTACGTAGTGCACCTTCGCTTCGCCCAGGTTCGCGCGCAGCGCATCGAGGATGGTACGAAACTGCCCGCCCGCGATGGAGTCGGTCTGCTCGCCCTGCCAGGTGTAGGTCCAGCCGCCGTTGAGCGTGCGCAGCGAGGCCGCGTTGGGGCCCGTTACCAGCACCCGCGCACCGGCGCGCAGCGGCAGGGTGCCGTTGTTGTTCTTGAGCAGCGTGATCGACTCGGCGGCGGTTTCATAGGCGGCGCGGGCATGCTCGGCGCCACCAAATTTGGGGTAGTCGGCAAGGCGCGTCAGCGGCGTTTCAAAAAGACCGGCTTCCATTTTCACCCGCAGGATGCGGCGCACGGCGTCGTCGATGCGCGCCCGCGGAACCGTCCCTTCTTTCACCAGGGCCAGCAGGTCGGTAGTGAATTCTTTATAGTCGTAAGGCAGCATCGACATGTCGATGCCGGCGTTGATGGCGAGGCCGATGGCTTCCTTGAGCGAAGCGGTCATCCGGTCGCGGCGGTACACGTTCTCGATGTCCTGCCAGTCGCTCACCACGAAGCCGGTGAAGCCCAGCTCCTTCTTCAAAATATCGGTCAGGATGTGCTTGTTGACATGGGTGGGAATGCCGTTGATGAGCGCCGAGTTGACCATCACGTTGCGGGCGCCGGCCCGTATGGCCGCGGCGAACGGCGGCAGGTGGTATTCGCGGAGGTAGTGCTCGGGGATCCAGGCATCGGAGCGGTCGTGGCCCGAGCGCGGGTCGGAGTAAGCCAGGTAGTGCTTGAGGCTTACGATCAGCTTGTCTTTCGCGCCCAGCGGAACCTGCGCACCTTGCGTGAAGGCTACTCCAAGTTCCGAGGTAAGGAGAGGGTCTTCGCCGTAGCCTTCCCAGAGCCGCGGCCATTGCGGGTTCACGCCGAGGTCGAGCACGGGCGAGAAGGTCCAGGGCACGCCGGCGGCGCGGCCTTCGTAGGCGGTCACTTCACCGGCGCGGCGCACGAGGGCGCGGTTCCAGGTGGCGGCCTGCCCGATCTGCTGCGGAAAGAGCGTAGCACCCAGCACGTAGTTGGCGCCGTGGATGTCGTCGAGGCCGTAGAGTACCGGGATCTTCAGGCGTGTGCCCTGCGCCGCTTGCTGGATCTCGCCTACGATGCGGTTCCATTCGGCGGCCGTGGGCGGGTAGCCGGGCGTGTTGAGAATGGAGCCGATCTTATAATTCAAGACGGCGTCGCGCATTTTTTCCGAAAACCGGAAGGGCGTGCCGCCGCCCAGCGATTCGATCGACACCTGGGCCATCTGGCCCACTTTTTCTTCCAGCGTCATTCGGCGCAGCAGCGCGTCCACGCGCCGCTCGATAGCTGGGTGGAGGGTTTGCTGGGCCACGGCGGGAAGGGCAAGCGCCGCGGCCGTACAGGCCGGCAGCAGGCGACGGGCAAGGGATAGCTTCATGGTTGGCAGGAAATGTTCCCTAAGGTAATGCGGGGCCAGAGAAAAGGTTCGCCTCAGCCCTCGTTCTCCAGGCTCCGCCGCACGCCCAGCGCGAAGCCGCGCACGCCGGCGGTGCAACCCGCCTGGCGGATATGCCAGAGGGGTACCGGGCCGGCAGGGCCAGCGCAAGGTTTGTTCGAGGGTCATCGGGTTGTTCCAGGACAGCCGACACGTGTCAGGCCACTGGCCCACGGCGCAGCAGCTGCCCCAGGAGCCGTGCCCAGCGCCCGGCCCGCTGTGTGCCCGCGGTGCCGGCAGCGCCCGGGTGAAAGACGAGGTCAACGGGCGGCTGCGGCGAACGGAAGTGCAGGCGCAGGATGTGTTCCGAGCGCAGCGCGCAGGCCTCGATATCGTGCAGCGGCAGCACCTGCGCCTTGAAGCTACCGTTGTCGTTCCGCTCGCAGGCAAAGAGGCGGCCCTTGCGCGCGTCGAGGCCGAGCATGCCGTCGCGAAGGCGTTCCTGGCAGGAAAAACGCAGGCCGTGGCGGGCGGCCTGGTGGCTGAAGCGGTCGAGCAGTTCCTGCTGGCGCCGCTTGCGGCGGCCGGTGAACAGTCGTTGACACAGTAATAGGGCAAAAAGCGGGAGCGTGAGGTATAACAGCGAATACCAGCGGGGATCCTGTACAAGGCCGGCTTCCAGCACGGCCCCGTTGGCCAGTGCGAGCAGGAGCAGCACAGACGCATCCACCGGGTTCTTCGAAAAGTTTCCGGACATGACGTTCAATTTTCAGTGAAAAAAGGAAAGGCTAGGCGGCGGTGCCGCAGCGGCTGGCGTCAAAGTCCTTGAGCGAGGAAAAATAGAAGAGGTCGACGCAGAAAGGGAGGAACTCCGGGAAAGACCAGGTATAGCAATCCCGCAGGTCAAGCACCAGCGTCCAGTCGGGCCTGCGTTTTTGTATGGGGGTTACCTGGTTGCGCACAACATCAAATATACGACGGCGCCCGGCGGGAATGGCTTTCGAAGAAAGTTAAAGCCGTTTTGGAAAGGGAAAAGCGGCCCTCCGTATAACTACGCTGCGGGCTCCGTATATATACGGAATTTTTGAAATTAAGCTGATTTAATATGGATTTCCCGGCCGGTCGTTTTAGATTTATTGGCCAACCAACGCTTTCCCCCCGGCAACCAAAACACGCATATGAGCCAAACTCTGGAGATCCATCACCTCAACGTGGAACAGGGCGAGTCGACCCTGCTCGTCATCGACACCGACGGCGCCAAGACCACGATCCTCATCGACGGCGGCCTGCAGGCACAGGGCACCGCCATTAAAACCTACGTTACCGACCTGCTCGGCGTCGGCACTGAGCTCGACTACGTGCTGATCTCCCACTTCGATGAAGACCACTGGGAGGGTATCCGGTGGTTGATCCAAGAGGGTAGCATCATTGGCGCCGACACCCGGTTTTACTCGCCGCCGGTATCGTTCGACAAGTTCCTCCGGCCGGTGCTGGTGGACAAAAAGCTATTCCGCATCGACAAATTCAAGCTGCTGGAGCTGTACCTCAAAGGCAGCGGAAGCCGCGCCGGCAGCAAGGAAGCCGGTGACATCGAGGCATTCGAAACAGACCGGCTAGAGGTGTCTGCCCGCCTGCTCCCACTGATGTACAAGCCGATCGACCACAACCCGCCGGTGTTCCTGCGCGACTACCGCAGCAAGCTGAAGGAGTACAACGAACGCTTCGGCACCCTGCTGGGCGGCGCGCTGACGATCACGACCCAGGACCTGGACGAGGCCTTGCAGGCCGGGACCATTTTTGAAAATAAGGCGAAGTGGGTGGCGCCCGTCATCCGGGTCGGGGCCGTGGAGCTGGAGCTGCTCCGCTACGGCGTGTACGACAGCAACCACAACAACGACAGCCTGGCCTGGCTGCTGCGCTTTCACAACTTCCGCTACTACACCGGCGGCGACCTTAAAACGGAACTGGAAGACGAGTTGTTTTACACCCCCGACTGCACCGACATTCCGCCGGGCGCACGTCCCGCCGAAAAGATCCACGTGTTCAAAGCCGGCCACCACGGCGCCAATGGATCTACCTCCGACAAGTTTCTGAAAATGCTGCGCCCGGATGCCGGCATCGTCTCCTGCGGCAACCCGGTCATAGGAAAAAACACGCACAAGCATCCGCGCCCGGCGCTGATGCGTCGCCTGCTCGAAAACAATGTGAGCACCTTCGTCACCAACCTGATCACCAGCACCAACATCCAGCTGCCCGACGCTTTCGAAAAATACAGCTGGTTCAATGTGACCACCGGAAACGTGAAGCTCTTTAATGCGGAAGAAGCACTCGTTTCCACCAAGCCGGTCGTGTTCACTTATACCGTGCAAAAGGCCGCCTGGTCCCTCATCGGCAACGAAAGCCTGCAACTGGCCTACACCTTTGAAAACGAAGTCTGGCACAGCCTTTCCCAAAGTCCCTACGAAGTGGACTTCCTGGTCAACAGGGAGGCCACCGCTATGCTGAACAAGTCGCTCATACACGTGGCCAACCCGATCGAGAGTTTCCTGTCCATCGCCAGCGAGCTGATCAAGAAGCCGAAAAACTACTTCATTGGCGAAAGCGACAAATTCGACAAGATGAAGAAGAATTCGATCCGCGTGGTCGTTACCGAAATGGGCGCGCAAAAGCCGTCCCCGGACTACCATATCTGCTGCGGCCCGCACTATGCCTTTTTCCCGCGCATCGCCTACCAGCCAGCGCGCCAAACGCTGCTTACGGACTTCAAATTCACGAAAACAGACCAGCCGTCCGAACGAAAGCGCAAGCGGGAAACTGCCGACACGGGCAACAATGCCCGACAGCCGAAACGCCTGCGCAAACGCACCTTCTGACCCCTCACCGCAACCCAAACGATCCCCATGCAAAAAGAATTATACACGCGCCTGTTCACCGGGCTCCGCGACCGCATCGGCCGCGACGCGGGCTTCCCCCTCAACAGCGCCAGCCTGCGGCAGCTGGCCGTCGATCTGCAACTGTACGATGCGCTCGCCCCCGACCTGGAAGGCTATTTTTCGGAACAACGCTTCGACAGCCTCGACCTGAAAGGCCCTGCCCTGCTCTCTGATACCGAAGACGGCCTCTTTCTTCAAACCGTGATCGACCGCGAACTTACCGTACCCGCGTTTGCAGCCCCCGTGCACCTCGTGCAGCTGACGCTCAGCTACGACAGCAACGGCCTGTTCTCGGGCTACTTCAGCACCGCCGCTGACCGCGGCCCCGCCTTTTACGTGGACCTGTACCGCGGCAGCGAGCAGTTCAGCAGCTGCGACCAGTTTTCGCTGGCCGACGTCAACGACCTGCACGAAGCCGTGGGCGCGGGAGCACTCCGGTCCGGCTTCAGCAGCTTTCTCAACACCGCATCGCTGTTCACCGACATCCGCGTTCATTCTTTTGAAGTAGCCAGCGCCGGCAGCAGCGTTACGGTCACCTACGACGCCACGCCGCAGCAACTGCAGCACCTGGAAGTATTGCCCGGCATCCTGACGCTGGAAGACTTTTATTTTACCAATACGATCGTGCGCACCGGTACGGCCACGCAGCAAAGCGACCTGGCCTACCGCTTTGGCTGCCATGCACGCGTGCAGGTGTGTGCCAGGTATTACGGGTTTTCCTGCGCCCAGCAGGGTGGCGACTCCTATCGCTTTGAGGCCGCGCGCGAAGGCGGCGTGCCGCTGCCCACCGTGCCCCAGCTTCTCGGCCACTTCGGGCTCGAGCTGCCGGCCCTCGACCTCTTTCCCGAGATCACGCTCCAATCCATTGCGGTGACCGCCGACATCGCGCAAAAAAAGCTGGAGGAAGTGGAGATCGGCGCCGAGCTGCTGTTTCGCCCGCTGGAGGCCCGCTTCCGGAGCCGGCTTTCCTTTCCCGACTGCCGCTACCGCCTGAGCCTCCTCGAATCGCTGCCGGTGGCGGAAACGATGCGTCGCATCGGCGACCGGATCGGCCTGCCGCTCCCCACGCTGGGAAGCGAATTTGAACAACTGCAGGTGCAGCAACTCGATGTGGCCCTGTCGCGGAGCACGCAATCATTCGAGCTCCAGCTGACCGACCTGTTTTCCTACGAGATCTGCGGATCGACGCTGCGCTTCGAGCGCTTCGCCTTCAGCATCAGCCACAGCACGGGCGAAAAGCCGCGCGTGTCCATCGGCGGCGCCGTTTCCTTCCTCGACCTGCTATTCAGCTTCCGCGGCAGCTATGATACGCACTACACATTCGAAGCCGTGCTGGAAACGGAGCTCACCCTGAAAGACTACCAGCAGCGGTTCGAGCAACAGTTCGCCGTGCAGCTTCCGTTCTCGCTGCCCAACATCGGCTTGTCGGCACTGAGCTTTGCCTGCAGCACCGACAAGAGCTTCCACTTCGTCGCCGAGATGGGCACCTTCTCGCTCCGCGACCTGGGCATCGAACTGGAGCTGCTGCAGGACCTGCAGGTGGTGGCGCCGTCGCTCGAGATCGCCTACGACCAGCAATCGAAATTCTTCTGCGAGATCCGCGGCGGGCTCACGCTCAAGGGTCTTTCCTTCGACCTCCTGTTCACCCGGAAGTGGGACAGCGCCGCCGGCAAAGCCGGCTACTATTTCTACGGCGAGCTGCGCAACGACTATGCGCTCGGCGACCTGGAATATTTTTCCGAATCCTTCCGCACGCTCATCCCCGATTCGGTGCGCGACCTGACGCTGAAGACACTGAGCGTTACCTACGACTCGCTGGAAGACCACTTCCTGTTTACCGCGGAAATACAGGACCTGCTGCACTACGATTTCGAGCTCGGCGTGCTGCGTAAGATCGACGTGAACGACTGCCGCCTCCAGTTTCACATCCGCGACAAGAAGATTCATTTCAACCTGCAGGGCGACCTCGCCATCAATGATACGCACCTCGTTTTCGAGACGGACTATTCCACCGAAAAAGGATTGACGCTTGCCGCCTACAACAAGGAGGTGATGAACCTGAACCTCAAAGGATTTACGGATCATTACCTGGGCGAAACGGGAGTATGGTCGCTGGTGCCCGAATACTTCCGCAACATTACGTTCGATAAAACCCGCCTGCAATTCCGCAGCAGTCCCCTCCAGGTGTCAATCGACATCAGCACGAAGCAACTGGGCGGGCTTTATGGCTTCATCGGCAAATCACGCAGCGGCGCCGGCGTGCTGTTCGGCATTGTGCCGCCCGCCAAAATTCCCTTCTCCGAGATCAACGCCGACCTGGGCTTCCTCGAGGGCCTCGACTTCACCGGCTCCTTCCTCGTGCTTTCTTCCGCCGATGCCTCTTCCTACGAGCCCGAACAGATCCCCGAGCAACTGAAGACCGTAGCCTTCGTTGATGGCATCACCCTCAGCGCCGCGCTCAGCCTCAACGAAGAAGGCATCCGCAGCACGGAGCTCCGCGCGGCCGTGGCCTACTTCCGCAAGCATATCCTTGACGTGCAGCAGCTGACCATCCGCGGCATGCTGGGCCTCGATTTGGAAAAGATCGCGCTGGAAGCTTTCGTGGGCAAGATCGCCATCGGAGGTACGCTGCTGGAGCTTCGAAAGGCGGGCGTCCGTATTTCTGCGGGACTCGACTTCACCCTTTTCGGAACGCTTGCCATCGACCTGCAGGAATACATCGGCATCGCGATGTCGTTCAGCCTCTACCTGAAGGTGGCGGCCAACGGCGTCATGGGCTACGGCATCTGGGAAGGCGACCTCGGCACGCGCAACCTCAAGGAGCTGAGCCGCAACCTCGAGCACCTCAGCACCTCGGCCACGCAACTGCTCAATGACTACGAAGGCGCGCGGCAGGTGCTGGCCAGCAACACGCTCTTCAACCCCGGTGTGTTTCATGCCATCGGGGCCCTGCCCGAGCTGCAGGTGACGCGCCTCGGGCTGATTTTCGGCATCGACTACGAAGGCATCCCCAGCTTCGGCTTCCTGGGCGAATTCACGCTCAACGGAACGGGTGACGCCGACAAGGGCATCGTGGCCTTCGTGTTCGACAGCGCGAACCCCTCGAAGTGCCTGCTCGACCTGAAGTTTCCACGCGAAACCCAAAAGGCGCTGCAGGACCTCTTCCGCCAGTGCAACTTCCTGGGCATCCCCGCGGCCACCCTCGACGGCGTGCTCAACTTCCTGCAATTCGGCGGCTTCGCCGATGAAAAAGGAGCCTGGGTGCCGCTGCGTCTCAAGTTCGCGATCGCCGACGTACGCATCGGCGACGTGTTTTACAACAAAGGCATCATGGTGCAGGGGCGCATCGGTCTCTTCGGCGGCGAGCTGGAAGCCGCCTTCAACCTGCGCCTCGACAGCAGCGGCTTCAAGGGTTTCGGCAAGCTGAAGAAAATCGACATCCGCATCGACGACAAGCCGGTGCTGCTCCTTGCAGAATCGGCGGAGTCTGTGCTCGTAAAAGATCGCGTACTCAATGAAGACATCAACAAGCTGCTCTTCGACGGCCCCTATCTTAACGTCGAAGCCCCGATCGGGTCGCTCGACGCGGCTTGCATCAACAGCAGCGCCCGCGTAGAATTCCTCGGTGTGCAATACGATACGCTGTGCAGCATTTCCAGGGACGGTGTGTACTTCAAATGCAACGAGCGTCTGCCCGTGGGACAGTTGCAACTGGATGTGGCGCTGCGCTCCTTCCGCGACATGGAAGCAACCGGTAGCGTCAACCTCGACTTCGAAATCCCGGAATTGTACGTGTCGGCACAGGCGCAGGGCCACGGCGGCATTTACCTCAAAGGCACCGACCTGCGCGCCCGCTTCTCCCTGCTTGTTTCCTTCAAAGACCCCGTCAACAACCACCCGGTCAGCCTGCCCGCTTTCGACGTGGAGCTGACCGTGCCGCCGCAGCTTGTAGACGTGCTGAGCCATCTCGCCGAGCGCACCGTGGAAACCGTGCGCGAAGTGGCCAAGGAAGTGTTCAGCGAGATCAAGGCCGAACTGGAGCAGCTGGTGAAAGAAATCACGGCGCTGGCAGAAGAGATCGCGGCCGTTGCCCGCAGCATTGAGGAGCAAACGCATATCATCGCCACGCTCAAACAAAATATCGAGGAGATCATCGATGTACTGAAAGCCATCTATGGTGCCATCGCCCAGCACCGCGAGGATATCGCCCGCCTCGAACGCGAGCTGCTGGACCTTGCGGCGGAGATCGCCCAGCTGGCCGACGCCCTCGCCCGCCTCGACCTGCGCCGCACCAACGACCTGATCAACCAGATCCCCAACATCCTGATGGTCATCGTGCTGGAAATAGCCGGCACTACCAGCGCCATCACCGGTGACGTGCTGCTGGCCGTCAACCGCAAGCTCGAGGACGGCTGGAATTATTGGGAACAGGTGCGCATTGACACCTACCAGGAACGGATGCGCCTGGACGCGGAATACCGCGACAACTGGTGGAAGCCCTGGGCCTGGGGCCATCCCGCCCGGATGGGTGCCCTGCTGATCCACGAAGGCGTTTGCGAGTCGAACAAATTCCACGAGCGCAACCTGATCAACCTGCTGGCGCCGTTTGTGGAGCTGGCGGCCGCCATCGAGCGCGACACGCGGCAGGTGCAAAACCTCCTGGGCCTTCGGCGCAGCGAGCACGACAACAAGAGCAGCGTGCTGGCGCAAACGCAGACCCTCCTGGCCGAGCGTATGCAAAAAGCCAACGAGGAGACCGACGAGCAGCACCGTAAGGAGGGCGACCTGCGCACGAGCGAAGGCTTCCTGCAAGAGCTTGCTGTGCAAAAGACCGGTAAAGAATCCCTGCTGACGCAACGGCGCGAGGACCTGGAACGGATCAAAAGCCGCAAGCGGGCGGAGCTCGCGCTGTAGCGGAAAAGGAGGCGCGCGGCTGCAAGAAAAGGTTAAAGCGGCACACAATCAACGGATTGCGTAGCCGCTGGCGGCTATCTTCGCGCCATGCGCCGCCGTTTCCACTATTTCCTACTCGTCGTGCTGCTGACGGCCCTCGCGGCCGCCGGTGGCGGCGCGTACCGTAGTACTACGGTGGAGACGGTGGTGGACGGCGGCACGGTGCTCCGCGCGAAATCGCGGCCGGCGCACCCGGCCCAACTGACCGATGCCGCGCCCCTCGTGGCGCCGGCACAGCATGCCGCGCGCGGCTTCTTTCCGCCCGGCGACCTGCCCCGCTTCGAGGCAGCCCCGCCCCTCGCCTATTCGGCGCCCGCAACGCTGGTTGCCGCGCAACGCTCCGCCGCGGGCAAGCGCTACCTCGACCACAATTATCCCTACCACGCCTTCTGGTAATCGGCCTTTTCTTGTAGCCGGCGCTGCCGCCGGACCCATTATTGCATCACTTAAAAACAAGAAAATGGCTACCCTACTCACGGCCGTCATCGTGCTGGGCTTCCTGGCATTGGTCATCGGCCTCCTCATGTTCGTGAACAACCGCGACCGCAAGCGCGACGCGCAAAATAATCCGCTTCCTTAAGTTAACTTCAGATCAGCGCAGGCTAAACCGAATGCTATGGTATTGGAAACAAGCAACATATTATTGATTGGTTCGCTGCTCCTGCTCATCAGCGTCATTGCCGGCAAAACAATCCGGCGCCTCGGGGTGCCTACGCTGATCTTCTTTCTTATCGTCGGGATCCTGGCCGGCTCCGAAGGCGTGGGCGGCATCCACTTCGACAACGCCAAGTTTGCCCAGTTCATCGGCATCGTGGCACTCAACTTCATCCTGTTTTCGGGCGGACTCGATACGCGCTGGCAGCACATCCGCCCCGTATTATCCAAAGGCATTGCGCTCTCTACTGCCGGTGTGTTCATCACCGCGCTGTCGGTAGGTGTGTTCGTACATTATGTATTCGGCTTCACGCTGGCCGAGGGGCTCCTGCTCGGGTCGGTCATTTCGGCCACCGATGCCGCGGCGGTCTTTTCGATCCTGCGCGGTAAGGGCATCGGCCTCAAAGGACCGCTGCAGCCGATGCTGGAGCTCGAAAGCGGCTCCAACGACCCGATGGCCTACTTCCTTACCATCACCTTCACCGGCATCGTGGCGCAGGGCGACGCCGACGCGTGGACCCTCGTCCTGTCGTTTTTCAAAGAATTTATCATCGGCGGTGCGCTGGGCCTCCTCATGGGCCGCGCCAGCGTGTGGCTGATCAACAACATCCGCCTCGGCACCGAAGGCCTCTACCCGGTGCTGACGCTCGGCCTGGCGCTGTTTACGTACTCCTGCACCCACGCCCTCGGCGGCAACGGCTTCCTGGCCATTTACCTCTGCGCCATTATCATGGGCAACAGCCCGATGGTGCGACGCCGCAGCCTCACCCGCTTCTACGACGGGCAGGCCTGGCTGATGCAGATCATTCTCTTTCTTACCCTGGGCCTGCAGGTGTTTCCCTCGCGCATCCTGCCCCTGGTGGGCACCGGCCTGGCGATCTCGGCCTTCCTTATGTTCGTGGCGCGCCCGCTGGGCGTGTTCCTGGCGCTGCTTCCGTTCCGGATCAACCGGCGCAACAAGCTGTTTCTTTCCTGGGTAGGACTTCGCGGCGGCGTACCGATCGTGTTTGCCACCTACCCACTTCTTGCCGGGCTCGACAAAGCGGAGATGATCTTCAACCTCGTGTTCTTTATCTCGGTCACCTCGGTATTGCTGCAGGGTACCACGCTTTCCCCCGTGGCCCGGCTGCTGGGCGTGTCGGTGCCCGCCAACCGAAGGCGCCTCGATGCGGCTTTTGAAACCGAAGACCAGGTGCATGGCGAGCAGCGCGTGCTGCACATTCCGCCCGGCGCCCGCAGTGCCGGCCGGCGCATCGTGGAGCTGCGACTCCCGCAGCGCGTCACGATCCTCAGCATCGAGCGCGAAGGCCGCTTCGTCTTGCCCAACGGGTCTACCCGCCTCGCCGTGGGCGACCGCGTACAGGTGCTGGCGCCCGACCACAATGCGCTGACCGAACTGCGCCGGCTGGGCTGGGAGGATGGGGAAGAAGAAACCGCTTCATACGCGTAGAGTACGGGTCCATCGGCCGAAGGCGCAGTTCCGTCGAAAAGCCCATCGGCAATGGGAAAAGTGGGTACCTTGCTTTAACGTTGGTTAACATTGGTTAACCTTTTTCAACTGCTACCTTTCTGCGTTCTGCTTATGGAAAAGATGCTTGCAAACAAACCGACCTGGGCGGAGCGGCTTGCCGACCGCCGTACCCTCTATGTGGCCCTGGCCTTTTGGTTCGGGCTGTCGGCCCTGCTGGCCTTCCAGCACGTACAGGAAAATACGATCAACAACTACCTCATTTTCCGCAACGTTTTCTGGCACACGCTGCAGGGGCAGAATCTGTATTCCGACTATGCCTCGCAGCATGGCGACCAGAACCACTACGGACCTTTTTTCAGCCTCGTGATCGCGCCCTTTGCAGTGCTGCCCGACTGGGCGGGCGTGCTGCTGTGGGTCACGGCCAATGCCGCCTTCCTGCTGTTTGCGGTGTGGCGGATGCCGCTGCGGCCGGCGGCCAAAACGGCACTGCTGCTGCTCTGCGCCAACGAGCTGATGATCAACAGCGGGCAACTCCAGGCCAACGCCCTCACCTGCGCCTGCATCCTGCTCGGATTTTCCTACACCCAGCGGGGCAGGGAGCACTGGGCCCTGTTCTTCATCCTCTTCGGGGCGTTTATCAAGATCTATGCGATCGTGGGCGGACTGTTCCTGCTCTTCAGCCGCCACAAGGCGCGCTTCATCGGCTGGGGACTGCTTTGGAGCGCGGTATTTTTCGTGGCGCCGATGCTGATTACCGAACCCGGCTTTATCCTGCAATCGTATGGCGACTGGTATGCATCGCTCCAGGCAAAGTCGGTACAAAACACCGACCCGACGCTGGGCCTTCTCAGCCTCGACCAGAACATTTCCGTCATGGGCATGATCAGCCGCATCTTCAACCCGGCGATGAACACGACGCCGGTTTGGCTGACGGGCATCGTGTTGTTTCTCAGCCAGCTGCGCCGCTGGCGCGACTTCGGCGATATCCGTCTGCGCTTCTACCTGCTGGCGTCGGTGCTGCTGTTCACGGTGTTGTTCAGCAACGGCTCCGAGGCCTGCACCTACATCATTGCCGTAATGGGAATGTGCCTCTGGTACCTGGTGCAGGAAAAAACGCGGCGGCTCCACATTTTCTTCTTCACGCTGTTGGTGCTCACCACCTTCCTGTATTCCGACCTGCTGGGCGGCTACTGGCTGCGGCAGACGCTGGTGAAACCCTACTCGCTCAAAGCCCTTTGTCCGCTCATACTTTGGCTCAGGATACTGGTGCAGGTGCATCGCCGGCAATACAGCCGCCTGGCGCCCTGGGCGGTGCGCGTTCCGGAAGAAGATCAACTGATCCGGAACTCGCCGTATCCATTGCGGCGGATCGCGTAATCAGAAGCTTTCGTAATATTTCTCCGTGTTTCGTTTGTAGCCCAGATCAGCGGCGTGCCATATAGGCGCGGCAGAGTGCCACGAGCTGGTCGGCGAGGTGCTCCATATCCTCGTAAATCAGCGGTTTGGTAACGAGGTCCACGTCCCACTGTAACGCAAAGTTTTTATCGACGTCGCTGTTCGACGTAGTGAACAGAAGCACGGGCAGAGCGGAAAAGCGCGGGTGCTTGCGCAGCGCTACGAGCGTTTCGCGGCCATCAAGCACCGGCATGTTGAGGTCGAGCACGATGTGGCAAGGCAGTTCCGTCTCCGGTAGCCGCTCCAGCGTGTTGAGCAGGGCACGGCCGTCGGCAAAGCGCGTCACCTGCACCTCGGGGCGCTCGGCAAAGGCCTCCAGGAAAATGTGGAGATCATCCAGGTCGTCTTCGGCGTAAAAGAGGCGGTACTCGTTCATTCAGATGGCTTGAGGAGGGGTGGTCGGATTCAGGTAAGGCGGCGGCTCAGCGCGCTGAGCTGCTCTTCGAGGTCGGCAATGCGGCGGTTCATGTCTTCCAGCGGTGGGTCCAGGCGGGCGCTGAGCACCCATTCGGCCTGCCACAGCTCGCGCACCTCGCTGGCGGCCAGCGTTACCGGCCCGCCGGGCGAAGGGCCCAGCAGCCAGCGTCCCGCACCGTCGCTGCGCAGGCGGCGGAGCAGCAGCCCGTGCACGGGCGATACCAGTAAATAAACAGCGCCTTCATGCGGCGGCTCGCCGGCAGGGGCCCGGCGGCAAAGTACCCGGTCGCCCGGCTCGAAGCGCGGCGCCAGTGCCGGGTCGGTGACCTCGAACACACGGTATTCATCGCTGCGCAGGCCCGGAAGCCCGTAAGCCGGCAAGCGCTCCAGGTAACCCGGCTCCCCACCCTGCTGCAGGTAGCGGGCGGCTTCCTCGCGGGCCACGAAGGGCGCCCGCGTAAGGGTGTGCGCAACCGCGTCACCGCCCGGGGGCGTGCCGGCGGGCGCGGCGGCAGGCGGTGCAAAAGCCTGCGCAAGGTCGCGGGTAAGCAATTCGTCGATGCTGACGCCGAACAGGTGCGACAGCCGCACCAGCACCTCGGGGTCGGTTGGACCGGATAATCCCGATTCGTAATTGGCGATGGTGGTCCGGCCCAGCCGCACTTCCTGCCCCAGCTGCTCCTGGGTTCGGGCGGAGCGCTTGCGCAGGTGTTTCAGATTTTGGGCGAAGTAGGTCACGACACAAAACGTTTGTACAAAGATGTCAATTTTTCAGTCATTTGCCCGCAACAATGTCAAGTTTTTGAACAAATGTCGGTTCTGCTCAGCCGTTAGTCTTTAGCTCATCTATTCCCAGTGCGGGCTGCATTTGCTAATTAGCAAAACCGTTGCTTTCTGCGCGCTCTGCCGGAAAGTCCCATTCGCGCCTCATTCTGAACCATTTAAACAAGCGCATACCCGGTACCGGTACAACCGGCAAGTGGCGCTTGTTAATTGTGGAGGCTCGTCCCGCCGCCCGGAAACAAAAGGCCCGCTCTTTGCCTTTACAGGGGGAAGACGTATGAAAATGTGCGCCTATGAAAAACAACAACAACGCCTCTTTCGCAGCTCCCGGTTTCGCCTATGCGCTTTTGGATCTTTGCACGCTCCTGATTGAAGGGGCGAACGAGCCGCTGCTGGCTATGGGAACCGACTACCGGCTTCAACTAGTGAACCCTGCCGCCGCGCGCTGGCTGGGGCGTCCGCGCAAGGAATTGCTGCAGGAATCGCTGCTCCGCTACCTGCCGGCCGGCGACAGCACGTCGCTGCTGGCCTTCCTCGACCGTGGACTTGCGGGTGAAACCGACGGCTTTTCGCAGGCCTTCGAACTGGGCGGCCGCAGCCTGCTGTGGACGACCCAGGCCCTTCGTGATCCGAAGGGTGGCATCCAGGGTTTGTTATGCCGCATCGAAGACCGCACCGAGGTGGATCACATCCGTCGCCAGGTGCAGGACCTGCAGCGCTCGCTCCAGGAAAAAGACTTTATCCTCGGCAGCCGCGCCCAGCTGGCAGGCACGCTCCTGGAGGCAACACAAGGTCACACCTTCGTGCTCGACCGGGCCCTGCGCTTCTGTGCCGCCAACCGCTCCTACCTGGAATACACCGGCCGGCAGATCGGAGACCTGATGGGCCGCAGCCTGGTGGAGTGCTTCCCCGAGGCCGCCGCCACGCCCTTGCCCGAAAAGATCCGGGAAGCATTCGGCGGACGCACGCTGCTGCTGGAGCGGGTGCCGTGTGTGCTGAGCGACGGGACCTGCAATATCCAGCTGACGCCGCTGGCCTACGAAGGCTTTGTTTATGGTGTGCTGGTAGTGGCCGAAATGGCCGCTGACTGATTCTTTAATACCAGGTCTAGCCCTGCTTGCGCACATATTTGGTGAGAATCACGATCTGCTGGCCTTCCACGCGGCCCTCGATCTGGCCGGTGTTGTCGGGCACGAGGCGAATGTTGCGTACCACCGTGCCGAGGCGCGCGGTGAGCGTGGATCCTTTTACGTCGAGAGATTTGGTGAGCACCACCGAGTCGCCGTTTTGGAGCACGGCGCCATAGGCATCGCGGTGCAGGTCCACGGAGGCGTCGCCTTCGTGGTCGCCGGTGGAGCGGGCCCAGGCGAGGCGCTCGTCGTCGAGGTAGAGGAGGTCGAGGTTTTCGGCGGCCCAGCTTTCCTGGCGCAGGCGGTTGAGCATCCGCCAGGCAACCACCTGGATGGCCGGCACTTCGCTCCACATCGTTTCGCCCAGCTTGCGCCAGTGGGCCGGGTCGAGCTCGGCGCGCTTTTCGAGCTGCGCCCGGCAGGTGCCGCAGGCCAGCAGCGTGCCGTCCGCATCGCGGTATTCCGCGCCGGGCACTTCGTATACCTGCAGATCATCCGTGCCGCCGCACAGCTCGCAGCGGCCGCCGCTTCTTTCGTTCAAAACATCCTCGAGTTTCATATGCGCTTCTTTGCGTGGCGAAGATAGGACCTGTAGCCCACGAGTGCCACCAGCAGCGCCAGCGCCGACCAAAGGAGCAGCTGCACGCTGACCCCCGTCCAGCCACCGAGGCTCCAGCACTGCACGCCGGCCCAGGTGCCGAAGGCGCCGCCGATGAACATGCAGGTCATGTATACCGTATTTATACGGCTGTGGGCCGCTTCGTCAAGGCTATACACCTGCGCGAGGTTGTTGACCTGCGTCGCCTGCACGCCCACGTCGAGCAATACTGTTGCCCCGATAAAAGCCGCGGGCGATTGCGGAAAGAAGAAAATCCAGAGCACCGAGGCAATGAGTATCAGTACAGTGAACAACTGGATCCGCGATGGCGGCATCCGGTCGGCGAGGCGGCCGAAGGGCGTGGAAGCGGCGGCACCGCCGATGGCCAGGAAACCAAAAAGACCGATGGTCTTGGCCCCGTAACGAAATGGCGGTCCGCTCAGGTGAAACGTGAGGGTGGTCCAGAAAGAGCAAAAGGTGCCGAATACGAGCGCGCCCAGCAGCACGATGCGGCGCAGGCGGGCGAAGCGCCCCAGTTGCGCCACCGTGGAGCGGATAAGCCCAACGTAGGAGCCGCTGTAGGTGGCTGCCACGCGCGGTAACCCGAAGGCCACGAGCAGGGACGTGAGCACAAGCAACCCCGCCGACAGTCCATACACCCAGCGCCAGCCGAGCCAGCCGGCAACGGCACCACTGAAGATGCGGGCGCCGAGGATGCCCACCAGCGCGCCGGTAAACACGATGCCGACGATCTTGCCTTTGTCGCGGCGCGCCAGGGCGGCGGCCATGGGCATCAGCACCTGCGTGGCCGTGGCGAATACGCCGGTAGCGAAGGAAAGCGCGAAGAGACCCGCCGGGTGCCGCACCTGTGTCAGCAGCAGGAGCACCACGATGAGCGCTCCCTGCAAAAGCAGGATAAGCCGCTTCCGGTCGGTCTTGTCGCCGAGGGGCGTCAGCAGCAGCAGGCCGAGGCCGTAGCCGGCCTGGGTGAGCACAGGCAGGTAGCCGGTGGCGCCCTCGCTCAGCCCCAGGTCGCGGGCAATGTCGTTGAGGATAGGCTGGTTGTAATAAATGTTGGCCACACAGACGCCGGCGCCAGCCGAAAGAATACCGATCTGCGCTCCTGAAATACCCCGTGCATCGTTCATCGCCGCAAAGGTAGCCGCGGGAACAAGGGCGGGAGCGGAGCGCCGATCGGTAAACGGCATCAGCGGGCCGCCGCGGCCGCTTCGAGAGCGGCGATGTCCATCTTCACCATCTTCATCATGGCGCCCATCACCCGGCCCTTGGCGGCGGCATCACCCGCCTTCAGCAGCTGCGGCAGCTGCACCGGCACGATCTGCCAGGAAAGCCCGAAGCGGTCTTTGAGCCAGCCGCAGCGCGACGCCTTGCCGCCATCCGCCAACAGCGCCTCCCAGTACCGGTCGATCTCCTCCTGCGTTTCGCAATGGACCACGAAAGAAACGGCCTCGGTGAACTGGTAATGCGGCCCCCCATTGAGGGCGATATATTTCAGGCCGAACAGCTCGAAGGCCATCGTCATCACCGAGCCTTCCGGGCCGGGGCCATGCGGGCCGTAACGCTCCGTTTGGGTCACCGTGCCGCCAAACAGGCCGGTATAGAAGCCAACGGCTTCTTCGGCCTTATCATTGAACCAGAGAAAGGGGGTGATCTTTTGCATAACAGCGGTTTTGCTGCAAACCTAACCCCTGGGGCGCAGAGCCCGGGGGCGTTCTGCGACATTCCGCGGGTATTTTGCGCCCGCGGGGCCGCGCGCCCTCCTAGGCGGAATGCGGCCGGGCACGTATCTTTGCCCCCCTTTTCAGAAATTATGAAATTCTACAATACGCTTATCCGCTACCGCCTGCCGCTGGGCATCGGGCTCATTGTCCTGGGCATCGTCCTCAACGTGACGGTCAGCGGCTTCTGGCCCGTGTTTCCCCTCTACTTCGTAGGCGCCATTCTCCTCTTCGGCCACTTTTTCTTTGGTCCGCTGCGTCTCATCCAGGAGCATATGGAAAGCGGCAACATGGAAGAAGCCCAGAAGGTGATCGACTCGGTGAAATTTCCCAACCTGCTCTACAAGCCGATCCGCTCGGTGTATTTCACGCTGAAGGGCAACATCGCCATGATGAACCAGGACTACGACAATGCCGAGAAGCACATGAAGAAAGGCCTCGACCTGGGCATGCCGATGAAGGAAGCCGAAGGCGCCTCGCTGCTGCAGATGGGTATGCTGGCGATGCAGAAGAACGACCTCCGCACCGGCGAGCGCTACATCCGCGAGGCGCTGCGCAAGGGCCTGCACGACAAGGAAAGCCAGGCCGCCGCCTACCTGCAGATGTGCAGCATCATGATGAACAAGCGCGAGTTCCGCGCCGCCAAGGAATTCTTCCGCAAAACAAAAGCCTGCAAACCCACCACGCCCCAGATCGTGGACCAGATCAAGCAGATCGAAAAATACATCGCCCGAATGCCTGGATGAGGACGTGAGGCGTGAGCTCGCGATGCAACGCAAGAAGAAAGGATGCCGAGGGCATCCTTTCTTCGTTATAGGCGTCAGCGCTCACGGCTGACGGCTCACGCCTCACGAATCAAGCTGCTCCACCGACACAACGGCTTCCACATTCAGCGGGCCGTAGATATGCGGAAACTCCTCGCCCACGGAAGGAGCCAGCTCCCACTTCAGCTCATGGGTCAGCTTCGACGTATCGATCGTCAGCTTTACCAGCCCGGACTGCCCGGCGAAGTAGCGTTGCAAAACGCCCTGCACCTGCCGCTCGTCGGCGCTGGCGTGGATGAAGCCTTCCACAGGAAGAGAGGCCGCTTCGTAAAAGCCCTGCTGCTGCGCCTGTTCCCATTCGGCGCGCGTCGTTACATGATAGATCGTAGCCATGCCGCAAAGATGAGGCGCCGCCAGCTTTGCTGAAATAAAACTAAATGTTTAGTTGTTCGACTAAAATATTAGTTGTAGGTTAGCGTTCATAGAAAGAGGAAGAGCTCAGAGAGGTTAGGAGGTTGGTAGCGAACCTGCTTTCCCAATAGACTAATAGACCAATAAACTAATAAACATGAAAACGCTTACCAAGGCCGAAGAGCAGGTGATGCAGGCGCTCTGGAAGCTGGGCGAGGGTTTTACCCGCGACCTGCTGGAGGTATTGCCCGAGCCGAAGCCGCACCAGAACACAGTAGCTACGCTGCTGAAGATCCTTGTGGACAAAGGCTTTGCTGCCATCCGCGTGGTGGGCCGGCAGCACCAATACTATCCACTCGTGAGCAAGTCATCGTATTCCAAGTCGTCGCTGAAGAATATGGTGAAGAATTATTTCAGCGGCTCGTATACCGAAGCCGTGTCTTTCATGGTGCAGGAGAACGGGCTTAGCCTCGACGACCTGGAAGCCTTGGTGAAGCAAATCAAAAAATCAAAGAAATGAGCAGCCTGTTTCCTTACCTGCTGAAAACCGTGCTGTGTGCAGCGCTCCTGTATGGCTACTATTGGCTCGCCCTGCGCAACCGCGTCTTCCACCAGTGGAACCGCTTTTACCTGCTGCTGATCGTGCCCCTGTCGCTGCTGCTGCCGCTGGCGCGGATCGAAGTGACACGGCCCGCCGCCACGGCTGCCGAACTGCCGGTGCGGCTGCTGCAGGTGGTGAGCGACGGCAATGCGTACGTAGAAACGGTTGTACCGCAAACGCGCGGCTTCGATCCGATGACTGCCGTGTACTGTATTTATACGGTAGTGGCACTGGTGCTTTTGTTTCGCTTTGGCCGTAGCCTGCTGGCCCTGCTGCGCCTGGCGCGCCGCTACCCGGCGCAACGCGTCGGCGAGGTGGATTTTATCCTGGTGCCGGTGCCGGGCACGCCGTTCTCCTTCTTCCGCCGCGTGTTCTGGAACCCCGCGCTCGACCCATCCACCGAAGGCGGACAGCAGATCCTGCAGCACGAACTCGTACACGTACGCGAGCGGCACTCCTTCGATAAGCTGCTGTTGCAGGCGGCCCTCGTTCTTTGCTGGTTCAACCCGATATTCTGGCTCCTGCGCAACGAGCTGCACCTCGTGCACGAGTTCATTGCCGACGAGCGCTCGGTACGCGACCGCGACGCCGGCACGCTGGCCGCGTTGATCCTGCAAGCGGCCTATCCCGAACAATACGCCGGGCTTACGAATCCCTTTTTTCACCGCGCCATCAAACGTAGACTCTATATGCTAAACCAGTTGCAAAAGACCCGCGTTCGCTACTTCGGACGCGTGGCGGCCCTGCCCCTGCTCGGGCTCATCGCTTTCACCTTCGCCGTTCGCGCCCAGAAGAGCGAGCCGGTAGTCGTCACACAAACCAACTCCGAAAAATTTACTGTCGTGATCGATGCCGGGCATGGGCGTATGGCCGATGGCGGCTGGAACGGCGCCAGAAGCAATGGCGTGACCGAAGACCAGCTGGTGCTGGACCTGGCGCAGCGCATCAAAGCCCTGAATGCCGACCCCAACCTCAACATCGTTTTCACACGTGCCGATGAAAACATTGTGGACCTGAAAGAGCGTCCCGAGATCGCCCGCCGTGCCGGCGCCCGCCTCTTTTTATCGCTGCATGTGGACCAATACGTAGTAAGCAATGGCCCGCTCACGGGCGCTCCTGAAGGCTTCAGCGTTTATGTGTCTGCAGACACCGGCGTGCGCGCCGGAAGCCGGCTGTTTGGTTCGGCGTTGCAACAATCGCTGACCAAGGTATATCCAACCGACGGACAGCTGCGGAATCTCGGCGCATGGGTATTGAAGAACAGTCCCTGCCCGGCAGCACTCATCGAACTGGGCTACATCGACAAAGATGCCGACCGCGCCTTCTTAACGAAAGATTCCAACCGCGACCGCATTGCGCAGGCCATCCTGAATTCGATCGCTGCTTACCGACAGCAGGTCCCGAATGCTTCAGCGGATGTACTGCCCGCAAAAGCGACGTCGGATGTATCGCCTGCCGCTCCCGCGGCCGACCTGCGCCCTGTGCAAGCTCCGGCAGATGTGCGCGCATCGGGCCCGGCAGCCGCACCCGCCGACGTTATCGAGTCCGTCGACGTCAACCCCGACCGCAGCGTAACGCTCGTATATGGCAGCGGACGGAAAGACAGCATGAGCGCATCGGATGCCGTAGCGCTGGGCTACCTCAATAATATCGATGGAATTGTAACGCCGGTCCGGTCTTCTCAAAACCCGCGCAGCGCGGTGCCACTTAAGCCTGTAGTCATCGGGTTGAAGTCGGGCGATACGCTAAGCGTGGAAATCGCACGCGCGCTGCCTGTGCAGGCGATCATCAGCCCCGACGGACTCTCCATCGAAAGTTGTACGCTTACGGCCAATATGTCCAACGGGGAAATCTGGGAGGCCCCTATGAAAGACCGGCAGACGACTACCCAGATGAAGAGGCTTTTGCAACAAGCCTGGAGCGGCATGATGATCACCGTCGACAACCGCACCTACCGCGCCCAGGACGGCAGCGTGAAAAAAGCGCCATCGCTTGTTTATTTCGTAAAATAAGATTACCCGAGTGTTCCCAGCAGCTGGGTGATCTTTTCCCTCCGGTAGGCGAAAAGATCATCCAGCTGTTTTTTTATGAAAGAAGACCCCAAACGTCCCAGGAAGCCAAAGGGCAGGCGGTAGTGCACGATATCGGTCATCTCCACTCCACCGGGGATCTCTTTGAAATGGTGTTCATGGTGCCAAAGCGCATAAGGTCCCTGGCGCTGCTCGTCTACAAAGAAATGGGGGCGCTGCACCTGCGTGATCTCCGTCATCCAGAACAGCGGGATGCCGAACAGCGGTCGCACTTTGTAGGTGATGATCTGGCCCGGGTACGCCTCCTCCCGATACAATTCATTGGTAAATTTCAGGTTGAGCTTTTCGGGCGTGATCAGCGCCAGATTTTTGGGGTGCGAAAAGAAATCCCAGGCCTGCTCCAGGCCAATGGGCATCCGCTGTACCTGTTTCAGCACATATACACTCATACGCTCAAAACAAAAACGCCGCCCAAAAGTTCGCAACACCCATCCCGTTCTCTCGTTTTCTCGTTCTCTCGTTCTTTACAGGTCTTCCAGGTCGATCTTTTCCAGGCCTGCCCGCGCCGGCCCTGTGAGCACGTCGCCGGTAATGGAGTAGCGCGCACCATGGCAGGGGCAGTCCCAGCTTTGCTCGGCGCGGTTCCAATCCACCACGCACTTCGCATGCGTGCACACCGGGTTGAGCGCGTAGAGCTTGCCGGCCTCATTCCGGTAGATGGCCACGTTCGTGCCTTCGTATTTCACCACGCGTCCCTCGCCGGGCGCGATCCCGGCCAGCTCGGGCAGTTTCCCGGCTTTGAGGCGCTTGCCCACAAACTGCGCCACCACGTCGGCATTTTCCTTCACGAAGTCCATAAAGCCTGCCACCGGCTTGACGCGTCCCGGCGCGAGCAGCGATGCATAGCCGCTCTCGCCTTTCACGATGAGGTCGCTGAGCAGCTGCGCGGCGATATGGCTGTAGGTCATCCCGTTGCCGCTGTAGCCGGTGGCCACCAGTACGTTGTCGGGGTTGCCGGGCAGGTGGCCGATATAGGGCAGGCCGTCGGCCGGCTCGAAGTATTGCGAAGACCAGTGAAAGGCGATCTCCTCCACCGCGTAATGATTGCGCAGGTAGGCTTCCAGCTGCGCGAAGCACTGTTCGGTATTGGTCACGTGGGCCGTCTTGTGGTCTTCACCACCGGCGATGAGGTAGCGCTTGCCGTCCACCTCCTGCGTGCGGAAATAGTGGTAGGGATCGTAGAGGTCGTAGGCCAGGCCGTCGGGGTAGTTGTGGTCGCTGAGCGTGGCGGCGACCGCATAACTACGGTAGGGCGCGTTGCGGAAGTGGAGCAGGTTGATGCCCGGCGGGATGTGCGTGGCCCACACGAGCCAGCGGGCGCTGATCTCGCCGCGCGAGGTCTTCACCCGGAGCAGCTCACCTTCCTTTTCGAAGGTCTCCACGCGGCAGCCCTGCAGCACGAGGCCGCCGGCGGCCCCGAAGGCCTTGTCGAGACCCAGCACGTAGCGGGTGGGATGAAACTGCGCCTGGCGGCGGTACACGATCGCCTTGCGGAAGGGCATCGGCACGGGGATGCTTTCGGTATACGCTACTTCGGCGCCGGCGTTGACCGACGCCTCGAACATTTTGTACAACTGCTTTTCCTGCTCCTCGGTTTGGGCATATACGTAACCATCCTTTTCGGCGTGGCTGCAGTCGATGCCGAACTCGGCAATGTGCCGCTTCACGAGGTCGAGGGCGGAGCGGGCGGCGCTGTGGAGGAGGCGGGAAGCATCTTCACCGAAATCGGATTCCAGCCGGTCGTACGTGCTATCAAAAAAGGTATTGAGGTGGGCGGTGGTGCCGCCGGTGGTGCCGAAGCACAGCGTGTGGGCTTCCGCTACGATACAGCGCTTGCCCTGCTGCTGCAGCAGGAGCGCCGTGGCAAGGCCGGTGATGCCGCCGCCCACGACCAGCACGTCCACCGCCTCGCGGGGCATGCTGCCGGAGTCGGCATGGTCGGGAACATTATTCTGCCAAAGACTGGTGGTAGCGCCGTCACGTTGCATAGAGAGCCGTTTGCCGCTACACGCAAAAAATCTATGCCGGGGGAATTCGGTGAACGGTTAATTGTTAACCGGTTGGTAAAGGAATAGGCCAATCGTTGAGCTTGACTAACCAATTACCCGGTCCACTCATTAACCGGTTACCAACTTTCGTCCTCGGGGATCTCGCCCGGCGGTCGTTTGTAGCGGGCGCGGGAGGCGGCTTTTTCCTTTTCCCGATCCAGCAGCAGGCGGGCGAGGATCGTGCCGGCGTCGGCGTCGGCGGCAGCCAGGGCCGCCCGCACTTTCTTCTCGGATACATCTACCCGGTAGAGCAGGCGCAGCACCGACCCGAAGTCGTGCAGCACCGCCTCGTTGAGCAGGCGCGCGAGGTGAAGGAAGCGCGCGTCGTCTTCCGTCATCAGCGCATCGATCTGGCTTACTTCTTTTTCGAGCGGCGTCATGACCCCAAGGTAAAGAGAGAAAGAACGCAGATTTTTTATGATTTATACGATTAGCGCAGATATACTTGCGTGCGTCAGCAAATCATAACCAATCTTAAAAAATCTGCGTATCCCGCTTGCGGGATCTGCGTTCTTTCTCTAGAACCGCTCCCCGATGCCCAAACTGAACAACGCGAAGTCGTACTTCACGGGGTCGGCGGGGTCGAAAGCTTTGAGGCGACCGGTAAGCTCCAGCGCGGCGGTCCAATCCGTTGCCGGGCGCTCCAGCAGCCCGAAGCGCCGGGCCACCCGGGCCACGTGCAGGTCAACCGGGATGACGAGGTCGGCGGGACGGATCTTCTTCCAGAGCCCGAAGTCCACACCCTGGCCGTCGGCGCGCACGAGCCAGCGCAGGTACATCAGGATCCGCTTGCAGGTAGAGCCCTTGAACGGCGCCGCGATGTGCTTGCGCGTGCGCGGCGGCGCGTCGGGCAGCGAGAAGAAATACGTATGAAACGAATTGAGCGCGTCTTCCATCCCCGTAAAGCGGCCGGGCACGAAGGCGGTTTCGAGCGTGTTGCTTTGCCGGTAGTGCTGTTGAAAGAACTGGATGAAGTAAAGGATGTCCGTAGGATTGAACGTGCGGTGCCTGAAATGGAGGAAGCGCTTCAGGTCCTGTTCCTCGTGCTGCGTGACGAATTGGTAGGGCGCCTCGTCCATCAGCGCCATCAGCTCGTTCGATTTGTTGATGATCGTCGTGCGGTTGCCCCAGGCAAAGAGCGCCGCGAAGAAGCCCGCGATCTCGATGTCGGCCTTTTGCGTAAAGCGGTGCGGCACCGATACCGGATCGGCCGCGATGAACGAAGGCCGGTTGTATTCGGATACCTTGCGGTCGAGGAAAGCTTTGAGCTCAGCGGGCGTCATGCGGCAAAGCTAAGGGCAGCTGCGCGCTGTATTTTGGACTATTCCCTACTTCCTTCGAATCGTTTCCAACACCTCTTTGGGGTAAAGATGGATCATGCAAAAAGCCAGGAGCACCCAACCGGATGCGAACAATTTGAAATTGGGAATTTGGGCCTGAAAATGTTCCCCATATTCTTCAACCCATGCCTTTACAGAGAACCCGGGCAGGATCGAGAGCCACAACAACAGGGCAGCAACCCCGATACCACACAAGGGGATGACTTGCCGCCCTTTCCACCAATTGGCGATTTTGGGCACAAGCCGCAACGGCAACCCCACAATCGCGCAGCACAGGATAGTGATCCCTATAAGAACCAGGGCGTAAAGTGATTGAAAAACCATCCCGATCAGGTCAAGCTCGATATAACAGCGGGTTGCGTATTCCAAATAAAGAAAATACAGGACGATCGAGGTCGAAAGGAATTGACCGACAAATATTAGCGGGGAGTTTTTTCGATTAACCAATTCCCGAAATTAAGAGGGTTTCACCAGAGCGCATGACGACCAGGGCTTTGCGCTGTGGCCGAAAGGGAAACTACGAATTATTACGCTGTTCGAAGGCCATAGCGCAACAGTCTATATGTAAAAGGGTCCGCCACCGGCAAGCAGTCAGTTGCGGTGAAGCAATGCTGCAAGAGGTATCTTAAGGAACCAAAATGCTTCATAAATGAAAACAACCCTCAAGACCTCAGCACGTGTGGCGGACCCGGCAACTAAGATAAGCCGCGCGCAAGACTTTTCCAACCACGACCTCTCGGTCGGCATCGACGTGCACAAGAAGCGCTGGCAGGTAGCGGTGCTCTGCGACGGGGTCTGCCTCGGCAATGTTTCCCTTGAAGCCGATAGCGACCTGCTGATTCGTCACCTGAGAGGCCGCTATGGCAACGCGCAGTTCCGCTGCGTCTACGAAGCCGGCCCCTTTGGCTTCGCCCTCTGCCGCGCCCTGTGGGCCGCCGGCATGGAGTGTATCGTGGTCAATCCCGCCGACATCCCCGGCACCGATGCCGAGCGAAGAGGCAAGACCGATGCGGTGGACGCCCGCCGCCTCGCCAACCACCTCGCCGCCGGCCTCTTGCGCGGCATCCACGTACCCTCCGAAAAGCTGCAGAAGCACAGAAGCCTCATCCGCTTTAGAAAGAAGCTCTGGGGCGACCTCACCCGCTGTAAAAACCGGTTGAAGAGTGAGCTTCGCTTCCAGGGCGTCACCATACCCCCGCCCTTTGACAACCCGCACTGGAGCCACAACTTCCTCCACTGGATCGAAGCCACTGCAAGCAAAGACGCAGACCTGCAGGACACCCTGGAGCTGATGCTGGAAGAAGTGCGCCACCTGCGGCTTCTCTTACTGAAAACCGAAAAGAAGCTGCGCGCCCTCATGCGCACCGAAGCCTACGAACGGCAAGAGCAACTCCTGCGCTCCGTGCCCGGCATCGGTCCCATCACCGCCCAGCTCTTTACGCTCGAGGTCGGCGACGTAGCCCGGTTTAAAAATTTCGACGCCCTCAACCGCTTCGTGGGCCTCTGCCCCGACGAGCACTCAAGTGGTGAGCGGCAGCAGCACACCGGTATTACCCAACGCCGGCACAACCAGCTCCGAAGCCACCTCGTGGAAGCTTCGTGGCAATTGATCCGACGGGACCCGGCCATGCTCGATGCCTACAAAAAGCTATGTAGCCGCATGAAGCCTGAGCAAGCCCTCATCCGCATTGCCCGCAGGCTGCTGCGAAGAATGCGGGCCGTGTTGCTATCCGGGCGGATGTATGTGAGGGGCATCGAGCAGGGCAGCAGTGAGGAGATCAACGCACCGGAGCCGCCGGAGAAGAAAAGGAAAGGACGGCAACCCAAACAAGAAACAACCAACTAAGAAAACCTAGGCCTTACTAGAACAGCAACAACAACCCTCCGACTTCTTCTGACAGGTAACTACATGGAAGCTTCCAAAACATACCGGCGGCCGACTGCTCAACATGGGCTGCACTCTTTACTGAGGTGCTCCGCAACAGTCTGCAGCGGCCGCCTTTTCTTAACTACTGATAAAGACCTGCAGCAACTCCACGTCGGTTGACTGCTCATAGGAGCCTGCTTCACTAAACAACCTGGAAGAAAAACACCGGCAGCGAATAGAGCATACAAGGCAACCTTGCCCCTGCCGGGCAGGCTTGCGCTTCACAAACCATGATTGCTGCCACATAAAAAAAGCGGTGAGACACCGCCTGCAATCATGGTTCGCGAAGCACCGAAAAAAATAAAGTGGTTACCTCATGCAACGAATCCCTTTACATAGGAGCCCCTGTTA